>CAITLU010000001.1 GCA_903893315.1 uncultured bacterium
CTCGAGCCCAGGCGCCAGCTCGTACCGCCGCCAATGCTGGGCGACGGGGCCGTCGGTCGCGACCGGGCGGCGGGGAGCCGATACCTTCTCGCGTTCCGGCTCCGAGGGCGGCATGGAGAGGCAGCCGTAAGCTGCGCGGGGCTCCTCCACCCTGTGCGTGCCCTCGAGCGGCACTTCGTAGCGCGTCTCCCGAGCATGCATCGCCCACTTCGCCCCGATGCCACCCGGACGCGAACCAGACCCAGACCTCGGGGCCACGCGACCGATAGCGGCGAGGCGAGCGGCGATCTGGTCGAGCGTGAACCTAGCCTCCCGATCCGCGCGAATCCGCTGCAGACGGTTCAGGTGCACCGGCCCGTAGGTCGTGTAGCGCCCCCGGAACTCCGGCGCCGGCAAGAGCCCCTTCTCCACGTAAAACCGGATGGTCCGCGCCTTGATCCCCGTGAGGCGCTCGAGCTCGTCGATCGAGTAGGTCACGTCGCCCATGGCTCAACATGTAGCCACCGGCAGCGCGCCTGTCAAGATGGCGCGTTGAGGGCGCGGGACTGGGGCCGGTGGCCGCATGGGGCGGGGCATCGGGGGGCACCCCGAGGCGGCCAGACGGCCGACGCGGTCATGGCGCGGCGCGCAACGGCACTCGTGGCCACGCCCTTCAGGCCTCGCCGGGCAACGCAGCGCCAAGACGGACAGCATCGCCCCGCGAGAGTGGACCCCGCGTGACATGCGTCTGCGCGGATCTGCCTGGCCGAGCCCGAAGCAGCCAACCCCTCTTTGGTCCACACGACGCAAGCGACGCGCAGCGCGTCACCAGCGCGGCGCGACCACCTTGCACGATCAGAGGTGCTCTCCGAACGCGTACCGAACACATCGCTTTACCCACACCGCCGTCCCGTGATAACGAAGCATCAGCCTGCTCGTTGCCCGGGGCCACTTTCACGAACGCGCCTCGCCCCACCCGAGAGCGCCGAACGGTGAGTCTTCATGCCCGATCCGCTCTTCAAGTCCGGAGACATCGTCCAACGGATCAACGCCGCAGATCAGGTCGGCGTCCTCCAGAGCTCCCGCTGGCACCCACAGGCCGAAACATTCTATTACGACGTCCTCATCGGCGGGCGCATCCTCGCAATCGCCGAAAGCAGCTTGCGAGCCGTTGGCCCCGTCCGCTCCCCGTGGGATGACCTCGCGAATGGCGCCGCTGCCGGGGCCGCCGCGTTTCGCCTTTCGATGACGCGCAGCCGCGTGATGCGCCCACCAAGTCGCATCGCCAAGTCCTTTTCCAGCGCGCGCACCCAGTTCTATCCGCACCAGTTCAAGCCGCTCTTGAAACTTCTGCACTCGACTGAACGCCGCCTGCTGATCGCCGACGATGTTGGCCTCGGCAAAACGATCGAAGCTGGATACGTCCTCACGGAACTGGAAGCCGCCCGCCCGCTTGAGCACGTGCTCGTCGTCGTCCCGGCTCGGTTGCGACTCAAGTGGCAGATGGAGCTCGAGAAGCGTTTCGGCCAGCGCTTCGCGCTCGTCGCGAAACGGGAGGTTACAGCCGCCCTGGCGGAAGGACGCACTCCGCCGTCGTTTCGTTGGATTGCTTCGTATGAAACCCTGCGCGCGATGGTCGATGCCATTCGCCTATCGCCCATCAGCATCGACTGCCTGATCTTCGACGAGGCCCACCGTCTACGCAATCCGGCCTCCCTGCAGCACCGCCTAGGCGCCTTGCTCTGCGAGCGCGCAGAGGCGGTCATCATGCTGAGCGCAACACCGATCCAAACGGGCCTCGGCGACCTGTATTACCTCGCGAAGTTGCTCCTTCCCGGCGAATTCTCAGACCGCGACACCTTCGAC
>CAITLU010000002.1 GCA_903893315.1 uncultured bacterium
AACGCGAACGACTTCAGCACCGACAAGACGAACAGCAGCGTCGTCCGTGCGGTTCGCTCCGGCTCGTGACTTGGTCATTGGGTCATTTGAGATTTGAAAATTTTGCCTTTGGAATTTCCCGCAAAGCGGATTCCACCTCAGGAGAAGCCATGAAGAAGACAATCACGACAATGCTGGCCACGGCCGCATTCCTGCTGACCACCAACGCGGCCCGCGCGGACCAGACGGCTTGTACTGCTGGGCTCGAAAAAGCCGCGGGGGCGTACGCTTCTTGCCAGTCCAAGGCGAAGGTGACGTTCCTTACCGACTGGGACAAGGCTCAGACTGCCTTCGCGAAGTGCCGCGTGAAGTACGACGCAGCGTGGGCGAAGCTGGTAGCCAAGAACGTGGGTACGTCGTGCGCGGATCCACGCTTCGAGGATAACGGGGACAGCACCGTTACCGACCACCTCACCGGACTGGTCTGGGAGAAGAAGACCACCGTCGCCGGCAGCGGAGCGAACCCTTCGGATCGGCACGACGTTGACAACTACTACACCTGGACGAACGGGGACGCCGACGACACGGACGGGGACGGCACCGCGTTCACGGATTTCCTGGCGGACCTGAACTCGGGCGGAGGTTTTGCCGGTGCCAACGGCTGGCGGTTGCCGACGATAGCGGAACTGCAGACGATTCTGCTGCCGGAGACCTACCCGTGCGCGACTTCCCCGTGCACCGTTTCGGAACTCGGGGCGGACGCAGCGTCGGGCTATTGGTCCGCGTCTACCTACGCGGGCAGCCCGACGGGCGCGTGGGGCGTCGGCACGTACGGCGGGGGCGCGGACAGCTACGCCAACGGCAAGACGAGCGACGGGTTCGTCCGTGCGGTTCGCTCCGGCAGGTGACTCGGATCTTTGGTCATTTGAGATTTGAAAATTTGGCCGGTGGAATTTCCCGGGAGAGGACTCAACCTTTCCCGGGGAATTCCGGCCGAGCGTGAGTATTTTCACGCTACAACATGAAGCGGCCGGTATAGAGGTGCCCGCCCGAAGGCCGGGCTCGGAGCCGTACTGACGAAGGATAGGTCAGTGGGGCGCACCGATCATCTGCCGATCTACAGGGCGGGTTTCGACCTTTGCCTCTACTTCGAGCAGATCATCCGGCGTTTTCCCGCTACCACAAGCACGGGCTCGGAGCCGAGTTACGAGACGGCGCACGGCACGGCGCCATCGCCTATGCGGCTGAAACACGTTGGCCTCGTCGGGCCACGCGCCGCAGACCTTCGGTCGAGCACATACTGGTGGTACCCGGCAGTCTGGTGATTCGAGCCGACGCTGAACAGCGCCAGCCTCGAAGCCGGCGACGCGCTGTTCTTCCGGGCCGATCGTCATCACGCTTACGAAAATCCCGGCGACGACGCGACGCTCGTCCATCTCGCGGTGTCTTACGCGAGAGACTGGTGCGGGTTCTCGGCGGGCTGACACGGGCGCCGAGCGCCGCCGGGCGAGCGTCGAGTTCCGCCGCCAGGTGCCGCCGCATGCGCGCAGCATGTCCAGGCTTACGACACGACCGTTACCTTCGATCCGGCTCGCGCGCGGTACAGCGCCCCATGCGCTGCGCGCCATGCCCACAGGCCGCCGACCAGCAGTCCGACATTGGCGAAGCCGCGCGATTTGAGTGCGTACGCGACGATGCTGGCGTCGACGCCGGTGCTGCACACCACGACGATGTTGCGCGCTCGCGGCAAACGATCGAGCCAGCGACCGAAGTCCAGAAACGGAATCTCGTGCGAGTTTGGCATGCCCTTCATGAACCGGCGCTCCACGCCCAGGCGCACGTCGAGCATGAAGTTGCGCTCGTCATCGATGAACGCGGCGTCGATCTGTCCGGGCGAAACCAGCGAGATCGCGGGCGCCTCGCCGCGCACGAAGCGTCCGACCAGATCCGCCACGTATGCGATGTCGCTGTCGGAAGTGTCGGACGACAAGCTCAGGCGCAGGCTTTCCTGGGCCTGAGCTTCGGTCATGCCGATGCCGGTAAGCACGTGCGAAGGTTTGCCGCCCTGAGCGCTGCACGCCGAGCCGGCGGAGACGCTGACGCCGTGCAGATCGAGGAATGCCAGCAGGTCG
Organism: uncultured bacterium; assembly: GCA_903893315.1. Taxonomy (GTDB): domain Bacteria; phylum Desulfobacterota; class Binatia; order UBA1149; family CAITLU01; genus CAITLU01. The sequence goes on from CAITLU010000002.1 coordinate 2,112, forward strand.
GCGTTGCGGATGCCCGGGAATCGCAGGTTGAGCGTGTTGGGGACGACACCATCGCTGGGAGAGTTCTCGATCAGTTGCGGCATCGCTCCGCGCAGTGTGCCGAGCAGAGCCGCGCGCCGTGCGGCGACGATCGGCGCCTTGGCGAGCAGTTCCTCGACCCGTGCGAAGGCGGCGCCGCAGCCGACGATGTTGTGCGTGCTCTCGGTGCCTGCGCGCCGGCCGTTCTCCTGCTGCCCGCCGCTTATGAAAGTGCTCAGCGGCGCGCCTTCACGAACGTACAGAACACCGACGCCCTTGGGACCGAACACCTTGTGGGCGGAGAAAGTCGCGTAATCCACGCCGAGTTCGTGAACGTCGACCGCGATTTTGCCGAGAGCCTGCACGCAATCGGCGTGGAACGCGATGCCGCGTTCGTGGGCCAGCGCGGCCAGTGCGCGCACCGGGTTGATGGTGCCGAGTTCGTTGTTGGCCAGCATGCAGCTGACCAGGCACACCGTATCGTCGAGCACGGCGGCGAGATCCTCGACGCGAACCCTTCCGTGGCGGTCCACCGGCAGCCACGTCACGCTCAGTCCTTGTTCGGCAAGTTCTTCGGCTACGGCGTGGACCGAGGAATGTTCGATAGCCGTCGTCACCAGACGGCGGCGTGAGGCGGGCGCGTGCGCCGCGATCATGCGCAGGACGTGGTTGTTGCCTTCGCTGGCGCCGGAAGTGAACACGACTTCCTGTGGGCTCGCATTGATGGCAGCGGCGACCTCGGCGCGCGCCTGCGCGATCTGTGTGGCCGCCTCACGGCCGAGGCGATAGGCGGCCGAAGGATTGCCCGGGTACTTGTCGAGCACTTCGGCCATGCGGCGCTGCACGGCCGCGGCAACCGGCGTCGTTGCGTTGACGTCCAGGTAGACTTGCCGAACCCGCCGAAACATCGCAGGCAGGCCTCAGCCGCAGCAGCCCGACTTGTCCGCGGGCGACTTCTGCGCAGCACTGGAACTGCAGCAGGATGAGCTTTCCGCAGCGCTCGGAGTACAGCAATCGGTGTCGTCTGCGGCACTCGGGGTGCAGCATGACGACGTCGCAGCCTGCGAACCGTCGGCGTGCGGCGTCGTCACGCCGAGGAACTTGTCGGCCAGATCGAGCACTGCGCGGGCCGGTGCGTCCTTGACCTTCTGAGCGGTTGCGACGGCCCGCGCCATGTCTTCGTTGGAGACGCCGAGCTTGCGGGCCTGGTCATAGTGATACTTGAAACACGGCTGGCAGTTGGCGACGATCGCTGCGCCGATAGCGACCAGTTCCGCCACTGCGTCGGTGTACAAAGACGTCTGCGGCTTGTCGTCGAGTCCGACCCAGCGGGCGAGTTCGTCGCGCTCCGGATAGCGACCGCGGCTGACGACGCGACGATCTACCAGGATCAGCGGCAGACACTCGGTGCCGTGTTCGGCCAGTGCGGTCTTCACCACGGCATCGGCGGCGAAAGCCGCGGGTTCCTGCGCAAGGTTGTGGCGGGTGACGTGGGCGCCGCGCTGTTCGAGCCATTGCAGGTCGGCGGCGAATCGGGGCAGCACCGGGTCGACGCTCGGGCCGCAGACGCCGGTTGAGCAGCACATCGACGGATCGAATACTTCAACTGTAGCGGGCATGAGTTCTGTCCTCCGTTCGGAAATACTGGCGGCGCAGGCGCAGCGCCACGTTGACCAGGCCGATCATCACCGGCACCTCGACGAGCGGACCAATCACCGCCGCGAACGCCGCGCCGTGGTGAATCCCGAACGTCGCTACCGCCACTGCGATCGCCAGTTCGAAATTGTTGGACGCGGCGGTGAATGACAGCGTAGCCGCCTGCGGATAGTCGGCACCGACCGCCTTGCTCATGAAGAAAGCCAGCAGGAACATTACGACGAAAAAAATCAGCAGCGGAATCGCGATACGCACCACGTCCATCGGAAGCTGTACGATCGTTTCGCCCTTGAGCGAGAACATCACCACGATCGTGAACAGCAGCGCGATCAGCGTGATCGGGCTGATCTTGGGAATGAACTCGTCGTGGTACCACTGCTTGCTCTTGATGCGGATCAGCCAAAAGCGCGTGAGCATGCCGGCCAGGAACGGGATGCCGAGGTAAATGAATACGCTGCGTGCGATTTCGCCGATTGTGATGTTGACGACGACGCCTTGCAGACCCAGCCAGGTCGGCAGGACGGTGATGAATACATAGGCGTAAACCGAGAAGAACAAGATCTGGAATACCGAATTGAACGCGACCAGACCCGCGCAGTACTCGGGGTCACCCCTGGCCAGATCGTTCCACACCAGCACCATCGCGATGCAGCGGGCCAGCCCGATCATTATCAGGCCGACCATGTACTCGGGCTTGTCGGGCAGGAAGATGACGGCCAGTGCGAACATCAGAAACGGGCCGACGATCCAGTTCTGCACCAGCGACAGGCCCAGGATGCGCCGGTCGCGGAAAACGCCGCCGAGTTCTTCGTAGCGGACCTTGGCCAGCGGCGGGTACATCATCAGGATGAGGCCGATGGCGATCGGAACGGACGTGGTCCCGATGCTGAAGCGGTCGAGAAAGGCTTCGATGCCCGGAATCAGGTAGCCGCCGGCAACGCCCACGGCCATCGCCAGGAAGATCCACAGCGTCAGGAAGCGATCGAGGAAGGAAAGCCGGCGGTCGGTGTCGGGCGTAGGCATTTCATTTCTCCAGTGCACGCGAACGTTCCATCAGACGACGTCCGTCGGGGCAGCAGCCGCCCGCGCGGCGGACAGCGCGGGCGCGTGCGACGTCGGCCTTCGCTTCGGGCAGCAACTCGGCACAGGTGGCCAGACATTCCAGCAGTTTGACGTGCAGCGCATTGCCGGCCGCCGCCAGCTCGTAGAACATCCACAGCCCGTGCTGCTGCGCCTTTACGAATCCGCAGCGGCGCAGGTAAGCCAGGTGGCGGGAGATGGTCGTCTGCGGCGCGCACAGGATGTCGACGATATCGCCGACGCACAGCGGACCATCCTCGAGCAGCCGCAGGATGCGCAGCCGCGTGTGGTCGGAGAACACGCGAAACATCGTGTCGACGCCGGAGGGGGCCTTGGGCCGGCGGGTGGCGGAAGCGGCCCGCTCGGGCTTGGAGGCTGTTTTCGGGGCGTGGGCCATATATTCGCCTTGGCGGTTATAGTGCTGCGCCCCCCTGAGTCAATCGGCCCGGGCTCGCGCATATCCCGTTCCGGGATGAGTCGCGCTGCAAAACGTGCGGTGTCATCACGCCTCTGCGTCGTTCGAAGTCCCGGACCGCCATCGTCGGTTGTTCTAGCCACGCCCGCTCTGCTAGAAAACGCCCACTATGACTACAGCCAAGAAAGCCGCCCACGACGTCGCGATCGCCATCAGCAAGCAGGTCTTCAAGCTGATTCCGGATCGTATTCCGCTCACGTTGCTGGGACCCGGATGTTCTGCCGACCTGTGTGCATCGATTGCTCAACTCGGCGTCGGTAAACTGCTGATCGTCACCGACGCGGTGCTGGTGAAACTCGGGCTGGTCGCGAAGATCACCGAGGCTCTCGACAAGCAGGGGGTACGCTGGTGCATCTACGACGGTGTCGAGCCCGATCCGACTTTCGAACAGGTCGAGGCGGGGCTGGCGATGCTCAGGCGCGAGGGCTGCGAGGCGGTGCTGGCGATCGGCGGCGGATCGCCGATGGATGCCGCCAAGGTCATCGCGGCTGCGGCGACCAACGACAAGCCGCTGCGCAAACTCGCCGGGCTTTTCAAGGTGCGAAAGACCCCGTTCCCTCTGTTCGCGATTCCGACCACTGCGGGGACCGGCTCGGAAGTGACGCTGGCCGCGGTAGTGTCGGATTCCGTCACGCACGCCAAGCAATTCGTCGTTGATTCCAAGCTGCTGCCGGTGATGGCGGCCCTGGATCCGCTGTTGATGGTGGGACTTCCCGCGCCGGTGACGGCGGCCACCGGCATGGACGCGCTGACGCACGCTGTCGAATCGTACCTCGCGGTCACTTCGTCTCCGGCCACCGAGCGCTACGCGACGGCTGCCATCAAACTTATCTTCGCGAATCTTCCGCGGGCCTGCTCCGATGGTTCGGATATCGAAGCGCGCAAGGCTATGGCGATGGCGTCCTATTACGCGGGGATCGCGTTCACGCGCACCAGCGTTGGTTACGTGCACGCGATCGCCCACACCTTCGGCGCCTACTATCGAACGCCGCACGGACTCGCCAACGCCATCGTGCTGCCTCATGTGCTGGACTTCTCGGTGGTTGTGGCAAGCGGCCGCGTGGCACAGCTGGGGCGCTTGCTGGGGCTGCAGGCCTCGGGCGAAGCGGCGCAGGCGCGGGCTTTCATCGACGCCGTTCGCGATCTGATGGCCCGCATCGGAATCGCACCGACGCTCGATGCGCTCAAGGTCTGTGACATCCCCGGCATCGCCAAACAGGCGGTGGCCGAAGGCCACATGAACTATCCGGTACCGCGCTACATGACCGAGGCCGATTGCGAAGAACTCATCACCAGGATGCTGCCCAAGGCCTGAGCGGGCGGCGCAGTTCGCGGCCGACAAAAAAGGGCAGCCCGCGCGGGCTGCCCTTTTTCGTGCGACTCGAAGGCCGAGCCGGAACCAGCCTCAGGGCTTGAGCGTCTGGACGATCTGAGGATTCTCTTCCTCCTGCGCGAGCAGTGAATGGCAGGTGTCGCAGTCCTGTGAGATCGTCTCTTTCTCGGCCGTCACGTGCTCTTCGTCGTGGCAACGGAAGCAGCCCGGCGCGTGTTCGTGCCCGATGTTACTGGCGTAGGTTCCCCAGGTGATCTTCATCGACGGGAACACGTTGCGTGCCCACAGGTCGCCCAGGGTCGTGCCGGCTTTGGTGATCTGCTCGGCCTGGCTGGCGGCGAGGGCCGGATAGTTCTGCTTGTAGAAGCCGTCGATGTCGGCGCTGATCTTGGCGCGCGCCTCTTCGGCCGACGGGTAGTCGGTCTTGAGCGTCCTGATTCCTTCCCGCGCTATGAACGGCAGCGACTGTGAGATCTTCTCGCCCTTGATCGCGTCGAACACTTCACGCTCGGGCAGGCGATAGATGTGCGTGGGCCGGTTGTGGCAATCCACGCAGTCCATCACGCGCCATACCGTCTCGGTGTCGGTTTCCGGCCGCTCCGATGACAGGAACAGCTTCTTGGAACCGTCCTCCTGGGTCAGTTCGACGTCGAAAATTTTGTCGCGCCGTTCGTTGGCCAGGTAACGGATCTGGTTGCGCGGATCGACGTGCCAGTGGATGCCGCGTGAGACGCGTCCTTGATTACCTCCCACTCTGAGCAGCAGGGCTGTAGTCAGTTCGGTGTTGGCCTCGTCGTCCTTGTAGCTCGTGATGAGCTTGAGGCGGTCGCCCGTGAATTTCTGCGGCCAGTGGCACTGCTCGCAGGTGTCGCGCGCCGGGCGAAGGTTCTTGACCGGGGTCGGGATCGGGCGCGGGTAAAGGTCGAGCATCGTCGCGACCAGCTGCCAGCTTCCGGAAATCTTGGCCTTGACGAACCAGTCGGCGCCCGGGCCGATGTGGCAGGTCACGCAGGCGACGCGTGCATGCGGCGAATTCTTGTAGGTCGTGAACTCCGGGTTCATCACCGAATGGCACGAGCCGCAGAACTCGGGCTGATCCATGGTGTGGATGCCCTGCACCGTTGCGGCGGAGATGATCACGATGTTGACCATCGTCAGAACCAGCACGATCGCAGCGACGTAACGGGTGCGGTTCACGTTCAGGTTGATGATGGGGAAGAGATCGAGTTCCTGCTCTTCCGGCGTGAGGCTTCGCAGGCGCCGCCGGTGCAGCAGTATTCCCACCGGGATCAGAATCAGTCCGAGCGCGAAGACGCCTGGAAGAACCATGAAGATGAAGACGCCGATGTAAGGATTGAGCACGAAGCCGAGCGACTCCAGCACGATCATCGTGACGATCAGCAACCCGGTAGCCGTGGTGAGCGCCACACCTGCGATACTGATCACGTTGGACAGCACCGACTTCAAGAAACTCCGCATCAGGCTTGTCTCCCTTTCCCCTGCGCATACGCCGGAGCGTCGCGCGTTCTGAACTCGAAGGCGCGCAAAAGTAACACTTACAGGTTTGGAGGTCGACACTTCGGAGGCGATCCGCGGTCACTGCACAGAACCGCAAGGTGCACGGAAACCGCTGTTTTTGTGCATCTATTGCTCGCACGGTCACGATCCGTGTCGAGCCGTAGAAGGTCTCTTAATAGCTGTCGGCTGACCCTCGACCTTCGCGCCTGCAATCTGTTTCATCGCGCGCGCTGCCGATCTCGTTCCCATCCGGTGGGAACCTCGGGTAGTTTGCCGCGCGGCGACGATGGAGCGTGAGGGATTACGATGACGAAACTTGTTCGTTGGGTACTTGCCGCAGCGGTGCTGGTGGGCGGGTGGTGGCTTCTGGCGGCGGGCAGCAACGGGGCAGTGCCGGGCCTGAGCGCGGATCTGGATCCGGCGCCGTTCTACGATGCTGCCAAGGACGCACAGCCGGTTTCGCAGGTGGTAAGGCCGGCCCTCGGGGCCGTCGCGAAGAAGCCCAACATCGTCGTGATCCTCGCCGACGACCTCGGCTACGGCGATACCGGGCCCTATGGCGCCAAGGCCATCCGCACGCCAGCCATCGACCGGCTAGCCAAGGAAGGCGTGCGGTTCACGCAGTTCTACTCGAGCGCCTCGGTGTGCTCGCCGTCGCGTGCGGGCCTGCTCACCGGCCGCTATCCGGTGCGCACCGGGGTCAGCTACATCATCTTCGCCAGTGAGTTGTCGCTCCAGCACCGCCTCAACATCTCGCTGGCCAGGATAGGGACGCGGCTTGGGATGTCGGAGTTCCACGACTCCTACGTCAGCGGTCTGCCGGACTCAGAGATCACCATTCCCGAAGCGCTGAAAGTGGCCGGCTACACGACGGGCATGGTCGGCAAGTGGCACCTGGGCGACTTCTCTCACGATCCCAGGTACCTGCCGACGCGCCACGGGTTCGACTTCTTCGAAGGTCTTCCCCACTCCAACGACGAATTCCCGGTTGCCTACTGGCGTAACGAAAAGGAGATCACGCCCAACGTCGGCCTGGATCAGGAACACCTGAGCGCCGATTTCACCAGGGCGGCGGTCGAGTTCATCGACACCAACAAGAACAGGCCGTTCTTCCTGTACGTCGCGCCCAAGGACGTGCATCTGCCGTTCTTCCCGTCGAAGGATTTCAAGGGCAGGTCGGCTGCGGGGCCTTTCGGCGACGCGGCCGAAGAACTCGACTGGACCGTCGGCCAGATTCTGGATGCGCTGCAGTCGCGCGGCCTGCGCGACAATACGCTGGTCATGTTCACCAGCGACAACGGTGCGTGGTTCGACGGCAGCACCGACGGGCTCAGAGGCCGCAAGGGCATGCCGTTCGAAGGCGGGCAGCGGGTGCCGATGATCGCTTCATGGCCGGGCAAGTTGCCGGCCGGCGCGCAGGTGGACGCTGCGGCGATGAACATCGACGTGTTCCCGACCTTGCTCGGGCTGGCCGGGCTCAACTTGCCGAGCGACCGCGTGATCGACGGTCGCGACCTGTGGGGCGTGATGAGCGGAGCCAGCACCGCCGAACCCCACGACGCGTTGCTGTTCTTCGACGACAAGGTGATCGACGGTGTGCGTACCGGGCCGTGGAAGTACTACCGCTACGTCAGCCGCTTCTTCTGGCCGGTGCCGTACGACAATCCCGCCACGCTTCCCGGCAAGCGCGCCGCCGCGTACACCTACACGGATGCGAAGTCCGGCCGCACGACCAGGCTCGCCTCTGACTTTCCGATGCTCTACGACCTCAGGAGCGATGCGGGCGAGTCGTACAACGTCGCTGATCGCCACCCGGACGAAGCGGGCCGCGCGCTTGGTTTCATCGAGCACTGGGAACAGGACTTCTTCGTCAACCCGCGCGGCTGGAAGTAGATGCTGGTCGACAGCCACTGCCACGTCATGCCCGACCAGCTTGCGCTGGCGATCCGGCGTTTCTTCGATCAGCGCATGGGGTGGGGCAGGCTCGCCTATGAGGGCGTGCGGGTTGCCGACGTCGTCGAGGCTCAGCGTGAAGCCGGCAGCCACCGCTTCTGGGCGCTGCCCTATGCGCACAAGGCCGGTGTCGCCGCGCAACTCAACGAGTGGGTGGCGCGCGATGTCGCGCCGCTTGCCGGCGCCGTGGCCGCCGCTACTTTCCATCCCGATGACGAAGACATCTTGGCCATTATCGAGCGGGCCTTCGACGGCCTCAGCCTCAGGCTCGCCAAGCTGCATTGCTCGGTGGGGAAATTCGGGGTCGACGATCAGCGCTTGTCTCCGCTGTGGGAGGCGGCGCAGGAGCGCGGAGTCCCGGTCGTCGTTCACGTCGGGCGCGCGGTGAGCGGTCACACTTACGCGCACGAACTCACGCCGCTCGAGCCGGTCGCCGCGGCTTACCCGCGTCTGAAACTGGTGATCGCGCACTGCGGACTGCCGGGAATCGACGCTGCGCTTGAACTGCTCGAGCGCCATCCGGCTCTTTGTGCCGACCTTACCAGCGCGGCCGAGTGGACGTTCCCGTTACCGGTGGAGCGTCTTGAAGCGCTGCACGAGCGCATCTTCTTCGGCAGCGACTGTCCGAACACGACGCTGACTCTCGTCGAATCACGGCAGTGGCTGGCTCGGCAAGGGCTGAGTGACCGCGCTCTGCGGGCGATTCTGGGAGAGAACGCCGCGCGTCTGATTCCCTGACGCGCAGCGGCTGTGGTTCAGCGGCTCTTGTTCAGGACGCCGTTGCTCTGATCAGCCGCTCGCGCATGACGAGGTCGGCGACGTTGACGCCGGAATCGGCGGCCTGGTGCGTGCCGCAACCGTAGCCGCCGGCGTCGCAGCCGACGTAGAACAGCCCGCCGAGCGGAGCGCGGGCCGACGGCTTGTGCTTTCCGCACTGACCGACGATCTGCGCGAGGCCGACGCACTCGCCGCCCTGGCCCGGTACCACCGCGTCACGCGTCAGGCTCGAAACATGGCTGGTGCTGTAGCGTTCGGAGGACTCGACGCACTCGTGCATGCCCGGCCACAGCCGCTTGACCATCGCGTCGAGCTTGTTCCACAGCGCTTCGGCGTAAGGCAGCCCGGGATCGGCCGAGCACAGAGTTCCGACCAGCGCGCACTGCTTGCCGGCCGGTGCCAGGCTCGCGTCGTATACGGCCGGCACGACGTTGAATACGACCAGTTCGTCGGGAACTTCGCCGGTCTTCATCTTCAGGAAACGCTCGGTGTCCAGATAGGCTTCGTCCGAGAAGCTCAGGTACATCGGGTGCTCGAAGAACGCTTTGTCGAGGAAGTAGCGTATTCCCATGATCCCGAGCGAGGGGACCAGACCTTTTACGTGGCTCAGGTAACCCTTGTCGAAGTGTTGTTCGCCGACCAGCCGCAGCACGGTAGGCTGGATTCCCGCGTTGCTGACTACGATCGGCGCACTGAAGGTTCCCTTGTCGGTCACTATTCCGGTGACAGCGCCGTTCTCGACACTGACTTTCTCGACGCGGGTCTTGAGCAGTACGCTGCCGCCGTCGCGCTCGATGCTATGGCAGAACACCTCGGCCATCTTTCCGAACCCGCCGCTGTGATAGCGCGCCGCTCCGCCTCTGGCGAAGTCCTGGAAGGTCTTGATCGCTTCTGAAGCCGCGAGCAGATCGATGGGAACGACGAAGACGATGTTCGACCACATTCCCAGATAGCTCAGCAGCGGTGTTGGCAGTTCGTAGCGCGTCAGGAACGACGCGAATGTCACGTCGTCGAGACGAGCGATTTCGTCCTCCGTCATCGAGGTGATGTCGCTGAACATCCGCGCTACCTCCGGCAGAGTCTCGGCTTGCAGCGCGAGCATCTCGACGAGCGCGAGCGGTCCCTCCGGAGTCGGTACGGCCGGAGTGACCTGACACTTGTACTGGTCAGTGCCGGCGCCGCGGTACATCAGCACAGCGGCTTCCTGGGGCGTCAGCAGTTCGACCTCGCTTTGCATGTCGAGTTCTTCGAGAACCTGGGCGAAGCGCGAGTTCAGGCTGGGGCCGCCCGAGATCGGCCAGAATTCATAGCGGAAGCCTTGCTTGGACATCGTGATGGCCTTGCCGCCGGGAATGGCGTTCTGGTCGACCAGCAAGGTCTTGACTCCGCGCCGCGCCAGCAATGCCGCGCACGTCGCTCCGCCGATCCCGGCACCGATCACGATCACGTCGTATTTCGTTTCCACGCCAATGCCTCCGTTGGTCCGCCTGTTTCTTCGTGGAAGGCGGCGAACGCGTGGCGCCTTGTAGCGTGCGACCGCGGCGGAGCGAAGCTCAGCGGTCAGCCGGCGTCTTGATGGAAGTCACGCGCGCAAGTCGCACGCAGCGCGGCAGGCGTGGCGCGCGGTGCGCCGCCGCGCTCAGCACTGGCGGTAGAATGGGGGGCGCCGGCGGACGGCGTCGAGCAGCGCAAAATTGTTCGGCTCGACGGCGTAGCCGCTCGGATGCGGCGCTCGGGCCTCGAGTCCGAGTTCTTCGAGCACGCGCTGGCTGCGGTAGTACGCGGCGAAGGTCTGCAGGATCAGCACCGGCGGGAAAGCGTCCTGCGAAGAGGCGAGCTCTTCCATGACTTCGCGCCTGTCAGTTTCATGCAGAGCCGTGAAGTCCTGGGAGCCACGGCGGCGGGCCAGTTCGTCGAGGCTCGACAATCCCTGCACGATCATGGCGAGGACTTCCGGGGTCTGTCGCAACGCATCCTCGATTGCTCCGGCCAGGTCTATGCGCCCAGCTCCGGGAAGAAGTCCGTCGGCGCTCGGCGGGATGATGGCGTCGAGCACCTCTGCCAGAATTCGTGCCTGGTGGTCGGAAAAGCTGCTGCGCTCGTGGTTTTCGCTCATGTCACAATCCCGCTTCTTCGCTCGGATTCCAAACTGCGCTGCGTCCGGCGTTGCCGTCAGTCGAACAGGTTGGCGAGGTTCTTCTTGATCGCGTCGGCGATGTAGAGGGCCAGCGCCTGGATGGTGTTGGTCGGATTCACTCCCGCGGACGTCACGAAGATGCTGCCGTCGATGATGAACAGGTTGCGCACGTCGTGGCTGCGTCCCCACTCGTTGACTACCGAGCGGGCCGGATCCGTCCCCATGCGCGCCGTTCCCATAAGGTGCCACCCCGCGGGTTGCAGCGGAGCCTCTGCGACGGTGTCGCGCGCTCCCGCAGCCTGCAGCACTTCGGTCGCTCTGGCGACCGCATGCGCGAGCATCCTGGCGCTGTTGTCGCTCAGCCGGTAGGTGATCTTCGGCGCCGGGATGCCGTTCGAGTCGGTCATCTGCGGATCGAGCGTGACGCGGTTGTCGGCGTCAGGAAGATCTTCGCAGATCGCGACCATTCCTGCGGCGCGATCGAACAGCGCGCCGTAGGCTTCGTGATGGCCGGCGCCGGGCGAGATACGTCCGGTCGACAAGCCCCACAGCGCGGCGCCGGCCGGCCCGTATCCCCTGACGATCTCGAGCGAATAGCCGCGCACGAAGTCGCGTGCGCGATCGGTTTCGTAGAATTCGTGGCTCCAGATGCAGCACCCGGTGGGACCTTTGTAGCCTTCGAGCCGTTCATCGAAGATGCCGGTCACCATCGCGTACGGATGCAGCATCAGGTTCCTGCCGACCAGACCGCTGCGATTGGCGAGTCCGTCGGGAAACTGCCGCGAGCGCGAGTTCAGCAGCAAGCGCGGTGTGCCGATGCCGTTGCAGGCGAGCACGACGACGTGGGCCTTTTGCGTTCTCTCGACGCCGTCGGCGTCGTAGTACACGACGCCGTCGGCCATGCCGCTTTCGTTGACGGTGATTTCGCGTACGCGGCAGCGCGGCCTCAGGGTCACGCCGCGGCGCAGCGCAGCCGGCCAGTAGGTGATGTCGGTGCTGGCTTTGGCTCCGTGCGCACAACCGCTCAGACAAGTTCCGGCGTTGATGCACGCGGCGCGTCCTTCGTAATCCTGCGTCGTGATCGCGCTGTCGGACGGCCACCAGTGCCAACCGAGGCGGTTGAAGCCGCTTGCCAGGGTACGGCCGACCTTGCCGAGCGCCACCGCGGGCAGCGGGACTACCTTGGGTGGATAGGCCGGGTCGCCGGCGAGTCCGGCAACACCCATCATCCGGGCGTTGACGTCGTAGTATGGCTCCAGGCTCGCGTAGTCGAGAGGCCAGTCGTCGGCGACTCCATCGAGCGTTCTTACCCTGAAGTCGGAAGGGTGGAAGCGCGGGAAGTGGGCTGCATACAGGATTGTGCTGCCGCCGACCGCGTTGAACATCGAGGCCGCGATCGGTGAAGCGCTGTCGTTGACCGGATAGTCTTCAGAGCGCCCGCGAGTGTTGGGGCTGAAGCCGAAGTCGCCGAGCAACTGACGGGCTTCCCAGTCGCCGCCGAGGCCCGGATACTTCGACGGGTCCATCCAATCGCCCTGTTCCAGACACACGATGTTCATGCGCGTCTCGGCCAGGCTCCACGCAAAGGCGGCGGCCGATGCACCGGCGCCGACGATCAAGACATCCACTGGCTCTGCTGTCATCGAACACCGTCCTCCCGGTTCGCTACTAGCGTGAGCGGCGGCAACGGTCGAGCAGAGCCGGTCTTGTCCTTTGCGCTGCCTGTAGGATAAACCCTCGCCGGTGCTGCGAGTGGGAATCGGGACCTTTGCGCACTGACACCAGGAGACCGTGATGCCGCTAGCCGATATCGAAATCAGTCTGACCGACCAGGAACGTGAGATTCGCGACACGGTCCGCAAGTTCGCCGCCGAGGTCATGAGGCCGGCCGGCGCCGCGCTCGACAAACTCGCGAACCCCGACCAGGTCATCGAACGCGGTTCGCTGCTGTGGGGCGTGTTCGAGAAGCACCAGGCGCTGGGGCTGGACGCGCTGGACGAGGACGATTCGGGGTTGTCGATGCTCGACCGCGCGCGCCTGCGCTTCCTTATTTCCGAGGAGATGGGCTGGGGCGATTCGGGTCTGGCGATCAGCCTTGCGGTCGCCAACTTTCACAAAATGTTCGCGCGTCTGTCGGGACGCCCCGAGATGGTCGAGCGCTTCTGCGATCCGAAGCGTCGCGAACTCGGGTGCTGGGCTCTTACCGAACCGGACCACGGCAGCGATCAGGTGATGGTCACCGAAGCCAACTTCACCGATGCCGGGATCAAGCCGAACTGCGTGGCGCGTCGTGACGGAGACAGCTACGTCATCGACGGACAGAAGTCGGCGTGGGTTTCCAACGGCACGATTGCGCAGGTCGCTGCGTTGTTCTGCACGGTCGATCCGAGCAAGGGGCTGGCCGGAGGCGGAGTGTGCATCGTACCGCTGGACCTGCCCGGAGTTTCGCGGGGCAAGCCGCTCGACAAGGTCGGACAGCGGGCGCTCAACCAGGGCGAGATCTTCTTCGACGCGGTGCGGATTCCAGCCGAGTACATGGTCGTGGGTCCCGACGCCTACCAGATGGTGGTTGAAGGCGTGCTGGCGATGGCGAACGCCGGCATGGGAGCGCTGTTCGTCGGACTGGCACGCGCGGCGCTCGAGCACGCGATCGATTACGCCAAGCAACGCGTGCAGGGCGGCGTGCCGATCTTCGAGCACCAGAGCGTCAAGGCGCGGCTCTTCAGGATGTTCGCGCAGGTCGAAGCGGCGCGCTCACTGGCGTGGCGGGTGATGCTCTACAACAGCACCAATCCTCCGCTGGTGCAGTACTCGATCGCTTCGAAGGTGTTCTGTACCGAGACCGCCTTCGAGACCGCGAGCGCTGCCGTGCAGATCTTCGGCGGCAACGGACTGAGCCGCGAGTACCCGGTCGAGAAGCTGATGCGCGATGCACGCGCCTCGATGATCGAAGATGGCTGCAACGATGTCCTCGGTCTGCTGGCTGCGGCCAAGCTCTGATCCGGCGGCTTCGCGACAGACTCAGCTGCAAGGGAGAAAACTGGATGTCCGAGCCGCTGTGGACCCCGTCGCCCGGGCGCATTGCCGGGGCCAACCTGACGCGCTTCATCGCCTATGTGAACGAGCGCTGCGGCCTCGCGGTCGACGGCTACGACGCGCTGTATGACTGGTCGATCGCCAGTCCGGCCGACTTCTGGGAATCGCTGTGGCATTTCGCATCCATCCGTCATTCGGTGCCGTATCGCTCGGTGCTGGAGAATCCGGTCATGCCGGGGGCGCGCTGGTTTTCCGGCTCGCGTCTTAACTTCGCCGAGAACCTGCTGCGCTTTCGTGACGCGCGCCCGGCGCTGATTTCGGTACGCGAAGGCGGCGAGGTCGACGCGCGCGTCAGTTACGCCGAGTTGTACGCGATGACGGCGCGGCTGGCGCGCTTCCTGACGGAGTCGGGCGTGGCAGCCGGGGACCGCGTGGCTGGTTTCCTGCCCAATCGTGTCGAGACGTTGGTCGCGATGCTGGCCACCACCAGCATCGGTGCGATCTGGTCTTCGTGCAGCCCGGACTTCGGCTTCAAGGGCGTGATGGACCGCTTCGGCCAGATCAGACCGAAGATTCTCGTCAGCGCCGACGGCTACTTCTACAACGGCAAGTCCTTCGACTGTCTGGAGCGCGCGGCCCACGTCGCCACCGAGATCGATTCGATCGAGCGCGTCATCGTCGTGCCCTTCGTCAGCGCCGCACCCGACATCGACGCGGTGCCCAAGGCGATTGCATGGCAAGCGGCGCTGGCCAACGACGCGTCGGAAATAGCGTTCGCGCAGCTGCCTTTCGATCACCCGCTCTACATCATGTACTCGTCGGGCACGACGGGGGTTCCAAAATGCATCGTTCACGGCGCCGGCGGCACGCTGGTGCAGCACGCCAAGGAACTGCTGCTGCACACCGACCTTGGCCGCGACGACGTCGTCTTCTACTTCACCACCTGCGGATGGATGATGTGGAACTGGCTGGTCAGCTCGTTGATCGCGGGCTCGGCGCTGGTGCTCTACGACGGCAGCCCCGCGCATCCCGACGCCGCGGCGCTGTGGAAGATGGCGCAGGATCTGAAGATCACGGTGTTCGGCACCAGTGCCAAGTTCCTCGGCATGTGCGAGAAGGCCGACGTGCATCCGGCTGCGGACTTCGATCTGGCGGCTCTGCGCACGATCCTGTCGACCGGCTCGCCGCTGTCGATCGAAGGTTTCGAGTGGGTCTACCGGGAGGTCAAGCAGGATCTGCAACTCGCGTCGATCTGCGGCGGCACCGACATCGTCTCGTGTTTCATGCTCGGCTCTCCGATCAGTCCTGTGTGGGCGGGCGAAATCCAGAAGCGTGGTCTGGCGATGAAAGTTGAAGCCTGGGACGAGAGCGGCCGTGCGGTGGTCGGACGCAAAGCCGAACTCGTGTGCAGCGCTCCGTTTCCGTCGATGCCCGTCTATTTCTGGGACGACCCCGGCGACCGCAAGTATCTGGACGCATACTTCTCCGAGTATCCGGGAGTGTGGCGTCACGGTGACTACATCGAGATGACACCCCGCGGCGGTGTCGTCGTCTACGGCCGCTCCGACGCGACTCTGAATCCGGGCGGCGTGCGCATCGGCACAGCCGAAATCGACCGTCAGGTCGAAGCGCTCGACGAGGTCGTGGATTGTCTGGTGGTCGGCCAGCAGTGGCGCGACGACGTGCGCGTGATCCTGTTCGTGGTACTGCGACCGGGCCTGGTGCTGGACGGCGCGCTGACCGCGAAGATCGGCAATCAGATCCGCAGGAACACCACGCCGCGTCACGTGCCGTCCAAGGTGATCCAGGTTCCCGAGATTCCGCGCACGATCAGCGGCAAGAAAGTCGAACTTGCGGTCACCAGGATCATTCATGGTCAGGAGGTCAAGAACCGCGACGCGCTGGCCAATCCGGCGGCATTGGCGGCTTTTTACGACCTGGAAGAGCTTCGCGATTGAGCGTCGCCGTTTTCCGGAGGGGCTTGCAGAGAGGATGTTTTCTGGTGCACGCAGCGACGGGGGAGAAATCTGAATGAGCGAACTGAAGAAACTTCACGAGACGGCGCTGCCCAGGCGGGTGGTGATGGGCGAGTGCTGGGCACGCGACGGACTTCAGAACGAAGCCAACGTGGTTCCCACCGATCTGAAGGTGGAGATGATCAGCGGAATGGTCGATGCCGGCATCACCAAGATGGAGGCGACCAGTTTTGCGCACGCGCGCTACCTGCCGCAGTTCGCCGACGCCGAAGAGGTGCTGCGCCGCATTCCGCGCAGGAAGGGTGTCGACTATCGCGCCATCTGCACGACCATGAAGGCAATCCAGCGTGCCATCGACAGCAAGGACGAAGGCTACGGCGTCGACGAGATCGCGATGGTCATTTCGGCGAGCGAGGCCCACAACCTGGCCAACGTCAACATGAGCCACGACGAGAACAAGCGCCTGCTCGAACAGATGACGCGTGCTTCGCTCGACTCGGGCCACGCGGTGTTCGGCTGGGTGCTGACCAGTTTCGGCTGTCCGATCAAGGGCGACGTGGCGGTGCAGGACGCAGTGGCGATGGGGCAGTGGTGGAAGGACATCGGCGCCACCATCATCGGCTTCGGCGACACCACGGGATCGGCCAATCCGCGTCAGGTAAGCGCGTTCTACGAGTACGTTCTCGACCGCGGTTTCACCACCGAAGAGGTCGTCGTCCACTTCCACGACACGCGCGGCTGGGGCGTGGCCAACTCGCTGGTAGCGCTGACCTTCGGATTCAGCCACTTCGACTCGTCTCTGGGGGCGATCGGCGGCCAGCCCAAGACCGGAGCCGCCGACTACCACCACGGTTATTCGGGCAATACCTGCACCGAAGACCTGGTCGGAATGTTCGAGGAGATGGGGGTCAGTACCGGTATCGACATCGACAAGCTGATCGCGCTCGGGCATCGCGCCGAGGCGGTTCTCGGACGGCAGTTGCGCAGCAACTTCATCAATGCCGGATGCGTTCCGCACCGCGGGATCGTCTACGACAAAGAAAAGGGCATCGTCGAAGTGAAAGGATAGGGCGGGGCAATGAGCGCATTCGAGGTGCCGGCATGAACAGTTACATGATCGAGAACTACCGCAACTCCGTCGGGCAGCACTGCGGCAGTACCGCGATGCGCAACCTGATCCGGCACTACTGCGGGCTTGAACTCAGCGAGCCGTCCGTGTTCGGTCTCGGTTCTGGCCTTCACTTCATGCTGGTCGAGTCGGAGCTTTACGCTCCCGGCGTGCTGATGTTCGGTCGTGGTGCGACGATGGAGGTGGATCTGGCCGATGCTCTCGGCCTCGATTACACCGAACAGATGGAGTTCGACGACGAGAAGGCCTGGCAGGTAGTGCGCGACGAGGTTCTCGCCGGCCGGCCGACGATGCTGTCAGGTGACGCCCTGTATCTGGACTACCGGGATTTCAAGGTGCATTTCCCCGCCCATCGTTTCGTGCTCGTCGGCTTCGATGACGCTTCGCGCACGGCCTTCGTGGCCGACCGGATCGAGGAGGCCGTGCAGCCGTGCGCTTACGCGGCGCTGGCCGCGAGTCGCAATCCGAAGGACTTCATCTCTACCTACAATCAGTGGGGCAGGTTTCACGGCGGGCGCGTCGCGAAAGCTTTGCCCGAGGCGTATGCGTTGGCAGTCAGGCGCGCGGCTACGCGCATGATCGAGAATGACGCGCCAGGTACTTCCGTACCCGAAGACATGCCGGTGATCGCCACCGCCGGCATCGCCGGCCTGAGCCGTCTGGCTGCGCAGTTGCCGGAATTTCTGGCGAGGCCGACGGGACAGGCGCTGGCCCGCTACGCCGCCGGCTGCATCGAGTCGTTCGGGACCGGCGGCGCGAACTTCAGGCTGATGTACGCGGCATTCCTGCAGGAGGCCTGCGAAGGCGGATACGCCGGCGTGCGGAGCGCCGACGTCGAAGCGATGCGCGAGTCGGCGCGATTGTGGGGCACGCTCGCCGAATGCCTGCGCGCGTTTGCCGGCGGCGGCGCGGCAGCTGCGAGTGGCGCGACGTCCGTGACTGCCGCACCGACGTGCGCAGCGGGCGACATCGCCGCGGCCGCCGCGGCGGCAGTCAGCGGCATTCGCGATACCGAAGAGCGGTTATTCGAGAGGCTGGCCTGTGCCGGGTAGGACTCCGCGGGGTGAAGCGTCGCTCCACCCCGCGGGCTTTAAGTGACGCGCCGTGTTTACAGCCGATCGGCGGCGTGCAGCGCCAGCACTTCGTTGGTGCCGTCTTCGATCAGCGATGCGCGTGCGTCGCGCATCAGCTTTTCGATCGGGTATTCGTAGCTGAGCCCGTTGCCTCCGAAGATCTGCAGTGCGTCGCTGGCCACCTCGAAAGACGTCTGCGTCGACGTGACCTTCGAGGCGATCGCGAACTGCACAGCCGGGAAACTGCCTTCGGGCGCGCCGATAAGGGGATTGTGGACGGTGTTGTAGAGCACCACGCGGCGGTTCAGCGCGCGTGCGGCTTCGACCTTCCGGAACATCTCGAACAGTTTAAGTTTCACGGCCTGATGGATGATGATCGTCACGCCGCCTTGCACGCGCTGCTTGGCGTACTCGAGCGCCATCTCGTAGGCCGCACGGGCGCAGCCTACAAAGGTGCCTCCCATGAACCCGTTGGCCGAGGTCAGAGTAAGTTCCAGACCCATCGGGTACATTTCGGGTGGGATCACCATGTGCGTGAGCGGCACGCGGACGTCGTCGAAGAATATCTCGCCCTGGGGCAGCGCCCTCTGGCCGAGTTTTTCCAGCGGTCTGCCGCGCGTAACTCCGCGCGAAGTGAGGTCGACCAGCAACACGCCGCCGTTGGTCGCGCCGTCGCCGTTGTCCACCGCCGTGTAGAGCGCGGCGGTTTCAGCCATCGAGCCGTTGGACACCCACGCTGCCTTCTGACCGCTGATCACGTAGAAGTCGCCGTCGCGACGCGCTACGCAGTTCGGTTTCTGGAGGTAGGGACGCTTCGGGTCGGCGCTCATGTCGAGCGAGTTGCTGCCGTGGTCGGGCTCCGTGATCGCCCAGCAACCGATCTTGCTGACCGGAAACGCTGCGATCAGGTCGGGGTTCTGCGAGGTCTGCGCGAGCATCGCCGGAAACTCGGAAGCCCCGAGGCTGATCGCCAGCCCGGCGTCGCCCCAGCCGAGTTCTTCGGTTACCAGGCAATTGAGCCTGGCAAGCTGAGCCGGCGTGAGGTCGGACCCTTCGGTCGCGAACATGTGGACCCCGAGATCGTTCCACTTCTTGTGGACGTCCCACAGGATCGAGCCGCGTGCGATGACCTCTTCGGCCGAGCGGCGATCGAGCGCCTGCCCCGCCGGGCGCATGACCTCTTCCGCGAACCGGTGCACGAGGTCGCGTATGCTGCGTTCTTCTTCCGAGAGATCGAAGTCGATGTCTTGCGGTGTCATGGCCTGGCTCCTCCCTGAGCGATCGCGCGCGGGCTCTCTTTGTTCAGTCGCGGTTCACAAACACGTGCGTGGCGCTCGTCACCCGTTCGGCGTGATGACCGCGCGACCCTGGATCTTCCCTTCGTGCAGGCGCTTGTACACCAGCGCCGCTTGATCGAGAGGGTACAACTCGGATTGAGTCTTGATCTTTCCGGCCTGAGCCAGCGTCAGGACTTCGGTCAGCTCCGGAATGCTGCCGTAGAACGTCGAAGCGAGCGAGAGTTCGGTGGGCACCGAAAGGTAGTTGAACGATGCCTGGCCGCCGGCGATTCCGACAAGTGTCAGGTGTCCGAGGCGCCGCGACACGCTGAGTGCCAGTTGGAGAGTCGCGTCGGAACCAACGACGTCGAGCACCAGTTCCGCGCCTCTGCCGTGGGTCAGTTCCTGTATGCTCGCGGTTGCACGGTCATCCGAGACGACCACTTCGTCGGCGCCGAGCGTTTTCGCGGCCGCCAGTTTTTCGGTGGACACGTCGACGGCGATGATACGAGCCGGAGACAGAGCCTTGAGAATCTGCACGGCCATCTGCCCGAGGCCGCCGACACCGATCACGACGGCGGTCGATCCCGGTGTAAGCACCGACAGCGAACGTTTGACGGCGTGGTAGGTCGTCAGGCCGGCGTCGGTCAGCGGCGCGGCCTCGCGCGGATCGAGTCCGTTGAGCGGAACCAGGAAGCGCGCCGACGGCACGATCATGTGGCTCGCCATGCCGCCGTTGAACCCGAGTCCGCCGCCTGAGAACAACGGGGCTTTCTCGCAGTAATTGTCGGCGCCGACCAGGCATGCCGCGCAGCGGCCGCAGCCCCACACCGCGTACACCGCCACCGGCTCGCCGGCAGTCACGTCGCGAACGCCGGCTCCCACCTTCTCGACCCAGCCGGCATTCTCGTGGCCGAGCGTGAAGGGCAGCGGGTAGGGCAGCGCGCCTTCCGGATACTCCATGACGTGGAGATCGGAGTGACAGACTCCGGCGCCTCCGACCTTCACCAGCACTTCGCCGGGACCGGGCTCGGGAATGTCGATGTCGCAGAACTCCGGCGGCGCCTGCCATTTGGTCATTCGATACGCTTTCACGATTGCCTCCTGCCGCCGTCGTTCCGGTCAGCCGTTGTAGTCGAACTCAAAATATCCTGGGCTTCGAGAACTCACCGCGGCCGAGTTGCCGGTAGTAACCGACGAAGTCGTAGTGATGCGACGCCTCGATGGCTCCGCTCTCGCAGATGGCGTAGCAGTTGTTGCAACTGATGCAGCCGCGATGGTTTTCCTTGACCCGCGCCTTCTTCTTGCCGTTGCCGTCGACGAACAGTTCGAGGACGTTGGATGGGCAGACGATCGTGCAGAGCTTGCAGCCGTCGCACTTTTCCAGATCGACCGCGACGCGATGAAACTTGCACTGCTCGGAATCGTCCCAATCCGGAAAGTGACGTCGTTCTTGCTTGGATAACAAAGCCATGTCGATTCCCCCTCTAGTAGAGAACTTGTTTCTTGCCGTCTTCGAACCAGCCGATTTCGTGGGTTTCGCGTGCGATCAGGTGCGTCGGGTTGCCGACCGGATATCCCACCGTGATCGCCTCTGAGATTTCGTAGGGCTCCTCGACTCCGAGCTTCACGCACCACTCGGGGCTCTGGTTGAGGAATTTCGAGAAGCCGATCCAGCAGGTGCCGAGACCGAGGCTCTGCGCCGCCAGCACGATGTTGGTGCCGCAGATGCCGATGTCGATCGGCGGCACGCCGATGCCGCGCTTGTCCATCAGCAACAGGATCACGGTGGGCGCGTGGTGGAACACCGCGAAGCGTCCTTCTGCGATCGCCGTGATGCCGCTGACCGGGACCGGGTGCATCATGTTGGGCTGCAAGCGGTTGAACAGTTTCGCCTTGATGCGAGTGACGAAGCGCTTGAACGAACCGGCAGGCATGCTGGCGTAGTCGATCGCGCTCGAGGTCTTCTTGCACTCCCCGACGCAGAAATCCTCGATCCCCTGGATGATGGCCGAATCGCGGATGACGACGAACTTCCAGGGCTGGCAGTTGCCCTGAGACGGCGCGTAGCGCCCCATCTCGAGCATGCGCCGGATCAGATGGGCCGGCACCTGGGCTTTCTTGTACTTACGGATGCTGCGCCGCTGCAGCATGACCTGCTCTACCGCGTTCCACTCCGCGCCTTCGGGTACGACGGTGATCTTGGAACTGCGTCCGGCTTCTTTCTCGACCTCTTCCGGATCTTCGACGCGAATGGCTCGTGCACTGGGCTCTACAAACATGGCAACCTCCCGATCAGACCCGCTTACGAGCGGGTCGTCTGACGCGATGCGCTACGAATCGTTGGTTCTGACACGCGACTTCAACGCCGCGACGTCGCGCGCAATAACACACTTGCAAGCGCGGGGCACGCGATCCCGGTTTGGAGTCCGATGCGGCGAGGTCTCATGACCCCTCAGCCGCGCTGCAGGATGTTGACGAAGCCGGCACTGCCGAGTCCGCCGTTGTGCTGCAGCGCCGTGCGGGCGCCGTCCACCTGCCTGGTCCCGGCTTCGCCGCGCAGGTGCCAGACCAGTTCGGTGATCTGGGCAAGTCCGGTCGCGCCGAGAGGATGTCCTTTGGCGAGCAGGCCGCCCGAAGGGTTGACCACCACCTTGCCGCCGTAGGTGTTGTCGCCGTCGAGCACGAACTTCTCCATGTCTTCGCTCGCGCACAGTCCGAGCGCGGCGTAGGTGATGATTTCGTTGCTGGTGAAGCAATCGTGCAGTTCGATGACGTCGATGTCGTCGGGACCGACGCCGGCGTCGGCATAGGCGGCTTGCGCGGCGTTGCGACTCAGAGCGCGGAACATCACGTCCTGCGGATCGCCGTGGAAGAATTCTTCGCGGTCGCTGCACGCGCCTTGTCCGATCAGGCGGATGTCGCTGCGGATGCCGTGCCTGCTGGCGAAGTCTTCGTTGCAAACCACGACCGCGGCTGCGCCGCAGCTCGGCGGGCACGCAAACAGCTTGCGCAGGCCGCGGTAGAGCGGCTGGCCGTGCAGGATCTGGTCGACCGTGAGCGGTTCGCGAAAAATCGCGTTGGGATTGGAGGCGGCGTGCCTGCGGGCTTTGACGGTGATCTGCGCCAGCGTGCTTTCGGCCATGCCGGTCTCTTTTTGCAGGAGTTCGCACTGGCAGCCGAACAGCATCACCGCGGGCGGCAGCGCGAGTTCCTCTTCGGTAAGGTGCATCAGTTCGGCGATCGCGCGGACGTGCCGCTCCAGCGGATTGGTCTTGCTCGGGTACATCACGCCGATGGCGCCGGGCTCCATCTGCTCGAAGCCTACCGCCAGTGCGCAATCCACCGCGCCGGAACTGACGGCCTGTGCGGCCAGATAGAAGGCACTGCTGCCGCTGCCGCAGTTGTTGTTGACGTTGAAGATCGGAATGCCGGTGATGCCGACGCGGTACAGAGCTGCCTGGCCCGCGCAGCTGTCGCCGAAGACGTAGCTGGCGTAGGCCTGCTCGACGTCGGCGTAGGGAATACCGGCGTCCTTCAGCGCGGCGCGTGCTGCGTCGCTTCCCATTACGTCATAGGAATCGCTGCTGCCGGGCTTCTTGAACGGCACCATGCCGACGCCGGCTATCAAGACTTGATTACTCATTGCCAGTCTCTCCGTATCCGTTTTTCGTCAGACTTTCTGCACGTCCACTGTCACGCCGCGGGGACCGAAGTTGGGTCCCGCGTAGGCGCCGCGGATGTGGAGCTGTCCATAGCCGCCGGCCAGGTGCAGGTTCTTCCACGGCCCCGGAATCGGTTCCTGCTGTCCTTGATGTCTGGCGAACATGAAGTTCTCCCAGGCGTGGTAGATGACGACCTGCCCGGGTTGAAGCGACGGCGCGGTCTTGACCACGCACTCGAAAGTGCCGACGTCGTTGAAAGTGCGCACGCGGTCGTTGTCGGTGATGCTGCGGGCGGCCGCGTCATCGGCGTTCATGTACAGCACGGGTTCGCCGCGCTGCAGGCGCAGCAGCTCGGCCAGACCGCGCCAGATGGTGTGAATGCTCCAGCGCGTGTGTCCGCCGGTCATGCGCAGCGGATAATTGCCGCCCGCCGCGGGCGCGTTCTTGTGAACCGGCAGCGCCTCGCCGGCCGCCACGTACCACTCATGTTCGAGGCGGAACTGCTGGCGTCCGGTCAGTGTCGGCCACGACTCCTTGCCGTCGACCTGCCACGAGTTCGGGTACAGCGGTTTGGTGAAGTCGACGTCGCTGCACATGTTGTTGAGCAGGCCGTAGGGCTGATTGCGTTTGATCGGGATCACGCCGCGCTTGATCGCTTCGTCCCAGGTGGTTCCTTCGCAGATCTCCGAGTGTTCGAAGATGTAGTTCATGCCGGTGCGAGGATCGGAAGGATCGAATACCCCGCCGTCGCTGTAGACGTCGAATACCTGCGACATGTCACGCGGGTTTCCGAACGCGTCTTTTGCCACGGCCACGCCTTTGGCGCGCGCACGTTTCTGGACGCGATCGGCGATGTTGCCGAAAATCCACCACTCGCTGCGCGACTCGCCGAGCGGCTCGACTGCTTTGTCGTTCAGCACCAGGTAGGGCAGGAAGCCCCATGCGTACTTGATTCCGATCTTTTCGTAGAATGCCGCGGCCGGCAGCAGGATGTCGCTGTGCATTCCGGTGGTCGACATCTGAACATTGACGTTGACGATCATGTCGAGCTTTGGCCACAGGTGCTTCAGCGCGGTCTGCGGGGCGGCCCAGCGCCGCAGCGGGTTGATCGAATTGACCAGGAATACCTTTGGATCCTTGCCCGGCGCCGGGTAGACCGGCACCCACTTGCGTTCGAGCGCGATCTTCATTGCCTCGGCGGTGCTGAGCGGGTTGGCGGCGTCGTTGTAGGCCGGATTGCCCATGATGTCGGCGTAACCGGCGTGCACGTGCAGCCACGGCAATTCCGCCGACGTCGGCTCCTGGCTCGAGCGCTTCATCAGGAAGGCTTCGATGTCGCGTACCGCGGGGCGGCCGGCCAGTTGCATCAGCGCCTTTTGCAGAGCAGAAGCGCCGCCGAATCCCAGTTCGTCGTAGCCCGACACTCCCCACCAGGTGCCCATGCGCAGGCCGCCGCCGGGACGTCCCTGGTTGCCGGTCAGGGCCATCAGCAGCGCGAACGAGCGGTGCATCAGGTCCGAATGGTAGTGCTTGCACGCACCCGTCGACGCGTAGATCAGCGCCGACTTTGCCGAAGCCATCTGCCGGGCCACGTTGCGGATCAGCGCGGCGTTGATGCCGGTGACCTTTTCGGCGAGTTCCGGTGTCGAGCCGTTGTTGAGCTGTCGGCGCAGTTGTTGGTAGAGCGGCTCGACTTCGGCGGATGTCCCGTCGGCGAGTTTTACCTTCCAACTGCCTTCGAGGGCGGGGCGAATGTCGCCGAGCGCCAGCGACGCTTTCCTCATGCCCGCCGTGCCGGGCGCAAGCACCTCGGAATTCAGCGCCTGGTCCCACATGTAGAACGCGTCTTCGCGGCCGCCGCTGACCATGTCGCGCTCGAGCAGGAACTTGCCGTTGACGGTGCGGACCAGGAACGGCAGGTCGGTCTGTTCCTTGACGTAGTCCGGCTTGTGAAGGTTTTCGGCGATGATCACCTGGGCCATGGCCAGTGCCAGTGCCGCATCGGTTTCGATCTTGGCATTCAGCCACAGGTCGGCGTGCATCGAGGTGGGGTTGTAGTCGGGACACACGACCACAACCGTGGCACCGCGATAGCGTGCTTCGGTGATGAAGTGCATGTCGGGAATGCGCGTGTACACCGGGTTGGCGGACCACAGCACGATGAAGTCGGAACTGAAATAGTCGTCGATCGTACCGTCGTTCATGAACATGCCGTAGGTCTGGGTAGTACCTATCGGCATGTCGCCGATGCCGGCGAAACTGTCGAGGGTCGAGGCGCCTATCGTGCGCAGCATGCGGATCTCGGCCGCCGAGTCGGGGCCGTGGTCGAAGTTAGGGCCCGGATTGCCGATGATCGTTTCGGTGCCGTGCTCGGTGGCCGCGGCGATGATGCCGTCGGCGACCTTGTCGAGCGCTTCGTCCCAACTGATGCGCTTCCACTTGCCGCTGCCGCGTTCGCCGACGCGTTCGAGCGGGTACTGCAGGCGCTGCGGTGAGGCCATCGCCTTGCTGTAGCAGGCGCCCTTCTGGCAGCCGCGCGGGAAGAAGTCCGGCGCACCGCCGCGACCTCCTTCGTCGTAGCTGGGTGCCTGCTCCTCGCGCCACACCACGCCGTCCTTGACGTAGACGTTCCACGCGCACGCCGACATGCAGTTGGAGCGGTTGTGACTGCAGCGCACCACGCGATCCCAGGTCCACTGCTTGCGGTAAACGTCTTCCCAGGTCCGGTACGGCGCTATCGGCGGAAGAGCCGCGGCGTTTCTGCCTACTTCGGCAACGGCGGGCGTGAGGCCGAGCCGGTTCAGGGAGAGCAGTACGGTCGCGGCACCGACGGAGCGGAGAAAATCACGTCGTGTCAGTAGCATGTGTGTGATTCCTTCGAAGAAGCGATTTTTGAGGACATTGTTGGGTTGCGGTGTTTCATCGGCTTGCCGTTGCCACCGCGACCCGGCCGCTGCTTGCGGTCTTGCGCGTACGAGTCGCAGGTACGGTGCCGGCGCCGGTGCCGAGCAGTCGCCGCGAAATGCCGAGAAGCTGATTGTGGTGGGCTTGCAGTTGTTCGGGGCTCAGCGGGTCGAACGGCCAGTCCGGTACGATGCGCGGTGTCCCGGCGACGAAGAACACGGTGGCGCCGACGATGGTCAGGATGAAGTGGATCGGGTCGATCGGATGGAAAAGGCCATCTCGCTGCCCTTGCTTGATCGCGGTAGTGATCGTGGAAAGGACTTCCGCCGCCCTGGTCGCCGCTCCGGCGACGCGCTCGGGCGAACCGTCGGCTGCCTCGCGCAGGAGCAGCCGCGCGACGGGCGGCCGTTCGGCGACGTAACCGACCCAGGCGTCGATCACAGCTTCGATACGATCGGGCAGCGGGGCCGGGATGCCCAGCGCGGCCTGGTGCCGGTCAAGGAGTTCTCCGAAGATGTTGCTCAGGACGGCGTCGTACAACTCCTGCTTGTCGCGGAAGTAGTAGACCATCGAGGCGCGGCGGATCCCGACCCGCGCGGCAACGTCTTCGAGCCGGGCGGCCGCGTAGCCCTTGTCGGCGAAGACCTGCTCGGCGACCTCCAGGATGGTGGTCCTGGTGCGCTCGGCCTTGGGACCGGCCTCGCGGGCTTCTCGGGGCTGTTTCGGCACGCGCGTTTCTACCTGCGGGTAGGCAGAAAACGTATGACCGATGTCATGCCGGCCGCTGATCGTGGCCGGAATCAAGAGCCCGGGCCGGGCGCGCAAGCGCCGCGCCCCTCACGAAAAGGCACGGCGGCCCATTCCCTTGCCTGGGCAAGTGTTGTATCCGCAACCAAACGGCTCCTGCGACGACCATGCGACCAAAAAGTACACAGACGGCAGTCGAGATCATGGCGCGCGATTGCGTGGGCAATCAGGTGCGGCTGCTCAACCGGGTTGTGACCGGGATCTACGAGGAAGAACTGCGGCCGCTGCGGCTGACCGTCAGCCAGATGGTTGTGCTGGCGCTGACGGCCAAGCACGAACAGGTGCGCGCGGCGCAGATCTGCGGCTGGTTGCAGATCGATGCGTCGACGCTGAGCCGTAACATCAACCGCATGCGCACCAACGGCTGGATAGAAGAGGCGCCGGCTTCGGACCAGCGGTCGCGCCCGTTTCAGTTGACCGTTGCCGGCGAGAAGATTCTTCAGGATGCGATCCTGGCATGGGAACGCGCACAGGCGACGGCGGTGGAACTGCTCGGCCCCGAAGGCGTGTCGGTCATCAAGAGACTCACGCGCAGCGTGACGCGAAATAGACAGACCGTTTGATCGCGGACATCAGGAGCGAAGGAGAGAGCGATGGGACACCTGGCGATGCAGAAACCCTACCTGGATCTTCAGCAGCGGCTGCACAAGAATCCGATCGGAGCGCCGGCGGCCGAGGAACTCTTCGAGATCCTGCGTCTGCGCTTCACCGAGGAAGAAGCGCAGATCGGCGCGCGCTTGCCGATGACGCCGGCTCCTCTCGAGACTCTGGCCAGACGGCTAGGTCAGGAGCCCGAACGGCTCGAGGCGGCGCTCGAAAGGATGGCGGAGAAAGGCCTGGTGCTGGATTTCCGCACCAACGGCAAGTTGTTCTACATGTTGGCGCCGACGGTGATCGGATTCTTCGAATTCACCTTCATGCGCCTGCACAAGGAACTTCCCAACAAGAAACTGGCGGATCTGCTTTCCGCGTACATGTTCGACGACCGGACGTTTTCCGACAACGCGTTCCGTGCCGAGACCCAGATCGGCAGGGTGATCGCGCACGAAAAGACACTGCCTGACGACGTGAGGTCGGAAATCCTTCCCTACGAGCAGGCGACGGAAATCCTGAAGACCGCCAAGCTGCGTGCCGTCGGGCTTTGCTACTGCCGTCACAAGGCGATGCACCACGGCAATCCGTGCAAGAAACCGATGGAGACGTGCACGACCCTGAACGGCTCGGCCGACTGGGCGATCCGGCGCGGTTTCGGCCGCGAGATTTCGGCGGAGGAGGCGATCGAGATCGCCGCTCTGACGCGCGACAACTACATGGTTCACATCGCCGACAACGTCAAAAACGACGTCAGCTTCATCTGTCACTGCTGCGGTTGCTGCTGCGGCATGCTCAAAGCGATCAACGTACACGGAATCCAGACGGCGGTGCACACCAGTAATTTCCTGGCGACCGTCGATGACGACAAGTGCAAGGCCTGCGCACGCTGCGTCAAGGCCTGTCCGGTCATGGCGATGGAAGTCGTGCCGTTGAAGTTCGGCACGGCGTCGGTACGCATCGACGAGGAACTGTGCCTTGGTTGCGGGGCCTGCAACGTCGCGTGCAAGAACAACGCGCTGTCGATGAAAGCACGGGCCAAGCGCGTTTTTACGCCTGAGGACAACATCGAGCGGCTGATCCGTTCGGCGGTCGAGCGTGGCACCGTCCACCACATGTTGTTCGATGATCCCGACAGCGTGAGCAGCCGCAGCATGAACCGCGCGCTCGGGGCTCTGCTCGCTCTCCCGGTCACCAAACGGCTGCTGGCGGTCGATCAGATCAAGTCGACTTTCGTCAGGACGATAGTCGCCGGCGCGAAGAAACAGGCGGCCGATGCCTAGGTGTGAGCGCAAAGTGGATGCGCGGTACCTGGCGAATTCGGTCGAGGAACGATCATGATCGACTTCGACTGCTCCCCGGCAGGCGTTCCGATTCGAGATGACCTGCGAGAGGCGCACCGGTTTCTGCGGCTGCATCTCAGTTCGCCAGGGACGTGGTGGAGTGCGCACGAGCGTCTGGCTATCGCCGCCGAGAGTCGTAACGCCATCGGTTGTGGCTTGTGCGGCGAGCGCAAGGCGGCCTTGTCTCCGAACGCGGTGACCGGCAGCCACGACACGCTCGGAGTTCTGCCCGCCGACGTTGTCGAGGTGGTTCACCGGGTGCGTACAGATTCCGGCAGACTCTCTAAGGTGTGGTTCGACCGGGTGATCGCCGGCGGCCTCGAAGAGACACGGTATGTCGAGTTGGTCAGCATCGTGGCGCTGCTGGCGGGCGTCGACTACTTCGCTCGTGCGCTCGGGATCGCGCCGCCGCTTTTGCCCGAGCCGCTCGGTGGAGAACCATCGCGCCATCGTCCCACTTCGGCGAAAGCGCAAGCCGCCTGGGTGCCGATGATTGCGGCGGAGGACGTGCAGGACCTGGAGGCCGACATATATGGAGGCGCGCCATTTGTGCCGAACATCATGCGCGCGCTCAGTCTGGTGCCGGACGAGGCTCGGATGCTGCAAAGAGCCTCGAGTGCGCACTATGTTGCGGTCGCGCAGATCGGCGATCCGACGGTACGCAGATCGCTTGACCGCATGCAGATGGAATTGGTCGCTGCTCGCGTCTCGGCACTCAATGAATGTTTTTATTGAACGACGGCGCACAGCGCACTGCTCCGGGCGAGCGGTCAGGTAAACGGCATGGAAGTAGATCTCAGCGTGGTAAATGGCGATGCCGGGTCGGATGCCGGTGTGGAGCACGGCGCTCGCCTGGTGGCGTTCGTGGAAGCGGTAATGCAAGGCGACGACGCGGCGATCGAACGTGAGCGGCGCGAACTTCTGGCGGTACTTCCGGCGGAGAGCTTCGTGGATGCGGCCGCGACGATCGGTGCGTTCAACATCGTCGACCGTGTAGCCGACGCCACCGGCATCGCGCTGGACGAGATGCTCGAGGCCATGAGCAGCGACTTTCGTGGAAAATTGAAACTGGAGCGGTTCGCTTCTGCCGCGAACACGCGGCAGGCAAAATGACTCGGAATCCTCTGCCGCGGGCGGAGACGACGATCGGAGGTGACGATATGGCAAGCGTAGGCGATGGAATCTGGCACAGCACGGCATGTACGGTCTGCGCGACCAACTGCGGTCTGGAGGTGCAGGTCGACGGCACCCGCATAACCAAGGTCCGCGGCGACAAGCGCAACCCGTTCAGCCGCGGGTACACGTGCAGCAAGGGCCTGACGATAGCCAAGCTGGTCGACCACGAACAGCGCGTTAAAGCTCCGCTCAAGCGGATGCCTGACGGGGCTTACACCGTGATTTCATGGCCGCAGGCCATTTCCGAGATAGCGGCGAAACTCGGCGGCATCGTCGCGAACCACGGCGCGGAGGCGGTTTCGCTTCTCGGCGGCGGCGGTCAGGCCAATCACCTGGACTTCATCTACGCAGCCGGCTTCCTCAACCTGCTCGGCTCGCGCCGTCACTACAATACGCTGGCCCAGGAGTTCACGCAGAAGTACCTGGTCAACGGCCTGGTGTTCGGCAGCGAGGGAATCGACTACGAGGAGAACTGGGAACGCTCCGAGGTGATCCTGGATATCGGTTCGAATCCGTGGATGAGCCACTGCATACAGCGCGCACGCACGGTTATCAGAGAACTTGCCGCCGATCCCAACCGGACCTTGATCGTCGTCGACCCGCGCCGTCACGAGACCGCCGAAAAGGCCGACATCTTCCTGCAGATACGCCCCGGCACCGATCTCTACTTCCTGCTCGCGCTGGTCAACGTGATCGTGAGCGAAGGACTGGTCGACGAGGCCTTCGTCGCCGAGCATTCACGCGGATGGGAGGAAGCGCGCTTTGTCGCCGATCTCGTGACGCCGGTTCAGGCAGCCGCGCTTTGCGACCTCAAGGAAGACGACATCCGCAGGGTGGCGCGGCGCTTCGCTACCGCCAGGAGTGCCAGCATCCGCGTCCACCTCGGCATCTGTCACGCGCGCAACATGGTGGAAAACTGCTACCTGGCCGCGCTGCTTCACGTCATTACCGGCAACATGTGCACGCCCGACGGTGCCAACATCGCGGTGACTCTGTTCTCAGGGGCCGGTGCGCTGGGAGAGGAGAGGCCGACCGACAAGACACGCACGCGCCTGGCCGGCATCGCAGCGATTCGCGGCCTCCTGCCTCCGAACGCTCTGCCGGAGGAGATTCTCGATGCCGGCGAAAAAAGCATCCGCGCGCTGATAGTCGAGGGCTGCAATCCCATCTGCTCGTATGCGGACTCGCACAGGATGACCGAAGCCTTCGAGCATCTCGAGCTTCTCGTGGTCGTCGATCCGGCGATGACCGAAGCGGCGCGAATGGCGCACTACGTGCTGCCGCCGCCGGTAGGCTACGAGAAGTGGGAAGCCGCGATCTTCGCCAGAGGATTCCCCGAAGTGTACTTCCAACTGCGGCCGCCGGTGTTGCCGACGCCGCCCGAGACCAGGCAGGAGTGCATCATCTACTACGAGCTCGCCAAGGCTATGGGGCTCGACTATAGCTCGCACCCCGCCTTCGCCGCATTGGAGCAGGCGATAGAGGCCGGTGATTCGGCGCCGGTGCTGACGCTCATCAAAGGGCTGTGCACGTTGTTCGCAATGACGCGGCAGGATGAATTGCTCGAAGCCGGCACCATCACCGCCGACGGCAATCCTGCCGACGAGGTGTTTCAGGCGCTGCTCGATCACCCGGAAGGTGCGCTGCTGTGCCGTGTGGATCCGCAGCGTAACTGGCAGCAGGTGCGGACTCCGGATCACAAGGCGGTGCTGAATCCGCCTCTGCTGTTGGATCTGTTGCGCGGGCTCGTGATCCCGGCCGACACGGATTTCCGCAAGAATCCGCAGTACCCATTCATCCTGCAGACCGGCGAGCGCAACGACTACAACGCCAACACGGTTCACCGCGATCCCACCTGGAGAAAAAAGCAGCGCGAGAGTTATCTAAGGATGCACCAATCGGACGCGGCGAGACTCGGCGTCGTCGACGGCGAGACGGTGCGACTGATAACCGAGAACGGGCAGGCGCTGGTGCCGGCGCTGGTGACCGACGACATCTATCCCGGCAACATCAGCATGCCGCACGGCTACGGTCTGCTGTGGAAGAACGAGGAATCCGGCAGGCTGGAGCCGGTCGGTACCAACGTGCAGGTACTCATAAGCGCCAAGGCTCGCGATGCCCTCACGGGAATCCCGCTGCACAAGTACATACCGGCTCAGGTGCACAAGATCGCGGGCTGAGCTGGTTTCTTACGGGTCTTGCTCGTAGGTCGGAACCATCGTAGGGATGGGCGGCGATGCGATACCAAGGCACTGTCTATCGACCTCCGAGTGAAGCGGGGTCGCTGATCATCCAGGCCACGCTGGCGTGCCCGCACAACAAGTGCGCGTTCTGCGGCATGTACCAGGGACGCAAGTTCCACGTGCGTCCGATCGAGGAGGTCATCGAAGACCTCGACACCGCGCTGCAGGTGTACGGACCCGAGCGCGTGCGCACCATTTTCCTCGCCGACGGCAACAGCGCGGTCCTGCCCACCGAAAAACTGATCACCATAGGGAAAGCGGCCAGGGCCCGCTTTCCCGAATTGCGGCGGATCACGATGTACGGCTCGGCGAAGTTCCTGGTCAAGAAAAGCCTTGATGAGTGGCACGCCATCGCGGCGGCGGGAATCACCCGTGTTCACTCGGGGCTCGAGACCGGTGACGCGGAAACGCTGCTTGCGATCAACAAAGGTGTGACGCCGCAGGAAGCGGTGGCGGCGTATCGACACGTACTCAGCGCCGGCATCGAGCTTTCCGTGTATCTGATGGTCGGGGTGGCGGGGACCGAACGTTGGCGCGAACACGCGCTCGGCAGTGCATGGGTGCTCAACCAGGCGCCGCCGAACTTTGTGCGCTTGCGGACTTTCGTTCCGCATCCGGGTACGCCCTGGCACGACCGCTGGCGAGACGGCGGCTTGACCCTGTTGTCGGCGTACGAGTCGCTGCAGGAGACGCGCCTGCTGGTCGAACGGCTGGAGGGTCCGACGACGCTGCTGTCGGATCACGTTTCCAATTTTCTCGACGTGCAGGGCCAGATTCCCGACGACAAGACGGCGATCCTGGCGGAGATCGACGAAGCGTTGCAGTGGCCGCTTACGGCTTTCCGTCCGCCGACCGAGCGTCTCGTCGGCATCGGCCTCTGAGCCGCAGGCACTTCGTCATTCTTGATGACGCTCGAAGCTGAGGCGCACGTCATCGGCGCCGCAGCTTCGAATGTTTCTCGGACCTGGCGGCCTACTCGGACTCTTCCATCACCACCGAGTCGAAGAACTTCACCAGGTTGCCGCGGTGCTCGCCGGCATTGAACGCCATCGCCGCACGCGGGTGCTGGTTGAGCATGCCGGTGATCATGTAGGGAATGTCGAAGCCCCAGCGCAGTTCCTCGCGCATCGGTTCGATGTGCTCCTGGATGCACTGCAACACCGGCCGCAACTGGTACTTGGGATTATGCAGGAAGCCCAGCAGCAACTCGGTCTGGCAGTTGCCGGCGCCGCGTCCGAGGCCGGCCATGCTGCTGTCGAGCAGGTTGGCCCCCTTGATCGCCGCTTCGATCGTGTTGGCGTAGGCCAGTTGCTGGTTGTTGTGCGCGTGCATGCCGAGCGTCTTTCCGCGCCGCGCCGTGTATTTCTTGTACAGATCGAGAAGGTAGTGCACCTGCTCGCTGTAGAAGGAGCCGAAGCTGTCGACTAGGTAGACCGCATCGACTTCGGATTGGCAGATAAGATCCATCGCGCCTTCGAGTTCGGTCGCGGCGACGGTCGAGGCGGCCATCAGGTTCACTGCCGTCTCGTAGCCCTTGTCGTGCGCGTCCTTCACCATGTCCAGCGCGGTCGGGATCTGATGGATGTAGGTGGCGATGCGCACCATGTCGATGACGCTGTCCTTCCTCGGAAGGATGTCTTCGTGGTAGTCGCAGCGCTCGGCGTCGGCCATCACGCACAGCTTGAGGTCGGTATCGTTGTCGCCGACGATGCGGCGCACGTCGTCTTCGGTGCAGAACTTCCAGGGGCCGTATTTCTGCGGGGAAAAGGACTTCTTGGAGCTCTTGTAGCCGACCTCCATGTAGTCGATGCCGGCGGCGACGCAGGCCTCATAGACGGCTCGTACCACGGTATCGCTGAAGTGGTGGTCGTTCATCAACCCGCCGTCGCGGATCGTCACGTCGATCACCTTGATCTCCGGCCGGTACGATAGCCATTGCTGGGCGAACCCGTCCTTGTTCTCCGTCTTCTTCATCGCGCTAAACCGCCTGTTTATCTGATGTGGATTGCCGCCCTTAGGCGCGCCACGGTGACATAGCCTTCTTGGGGCGCGCACGGAAATCGCGGGGTCGCGGCCCGGCTCGGGGTCTGCGCCGCACGCGGCAGAAGCCTGCGGCGGCGAGGCCGCCGCAGGCACGCTTGCGGTTCTAGATGCTTGCCTGGCCGCGGGCGGCGCGGCACGCCTGCACCAGCTTCGCGACCTCCTGGCCGATGCGCTCGTAGCGCTGCTCGGCCAGCCAGTCGGCGCGAAACACGCTGCCGCCGAAGGCCGCGGCCGAAGCGCCGGCAGCGAAATAGGTCGCGATGTTGTCGGCACTGACGCCGCCGCAGGCGAGCAACTCGATGTCGGCGAAGGGGCCTTTGATCTCGCGCAAATAGGCGGGGCCGAAGCAGCTTGCTGGAAATACTTTCACCATGGTCGCGCCGGCCTGCCACGCGTTGAAGATTTCCTGCGGGGTCAGCGCTCCGGGAAAGACCGGGATTGCGGCGGCGCGGCAACTCTCGGCCACTTGCGCCACCAAGGTCGGCATAACGATGAAGCCGGCGCCCGCATCGAGTGCCGCGTCGAGATCGCGCATGCCCAGAACGGTGCCGGCGCCGATCGTCAGACGCCCGCCGGCCGCGGCGGTCATGCTGCGGATCAGAGCCGGCGCGTCGGCAGTGTTCATGGTGATTTCGAGCGTCTCGAGACCGGCGGCGATGACCGCCTCCACCAGCGGCGGAACATCGACCGCGGCGATCCCACGCAGGATTCCGAGCAACGGCAGACGCCGGAAACGATCCAGGTTCATCATCGGTCGCGACTCTTACAACAAACCGGCGCGGGATTCCCAGCCACGAGGCCGCATCTGCGGTTTGCCGAGTCCGACGAAAGTCAGAGAGGCCCGCCTCTGCGTCTCTACGGTGCGCGAGTGTTGCAGGTCACCGATCTTGAAGCGGCGCCGGGACGGGAAGTGATGAAGGCTTGTTCCGCGCAGCGACCGGCGTCTTTGCGGCGGCAATTGTGCTATTACGGCGGCCTCATGGACTGGTTCGAGCGTCGATCGTGTCTGCTGCTTGCCGCGTTCGCGGCTGCGGGTTCGATCGCGTGCTTTCCTTCGTGCGCCGGTGCCGCGACCGTCGTTCTTCACGCCTACGACGAGGCCGGTACGCTGCTGTCCACTCAGGCCTTCCTGGATCGCAGCGACGCGGCGCCCAAAGGTTGGCGCAACGATCTCACCTATCGTGTCAGTGACGGCACTGCGGTGGCCCGCACGCCGATCTACGACCTCGCCGGCCTGCCGGCTCTCGACATCACTGGTCCCGGAGTCGGCCTGGCGGTGGCGTGGCCGACGCAGAACACCGGTTACTCGACACTGTTTCTCGACAACCTCGGCGCCGGACTTTCGGCCGGCACGTTGGTGTTCAACGATCTGGCCGCGCGCGACGTGCGCGCCAAACTCGACGCGGCGCTTGCGCGGCGCCCGGGCTTCGTGCCGAGCGCGGCATACACGGCTCTGGATGAGGAAGCCGACGCGCTGCTCTTGGCCGCGGCTGAAGCTGGCGCCGAGTCCGAGCGCGGCCGTCTGGCCCAACAGGCTCTGGACAGGCTGGTGCGCGCCTTTGAAGTCTTGCTCCACGACGACGGTTTGCAGCGGGCGCGCAGCGCAGCGCTCGGCGAGTGGTGGGGTGTCACGGTGGATCGGGTGAACAACTATCCGAGCGTCGTGGCGTCGATCTCCGGCCTGGTCGAAAACGTTGCCGGCCGCGCGGTGGTGCGCATCGTGTTCGACGAAGGCGTCGGCGCCGGCCAGTACGACGCCGTGGTTGCCGCAGCGCAGGCAGCGGGGCTGAGGGTGATGGGCGAACTCCTCGACAGCGCGGCGATGTCCTCCTGTGACCTGGCGGGCTTCGAAGCCCGTGTCCGCGAATACGTCGACCACTTTCCGCAGATCGACCTGTGGGAGATCGGCAACGAGGTCAACGGCGAGTGGCTCGGCGCCGACGTCGCGGCCAAGATCACCTATGCCGCCGATTACGTGAAAACCAAGGATCCGGGCGACACCACGGTGCTGACTTTCTATTGGCAGATGGGCACTGCCGGCGGCGCGTCCACGACACTGTTCCAATGGATCGCCGACAACGTCGGTGCTTCGCTTCGCGCCGATACCGACGTGGTCGCGCTCAGCACCTGGATCGGCGACGCGCCGCTCGGTGTGGCTCACGACGAAGTCTACCAGAGGCTGCACGCGCTGTTCCCGGCCCAGCGCATCGTGATGGGGGAACTCGGCTACTGGTCGCAGGGAACCACCAAGGCCTGGTGGTGGCGCAGTCGCAGTGACCCTGCAGGCGCGGTGCGACGCGCGTTGGCCGAGCACATGTACCTGGCCAATCTGTCGTTCGACTACAGCGACGGCGGCGTGTTCTGGTGGAATTACTACGACGAGATGTCGGCGCGCGGCCCGTTGTGGGACGCCGTGAACGAGGCCTTCCGCTCGATCTACTTCTGTGACGACGCCGACAGCGACGGCGCCTGCGATTTTCAGGACAATTGTCCGGCCGACGCCAACGCAGATCAGGCCGACAGCGACGGTGACGGTATCGGCGACGTCTGCGATCTGCTGTGTCCGGGCGGCGACGTGGTCGAACTGTCGCGATTCGGCATCGACCTGCGCGGCGGTGGGGCTGATCGTCTCAGCATCAAGGCGACGTTGGTTGCGTCCTCAGCGTTCGATCCGGTGGCTGACGGAGTGCGGCTGCGCGTCGAGAGCGCGGGTGCCGTGCTCGTCGATACCGCGTTGGGCGGCCCCGGTGGGCCGGCCGCCTTTTCCGAGAGCAACGGTTCGTTCCGCTACAAGGATCGAAGCGGCGCGGCCGCGGGCATCCAGGCGGCGCAGTTAAAGCCGCTGCGGGGGACTCCCGGCGGCTACAGCCTGAGCCTCAAGGGCAAGGCCATGACGATCTCGGCGCCGGTCGGCGCCAGGGCCAGGTTGCTGCTCGACCTGCACACGACCTGCGCCGAGACTCACGCGGACTCGGTTTCGTGCACGCTCGACACGCAGCCTTCCAGGCTGCGCTGCTACTGAGCCGGGAGCGCAGCGTGCCCGACGGCGTCTGCGGCAACGTTCCTTCGCCGGCTGGAAGCGGCGATGAAAAGCGTTCAAAGTCGCCCTCCGCGATGCGTCGTTGACTGCAGCAGGGATGGATATGTCAGGCACTATCGGCAGGGAGGGTTCGGCACCAATGGCGGATGAGTTGCGAAAGGTAGAGGCGCCGGCGCGGGGCCGCCGGTTGTCGTCCGAGGCTCGTCGCGCCCAGCTGCTGGAATGTGCACTCGCTGTCTTCGCGCGTCGCGGGATCGGCGAAGGTCGTCACGCCGAGATCGCCGAAGAAGGTGCCGTCGCGGTGCCCACGGTGTTCGTGTATTTCCCGACCCGCGAGGCGCTGGTCGACTCGGTGCTCGACGAGGTCGCGCGCTTCATCCTGGACATGGCCCAAGGCGTGCACGCGGCGGACAAGCCCGTACCTGAAGTGCTGCGTGATCACATGGTGGCGTTCACCGATTCGGTCGAAACGAGTCCCGATCATGCGCGTGTGTGGCTGGACTGGAGTACCGCGATTCGTGACCGGGTATGGCCTCGTTACCTCGAACTCACGGAAGCGATCATTGCCGTCGTCCGTCGGACTCTCGAGCGCGGTCAGCGTGAGGGCACCATCTCGCAAAAGTGGGATGCTGACGATCAGGCGCGCCTGCTGGTCGGCTCCGCTCACATGCTTGCGCAGATGAAGTTCGCCGGCCGTCCTCGCGAGAAGGTCGAGCTTTTCGAGCGCACACTGCTCGGTGCGGTGCTCGGTCACGGCGCATGAAACGGCACTCGCGACCGGGACGCGTAAGCCAGGCGCCGGCCGCGGCCGGCGTGCAGCAGATTTCGCGTTGATTGCTGCCTGTTCGCATCGTCCGCCGTGTCCGGGCTGTCCGCGCTACGGTGAGGGTGGCGTTGCCGATGGCGCTCTCGGCTCGTTGCGCGAACTGGCGCGATCCTGCGGGGCGTCGCTCGAAGCCGTCGTGGAAGGGGCGCCGGCCGCCTTTCGTGTGCGTGCGAGGCTGGCGGTGCGGGGCCGCGCTTCGTCGCCCAAGATCGGCATCTTCCAGGAAGAGTCGCACCGCATCGTCGACATACCTTCGTGCGTCATCCATCACCCGCGTATCAACGAGACGGTACGGATCCTGAAAGACTGCATTCGCGACGCGGGAGCGGCGCCGTACGTAGACTCCTCGCATCGGGGTCTCTTGCGCTACGTGCAGATCGTCGTCGAGCGCGCGAGGGCCACGGTTCAGGTCGTGCTTGTCACTAACGACGACGCGGCTGAATCGGCAGAGGCGCTGGCCGAGATGTTGAAGCAGCGGCTGGGGCCGCGCCTGCACTCGCTCTGGTGGAACGGAAACCCCGTGCGTACCAACGTCATCTTCGGCGCTCACTGGCAGTGCCTGGGCGGTGAAGAGGCGTTGCGCGAGACGATCGGCGCAGTGCCCGTGTATTTCCCTCCTGGTGCGTTCGGTCAGAGCAACCTCGACCTTGCCGATCGCATCGTCGCCGACGTCCACGCTCTGGTTCCCGACGCTGCGGTGGTGGCCGAAGCGTATGCCGGCTGCGGATCGTTCGGACTGGGATTGCTGGCGCGTGCGCGCGAAGTGCGTCTGAACGAGCAGAATCCCCACGGATTGCGCGGCCTCGAACTCGGGCTCGCCGCGCGGCCGGCGGCCGAGAGAGGCCGGGCGCGCGTAGTTCCGGGCGATGCGTCGGCGTGCACCGCGATGTTCGCCGGCGCCGACGTGGTGCTTGTTGATCCACCGCGGCGCGGTCTCGAGGCTGAGGTGCTGAAAGCGATCATCGCCGCGCGCCCCGGCAGGTTGCTGTACGTGAGCTGCGATCCGGCTTCGCTGTGCCGCGACGCCGGCGCTCTGCTGGAGAGCGGCACGTTGCGCCTGCGCAGTCTCAAGCCGTTCGCGCTGTTTCCGTACACGGAGCACGTCGAAACGCTGGCGGTCTTCGACGCGCTGCGAGCGGGGTAACCTCTGTCGATGGGGAGCGGCAGGGTTCGCGCGGGTTCCTGTCTTCCAGAGCTACAGCGGCGGCGCCACGAAGCCGCCGATGACTTCCGACAGACGCCGCGCGAAGTCGATGGCGGTGCGATCTTCGAGATAGGGCGCGACGATCTGGATGCCGACCGGCAGTCCGCCTGCCGTGCGTCCGATCGGCGCCGATGTCGCCGGTAGCAGCGCCGCAGTTGCCGGCGCGATCCACGCGAACAGGTCGGTGTATGACTGCGTCTCGCCGTTGATGACGAGCGTGCGTCCGACGAACGGTTCGCTGTGGTCGTGGGGGATGGCTGGCACCTGGCTGACCGGCAGCAGCAACACGTCGTAGCGCGTGAAGAAGTCGGCGAACGCGGCGCGTGCGTGTTCGCGCACTTCGTTGGCGCCGAGCCAGTCACGGTGCGTGGCGGTCCCGTATCTTGCCATCAGTGCCACCGGGTCAGCGGCGTCGGCAGGAAACGTCCTGGCCAACTCGGTCAGTTCCGCGAACGTTCTGGCGGGAAAGCCGGCCAGGAAAACCGGGTAGAGCAGTTGCAGATATACGTCGACGATTTCGCCGAGCGAGAATCCCGGCCGCGCGTCTTCGTCCACCACCGCGCCGGCGCCGCGCAGCGAAGCGACGGCCTGGCCGAGAACCGCGCCTACCGAGGTGTCGACCGCAAAGCTCGCGTCGTCGAGCCACGCGGCGATGCGGTAGTCGCGAAGCGACTTGGCGCGCGGCGGCGGCAGCGTCAGATTCCACGCACGGGCTCGGTCCGGCCGAGGTCCGGCCATCACGCCGAGCAGCAGATCCAGGTCTTCGGCGCTGCGGGCCAGCGGGCCGATCACCGACAGGTCGGCCTCCGACAGCATGCCTGGAGGTCCGGGGATGTGGCCGCGTTCGGGAATGATTCCGTGCGTCGGTTTGTGTCCGTACACTCCGCACCAGTTGGCGGGTACGCGAATCGAGCCGCCGATGTCGCTGCCGATCTCGAAAGAGGTGAAGCCCGCCGCCAGCGCCGTGGCGCTGCCGCCCGAAGATCCGCCCGGCGTGCGCTCGGAATTCCAGGGGTTGTTCGTGACTCCGAACAGCGGGTTGTAGCTCTGCCAATCGCCGGCCAGCACTGGCAGGTTGGTCTTGCCGAACACGATCGCACCGGCGTCCACCGCGCGTTGCACCGCGACCGCGCTGCTGGTCGGCACATGAGAGGCAAGCGGCGGAAAGCCGGCGGTGGTTTTCAGCCCTGCGGTTTCCAGCGAGTCCTTGATGGTGATCGGCAGGCCGTGCAGAGATCCCCACGATTTTCCCTGCGCGGTGGCCTCGTCGGCCTCGAACGCACGACGCGCGGCGCGCTCGAGGTCGAGCGTCACGACCGCGTTGAGCGAAGGGTTGTACTTCTCTATGCGTGCCGTGAAGGCCTGGAGAAGTTCGCGACTGGAAAGTTCGCGGCTGCGGATGGCGCGGCCGAGATCGCAGGCTGAGCGCAACGTTATGTCGTTCACGGCGCCGACCTTAACCGGCGGGTGGCGGTGCCGCAATCGGTGTCGCCGGGTACGCGGGCGACAATCCAAGGTGAGTGCGGACTATCGGGCAAAGCGTCGTCTACTGTTTGGAGATCACACCGAAGTCGCCGCCGGTCTGGAACTCAAGCCGCCCTTGTATCGTGCAGCCGGTTATCGAAAGCGCTCGTGACGGTGCTGCGCGAGACTCGCTGACCGGCCCGTAACTCATCTTTGCGGGGGCGGCACCGGCTCTTCTTGACTGAGTGGCGATGGCCGGAGTAGAAAATGCCCACGTTGTCCCCGCATGGGGACTTGGGCGACGTAGACTGGCAATGGAGCGGGAAGCCAAGCGGCGCAGGCGCAGCCAAGCAGGAAAAAACCGCGGCGAAGCGGCGATCGCCTGCGCCCTGCGAATCGCCGAGACGCTCGCGACCGAGACTGGCGGCAAGTCCGAAGCGAAACCGTAAGAAACAAACTGCCGAAGCGAGAGACTACAGCGAAAGATACCGTCAAATGGCCGACCTTTCCTCATGTCGAATATCTGGACCGCGTCTCGCGTGCCCGCCAGAGTCTTGCTCGGCACGGGCTCGACGCGATGGTGCTGTTCGCGCCGGTGGACTGGCACTATTAAGGCGGCTTCCACTATCCCGCCCAGTTGCACAGTTACGTCTGGCGCACTGCGCTCATCGCGTGTCGCGACCGTGATCCAGTCGCGGTCGCACACGTCGGACTGTTTCCCGGCATCGCGACCCAGTCATGGGTTGAAGACGTAGGCCTGTGGGCCGACGCCGACATCCCGGCGCTCAAAGGTCTGCCGCGTTCCTTCGACGTGTTGCTGCGCGACACGCTGCGCGACCTTCGCCTTGACGACAAGCGGCTCGGCGTGGAGACAGGTACCGAACTGGATACGTATCTGTCGATCAACGAGTTCAAAACTCTGCAACGCAGGTTCCCGAAAGCTCATGTCGTCAGCGCCGACTCGACGATATGGGCGCAGCGCATGGTCAAGTCGCCGTGGGAGCACGACGTGATGCGTGAAGGCGCGCGGCGTGCGTGCGAATGCGTGCGCACGGCTTTCGGGGCGATTCGCCCGGGCGCCAACGAGCGCGACATTCATCGTACATACTGGCGCACCGCCGCCGAACTCGACCTGCACGAAGTGTCTTACGTCGCTTTGCGCAGACCTGGGTACGAGTGGCCGCACATGATCTCTTTCATCGGCCACCAGCAAGGACTCAACCACCACGAGCCGCCCTGGCTGACCGCAGCCGAGACCACTGAACTGCAACCTGGAATGGTGCTGTCGACCGAAATCGGTGCTTTCGATCCTGACGGCGAGGTGTTCGGCTCGATGCCCGAAGACATCATCCTGGTGACCGACGGTGAGCCCGAGATTCAGACGGCGCATCTGTCCCACGACCTGTGGATCGCGTAGGCCGACAGAAATAGAGCCGAGCGTGACCGGTACTGCTATCACGGGCCACTCGCGCCGCCGCGTAGTGGTTGCGTTGCGGACATTTCCTGCCGAGTATCGTCCCTCGATAAACGTCGCTTCCTTGGAGGATTGGCGACTGCCGCTTCCGAGCAGGCAGGCCGCACCTGCGGTGCCACAGCGATGGGTCAGGGATGAACATGCAGGCACTTTCATCC
Source organism: uncultured bacterium (assembly GCA_903893315.1). GTDB lineage: Bacteria > Desulfobacterota > Binatia > UBA1149 > CAITLU01 > CAITLU01. The sequence continues at coordinate 44,488 of CAITLU010000002.1, forward strand.
GAACGCATTCCCCCGCTCACGCTTCGTGACGGGACTCTGCGGATGCGGCCGGCCTGCGCCGCGATCGCTCTCACGGTCGTGCTGCTCACGCTTGCTGCCCCCGTTGCGGCGAATGCGTTTTCGCTCGATGAGGTCGCGGCCCGCGCCGGCGCTCTGTCGAAGGAGGAGTACGTCGATCATCGCGCGCCGGTGCCGCAGTGGATGCTGGCCGGATCGATGAGCTACGACCAGTGGCGCGATATCCGCTTCAAGCCCGACCGCTCGCTGTGGCGGCGCGAAGGCTTGCCTTTCCAAGCGCAGTTCTTCCATCCGGGGCTGTTTTACGACCGCACCGTCGCGGTAAGCACCGTCGATGCAAGCGGGGTTCACCCGGTTTCCTTCGACGTCAACTTTTTCGATTACGGCAAGAACGATTTTGCCTCCCGCATTCCCAAGGACATCGGTTACGCCGGCATCCGCATTCACACTCCGATGCGCTCGCCCGGCTACTTCGACGAATTGATCGTTTTTCTCGGGGCGACCTACTTCCGCGCTCTCGGCCGCGACAACGTCTATGGACTGTCGGCGCGCGGTCTGGCGATCGACACGGTGGAGCAATCCGGCGAGGAGTTCCCGCATTTCGTCGAGTTCTGGCTCGAGACTCCGGCCAAGGACGCGAATCACCTGGTGGTGTTCGCGTTGATGGAGGGGCCGAGCATCGCCGGTGCCTACCGCTTCGATATTCACCCTGGGCAGCGCAGCGTCATCGACGTCGAGTCGCGCCTGTTCCCGCGCAAGGCGATCAAGAAACTTGGCATCGCGCCGCTGACCAGCATGTTCTTTTTCGGCGAGAATTCGCGCCGCCGTTTCGACGACTTTCGTCCCGAAGTGCACGACTCGGACGGGCTGCTGCTGCACTTCGACAGTGGTGAGTGGCTCTGGCGGCCTCTGGACAATCCGACGCGTATCAACGCCAGCGGCTCTCACATGCACGCCCCGCGCGGTTTCGGCCTCCTGCAGCGCGATCGCGCTTTCTCCAGCTACCAGGATCTGGAGACGCGCTCCGAACTACGGCCGAGCAGCTGGGTGGAGCCGCGCGGCGATTGGGGCGAGGGGCGGGTGGAACTTGACGAAATCCCTTCCGACAGCGAACTCGTCGACAACATCGTCGCGTACTGGGTACCGGACGCGCCGGTGCTGGCCGGCGGGCAGTTGGCGTTTTCGTACTCGATCTCATTCTACATGGACGATCCTTCCACACCTCCCGGCGGTCGCGTGCTGGCCACGCGCCAGGACGGCGGCCCCAGGGGCGACACCAACCGTTTCGTGCTGGACTTCGGCGGCAAGGAACTCAACGCGCTGCCCGACGACAAGGCGCCGACCGCAGTCGTCACCACGCTGCCCGCGGACGTGGCCGAACTGCGAGATCACCAGATCGTGCGCAATCCAGACACCGGCGGCTGGCGTCTGTCTTTTCAGCTTCAGCGAAAGAGCGACGCACCGGTCGAACTGAGGGCATTCCTGAAGGACGACAGATCCGTGCTGACGGAAACCTGGTCGTACGCGGTCATCAAGTAGGCGGCGCGCCCGCCGACATCGTGAGGAGGTCGGCGCCGGATCGTCCTGCGCCGCTCGTGCGCTACTTACCGAATCGTTTGAGCAGTCCGTACGCGGCCGGACCGGCCAGTCCTTTCAGCGTGCGGGCGTTGAGCGCCTGGTCGAGGTCGGCGATCAGGTCGTTGACGTTCTCCAGCCCGATGCTGGCGCGGACGATGCCCTGGCCGGTCCATTCGTGGATGCGACGTTTATGCTCGCTGCTCAGGTACGGCGCCGCGTCCACGTAAAGATCGGTGGGGTAGTAGAACAGCAGGCTGTGCGCGTGTCCCAGTGAAGTCGCGTACGAGAACAGACGGACTTTCTCTGCCAACGTGATCGCGGCGCCGAGCCGGCCTTTCAGTTGAAAGGAAATCATTCCGCCGAAGCCGGACATCTGCCGCTTGGCCAGTTCGTGATGAGGATGGCTTTCGAGGCCGGGATAGAAGACGCGGCTCACCTTGGGATGCGCTTCGAGAAAGCGGGCGATCTCGAGTCCGCTCGCGTTGTGACGTTCGCAGCGCATCGGCAGCGTTATCAGGCCGCGCAATATCAACCAGGCATTGAACGGACTGAGCGCGCCGCCCAGATGCACGAGCATCTCCTTACGGATGCGCTGAATATCGTCGAGATGGCCCAGCACCGCGCCGCCCAGCGCGTCGCCGTGACCGTTCAGATACTTGGTCAGGCTGTGGACGACGAAATCGGCGCCGAGCGCCAACGGACGTTGATTGACCGGGCCGGCCCAGGTGGAGTCGATGGCGAGCCGTGCTCCTGCGCCGTGCGCGATCTGCGCCAGCGCGGCAATGTCGGCGATGCGCGTGATCGGATTGGCCGGCGTTTCGGCGTAGATCATCCGGGTGTTGGGTCGCAGCGCGGCGCGTACCTGTTCGGCGTCGCTGGTATCGACCAGCGTGACCTGGATTCCGAAGCGCGGCAGATGCAGCGCGAACAGTTCGACAGAACCCGCGTAACAGACTTCGCTGGCGATGAGATGATCGCCGCTGCTCAGGAACGTGAAGACGAGAGCCGAGACGGCGGCCATCCCGGTGGCGGTGACGACCGCAGCCTGCGCGCCTTCGAGCGCGCTCAGCCGGTCTTCGAGAGCGCGCAGGGTGGGGTTGCTCCAACGCGTGTAGGCGTGCGGCGCGCGGGCCGATTCCATCGTCAAGGCATCGAACAGCTTGATCCCGAACGGCGGCAGTTTGAAGGTTGTCGCCATGTGCAGCGGCAGGCGCAGCGCTCCGGTGCTCGGGTCGGCTTCTTCGCCGGCGTGGATTGCCAGGGTCTCAAGTTCATCCATGGGTGCGTGTCTACACGGCGCCGCGAGCCGTTGCCACGACTGTCGTGACGGCCTTGGATACGCTGCTACGGCGCCAGCATGAGGTTGAAATGGTCTGTGGCGGCGGCGCGTGCGGCGCCGCGGGGCGGCAGGGTCGCGCCGCTACCAGCGCGCGCGGTGTCCGCGGGTATCGACGTGAACGAAGGGGCCGTGCGCGCGATTGGGAGCGTAAATGGCCAGCCCTCCGGCCAGGCGCCCGGGCCCGGAGCCGTCGAATGTGCTGTCCACCAGGCGGTAGAGCACGCGGGCATCTTTGGTGCTGCTGCGTCCGTCGCCGTCGATGTCATCCATGATGCCGTCCGCATCGCGATCGACGTAGACGTCAGCAGCGTCGCCGTAGGAATGACGGCTGTAGCTCGTCTCGTTGCCGATGGCCGCGTTGTAGAACGGCGTGCGGTAGCCGCTCATCACGTGCAGCGTGTCGGCGATCACGCCGTCGCGCGCGAGCTTTTCCAGCAGCATTTCCAGCTTGACCACCAACGCCGTCTTCAAGACCAGGAACTTTGGATAAGTTCCATCCTGCTTGCACAGGAACTGGCCGAGCTTGAAATGCGGAGAGACGCTTTCGTCGACGTCTTCGGCCGACACCAGCACGAAGCCCTCGGGCAGCGCGTAGGCCGGGTCGTCTTCGTGAAGGTCGCGCCGGTAATGTCCGATGCGAAAGCCGTCGAGACTCTCCTCTCCGTGATAGGGCCGCAGGACGAAAGCCTTGACGCAGATCGAATCGAGACGCTTCTGTTCGGTCAGCCGGATGCAGGCGTGGGCGCCGGGAGTTGTGGGGGCCGTCCAGGTCCACACGCCCGGCTCGTCAATGTGAAGGCGTCCGGTTTCCGCGACTGCCTGCACCTTGGCCGGGGCCCCGGTGACGCGGATCGAAAGGTGTTCTCCCGGCATCACGAATACCGGGGTCGTGCGGTAGGAAGACTCGACGCCTTGCACCTCGACGGTGAAATTTGCGCGCCCGTCATCGTGAGTCCGCGATCCCCGCGCCGCGATGCTGTTCGTTTTCGGACCTGTGGCGGTAGCGCCGTGGGACCAGGCTGGCCGCAGACCCGGGCGCGAGCTGACTCGCGCAGCAGTCGCGGCGCCACGAGGCCTGGCGCCGGCAGCATGGGCCGTCACCGAGAACATTGTCGCAGTTACGATGGCTGTCGCCGCCAGTCCGAGCACCAGCGCGAAAAGCGGCTGGAGGCGCGCCCCTGCGCGGCGCGCAGGGGCGACTTCGGTCATTTTGCCTGCGATGGTTCTGGTCACTCGATCCCTTCCAGCATCAGTGCGGGCGCATTCTTCGATATCCGGGCGATTGCCGGCGAACACGCAACCCGAGCAAGGTAGCACGGATTACATCGAGATGATTCACGCGAGCACGAAACGCAGGCCGCCGAGCATCACGGCGGTGTCGCCACCGCGCTCCTGCTCGATTGGCAGGCCGCGCCTGCGCGCCGATTCGAGCACCGCCTCGCGGTCGGCCGTGGCCAGCGTGACGCTGCGCAGCCCCTCACCGCGGCCGTCACTTGCGGCGACGAAGCGGATCTCGCCGCCGTCATCGAGGGCGAGCGTGCAGGCGTCGGGGCCGGGTGCCAGCGAGAACAATTGCGCCCAGCGCTGCGCCAGCGCCGCCGGTTCCTCGCTCTGGATCTCGGCTCCGCGAATGGCCGTGACGCGCTCGGTGCGCCGCTGCTCGCGCCAGTCCGGTCCGCCCCAGCGCCACGATTCGTAGGGGTGCGCTTCGTCGATCGAGACAATCGCGCCGCCGGTATCGCGAGGGTGAAGATGCATGGTGGCGATGTCGGTGAACGCCACCTCCCACACGACGCGTGCGCCGAGCCGTGTCAGCCGCGCGCGATCGTCGGCCAGCGACTTGCTCTGGAAGAGAACCATGTAACCGCCGTCGCCGCCGCGACGTTCCAGGTAGCGCGCAGCCGACGCGTCCGGTTGGGTAGGCGAGACTACTTCGAGGAAAGTGTCTCCGATCGGCATCACGCCGTTGGCAAGCCCGAACACTCCCACACCGGGATCGCGAAAGGCAACGTTTATACCGAGTACCTCGGTTATGTCCTGAAGCGTCGCTTCGAGATCCTTGGCAACCAATGCGATTTGACGGATGCGCATCACAGGCCTCCTTGCTGGCAGATCGTGCAGTGGGCGGGGCGGCGAACGGGCGCGGACATGGACGTGGAAGTCGTGCGGCGCGTAGCCGACCCGACGCGCTCGCTGGCCGCGAAACTGTCGCGTGATCGCGTCGTGCTCATCGGCGCGAGCCTCCGAAGCGCGGCGCACGTTTTTCCAGCAGCGCGCGGATTCCCTCTTTGCCGTCACTGCCGGCGCCCATTTCGCAGATCGTCCGCGCTTCGAGGTCGAGCTGGGTTTTTAGGTCGTTGGCGAGCGTTTCCAGCAGCAGCCGTTTGACCGCGCCGTAGGCCTGGGTCGGTCCGGCCGCGAACTCGGTCGCGAGCTTGATCGCTTCGGCGTCGAGATCGGCCGCCGCAACCACGCGTTCGACAAGGCCCCACTCCAGCGCCGTCGCGGCGTCGAGCACCGGGTTGCAAAGCAGCAGTTGCCTGGTGCGCGCGACCCCGATCCGGCGCGGCACGAAGTAGGTCGTGCTGACGTCGGGAGTCATGCCTATGCGCGTGTAGGCGATGGCGAACCTGGCGTTGTCGGCCGCGATCACGAAATCGCCGGAGCAGGCCAGTCCGAGGCCGCCACCGGCGGCGGTGCCGCCGACCGCGATGATCAACGGCGCATTCATCTGGGAAAAGCACGCGACCGCCGCGTTCATCGGTTCGAGGATTTCGGCGAGCAGGCCGGGCAGGGCGTCGCCGGCGTTGCCGAAAGACTTGACGTCGCCGCCGGCGCAGAAGATCGGTCCTTCGGCGCGCAGCAGCACGACGCGCACTTCGTCGGTGTCGCAGCGCAGCGCAGCGTCATGGAGTTGCCGCGCCATCTCGACGTCGATCGAGTTGGCCCGCTGCGGGCAGCACAGGGTCACGGTCGCGACGCCGTCGTGGAGAGAAAAGCTTACTCGTTGATCGTGCATCGGCCTCTGGTCAGTCGTTCAGCGAGAACGGAGTGAAGTCGGTGGTGCGGTCGTAGTAGTCTTCCTGCTCTGCGCGTTTGAGGAACGCGACGATCGCGTAGGTGAGCGGCGTGTTGAGTGCCTCCCACGCGACCTTGAGCGCATAGTTGAACAGGATCACCTGCAGCATCTTGCCGGGAGTCCAGGTTCCCAGAAATGCCAGCGGATAGAAGATCACGCTGTCGACCGCCTGTCCGACGGCGGTAGATCCGATGGTGCGCATCCACAGGAATCGCCCTTCGGTCATGACTTTCATCCTGGCCAGTACGTAGGAGTTGGCGAAGTCTCCGGCCCAGAACGCCAGGATCGAGCCGGCGACGATTCTCCAGGTGTTGCCGAACACCGTCTCCAGCGCGGGCTGGATGATCTTGTTGTACGGCTCGCCGGCATCCACCGGCATGCGCAGCACGATCTGACTCATGAAGGTCGCGAAGATCATCGCGCCGAAACCGGCCCAGATGACCTTGCGCGCCCTGGCGTAGCCGTAAACTTCGGTCAGGATGTCGCCGAAGATGTAACTGATCGGGAAGAACAGATTGCCGGCGCCGAAGGTGAAACCCCAGAAGTTGCAGACCTTACCGGGGCCGATCAGGTTGGAGCACAGCAGCACGGTGACGAAGGCCGCCATCACGAGGTCGTAGTACTTGTAGTGCCTCGCGTTGTGGACTTGCGTCATGCTGTCTCCGTCGAAGTTCGCAGCGTCTAGGCCTCGCCTGTCTCTTGTAATCGCCTGGCTTCGGCGAGCAGTTCGGGAAGCGCGTCACCGAGGAAAGCGGTCGAGACGTTGTTGGAGATGTAACTGCGGTGGCGCATGATTGCGCCGAGAAACGGAAGGTTGGTCGTGACGCCTTCGACGCGGTAATCGGCGAGAGCGGCGATCATCCGGCGGCGAGCCGAGTCGCGATCTCCGGCCCACACCGACAACTTCGCCACCATCGCGTCGTAGTACATCGGGATCTGGTAGCCGGCCGCCACGCCGGAGTCGACGCGGACGCCGAGTCCCTTGGGCTCGCGCAGTTCGCCGATGCGGCCCGGCGAGGGGCGAAATCCCGCTTCGGGATCTTCGGCGTAGACGCGGGCCTCGATGGCGTGGCCGCGTGCGACGACGTCGTCCTGACGGATCCACAGCGGCTCGCCGGCCGCGACGCGGATCTGGGCCTGCACCAGGTCGACGCCGTAGACCCACTCGGTGACCGGGTGTTCGACCTGGATGCGCGTGTTCATTTCGAGGAAGTAGCAGTTGCGGTCTTCGTCGACGAGGAACTCGACTGTGCCGGCGTTGGCGTAGGCCACGCAGCGCGCGGCGGCGGTTGCCGCGGCCGCCAGTCGTCCGCGCAGCGCCGAATCGACGCTGATCGAAGGCGCTTCTTCGACGACCTTCTGGTGGCGGCGCTGGAGCGTGCACTCGCGCTCGCCGAAGTGGACGATGTTGCCGTAGCGATCAGCCAGGATCTGCATCTCTATGTGGCGCGGACGCTCGACGTAGCGTTCGATGAAGACGCGGCCGTTGCCGAAGGCCGATGCGGCTTCGCGCTGGGCGCCGTCCAGTGCCTCGGCCAGTTCGTCGATGCTGCGCACCGTACGCATGCCGCGTCCGCCGCCGCCGGCGGCGGCTTTGACGAGCAGCGGAAAGCCGATGCGAAGCGCCAGCTCTTTGAGTTCGTCGGGATCGCTCGGCGGAGCTTCGATTGCCGGAGTGACCGGAACGCCGACGGTGCGCACCAGTGCGCGCGCCTCGGTCTTGTCGCCCATCGCCGCGATGGCCGACGGCGATGGGCCTATGAAGACCATTCCCGCATCACCGACCGCGCTGGCGAAAGCAGCGTTCTCGGACAGGAAGCCGTAGCCGGGATGGACCGCGTCGGCACCGGCGGCAATGCCTGCCCTTACGACGTTGTCGATGCTGAGGTAACTTTCGCGGCTCGCCGCCTTGCCGACCAGCACGGCCTCGTCGCAGGCGCGGACGTGAGGAGCTTCGGCATCGGCCTCCGAGTGCACTGCAACCGAACGGATGCCGAGTTCGCGGCAAGCCTTGGCAACGCGGATGGCGATCTCTCCGCGATTGGCGATCAAGATTTTGTGAAACATTCTCGCTGCTCCCGAATCAGTTCAGCCCGGCGCGCCGGTATGTCGCGTCTTTGCGCGGCCGAGGCTCGCGGACCGGTCAAAGTCCGCGGATGTAAGCCTATTCCAGCGAGGAATGCACACGGGGCGGCGGCCGTGCGGCCTCTAATGGAGGGCCGCGGCTGCCGCGGCCCAGTCGGCCCGACGCAAAGCCCCGCTGCATGCGGGATGTTCAATCCCGTACGCTTTCTGACTGTTACGAGGTCAGTCGCATCGGCATGGCTCGCGGCGTTTCGCAAAGGCGTCAGGCCTTCCGGCCTCGTCGCCATATGACACGCCGGTCATGATCTTGGCGCGGGGTTTCGGCTCCGTGGGCAAGCCCGTACCGCCGTGGTAGCTTTGCCCCGTGTCCGCGCTCGATCTCACGTCTTTGTCCTCCGCCATCGCGCAGCTTACCGCAGGGCTTGCGCAGGCCGACGCGGACCGCAGCGACGAACTCGCGCGCGACGGCGTGATCCAGCGTTTCGAGTACACCTACGAACTGAGTTGGAAGATGCTCAGGCGGCATCTTGAGCAGACGGCTGCCGACCCGGCTGCGCTCGATGCAATGTCTTTCCAGAAATTGATCCGCACCGGCGCCGAGCAGGGACTCTTGCGTTCCGGGCTTGGGACGCGGAAGCACTTCCGCCGCGTGCGCGGCGTCACGAGCCTTCTGTACGACAGCGAAAAGGCCGCGGAGGTCTACGCCGTCGTGCCGACGTTCCTGGAGGAAGTCCGGTTTCTATGCGACTGACTGGCCGAGAGGCAGCGCCGAGCATGATCGACCTCGAACATGGTGAACTCGCGATGGTTCGCGAGATTCTCGAGCGCCATCTTGCGGGGCACGAAGTGTGGGCCTACGGCTCGCGTGTCCATGGACGTCGCAAGCCCTCCTCGGATCTTGACCTTGCAGTTGCGGGAGAAGTTCCGCTCGCCCTCGGGCTAGTGGCTTCGCTGGAACTCGACTTTGAGGAGTCAGACCTTCCGTTCAAGGTCGACATCGTCGACCTCGCGAGCGTCTCTGCGAGTTTTCGGGAGCGCATCTGCGCGCGCCACGAAGTGCTTCTGTCTGCGGACCAGAACTCGGCACCGGCGCCTCGGCACTGACCGAGAGCCGCTCGTCGCGGCGGCGACCCGTTACGCGCCCAGCCCCCAGCGTCGCACTACCGCCGCGTCGCCGTGCTGCCACAGCCCTCGGTGGATCCTCTCGATCAACGAAGGATCATTCAGGATCACCTTGCGGGTTCGCGCATCGGCGCTGCTCGGTCCTTCGGCGAGCACCTTGTCTGCCAGCGCGCGGCGCGCATCGCCGATCACCGGGCTGAAGCTGCGGATCTTGCCGAGCATCGCGCGGTGCACGGCGTTCATCGTCGGATCGACGACCGCGCGCACGAAACCGTCGTCCTGCAGAGACGGCAGCGCGGCGGTGCGAGCCTTGGCGTCGGCGAGTCTGGTTTCCACGTCGCGCAGTTCCCTGGGCGGGTCGGTCTCTTCGGGAATCACGAAGAGACCGAACTTCCTGACGCTGTCACCGAGGCCGATCCTGCTGACCAGCACCGAGATCGGCACCGACAGGATCAGTGCGCCGACCACCGGCATCACCCACCAGAAGTAGTCGGGGCTGAGCCAGTAGAGCGACGCGGCCCACGCAGAGGCGAAGACGGTGTCGAAGCCGTGGTGCGTGATCGCCTCTTTCCATCCGGTCGCTGCATCCTCGCGGGTCGGCGATTTCCATCCCACCGTGCGGCCGAGCAGATTGAGCAGCACGAACTTGGTGTGGAACACCATCCTGATCGGCGCGAACAGACTCGACAGCACGATCTCCAGGATCACGCTCAGCAGCAGCTTGGTGACGCCGCCGAAAGTGCGTGCGGTCCTGGTCTTGAACAGGATGTAGAGAATGGTGAGTATCTTGGGCAGGAACAGGATCAGACAAGTGGCGGCCAGCAGCATCAGTGCCCAGTCGGGACGCCACACCGGCCACTGCGGGAACAGGCTCGGGCCGGCCGGAAAATACTCGGGCGTCTGCAGCGCGAACTGAATCGCTTCGGCGGTCGACAACAGCAGGAAACTGAACCACAGCAGCGCTGAGACGTACGACAGCGCTCCGTTCAGGAACAGCGCGCGGTGAGCGCCGAACAAGCCTTCGGTAAACAGCAAGCGCACGTGCTGGAGGTTGCCCTGGCACCAGCGACGGTCGCGCTTCATTTCTTCGAGCAGCGAAGACGGCGTCTCTTCGTAGCTTCCAGGCAGGTCGAAGGCGAGCCATATCGTCCAGCCGGCGCGTCCCATCAGCGCGGCTTCGACGAAGTCGTGACTGAGGATGTCGCCGCCGAGAGGAGGCTTGCCGGGGAGCGGCGGCAGTCCGCAGTGATCGGCGAAAGGCTGACAGCGGATGATGGTGTTGTGGCCCCAGTACTGACCGTCGCCGAGTTGCCAGAAGTGCAGCCCGGCGCAGAACATCTGTCCGTAAGCCCTGGCGGTGAACTGCTGCACGCGACCGAAGATCGAGCGACGGTACACGGCCAGCGGCGCGGTCTGGATCATGCCGGCGGTAGGGTGCTTCTCCATCATCTGCACCAGGCGCACCATGGCGTCGCCGCTCATCACCGAGTCGGCGTCGAGCATGATCATGTAGCGATAACGGTTGGCCCAGCGACGGCAGAAGTCGGCGACGTTGCCGCTCTTGCGCTTCAGCCGCACGCGGCGGCGCCGGTAGAAGATGCGGCCGAAGCCGCCGGTCTCGCGGCACCAGTCGAGCCAGGCTTCCTCTTCGCGGATTCCGGTGGCGGGATCGGCGCTGTCGCTCAGCACGAAGAACTCGAAGCGGTCGATCGATCCGGTGCGTTCCAGTGAATCGTAAATGGCGCGCAGGCCGGCGAACACGCGCTCGACGGGTTCTTCGCAGATCGGCATTACGACCGCGGTTTTTGCCGACGCATCGATTGGCGCGAATCCGTCCTTGCCCGGCAGTGTGACCGCGAAGCGATCCTCGCGGCGGATCAGCGTGAAGATGCCGAGCAGCGCGGTCCAGAAGCCGATCGAGATCCAGCCGAACAGAGCGGCGAAGAACAGCACGATCATCATCTCGATGGCGGTGCCGCCCTTTTTCGGAAGCACCTCGAGCATGAACTGGCTGGCGATGATGCTGGGGATCGCGACCAGCAATGCGAGAGTCAGGCGCCGCCGCACCGCGACCTTTGTCCACGGAAGGGTCTTGCGGTGGCGGCGCCGGTCGGAGGTCTTCTCGGAGTCCTTGGCCTGCCCTGCGCGGATTTCCTCACGCGCCGGGCCGCTCAATTCCGAATCGTCGGGCTCGGTGCGGGGACGAAAAAAGCGGCGATCCAGCCGCGCGTGCGGCATGCCTCGTCGCTGGATCGGCGGCATCGCCTTCGGCAACGGCACCGGACCCGCTACTTCGTCCTTGGTCCAACGACGACGCGCCCCCGCATCCAGTCGCCAGGCAACGAAATCGTCGTACTCGCAGGCGCCGGACGCTTCGCCGTCCTTGGCGGGAATCGGGTAGCGCTCCAGCAGCAATCCGCGCAGCGCACCGAGTGACTGCGAGAATGCATCGTCGCCGTCGTTCCACGAATCGCAGCGCGCCGCGCGAGCGACCGCTTCGTCGGCCAGCGCGCGCCGGTCTTCGCTCGGGACACCGATCGCCGACAGATACGCGAGGCAGCGCTGCCTCGCCTGTTTCCAGTCGTGGACGAGACGCCCGGCTTTCTTGGCCAATACATCGGCCAATGAAAGCGGCGCTCCACCTTCGGAAGTAGTGGCGCCGGTGTTGCTCAAGGGACCATCGTGTAAGACCAGGTTTCGGTGAGTGCGCTGCCGGCCTTGTCGAGGTAGGCCCGCAGTTCGACCGGCTCCTTGCTCGTCGTTTCGACCTGGAATCCGAGGCGCCAGCCGCCGGTCGCAGGAATCTTGATGACGTACTGACCGACGATGTGGCCTTTGTCGTCTCCGCCTACCACCGAGACGACGGCGCGCAGCACTTCGTCGGCGGCGAGTTTTTCGAGTTGTTTACCTTGGAAGTCGACGACGAAGCGGTTGCCGTGTCCGTCCGAGGCGTGCTCGCGGCGGGTGGCGACGGCGCGGCCGGCCGGCGGTCTGGTGGCGTCGTCGCCGTACCAGGACATCTTGTAGGCGTAGGAGATAGGTTCGCCGGCGGGAGGCTGCGCCTCGGGTATCCAATAGGCGACGACGTTGTCGTGGATGTCCTTGTGAGTAGGAATCTCCACCAGTTCGACACGTCCCGGTCCCCACTGCCCCTTGGGTGCAATCCAGGCGCTAGGACGTTTTTCCTGCTGCGTTTCGAGATCCTGGTAGCTGGCGAAGTCGCGGTCGCGCTGCAACATGCCGAAGCCGCGCGGGTTGGTCATCTGGAAGCTGTGGACCTGCAGGGTCTCGGGGTTGTCGAAAGGCCGCCACATCCACTCGCCGGTGTCGGCGAACAGCAGCAATCCGTCGGAGTCGTGGACTTCGGGACGATAGTTGTCGAAGCACTGCGTGGTGTTCTCACCGTAGAAGAACATGCTGGTGAGCGGCGCGATGCCGAGCTTGGTTACGTTCTTGCGCACGAAGACCTTCATGTCGACGTCGACGACGGTCTGTTGCCCAGGGTAGACGACGAAACGATACGCGCCGGTCATGCTCGGGCTGTCGAGCAGCGCGTAGATCGCGATGTCGGTGGCGTTCTTGGTGGGACGTACCAGCCAGAACTCGCGGAAGTAGGGAAACTCCTCGCCGGAGGCCGCGGCGGTGTCGATCGCCAGGCCGCGCGCCGACAGGCCGAACACGTCGTTCTTGCCGAGGGCGCGGAAGTAGCTCGCGCCGAGAAAGACCATGATTTCGTCGGAGTAGTCGGGCTTGTTGAGCGGGTAGTGGATGCGAAAGCCGGCGTAGCCGAGATCCTGCGGAACCCGGCTGGCGAAGTCGTTGCTGCCGTAGTCGAACTGCCCCGGTGAAAACTGCAACGGATGCACTCCGAGCGCATCGACTTCGTTGATCACCACGGTGCGGTCGTAGTAGAGGCCGGGATGGAAGAACTGCACTTCGAAGGGCAGGCCGCGGTCGCGCCACAACGAGCGGTCGGGTCGGAAACGGATGTCGCGCCACTGATCGTAGCTCATGTCGAGCAACCAGCGTGGGATCTTGCCGGTCGGATCCTGGAACGGTTCGGCGGCGAGCTTACGGGCTTTCTCTGCGACGTCTTCGAGATCGAAAGCCAGCGCTCGACGGCACGGTGACGCCACCATCAACGCGCAGACAGTCACCATCGCCAGAGCGATAGCGCGAACGGCGGCGTTCCTGTTCTGGTCTGACTTACCGGCTCTGCCGGACTCGCCGGTCCGGTCCGACTCGCCGACTCCGTAGGAATCGTGTCCGGCTTTGTTCAGCCCGGCCCTCCCTGCTGCAAACATTCTCACCCTCCTGATCAAAAGGAACCGGCAAATCCGGCGGAACCGGTTGCCCCAGAGGAATCGGCCGATCGAAAAGAGCGCAACCGCGTCCGCGCCGTCCCTCGTACCCCCTCCCTTCGCCGGGCGGCGATTATCGGGCAAGTTTTGTGAGCAGACAAGAAACGCATGGGCATTGCCTGCCGACGAGCGGTGGCTGCTGAGCGCTGGGGTGCCCGCGTGCGGCTTCTCATGTCGTGCCTGTCGCTGCTGCGGCGCCGCTTCCGCCCGCGTGCCGGGCATGGCGTCTGCTGCTCGTCCTCAGGTTGAGGAACTCGACGAAGACCGAGAAGCCCATCGCGAAATAGATGTAGCCCTTGGGAATGTGCTGATCGAGACCGTCGGCGACCAGCGCCATGCCGATCAGGAGCAGGAACGACAGTGCGAGCATCTTGACCGTCGGGTGCCGCTCGACGAACTCTCCGATCGGTCCCGCGAACGCCATCATGAAGAAGACCGCCAGTACTACCGCCGTGATCATCACTCCGAGGTGTTGGGCCATCCCTACCGCCGTGATCACCGAATCCAGCGAGAAAACGATGTCCAGGACCAGGATCTGCGCTATCACGGCGGCGAAAGAGGCCGCGGGACCGGTAACTGCTCCGGCCTGCTCATCTTCGAGCTTGTGGTGGATCTCGTAGGTCGCCTTGGCGATCAGGAAAAGGCCGCCGCCGAGAAGGATGAGGTCACGGCCTGAAATCTCGTTGCCCAGGACGGTAAAGAACGGGGCGGTAAGGCGCGTGACCCAGCCCAGAGCCATCAGCAGGCCGATGCGCAGGAACATGGCCAGGCCCAGACCGGTTCGGCGGCCTCGCGCCCTCTGCTCGGCAGGCAACTTTCCCGACAGGATCGAGATGAACACGACATTGTCGATGCCGAGTACGATTTCGAGAACCGTCAAGGTGACCAAGGCAATCAAGTTTTCGGGATTGAGCACCCAGTTCATCCGATCGTCCTTCCGAGCGCGGCTGCGCGGTGCGCCGACGAGGAAAGCCGCGAGTAGCACGCGGCTGCGTCCGATGCATCACGGCGTTCTTCGCGTCGCGTCTGCCGGTGCCGGGTCGCTCGTGCGGCGCCCACGCCTGCTGCGCCCAGCCGCAGGTTTGAACGGTGGGGCGGGGTTGGGTAGTCCACCGCTAATGTGGAATGGCGAACGATGTTCTGGCCCACGGTAAGGCGATGTCCGTTGGTCGCGGCGTTGTTGGTCGCCGTGTCGGTCGGCGGCGTGGCGCGCGCCGACCTGAGCGACGGCATCGACCCGTCGATTCTCGCGCCGAGCCTGCTTCAGGCCACACAGGCCATCGAACGTCTTGATCGGCTCACTGCCGAGGCCGAGGCGATCGGTACTGCTCTGTTCCGGGTTCACAACGAATTTGCCGAGCGTCGTCTTAAAAGCGCGGCACCGCCGCCTTGCGAAGCCAGGTGGTTGATCGATCTCGGCGGCCGGTCACGAGAGTTCGGAGGAGCGTTCCGCGACGCGGTGCAGAGCGCGCGCGTGCAGGGGGCGAGGGTGGAGTCGCTGATCGTCCAGCCTACCGTGGCGCCCTTGCTGGATCCCGCGACCAACCATCGAGTGCTGGCTCTGCTCGGCCGCGTCGACGACCTGTCGAGCCGCTATCCCGAGGCGTCGGCCTGGCAACAGCAATTCATCGAACCTCTGCTGGCCGATTGCGCTGTCACGTTCACTCCGGCCGGCGGATTTGCCTCCCCCGCTCCTGAAGCCGCGCCGGACGCCGCAACGGCAGCGATGCCCGCCGGCAAGCGCGAGCCGCTGGTGGCGATCATGGCGATCGGCGGCGGTTGGTTGTGCCCCGGAGCCGTTCCGGCTGCCGGCGTGATGCTGGTAGCGGGTAAGGTCTGCTATTCGGCCAGCGAAGCTTGCGGCTGCGAACCCGTCGCGGTCGATCCCGCGACAGTCATGGGTCCGGATACGAAGGCCGGATCCGCGAACTGAAGCCGTTCGCGCGCGCTCACTGCTTCTTCTTCGCGCCCCAGTCTCTCCAGTACCTTGACCTCGAGAGCGATCGCCTCAGCGCGGAAGCGCTCCTGTCTCAGCACCGAGCGCACCTGATTCAGGGCCAGTTCCGGCTGGCGCGAGGCCGTGATCTTGGCCAGCAGCAGGCGCGAGTCGGGATCGGTGGCCTTGAAGAGCCGGGCGGGAGCTTCACGCGGATTGCGACCGAGCGCTGCGCGCAGCTTCAGTTTTTCAGACAGCGTGTCGCTTCCCATCTTGGCGGCCTGCTTGGCGGCTTCGTCGTAACGCCCGAGTTCGGAGCCGAGTGCGACCATCAGTTGTTCCGCCTCGGTGGCGGCACCTCTGTCCTCGAGTCGATTGATGAGTTCGAAGGCTTCGGCCAGCCGTCCGTCGCGCAGGCGCAGTGAGATGTGCTTTCGCACCGGCTCGGGATCGTAGGCTGCGGCGGCTTCCCAGGCTTCGACGAGTTTCTCGAAATCCGGCCCCGGTCCGACGACTTCGGCCACCTGCACTTGCAGTCGGGCAAGGGTGGGGTCGCCCGCAAAGCGATCGGGAATCTCGTCCATCAGTTGTTTGGCTTCGTCGGCGGCTCCGGAGCTGAGATAGGACTCCATGCGCGGCGCGGCGAAGCGGCCGTCGCTCGGCCAGCTCGCGTCCAGGGAGTCCCAGAGTTTGCGTGCTTCGGCCCACTGGCCGACACCCGAGACGGCTGCGGCTCCCGCCACCTGAAAAACGAAACGCCCCGGGTTCATCTCTTCGGCGTGTTCGAAGCTTCGTGCCGCCGGTTCGAAACGGCCGAACTCGAAAGAGCGTCGGCCCAACAGATATTGGGCCATCGCCAGCGACGGATCGATCAAGACCACCCGCGTCATCGGATCACGTTCGGGGTTGCCGCGATCGTTCGGTTCGATGGGAGGAAGGATGCCGTAGAGCGTCGCGGCTGCGCGACCGAGGATCAACACAGCGTAGCGGTCGGAAGACAGGGGCCGCGACCAAGTCTCGACCATGCCGGGCGCTACCGGCGCACCGATCGTGGCCGTGGTCCACACCAGCAGTTCGGTTACCGCGCCTTCGGGTGCATCGCGAGGGCCGGTGGCTGAAGCGCCCTTGCATGCGCCGTTGCCCGGGCACAGGCGCAGCACTATCCGCACCGAATCGCCTTCGTACGCGAACGAGAAACGCGCTCGCCAATGCTGCGATTCTCCGGTCAGCCAGCGATCGATGCCAGGCGGCGGTCCGTGTCCTTGATAGTGCGGCACCAGTGTCGTGACGTCGGCGAGACCGGTTTCGAAGAGAGCCACCACGAGTCCCGCCAGTTCCTTGGAGTAGCGGTGGTCGCCCAATTCATCGACGGTTTCTATCAACACGTCGACGGCGGGAAGGTAACGGTCCTCGTCTGCGAGGCTCCACTCGTCGTCGCTTTCGTGATCGTGCTGCGTCGTGCGTGGCCCGCACGACGCAACTGCTATAAGAAGGCTCATGGCGGCGAAGAGGAAGGTGAGGGCGGGGAAGCGGCGGCTGTTGGTGCGCAGTTTCATTGCGGTGGTGTTCGTCGCTGCTTCTGCTGCTGCCGTGTGGGCGGCGGTTCAGTGGATGCAGGCCAACGTGCTCTCCACTTTGCCGGAGAACCTTGCCCACCTTCAAGCCTACCGTCCACCTTCCAACTGCATCATTTTCGATGCGGCTGGAAATCTGATCGACGAATTTTACGTCGAGCGTCGTATCTGGGTGCCGATCAAGGAGCTTCCCGATCACGTCTGGCAGGCGTTCGTCGCGGCCGAAGACCGGCGTTTTTTCGCACACGGCGGCGTCGATCCGGCCGGTATCGTGCGCGCCCTGATCTCCAATCTTCGCCACGGCGGCGTCAGCCAGGGCGGCTCGACCATCACCCAGCAGATCGTCAAGAATCTGCTGGTCGGTCACGAACGCAGTTACACTCGCAAGCTGCGGGAAGCGGTTCTTGCCATTCGTCTGGAGCGCGAGCTGACCAAGAAACAGCTCCTGGAACTCTACATCAACTACATCTATCTGGGTTCGGGCAACTACGGCGTCGAGGCTGCGGCCGAAGACTACTTCGGCAAGCACGCCGCCGAACTCGACGCAGGGCAGGCGGCAACGCTGGCCGGTCTGGTCCCCTCGCCGTCGCGATATTCTCCGCACCGTCATCCCGAGCAGGCCATCGCGCGACGTTCCTACGTGCTCGGCCGCATGGTCGAGGAGGGCTACATCACGCTAGGGGACTCGCGGCGTTTTGCGCAGGCTCCGGTGGTGATTCCGGTCGACCGGCCCGCGCGCACCAGTGTCGGGCTGGCCTATCTGACCGAAGTCAGGCGCGAGATTCGTCGTTTGTTCGGAACCGCGGCGCCGCTGGTTCACGGGTTCCACGTCTACACGACCATCGACATGGGAGTGCAGGCGCGCGCCGAGACGGCGCTGCGCGAGGCTCTGCAGGCGGTCGATCAGCGGCGCGGCCGGCGCGGCGTCGTCGCCCACCTCTCGGACCCCGAGGTCGGGGCTTTCCTCGAAAAAGCTGCGGGGCTCGACCGCGAGTCCGGCAGTGGCGCCGTGCGGCCGCCCGAAGCCGAACGTTGTTTCGAGGCCGTGGTCGGCAAGACCAAAGGGCTCGAGACGCTGCACGCCGGGCCGTTCACGTTCGCACTGCGAGGTGATGATCGCAGCGCCAGTGTTCGCGGCAGGGATGGTACCGGCCGTCACGTTCTTTCTTCGGATGCCCACGCCGGCGATCTGCTCAAGGTCTGTGCCGTCGACGAGCACACGGTTCGTCTGGATCCGAAACCGTGGGCTGAAGGCGGCGTGGTGGTGATCGACAATGAGACCGGACACGTGAGCGCTCTGGTCGGCGGCTACAAGGACGTGCTCGAAGGTTTCGTGCGCGCCACGCAGGCGCGGCGCCAGCCCGGCAGTTCGTTCAAACCCTACGTCTACGGCACGGCGCTCAAGTCGGGGAAGAATCAACTCGACATGGTCTACGATGGGCCGATCAGTCTGCCGGGCGGCAACGGCAAGATGTGGAGCCCAGGCAATTTCGACGACAAGTACTTCGGCAATCTGCCGATGCGCAATGCGCTGGCCAAGAGCCTCAACACCGTGTCGGTGCGCCTGACCTACGAACTCGGTCCGCGTCGCGTGGCCGAGACGGCGCATGCGATGGGAGTGCGCTCGCCATTGCGCGCCGACATGTCGATCGCGCTCGGCTCCAGCGAAGTGACGCCGATGGATCAGGCCCTCGGTTATGCGGCCATCGCCCGCATGGGCGCTCCGACCGACCCGGTCTTCATCGAATCGATTCGCGATTCGTCGGGCAAACTCATCGGAGTGGCGGGCGGCAACGTGGTGGTCGGCGACCAGAACCTCGGCAAACTGCCGGGCGGTCCCCTGCCCAGGGCGTTGCCGGCCGGTGTGGCCTACGAACTCGCTGACATGATGCGCGAGGTGGTGCATTCGGGAACCGCGCGCAAGGCATACAAGGAAGGTTACGATCGGGCCGGCAAGACCGGCACCACCAACGAATACGTCGACGGCTGGTTCGTCGGCTTCGATCGCCGTCACACCACGGCGGTGTGGGTCGGCTCCGACGGTACGACCAGTCTCGGGGATCGCGAGACTGGCGGCGTCACTTCGCTGCCGGCCTGGATAAAGATCATGGACTCGCTCGAGGGCTCGGGCGGCGAGAGATTGCCGATTCCCGACCAGGCGGTGCTCGTCAATGTCGGCGGCAGCTGGTTCGGCTTCCCGCGCGGCAAGGTCCGGCCCGGAGATCTGCACGTGCAGCCCCAAGGCTCCGAGCCGCTCGCGCGCTTTCCTTCCGATTCGTGACAGTTCTCCGCAGGGGTTTCTCGACGCGGCCCCCTTCAAGCTCGAGCGCCGCCGGCGCCTAGTGCAAGTACCACACAAGCGTCCACAGGCCGGCGTGGATGGCGACGATTGACCACAGGACAGCCTGGAAGTCGCTCTGGCGGGTCTTGTGACGAAGCATCGCCAGAGCGATGACCGCGCCCGGCCAGCCGCCCAGTCCTTCGAGGACGTGGAGGCTGGTCTCGGTCAGGCGCCACTGCCCGAGCTCGGCGCGGCGCTTGTCGGCCATGAAGAAGCCGAAGGTGATGATGCTCATGACGGAGTACGCCACCATCGGCCACTGCAGGCTGATGACGCGGAAGACGAACAGGAAGTGGATCGCGAGACAGAACGCGCCCACCGCGTAGCCGAGCAGGATGGTGCGTGGAAGAGGCAGCGCCTTGAGGCGCAGGTTGGTCGCTTTGGCGCGCCGTTCGCTGCGGTCGGTGCCGAAGAATACCGTGTCGCCCTGCTGCGGGCGGCGCTGGCCGGCGCTGAACGCCGAGATGTGCGCGAAGAGGTCGCCGGTGCCGTCGTCGGGAGTTACGAAGCCGTAGCCCTTCTGATCGTTCCACTTGACCAGGCGGCCGCTGCGCGGTGCTCCGCTCTCTTGATTCGGTGCTTTCATCGGACGGGACGCGAGTGTTTAGCGCGCGCGGCCTGTGCCCCCAAATGCTCGACCGGAGCCCCGTCGCTCGCGCCGAGCTCGGGCTTCGTCGCCGTCTGTAAGGTCTTTTGCGATCGCCGCGCCCTGGGCCTTGACGCGTTCCAGGAAGGCCGCCATCGGCAGACTTACGCGATAGCTGGCGCGCAGGGCCAGCTTGACCGGCGAGGCCGGTACCTGAGCTCTGACTGTTTCGACCCGATCCGAGCCTGCTTCGAGCACTGGCAGAACCGGGGCCAGACCTATCCCTACGCCGGCGGCGGCGTAGGCCAGCAGCAATGAGACGTTCGGTACATCTATCGTCGAAGCGGGCGATATTCCTTGTCTTTCCAGGTATGCGTCGAGAATCGAGCGGCCCAGGCTTCCGGCGGCCAGGCGCAGCAGCGGCTCGTGGGCGAGCCGCTCGTGAAGCGAAGAAGGCTGGGCACGTCTGGGCATCACCCACGCGAAGGGTTGCTTGAACAACAGGTGCTCGTCGAGGCCCGGGCGGGCGGCCTCGCCGCTGACGATGGCCGCATCCACCTCGCCCATTTCCAGCAGTCGCACCGAATCGGCTGAATGCGCGGTGGTGATCGCGAAACGCAGCGGGGCGCCGCTCTCGTAGATGCCGCGCAGGACCGGCGCGAGCAGTTCCTTGCCGAGGTAGTCGCTGACGGCCAGCCGCAGCGGCGTCAGCGGCGACTCCGACATTGAACCGAGCAGCCCGAACACCGACTCGGCTTCGTCGAAAAGGCGCGTGGCGGGCCCGAGGAAAGCCTCCCCCACGGCGCTCAGGTGGATGCTGCGTCCGACTTTCTCGAAAAGCCGCACGCCGAAGTGCTGCTCGATGCGGCGCAGCTGCTGGCTCACGGCCGACGGGGTCTTGTGCAGGACCTGGGCCGCGCGGGCCACCGAGCCGAGCCGCGCCACCGTCAGGCTGTCGAAGAGGGCGGGGAGCAGCGCGACGTTGGACGCGGCGTCAACCATGTAGGAACGCTTAGCATATTCCTGAAAATGTTTCATTAGACTAAGCCCTCGGCGGGCGCGATACTGGCCGCATGGGAAAGAGCCTGTTCCAGAAAGTCTGGGAGCGGCACACGGTGCGGGCACTGCCCGGCGGGCCGGTGCAACTCTTCATTGGCGCACACCTGATCCACGAGGTCACCAGTCCCCAGGCCTTCGGGATGCTCAGGGATCTCGGGCTTCGTGTGCTGCGTCCCGACCGCACCTTCGCCACCGTTGACCACATCGTGCCGACTGATCGCCAGCCGCGTCCTTACGAGGACGATCTGGCCGAAGGGATGATGGTGGCCCTGGAGAAAGCCTGCGATGAGTTCGGCATACGTTTCTTCAGTCCCGACAGCGGCAAGCAGGGCATCGTGCACGTCATCGGTCCCGAACTCGGCATCACGCAGCCGGGCATGACGATCGCGTGCGGAGATTCGCACACTTCTACTCACGGCGCGTTCGGCGCCATCGCGTTCGGCATCGGCACCACACAGGTGCGCGACGTGCTGGCCACGCAGACGTTGGCGTTGGCGCCGCTGAAGGTGAGGCGCATCGAGGTCAACGGCAAACTCGGTCACGGTGTCTACGCCAAGGACATAATCCTGCACATCATCCGTACCCTCGGCGTCAACGGCGGCACCGGCTACGCTTACGAGTTCGCCGGTTCCGCGATCGAAGCGCTGTCGATGGAAGAGCGCATGACGGTATGCAACATGTCGATCGAGGGTGGCGCGCGTGTCGGCTACGTCAATCCCGACGAGAAGACCTTCGCCTTCCTGAAGGGCCGCGAGTTCGCGCCCGACGAGCAGGCCTGGCAACGCGCGCTGGCCTATTGGAAGGACATCGCTTCCGATGCCGACGCGAGTTACGACGATGTCGTGGAAATCGCGGCGGCCGACATCGCGCCTACTGTTACCTGGGGCGTGAATCCCGGCCAGGCCGTCGCGGTGACCGAGACGATACCGCGAGTCGGCGACGGCAAGGACGCGGCCGAAAGCGCGAGCATCCGCGAGGCTCTCGAGTACATGCAGCTTGAAGGCGGCGCGCCGATCAAGGGGACGAAGGTCGACGTCTGTTTCGTCGGCAGTTGCACCAACGGCCGTCTTTCAGATTTCCGCGAGGTTGCGCGACTCATCAAGGGCAGACACGTGGCGTCGGGCGTGCGGGCATTGGCGGTTCCGGGCTCACAGGACGTGGCGCGAGCGGCTATCGCCGAGGGCCTCGACAGGATCTTCACCGAGGCAGGCTGGGAGTGGCGCGAGGCCGGGTGCTCCATGTGCCTGGCGATGAATCCCGACAAACTGGTCGGAGCCCAGTTGTGTGCGTCGTCTTCCAACCGCAACTTCAAAGGACGACAGGGAAGCACCACCGGACGCACCGTGCTGATGAGTCCCGTCATGGTGGCGGCCGCAGCCATCGAAGGCCGCATCGCCGACGCACGCGAAACGTTCGCGCTCTGAGGAGAGGTTCGATGGCACTGGCAGCAATCAAGAATGTCACCGGCTGCGGCGTCTACGTCGCAGGTGACGACATCGACACCGACCGCATCATCCCCGCTCGTTTCATGAAGTGCGTCACCTTTGACGGACTCGGGCAGTACGCTTTCTACGACGTGCGCTTCAACGAAGACGGCAGCGCGCGTCCGCACGTTCTCAACGACGCGCGTTTCGCCGGTGCGAACATCCTGGTTGCCAATCGCAACTTCGGCTGCGGCTCTTCGCGCGAGCACGCACCTCAGGCGCTGGCCAAGGCGGGTTTCAAGGCGATCGTCGCCGAGGGCTACGCGGAGATCTTTTTCGGCAACTCGACGACGCTCGGATTGCCGTGCGTCACGCTCTCGGCGGATGACCTGCGCCGTTTGTCCGCGCGTATCGAAGAGGCGCCGCAGACCCTGATCACCGTCGATCTCGAAGCCGGCACCGTGACGGCCGGCGCCGACCTGGTGCTGCCGCTCTCGATGAAGCCCGCGGCGCGCGATGCGCTGGTGGCGGGAAGCTGGGATCCCATCGCCCAACTGCTCGAAGGCAAGGACGCGATCGAGCAGACTGCGCTGCGGTTGCCGTATCTCGGCTTCTAGCGCGCGGTCAGCAGCGGCTCACTGGCAGAAGCCGGCCACGCAGCTGTAGCCGGCGTGACAGTCGGCGGGGCTGGAGCAGCTCATCTTGCATGCGCTCGGTCCGCATACGTAAGGACTGCAAGGCTGCGGTCCCGGCACGACGCAGGTCCCGGCACCGTCGCAGAGGCTGTCCGACATCGAGACTCCGCTCGAGCAGGACCCGGCGCCGCACACGGTGCCGGCCGCGTAGAGAGAGCAGGAGCCGGCTCCGCTGCAGGTGCCGCTGGTTCCGCAGAATTGCACAGAGCTCGTCGAACATTCGCTGTCGGGATCGGATCCCGCGCTGATGTTGCCGCAGGTGCCGTCGGTCCCCGATCCCCTCTTGGCGGCGCTGCACGCCCGGCAACTTCCTGAGCACGAAGTATCGCAGCAACTCCCGTCGACACAGAAGGCGGATTGGCACTCGCCGTCTGACGAACACGCACTGCCGTTGGGCAGATATGTGGTGCAGACGCCGCCGGAGCAGTTGTTGCCGGGAGCGCAGTCGGAGCCGCCCAGGCACTGCTGCCCGGTGTTGCACGGCGGGCAGTTGCCGCCGCAATCGATGTCGGTCTCCGTGCCGTTCCGGATTGCATCGACGCAGGAGGCCGCGGGCAATGTCGTGGTGGTGGTGGTCGGCACATCGACCGGGGCGCACAGCAGGCCGGTGGTCTTCAGCCGCACCGCGTGTACGCCGAATTGATCCGTTACGTTGGCTGCTGCCTGGGCCCTCGGGCACCTGGTCCGGTAGCAAAGGTAGGAATGCGCGGGATCGCCTGCCGGGCTGCCCGGAGGCGTCGGCGTCACGTTGCTCTTGACCACGTCGACGCACAGCATCTTGGCCGGGACCGTGATCGAGCAGCCGGATGCCACCGGGAATCTCGGGTCGGTCGGTGCCAGGTCGGCATGGTACAGGGCTCTCGTCGCCGCATCGGCGATATTGAAGCACTGCATGTGGTCGGCCGGGGGCTGAGCCGAGGCGACCTGGGCCGAGAGCAGCAATCCGAGCGTGATGGCGATTGGGCGCAGCATGATCGACATATGAGAACTCCCGGCGACCGCACCGAGATGGCCGATCACGCTGGAGTCTCCGCGCGGCGAGTCGCCACTGCAAGGTGACACGTTGAGCCGACACGAATCTCCCGCACCTTGTCGCGGTGACCTCTTGACGTCGTGTCTCGCACGTTAGATCGCAGGCGGAGCAAGTGCGCGCCGAAGCGGAACTTCTTCCCGAGTTTGACATGAGGCGCGAAAACACGGCTACACGAACGTCCTTGTCGAACAGAGTCGCTCGAGCCAAAGACGGCAGTCATGCCGAGCCCCGGCGCCGCGGACTGCCATGCGGCCGGATCGCTTGGCGGGCACTGGGAACATCACGGCCGGATGATCTGTGCGTACAGGCCCTGTCGGGCCTGGGACGACACGTCCGCCGTGCTATCTTTCCGAGTCGACAGAGATAAGGAGTCCGGAGTTTCAGGTGAAGAAGAGGCTTCCCAGCAAGAAGGGGTTACTCCTCTTCCTGGCCATATTGGGGCCGGGCATCATCACCGCCTCCGTGGACAACGATGCTGGCGGCATCACCACCTATTCGATCGCCGGCGCCCATTTTGGTTACGCGTTGTTGTGGACCCTGATCCCGATAACAGTCGCGTTGATCGTCGTACAGGAAATGGTCGCGCGCATGGGCGTGGTCACTGGCAAGACCCTGTCCGACCTGATCCGCGAAAAATTCGGCGTCAAGCCGACGTTTCTGCTGCTCGTGGCGCTCGTCGTCGCGAACTTCGGCAACGTCGTGGCCGAGTTCGCCGGCTGGGCTTCGGCGTGGCAGATCGTCGGTGTTCCGGCGGTACTCTCGGTGCCGGTGGGGGCGATAATCGTCTGGTTCCTGATCGTGAAGGGGTCTTACCGTCTGGTCGAAAAGGTATTCCTGGTCGCCTGCCTGATCTTCATCACCTATCCGGTCGCCGCCGTGATGGCCAAGCCCGACTGGGCAGATGTCGGCGTGAAACTGATCCATCCAGTCGCGAGGTTCGACGGTACCTACCTGGTGGTGCTGATCGGCATGGTCGGCACCACGATCGCGCCCTGGATGCAGTTCTATCTGCAATCGGCGGTGGTCGAGAAGCGCGTGCAGATTCAGAACTACCCGCTGACGCGGATGGATGTCATCTTCGGCTGCCTGGTTACAGATGCGGTCGCGCTCGCGATCATCGTGGCGTGCGGGGCCACGCTTTATCCGCAAGGGATAAGGGTGGAGACGGCCGGCGATGCTGCGCGTGCGCTGGCGCCCCTTGCCGGTAGCTGGGCATCGACTCTTTTCGCCATCGGTCTCGCCAACGCTTCGCTCTTCGCGGCGTCGATCCTGCCGCTGGCCACTGCCTATTCCGTGTGTGAGGGGATGGGGTGGGAGTCGGGGATCGACAAGGATTTCACGACTGCTCCGCAGTTTTTCTGGCTCTACACCGGGCTGATCGTGCTCGGTGCGCTGTGCGTGGTGTCGCCGAGAGCTCCGCTGGTCGCGATCATGTACGCGTCACAGGTGGTGAACGGGATGCTGCTCCCGTTCGTCCTGATCTTCATGCTCAAGCTCGTCAACGATCGCGAACTGATGGGCGACTACGTGAACTCCATAGCCTTCAACGCCGTCGCGTGGACGACCACCTGGATCATGATCGCACTCACCGTGCTGCTGCTCCTGGTCTCGGTGTTCCCCGGGCTTCCGGGGCTTGTCGGTCTGTAATCCGAGGGCGGCCGATATCATCGGCCCACTTCGAGTGACGCCGCTGCTTCGCGCTACATCTTCCTGCGACGTTTGCGCGAGGCCGGCGGCAGCAGCAGATCCACCACGTCATCAACCGTGATGACGCCCAACAGGCATCCGTCGTCGTCCACTACCGGCAGAGCCAGCAGGTTGTACTTGGAGATCAGTTCCGCGACGATGTCGTGACCTGAATCCGCGCGCACGGTGATCATCTTCGTGTGCATCGCCTCCGCGAGCGTTTTCTCCGGGTCCTCCATGATCGCTTCGCGCAGGCTGATGACGCCGAGCAGCTTTTCGTCCCGCAGAGCGTACATGTAGTGGAATGCTTCCAGCTCGACCGCGTCCTGGCGGAAGCGGCGGATGATCTCGCCGACCGTCATCTCAGGAGCATACGACAGGAACTCATTGGTCATCAGGCCGCCGGCGGTGTCGTCTTCGTGGTGCAGGAGTTCGTGTACGTCCTGGGCTTCCTCATGCTCCATCAGGCCGAGGATTTCCTGCGCCTTCTCGGCCGAGAGGTCGGCGATTACGTCGGCGGCCTCGTCGGGCGGCATCCTCTCGATGACGTCGGCGGCCTGCTCCTTGTCCATGTCGTTGATGATGTCGGCCTGGACCTCGGGCTCGAGTTCGTGAAGCGCCTCGGCGGCGGTTTCGAGGTCCAGCTTCTCGAAGAACTCGGTCCGCTCGTCGGGCGCGAGGTCGGAGATGATCTGCGCGATGTCGGCGGGGTGGAGGTCGGACATGGCGTCGCGTGACACCGACAGGGTCAGCTTGTCGAGCTTGGATTCCAGCGGCTGGATGACGGTCCATGGGATGAGCTGGTGGCGCAGGGGGTGTCTGATGGCGCGGAAGAAAGCGTCGCCGCGCTTTTCGAAACCGAGGCGTCGAAGAAGCCCGCGCATCCCGACATCCACGGCGGTCAGGTACACGCTCCCGCCTTCGTCGGTGAGTTTGATGTCGTTGACGCGGACCACTTTCGCGCCGTTGATGTCGACGATCTGCTTGTCGAGGATGTCCTTGGCGATCAGGAGACCATCGGCCGCCAACTGCTGATCCGGAAGCTCAGAACACAGACTGCGGCAGGAGATGATCCGCTTGTTGAAGATGTTCAGCTCTTCCCAGGGCAGGAAGCTCTGCGCCTTGTTTCTTTCGATGATGAGCCCCACGGCGCGGGGAAGCTTGCCGCCGCCCTCGACGGCTATGTCGCGGACTCTCCCGATCTCCTCTCCCGCCGGGTCGAGTACCGGCTTCCCGAGCACGTCCGCGACGAACACCTCTCCGATCAACGACATGCTCTTACCCTCTTGGCGCGCTTCATCGCGGCGCAGTCTATGGAGTGGTGTCGAGGCAGGTCAAGGAGGAGCATCTCGTAAATCATCGGAGGTGGCTCTCCCGGTGAAGCAGGCGAAACGAACCTTCGGGCCGGCCGCTCGGCCGCGAAGCGCACCTCGAAGGGCTCAGTCGTCATCGCCGTCATCGCCCCCGTCGCGTTCGCGTTCGTGTTGGCGCCCGCGCCGCCGTTCGCCTCCGGTGTCGCCGTGCCCGCCTTCTCCGCGTCCCTCGCGCTCGTCGGCCGAGCGATGGCATCTGACGCAGTTGTCGAGGTTGCGGACTCCCTCTTCGCGGTGTTCCGACACCATGCCCTCGCGGCTGTGCTCGTGACAGCCGTAGCATGTGTAGACGCGGTAGCCCGGAGCCTGGTCGTGGCAGACGCGGCAGGCCGCGGCGTGATCGCGGTCGAGCACGAAATATTTGTCGTGGATGAACGTGGCTGGCTTCCATGCGCTGGTCGCGTGACAAGTGCCGCACTCGTCGGACTGCGCGCGGTGAAGGTCGTCGGCAGGCCGTGCGGCTTCGTGGCAGCTCCGGCACTGGCGGCGCAGATCCGTCGACAGCGTCTCGTGTGAGAACGTGCGCATCGCGGCTGCCGGGTCGCTTCCCGCATGAGCGGTGTGGCACTCGCCGCACCAAACCTTCGTGAAAGAACGATGCATGCCGGCGATCGCAGCTCTGCGGGCTCCGGTGTTGGTGTCGGTAGTTAGAATGGTGGTTGACGCGCTCGCGATCCGTCCGTTGTCAGCGGCCGCGGCCGCGGCGTCGCGTGTGCCGATGCGGTCGAGCGCGTGGCAGGCAACGCACTTGTCTCGGGACGCGCCCGCGCCGAGGCCGTGACAGTCGAGACAGCGATCTTCGATCCTGGCGTGGCCGCTCGTGAGCGGGCCCGGACTCAGGGCCAGCCTCGGTACCAGAAAGATCGAAGCGATGCCCAGAACGGCCGTTGCCAGGGCTGCCGTTGCGCTCTTCATCGCCGTTTCCTCACCATGACCTGAGCAACGTTGCGGTCACGATGTGGATCGCGGCGAGCGTGAGGAAGACAGCGTTGAGCGGCATGTGGACGGTACGCCACTTCTTCATGATGTCCACGGTGACGGCGTCCAGTACCAGACGCGCGCCGTCGGGAGCTTCCCCGGCGCCAGCACGCACGAGTTCGAGTGCGCGGCGCAGCAGCACGGCTCCGGTGATGCCGCTGGCAACCACCACGACCATGGCGAGAAGCGCGAACCACGGCAGCAGCGCGTTGAAGTGGCTTCCTCCGTGTACCAGCAGCAGCAGCGAGCCGAGCCAGCCGAGAGTTTCGTGGAACTCGAGCAACTGCCTGGGCCGTCCGAACGCGATCATGCCGCGCTTGCGCAGCGAGTATAGGAACGACAGCGCGAGGATCCCGGTACCGACCGGACCGAGGTAGAGTCCGACCCAGCGAAGTCCGGCATAGTGCAGCGCCGCGTCGACCGCGATGGCTGCGGCAACGAGCCCGGCCAGCAGCAGTGCGGCTGGCCCCACCTGTCGGACGATCACGGAGCGATGCATGCGGTGTCCTGCCTCCGGCAAGCCCGAGGGGGCCGCGGTTACGCGTTGCGGATGAGCACTCCCCCGTCCACCACCAGCACGGCGCCGGTCACGAAGGTCATCGCAGGCAGACAGAAGTTGAGGGTGGCGTGTGCGACCTCTTCCGGCTCTCCGTAGCGACCGAGCACAGTGCGGCGCTTGGCGAAAACGGCCTTGGCCTGGTCGGGAATGCCCGCGGTCATGCCGGTGTGTATCGGTCCCGGCGCGATGCAGTTGACGGTGATGCTTTCGCTGCCGAGCTCGACGGCGAGCGAGCGCGTGAGGCCGATGACGCCGTGCTTGGCCGCGGTATAGGCCGAGCCGTACTTGGTAGCCCCGAATCCTTCGGTCGAAGCGATGTTGACGATGCGCGGGCTCGATGACTTGCGCAGGAAGGGCAGGGCCGCGCGCACCACGCGGGTCTGCCCGGTCAGCATCACGTCGAGTGACATTCCCCAGTTTTCGTCGAAATCGGTGTCGTCGATCGGGGTCGGCAGCACGATGCCGGCGTTGTTGACGACGATGTCGAGGCCGCCGAAATGGGCGGCTGCCTCCGCAATCACCCGTCGCACCGCGTCGCCGTCGGTGACGTTCATTTCCCAGCCCCGTGCCGAGCCGCCCGCCGCGCGGATTTCGCTTACTACCGCTTCGACACGATCGGCACCGAGATCGGTGACGATCACGTGCATGCCTTCGTCGGCGAACAGGTGTGCGGTGGCGCGCCCC
Organism: uncultured bacterium; assembly: GCA_903893315.1. GTDB lineage: Bacteria > Desulfobacterota > Binatia > UBA1149 > CAITLU01 > CAITLU01. Next base: position 73,998 of record CAITLU010000002.1, read on the forward strand.
ATCCCCGATGCGGCGCCGGTTACGAGTGCGACCCTGCCTTTGACGCAGCGACTGAGTTTGGAAAGACGCGCCATGATTCCTCCGTTGGTGCGAACACGAGAGGCGACAGACATAGCCTCCGCGCGTGCGAGGGCCAAGCCCGCGGCCGAGCGGTCGTCGCGCGCCGGTTCGAGCGAATCGGTCAGGCCATGAACATTAGGAATCGGCCGAGGTGCCATAAGGTCGGGCCGTGCATGAATCTGGACAATTATCCCATATCTCTTAGAAGGTCCGCGGAGCCTCACCGCCATGAAGCGAATTCTTGCTCTGCTAAGTTCTGACATCGGCCGTAAGGCGCTGATGGGATTGACCGGTCTGTTGATGATCGGCTTTCTGATCATGCACATGGCCGCCAACCTGCTGGTCCCCTTTAGCAAGGAGGCCTACAACGCCTACAGCCACACGCTGACAAGCAGCCCGCAGATCTATCTGATCACGCTGGTGGAATTGGCCCTGCTGGCCCTGTTCGCCGGCCACTTCGTGACCGGCATCGTGGTGACCCTGAAAAACTGGGGGGCCAGACCGGTTGCCTACCAGCGCAAGGATCCCGCCGGCGGGCCGAGCCGCAAGAGCCTGGCGTCCTCGACGATGATCTACACGGGACTGGTGATGCTCGCGTTCGTGCCGCTGCACCTGGCGACTTTCAAGTACGGCACCGTATACGAGGTCGCGACCCCCACCGGTGAAGTGCGCGACCTTTACCGGCTGGCGATCGAGGTCTTCCGCAATCCCCTCCAGTCGGCCTGGTATCTGATCGCGCTGGCTCTACTCGGCGCCCATGCCTGGCACGGCTTCGGCAGCGGCTTCGAGTCGCTGGGCGTGGCGCACAAAGTCGGGCTGCGCCGTTTCGGCCAGGCGCTCGCAGTCATCCTCATGCTCGGCTTCATGGTCGTGCCGGTTTACGTCCTGCTCGGTGGAGGTGCCTCGTGATTCTCGACGGCAAGGTGCCCTCGGGGCCCATCGAAGCGAAGTGGAACAACCACAAGGACCACATCAACCTTGTGAACCCGGCCAATCGCCGCAAACACACGGTGATCGTGGTCGGCACCGGCCTGGCCGGTGCATCGGCGGCAGCATCTCTGGGCGAGCTTGGCTACAACGTGCTTGCGCTGACGATCCTGGACAGCCCGCGCCGCTCGCACAGCATCGCGGCGCAGGGCGGAATCAACGCCGCCAAGAACTACAAGAACGACGGAGATTCGGTCTTCCGCCTGTTCTACGACACCATCAAGGGCGGCGACTACCGCGCCCGTGAAGGCAACGTCTACCGCCTCGCCCAGGTCAGCGTCGACATCATCGACCAGTGCGTCGCCCAGGGTGTGCCGTTCGCTCGCGAATACGGCGGTCTGCTCGATAACCGCTCTTTCGGCGGCGCCCAGGTTTCGCGAACGTTCTACGCACGCGGCGCCACCGGCCAGCAACTTCTGATCGGCGCTTACAGCGCGCTGATGCGCCAGGTGGATGCCGGTTCCGTCAAGATTCTGCCGCGTCGCGAAATGCTCGACCTGGTGATGGTCGGCGGCCGTGCCCGCGGCATCGTCTGCCGCAACCTGATCACCGGTCAGTACGAGCGCTACGCGGCCGACGCGGTGCTGCTGTGCACCGGCGGTTACGGTAACGCCTACTATCTGTCGACCAACGCCGGCAACTGCAACGTGACCGCTGGTTGGCGCTGCGCCAGGCGCGGCGCCTATTTCGCCAACCCGAGCTTCGCGCAGATTCACCCGACCTGCATCCCGGAAAGCGGTACGCACCAGAGCAAGCTGACGCTGATGAGCGAGAGCCTGCGCAACGACGGCCGCGTCTGGGTTCCCAAGCAGGGCGGTGACAAACGCAGCGCCAGCGACATCCCCGAGAGTGACCGCGACTATTATCTGGAGCGGCGTTACCCGGCCTTCGGTAACCTGGTGCCGCGCGACGTAGCTTCGCGTGCGGCCAAAGCGGTCTGCGATGAAGGCCGCGGCGTGGGCGCCACCGGACGTTCGGTCTATCTCGACTTCGCCGATGCCATCAAGCGTCTCGGAGAGGACGTGGTGCGTGAGCGCTACGGAAACCTCTTCGACATGTATCAGCACATCTCGGACGAGAACCCCTACCGCGAACCGATGCGCATCTACCCGGCGGTTCACTACACGATGGGCGGGCTGTGGGTGGACTACAACCTGATGAGCAACCTCGAAGGGTTGTTCGTGCTGGGTGAGGCCAACTTCTCCGACCACGGTGCCAACCGGCTCGGCGCCAGCGCGCTGATGCAGGGCCTGGCCGACGGATACTTCGTCATTCCGTACACGCTGGGCAATTACATCGGCGGCACCAAGCTGGAGACGGTCACGACCGATCACGATGCCTTCAAGGAAGCGCAGGACTCGGTCGACAAGCGCGTGAAGGGCCTGCTCGCCGCCAATGGCTCCAAGAGCGTCAAGGAACACCACCGTGGGCTCGGCCGCGTGCTGTGGGATCGTGTGGGCATGGCCCGCAACCGTGACGGCTTGCAGCAGGCGCTGAAGGAAGTGACGGCACTGCGCGGCGAGTATCAGCAGAACGTGCGCGTGGTGGGCAAAGGCGAGACGATCAACAAGCAGCTTGAGTACGCACTGCGGGTCGACGACTTCATGGAGTTCGCCGACATCATGGTGCGCGATGCGCTCGACCGCGAAGAATCATGCGGCTGTCACTTCCGTGAGGAATACCAGACCGAGGACGGCGAGTGTCAGCGCAATGACGGTGACTACGCCTACGTGGCGGCCTGGGAGTTCAAGGGACGTGACAAGGAACCCGCGCTCCTGAAAGAACCGCTCGAGTTCAAGTCTGCCGAACTCAAGCAGCGTAACTACAAGTAGTACGAGGAATCGAGGAACTCCGGACCATGAGCACGATGACCGTCAAAGTCCGCGTGTGGCGTCAGCCCTCTCCGGACCAGGAAGGACGTCTGGTGGATTACGCCGTCGACAACGTCGTGGCGGACATGTCCTTCGTCGAGATGATCGACGTCCTGAACGAACAGCTGGTGGCCAAAGGTGAAGACACCGTGGCCTTCGATTCGGATTGCCGCGAGGGAATCTGCGGCTCGTGCGGTTGCGTGGTCAACGGCGTTCCGCACGGACCCGGCACCGGCAAGACCGCCTGTCAGCTCTTCATGCGTGCTTTCACCGACGGCGATACGTTGGTGGTCGAGCCGTTCCGCGCCAAGGCCTTCCCGGTTCTGAAGGATCTGTGCGTCGACCGTGGCGCCTTCGATCGCATCATCGCGGCCGGCGGCTACATCTCGGCCAACACCGGCGCGGCCCAGGACGGCAATCAGATGCTGATCGGCAAGGACATTGCCGAAAAGGCGTTCGACGCGGCCGCGTGCATCGGCTGCGGAGCCTGTGTGGCGGCGTGCAAGAACGCTTCGGCGGTGTTGTTCGTCAGTGCCAAGGTGGCCCATCTTTCCTACCTTCCGCAGGGCCAGCCCGAGCGCACTCGCCGTGTGGTGCGGATGGTCGAGCAGATGGAGAAAGAAGGTTTCGGTGCCTGCTCGAACGAGGGCGAGTGCGAGGCCGTCTGTCCCAAGGAGATCTCGACGTTGCACATACAGATCCTGCAACGCGATTATCTGCGCGCAGTGCTGCGCGGGGCCTGAAGCAGCAGCGCAGCGCACCCGTTTCACCCCTTACGCTTTTCCCTGGTGATGTTGCCGGCCGATCGGCGTCGGAGCGCCGCGCGGCGTAACGGCGGCGCGCACTCACGTCTGGCTTCGCCTGCTTGATCGCCGCCTGTCCGGCGCCTATAGGGGCGCGGGGTATGCGGCGGTGAACTCGATCTCGAAAGAGGCGGCGAATGCCGCAAGCGCGATCGGCGAAATGAAGGGTGCCGACGCTCCGGCGCAGCTTCGTGCCGGTAAGCCGTCGAACGGTCACGGCGGCACGATTGCCGAGGTGATCCTGCCGGTCTCCGGCATGAGTTGCGCGTCGTGTCAGGCGCGCGTGCAGAAAGCTCTCGACGGCGCCCGCGGCGTCAGCAGCGCGTCGGTCAATCTGATGACCCGCAGCGCCTACGTTGCCTTCGATCCCGCGCAGGCCGGGGCCGAGGATCTGGTCGAGGCGATTCGCCGGGCCGGCTACCAGGCCGAACTCCCCGATCCCACGGTATCGGCCGTTCAGGCCCAGGAAGCCCAGGAGAAGGCTCAGGCTGTCGAGCTTGGCGAAGTCGCGCGCAAGGCCGTGTTCGCGGCCATTGCCGGTGCGCTCGCGATGGTGGTCTCGATGCCGCTGATGTCGGGTGGTCGTGAGGGATCGCACGAGATGGCCGATCCCTTCCTGCGCTGGTCGATGCACACGCTCGACCCTGGCTTGCGCCGCCTGCTGCCGTTTCTGTACTCGCTGTCACCGGCGCTGCTGTCGTTCGCGCTGCTCGCCTTGTCGATCGTGGTGATGGTGTTTGCCGGCCGTCATTTTTATCGGCGTGCGTGGGCGGCGCTGCGGCGGCGCGACTCCGACATGAACACATTGATAGCGACCGGAACGCTGGCGGCGTTCGGCTACTCGGCGGCCGCGACCATCGCTCCGGGTTTCTTCATCGCGCGTGGAGTGACTCCGGACGTTTACTACGAAGCCGTCATCATGATTCTGGCCCTGGTGCTGGTCGGCAACACGATGGAGGCCAGAGCCAAGGGCAGCACGACGCGGGCCCTGCGTGGTCTGCTGGCTCTGCAGGGAAAGACGGCGCGCGTCATCCTAAAGTCAGGAGAGAAAGACCTGCCGATCGCGGACGTGCGCCTCGGGGACGTCATCGTCGTCCGGCCCGGTGAGCGCATCGCCGTGGATGGAGTTGTGACTGACGGCGCTAGCGCGGTGGACGAATCGATGCTGACCGGAGAGCCGATGCCGGTGCGCAAGAACATAGGCGATCATGTGGTCGGAGGAACCATCAACGGTACCGGCGCGTTTCGCTTCAAGGCCACCGCCATCGGCGCCCGCAGCGTGCTCGGCCAGATCGTCAGGCTGATGCGCGAAGCCCAGGGTTCGCGCGCGCCGATCCAGGCACTGGCCGACCGTATCAGTGCGGTGTTCGTCCCAACCGTCATGGCCTTGTCGCTGCTGACGCTGGCGGCCTGGTCGATACTGTCGGATGGAAGTTCGCTGCGCGCCTTCTCGGCGGGGCTGGCGGTGTTGATCATCGCGTGTCCGTGCGCGATGGGACTGGCGGTGCCGACCGCGGTGATGGTCGCCACCGGCAAGGGCGCCGAACTCGGTGTGTTGATCAAAGGCGGCGAGGCGTTGGAAAGAGCCCAGCGCGTGGACGTGGTAGTCGTCGACAAGACCGGTACTATCACGCGCGGCAAGCCTTCGGTGGTCGAAGTGACGATGTCGCCGAGCGCGCGCATCGAGCGGGACGAAGCACTTGCGCTGGCCGCGTCGCTGGAGAGAAGTTCCGAGCATCCGCTTGCGCAGGCGATCGTCGACCGGGCTGGCGAGAACGGGCGTTCATGCGAAGACGCAACCGACTTCGAGGCAGTGGTCGGCAAAGGCGCCGTAGGAAAGGTCGCGGGCCGCAGCGTGGCGGTCGGCAACTCCGCGTTGCTGGCCGCACTTGGCATCGAAGACCCGTGGGCCGGCCGGATGTTCGAGCGCGTCGCGGAGCAGGCCCGCACTGCGGTTGCGGTGGTAGTGGAAGGAAAGGTCGCGGCTGTGCTGGCCGTCGCCGATCCCGTGCGTCCCACTTCGTCTGCTGCAATTGCACGCTTGCGTGCGATGGGACTTCGCGTGGTGATGCTGACCGGCGACAATCGGCTGACAGCGGCTGCAGTCGCCCGCGAGGTCGGCATCGACGAAGTGATCGCGGAAGTCCTGCCGGCGGGCAAGGTCAACGCGGTCAGAGGTCTGCAGCAACAAGGCTGCGTGGTAGCGATGGTCGGCGACGGCATCAACGACGCTCCGGCCCTGGCGCGGGCTGATGTCGGCATCGCCGTTGGCAGCGGCAGCGACGTTGCATTGGAAGCAGGCGACATCACGCTGCTTCGCTCCGATCTCGGCGCCGTCGCCGACGCAATCGCGCTGTCGCGTCTGACGATGCGCGTGATGCGCCAGAACTTGTTCTGGGCTTTCGCCTACAACGCCGTCGGCATTCCGATTGCGGCAGGCGTCCTCTATCCCGCTTTCGGCTTGCTGCTCAGTCCGATACTCGCCAGCGCGGCGATGGCGTTCAGTTCGGTCAGCGTGGTTTCCAACAGCTTGAGAATCGCAAGATTCCGCGCGGCAGGAGTCGGCCACAACGCGGCTGGATGAAACCGGAGCGGCGTTGCCGGCCTGTTCCGAAAGCCGTCGAATCGTGCCCTGCCTGTAGCGAGGCGTTACTGGAAGTCGGTGAGTCGGCGCGATGCGCGCACTTACGTCCGATGCTTTCGGTATATCTCCACCGCCCAACTCACCGCCGGATGGCCGACGTAGCGCGCGAGCAGTTCTTCGGCGCGCCGCGGCATTGGCCTCGGTTTCTTCATGTCGGGATGCGAGACGTCGAATATCGGTCCGAGCAGCGCGGCGGCCGTCAGATCCGCGACGGTGAACTCACCGCCGACGAGATAGCCGCTTGCCGCGCTGCGCTCTGCCAGGAAGTCGAGCGTGCTCGCGACCGTACTCTCGGCTTTGCGCACCTGCGCTGGATCGACGCCGTTGCCAGAGCGGATCAATACGGCGGTCAGCGGGGAAAAAGCGCGATACAGCGTACGCTTCCACTGCGGATGTCCGGTTGAAAACATGTCGGCCACGTAGGCCGGCTCACCGAGAGCGGCGTCGAAGATGAGGCGGCGCGTCGCCGGTCCGAGGTCGTCGTCGAAGCGCGCTTGCAGAGACAGGGCTTGCTCGCGGTCGCCGCGGTCGCGCGGGTACAGCGGCGGCTCGGGATAACGCTGTTCGAGTTCGTCGATGATGCGCCCCGAGCCGGCGATCACTTTGCCGTCGATGCGCAGCACCGGCACCGCGTTCTGACCGGTCAGGCGGCGGATCTGCGGCACATGCGGGCCGGGAAGATAATTGATGCGCTGGTGCGGAATGCCTTTGAAGTCGAGAGCCCAGCGCACTTTCTCGTTGTAGTGCGAAAACGGAAACTGCAGGAGTTCGATTGCGGGCTGGGTCATGGTTGTCGTCTCCTCGGGCTCTACTCGAGTTTGTCGCCGACGATTCCGGCGGCTATCAGTTCGTCGGTCAGGGCTCCGTCGTGTGCGATCAGCAGGTGCACGCGGCCGCGTTCTGCATGTTCACCGAGATCGACGAGTGCGCGGGTTTGATCCGCCATTCGTTCGCGGTCCTCGCCCGACAGGTTGGCCACCAGGCGGCTGTGGCCGGCGCGGCGCTCCAGGTTGAGCGTACTCCACACGACGTCGCCGACGAAGAGCAATTCCTCTGCGTCTTGCAGTCGTACGTAAATCATCTGCGAGCCCTGGGTGTGACCGGGAGCCGGCAGCAGCACCATGCCGGGTGCCACGGCGTGGGCTCCTTCGTAGGCCAGCGACTGAACCTTGGCACGCATCCCGGCGTCGAGGCCGGCCTCTTCCAGCAGCGTGGTGTTCTCGAGCTGCTTCTCGTTGAGCAGCAGGTGCGGGAGCAGGAGTTCGACGTTTGCGGACGCGGTCACGCCCGCGAGGTGATCCCAGTGCTCGGCGGTGACGAGGATCAACGAAGCTCTTGCCAGTGCCGTCTGCATCGAGTCCCAGCCTTCGTCGTGGTAGGCGCCGGCGAACTTGAAGGCCTGGTGTCTGGCTCTGTCCTGGGCGGGATCGATGATCACCGTCTTGTCCGCATAGACCACCTGGAACGTCTGCCACGCCATCGGGACGGGAGTGCGGTTGCCGCCGGCAACGACCACGTACTCGGGGAAGGCGCCATCGGCGATCCTCACGCTGTTGACGCGCAGGGGCAGGTCGCGATCACCGGCCAGGGAGCGAAGCCGGTCAAGGTCCAGAGGGTAGGTGGAAGTCGGCGGAAGGGGCGAAAAGTCGAACAGGAAGATTTTGAACATCCAGCCGGCCGCCAGCGTCATGGCGAGCGCGGTGAACCACTGGGTTTTCCTGGCGCGTGTCATCGCGAGGATTCCGTAGCCGGTTCCACCCGCCGATGGCAAGCGCGGCGAGACGCGGCGTGGCGCCGACGGGGCGGGCGCGGGATAGTGTCCTCGTGAAAACCGTCGGCGCAGCGGTTCCAGGCTGTTTGGGCCTGCCTGTGTCTCGTGTATTGTCGCACGCTTTCCGGGCCTTCGTGGACCCGTGACTCTCAGGAGGAAACCCTGCCATGAACGCCAGCGACATTCGCCGCGGCACCGTGATCATCTTCAACGGCGTTCCGCATCGCGTGCTGGAATTTCAGCACCGGACCCCGGGCAACCTTCGGGCCTTTGTCCAGGCCAAGCTGCGCAACCTGAAGTCGGGGCTTTCCACCGAGGCGCGTTTCAGTTCGACCGAAAATATCGAACGCGTGCAGCTCGAGCAGCACATGATGCAGTACCTCTACAAAGAGGGCGACACCTTCCACTTCATGAACACCGAGACCTACGATCAGATCGCTCTCGAAGCCGAAGCTCTCGGTGACAACGTCTATTATCTGGTCGATGGTATCCAGATCGAGATGGAGATGTACGAAGGGCGCCCGATCGGCATCGAGCCTCCGGGTGTCATCGAGCTCACCGTGGTCGAGACACCGCCCGAAATGAAGGGAGCGACTGCTTCCGGCAGTCCCAAGCCGGCCAAGCTGGAAACCGGCCTGGTCGTCAACGTGCCGGCTTTCGTCAAAGAGGGTGAGCGAGTCCGCATCGACACCGCGACCGGTCAGTACCTGGAAAGGGTCCGCTGAGAGTCGGCTCCTTGTTCGTCCCGAGGTGCAGCATCCCGCGCTCGCCGGGCGACGTCGCGCCGTCGCAGCTTGCGGCCCGGTTGCTGGGACTCGCTTTCTGCTGCATCACTCTCAATCCGTCCACTGCCGAGGCGGCATCCGTGTGGTGGGGCGCCAGGGTGCGCCACGCAGCGAGTGCCGAAGCTTCGCGTCTTCATCGGTTCTCCGCGCCGCCAGCGTTTCATCTGTCGCTCGGCCGCCGGCATCCGTTGGCCGGCCGTCTCTTCGACGTCCGCCGCGGACGTTTCGTCACTCCTTCACAGATGCTCGATGACTTGGCGGGCGCCGACATGGTGCTGCTCGGCGAGCGGCACGACAATCCCGATCACCATCGCTTGCAAGCCTGGATTATCGACGCGATCGCGGGCGACAAACGCCGGCCGCGCGTGGTTTTCGAGATGATCGACGCGGAAAAACAGCGCGACGTTGATCGCAGCCTGCGAGAGTATGCCTCCGGAGTCGATCAACTCGGTGAGGCGCTGGCGTGGGACAAGAGCGGTTGGCCGCCGTTTGCGATGTACCGGCCGATCTTCGCAGCGGCAGTTTCGCGAGGACTACCGATAGTGGCGGCGGGTCTTTCGCGCTCGCGTCTGGCTGCCGAGGAGTTCGTGTCGGCGGAGAGCCTCGAAGGCGAGGATCCGGTGTTGCGCGTGGCGTTGCCCGAGCGTCTGCGCGACGCGATGGCGGCCGACATTCGCGAATCGCACTGCGGCTACGCGCACGAGGCGATGATCACCACGATGATAGCCGTGCAACGGCGCCGCGATCTGACGATGGCGCGGGCCATGCTCGCGGCGGGCCGTGGACCCGGGAACGGCGCAGTGCTGGTCGCCGGTTTCGGTCACGTGCGCTCGGACTACGGCGTGCCGATGGTGCTGCGCGATCTGGATGCATCGGCGGCGGTGCGCTCCGTCGGTTTTATCGAAGTCCAGTCCGACGCCAGGAGGCCTGCGGTCTATGCCGAGGAACTGCGCGCCGAGACTCTGCCGTTCGATTACGTATGGTTCACGCCGCGCGCCAACGACGACGACCCTTGCGAAGAGTTCCGCACTCAGCTCCAGACCATCGGAAGCAAAGGCGGCGCGGGCGGTTCGGGTACTGCGAAAAAAGGCGCCGGCAACCCAGATGCTGCGCGCGAGATTTTGCCGCCGTCGCGATGAAAGCCGCTCGCGGCAGCTGTGATGCGGCGCCGCAGCCGAGGAGAAAAATCATGGAAATCGCGATCCTGCTCTATGACCGGTTCACCGCTCTCGACTGCATGGGACCGTACGAGATCCTGTCGCGGATTCCCGGCGCGCGGCTGCGCTTCGTCGCCAAAAAGGCCGGGCCGGTAACGGCCGATACCGGGATGCTGTCGGTAGTGGCCGAAGCGTCTCTTGCCGATGTGGCTGCGCCTGACATCTTGCTGATTCCCGGCGGTCCCGGCGACGAGGACGCGGCTGCCGACGCCGAAATCGTCGATTGGGTGCGACGCGTGCACGAGAGCAGCAAGTGGACGATCTCGGTGTGCACCGGCGCGCTGATCCTCGGCGCTGCCGGCGTTCTTCGCGGTCTCGACGCGACCACGCACTGGGCGTCCGCGGACAAACTCGCGACTTTCGGCGCGCACTATACCGAGCAGCGCGTGCTTCGCTGCGGAAAAGTCATCACCGCCGCCGGAGTTTCCGCCGGCATCGACATGGCTTTGACACTCGCGGCAATCGAAGTCGGGGACGACTTCGCCAAGACCATGCAGCTCGCGATCGAGTACGATCCACAGCCTCCATTCGATTGCGGTTCGCCCAGGAAGGCGCCGCCTCACATAGTCGAACTGCTGCGCGCCATGCTTGGCTGAAAAAACCGGGTAGCTGGAATTCGGCCGCTCGGGCCGCGCGTGCGTCACGCGGCAATGCGGAGCGCTCGGCGCCGCAGCAGGCTCGCGTGCAGCCGCCGCGGCGTTGTCGCGGTTACTTGCCGGGGATGCCCAGGATGTTGCGGCTCAGCAGGTCGAGCAGCGGGAAGGCGAGCATGATCATGAAGCCGAAGATGCCGCTGCTGATCCACAATACGTTGAGCGGCGAGCCGCCTCTCAGGTGCATGAATATCATCGCGACCAGCACGGCCTTGGTGACGGCGATAGCCATCGCGACGACGTTGTTCATGGGGCCGAGGTCGACGAACGCCGCAGCTACCGTCAAGGCCGTGAACCCCATGAGGCAGGAGAATACCGTCAGGTAGGCTCGGACCGCGGCCTGGGGATTGTAGCTGTGTTTCGGCATGGCGGTCTCCTAGCCGTGGCGTTCGATGAGGTAGAGCAGCGGGAACAGGAAGATCCACACCAGGTCGACGAAGTGCCAGTAGAGGCCGGTCAGCTCTACCGGCGTGTACCAATTTTCGTCGAAGCTGTTCTTCAGGGTCATTCTAAGCATCACCGCCATGATGCCGATGCCGATGATCATGTGGGCGGCGTGAAGGCCGGTCAGCGCGAAGTAGACCGAAAAGAACAGACGCTGGTGAACGGCGTCGGGTCCGTCGTAGAAGAAATTGCCGGGGAAAAGGCCTTCGTGCCACTTATGCGCGTACTCGTAGCTTTTTACGCCGAGGAACACCGACCCGAGAATCATCGTCAGGACGAGATAACCGGCCAGAGCATTGCGGTGGTTCAGGCGCGCCGAGTGCACCGCCATCGCCATTGTGAGCGAACTGCCTATTAGCACTATCGTGTTGAACGTGCCGAGATAGATGTTCAGGTGATGGCTGGCTTCCGCGAAGACCTGGGGAAAAGTCGTGCGGTAGACGACGTAGGTCATCAGCAGGCCGCCGAAGAACATTATCTCGGTGACGAGGAACACCCACATCCCGAACGTCGCGGCGTCGTACTGCTGCTCTTCGTCGGCGAAGTGGTGCTGGAGACGCGAGGCGATTTCAGACACTGGCGGCCTCCGGTACTGCGTCTTTGGCGGCGTCGCGGTGTGCCGCCGGATAATCGTACGGTTCCCAGTTAACCACCGGGGTCGTATCGAAATTGTGCGGCGGCGGGGGCGAATCGATCATCCACTCCAGTCCGGTCGCGCCCCACGGATTGGGACCGGCCTCGCGACCGTGTCGCAGCGACCAGAGCAGGTAGCACAACGGCAGCAAGTACCCGAAGCCGAGGATCGACGCGCCGGCGGTAGACAGCACGTTGAAGATCTGGAACTCGGGAGGGTAGTAGTGGTAGCGGCGCGGCATGCCCGCGTAGCCGGCGAGGAACTGAGGGAAGAAGGTCAGGTTGAAGCCGACGAAGATGATCAGGGCCGCGGCCTTGGCGGGGCCTTCGGGATACATCTTTCCGGTTATCTTCGGCCACCAGAAGTGCAGCCCAGCCATGTACGCCATGATCGCGCCGCCTACCATTATGTAGTGGAAGTGCGCGACCACGAAGTAGGTGTCGTGGACGTGCAGGTCCAGGCCGAGAGCGCCGAGAAACAGGCCGGTCAGGCCGCCGACCAGGAACAACCCCATGAAGCCGAAGGCGTAGATCATCGGCGCTTCGAACGTGATCGAGCCCTTGTACATGGTCGCCGCCCAGTTGAAGGTCTTGACCGCCGACGGCACCGCAACCGCGAAAGAAATGATCGAGAAGGCCATCGCTGCGTACATCGACTGGGGAGTCGTGAAGAGGTGGTGGCCCCAGACGAAGAATCCGATGACCGCGATAGAGAGCGACGATGCGGCGATGAAGTTGTAGCCGAAGATCCGCTTCTTGGAGAAGCAGGGGATGACTTCGCTGATCACGCCCATGGCCGGCAGGATCATGATGTAGACGGCGGGGTGAGAGTAAAACCAGAACAGATGCTGGAACAGAACCGGGTCGCCGCCGGCCTTGGGATCGAAGATGCCGAGGCCGAAGCCGCGGTCGAGCACGACCATCAGCACGGTGATCGCGATCACCGGCGTGGCCAGTACCATCACGATGCTGGTGGCGTAGTGAGCCCAGATGAACAGCGGCAGCCTGAACCAGGTCAGTCCCGGCGCGCGCATCTTGTGGATCGTGACGATGAAGTTCAGGCCGGTCAGGATCGACGAAAAGCCAGTGATGAAGATGCCGATCGCGGGCAGCACGACGTTGGTCGTCGCGTAGGCGGTGCTGTACGGCGTGTACAGGGTCCAGCCGGTGTCGAGTCCGCCGGTCACGGTCGCGACGATGCCGATCGTGGCGCCCACGATGTAGACGTACCAGCTGAGCAGGTTGAGCCGAGGGAAAGCGAGATCCTTGGCGCCGATCATCAACGGAACCAGGAAATTCCCGAGCGTCGCAGGTATCGACGGGATCAGGAAGAAGAAGACCATGACGATGCCGTGCAGCGTGAACGCCTTGTCGTAGGTGTCCGACGACATCAGATCGCCGGCCGGAGTCAGCAGTTCGGTGCGGATCGCGCCGGCCATGAGTCCGCCGATGAAGAACATGAGAGTGATCGAGACCAGGTACAGGATGGCGATGCGCTTGTGGTCGACGGTCAGCAGCCAACTCGCCACGGTGTGCTCGGCATTGAGGTAGTTGGGCTTCTTGCGCTCGCTTGTCTGCATATCTTCGGTCCTCAGTTCGCCGGCGCCAGCGTAGCGGGCGTGGAGGCCGCAGGCGCGGCCGGTACTGCCGCGCCGGAACCGGCGCCGTCACTGAGCGACTTCACGTACGCGATCAGCGACATCACCTGTTCTTCGGTCAGCTGTCCTCCGAAGGTCGGCATCGCCGGCGGGAATCCTTTCACCACTTTCGCCAACGGAGTCAGGATGGACTCGCGGATGTAGGCTTCATCGACCTTCACCGTCGCGCCCGAGGCGAGTTCCACTTGCTGTCCGTAGATTCCCACCAGGACCGGACCGACACCGCCGGGTGCGGGCAGGTGGCAGGTCGCGCAGGCTTTCTCGGTGAAGAGCTTCTTACCGAGTTGCACCGGCGTCAGGCTCGCGCTGCCGCCGCTGGGAAGTCCGCCGCCTCCGGGCGCTGCTGCCAGCCACGCTTCGTACTCGGCAGGTTGCATCACGATGATGCTGCCGCCCATGCGCGAATGTTCGGTGCCGCAGTACTCGGCGCAGAAAAGGTGGAATTCTCCGGTCTGCGTCGGCTGAAACCACAGTGTGGTGTAACGGCCCGGCACTACGTCGGCCTTGACGCGAAATGCCGGCACGTAGAACGCGTGGATCACATCCTCCGACGTCATCGTCAGCTTGACCGGTTTGCCGAGCGGGACGTGGAGCGTGTTGATTTCGCGGCGGCCTTCCATGTGCTGGATCTTCCACATCCACTGTCGGCCGACCACGAAGACTTCCATCGCGTCCTCGGGCGGACGCGAAAGCTTGAAATAGAGGCTGGCGCCCCATGCGAACACGAACATCAGGATGACGAACGGGATTGCCGTCCAGATGATCTCCAGCACGGTCGAGCCGTGGATATCGGCGCCGACTTCGTTGCCGGGCCGGCGCCGGTAGCGGATCGCGAAGAAAGTCATCGCCGCGATGACGCCGAACGCGGTCAGGCTGCACAGCGCGACCAGGAACAGGTACAGCGCGTCGACTTCTGCAGCGTTGGTGGAAGCCTGCGGAGGGAACAGTGACAGCGACAGCAGCATCCGGTTCAGCTCCTGGCTCGATTGCCGCGCATCTCGCGAAGCCGAGAGACTCCGATGAAGCCGGCCAGCGCGAGAATCGTGAGGATGCCGCCGAGACGCACGATGGACAGTGCCACTGCGGTGTATTTCCCGGCGGTCGGGTCGTAGCGGAAGCAGTAAAGCATCAACTCGTCGGCGAGGTTGCCGATCTTGCCGTCGGCGGCTTCGACCAGCGCCAGGCGCAGGTCACGCGACGAGTACTCGATCCCGTAGAAGTAATGGGAGATGCGCCCCTGGGGCGTCAGCACCATGATGGCGGCGGCGTGGGCGAACTCGCCGGTTTCCGGCAGGTAGTGATACGCAAAGCCGAGCGAGTCGGTGATGGCGTGGATCGCCGGTTCCTGGCCGGTCAGAAAGTGCCACCCCGCGGCAGCACCGTCGCGGTTGTAGCTCTTGAGGTAATTCTCTTTTTTCGTCCGCGCCAGTTCGGGGTTGTCTTTGGGGTTGAAGCTCACGGTGATGACTTCGAACTCGGTACCAACGCTGAAGTTCATCGGCCTGAAGGCCTTGACCATCCCGTTCAGCACCATCGTGCACAGCATCGGGCACTCGTAGTAGGTCATCACCATCACGACCGGCTTCTTCTTGTTGAAGAGGTCGCCGAGGCGCACGTCGTTGCCGTTCTCGTCGCGGAATACCAGGTCCATCGGCACTGATTCGCCGAGCCGCTGCGTGATCCCCACGCCTTGAAGCGGGGTCAGCACATCTGCGGCGCGCTGCTGTTCTTCGCCGGGTGCGACCGCCTGGCCAAACCCGGGCATCGCAGCGGCGTTCTGCGCGAGTGCGGCGAGCGCCAGCGCCGCAGCAGATGCAGTGAAAAGACTCCGGACCATCATCGGTCGCCCAAGGTGCGCGCCTGCGTCGAAGCGGCAGGTAAGTGGGGATCGATGCCGGTGGGCTTGGGCAGCCACGCGGGACTCGGCCCCGGTCGCGCCGCAAGTCCCTTGGCGATCAGCAGGTCCATCGCACGATCGATCGGGATCTGCACGGTGCCCTTGGCCTTGTCCACCCATGCCAGCTTGGTGAGTTGTTCATTCTCGGCAGCGCGCATCGCCAGCAGATCGGCGCGCGGGTCCGACTGGAGCCGCGGCTCGGGCGGCTGAGTGCGGGCGTATTGCGCGGAAAGCGGGTTCAGTGTCGGGCTGTTGGCAGCTTCGCGCTTCGCCAGCACCTGATAGTAGCCCCACGCGATCACGACGAACACGGCGGCCGTCGACGCGAGCGCGAGTCCCGCGAGGTAGATATGACGCGTGCGCACGTCGCTGGTTTCGTAGCGGACGCCGTGATCGGACTGCTGCGAAGGATCGTGTGCGCTCATGCCTTCTCGAGCTCCAGGGCGATCATCGGGTCATTGAAGGCCAGCAGCGGACGTCGCGCGAGGTTGGTGAGGAAGGCCCACGTCCAGACTCCGCCGATGCCGATGAGTGTTGCGGCGTGCAGCGGGTGGATTGTGAAGTGTCCCGGATAGAAGGCCGGCGTGATCCACCAGTAGAGGTCGAGGTAACGCGCCAGCAGCAGCAGGGCAGCGACGCGCACGAGCGTGCGTGGGTTGCGTTTGAAGGAGCGCGAAAGCAGCAGCCCGAACGGCACGAAGAAGTGCACTATGAGCAGCACGATCATCAGTACCTGCCAGCCGCCGGTGGTGCGGTCGAGGTACCACGGCACTTCGTCGGGCAGGTTGGCGGACCACACTATGAGGAACTGCGAGAGGTTGAAGTAGCCCCAGACCATCACGAAGGCGAAGAGCAGTTTGCCGAGGTCGTGGAAGCGTTCGGGAGTGGCGACCAGCGACATCGGCCGCCTGTCGGCGGTCATGGCGGTCACCATGATCATCAGCGTCATCGCAGTCAGAACCTGTCCGATGCCGAACACGAGCCCGTAGATGTGCGAGTACCAGTGCGGGGTCAGCGACATTCCCCAGTCGATCGCCGCGAAGGTGATCGTCAGGACGTAAAGCATCATCCCGGCGCGGCTGAAGAACTCGACGCGGCGTGCGCGCTTCATGCATTCGCCGTTCACGTCCTGCTCGGTTGACCAGCTGACGAGCTGACGCGAGATCACCGACCAGATCACGAAGTAGACCGCGGCGCGTGCCAGGAAGAACGGCTTGTTCAGATAGAAGAGCTTCTGCTGGAGGATGTGGTCGTGGGCGACCACGTCGGGGCGTGCCCATTCGTAGAGTATCGGCAGCCCGATGACGATGGGGAGGAAGAACAGCGCCATCAGCGGTACGGTCGCGGCTGCGGCTTCGAGCGGGCGGCGTATGGTCGCCCCCCAACGTCCTCCCGTGATGTGCTGGAGCACCAGTATCGCGGTGGAGCCCAGTGCCAGACCCAGCCAGTACAGGAAGGCCACCAGCCACGCCTGATAGAACTGTGTCGGCGACGTGTTCGCACCGACCAGGCTTGCAGCGAGCGCGAGGCAGCCGATTGCCAGGGCCGGGAGCCGCCAGCGCCGCAGGACGTGGTCAGGCGCCAGTTCGAAGTCTGATGCGTGGAACTTCGACTCAGCCACCGCTGCTCTCCTTCGTGAGGCGGGATTTTTCTTCCTGCGTCAGGTCGTCGAATTTCGCGTTCCTGCTCAGTTGCAGTGCGCGGATGTACGAGATGATGGCCCAGCGGTCGTTGACCGGTACCTGCGGCGCGTACGACGGCATCACGCCGAAGCCGCTGGTGATCACGTTGAAGAAATACCCAACGTTGAGATCGCGCAGGCGCGGGTCGTAGAGCGCGGGCGGTTGCTTGTATCCGCGCTGCACGACCATGCCGCGCCCGTCGCCGGTGCGACCGTGGCAGGGGGTGCAGTAGATATTGAAGCGTTCGCGTCCCCTGGCCAGGACTTCGGCGGTGACAGGAAAGGGGAAGACATCGCTGGACTTGTCGCCGTCACGACCGGTGGTCAGCAGTTTGTCGTCGCCCAGCTTGCCGCGTGCGACAGTGCCGGGAATCAAAGGCCGTGACGTACGGTGATCGGCGAAGAACGGTGTCTCGCGCAGCGGTCTGTACTTGGCCTGGTTGTGCATGTCCTGACGGCAGGCCGAGGTCATGAAGGCCAGGGCAGCGGCGGCCACCAGCAGGCCCGCGCGCAGGGTCGATCTCGAAGTGCGGGTCACGATGCGGCGGCGCCGCGTCCCTGAACGGCATGGAAACAGGCGGTTCACGGCTGAACCTCCGAAACTTCGACCGTCGTCAGGCTCTGCAGGAAGCGCTTGGTGTCTTCCAGATCGAACTTCGGATCGGTCGCCTCGATGCAGACGAAGAACCGGCTCCTCGACGCCAGCGCGAAACGCTCGACGTTGAAGACCGGATGGTAGTGTTTTGGAAGCCCGTTCAGGCCGAGCATGCCGAATACCGCCGTGAGCGCGGCGAACAGCACGGTGCACTCGAACAGCACGGGGATGTAGGCCGGCCAGCTGTGGAGAGGGCGGCCGCCGATGTTGAGCGGGTAGTTGATGACTCCGGTCCAGTAGGCCAGGGCGTAGCCGCAGCAGAACCCCGCGATGCCGCCGCACAGCACCATCAGCGGCAGCTTGTTGCCGTGCAGGCCCATCGCTTCGGCGGCTTCCTCGATAGGCATCGGGCTGTACGCGTCGAAGCCCTCGTAGCCCGCGCTCTTCACCGCGTGGATCGCGGCCACGAACTCGGTCGGATTGTCGAACTCGGCCATCACGCCGTGGAGGGGAAGAACGGGTTTCATCTCAGTGTTCCTCCTTGACTTCGGCCGCAGGCACGAGGGTTCGCATTTCGAACATCGAAATCATCGGCAGGAAACGGATGAAGAGGAACAGCAGGGTGATGAACAGGCCGAGCGTTCCGACGAAGGTTCCGATGTCCCATATCGTCGGGTAGTACATGAACCAGGACGACGGCATGAAGTCGCGGTGGAGACTGGTGACGACGATGACGAAACGCTCCAGCCACATGCCGACGTTGACGAACATGCAGATGATGAAGAGGAACACGGGGCTGCGCCGCACCCTTTCGAACCACAGGGCCTGGATCGAAATGCCGTTACACAGGATGAGCAGCCAGTAGATACTCGTGTAAGGCCCGAACATCCGATTCTGGATCATGTACTGTTCGAAGAGGTTGGCGCTGTACAGGGCGAAGAAGGCCTCGGTCAGATACCCGTAACAGACCATCAGGCCGGTGGCGAGCATGACGCGCGCCATGTAGTCGAGGTGCTGGCCGGTGATGTAATCCTTGATGTCGTACATCCGGCGCAGCGGGATCGCGATGGTGAGCACCATTGCGAACCCGGCGTATATGGCGCCGGCGACGAAGTAGGGCGGGAAGATCGTCGCGTGCCAGCCGGGTATGACGCCTACTGCGAAGTCGAAGCTGACGATGCTGTGCACCGATATGACCAGCGGAGTCGAAAGGCCGGCCAGCAGCAGGTAGGCGGTTTCGTAACGGTGCCAGTGCCGTACCGAACCGCGCCAGCCGAGCGCGAAGGTGCCGTAGATGCGCGCGGCGATCGGGTTCTCGGCGCGGTCGCGCAACGTGGCGAGGTCGGGAATCAGACCGACGAACCAGAACAGCGCGGACACCGTCGCGTAGGTCGATACCGCGAACACGTCCCACACCAGCGGGCTGCGGAAGTTCGGCCACACCATCATCGTGCCGGGATAGGGGAGCAGCCAGTAGGCGACCCACGGACGTCCGGTGTGGATGATCGGGAAGATGCCGGCGCACGCCACCGCGAACAGTGTCATGGCCTCGGCGAAGCGGTTGATCGAGGTTCGCCAGTCCTGACGCAGAAGCAGCAGGATGGCCGAAATCAGTGTTCCGGCGTGACCGATTCCGATCCACCACACGAAGTTGATGATCGCGAAAGCCCAGCCTACCGGATTGTTGACTCCCCAGATGCCGGTTCCCCAGGCGAACAGACAGGAGACGCAAACGAGCAGCAGGTTCAGCAGCACGAAGCCGATGCCGAAACCGATCCACCACGCTCGCGGCTGCTGCGTGCGGTCGACGACCGACGAAATCTGATCGGTGACGGTGTCGAACGTCTGCCCGCGTCCGAGCACCGGCGGCTTGTAGGGTCTTTGCCTGGATTGGACCGGCGCGCTGTCCATCACAGCTGTCCCCCTTTCTCGGCGGCTTGATTCGTGGCCTTCGCGTCGGCGACGAGCTCGGGGTTCGGGTTGGTGATCGCGGCCAGGTAGGTCGTGCGCGGTTTGGTCCCCAGTTCAGCCAGCAACGCGTAGTTGCGCGGGTCGGCCTTGGTCGCGGCGACGCGGCTACGCTTGTCGTTGATGTTGCCGAAGACGATCGCGTCGGACGGACAGGCTTGCTGACAGGCGGTCACCACCTCGCCGTCGCGCACGTCCCTGTCTTCCTTGCGCGACTTTATTCGCGCGGAACTGATGCGCTGCACGCAGTAGTTGCACTTTTCCATGACGCCGCGGCTTCGCACCGTGACGTCGGGGTTGCGCTGTCCCTTGAGACTCTCGGTGTCCCAATCCTGGAAGAGGTAGAAGTTGAAGCGCCGTACCTTGTAAGGACAGTTGTTGGCGCAGTAGCGAGTTCCTACGCAGCGGTTGTAGGTCATGTCGTTGAGACCTTCGCTGCTGTGGTTCGTTGCATTGACCGGGCACACGACCTCGCACGGCGCTTTCTCGCACTGCATGCAGGGGATCGGTTGGTTGTAGACCGCGGGGTTGTCGAGATCGCCCTCGAAGTAGCGGTCGATGCGGATCCAGTGCATTTCGCGTCCGCGCAGCACCTGTTCCTTGCCGACGACCGCGATGTTGTTCTCGGACTGACACGCCACCAGACAGGCGTTGCATCCGATGCAGGCGCTCAGGTCTATGGTCATGCCCCAGGCATTGCCCTCGTATTTCCAGTCGGGATACATCGAGGGAACTTCGTGCTCGGGGTGGCCTTCGACCATTTCGCGGTTGTCGGGTTCCTGAGCGAAGTTCGGCCGCGCCGCGTAGGTGGCGATGTCGGCGGTGCGGAACAATTCGCGCCCTTCCATGTTGTGGTGGGTCTGCGTGGTCGCCAATGGATAGTGGACGCCGGTCGCGCGCATCTTGACGCCGGAGGCGATCCACTGGTTTTTGACCGTACGCAGCGCGTAGGCGCTGAATCCGACTCCGGTCCCGACGTGTCCTGCGCGCGTGCGACCGTAGCCGAGGTGCAGCGTGACGGTCTGCTCGGGCTGGCCCGGAGTGGTCCACACCGGTGCGGTGATCTTGCGGTTGCCGACCTGGAGTTCGACGACGTCGCCGTCGCTCAGTTTCCTCTTCTCGGCCAGCGCGGGACTGATCATGGCCGCATTGTCCCAGGTCAGCCGCGTCCACGGTTTGGGGGTTTCCTGCAACCAGCCGTTGTTGGCGAAGCGGCCGTCGTGAATCGTCGGATCTGCGCGGAACACCACTTCCAGTTCGCCGGCGTCCCTGTCGGTGGCCGGAAGTTGCGCGAGGTAGACGAAGAAGTCGGGGCGCACCGCGATGTCGAGTGCGGGTCGCTCGGAGCCGGCGATGAAGCCGTCGTGCACGCTGCGGCGCCAGAACACTTCGAAATCGGGGACCGACACCGCGGACTTCCAATAGTCGCGAACGCGGTCGTAGTCGCTGCCGGTCGAAGTGCCTCGGAGCAGCGAAATCACCTCGAGCGCGGACTTTCCCTGATAGAGCGGTTCGATCAGCGGTTGCTGTATCGTGACGGTGCCGTCGTAGGCACGCGCGTCGCCCCAGGACTCGAGGTAATGAGTTGCCGGGATGTGCCACAGCGTACGCAGGGAAGTTTCGTCCTGCTGCTGCGAAAGGTGGGCCGTAAATGGAACCTTGGTCAGCGCGGCGGTGAATTCCAGATCGACAGCTGCGCTGTAGACCGGGTTCACGCCCAGGATGAACAGAGCAGAAACCTTGCCTCCCGCCATGTCGGCCGCCAGCGTGTCGAGGCCGTCTTTGGGGGTCGGCGCCGACTCTTCGACGGGCATGGTGTAGACCACCGTCTGCCCGGCGTTTGCCAGTCTTTCGTTGATCGCGTGACACAGGGAGTGCACGTCTGCGGGCTGGCTCGGCCCGGCCAGAACGAGTGCGCGTCCCTTGTTCGCCAGCAGGTCCTTGGCGACGGCCGAGACCCATCCGGCCCGGCCCGCGAGCCCGGCAGGCTTGTCGAGGTTGATGCCGAGTTCGGCGGCCAGTGCACGCGCGAAACCGGAGATCTCCGAGGCCCGAAGCGCAAGGCGGTGGTCGGCCTTGGATCCGGTGACGCTCGGCGCGCTTTCGACGACGTACAGCCGGTTGAGAGAAGCAGACGGAGAACTCGCCTTGCGGCGAGCGCTGAAGTCGCGCGCGTAGCGCACCTGGCCGGGACCGTCGAAAAGGAAATCGGATTCGAGCGAAAGGATGACGTCGGCTTTGGCGAAATCGTAACGAGGTTCGACGATGCGATCGAAAGCCAGTCGTGCGCCTTCGCGTACGGACTCGCGGCCGAGCGGTTCCCACTGGTGCCAGCGCGCTTCGGGAAGATCGGCGAGGAGTTTGCCGATGGCCGCGGCCAGGGTCGGGGACACCAGCGGTTCGCTGAGGATACGCAGCCCGCGGCCCTTGATCGGCCCCAGCTTGGTCATCACGTCCGCGACCGCCGTTGCGAAGTCCGCCCAGGGCCGAATCTCGCCGGCGCGCAGCAGTACCTGGGATCGATCGGGGTCGTAGAGGTCGAGCACGCTGGCCTGGGTCATGGCGCTGGTCGCGCCGAGGCTGGCCGGGTGCTCGGGGTTTCCTTCTATCTTGGTGGGGCGGCCCATGTGGCTTTCCACCAGGATCGGGGCGGCTCCACCGCCCAGAGGGTAGGCGGTCGCGAAGAATATCGGATTGCCGGGGACCAGTTCTTCGGGCTGCTTGGCGTAAGGGAGGATCTTTTCGAGAGGCTGCTTGGTGCAGGCGCCCAGGCCGGCCATGGCCAGCGATGCCCCCATCAGTTTGAGGAACTGCCGGCGGTCAAGACTCGTCGCGATCGACTCGGCGGCGGCCGGGAACTCGGCTTCCAGGAAGTCGCGAAACTCGGGCGTTTCGGCCACTTCTTCGAGGCTGCGCCAATACGTGCGACCGGTCGTATTCGCGAGTTTCTCGCGGATCGCGGTCAGGTCGAATGCTGGTGCTTCCGGATCAAACCCCATCACAATACCCCTGGCTCAGCGGTGGCAGGTCGAGCAGTCCTGGCGTGGCTGCACGTGGTACTCGGAGACGAGCTTTGCGCCGAGTTCCTTCTGGTTGTCTGCAACCCAGGTGGTGTCGAATACCTTCTCTCGCGGCCTCACGTTGGCGGCAGGATCGCGGTGACAGTCCAGGCACCAACCCATGGTGAGAGGTGCGACGGACCAGGTCAGGTTCATGCCCGCGACGTTGCCGTGGCAGCTGGCACAGCCGATTCCCTTCGCAATGTGAATGCTATGGTTGAAGTATACGAAGTCGGGCAGGTCGTGGACCCGTGTCCATTCCAGGGCCTGTCCGGTGCGGAAGCTCGCCCTCACCGGCTCCAGGATCGGAGCCTCGGTCCAGATCTGGGAGTGGCAGTTCATGCAGGTCTGGGTAGGCGGGACGCCGGCGAAGGCCGACTCTTCGACCGAGGTGTGGCAGTAGCGGCAGTCGATCCCGAGTTCGCCGTTGTGATGCTTGTGGCTGAACGGCACCGGCTGGCTGCGAGCCATGTAGGCCCCGGTGTTGTAGGGGGACGTGTTCAGCAGATACCCGACCAGCCCGAGGCCGCCCACGCCCAGAAGCACGCCCGAAAGGACAAGCCTGGAGTAGGTATTGCTGCTTGGCTTGAAAACCTGCGCCATTAGACCCCCGACCCGAAAACAACGCAGCCAACGGAGCACGTCAGCAGAACAAAGGCCCTTTGTTTCTCCCCACTAATCTCACCGGTACAAGCGGCAGACCCGCCTCAGCCCCAAGTGAGCGACCATCAGAGGGCGCCTTATACATTCATATGAAATGCGACGCTACGATTTCCGGGCCGATATTGAGAATTTTTCTCGGGGCGATGCGCGGCCTGTGCGCGCATCGCCCCGACAGACCCGGTCACGCGAGCGGTCCGCGGGCCCCTTCCCGCGGGCCTGGGGATTCATTCCTTCACTTCTGCACTGACGCGTCCGGCAGCCGGAGCGTAGAGGCGAGTCGCGTAGTCGATGACCATGCGGTCGGCGCTGTAGCGATAGGCGAGCGCGGCCAGTGCCTGCTTGACACGCGCCATCCACGCACGCGGCACACCGTTGCCGTCGCGCTGGTAATAGAGGGGCACGACCTCGTGTTCGAGCACGTCGATGACCGCGGCTCCGTCGCGGTCGTCCTGTACCGCCGCATCGGCATGGACGCCGCCGTCGCCGACACGGAATCCGACACTCGGTTCGAAGGCTTCGTCCCACCAGCCGTCGAGCGTGGAGCAGTTGAGCGTTGCGTTGAGCACCGCCTTCATGCCGCTGGTACCGCACGCTTCGAGTGGACGGCGCGGCACGTTCAGCCACAGATCGGCGCCGGCCAGCAGAGCGCGGCTGACGTGCTGGTCGTAACCTTCGACGAACACCACACGATGTTGCAACCTGGAATCGTGGGCGAGGTCGAAGATCGTGCGAATTACGTTCTTGGCCGGCTCGTCGGCTG
Source organism: uncultured bacterium (assembly GCA_903893315.1). GTDB lineage: Bacteria > Desulfobacterota > Binatia > UBA1149 > CAITLU01 > CAITLU01. The sequence continues at coordinate 98,147 of CAITLU010000002.1, forward strand.
GATGCGCTTTGCCTGCGAGGAGGATCTGCACCGGCCGTTCGGCGTTGGCCAGCAGCGCCTTGGCACGCTCGAGGTCACGGAAGGGAAGCAGCGCTCGCTTGTAGAGCGCGAAACGGCGGGCGACGACGATCGTCAGCGCATCGACGTCGAGTTCGGGCAGTGGCTCGTCGCTTTCGAGTCGGGTGTTGCGCATCGCCGCGAGTTTGCGGACGAAGGCGAAAAGGCGCTGTTTCTGTATCCTTTTGGCGCGCCACAGCGAGGTTTCGTCGATCGCACTCAGTTCGGCTTCGCCTCGCGATGCTTCGCCGCGGTCTGACCAATCGCGAGCCAGGCTCTTTCCGTAGAGCGCGCCGAGTTCGGGAGCCAGCCAGGTAGCAGCGTGAACGCCGTTGGTCACGTGTCCGATCGGTACGTCGAGTTCGCGACGCTGGGGCCACAGCCGTTTCCACATACGCCGCGAGACGTGACCGTGCAGGCTGCTCACCGCGTTGCTGTGTCGGGCGAGTTTAAGTGCGCATACCGTCATGCAGAACGGTTCCGCGTCGTTGTCGGGATCGACGCGGCCGTAGGCCAACAGGCTTCGGTGGTCCAATCCAAGTCTGGCGCGCAAGGGCTCGAGCACTTCGAGAAGAGGCCCGGCGGGGAAGCGGTCGTGGCCGGCTTCCACCGGTGTGTGAGTGGTGAACACCACCGACGCAGAAACGTCCGCTGCGGCCTGCTCGAAAGGAAGTCCGGTTTCTTCCATGCGGTCGGCGATGGCTTCGAACGCGGCGAACGCCGAATGTCCCTCGTTCATGTGCAGGACCGCCGGCCGGATGCCGAACGCACGCAGTGCGCGGTAGCCGCCGACTCCGAGTACTACTTCCTGGACCAGACGAGTGGTGTGGTCGCCGCCGTAGAGACGCAGCGCTCCCGGAAGTACCTGCTCAGGCCAGTCGAGGGGATCGAGGAGCAACAGGCGAGCGCGTCCGATGCGCGCCTGCCAGACGTCCGCTGTCAGCGTTGCTGGGCCGCAGTTGATCGTGATCTGGAGCGGCTTTCCGTCGCGGCCCGGCGCACGAGAAATCGGCAAGCGTTCGGGATCGATTTCTTCGTAGCTTTCGGTTTGCCAGCCGTCGGCGCGTATCTGCTGGCGGAAGTAGCCGTGGCGGTAGAGAAGGCTCACGCCGTAGACGCTGACGCCGAGGTCCGAGCAACTCTTCAGGTGGTCGCCGGCCAGAACCCCGAGACCGCCCGAGTAGATGGGCAACGAACCGTGGATGCAGAATTCGGGGCTGAAATATGCCACCGGGCTCGCGGTCAGGCCGCGACAGTGGCGAGCCGCCCAGGTCCCACTGGAAACGAGGTAAGCAGCGAGGCGGGCTTCCATCTCGGCGAGGTCGCCGCTGACGCTCGAAGCCGCCGCCTCCAAGCGGTTGCCGTCGACGTCGAGGGCAAAGGCCGTCGGGTTGTGTTCGACCTTTTCCCAGAGGTCGGCGTCAATGCGGCGCAGGAGTTCTTCGAGCCGCCGATCCCAACTCCACCAGAGATTGGCGCCCAGCGCGTGCAGGCGCCGTCGCAGATCGCTTGCGCTGAGGGCGATGCCGTCGACTTGGTTCACCATCTCGTTCAACCCCTGTTCGCTGCGGCGATGCGCGGCGCGCGACTCTAGCGGGAGGAAGAACCAGAGGCGAAGGCGCGCGCTGCGCTCTTGCGCTCGCGCTGTACGGTGGCAAGCAGCGCGTCGCCGCCGACGCCGCTGAGGCTTCGCGCTTCTGCCAGGGCGGCAATGAACCGGCGCTCGACGCCGGCGCGCGGTCCGGCCAGTTCGATGGCGTAAGCGGCGTGCGCGAGCGCCTGTGCCGGTTCGATATCGGCCAGGTCGTCGAAGAACCAGGCGCAGCTCGCGTACATCAGCAAGGCGTGGCGCTGCATATCCAGCAGTTCCAGGGCGCGTCGCGTTTCCTGTTCGGCGAGCCGGCGCCTGGTGTGACGCGTCATAAAAGAGTCTTCGCTGCGAGGCGCACGGTGCACCAATACTTCGACGAAATGGTCGCGGGCTGCCCACGGGTCGTGCAGCAGCGCGCCCGCTTCTTCTTCGAAGACCTCGGCGAGTCCGTCGCGCAGCAGGTCCAGGGCGAGCCGCAGCGGCCCGCGCCAGCGCTGGTCGCCGCTCTCATGACGGCCGGCGTTGCAACCGCAGTCGGAGCGCCAGCGCTCGATGCCGTGGCTGCAACTCCACGAAGTTCGCTCGTGGATCTGCACTTCCATGGTTGGCGGGCAGCGTTCCAACTGCTGGCCGTAGACCGTCAGCGACAGCGGGCTGTGTCCGCGTTCGACCGCATCGAGTACCCACGCCAGAGCCATTTCGGCAAAGGCCTGGTGGTGCCCGTATGATTCTCCGTCGGTCGCAAGGTGAACCAGCGGGGATGCGCCGGGGCCGCCGGCCGCTTCGAGCATCGCGAGAAACGCGGCCCCGTCGCGCAGTGCGTTGCCGAAAGCGACAGCGTGAGCGAGTGCGCCGTCGTAGAAGAAGACGGCGATCGAGCGTCCCGACGGAAGCGGCACTCGGTACGGCCGATGCAGATCGATTGCCGCTCCGGTATCGCCGCCGACATCAATCCAGGGATTCGCGTGCGGGCCCTCGCTCTCGTCTTCATTCCTGCCGTGATCGTGCGGACCCTCGCTCGTGTTGGCGATCTTTCGGACTCGCGCAGCCTGGTGCGGCGCCAGCAGCGTAAAACGCAAACCCTGCGCGGCAAGCACTTCGAGAGTTGCCAGATCGACGGCGGCTTCGGGCAGCCAAAGTCCTTCGGCGTGCCGGCCGAAGCGCAGTTCGAAGTCGCGCAGACCCCAGCGCACTTCGGTGAGGCGGTCGCGGGCATTGGCAAGCGGCAAGATGGCGTGTGAGTAGCTCTGCGCCAGAGCGGCTCCGTGTCCCGCGAAACGTTCGCGACTGTCGCGATCAGCGCTGCGTATCGCGTCGTAGAGTTCGCGTTGTTCGCGCGCGAGATAGGCAAGCAGGGTGGGGCCGAAGTCGAAGCTCATCCTCGAATAGTTGTTGAAGACACGGTCGGGCAGGCCGTCGGCGGCCAGGATGCGGGCTTCGGCATTGGGACGGTAGCACTCGTCGGTGATGCGGGCGTTCCAGTCGTGAGCCGGCGCCGCCGTGGGCTGGCGGTCGATGAGTCCGGTCCACGGGTTCTCGCGCGGCGGTTGATAGAAATGGCCGTGGATGCACAGCGCGGGCCTCGTCATCGTGGTGTATCCGGGTCATGCCCCTCGCCGTTGCCGCTACCGTTGCCGTTCCAGCGCATAAAAACAGCACCGAGAGGCGGAAGGACGAGGTCGAGCGAAAAGGGACGGCCGTGCATCGCGACGTCGGTGGTGGTGAGTGAGCCGTAGTTGCCCCAGCCGCTGCCGCCGTAGACGTCTGCGTCGGTGTTCAGGATTTCGCTCCAGCTTCCCTGCATCGGCGCACCGATGCGGTAGCCGCTGCGCGGCACCGGCGTGAAGTTGAATACGGCTACGATCGGCGCGGACCAGGCCCGGTCCCAGCGCACGAAAGACAGCGTGGTGGTTTGCGCGTCGGCAGCGTCGATCCACTCGAAGCCGCGTGGTTCGCAGTCACATTCGTGCAAAGCCGGCATGGCCTTGTAGAGACCGTTCAGATCGCAGACCAGCCGCGAAACACCGCGGCGCGCGGCGGAGGCCTCGAAACCTCTCCAGTCGAGTTCCGCGTCGTGGTTCCACTCGTAAGGCTGGGCGAGTTCGGCGCCCATGAACAGCAGCTTCTTGCCCGGCATCGCCCACATGTAGGCGAGCAGCAGTCGCAGGTTGGCGAGGCGCTGCCATGCGTCTCCGGGCATCTTCGCGGCCAGCGCGCCTTTGCCGTGCACAACTTCGTCGTGCGACAGCGGCAGCACGAAGTTCTCGTTGAAAGCGTAGACCATGCGAAAGGGCAGAGATGCGTGTTTGAAGCGGCGATAGACCGGATCTTGCGATACGAACGTCAGCGTGTCGTGCATCCAGCCCATGTCCCACTTGAAGCCGAAGCCGAGACCTCCGCTGCTGGTCGGCCGCGACACCATGGGCCATGCGGTGGATTCCTCGGCGTAGGTCTGCACGTCGGGAAAATCGCGGTAGACGCCCTCGTTGAGAGCGCGCAGAAACGACACGGCTTCGAGATTCTCGCGTCCGCCTTCGCGGTTGGGGATCCATTCCCCTTCCTTGCGCGAGTAGTCGAGATAAAGCATCGACGCTACGGCGTCCACGCGCAGGCCGTCGGCGTGATAATGATCGAGCCAGAATATCGCGCTGCTGATCAGGAAGGAGCGGACCTCGCGGCGGCCGTAGTTGAATACGAGACTCTTCCAATCCGGATGAAAGCCGAGCCGCGGGTCCTGGTGTTCGTAAAGGCAGGTGCCGTCGAAGTGCCCCAGTCCGTGCGCATCGGATGGAAAGTGCGACGGCACCCAGTCCAGGATCACACCGATGTCGGCACCGTGCAGCCTGTCGATCAGGTACATGAGATCCTGCGGTGTTCCGAAGCGGCTGGTGGCCGCGAAGTAACCGCAGACCTGATATCCCCACGATCCGTAGAAAGGATGCTCCATGATCGGCATCAGTTCGACGTGGGTGAAGCCGTGACGGCGCACGTGATCGATCAGCGGATCGGCGACGTCGCGGTACGACAGCGACCAACCGTCGCTTGCGTGGCGCCACGAGCCCAGATGCAGTTCGTAGATCGAGATCGGGGCGTCGCGCGAACTGCGGCCGCCGCGTTTGCCCATCCACTCGGCGTCGTTCCATCGGTAGCCGAGGTCCCACACGATTGATGCCGTGCGCGGTGCCTGCTCAGCGAAGAATGCGAGCGGATCCGCCTTCTCGGTAGTGCTGCCGTCGGCAGCCGATTCGATGCGGTACTTGTAGAGACATCCGTGACCGATGCCGGGTACGAAGAGCGTCCAGACGCCGCTGTTGCCGAGGCAGCGAAGCGGGTGGGCAGCGCCGTTCCAGCCGTTGAAGTCGCCGATGAGTGCGACCGCCCTGGCGTTGGGTGCCCACACCGCGAAGCGCACGCCGCGCTTTCCGTCCTGCTCGCAGGGATGGGCGCCGAGTTTGTCGTAGAGACGCCGATCGGTTCCCTCGCTGAAGAAGTAGAGGTCGCCTTCTTCGACGTACTCGGCCCTGTCGGTCATATCGCTCACTTCAGCTTCTTCCTTCGCCCGCGCTGCCGCGGCGCGCAAACGCCAAGCGTGCCAGCAGGCTGCGAAGGCCGGCGTCGGCCTCGATGCTTTCGAGACTTGCCGCCGCGCGCTGTACCCAGTTGCCGGCCGCGGCAGGAGTTCCGGGACGATTCTGCGGTTCGCGCTCCAACAGCAGGTCTTCGAGGCTGACCAGCACTACCGCGGCCTCGCTGCTCGCCAGCCAGACCAGCAGCGCTTCGAGCACAGGACGTGGCTGCGTCGAAGCATCGTCGATTTCCTGGTCGAGCAGGCCGCGCGTGCGCAGGAACGCAAGCAGCGAACGGCGGTCTTCGCCGAGTTCCTCCCACCATGTGGCGAAGGTCGCGGTGTCGTGGGTGCCGAGACAGGCCAGTGCAGGCGGTGGCTCGGGCAGCGCAGTGTCGCAGTCGCGACGTACCTCGAACGGCACCACGAACATGCGCAGCGCACCACGTCTTTCCATCTCCGCGCGGACGTCGTCGGGAACCGTGCCGAGATCTTCGCCGACGACGCCAGCGGCGCTGCGCGCCGCTTCGATTGCCACGACGCTCCAGATCTCCCGGGCCGGGTAGCGCACGTAGACTCCGTCGCCAGCGCCGGAGCCTTCGGCGATCCAGAACAGACGGTGCAGGCCCATCACGTGGTCGATGCGAAGCAGGCCCGCGACAGCGAAGTGGTGGCGAAGCGCGGCGCGCAGCGATGCATAGCCGTTGCGGCGCTGACGCACGGGATGCAGAGGCGGGAAGCCCCAGTCCTGACCGCCGGTGAAGAGAGCATCGGCGGGCGCGCCGACCCTGACTCCGAGTGCGAATGAATCACGCTCGCGCCAGGTGTCGTAGCCTTCGGCGTGGCTGCCCAGAGGGAAGTCCAGGTACAGAGGCGCTCCGGCCTTGCCAGCGCCGTCCATCTGCTCGCGAGCCAGCCACTGGGCGCAGGCGTGGATCCGCATCGCGTGGTGATCGAAATCGCCCGCAACGAGCCTGCCCGCGCTCGCCGCCGTCGGCCACTGCGGCCAGGTGCAGCGCTGTTTTTCGACGGTTGCGCGAAAGGCCGCGTAGTCGGCCAGCTCGCGGTCGACGGCCAGGGTTGTTTCGAAGGCTTCGCGCCGGGCGCCGCCTCTTTGTTCGAGTTCGGCGAGCAGGCTCTCGAGTCGCTCGCGTTGAGCGACGGCGGCGGCGCGGTAATCGATGCGGCGGCCTGTTCGTCTCGCCCGATCGGAATCGCTTTCGCAATCCAGGCCGTCCGGATGAACAGAGCGGTTCCAGGTTTGGCGGACGTCCGTGGGTGTTGCCAGTCGCTGCCGCGCAGCGGCGGCTTCGACATCGACGTAGAGTTCGCTCCAGAAACGGCGGCTGATCGGTGCGTAGGGACTGGGGTCAAACGGCGTATCGGCGAACACGTCCAGAAGCGGAAGCGTTGCCGCGTAGTCGGCGCCGACTTCGGCGGCCAGACGCGCGAAGCGGCTGAGTTCGCTGTAGTCGGCGAGGTCGCGCGTGCGTCTGGAGTGCAGTGCGTACAAAGGAGCGAAGAGGGCCAGCCGGTGCCCGGCAGGCGCCGGAAGATGTGCAGGCGCGGCCAGAACCAGCGCGTCCTCGCGCCGGCCGGCGCTTTCGACTGTCAGCGTGTGGTAGCCGGCCGGCAACTGCTCCGGCGCCGCATCGATCATGACGCTCGCCGCGCCGGAGTCGTCAGGGCGTATGAAGACTTCGCGTTGCTCGCCCGATTCCAGGCTCAGCAGCGCTCGAACGTCGGCGCCCCAGGCATGCGAGCCCAGCGGCAGCGAGGCACTGCGTCCGGTTGTTACGCAAAACACCGGTTCCAGGGTGGCGGCCTCTCTCTCCTCCATCACGTTGCGCAGCGCAGCCGGCGCATCGTCAATGCGCGCCAGCGGCGCTCCGAGAGCGGCGAGGACCGACACGACCGCTTCCGCGTCCGCGTGCCGCAGTTGTCCGGTGCCGTCGTGATACGAACTCGTCACTCCCCACGCTTCAGCGAGGTCGTGCAGGTGGCGCAGGGTCTGTTCGTTCGCGTCCATGTTGCGGCGCGCAGTATGGGCGGCGGCGGTTTCTGCGCAAGCGTGCGCGAACGTGCCTGTGCCGTGTCACATCGGATACGGTCGACAAGTCGCTAACGCTCGGCCATTGTCGCCGTACGGGCTTGCAGCGCAGGGCTCGAATCTACTTGCTGCGGTGATTCGATGAGACACGGTTTTTCTCGCGTCGCGATTGCTTTGGTGCTGGCGACGCCGCTCTCGGCTCTGGCGGCTGTCATCAACGTTCCCGGCGATCGGCCCTCGGTTCAGGCGGCGCTGAACGCGGCCGGACCCGGCGACACGGTATTGCTCGCGCCGGGAACCTACCACGAGAAGGTTTCGTTTCCGGCCAGCGGCCTGCCTGGGAGTCCGGTTACGCTGACTTCGAGCGGCGGGGCCGTCGTGACTACGCTCTCGGGAGCGTCGATTCCGGGAGCGAACGTCGTGCTGATCGATTCCAGGAGCCACGTCCGCGTAAGCGGACTGACCATTCGTGACAACACCGGAGTCACCGACGGCTCTGGCATCCGCATCATCGGCAGTCTCAGCGACGTCGAGATTCGCGGCAATGTGATTCACGAAATACGCGGCAACAACGCGATGGGAATAACCGTGTACGCGACCGAAGCCGCGCCGATTCAGGATCTCGTGATTGACGGCAATGAGATCTACGACTGTGACCCGGCGCCGAGCGAAGCACTCACGCTCAACGGCAACGTTCGCGCCTTCGAAGTGACCGGCAACCACATCCACGACGTCGACAACATCGCCATAGACTTCATCGGCGGCGAGACCGACATTCAGCCTAACTCTGCCCTGGTGGCTCGCGAAGGTGTGTGCCGCGGCAACATCGTGGAGCGCTGCGGAAGCGGCTATTCGGGCGGCATCTACGTCGATGGCGGGCGCGACATCGTGATCGAAAACAATACCGTCACCGAGTGCGACCTGGGCATCGAGGTCGGGGCCGAGAACGCCGGGATCGTCGCCAGGAATGTCGTGGTACGCAACAACCTGCTTTACAACAACAGGGTGGTGGGGATCGTTTTCGGCGGTTACAGCAAATCGGTGGGCCGCGCTGACAACAATGTGTTTCGCGGCAACACCCTTTACAAGAATGCGACCCATCCGATCGACGGAGTCGGTGAGGTGTGGGTGCAATACGGCAACGACAACCTGATCGAAAACAATCTGGTGTGGGGTCGCGGCGCGGCCGATTCCGGCGTCAGGAATTCGCTGGTGGCTTCTTACAACGCATCGAGCGGCAATGCCTTCGACTACAACCTCTACTTCAGCGAGGACGGCGAGACCGCGGCCGAGTTCAGTGTCGGCGGTCGCTCGTATGCCGGTTTTGCGGCCTGGCGTGAAGGCGGCCATGACGCCGGCGCTGTTTTCGGCGATCCGAAACTCGTCGATGCGGATGCTGGAGACTTCCATCTGAGATCGACGTCGCCGGCGGTCGATGCCGGCAATCCGGGATTCACGCCCGCAATCGGAGAGACCGACCTGGACGGCGCGCCGAGGCTTTCTGGGGCGGCGGTGGATATCGGTGCCGACGAGGCGGGCTGCGGTGACGGCAGCGTCGGTCCCGGAGAACAGTGCGACGACGGCAACCCCGTCGACGGCGACGGCTGCGACAGCAATTGCACGGTGACAGCCTGCGGCAATCGCATCGTCACGGCCGGCGAGCAGTGCGACGACGGCAACGGCAGCGTCGGCGACTGTTGCGACCCGGAGTGCCATTACGAGATCCCGGGAAGTGCCTGCGACGATCTGGACTCGTGCACGAGAAGCGACGGCTGCAACGGCAGCGGCGTCTGTGTCGGCGACTCGACGCCGGATCCGGCCTGTGTCGAGCCGGATCGGCCGGGCGGCGCGATGATCAAGCTGCGCGACAATGGCGTCAAGGACTCGTTGATATGGCGCTGGGGCAAGGGGCCTGCGGTGGCCGATTACGGAAGGCCCGATATCGGAGACGACTATACGCTGTGCATTTACGAGGATGGCGGTCCGTCGGTGTTGCTGGCGGCTGCTTTACCGGTCGGCGGTGATTGGAACGCGGTTACGTCGTCGGGCTGCAAGATGCACAGCGCGTCGGGGGCGCCGGCCGGAATCGTGTCGGCGGTGTTGAAGACCGGCGCCGCCGGAGCGGCCAGGATCACGCTCAAAGGAAAAGGCCCCAACCTCGGGCTCGGCTCTCTGGCCCTGGCGCCGGGAACTACGCTCAGCGTGCAGCTTCGAAGCGAAGCCGCCGGTCTTTGCTTCGGTGCAACCTACGCAGAGCCGTTCAGTATTGGCGACGTGGGGCGCTTCGGTGATAAGAGCGAGTAGACAAAACAGTGCGGTCGACGGCGGTGCGCCGCGCGGCCGCGGCGGAGAGCAAGGATGATAATGACAGTGACGAGGGCGGGCGCGCCCTTTGTGGCGGCGATGATGGTGGCCATCGGAGTGGCAGCTTCGACGAATACGGCGTCAGCCCAGCCCTACGACCACCTCAAATGTTTCAAGATCAAGGACTCGGTGGCCTCGTTCGCAGCGAGCGCCGACCTGAGGCCGCTCGACGCCAGCAACTTCGAACTCGACGTCGGCTGTAAGCTCAAGGTGCGTTCGCAGGAACTGTGCATCCCCGTCAGCAAGGACCGCACCGATGCTGGGCCGAGCGTCGCCGTCGTCGGCCAGGACCTCACCAACGCCTTCCTGTGTTATTCGGTCAAGTGCCCGGCGGAGGTGTTCCCGGACCAGTTGTTGATGAGCGACCAGTTCGGGTCGCGCCAGCTCTCGCGCTTTCACACCAGCAAGCTCTGCGCTCCGGCCGTTCTCGGCATTCCGCCGACGACCACGACGACCACCCTGCCGCCGGGAACTCCTCGCACGTGCACGAGTGCGACGGTGCCGGCCTGCGACGGCACTTGCGGCGACCAGAACTTCAACTGTGAGCCCGACACCGGCGGCAGCGCCTGCATCTGCAAGGGAGTGGACATCTTCCTTACTTGCGGCCTGATTCAAGGCCCGCCGAATTGCTACGGAACCTGCAACGGCGATTCTTCCTGCGTGGACCTCGGCGGCGGGGCCTGCGGCTGCTCGATGGTACTCCAGTAACGACGCAGCGACGACGCAGTATTTCGCACCAGGCAGGCGCTGGCGCAGTCGCCTTTCGCAGTCGCGTGATGCGTGACGCGTTCAGGGCGTACGGATCACCAGCATGCGGAGTTCGGTCATGTCTTCCATCGCGAAGCGTACGCCCTCGCGACCGAGTCCGCTGTTCTTGACGCCGCCGTAGGGCATATTGTCGACGCGCCAGGATGGAACGTCACCGATCACGACGCCGCCCACCTCCAGCACGTCATAGGCGCGCTGGGCTTTGTACAGGTCGCGCGTGAAGATCCCCGCCTGCAATCCGAAGGCGCTGTCGTTGACGGCTTCCAGTGCCGTCTCGAAGTCACGAAAGCTCGACAGCAGCGCTACCGGGCCGAAGGCTTCCTGCGCGTAGACCGCCGCATCGGTAGCGACGTTTTCGAGCAGCGTTGCCTCAAGCATCGCTCCGCTGCGTGCGCCGCCGCACAGCAGTCGCGCGCCGCCGCTGACCGCATCGCTGATCCATGATTCGAGGCGCTCAGCCTCCTGCTCGGTGATCATCGGACCGAGAAAGGTCTTCTCGTCGCGCGGGTCACCGGCCACCAGCGCTTTGGTACGCACCACCAGACGCTCGCGGAAGGTTTCGTAGATGTCCTCGTGTACGAAGATGCGCTGCACGCTGATGCAGCTCTGCCCGGACTGGTAGAAGGCGCCGAATACGACTCGCTCGACCGCGTCGTCGATGTCCCAGTCGCGATCGACTACCGCGGCGGCGTTGCCGCCGAGTTCGAGCACGACTTTCTTCTTGCCGGCGCGGCGCTTCAAATCCCAGCCGACACCCGGCGATCCGGTAAAGCTGAGCAACTCCAGCCTCTCGTCTTCGGTGAACAGGTCGGCGCCTTCGCGGCGGCACGGCAGGATAGAAAAGGCCCCGGCAGGCAGGCCGGCTTCGGCCAGCACTTCGCCTATCATCAACGCTCCGACGGGAGTCAGACTGGCGGGTTTGAGCACGAAGGGTGAACCCACCGCCAGTGCGGGTGCGATCTTGTGCGCGGTCAAATTGAGCGGGAAGTTGAACGGCGAGATGAACGAACAGGGGCCGAGGGGCACTCGCGTCCACAGGCCGCGATAGCCGCGGGCCCGGGCGCTGATGTCGAGAGGCATCACCTCGCCGCTGATCCGCACCGATTCTTCAGCGGCGATACGGAAGGTGTCGATGAGCCGGCCGACCTCGCCACGCGCGTCGCGGATCGGTTTGCCGGCTTCGACGCACAGCACCGCCGCGAGTTCTTCGGCGCGCTCGCCGAAACGACGCACGCAGTGTTGCAGCACGGCCTGCCTTTCGTAGGCGGCCATCGCCCGCATCGGTCCTTTGGCCGCGAGCGCGGCGCCGATGGCGTGATCGATTGCCTGGCGATCTGCCAGGGCTACGCGGGTGGCGACCTTGCCCGTGTACTTGTCGAACACTTCGAGGTCGCAGTTGGCGGCCACCGGCTCGCCTGCGAGGTAGTAGGGGTAGGATGACTTTAGCATCGGCGGAGTCCTTATATGTGCGGCTGCGGCAAGCTATGCGTGGCACGCGCGGCAGACAAGCGCCGTATCCGAGGTCGATGCCGATGCAGATGGCGGCGCGGCGTTGACTCGGCGCCGCGCGGGTGAAAGAGCGCCGCGCAGGTGTTCGAGTGCCGACGCTAGTTCTCTACTCAAACAAGGACCGCTCGCTGAGGAGGCGCCATCCGTGGGTGTTCTCCGGGGCGATCGAGCGCGAGCCGCGCGGGCTGACCAGCGGCGAAACAGTCGATCTGCGCGACGCCGACGGGGCTTTCCTGGCTCGCGGCGCGTACTCGCCCTCGTCGCAGATCCGTGTGCGGGTGTGGAGCTTCGATGAACGCGAGGCGGTGGACGAAGAATTCTTCGCGGCGCGCATCGAACGTGCATTGGAAGCGCGGCGCGTGCTGGTTCGGCCTGACGAGACCACTGCCTGCCGTCTGATCAACGCCGAGTCGGACGGGCTCCCGGGCCTGGTGGTGGATCGCTACGGCGATGTCGTGGTCTGTCAATTCCTGTCTGCCGGCCCCGAGCGCTGGCGTGGGGTAATAGTCGATGCGTTGTCGAGACTCGTCGGCGGTGTGAGCACGATCTATGAGCGTTCCGATGTCGAGGTGCGCGTCAAGGAGGGGCTTGCGTCGCGAGTCGGGGTGTTGGCCGGCGTCGAGCCGCCCGAGTTCGTCGAAATCGTCGAGCACGGTCTGCGTTTCGCCGTCGACGTGCGCGCTGGACACAAGACCGGGTTTTATCTGGATCAGCGTGCCAGCCGGCGTGCGGCTGCCGGCTATGCCGAGGGGCGCGAGGTGCTCAACGCGTTCTCGTACACCGGGGCGTTCGCGGCGGCGGTGCTGGCGGCAGGTGCGGTCAAGGTGACCAACGTCGACACTTCCGCCTCGGCCCTGGCACTCGGAGCGCGCAACCTCGCTCTCAACGGCCTGGCCGCCGACCGTGCCGAGAACATGGAAGCCGACGTGTTCACGTTGCTGCGGCGCTTTCGCGATTCGCGGCGGGCCTTCGACATGATCGTGCTGGATCCGCCGAAGTTTGCCGGCTCGCGGGCGCAGATGGACAAGGCGGCCAGAGGCTACAAGGACATCAACCTGCTCGCCTTCAAACTTCTCAGACCCGGGGGGATGTTGCTGACGTTCTCCTGTTCGGGGCTGATGACACCCGAGCTGTTCCAGAAGATCGTCGCCGATGCGGCCCTCGACGCCGGACGCGAAGCCCAGATCGTCGAAAGGCTGGGGCAGCCCGCCGATCATCCGACCTCCTTGCCATTCCCCGAAGGGGCTTATCTCAAGGGACTCGTCTGCCGCGTCCGGTGACCTGCCGCTGCGGCGGTGTCTTCGAGACACAGCAGCAGCGGCCGTCTTTCAGATTGTCAGGTGCCGAAGCGCTCCTAGAACAGTCCGGCAAGCGAGCGCGCCAACCCGTCCGTCAGGTAAGGCGCGGCTTCCTCGTAGGCCAGGTTTACCTTGTTGGCGGTGCTGACGATGCGCGTCCGGTAGGACTTGTAGTTCGTCGTTTCGGAGGAGGTCTGTGTTCGCTGGCCGCCGATTCCCTGGCGCGCGTCCTGCTGTTGGTCCTGTCGCACGGCGACTCCTTTCTTGGTCCTCTCGCGCAGTTCGATATCGGTGATGACGATGTAGACGACGTCGTGCACCATCGAATCGGCAATGACTTCGGCACCTCCGGCGACCAGGGCGCCAATGCCGGCTCCGTACAGAGCGCCGCTGTTTCCGTGGGACGCGCCGCCTATCATCGCTCCGGCGACGGCCCCGGCCAGCGCGCCTCCGTAGCCGTTGTGGAGCGCCGCTTCGGCGGCGGTAGGATCAGATTTCTCGACGCTCAGCACGTTTGCCAGCAGCATGTAGTGCGCGGCATCGGGATTCGAGGTCACTTGGTAGCCTTTGGCCTGCATCGCCGCTTTGATCGGCGCCTCCAGGTCGAAGTTGCTCTTGTCCGAAGTGTTCCTCACCTTGACGTAGATTGACATCTTGTCGGCGGAAACCGGATCCAGGAAGATCGAGTCACTCATTCTCGTCTGCACGTCGAGATCCTTTTTCGACAGCGCAACCTGTGTCGCTGCACAGCCGGACAGGGTCACCAGCGCCACGACCGTCAAAAGCTGCCGCCCCCAATTCGCTTTCATATCCTTAGCCTCCTGTGCTTCGCGTTCATGGAACCCTGCGCTTACCGGGCGAGCGCTCACGTTTCATTTACAACCCGAAAAAACTCCGGGTCAAGTACTTTGCGGGCAATGACTGGCCGTGAAGTGAACGGATCGGAACGTGTGGCTGCGCTTTCGTTTTGGCTCACGGCCGAGCGTGGCTACTATCGCGCTGCCGTGTCTTCTCCCCTGCTGACTGTGTTCCTGGGAGCCGCCACCGTTGTCGGTGTGGCTCTCGGCTAGATTCCTCGGCTTCGCATGAATCGGGCTACCATTGCCGTAGTCGGTGCCACGCTGATGGTGCTGACCGGATCGCTTACGTTGCCGCAGGCCTACGCGGCGATCGACGCCGATAACGCTGCTGACACTGGCGCTCGGTGTCGCGTGGATCGGCTGGATGGTCGGCTGAGAAGTTCCTGGAAAGCAACCTGCGAAGTCCGACCTGCCGTCGTGGCGTTCTACTTCGTCGCTTGCTCGAGTTTCGCCAGCGCGGCTTGTGCCGGTGCGAACGCCGGATCTATCGCCAGTGCGCGTTGCCATTTTGTTCGCGCGTCGCCGTAGCGTGCTTCGTTGGCGTCGAGAGTGGCGAAGTTGCTCCACAACAACGGGTTGTCGTCGTCGAGTTCGGTTGCGCGCAGATAGCTTGCGCGCGCTTCGGCAGCGCGTCCGAGTTTCTGGTAGGCGATGGCGAGTTGGCCGTGGGCGCCGGCGTCGCCGGGGCTGAAGTCGACGCAGCGCTTGTAGGTGGATGCCGCTTCTTGGTAGCGCTGGGTGTCGAGTTGCAGGCGTCCCAGGTTGAAGCAGGCCCGAGGGCTGGGGGAATACTTCAACGTCGAGCGGTAGAGTCGCTCATCGCCGGCGAAGTCGCGCTGGTGTGCCAGTACCGATGGAACCGAAAGCAGCGCCAGCAGGCAGGCGCCGACGAGTGTTGCGGGGTGTCCGCCGTAGCGATGCAGCGCGGCGGCGAGCAGGGCGCAGAGCGGAGCCAGTGGAAGGTAGAGGAACTGCTCAGGGGTGAAGATGAAGCGCTCTGCGATGGCTGGCGAGACTGGAATGAAGCCACTGCCCGGAAGGTAGAGGACCAACGCGGACACCAAGCCGAGGCCGACGAGCGTCGGTGTTCTGACGAAGCGTATGACGACAGCGGCGGCGAGACCGGTCAGTGTCAGTGCCGTGAAGATCGCTTGGTGCCCGCGTGTCGGGCTCAAGCGGTCGAGGTGAAGTCCGACCGGCCAGACCAGCAGTTGCGTATAGGTTGCTGCGGCGGTGCCGACGGCGCGCAGTCGCAGCGAGAGCGACAGGCCGCCGGCAGTGGCCGCCGGCGGCATCACCAGCAGGGCGCAGCACACGCAAGTTACCAGTGCGGCGATCGGCAGCAGCGGCGACGGATGCCGGCCTCGACGCAGTTGGAAATAGGCGAAAAGCGCGACCAGGGGCCCGGCGGCGAGACCGATCTCTTTCGATAGTGCGGCCAGCGCAACGCAGGCCGCACAGGCGAGCGCTGCTGCCAATTCGCGGAACGGGTGGTCGCCGGTCGGTGCGCCGCGCCTGGAATGTTTGTCTTGATCGGGTCCCTGCGCCACCAGCAGCAGGGCGAGCAGCGTGAAGGCGGCTGCGAGAAGGTCGGTGCGCCCGGAAATGTAGGCGGCCGATCCCGATTGAAGGGGGTGAACGGCGAAGACCAGCGCGGCAGCGCCCGCTACACTTGCCGGCAGTCCCATCCTGAGGAGCAACAACGCCAGCAGCAGGGAGTTGGCGCCGTGCAGCAGGACGTTGACCGCGTGCAGCTCGGCCGCCGATGCCATGCCCACTTTCCATTGACCCATGTACGAGAGCAGCACCACGGGACGCCGGTACTCTCCGCCGGCGTTGCCGAAGGTTTCGGCCACGGTCATCTTGCGTGCGAGCGGGAGGTGGAAATCATCGTCCCAGACCAGCGGGTTGCCGAGCGAGGGCAGGTAGAGGGCAAACGCGAAGAGGGCGGGCAGCAATGCCGCGGCCGCGCGCGCCAGGGTTCGCGACGCAGGTGCGGGGACGGGTCCGGCGCGGCCCGGACGGGCTGTTCGTTTGGTGATGGAAGGCATCGGCGATTGACGCCAGCCACCTAGCACGCGGCTGCGGGTACGGACAACCGAGCTTCGGGGGCCTGTGCCGCGGGCCCTGGAAGTTCTTGAAACGGGGCTCGGCTGCTTTTGTCGTGCATCGAGAAATGTCTGTAGAGCCAGGTGGATGGACTGCCGGTATCAAGTGATGGCTGCGGTGGGTGTCGGGGCCTTTCTTCGGGTTGCGCCGGGGCCTCGTTGCTCGACCGCCAAAAGCGTGCGACTACGATCCTCCTGGCGTGCTCCCTCTTCGTGACGACAACCCGGCCTTGGCAACGGCTCGCGATTTTCGCGGCATCGCCGTGGCAATGTCGCGGGCTGACGCGGTCGGCCGTTGTTCGGGCGAGGTCGGCCTGGCGGCGGGGGGCGTTGGCAACTGTCACGATCCGTCGGCCTGGCCGATCCTGGCGCGACATTGGATGCGGAGTACTGGCGTGCGAGCGGCGTGGATTGTCTTCTCCTCCTTTCTCCTGGTTTCGGTGCATGGGGCGGCCGCTCGAGCCGA
Organism: uncultured bacterium; assembly: GCA_903893315.1. Taxonomy (GTDB): domain Bacteria; phylum Desulfobacterota; class Binatia; order UBA1149; family CAITLU01; genus CAITLU01. The sequence continues at coordinate 114,783 of CAITLU010000002.1, forward strand.
AGAGGTGCGCGAGTCGCACTACGTCATGGGAACGCTCTTGCAGGTGACGCTCGAGGCTCCGACCCGGGAGCGAGGGCAGGAAATCATCGCCGATGGGATAGCGGTGGTTCGCCATCTCGAACGCGAGTTCAGCGACTACGATAACGACAGCGACTTGATGCGCGTCAACCGACGGGCGGGGGACGGCCCGGTACCGGTTCCTTTCGAACTTTTCCGGATTCTGTCGCTTTGCCAACTCATGACGCGGTCCACCGGCGGAACCTTTGACGTGACCGTGGGGCCGCTGCTGCAGTTGCGGCGTAATGCGGCTTCTGCGGGGCGCATCCCTGCGGATGACGAAGTGGATGCGGCCTTTTCGTTGGTGGGCTCCGACAAGATATCGTTGGAAGCTCCCGGCCGTGTGGAACTGCCCCGCCGCGGTATGGCACTGGATCTCGGCGGAATCGGCAAGGGGTACGCTCTCGAGCGCATGGCGGCGTCTTTACGAGCAGCCGGCGTAGGCAAGGCGCTGCTCGATTTCGGTACCAGTTCCATCGTCGCCATCGGGCCGCCGCAGGGTGAAGCTCCATGGCGTATCTGGATTCCCCGCGGCAGCGACATGGCGGGGTCTATCTTCTTACGGGATCGCGCTCTGTCGACCTCGAGGAGCCTGCGCCGTGACGACGATCGCGCCGAAACGGTTCCTCACATTGTCGACCCGCGCAGCGGCCGTTGGATCGAAGACGACCGCCAGGCCACCGTCGTCGCCATCGACGCTTCGATCGCCGAGGCTTGGAGCACGGCCTTGATCGTCGACCCGGAAGGAGTGCTCGACATCCTTGCGGCACCTCGGGATGTGGAAGCGATTGTCTTCGACGAGCATGGGGAGCGCCGCACGCCCCGTTTCGAAGAGTTTGCGTCGTGGAAGCCGGCGCGTCGTGGCGGACGGGGAACCGAAGAGAAAGGCGACGGGCCGGGCGTTACCGCGAAACGTCCGTGAGAATCTTCGCTGCCGGCCGCTTCCGAGTTTACCGGCCGCCGCTCGGTGCCGCTTCTTCCTGCACGCAGCTCCAGTCGGTGGCGTCGCTTGGTCTGTCTGGATCTCGTCGTTTCATGCCAACCCCTTCACCGTGTACGTCGCGCCCGTTGGTGAGGGCGCGCAGCGCAGTTACCGTGTCTTTCGCGGGACGCGCCGATAGCGTCGCAGATTGACCTTGCGCGAGGCGACAAGGTAAATGAACCTCAGGGTTCGACGAAGGCCGCAGACCTGTCTGGCGGCTGAATGTGAGCCGAAAGTAAGGAGATGAATGTGGTCGTAAAGCAGAACCGTATGGGCCGGCGACGCGATGGAAGCACTGCGTGGCTTCTTTTCGTCTGCGGCATATGGCTTTCGGGCTGCGCAAGCGTGCAGTCGCTTGCCGAGGACATGGCCTCGCGTGCGACGCTGGCTCCGACGACTCCGGAGACGCTGCGTCTGCGGCCGTTGGCGTCAACTGCCAGCTCGGTGTCCACCCGAAGTTATCGAGTCGGTGAAGCCTACACGTCGCGGGTAGGTGAGCCGATGTTGAGCGTCAAGAACTACGAGGTCGGCGAGAAGGTGGCGCGCGCGACTGCGCTGCGTGACTTCGAGCAGCTCTGCGGACGGCTGTTGAGCAATGAGCCCGGGAGTTGCTCCGACTCGCCGCTCGTCAGCGTACGCGGAGGAACGGGGAGCGTATTCGAGGTTCAAGGCGCTGTTTCGACGCTCGACGGTGACTACTTCGCGTTGTCGTTGCCGGCCGCTAACAAGAAAGACGTCGCCTACCTGCTCGTCGACACCAAAGGCCGGCCGCGTCCCGGGGCCTACGTTGCCTGGCGCCAGGCCGATTCCAACGGCTACAGTGTCGCGGGGGTTCCTCTGGTGGAGGTCTCCCCGGATATTCCATTGGACGACGATGCGCCGCTCTTCGCCTTCGATAACCAGCAGGCCGTGGCCGCGAGCGGTCCCGGCTATCTGAACTACGAGCTGGTGTATCTCGGCAGGCGTTCTACCGCCGGAGGCGACAGTATCGTTCTCAGCTACCGAGAATTCGCCAGGCAATCGCCCGACCACGTGACGTTCGAGCAGACTCTCCCGTATCCGGTTTCTCAGCGCGATATTGATATCGCAGGCTTGCGTCTGCGCGTCGATGCGACGGGTCCGGAGAGCATTACCTTCCGTGTCGTGGGGGACTCCCGGCGTGGCGCCGAGCAGCGATAGCCAACCGCTGCGGGTGCGCGCAGGCACGAACGAAGACGTTTCTTTCGTGTTCAGCGGGATTCGTGCGTTGGCGGAATTCGAAGCGCTCGCCCACGAGTTCCACGGCAGCGAAGAGCGGCTGCGCACTCACCTGTTCGGCGCGTCCCGCTGCGCGGAGATCATGATCGCGGAAGCCGACGGGATGAGAGTCGGATACGCGTTGTTCTTCACGACCTACAGCACCTTCCTCACCCGGCCCGGGCTGTACCTTGAAGATCTCTACGTGATCCCGGAGGCGCGCCGCTGCGGGGTCGGCAGGACTTTGCTTGCCGAGTTGGCGCGCCTGGCTGTCGAACGCCAGTGCGGCAGGGTTGAATGGTCGGTACTGGATTGGAACAAGAACGCGATCGCGTTGTACGACTCGGTAGGGGCTGCTCCTGTACGAGGCTGGACTTCGTATCGTCTTGACGGGCCGGCTCTTGCGGCGCTCGGCGGACAACGGGTCTGATTCTGCCGACGGACGGCGCCGACGTCCGCGGCCTCTATCCTGAGCAACGATAGGTCCGACCGAGAACGAACGAGAGATGAGAATAATCCAGACAAGTGAGCGCGGTCATCGAGAGCTGGATCGCATCATCGCGGCGGTAGCCGACAGTTATCGGGGCGGTCGTGGAATCGACAGTCTCGAGAGTGCCGCGCTGCCCAACCAGCGCAAGGTTACGGAATCTTTCGAGCACTTGAAGCACGCCATATACATGGGCTTCTACTCGACGCGAGATCTCAATGAGGCCAATCTCAGGTACTACGTCAGCAAGCATCTGCACGACGCTTTCGAAATCCTCGTAGAGCAGATCGCCCGTGCGGTAGTCTACCGTCGCTTGAAAGGCGGAGCGCCTGAGAGTCAGGACATAGAGTGGAGCGAGGCGGTTGTTCTCGACGTTCTCGGGGGTCTGCCTGCCATGCGCGGCGACCTCCAGCTCGACCTGCAGGCGGCTTACGATGGGGACCCGGCGGCAGAGAGTATCGAGGAGATCGTTTTCAGTTACCCGGCCATCGAGGCGATTACCTGCTATCGGGTGGCCCACGAACTTCACCGGCGCGATGTACCGATGATTCCTCGCATCATGACCGAACACGCTCATGCGCGGACCGGGATAGACATTCATCCCGGCGCACGGATTGGCAAGGCTTTCTTCATCGACCACGGTACGGGGGTGGTGATAGGCGCGACTTGCGAGATCGGCGACCGCGTCAAGATCTACCAGGGAGTGACACTCGGTGCTTTGTCCATTCCCCGCGACCAGTGCGGAGATCTCATTCGGAACAACAAGCGTCACCCGACCATAGAAGACGACGTCACAATTTACGCTGGCGCCAAGATTCTCGGTGGTCAGACCGTGGTTGGTCGCGAGTCGGTGATAGGGGCGAACGTCTGGCTGACCGAGTCTGTGCCGCCGGGCTCGCGCGTGACGTACTCGCCGCCGGCCTGGTCAGACAGGCCGAGCCAGGTCGTCACGAAGCGCCAGGATTAGACCCGGCGAGCGCCGCGACGCCGCCGGGCGCGACACGGCGGGAAACATGAGGCCCGCCGTCATCTTCTCGCGACCCGGCGGGCAGCCTGGAGCAACGCCGCAGATAGCTTGCTGCGCAGAAGTCTCGAGCAGTCACGCGGGTTTTGTTTACTAAGCTGCGTGCGCGACACAGGATGCGCGGCCATGGATTCAAGCAGCGCTGAACACTCGATCGATCAACTCCTCTTCGACCCCACTCCCGAGCACGCGATGCTGAGGGAGACCGTCCGACGTTTTACCGAAATCGAGGTCGAACCTCAGGCCGAGAAGCACGATGCCAGCGGGACGCTCAACGCCGCGCTGCTGCGGCGCTGCGGGGAGCTTGGCCTTCTCGGTCTTACGGTTCCGCAGGAGGACGGCGGCGCCGGCATGGACGCGGTTGCCGCCGTGATCACGCACCACGAACTATCCAAGAGCGACCCGGGGTTTGGGATCGCGTACGCGGCGCAGAGCCTGCTGTTCGTGAACAACTTCTACCACGCTTCTGACCGTGATCAGCGCGTCCGGATCCTGCCGAAAATGATTTCAGGAGAGTGGATCGGTGCGATGGGGATGACCGAACCCGAGGCCGGCACCGACGTGCTGGGAATGACGACGAGGGCGGAGCGTCGCGGCGACGTCTACGTCCTCAACGGCCGAAAGATTTTCATCACCAACGGCTACGAAGCCTCGTGCATTCTTACCTACGCCAAGGTCGACGGCCGCATTACCGCGTTCGTTGTCGAGCGCGGTTTCCCCGGCTTCTCGACCGGTGAGCCGATCAAGAAAATGGGCATGCGCTCTTCCACGATTTGCGAGCTGGTCTTCGACGATTGCCAGGTGCCGGTCACCAACCGACTCGGCGAGGACGGCGGTGGCATCACGTGCATGATGCGCAACCTCGAAATCGAACGACTGTGCGTGGCTGCGGTCAGTCTCGGGATCGCCGAACGCTGTCTTCGGGAAATGGTTGCCTACGCTGTTCAGCGCAAGGCTTTCGGAAAGTCGCTCGCGGAGTTCGGCCAGATTCAGCGCTACATCGGTGAAGCGTACGCGGACTACGAGGCCGCACGTTCTCTGATCTACCGCGAGGCGGCCAAGGTAGGACCGGGAAAACGCAACAGGCTCGGCACCGACGCAGCCAAGCTCTTTGCCGCACCGATGGCGAAGCGAGTGGCTGACGCTGCCGTGCAGGTTCTCGGAGGCTACGGTTACACCACCGAGTACAAGGTGGAGCGCTTCCTGCGTGACGCCAAGCTTAACGAGATCGGTGGCGGCACCCTGGAGAGCCACCAGAAGAACATCACTCGTGATCTGACACGCACAACAGGAGTCTGACGTGCTGACCACCTACGACGACTTTCCCATCCACCAAGCTCAGTGGCCTATCGATCGAGTCGCGACCACGGATCGTAACTTCTACGATCGCTACTACTTCAATGTGCACGACGTCGCCTGCGAAACTTTTCTCGCACTGGGCTTCGGCGTGTATCCGAATCTCGGTGTGATGGACGCTTTTGCCTGTGGGGTGCGAGGAAGCAGGCACCACATCGTGCGCGCCTCCCGAGTTCTGGACGGAGATCGTCACGCGACCGTGGCGGGGCCGATCCGGGTTGATGTGATCGAGGGGCTGCGCCGCCTGCGCTTCGCCTGCGACGCCCCTGATCTTCCGCTCTCGTTCGATCTGACATTCGAGGCCTGGACCGAGGCCCACGAGGAGCCCCACTTCTTCCTGCGCAATCCGCTCGGGCGGGTAGTGATGGACTATACCCGGCTTACCCAGCTCGGCCGGCCACGGGGCTGGATCCGGATCGGCGACGAGCGATTTTCGGTCGACCCTGAAGGCTGGCGTTCGGCGCGTGACCGGTCCTGGGGAGTCCGAGGGGTCGGGGAGCCGGAGCCCGAGGGCGCTCTGGTGGAGCGACCCGAGCGTATGCAGTTCTTCTGGAACTGGTCGCCGGTCAATTTCGATGACTGTGGTGTCCTGTACACGGTCAGCGAATACGCCGACGGGAGGCGCTGGCATCAATCCGGCGCGCGCCTTACGCCGGGTGAGACGCGCGCGGCTGTAGGCGTGGAGCACCAGCTGCGCTTCGAGCCTGGAACTCGCCGCTTCGATGGCGCAACGGTTCGCTTGGATTTCGGGGAAGGGCAGGCGATGGAGTTGGAGTACACTCCGAAACTGCGCTTTTTGATGCCGGCGATAGGCTATCGTGGCCCCTGGTATCACGGTCAGTACCAGGGGAAACTTAAAGTAGAAGGTGACGTCTGGGACGCGGACGATCCGATGACGTCGGTGGTGCACGGCTGGCTGACCGAGACCCTGTGTTCGGTGAGCTGCGGGGACCGTGTCGGCCAGGGAATCTTCGAGATGGCCGTGATCGGCCCTCACCGCAAGTACGGTTTCGAGGATCTCTTCGACGGTTGGAACCCTGTTCCTGGCAAGTAGCGTGACCGTCAGCTGGGGCGCGGCGGAGCCAGGCTCTGCGTCGCTGGGACTGGGGTGTTTGCGTGCGTGCGCGACCTTCGCCGCACTGCGTAAAATCGTTTGATCGCGAAAGAAACCTGAACCAACATTCCTGTAAGTGCCGCCCTGCGGCATGACGTCGCCAGAATCTCGATGCCCCCGCGATGCGGGGTGGTAGAGGGCTTGGCGCAGCCGCGCAAGAACCACGAGGAGACTACCGGTTATGGCTCAGAGCGCCCCTAATTTTTTCAAAGCTGACCTGCGTTCGATCCAGTTCACCCTGTACGAACACATCAAGATTCAGCAGCTGTTCGCCCCTGGACGTTTCCCGAAAGGGAACTTCTACGGGCATCTGTCACAGCAGGAATGTGACCAGACGATCGAGCAGACTCTGCGTTTCTGTAACGAAGTCACCGGTCCTCTGGGCCAGACCGGCGACCGCGCCGGGTGCAAGCTCGAAGGCGGCGCGGTGACCACGCCGAGCGGTTACCGCGAGGCATGGAAGAAACTCTACGAACTCGGCCTGCCTAACTGGCGCGTATCGATGGATCACGGCGGGTTCCAGGGACCCTCGTCGATCGGTATCGCGCTGAACGAACTTCAGAGCGGGGCGAATCTCGCCTTCACCATGTACCCGGGGCTCACCCATGGTTCGGCGGAACTGGTTGCCAATTTTGCGCTGCCCGCGGATCGCGAGCGCTTCTTGCCGGGGATGCTCGACGGCCGTTTCTCCGGGACCATGTGCTTGTCCGAGCCCCAGGCCGGAAGCGATGTCGGTGCCGCCCGTACCAAGGCGGTCAAGATCGACGGCAATCGCTATCGAATCAGCGGTACCAAGTGTTGGATTTCGGCCGGCGATCACGACCTGTGCGGGAACATAATCCACCTGGTGCTGGCGCGCGCCGAGGGCGCGCCGGAAGGTACCGGCGGGATTTCCCTCTTCATCGTGCCGAAGTACCGCGTCAACGACGACGGCAGCGTCGGTGAGTTCAACAACGTCGTGACGGCCTCTATCGAGCACAAGCTCGGAATCATTTCGTCGACGACCGCGGTCCTGAATTTCGGCGAGGGTGGCGATTGCATCGGTTATCTGTGCGGCGAGCAGGAGAACGCCGGCATGAAGCAGATGTTCCAACTGATGAACGGTGCTCGGATCGAAGTCGGCGTGCAGGGCCTGGCGGTGGCGGCGACGGCCTACCTAAATGCGCTGGCTTACGCGCGCGAGCGGCAGCAGGGCGTGTCGGTCAAGCGTTTCAAGGATCCGTCGGCTCCGCGTGTCGCGATCATCGAGCATTCCGATGTCCGGCGCATGCTGCTGGAGATGAAGAGCAAGGTCGAAGGGATGCGGGCGTTGTGCGTGAAGCTCGCCTTCAATGAGGACATGCACCAGGCGCTGACGGCCGAAGGCGAGCACGATGAGGCCGCCTTCTACAAGGGACGCGTCGACCTGCTCACTCCGATCGTCAAGGCCTATTGTTCGGACCAGAGCTTTCGCGTCTGTGAGCTTGCAATCCAGACTTATGGCGGCGCCGGCTACGTCAAGGACAATCCCGTCGAACAGTATCTGCGCGACGCGAAGATCCTCTCCATTTACGAAGGCACCAACCACATCCAGGCTCTGGATCTCGTGGTTCGCAAATTGCGTGGCCGCTCCGGTCAGGATCTGGCGGATTTTCTCGCTGACGTGACGTCTTTCGTCGAGCAGCATTCGGAAGATCTCGCGGTCGGCAGCGAAGTGAAGATTCTCGGCGAGGCTTCGCTCGCATTGCAGGACGCCGGCGGCGCTCTCATGCAATACATGATGAGTTCGAGGCTTGATCAGCTGACGTTGTTTTGTTCGCCTTTCCTTGAGGCGATGGCGGAGGTCACGGTCGGGCATCTGCTCCTCGAGGCTGCTGTCATAGCCAAGCAGGAGCGTACCCAGGATGAACGTCAGTCGCAGGAGGAGTTCGATTTCTACGCCGGCAAGGTGGTGTCGGGGAAATTCTACGCGAACTTCGTGTTGCCTGGCGTTATGGCCAAGTGTCGCACCATCGCTTCGGGCGACCGCAGCGCGCTCGACATTCCGGACGCCGGTTTTTCAACGGCATGGTAAGCGGCTCTTCGCGGCGGCGGCCCTGGAAGGATCGCCGCCGCGAAGAGTGCTGAGCCTGTATCTCACGAGTTCTTCGTATGGCGCACCCTCTTCTTGACGAAGTCGTCGAGCTTCTCGATGTCGAGGAACTCGAGGTCAATGTCTTTCGCGGATACAGCCCTCAAGAGGACCGCCCTCGCGTATTCGGAGGACAGGTGGCCGCTCAGGCGTTGATGTCGGCGGCACGAACGGTTCCGGCGGGTCGGCGCGTGCACTCGCTGCACTCGTACTTTCTTCGACCCGGCGATGTGAAAGCTCCGATTCTGTATCTCGTCGATCGCATCAGGGACGGCAATTCCTTTACGACACGCCGCGTGGTCGCGGTGCAGCATGGCGAGGTGATCTTCAACATCGCCGCGTCTTTTCACGTTCCCGAGCCCGGTCTCAGCCACAGTCTGGAGATGCCGCCGGCTCCCGATCCCGAAAGTCTCCCGACCAGAGAGGAGCGCATGGCGGGTTTCGGCCGCAAGCTTCCGCGCCAGGCTGTCGAGCCGCGCGCTATCGACATGCGTTGGTGCGATGGCCCGGGTTGGAAGCCGCGTAAAGGCGAGGAAGCTCGCTCGATGATCTGGATGCGTGCGGACGGAGAATTGCCGGACGACGCGCTGCTGCACACCTGCGTGCTGGTCTACGCTTCCGACTACACGCTCACCGAGACGGTCATGCGTCCTCACGGGATACACTGGAGCGATCCGGGCGTGATGGCGACGAGCCTCGACCACTCGATGTGGTTCCACCGCGACTTCAAGGTCGACGAATGGTGGCTCTACGTCGAGGATTCACCGGCGGCCGAAAGTGCGCGCGGGCTGGCGCGCGGGATCATCTTCGACCGTAAGGGAGCCCTGTGCTGCTCTGTCGTCCAGGAGATCCTGCTGCGCACTTCACCGCCGCCGATTTCATAATCAGCTTCGACGTACGGCGGCCCTTACCGTCAGCGCAGTGCGCTGGCGGTGCCGACGGCGACCTTGGTTCCGTCGGTTTTCTCGACCCACAGATCCAGATGGATGCGGGTTCGGTCAGCCTCAGGGACCGCTTGGGTTTCTTCGGCACAGGCGCGGACGGTTTCGTCGGCCCACAGTACGTTGACCAGGCGCATGTCGATCTTGCCGCCCGCAAGGAACCCGCGGCCGTAGTCGCGTGTGAGCAGTTCGGCCGCCATGCATGTGGAAAGCATTCCCTGGACGACGATGTCCGGGAATCCAAAAGCGCGCGCGGCGGTGCGATTGGTGTGGTAGTTCTCACTCGGCCCTGAGAAAGCCATGCACACTTGCTCTGTGATGGTTTTTTCCAGCGGTGTCAGAGCCGTGCCGTGTCCTCCCATCTCGAAGCGGCGCTCTGTACTTTTTTCGCGTTCTTTTGCCACTGCTTCTCCGGTCGCAGATTGTTTCGCCGACCCTTCGACGAGAAAACTTTGGTGGGTGAGTCCGCGGCTGAGCAAACGGCCGTCCTCGGCCTGCACCCAGGTCTCCTTGACCACATAGTCGCGGCCGCGCTTGTGATAGCGGTCGCGGATGAAGCCGCGGGTGCGGACGCGAGTCCCGATCGGTATTTCGCCGAACAGCTCCCATTCCTGACGGGCGTGAAGATTCCCCCACATGTTTTTCAAGTACCACGCGATGCTCTCGAAGCATTCGGAGTGCAGCACGAGGGCGGGTGCGACCTCAGTATACAACGGCAGCCGTTGCCCGAGCGCGTCCAGGTAGCGTTCGACCAAGGCCGTGTCGATGGTCATTTCGCGGCCGCCGAAGTCTCGGCCGACGTAGACCGGTTCGTCGTTGTGGTTCATCGCCTGATTCTCCTCGGCGCCGGCCGTAGCCTTCGACGCTGTTGCTGCGCTAGCGTTGGCGGGGTCGTTCCCGCAATTGTCTTGTGAAGCTGGTTCTTCTACCTTTCCGCATTCGGCCCGACGAAAAAAGCTTAGAGGTCTGCATGAATCACGGCGTCACGATCTTTGTCCCCAGTAGTGGCCTGTTCGGTACCGAGCGATACGGGATAAGCGTCCTTCGTGGGCTCGCTGAGGAGCGGCGCTGATGCCTGCCGCTCGCTGGCGCACGGCTGACGTCGAGGCTTTTCGCGGGGCGTTCCGCACCTTTCTGCGCAAGGAAGTGGTGCCGCACCTCGTCGATTGGGAGAAGGAACGGCGCACGCCCCGGGAGTTCTGGCGAGCGATGGGACGGGGTGGATTCCTGTGTCCGTGGTTGGCCGAGGAGGACGGCGGTAGTGCTGCCGGGTTCGGGTTCTCCGTGGTGATCTGCGAGGAGCTTGGCCGCACTGGTTTCATGGGGCTGCAGACCGGGGTGTCGGTGCACTCTGACATTACCGTGCCGTATCTCGATCATCTGGGCCGTCCTGAAGTACGCGGCCGTTGGCTTCGTGGCTGTGCCTCGGGCGAATACGTCGCGGCCATCGGCATGACCGAACCGGCGGTGGGTTCGGATCTGGCAAACTTGGAGACCAGCGCTGTCAGGGACGGCGACGATTGGATCCTGAACGGCCAGAAGACGTTCATATCGAACGGTATCGAGTGCGATCTCATAGTCGTGGCTTGCCGTACCGATCCAGGAGCCAACCCGGCTCACGCGGGCGTCAGTCTGATCGTGGTCGAGGAGGGGACTCCAGGCTTCGTGAAGGCCCGCAAACTCGACAAGATGGGGCAGCATATCCAGGATACCGCCGAGATTTTCTTCGAGGACTGCCGGGTTCCGGCCTCTCATATGCTGGGCGAAGAGGGCAGGGGCTTTCGCTACCTGATGGAGAACCTGCAACGCGAGCGTCTGATGATATCGATTGCAGCGCAGGTGGCCGCCGAACAGATTCTCGACAAGACCTTACCGTATACCAAGGAGCGCAAGGCCTTCGGGAAGTCGATAGCCTCGTTCCAGCACAACGCGTTCAAGCTGGTGGAGCGGGCCACTGAAGTCGAGATCGGGCGCACTTTTCTGGACGCTTTGATCGATGCGTTCGAGGCCGGAGAGGACATCGCCAAGCGGGTTTCGATGGCCAAGTGGTGGTTGAGTGATCTTGCCAACCGCGTCGCCTACGACGCAGTTCAGTTGCATGGCGGTTACGGCTACATGGGAGAGGTCGCGGTTGCACGCGACTTCATAGACGTGAGGGCCATGCCCATATATGCAGGTTCGAACGAGGTCATGAAGCTGATACTGGCAAGGATGATGGGGCTTTCCTAGGCGTTGTCGGCTTCACACGCCGACCGGGCGAGGGCCGCTGGATCTCGAGTATATTTGGCAATGGAAGTGCCTGCGTCTTGCGGGGAGGCGGGGTTGCGGGCGGTCTTGGTAATCTGACCATGCGAGAGGAACGATGACTGTGTCACGACAACGTCCCGGGGAGGGAACCCAACGGTCGACCACGCGCAGCGAGCGCCTGGCGGTTACTGAGGCCCTCAAGGTCGTCGGGCGCGTGGGCGCGGTTCTCGACGTTGCCAGTGGTAACGGTCGATGGACCGAGTTGCTGACGAGGAAACGCCGGTCCTCAATCATTCATTTCGACATGTCTGCCGAGTTGCTCGCGGCCGCACGCGGCGCAGCCAAACAGGGCAGGCCGATCCATGGCTATGTCAGAGGCGACGCGGGTGCTCTGCCGTTCCGGACCCAGATTTTCGACTTGGTCGTCTGCTTGGAGTTCCTGCCCTACGTCCGGCGTTCAGGTGGCAGGATACGTGCTCTGGCGGAGATGCGCAGGGTCAGTCGCCGCTGGGTAGTGGTCGAGTACCGCCACCGTCAGGGCCTGCACCTTGCCTGGCAGCGCCTTCGTCTACGTCTCGGTCTGGAGGCCAGATTCCCGCGAAATCATTTTTCCTACGAACAGATAGATGACGAGTTGCGCCGCGCGGGTCTCGGATTGCGGCAGGTGTTCCCGGTGGGAGGACTGACCTCGCGATCCTGGGTCATTCTGGCCGAGGCGCCTTCGCCGGACTGGATGACTGGGAATTGATCGCGACCACCTTGCGGCTTCCTGCCAGCTTCTCACTGCGTTCCGGGGCCGGGTCGATCAGCTACTTTCCGGCAATGCTTTCATGGATTGCTCTCGAGTTCTTCGCACCGTAGGCGCAGGAACGACACCGCATCGTCAAGTACCGGCCCGAACAGGAAACCTACCGATCCCGACAGCGCGCCGAGGATGTTGGTGTGGCTGAGCCGGGAGTAGAACAGGGCACGCGCCCGGCCTCCTCGCTCGCGGACGGCGCTGGCAAGTCGCGCGCTGTTGGCGGGATACACCGTGCGGTCGCGGCGGCCGTGAAGGAGCAGCATCGGCGGCGCGTCGGCGCGGGCGAAGCGTACCGGTTGGGAAGAAGCGTGAAGTTCTTCCGGGCCAAATATGTCGCGGAGTCCCTCGCCGCGGATTGGAAAGAAGTCGAACGGGCCAGACAGCAACACCAGTCCGGCGATCGCGGCGGATCGCACCCCGTGGAGGGCGAGGTAGCGTTCGTCCATTGCGATCATCGCGCCGATGTGGGCGCCGGATGAGTGCCCCATGACGAAGATTCGGCGCGGGTCGACTCCGTAGCTTTCCAGGTTGGCGAAAGCCCAGGCTACTGCCGCAGCACCGTCTTCGACGAAGGCGGGGAAACGGACCTGGGGATACTTGCGATAGTCGCAGACCACGGCGACGAACCCGGCTGCAGCCATCGCCTGGGCCACGTAGCGGTATTCACGCTTGCTGCCGGATGACCAGCGTCCGCCGTGAAAGAATACGACGGCGGGACGTTCACGGCCTCGGCCTTCGGGAACGTAGACGTCGAGTTTCTGGAACTCGGCGTTGCCGTAGGCCAAGTCCATATGCGCCTCGTACCCTTCGGACGTGGCCAACCGGTCAAGTGCGACCAGCGGATCACGCCAGACCAAAGGGCCGGTCCTGGCGATGTCGAGCATCGCTTGGAGCGGGCGCGACGGCATTATCTACGTTTAGCCCGAGCGGAGTCCGGCTCCCAACGCCGCGCGCCGCGACCGTCTCCATGTAACGCGCCGGTCAGTTGCGCGGGTGAGCCGGCCATCACTCCACGTTTTCTATTTCACGGCGGCACCGTAGATAGAACGCATGGACGATCCGGCCTCCACGGGCGAGAACTGGCAACTGCTGTACGCTGCCAAGCGGGCGAATGCGGCCGATGCGGTTCTGCGCATTCCCCGCGGCAAACACATTTTCATCGGGTCCGGTGCCGCCGAGCCGGTGGGCCTGGTTGAGGAACTGGTCGCCCAGGCTGATCGCTTTGCCGACAATACCATCGTCCATCTTCTCACGCTCGGTCCGGCGCCCTACGTTCAGCCGGAGTTCGAGAAGCGCTTCCGCCACAATGCGTTTTTCATAGGCCCGAACGTGCGCGAAGCGGTCCATGAAGGCCGCGCCGATTACACTCCAGTGTTTCTCTCGCAGATCCCGAGCCTGATCCGCTCGCGGCGGATGCCGGTCGACGTCGCACTGATACAGACCACGCCTCCTGATCGCTACGGTTACGTCAATCTCGGAGTCTCTGTTGACATCGTGCTGGCGGCGGTCGAAGCGGCGAGTCTGGTGGTGGCAGAAATCAATCCGCGCATGCCCACGATCCACGGATCCGGGTATCTGCCGATGTCCCGCATCGATGCTTGGACATTGCGAGATGCGCCGCTGCCTGAGCTTCCCCGAGAGGCATTGGACGATGTTGCCTTGCAGATCGGAGAGAACGTCGCGCGTCTGATTGAAGATCGTTCCACGTTGCAGATTGGTATTGGACAAGTTCCGGACGCGGTTCTCCAGGCTCTGCGCTCACACAAGGATCTCGGCGTGTGGACCGAGATGTTTTCCGATGGAGTCGTGGACCTCATCCGGAGCGGAAACATCACCGGCCGCTACAAGACGATCCACCCTCATAAAGTGTCAGCGTCGTTTTGTTTCGGGACGCGAGATATCTACGGGATTCTCGATCGCAACCCGACGTTCACCTTCCACCCCTCCGATTACATCAACGACCCGCTCAGGATCGCCAGGCAATACCGCATGGTGGCGATAAACAGTGCGCTGCAGGTCGATCTCACCGGACAGGTATGTTCGGATTCGATCGGGACGAAGTTCTATTCCGGGATCGGCGGTCAGGTGGACTTCATACGCGGGGCCTCGCTCAATCCGGAAGGTGTGCCGATTATCGCGCTGCGTTCGACCGCTCGCGGAGGTGAGATCAGTCGCATCGTCGCGACTCTTGACCCCGGCGCCGGAGTGGTGACGTCGCGCGGCGACGTCCGTCACGTGGTCACCGAGTACGGCGTTGCCGATCTGCTCGGGAAGTCGGTCCGCGAGCGAGCGATGGCTCTGATCGGGGTTGCCCATCCTGACTTTCGTGCGGAGTTGCTAGTCGCTGCGAAACAGCGGCGCTACGTTTTTGTAGATCAGGTAGCGAGTACGGCCAGCTATCCCACCAAGTACGAGCGCACGATCGTCACCGGCCGCGGCGAGGTGTTGCTGCGGCCGACCCGGCTCACCGACGAGGCGAAGATGTCGGAGCTCTTCTACAGCCTCTCGGATGAAACCATCTACAAACGCTGGCTGCACTACCTCAAGCGCATGCCTCATCACGACCTGCTCTATTACCTGGACATAGATTACGACAGCCGTATGTCGGTGGCTGCCGAAATCCAGCAAGAAGGTCGGGATCCGGATCTGATCGGCGTTGGTCATTACATGACTGACCCGGCTACCGGCCTGGCCGACATCGCGTTCCTGGTGCGCGATGACTGGCAGGGGGAAGGGCTCGGCAAAGCGTTGCTGCGCTGTCTGATCGAGGTGGCGCGCGAAAAGGGTGTCCGAGGTTTTTCTGCGGACGTGCTCGCCACCAATCGCAAGATGATGGCGGTTTTTCTCCAGTCGGGACTCAAGGTGGAGAGCACGCTGGAGGACGGGGTTTATCACCTCACGATGCCGCTCGGCTTGGCGCCGACCGTGTCCAAGGCGCCGCCGGCGGCTTGAAATCGGACTGCGGCCGACCGCTCCGGAGGGCGGCTAACTAGCCGTTTCTTCTTGTCATTCTTATCGGTGCTGGGATTGCGAAACGGGACCATCGGGGTATGATGCCTGATCGTGGAAATGTCGGCTCTTGGTGTGCTGGCAGGGGTGTGTGGCGGATGAGACTTTCGAGCTTTGCCTTAGGGGCGGCGGTGGCCGCATCGGTGATCGGTTCACCCGTTGCTCAAGCGGGCGATGGGATCGGGCTTCTGGCAAGCCGCGCGACGACGTCGCAGACCTTCTCGTCCGACCTTGGTCGGCCTCGCGACCACGAAACCAAGAAAGAGCAACTGGCGCGTATTTTTACCCCGGCCTTGGTCGACAAACTTTGGATGAACGACTATCCCGATCTTGACGCGGCCTGTGAGCGAGGCTGGCTGGTCGATGTGCCGGACGACCCCGAAGGCCTCGGAGTTCACGTCCGCAAGAGCGGCAACTGCCCGGTCGGAGAGAAGGAGCACGACGTTGCGCGTCGTGCGAAACTCTACCGCCTGGCCAAGCCCGCCGCCGGTCTGCTCTACCGTATCGCGGCTCACCTTCGTGAGACCGAAGGCGCGGGTTTCAGTCCTCTTCAGGTGTCCAGCCTCGTGCGGCCATGGAGCTATCAGAAGAAACTGATGGCGAGCAACATAAACGCCAACACCATCAAAGCCGGCGTTCCCCCGACTCACGTATTCGGACTTGCGTTCGACATTCCGCGCGGTGACATGCCCGCGGCTCGCGAACGCACCCTCGAACGCTACCTCGATTCTCTGGCCGATGCCGGCAAGATCGTCTATTTCAAGGAAGGGCGCGCGCAGGCCACCTACCACATCATCGCGATGCCTGCCGCTCACGAGGAACTCGAGGCGGATTTCTACGAACTCACCGCGAGAGCGGCGCATAGTCCTACTTCGTTGGTCTGCGCCGGCGAGAGCAACCCGGAGTTTCTTCAAGACGAAATCTGGTGGTGAGGGCGCGACGCCGCGTCGTCGGCGTTACCACCAGCATCGACACCAAGGGCCGCTGGAAGCAGGGCCGCGACTATCTGTACGTGGCGCGTGATTATCTGCGCTGCGTGCGCGAAGGCGGGGATTCGCCGGTTCTTGTTTGCCCCGACATCGATCCGGAGGAGGTCCTGCGCGTTTGCGATGCGCTCGTGCTGAGCGGAGGCGATGACTTGCCTGCTGCGATGTGGGGTGCTGCCCAGGATTCGCGCGCAACCTTGGAGAGTGCGGAACGCATCGCCTGGGAGCGTTCTGTGCTCGAACTGTTTCTCGCGCGCGGACGTCGTGTGCTGGCGGTCTGCTACGGGATGCAGTTGCTCAACGTCCACCTCGGCGGGAGTCTCATTCAGCATCTGCCGTCAGGGTCGGTGACGACAACAGCGGGCGCGACCGCCGTGGGCATCCCGCACGGAGGCGGAGGGGAAGTGGTGCGGCACCGGATCGGGGTCGAACCGCGCAGTATACTGGCGTCGCTTGTCGGGGAGGCGGCACTGGTCTCATCGAGTCATCGCCAGGCTGTGTCCAGGGTGGCGCCGGGACTTCGCGCGTGCGCTTACGCGGACGATGGTGTGGTCGAAGCAATCGAGGGAGACAATGTCCTTGGCGTGCAATGGCACCCGGAGATCGACGACACCGCTAGGTCGGTGTACCGCTTTCTTTCGCTGCCTCGCGTTGTAGAAGCAGCGATCGCCGCTGTCGCGAGATCCTGATGCGATCGCGCGGTGCTCGCCTGGTGCGAAAGCAGCGTGTTGCGGCGGCGCGCTGCGTTGCACCCCTGTGATTCGGGGCATATAGTCCATGGCTGTTCGGCTCCGGTCCTCAACTGAGAACCGGAGTCGCGGGCGCGCTCATGGAGAGCGCCGTGGCGGGGGCGCCGGATGGTTACCTCTTGCCGCTTTGCCGAATTCATCAAAGACACTAGGGAGGCAGGGCAAGCATGTCGTATCAACGTTTTGCTGCAGTTCTTTCGGCCGCCGTATTGGCGGGATTGGCAGTGACCGCTTCAGCCGCTGGCGATTACGGACGTTCGGGTCCTTACGTGGCAGGTGGCGGGGTCTATGTGTTCGAGAATATCAACGAGCCTGACTACCTCGGGAGCGCCGACAACAGCTGGGGGTACAACCTCAAGGGCGGCTACCGATTCAATCAGATCTTCGCGTTGGAGGCCGAGTGGGAGCAGTGGCTGAGCTTTGACTACAGCCCCGCCGGTCATTTCGACGCTTGGATGTTTGGAGTCAGTGGTAAGGCTTTCTTCAGTGACGGACCTATTCAGCCCTACGTCCTGGCCGGTGTTGGTTGGATGGGCGGAAAGGACACGGCTCGGACTCCACGCCAGATAGATACGACAGACCTCGGGCTTCGGTTCGGCGGCGGCATCGACTTCTATGCTTCGCGGAACTGGGCGATCACAGCCGAGGCTGGCTACGTACTGGGGACTGCGGGGCTGAGCGACTACGACCTCATTCCGGTCAGCCTTGGAGTCGTCTACCGCTTCTACTAGGAGTTAGTGATGCTGACGCGCGGGGAGGCTTCTTGCAGTAGAGGTTCCCATGCGCATTGCCCTCGTGGCATTGGCCCGCTACAATCGCTTCCGAGCGGAGGGGTGGTGGCGGGCCTTGGAGGGCTTCCACTTGGTAAAACGTCGGACCTGTCGGGCGTGGCTATCAAAGGCCCTGCGCTATTTGCGTAATCAAATAGGAGAAAACCAAATGAAGAAGGAAGTCGTATCGCTCTTTTGCGTGTTTGCCCTGTTGGGCGGCACGACCGCAGCTTTCGCCGGCGCGTACGGTGAGAAAGAACAGCCCGAAGAATTGCCCGCCTCGCCGCCTCCGGCTCCGGCCATGGCTGCCCCCGTGGAAGACTTCGCCGCGGCCGGGCCCTACGTTCAACTCGGCGGCGTGTACGCCATCGAGAACTTCGACAACTTGGTAAGTGAGTGGACCATTTACCAGGGTGGCGATCCTCTTGAGAGAGTGGACACCAAGGTCGACAACTCCTGGGGATACCAGATTCGCGCCGGCTACCGCATCAACCGTTTTGTGGCGGTCGAGGCCGAATGGGAGCACGACGTCGATTTCAACGGCCAGATCAAGGGCAAGGACAGCGGAGACGTATACTCGAAAGGGTCCGGCTCCGCTTACGCGCTGACAGCCAACGGGAAGTTCTACCCCATCACCGGTTGCATTCAGCCGTACGCCTTGGTCGGCGCCGGGTGGGTCAATGCCCAGAATAACCTGCACACGACCGAGCCGTGCGTTGATTGTGATCTGAACCAGGACAGGGACGCCTTCGGCTTCCGTTTCGGTCTGGGAGTAGAGACCTACGTCACGCGGAACATCGGCTTTGCGGCTGAGGCCGGCTACGTCCTGCCGGTCACGGGCGCGTTGAGCGACTACGGGGTCGATACGATCCCGGTGAGTCTGAGCGCGTTCTACCGTTTCAACTAGACTGCACCCTTGCCGGGTGTTCGCGAGCGTCCCTGTCTCACAAGGCACGGCGCTCGCGGACTTCCCGCTTTTCCGAGCGCGTTCTCATGATTCAAAGCGCGTAGTGCTTCGAATCATGAGAACGTTTTTTTTGGGGAAATGAGATGAAGAAAGAGATCGTTTCGCTCTGTTGCGTGCTTGCCCTGCTGGGCGGCACGACTGCTGCCTTTGCTGGCGCCTACGGCGAACGGGAGCAGCCAGAAGAACTTCCTTCATCAGCTCCCGCGGTCCCGGCCGTCGCACCGGCCCCGGCGGAGACTTTCGGCGCGTCCGGATCCTACATCGAGATTGGCGGCGTGTACGTCATCGAGAATTTCGATGCCAGCAGCAACGCAGCGAGCATGGACGACGACAACGCGCGTACTCCGCCGCTACCTGTCACGTCATACCGTAACTCCGGCGGTTACCAACTGCGTGCCGGCTACCGAATTGCTCCATGGGTCGCTGTCGAAGGCGAGTGGGAGCAGGATCTCAATTTCCGAGACAGCGTCGAAGCCTCCGTTTACGACCTGACTGTTAATGGGAAGTTCTACCCGTTCGCTTCTCGGGTTCAGCCCTACGCCTTGGTCGGGATGGGGTGGGTCAATGGCTTGAATGATGGATCAAGTCACGAGAACGAGAACTCTCTGGGTTTCCGTTTCGGGCTCGGGGTTGATGTGTACATCACGAAAAGCATCGGGGTAGCAGCCGAAGCCAGCTACGTGCTGCCAGCCACCGGTTATCTGAGTGATCACGGTTTCGATACGATTCCGGTGAGCCTGAACCTCTTCTACCGCTTCTCCTAAATCTCGGCGGTTCAACAGTTTGCAAGGAAAAATGGCCGGCTCGGTGACGAGGGGCCGGCCGTTCTCGTTTGTGCGCCCAGAGCAGGCGTGGCGGTGCCGGCGCCTGCATACCTTGGCCGACGGCGTCAGCAGGTGTTAGGCCGACCGGCTCGCGAGTCGCTGCCGCACGCAGGTACAAGAAAGCCCCGAGGCGGTGTGCCCCGGGGCTTTCTTGTGAGCGGCGCCGGATGCCGCAGGTCTCGCTGGTTCGGGCGCGGTTCGTCTACTCGACGACGATTCCGCCCATGTCGTTGCCGCTGCGGGGCTTACCCTGGCCGAAGTAGTCGTAGAAGCCCACTACCACCGACGCTGTGACGGTATCGACGTTGGTCTTGTCGATGCTGAAAAAGCGCTGGTATTCGGTACGAAGCAGCACGTTGTCCGTGACCTGATACTGCAAGCCCACACTTGCGGTCAGTGATTCCCCGCTGTCCTTGGTGGGGTTGACGGCCTGCAGGTGGCCGAAAGGGCAGGTGACCTTGTTGCCGTCCCTGTGGCACGTCGAATCTGCGTGGCTGGAGTAGAAATAGGCGCCGATGCCGCCGATGCCGGTCAGGCCGTCCAGACCGATGCGGTCCATGCCCAGGCTGTGCCAGAAACGCAGGCGAGCTTCGAGGCCGTCCACCGAGAGCTCCGTGGTGTTGAAATCGGTAGAGTTGAGCTGGTCGGTCGCCGAGAAACCACCGAGATTGGTCCAGCCGACTTCGAAGCCCAGCCAGTCGTCCAGGCGGTAGCCGGCGAAGGCGCTCCAGAGAAGGTCCTTGCCGCTTCCGACGTTATCGGGCGCAAAGCCTGACTCCCACAGGACGGAGTTAGCTTGGGGTTCCCAGACTGAAAGCCCCAGTGAGCCTCCCGCGTACAACCCTCGCGGCTTGTCCGCATTCGCGTCGGCAGGCGCAGCCGCGCCACTGGTCGCAGCCACGCCCTGGTCCACAGCGATGTCATCCGCTGCCACCGCGGCGGAAGCAGCCAGCAAAGCAAGTCCAAGCAGCGACGAACCCAACAACAAAGCCCTCTTCTTCATCGGTCCCTCCGTAAGCATTCCTCTATGAGTGTCGTGTCCTGCAGCCGCTCCGCGATCCGCCGCGTGCGCGGCGGAGAAGCGTCTGAGGCCCGTTGCTTCTTAGCATCCGGTCCGAGGGTCGGCAATGCTCGCGCCACTTCAAAATGCCGTGCCCCGCGGGCGCGACAGGGCTCCCATCGCACGCACGAGTTGATCGCGCAGGATGTCATCCGAGCGAGCGGTCCATCCCCTGGTTTCCACCAGCAGCGGACGCAGCAGGTTAAAGCCTAGTACCGCGCTCATCAGCAGGGTGGTCAGTACGGCCGCGTCGAGGCGCGGAGCGCTTGGCATTCCCTCGCGCATCTTTTCGATCATCGCGTCGAGAGCAGCACGGTCCGGCTCGGAATCCTTGGACACCTCTTCGGCGGTCAGCAGCCCGGTGAGCAGGCCCCAGCCCATCAGGCGGGCGAAGCCGGGCTTGGTGGCGAACGTGTCGAAAACTACGCGAACCGCCGGTGCGCCGGGATCCCAGAAATGCCCGGCCTCCTGGATGCGCTGGATCTCTCGCCCCATCGCGCGAAGCGTACGCTGGAGCACCGCCCTTAGCAGCCCATTCTTGCCGCCGAAATAATGGTGGATGAGGCCGAACGACACTCCGGCTTCGCGGCCGAGCTCGGCCAGGCCGAAACCGTCCGGTCCCTTGCGGTCGAGCAGGGCCTCGGCCGCATCGAGGATATCCGTGATGGTCTGCTCGCGGTTGCGCCGACGCGGCGGCCGCGTGCTGCTCGGGGTGCGTGCCCGCCGATCGGCGTTCGTCGACTTGGGCACGATGATGTCCTCGCGCAATCCGCCTAGCGAAGAACCACGCGCGCGTTCTTCACGACCGCCAGACCGCGTTCCTTCACCTTGGCCTCGCAGAGGATTTCAGTGTCTGACTCTTTCCACATCTGCACGACGATGGTTTCGCCCGGCATCACCGGAGCCGAGAAGCGCGCCTTGATCGAGCGGAAGCGCGTCGGATCTCCGTCGCAGAAGGCATCGATGACGCCGCGTCCGACGTTCCCGAACGTGCAGAGACCGTGCAGGATAGGGCGATCGAATCCGCCGACGGCGGCGAACTGCGGGTCGATGTGGAGAGGGTTATAGTCGCCGCTGAGACGGTACAGGATCGCCTGGTGCGGCATCGTCGGATACTCGCGCACGGCGTCGGGCTCGCGGGCGGGAGCGTCGTTGCCCGGTGCCGGTCCGGACGGGCCGCCGAATCCGCCTTCGCCGCGCACGAAAACTCCGAACTCGTTCTTGAACAGGTCCTGGCCGCCCTTCACCTTGGTGATTGCTTCGAGCGTGACCAGGGCGCCCTTGCCCTTGTCGTACACGCCGGTGACCTTGGCCGAAGTGACGGTGTCGGCACTAGTCGGTATCTCTTTGCAGAGTACCTCCGTGTACTGCTCGCCGTGCAGGATCATCATCGGATTGATGTCGAAGCCGGAGACCGACATCACGCCGGTAAGCGCGGGGAACGCCGGAATCACGCCGTAGGTCGGGATCGCCTTGAGCCCGTTCTCGTAGGTGTAACGCAGGACGTTTTCACTGGTCGGGATCTCGCCGACGCCGACTCCGAGCCCGAGCGCGTAAAGGATGATGTCGCGCTCCCCCCACTCGAAAGGCATTTCGGCGAGTTGCTGGCCAAGGACTTTCTGCACATCAATGGGCATCGGTTCGGCTCCTGGTTGAGAGAGTCGGAAGTGTTTGTCCGCAGTGTGCGGCGGTCGATAGATGGGAATTGTGCGGAGGCGAGGCTTGGGTCGCCTCCGCACGGAATGGCGATCAGCCCAGACAGTGTGCCAACGTTGCCTGCGTCGACTCTCCGATGAGCCGCGTGATCTTGGCGTCGCTCATGTCGTTGATCTGCGCCCAGGCTGCAGCGACGGATTCGACGTTGATCTGGTCGGGATCCATCGCGAGGCCCTTGGAACGCACCCACTCGATGCGCGACACCGCGCCGGCGCCCACTTCGTACACCTCGCCGTTGACGTCGATGCCCTCAGAGCAGAGGTAGACGACCAGGGGCGATACGCACTCGGGCTTCAGCTTCTCGAGGATGTTCGGCGGCATCAGCGATTCGGTCATGCGGCTGGCCGCCACCGGCGCGATGATGTTGACGCGGATGTTGTACTTGTCGCCTTCGAGCGCCAGCGTCTGACCGAGACCCACCAGACCCATCTTGGCGGCGGAGTAGTTGGTCTGCCCGAAATTGCCGTAGATGCCCGAGGCCGAGGAAGTGAGCACCACGCGGCCATACTTCTGCTCACGCATGAGAGGCCAGGCGGCCTTGGTGCAGTAGTAGGAGCCTTTGACGTGGACGGCGAATACGACGTCCCAGTCCGCATCGGTCATGTTGACGAAAGACTTGTCGCGTAGGATTCCGGCGTTGTTCACCAGGATGTCGATGCGCCCGAACGCATCGACGGCGCTCTTTACGATGCCGGCCGCGCCGGCTTCGGTGGACACCGAGTCGTAGTTGGCGACCGCGTTGCCGCCAGCAGCTTTGATTTCGGTGACGACCTGATCGGCCATCTCCGAACCTTTGCCGGTGCCGTCGAACTTGCCGCCGAGGTCGTTGACCACGACGTTGGCGCCGTGCTTTGCGAAGAGCAGTGCGTGGGTACGGCCGAGGCCGCCGCCTGCACCGGTGATGACCGCCGTGCGGCCTTTTAGCCCAAAGGGATCGTTAGCCATGGACGTTATTCCTCCGGAGAAAGTAGGGTGGACGGACCATATGCAGGGTCTTGCAAATAGTAAAATTGCGTGGGAAGAGTCCGCGCATGGACTTCGGTTTCAGCGCGGATCAAGAGCAGCTCAAGGCACAGGTGCGACGGTTTCTCGACAGCGAATGTCCGATGGACCGGGTGCGCCAGGTGATGGCCGCCAAGGAATCCCACGACCGTGGTCTGTGGAGCAAGATCGCCGAACTTGGTTGGCCGGCGCTCACGGTTCCCGAGTCCTTCGGCGGCCTCGGCATGCGCTGGGAAGACCTGGTGGTAATTGCAGAGGAGATGGGCCGCAGCCTCTTTCCGTCTCCGTTTCTTGCCAGTGCGGTGGCGGCCCGTGCGATCGCCTTGATGGGCAGCGAGGGACAGAAGTCCCGGTGGCTGCCTCTGCTCGCGTCCGGCGACCTGATCGCGACACTCGCGATTCTGGAAGACAGCGACGACCTGTCAGCGGCCGGCATCGGTCTTGTGGCCGAGAGCGACGGCGAACATGTCGTGCTCAGCGGCAGCAAGATGTTCATTCCCCACGCTCAGGCCGCCGGTCTGCTGCTGGTTGCGGCGCGCGAACACGGCGGCATCAGTCTCTTCGCCGTACCGGCCGACGCGGCTGGTGTCACCGTGACGCCGCTGCGTCTCATTGACCAGAGCCAGCGTGCTGCGCGGGTTACACTGGCTGCGGTGGTCGTGGAGTCCTCGGATCGGATCGGTGAGCCGGGCGCCGTCTGGAGCGACCTGGCTGCGGTGCTGGATGCCGGCACGGTGGTGCTGGCGGCCGAGATGGTCGGTGCCGCCGATGCAGCTCTGAGGCTTGCCGCCGAGTACGCCAAGGTGCGCAAGCAGTTCGGTCATCCCATCGGAAGGTTCCAGGGCGTCAAGCACCGCCTCGCCGAGATTCTGGTCGATATCGAGTCGTCGCGCTCGCTCGTCTACTTCGCTTCGTGGGCCGTCGATCACCAGGAAGATCCGCGCGGCGCAGTATCGATGGCGAAGGCCTACGCATCTCAGGCTCTGGATCGCGCCGGAGAAGAAGGCATTCAGATCCACGGTGCGATCGGTTTTACCTGGGAGTGCGACGCGCAACTCTACTACAAGCGTGGGCGCTACTGCCGAAACCTGGCAGGATCGCCCGAATACCACCACGAACGTTTGCTCAGCGTGCAGGGGATCTG
The DNA here is from genome assembly GCA_903893315.1 of uncultured bacterium. Taxonomy (GTDB): domain Bacteria; phylum Desulfobacterota; class Binatia; order UBA1149; family CAITLU01; genus CAITLU01. Next base: position 139,366 of record CAITLU010000002.1, read on the forward strand.
ACATGGACTTCTCGTTCTCAGAGCGCGAAGAGGCTTTTCGTCGCGAAGTCCGCGAGTTCCTCGACGTCAGCAATCCCCACCGCGTCGTCGCGGCGGGGAAGGACGCGCAAAGTGACGACGACGTCGAGTCCGCCATGGACCGGCTTCCCAAACTGCTCGCCTGGAATCAGGCGCTCGTCGAGAAAGGATGGGTGGGCTTTCACTGGCCCAAGGAAGTGGGCGGCGGCGGTGGCGGGCTCATCGAGCAGATGATCTTGAAGCAGGAGAGCGGCAAGGCCCGCGCTCCCATGCTGGGGCTTTCGTACATGGGCCTGGCGTGGGTGGGGCCGGGCATCATCAAGTACGGAACCGAAGAGCAGAAGCGGCGCTTCATCCCTGCGATCCTCGAAGCCAGGGACCACTGGTGCACGGGCTATTCGGAGCCGGGTTCGGGATCCGACCTGGCCTCGCTGCGGTGCAGCGCCGTGCGCGACGGTGACCACTACGTGATCAGCGGGCAGAAAACCTGGACTTCGCTCGCGATGTGGTCGCAATGGATGATCCTGTTGGTGCGCACCGATCCGGGCGCGGCCAAACATCTCGGCATCACTTGCTTGCTGGTGCCGATGGACGCAGCAGGTGTCGAAGTGAGACCGATCAAGGCGATGAACGGCGAGACGCCGTTCGCCGAGGTCTTCTTCAACGATGTACGCGTGCCGGTGGAAAATCGTCTCGGTGCAGAGGGGCAGGGATGGGACGTCACCAAGCACGCGCTGGCGAACGAACGCAGCTCGATCGCAGAGGTGACCGCGATGGTGAATCACCTCGAAGACCTCAAGCGTCTTGCAAAGAGATGCAGGAGCAACGGCCGCGTGGCCATCCAGGATCCACTGGTACGCCAGCGGCTGGCGCGTATGGAGACCATGATCGAGGCCATGCGCCTGACCGGACTTCGCTTTCTCACCAAGCAGCTGCGCGGGCACGAGGTCGGCGCCGAGACCTCGGTAAACAAGTTGCTGAGGGCCGAGCTGGAGGTCGAAATCGGGCGCCTCGCGCTTGATATCGAGGGACGCTACGGATCGCTGGTCAAAGGTTCGCCGGGGGCCATCGATAACGGCAAATGGCAGCGGCAAGCGCTGACGTGGCCGTCCTATGTGATCGGCGGCGGAACTCCGAACATCCAGAAGAACGTCATCGCCGAGCGCCTGCTGGGTCTTCCGCACGACGCCTGATCACTGAGGGAGAATGCGTGTGCCGGAGTCCAATGTGAGCGCTATTCGTCAGTCTCTGGCCTTTCGTAATCGAGGTCTGCTCGGCGCGTTGCTGCTGGTGCCGGCGGCGGTCGCGGTACTGTTCAGCGAGCCGCTCGTCGCTGAAGGTTCGGCGGCGGGAATGGCGATGGATTTCGCCGGTTGGGTTTTGTTCCTGCTCTACGCGACGTTCAGGCTGTGGGCCACTCTTTATATCGGTGGAAAGAAAGACACCGAGTTGCAGACCCGTGGGCCGTATTCGATGACGCGCAACCCGCTTTATTTCGGCAGCCTGTGTTTCGCGTTGTCGGCCGCTTCGTTTCTCAAGAGTCCTACGCTGCTGCTGATGGTCCTGATGCTCGGAGCGATCTACTCGGGCGCCGTGATCAAAGCCGAAGAGCGTCTGCTCGAGGGTAAGTTCGGGGACGAGTTCAGGCATTGGTCGCGGGTGACACCGCGCCTTTTCCCGTCGCGTGGACTGCTTGGATCGGAAGAATCCGTCGAGGTCAGTATCCGGGCCTTGCGTAAGGAGGTGCTGAGGCTGTGGGCCGCAGCGCTGCTTCCGTTTCTTGCCGAAGTGGTTTCGCATCTGCGCGCGGCTCCGTGGTGGCCGCACTTTCACTGGTTGCCGATTTACTGACCGAGGCTCTACGTTGCCCGGCCGCGCGGCCCGATCGCGCAACGCCTTGAGGAGAACAACATGGGAAATGCGTACATCATCGATGCGGTCCGTACACCGAGGGGAAAGGGCAAGCAGACCGGAGCCTTGGCCGGCTTACATCCGCACCAGTTGCTCGGCGCGTGCTTGAAGGCTCTCGCCGATCGCAACACGTTCGATCCTGCCGACGTCGAAGATCTGGTGGCCGGCTGCGTCAGTCCGGTCGGTGAGCAGGGCGGCGTGGTTTCGCGCTTTGCGGTGCTCGACGCCGGTTGGCCGACGCAGGTGACCGGAGTTCAACTGAGTCGCTACTGCGGCTCCGGACAGCAGGCCGTCAACTTCGGTGTGATGGGCGTGGCCTCGGGCTTTCAGGAACTGGTCGTTGCCGGTGGCGTCGAGCATATGTCGCGAGTGCCCATGGGCTCCGACAAGTCGGGCCTTGACGCCCACAATCGTCACCTCCGCGAGCAGCACCCCTTGGTTCCTCAGGGCATCTCGGCCGACCTCATCGCGGCGCGCGAAGGCTTCACACGCGAGGATTGCGACCGCTTCGCCCTACGCAGCCAGCAGAACTGCAAGCGTTCGGTGCAGGAAGGCAGGTTCGACAAGAGTCTGCTCGCGGTGCGTGATTACGACGGTAACCTGGTGCTGGATCGCGACGAATTCCCGCGTCCGCAGACCACTCTCGAAGGCCTCGCTCAACTCGAAGCTTCGTTCGCGGCGATGGGACCTTACGTGCAGAAGGGCGACACGCTCTCCTTCGATGAGAAAGCCAGGAAGGTCTACCCCGAGGTCGAGAGCATTGCGCACGTCCACACGGCCGGCAATTCCAGCGGTATCGTCGACGGCGCGGCCGCGGTGCTGATCGCGTCGAAGGGATACGCCGACGCCCACGGACTGAAGCCGCGTGCCAGGGTCGTCTCCATGGCCACCATGGGCGACGAGCCGGTCATCATGCTCACCGCTCCGGCTCCAGCTTCCGAGCGCGCTCTGGCCAAGGCCGGAATGAAGTGGAAGGACATCGATCTCATCGAAGTCAACGAAGCATTCGCTGCGGTGGTGTTGAAGTTCATGAAGGCCACCGGGGTCGACCCTGACATCGTCAACGTCAACGGCGGTGCAATCGCGCTCGGTCATCCTCTCGGGGCGACCGGGGCGATGTTGATCGGCACCGCCATCGACGAGATGGAGAGGCGCGACAAGAAGACCGCGCTGGTGACGATGTGCATCGGCGGCGGGATGGGCATTGCCACTATCCTCGAGCGCTGCTGAAACTCGCGGCCGCTTCGTCAGATGGTGCGTACGAAATAGCCGGCGCGCGGGAAGTGTACCGCGACTCGGCCGACTTGCTCGTCGCGTCGCTCGATGACCATTTCGTGGTCGCGCAGCGCTACCAGGCGGCCGGTGAAGACGCTCTGGGGAAGGTCGTCTGAGGCTACGGCCACGTTGGCTCCGAGTGTGAGGCCGGTCGGGTCGCCGTGAGCCACCGTGCGGTCGACGTCGGTCGGTTCGCTCTTGCGTGCAACCTCCATCGCCTCCTCCCCGTTCATGGCGCTGGGCCGGCCGGCACCCATCGCTTCTAGTCTGTGCATCCAATCGGCCAACTTCGGCTTCGAATAGATGGTTTCACGTGCGGTCGAATCGCCGCGCGCGAACCAGAGCGTATGGTAGACGGCCGCGTCCGCTACGCTGAACTCGGCGCCGAGCACGTGGGCGTGGCGCGCGAGCGTTTGTTCGAGCATCGCACAGGCCGAATGCAGCACCCCGCGTGCGGCCGGGAGCGCGGCGCGCAGGGACTCGAGGTTGAGTTGCGGAAACATCGCGCGGCGGTCTTCGAAGAGTTCGGGGGGGATTACATCGGCCAGAGCGGTAAAAACCAGCGGAACCGTCGCAGGGAAAAGCAGCTTGTCGGCCCACGACGCGGTCGCTTCGGCAGCGGCGGCATTGCCCTGCGGATAGATCGAGGGAGCGGGCGATACGGTGTCCAGCTTGCGCGCGATCAGGGCACTGTCGCAGTAGATGTCGGCTCCTATCTGCAGCACCGGGATGCGCCGGTATCCGCCGGTGAGCGGCGTCAGGTGGGGCTTCGGCATCCAAGCCGGTTGGTCGACCTTGCGATAGGCGATGTCCTTGTGGGCGAGGATCTTGCGGATCTTCTCGGAGAAGGGCGACATCGCGTACTGGTGGAAGATAATTTCGCTCATGAGTGATCTCCTAACCGAACGGCCGCCTTCAGCCAAAGGCTTTGCGAGGAACCGGAGCGGGTAGCGGTTCCATCATCGCGGCGCCTGGTGTTTATGCTGCTGCCGGGTTGCAGGTCGCCGGATCTGACGGTCTGTTGAAACAGGGCTGCCCGCGTCGTCGGCCGTGGGGTCTGGCCGACGACGTGCCTGAAGGCACGCCGTGGACGGGGATTCGCGCCCGCCTTGCATCTGGGTCCCTGTCGAGCAGATTGCACGGAGGTCCTTTCAGGGGTTGTGTGGACGAGATCGGTCGGAAGGAGAATGTCGCATGCGCATGGGGATTGTCGTCGGGGGGCAGCGTGAGACGCTGGAGCAGGCCATTGCCTCCATCGTAGTCGCCGAAGAGGACGGTTTTGACACGGCATGGAGGCCTCATGTGATGGGGCTGGATTGTCTGACGGTGCTGGCCCTGGCCGGCCAGAAAACCAGCCGGATCGAACTGGGCAGCGCCGTCGTTCCTACCTATCCGCGCCATCCGCACGCACTGGCTCAGCAGGCCGCGACCGTACACGCCGCCACGGGCGGGCGTTTCGCGCTCGGCATCGGACGCAGCCACCAATTCGTCATCGAGAACATGTTCGGACTCGTGTACGCGAGCGGAGTCACGCACATGCGCGAGTACGTGACGGTCCTGCGGGCACTCCTCGACGATGGAAGTTGCAGTATGGACGGCAAGCTGTACCGCGTTGCCGCTCCCCTGGACACCAGCGAGGGCAAGGGGCTTCCGATCATGATCGGGGCGCTGATGCCGAAAATGCTCGAGCTTTGCGGTCGTCTGTGTGAAGGCACTCTGACCTGGATGTGCGGGCCGCGCTACGTTGACGGCACCATCGTCCCGCAACTTCGTGCGGCGGCGCAGGGAGCTGGTCGGGCAATGCCACGAGTCGTCGCTTCGCTGCCGGTCTGCGTTACCGATGACGTTGCCGCCGCTCGTCAGTACGCTGCCAAACATCTCGCCATCTACGGCCAATTGCCGGTCTACCGTGCGTGTCTGGACGCAGAGGGGGCCGCGGGCCCGGCCGATATCGCTTTGATCGGCAGCGAGAAAGAAGTGGAAGCGGGAATTCGCAGCATGGCGTCGGCAGGAGCCAGCGATTTCTATGCCGGAGTGTTTCCCGACGGTGTCGCCGGTTCGGGTTCGTTCGCGCGTTCGCGCGCGTTGTTGAAGAGCCTTTGCGGGAGGGTGTGAGCGTGCCGATAGATTACATTCCGCGTACTCGAGAGCTTTACGAACCGCTGCCTCCGTATCGTTGGACGGACAACCGCGCTCTGCCGATACCTTGGGCTCCGATGACCAAGCCGTTCGGCGCGTGTCGCGTCGCGCTCGGGGCTTCGGGGGGCGTCTACGTTGACGGGCAGGAGCCGTTTCACTTCAAGGACGACACTTCGTTACGTAAGATCAGTTCGGATGTGGATTTCGCGCGCCTTCGTGTCGCCCACTTCGGCTATCCGATAGGCGATGCGGTCGAGGATCCGAATTGCGTATTCCCGTTGGAGCGCCTGCGCGAGATGGCTGCCGATCACACGATCGGTGAACTCGCGCCCACGGCGCTCACGTTCATGGGCGGCATCTATTCGCAGCGGGCTGTGCGCGAAGCGCTGATACCGCCGATAATTGAACAACTTCGAGCCGAAAGGGTGGATCTGTTCTATCTGGTCCCGGCTTGACCAGTCTGTCACCAGACCGTCGGTCTGGTTGCAAGAGCGGTAGAAGAAGCCGGCATTCCCACGCTGGTAATGTCTGTGGGACGCGACATCACTGAGGCCGTGCGCCCGCCGCGCGCGGTATTCGTCGATTATCCGATGGGCAACGAGACCGGTCGTCCGGGGTGCGTCGATGAACAACGGACGATTGTCCGCGGGGCTTTTGCGGCGCTTGAGCGGATGACCGAGCCGGGCTCCATAATCGATCTGGGCATGACGCTCGCGGCGCAGGCCCCCGACGGCCGCGATTGGCACGAGTGGTCCTATACGAAGGATTTCCGCCGGCACTTCATGAAGACGCGCGAGGGCTAGGCACCGGTCCGCCTGGAGAAGTTTCTCGCAGCGAACTCATTCAGCGCGGGAGCAGTTCGCGCACGATGATGAAATAGCTGCCCATCTCACGGCCGCTGCGCACCGCCGAGCCTATGAACACGTCACCGGATACGCGGCGCATGTAATCGACCATGTTGTCGTAGACGAAGCGTGACAGACCCGCATGGTTGGACCTGATCTCGGGCCAGGCCGGAAGTTTGGCAAGGGGAAGCTGCGTATAGTCGAAGGCGGCTCCGCCATGCGTTGCGTCGCTGGTGTCGTGCAGCACGTAGTAGCCGGGCCCGACCACGGGGCGGATTCGTGTTTCGTTGTAGCCCCAGGCCACGTCGCCGGCCTCGCGCTGTTCGGGTCTGAAACAGATCTTCTGGAACTCGGTGAAGGCGGGTAGAGAGTTCTTGCCGTGGAAGATCACCGGACGCAGGCGCGGGTAGTCGGGAGGGATCATTTCCGAGACTGAGACTCGGGGCGCGCCGATAACGGTTCGCCACAAGGCTCCCTGCAGGGCCGTGCCCGCCAGCGCGCGCACGGTCGTGATCTTGTCAGCCAGCGTGAGGCCGTCGAGCAACGAGGAGATTTGTCCGGGGTCCGGGACCGGACCTGCCAGCAGCGTCTTGAGAGTCTCGGCGGGGTGTGGCATCAAGCATTCTCCTGGCGGCGGGCAGTGGCGCAGCGCGCCTTGCCGCAACTTCGGCAGGTTCCTTCCAAGCCGCGCGCCGGGCGGATCATAGCAGCGGACCGGTCTCGGGCAATGCCTCGATTTGTTGATCGAGCGGCGGCAGCAGGGGCGAGGAGAGTTTGTGCTCGGCAAGGCCTCGACGAAGATCCTGATGCACGCCATCGCAGTCATGCGACCGCGCGGCGGCCATTTCGATGCCGACATCGATGGTGACGTCGCGCGTATGATCTTGAGCTTCCTCGAGTATCTGCCGGCACCCACGCGTCTTACGTTCCCGTTGGGCTTGCGGTTGGTGGAGTACGGGCCTTTCCTGTTCCGTGAGGGGATGTGTCGTTTTACTTCGATGGATGACGAAACGGCGACCCGATACATCCACCACTGGGAGAGGGCGGGAGGAGCGCCCGCGATGCTCTACCAAGGGGTGCGCGCCTTGGTACTGGTGTGTTTCTACCAGCATCCGAAAATCCTGAAGGCGATGGAAGTCGATTGGCAGGGCCGCGCCGACGAGCGCGTTGCCTACCGCGCTGCTGTCCTGGCGGGAAATCCGGACGAGGCGCTGGAAGGTGCGGGCGCCCGCGCCGCGACATCGCTGGATGCGGCCGGACGGCCGCAGGTTGTCAGCGATGGATCCAACGGTGGGGCAGGGCGATGACAGTGGGCACGACGCCGGGCATCCCGCGGTTTGCGGCTCGTCCTCCCGAATACGATCTCGAGTATCCCAATGTCGAAGACGGCCGCGATTTTGGATTTCACGCGCGCGGCCGACACGAGTTCGGTGCCGATGTCGTCGTAGTCGGAAGCGGCGCCGGCGGGGCGCCCGCTGCCCGGTCTCTGCGCGACGCCGGCTTCGACGTTCTCCTGCTCGAAGAAGGTGGTCTGCATCTTACCGAGAGTTTCCGCACGGATCCGATCACTTCGCTTCAGCGTCTCTATCGCGACGCCGGGACCAGCTCGATCCTCGGACGTCCTCCGATAATGTTTGCGGAGGGACGCTGCGTCGGCGGCTCAACGGTCATCAACGGCGGCATGTCCTGGCGCACGCCGGGACGTGTGCTCGACCACTGGAGCCGTGAACTGAGGCTTGAATCCACCGACTCCAAGTCCATGGAGCGCTGGTTCGATGAAGCCCAGTCCATCTTGCACGTCGAGCACCAACACGAGGACACGCTCGGGCGCAACGATGAACTCTTCGTTGCCGGAGCGAACAAACTCGGCTGGAAGGTCGAAAATAACCCCCGCAACATGCACCGCTGCGTGGGGCTCAACAACTGCGGATTAGGCTGCCCGACCGGCGCCAAACGTTCAATGCTGGTTACCGAAATCCCGCGGGCTCTCGGCGCCGGTGCGCGACTGCTGACCTACGCCAAGGTGGACCGGGTGCTGATGCGCGGGGGCCGGGCCGTCGGCGTGCGCGGCCACTTCGTTGACGAGCGCGGCAGCAGCCGCCGGCTCGGCGGCGGGCGTCTGGGCAACTTCAAGGTGCGTGCGCGACTGGTGGTGCTGGCGGCCGGCGCCAGGCACACGCCCGGCATTCTGATGCGAAGCCTGGTGCTGGGTGGTCAGGTAGGTAAGGGGCTCCACACTCATCCGAATGCCAAAGTCGTCGGCGTCTTCGATGAACGTGTCAACCCGTGGATCGGCGCCCATCAGGCCCACCAGATCCATCAGTTTCTGGACGAGGGGATTCTGATCGGCTACGCGGGCGTTCCACCGGGTATTCTCGCAACCGGCATACCGGGATTCGGGCGCGCCCACGCCGAACGGATGGCCCAGTTCAACCACATGATAACGGCGGCCTGTCTGATCGAGGATACCGGTGAGGGACGCGTGGTCCTGGGGCCGGACCTGCAGCCGTGGATGACCTTCCGGCTGTCTCCTCATGACGTGGAGGCGGTGCATCGTGGCGTGCGACTGGCTGCTGAGCAGATGTTCGCGGCCGGTGCGCGATCGGTGCTGCTTCCTTTCGGTGACCTGGCCGAGATTCATGGTGCCGACCAGCTCGGAGAGATCGACCGGCGTCCGCGCAAGCGCCACAATATAGAACTGATGACGGTGCACATCATGAGCAGCGCGCGCATGGGCCGTGACAAGTCAGCCGGCGTCGTCGATGCCTGGGGCCGTGTTCACGGCATCGATGGGCTGGTGATCGCCGATGCCAGCATCATACCGTCCTCGATCGGCGTAAATCCCCAGGAAACAATCGTGGCGCTTGCACTGCGCTGCGCCGAGCGATGGGCTGGCGACCTGGCCCTAAGATCCGCGAGCTGAACGAAACAGGAGGCCGACTTTGCCTATCTTCGAACGATCCGATGCAGACCTGGTGCGTGACGTACATCCGGTTCGGCGCATCATGCCTTTCGTAATGCCGACCCGCACGGAGTCGGCGGTGCTTTGCCGTGAAGATGTGTTGGCTGCTGCAGCCAAGGATTTCTTGCGGAACTTCAACGCAGACCGTCCTGCCCACCGCCACGCCACGCTCTTCCACTTGGTGCTGCGCAGTCTCGCCTTGTGCTGGCATGACAGACCGCGCCTCAATCGTTTCGTTGCCGGAGGTCGCTACTGGCAGCGGCGTGGGGTCTGGGTTTCCTTTTCCGGTAAGAAGGGCATGAGCGACGACGCTCCGCTTTTTACAGCCAAGCGTCTGTTCGCTCGGGATGAAACTCTTGCCCAGATGGTCGACGGTATCTGGGACATGCAGCTTCTTGGCCGCTCCAACAAGGAAACCGAAACCGACAAGGAGATCAACCTGCTGCTGAAGCTTCCGCCGATGCTGCTGAAGTGGTTCGTCAAGGGCGGCCGTTGGCTGAACGATCACAACCTGCTACCGGCCAAGATGATAGAGAATGATCCCCTCTTCGCCTCGATGTTCGTGGCCAACCTCGGCAGTGTGGGGATCGATGCCTGCTACCATCACAACTACGACTACGGCACCATCCCGGCCTTCATCGCGATGGGCAAGCTGAAGATGGTGCCTGTGGTGGACGCCAGCGGTTCCGTGGTGGCTGCGGAGATTTTCGAACTCAAGTACACCTATGACGAGAGGACAGAGGACGGCTTCTACGCGTCGCGCGCCATCGAGGCCGTCAAGCGCCGCCTGGAACATCCCGAAGAGCTCTGACACCAACGAATAGGCCCGGTCAGCGGGACCGGGCCTATTCCCCGAAGTCGCTGGCTCGGCCTTGACAACCGCTTCGCGCAGCCCCTAACTTGGCAACGGCGCCGCGAGGGGTTCGCGGTCCCGCTGCTTTCTTTCAACCAGTCTCAGGGGTGCACTATGAATCTGCGATTTTCCCTCTCTTTGCTTGTTTTATTGGCGGCCTTGGCCGTGGCGCCGGCCTCCCACGCGTTGATTTCCTTCGGACCTCCAGGGCCCTTGAACAGCACCGCGGCGGGCGATCTGTCCAGCCCCGACAACAAGGACGTGGATCGCGAGGCCTGGGTGGCCAATGATGGCTCGTCGACATGGGTCGGCGTGTGGTCGTCCGATAACAACCTCGGTGGCACCATAGGCGATGACTTTGACGTCCTTTTCACGCGTTCGACCGACGACGGTGCCACTTGGAGTGCGGCGGCGGCTCTGTACGCGAATGCAGCGACCGACGGCACGGCCACCGAAACCGAGCCTTGCGTCGCCAGTGGAGCGGGAGGGGTGTGGGTCGCCGCCTACAGTTCGACCAACACGCTTGGCGGTACCATCGGTTTCGACAATGACATCCTCTTCTCTCGATCCACCGACAATGGTGCGAGTTGGTCAAATCCCCAGCTCCTGAACAGCGGCGGAGCTGTGGACGAGTCGCTGGAACTCGATTTCCAGCCATCCCTTGCCACCGACGGCGCCGGACATTGGGTGGCCGTGTGGAAGCACAGCGTGCTCGGCGGTTCCAATCCCACTGCCGATAAGATTTTCTTCTCTTCTTCGAGTGACAACGGTGCCACCTGGTCGGCACAGCAGGCGTTGGGCGGCCCGATGACGGCAAACATCGGGCTCGGGCAGGGTAATTCGGTAGCCTACAACGGCAGCAGCTTTGTCGCGGTGTGGGGCAGCACCGAGGATCTCGGCACCAACGGTTCCGATGGCGATATCTTCTACTCGATCATTTCCAATCCGGGCTTCGTCGCTTCGCCCGCCGCGGTGCTCAACAGCAATGCCGCGACGGACACCGGAGCCGACACGTTCCCGTCACTATCCGCGAACGGCTCCGATCTGGTGGTCGTTTGGGAGTCCAACGAAAACCTGGCCAGCGCCGGTACTGACGACGACATCTTTACCGCCAGGTCGAGTGATGGCGGCAGCACATGGTCGGCGACCAGCCTGCTGGCGAGCAACGCGACCACCGATGTAGGCGATGACAATCGCCCCCGCGTTGCCAACGACGGCTCGACCTTTGTCGTCGTGTGGGATTCGACCGATCCCCTGGGCAAGGCCCTGAAGACCGACCGGGATATTCTGACTGCGCGGTCGTCGGACTCGGGCGCTACATGGACGGCCCCGGCTGGGCTCGCGACCACTGCTGGCAAAGACAAGGGAGCCGATGTGGACGCGGTGCCGTCGGCCAACTCAACGACGGGAACCTGGATGGTCGCCTGGGAGTCTACCGATACTCTAGGCAAGACCATCGGCGGCGACGAGGACATCCTTTACGTCCGTTCGGCCGAGGACTGCCCGGCTACGCCGGTGCCGGTGGCCAGCTGTTTCGAGACAAGCTCCCCCGGCAAGTCCAACCTGTTCATCAAGGAAGGCGGCTTCAAGGATTCGCTGTCGTGGAACTGGTCCAGAGGTGTCGATATCGATAAGACGGCCGACCTTGCCAGCCCGACGACGACCTCGGCCTACGTACTGTGCATCTATGATGAGACTTCGAATACGCCCTCTTTGATCACCGAACTCGACATTCCTGCCGGTGGCAACTGCTTTGCCACTCCCTGCTGGATCGATAACCCGACAGGGTATTTGTACAAGCACAAGTATGGGGCGGTATCGCGCCTGTCGCTGGCGGCGGGTGTGGGCGGCAAGGCGAAGATCGGCCTCAAGTCAACGGTCGGCTTCTCGGCTCCGATCCTTCCTCTGCACAAGGACTCGAAGGTAAGCGTACGGCTGCACAATCTCGGCAACGGGAAGTGTTTCGGTGCCAACTTCTCCAGTTCGGCGCTCAGCGACGGGGCTTCGTTCAAGGCGATTTCGGACTAGTCGAACTCGTCATCTTGCTCTTGGGAGTTTCCCGAGGAATATCCCGCGGGGGAGGCGCTGAGCGCCTCCCCCGCGTTTCGTTTTGGCGCCTGCCTCGCCCGTGTCCAGCACCCGATGCACGTTCCGGAGCGGTGCGACATGGACGGGTAAGGACGGTTGATCGTACGGAGAAGAACCGATGGCAGGTATCGTCTCGTTTGGAACCTACATTCCGTTTCACCGCATTTCGCGCAAGACCATCGGCCAGACCCTCGGCACCGGCGGCGGCAAGGGCGAAAGGTCGGTGGCGGCTTACGACGAGGACACCGTTACTATGGCGGTGGAGGCTGCGAGGGACTGTCTGCGCGGTCGCGACGCGTCGGAAATCCGGGCTTTGTACTTCGGTACCACCGAGCCGCCGTACTTCGAGAAGCTCAATTCCGCCACGATCCACGCGGCTCTCGACTTGCCTGCTGGAGTGCGCTGTCTCGACCTTACGTGCTCGCTGCGCGCCGGCCTCGGCGGTCTGATAGGGGCTTACGAGGCGGCAGTTGCGTCCGGTACAGGACAAGCACTGGCGACCATGAGCGACATCCGCATCGGTGCTCCGGAGGGTGCCGCTGAGTTGGCCGGTGGTGACGCCGCCGCGGCTTTTCTGCTCGGCAATAGCGGTGTGATTGCGGAGATCGAGGCAACCTACTCCGAGACGCTGGAGTTTCTCAGCACCTGGCGTCTTGCCGGCGAGCGCTTTTCCAAGGCCTGGGAGGAGCGCTTCGTACTCACGCAAGGGTGGGGACCGTTGCTTGCCAACGCGGCCAAAGGGCTACTTTCGCGGGCCGGCGTAGCGCCGGGAGATCTGGCCGCCGTCGTGGTCGATGCCCCCAGCCCTCGTGCTTCCGCGGCATTTATCGCCCAGGCAAAGTTGGCACCGGAACAGGTGGCGGACGCTCGTCTGGACGTCATAGGTCACACCGGAACCGCGCACGCCGGTTTGTTGTTGGCAGCAGCGCTCGAGAAAGCGAAGCCTGGTGATCGCATCCTGGTGCTTTCGGTTTCTGACGGAGTTGATGCGGTTCTGCTGCGTGCCACCGATGCGATCGCTTCTTATCGGCCCGAGCGCACGGTGGACCAGTGGCTGGCGTCCAAGCGTGCCGATCTTTCGTATGCTCGCTACCTCAAATGGCGTGGCATCTTGCAGACCGAGCCGCCGCGGCGGCCGGATCCGGAGCGACCGGCCGGTCCGCCGTCGCTGCGCTCGCATCGTTGGAAGTACGCCTTCGTCAGCACGCAGTGCGAGGCTTGTGGGACTTTCCAACTGCCGCCGCAGACCGTGTGCGTGCAGTGTGGAGCCTCACACAAGATGAAAGAAGTCGCCTTCGCCGATCGCAAGGCGGTCATCAAGACATTTGCCGTCGATCGTCTGGCATTCACGCTGCAGCCGCCGATGGTAGTTGCGGTGATCGACTACGAGGGCGGAGGTCGCGTGCAAAGTGAACTGACCGACGTCGAGCCCGAAAAGGTCAAGATAGGCGATCCGCTGGAAATGACGTTCCGCCGTCTGTTTACCGCGGGCGGTATCCATAACTATTTCTGGAAGGCGCGCCCCGCCCGCTGACGCGGGAGAGGCGTAAGGAGGATCCAATGGCGAGCAACGGGATTCGCGACAGGGTGGCGATTGTCGGGATGGGCTGCACGGCCTTCGGCGAACACTGGAACCGCAGCCTCGACGATCTTCTGGTCGAAGCTGCCGAAGCGGCGTTCGCGTCTGCGGGTGTTGATCGTGACCGCGTCGATGCCTACTGGCTCGGCACCATGGGAAACCTCTCGGGGCTTACCCTCTCCGAGCCTTTGAAGATCCAGTACAAACCGGTGACGCACGTCGAAAATTTCTGCGCGACCGGCAGCGAAGCGCTGCGCAACGCCTGTTACGCGGTGGCTTGTGGTGCCTACGACTGCGTGATGGCGATCGGGGTCGAGAAGCTCAAGGATTCGGGTTTCTCAGGTCTGGTGGTTACACCTCCGCCGAGCGACGGTACTCAACCGGCGATGACGGCCCCCGCGCAGTTCTCGTTCCTGGCGCCTGCGTACTTCGCGAAGTACGGCCTGGACGCCGCGACTGGCAAGGAAGTGTTGTCGCGCATCGCGTACAAGAATCACGCGAACGGCGCCAAGAATCCCAAAGCCCAGTTCCGCAGGGAAGTGCCGCTGGAGCAGATCAGATCCTCACCGCTCGTGGCCGATCCTCTCGGCATCATGGACTGCTCTGGTGTCAGTGATGGTTCGGCGGCGGCAATCGTCGTGCGCGCCGAAGATGCCTACAAGTACACGGACAAACCGATCTTCATCAAGGCCTTGTCGTTCATCGCCGGACCCGCGGCGGGACCTTTGTCTCAGGATTACGATTTCACGACCTTTCCCGAGGTCGTGGCATCGGCCCGCGACGCCTATGAGCAGGCCGGCGTGAAGAATCCGGCCGAAGAGATTTCGATGGCCGAGGTGCACGACTGCTTCACACCGACCGAACTGGTGCTGTATGAAGACCTGGGTTTTTCCGAGCGCGGAGGGGCCTGGCGCGACGTTCTGAACGGGGCCTTCGATCTCGACGGACGTTTGCCGGTCAACCCGGACGGAGGGCTCAAGTCATTCGGCCATCCGATCGGCGCTTCCGGACTTCGGATGATGTACGAGATGTGGTTGCAGCTACGCGGAGAAGCGGGCCCGCGCCAGATCAAGAACCCGAAGCTCGGTCTTACCCACAACCTCGGTGGTGCGCCGGGTCGCTGCGTCAGCTTCGTCTCTGTGGTGGGCCGCTAGCCGGCTCGCTCATCCGAGACCTCTCCTGACGAAGGGGTATGGTGGTTTGGCTGGTGCGAGTGGGGATGCTTCGCACCGAAGCCGTCGCCAAGTCTCTTGTTAATGGTTGCCAAGCCGGTCTGTAATCGCTGTCAGGGCGGGACCTTTGGCGTGCTTGGTTATAGTCCACGAAGCGATATCGTTTTACTGTTCTCCGATCTAGTCAGCCGCGCTGATGCTGATATCCATTTGCCGGCGGCTGCGTTGGCGATCGCGCGGCTGCGTTATCCCGATCTGGACCTCGGTCTCTACCTTGAGGAGATTGCCGGGATAGGGCGCGAGGCCTGCCTGATGATCTCGCGTCGTCCAGAGTCCGATCCGATAGCCGCGTTGAACCTCCTGCTGTTCGAGGAACAAGGGTTCGACGGAGATCGGGATAACTACTACGACCCTCGCAACAGTTTCCTGAACGACGTGCTCGAACGCCGGCGCGGCATTCCCATCACACTGGCACTCATTTACATGGATGTGGGCCACGCCGCCGGAGTGGAGACGTGCGGGGTCGGGTTTCCGGGCCACTTCCTGGTCTGCCATTCGGCCACTGGCCGGTACATCGATGTCTACAATCGAGGGCGGCTGCTCGACCGCGCGGCGTTTCTCGACCTGCTGAGGCGCCAAGGCGTAGGGCCAGAGGGCTGGCGGGACGACTTTCTCCGGCCCGTCGGCAATGCCCAGGTGCTCGCGCGTATGTTGAACAACCTGCGTCGTCACTATGCGCAGCAGGCTGACGAAGGCGCGTTGGCGATGCTTGGTTCGATGTTGGAGGCCCTCGACCTGGCCCGCGAACCGGGTGTCGTCTCAATGATTCACTAGCGGGAGGTCCGCGAAAAGGGGGAGGCCCGGCAGCGATGCCGAGCCTTTCCATTCCAGCTTCCGGAGATCGCCGACGGGTCGGAGACAGGGATTCTACTGCTATTCGTGTCTCAGATTGACGGCCTGGGAAAGATTGATGGTTCCGCTCCAGCCGGGGAGCACGGTGCCGCTCAAGGTCGTGAATGGGGCGGTGACGACTACACTTGTCGTTGAGCCGCGCGCTCCAGCGCCGCCGATGTTGCTCGATGTTATCTGCGCTCCGGTGATCTTGGCCGGGTCGAGGACGGCATGGACCGCGGTTGATACCTGTGTCGTGGTGCTGGACGGCAGCGAACCGACACGAGCGCCGGCCTGGGCGGCGTCAAGCAGTACATGCGTCTGAAAGTAGCCGCGTCCGAGATCCATCATGCCGGTCAGGAGCAACACGAACACCGGAACTATCAGGGAGAACTCAACAATGTAGGAGCCGCGGCAGCTTTTACCTGCGATTTGGGTGTGCGCCTCTTCATGACGCCGGATTTTTTCGATCTCGATCCTCATACTCTTCCCTCGTTCTGGCTGCGCGGCGCGTCAGTTTACCAACTGGACCGGAATCCGCCCGCGAATCTCAGCGAATACGCCAGTCAGGTCAGCCGCAGAGTTTGCGAAGTGTTCGCTGCCTCCCGTCGCTTGGGCGATGTCCTGCATGAGCGGTCGGTCGGCCTGCAGGCCCAAGCTGACCCCATGAATCACGATCCCGTAGCCGCCTGCCACCGCGGCTTGTTGACGCGCGAAGACCTTGCCTGCGTTAGTGTCGGAGAGAGACCCGGTGCATGATCCGGTCGAATTGCAGGTTGGCGCACCGTCGGAAACCAGCACTATGATCTTGGCTGTGCTGGCGCGGGCCCTCACGCTTCTAAGTTCTGCCACACCCTTGGCGATTCCGTCGCCTATGTTCGTGTAGCGGGCTCCGTTGCAGAAGTCTGGCGTTGTGATGGCGTCGATTGTGCTGCTGACGGTCGTGAACGGGCTTATGAGAGTGCGGTTGATCGGACTCTTCGCTGTGTTGGCAAATGTTTCCATCGCGAGTTGATCGACGATGGGGTTGAAATCCGAAATGAAAATCTTGGCCGAAGCGCGGAGCGTATCGAAAGGCTGGTAGCCGCTAGCGTTGGGCGTTCCGCAGCCGCAACTGCTGTTTGTCCACTTGTCACCGACTCTGACAGTGGTGCCTGTTGTCAGCTTGGTGCACGTCGTCCAGACGGTGTCGTAAACCATAGACGAAGAGGTGTCGAGTACCAGGATCATGTCGACGGCTGCGAGAACTGCGGTGCCGGACGCCGTGATTTCGACGCTGTTCAGGCCCACCGTTGGACCAAAGAGAAGCGCGAGCGGTCCTTGTGTTGTTCCCGAGGTCTTACGCAGGGTGACGCGCAGGGCGTTCTTGGGCGTGCCGTTGACGGTGAAAGTGGGACTCGCCCAACTTCCGAATTGGATGTCCGTTGCCGTATTGATCGGAATCGCACCGCCGACGAGTTTGTTGGCAGTAGCCACCTGCTGGGCCTTGGCAATGGCGTTGGCTTCGGCCACCGACTGGCTGGTTGCCAACTCACGCACGCCTGCCAGAGCCCCGGCATCGGCGGCGACCTGAAGCTGTCGCCGCGCCGTGTACACGTACCCCATGTCGACGGCGAGTGCGGCCACACCCAGGAAGGCTACCAATCCCATAGCCATCAGGATGGCCATGGAGCCTCTTTCGCCTGAAATCTCGAGTTCGGAAGGCTCCATTACGCTGCCCCCGCCATTGCACGTGGCGTTCATTCGTGACGCATCGTTACCGATGCTGAAATGGGAATGGTCGGAGTGCTCCAACCCATTGCCGGAATCTCCGCGAAGAGCGCGACATTGTGGGTGACTTGAACCGTGACCAGGGAGTCTCCGTTACTTGTGGTGCCAACTCCCGTTATTGTTGATTGATAGTCGGCGCCGATGTCGGTGACCGAAAGGTAGGTCGAAAGCGCCGACTTGACCTGGGCTTCCGTGCTGCCCTGGATTGTGCCTGTACGCGTTGCCGACTGGGCGGCCGCAAGCAGGTGCTTCTGGAGATAAAACACTTGCGCACTTTGCAGGGACCCTAATACCAGCAGTAGTGCGACAGGCAGGATGATGGCGAATTCAACAGCCGCGATGCCTGATCTCGAAGAGCGCGAAACGCTCGAGGCTACTGAGTCGGATGCGCGCCATGTGTTGAGGGCTTTGAAAATATTGGTGAGCGTCATGCGCAGATCGCCTTCAGGATGGATTCTGTTTGTTGCCATCACGGAACTACCCAGCAGAGAGTCCTTGCAACGCATAGGCCAATTACTTCCGGAGCGCCGCGCCGACGAAAACTTTGGCCATGGTCAAAGCTGACGCAATGGCCATCTCGTTTTTGCGCCTCGTCCGGGGGGCTTCTTCGGAATATTGTGGCAACGGTGCGAGATGGCCGCTCGCGCGGTGAGTTAGCCCACGAATAGCGGCTACTAAATCGTGTTGATCTGGAGGCTATGACCCGGCTGCGGGATAACCCGGATGTATGCGGTGTGGAGAAATCGCCATCGGGGCAGTTGAAAAGCCTGGCTGCTGCGGAGGTTCTGCCGCACCACATGCTGCGGAAATCCCGCACCAAAATGAACACAGGTGCTCATTCCGGAGCGAGTTCGGGCTTGGCTGCTGGAAGTTGGTCGGCGGCCTTGGGTTGTCCTTGGGGCTGGCATCGCGCTTCGCAATGTCTCCGGCGCACCTCGGGAATCGCCACAGTCGCGGCCGGTGAGCAGGACTCCTGCCCAATTCCTTGCCGCGCAGGCGGAGGTCCCGGGCGGAGCTGAATGAAGGAAGGTGTGAGGGTGCTGCCCCGAGCGACGCCACGCAGATAGCGGCGGCTTTCGTGGCAGGCCGCGACTTTGATGCGAACGCCGGCGACCCTTGCTGTTGCTTCGCAGACGCAGCACCGGCCTCAACCGCAAGCTCGGTGCCAGCCGGATTCCATTGCCGACGACGACAAACTCGATCGATGAGGTGATCGAATTCCGGCCTTTCCCCGGTCGTGCGGGCCGTTCGCTATGAAGGTCACGAGAAGCGAGGAGGCCCCGTGTCCTTCATTGCACAACGACAAGCCATATCGGGGGAGGGCTTGGCGGGCACGCCCGGGCCCCGATCACTCTCGGAATGTGAGGGAAAGCGCGTTCTATCGGCAGCGCTCGGAGGTCGGCTTCCGGCGCTGGCACGCGATGGTTTCGGTAACCCCACTGGAAATGAACGCGCAGGCGTTCGTGATCGCTCCTTCCCGGGCCTGCTCGATCGTGGCGGCGCTGACCGTCCGGCACTGCGATCGCCCCTGGTAGTCGATACAGATTTCACAGGAGTGCGCGTCGGCTACCAGCGACTGGGCGATGACGAACACCGCGATGCCAACGAACAAGAGTAGGCCTACGATTCCTGCGCGGCTCATGCGGTCGGACCATAACGGCCACCGCGCTGCGGGGCAACGCTAAGACGGCAGGAGAAGATGCGTCGCATGTGATGACGCGGCTCCCGCCTTTCGCGTTGGGGGATCTGCCAACCAGTCCCGGGCTCGGTGCAGAAAATGCTTGCGCCGTCCCCCGCCCCGGTCGTATAGCGTAGTACATGACACCTAAATCATCTGATCGAGTCCGAGACGTGATCCGTGAAGTTGAGCGCGCAGCGCGTGCGCTCGGTGATGGCTTGCGCAAGCGGGCTGGCAAGGCC
The DNA here is from genome assembly GCA_903893315.1 of uncultured bacterium. Taxonomy (GTDB): domain Bacteria; phylum Desulfobacterota; class Binatia; order UBA1149; family CAITLU01; genus CAITLU01. Next base: position 158,789 of record CAITLU010000002.1, read on the forward strand.
TCGGTGCCCGCGGACCTTGAGTCTGTGCTGCACCAACTTCTGCAGGGCCTGACCGGCATAGCTTCGCAGATAGAGAAGGCGGTAGGGGAACTCCGTCGCTATCTCGAGACCAACGCCGAGAGGACAGCCGGTGGCGGCAAGCGCAAGGCGGCTAAGAAGAAGGCTTCCAAGAAAAAGGGAGCGGCCAAGAAGCGGCCCGCCGCGAAGAAGCCGGCGACGAAGAAGGTCGCGAAGCCGCGGGGCTAGCGGCCCGGCCTCTGTCCCGTTCTTCAACGCATGTCACGTGGCCCGCGGCACATCCCGAGAGGGCGGGGTGTGGCTCGCCTTGCGTTCGGGCCAAGGGTACAGAAGCGGCGCACTCAGGGAATTTTCGGGCGGCGGTGGCACTGCCGACCCGTCGGTTGAGGGGAACCATGAAACAATACGGGAAATCTTTAGTAGTTACGCTGTCTCTTTTTCTGTCGACAACCGCGCTTGTCGGGCTGGCTAGCGCAGAGGATGGGGCCCAAGCGGAGGTGCGAAAGGCGGATCTCGGCTTCTCGGTCGGCGCCGGAGCAGGCGTGGCCAACTTCGACGACTTCGACACCACCCAATTCGCCTGGCGCGTGCAGGCTGCGTACAGCCCCTGCAAGTGGATCGCGGGAGAGATCGAGTGGCTCGACCTCGGCGCGCCGAACAACAAGTTCCAGCTATTCCAACCGAACGGTTCGCCTAGCGGCGACCCCGCCAAGGTGGAGATGGCTGCCAGCGGTTTCAATCTTTCCGTCGTGCCGGTTCTTCCTCTCGGAGATGACTGGACTTTGTTCGCCAAGCTTGGAGGTTACTTCTGGGACGGCAATTTTGCCGGCGCCAAGGGCGGCAACTGGTCCTCCGACATGAGCTTTGGGGCGGGCGTGACATACAAGCTCTTTCCCACCTTCGGAGCCGGCGTGAAGGCCGAATGGACTCGCGTGATGCTCGAGGTCGGAGGGCAGAGCTTCTCCGCTGGGTCGATGCCGTCCTTCAACGATCCGGTCGACGTTTTCACCGTGGGAGCGTTTTTCCTCTTCTAGCTCGCCTGTATTGTTTTGGCGTAGGAGTTGCGTGCGGGAGGGGCGAAGGCTCCTCCCGCAGTCGTTTGTGCGCGAAGGCGCACCACTGCGCAGGTTTCTTCGACCGATGCCCGTCGTGTAAAATGTCGACTCGTCTACGGTGGTTACGGGCTCCGAGTCTTCAATGGCTGGCGAGTCCGGCCAATGTCCTGGATCGTTAACTCTTCCTTCGAATGGTCGATCGCGTTGTCCGGCGCGCAAGGGCCGACAAAAATGCGGTCGGTCGTCTTTCTGGCGGCAGCAGACGGTCGCTATAATGTGAACGCAAGATCTTCAGTCTTGTATTGAGGTGCATATGAACGTTCGTTGGGGAAAAAGCCTGTCTGTGGCGGTGTCGTCGTTCTTGCTTTGCTCGGCCGCAGCGTCTGCGTCTTTCGCCTCGCAGAGTGAACTGGACGCCCGTGCGCGCCGCGCGGCGGCGGTTTTCAGTGAACTGCGCGACATGCCAGATCATGAAGTGCCGGCGGATTTGCTGGCGCACAGTCGCTGCGTGGCGGTGGTTCCAAATCTGGTGAAGGCCGCGTGGTTCGTTGGCGGCCACTACGGCAAAGGCTTGGTCAGTTGCCGCTCCACATACGGAGAGTGGAGCCCGCCGGTACACGTTCTGTTGACGGGAGGAAGCTTCGGCCTCCAGTTCGGCGCTTCTTCGACCGACGTCGTGCTGTTCTTCATGAGCGAAGCGAGCGTGCGCTCGCTGCTTTCGAGCAAGATCAAACTTTCGGGTGAGGCCGGCGTGGCCGCCGGGCCAGTGGGCCGCAAGGCCGAAGCAGCTACTGATCTCAAGTTTGGTGCGGAGATCTACTCGTATGCGCGCTCGCGCGGCTTGTTCGTCGGGATGTCGCTCGAAGGTGCGTACTTGGGTGTCGATCGTTCCGACACGCACGACTACTACGGCAAGAGCTACTCGGCGCAGAGCATACTCTTCGACCACAAAGTGTCGCGGGTTCCCAAGTCAGCGTGGGACTTCCTTGGAGTCTTGCCGCGCAGCGGCCGATAGTCATCCGCGGTCTGCGTTGTCGGGAGCCGGGATCGGCACGGGAGGCGGTGCCGGTGCGGTGTATGTCACCGCGCCGGTGGCTTCCTCCCAGGCGCGCTTGATGACAAAGTCGTGGTCCAGTCGCACCACGAACGGCACGACGATGGGCGTCATCGTCTTTTCTGTTTCAAGTCTTGCGTCTTTCAGGGTCTGAGCCAGCGTCTTGTGCTCGCGGGCCGCGGTTTCTCCGACGGTCCACAACTCGCGCAGGAAAGTTTGGAATTTGCGCAGCCCGTCCTTGTCGGAGACCTCGCCATGGCCGGGGATGATGCGGTCGAAGTCCAGGGCCAGGATGCGGTCGATGGTGCCGATCCACTCTTTGATCGAACCGCCAGCCTCCAGGTCTATGTTCGGGAAACGGTCGTTGAAAAAAAGGTCGCCGGCGTGGAGTAGTCGTTCGTTTTCGAAGAGCACGACGAGGTCTCCGTCCGTGTGTCCGCGGCCGAGCCAGAGGCAACGGATGCGTTTGTCGCCGATCTCGAGAAGTTGCTCGGTGTCGAACGTTCTTGAGGGCAGCAGGCTGGCCGCATCGCCCTGCCAGTACTCGGCGTCATGTTCGAGCAGATGCTGGCGGGTGCGGGTAGTCGACAGTACCGGTGTTGTCGGCGGGAAGGCAGTGTTCCCGTGGGTGTGGTCGAGGTGATAGTGGGTGTTGATGATGGCGGCGACCCTGCCGCCGCCGAACTCCTCCACTTTCTCGCGGATCTTCTTTCCCTGCGATTTGAACGTCATCGTATCGACTACGACGGGGCCGACTGATGTCTTCAGCACACCTACGTTGCCGCCCATGCCGGTCAGTATCGCGACGTCGTCGGAGATGATCTGCATCTCGATCGAACGCACCGAGTACCATACCCACGCGCCGCCGGCCGGGAGCACGATGGCCAATACGGCCAGAATTCGCAGCAGGTTTTTCTTCACGATCGTTTCTACTCCGGCGCGACTGCTTCAAGAGCGACCGTTGCCGCACGCGAATGTCGAATTGCGTGCGAGGCTATCGGTTGTCCCGACACCACAGATCCGCCGTGGGTCACGGCGGATGTCTCACTTCCCGCTCTGTGCCTCATCCGCTTGAACTTCGTTGTGCAACTCGCGTCCCTGTCGATAGCGCTCCAGGTTGCCGAGAAAAATCTCGGTGGCGCGGTCGTCGCTTTCATCGCTGCGACCGCTTGAGTGCGGCGTGATGATCACGTTCGGCAGAGACCACAGTGGGCTTGTCGGCGGCAAGGGTTCTTCGTGGAATACGTCGAGCGCCGCTCCGGCAAGGCGCGTGGCGCGTAGCGCTTCAGCCAACGCTTCCTCGTCGATGAGTTCGCCGCGAGCGACGTTGATCAGGAAAGAAGTCGGGCGCAGCAGTGCCAGACGCCGACGATCTAGCAGCCCTCGAGTCTGGGGTGTAAGGGGCAGTGCCAGCACGATGAAGTCGGCCTCTGGAATAACCACGTCCAGATCCTCGAGCGGGCGTACGCGAAAGGAAGTGCCGCTGCGCGGACGTCGCGTCAGAGCGACAACGTTCATGCCGAAAGCCGCCGCCTTCGCTGCGACTTCTTCGCCGATCGGACCGAGCCCGATGATAGCGAGGTTGGCTCCGCCCAGTTCACGCACCCGGTGGGGTTCCCACGCGGCGCGGCTGCGGGCCTCTTCCCAACTGCGGTAGTCACGCGAAAGGCACAGCATGTAGAACAGCACGGTTTCGGCTACCGCGGCCGCACTTGCACCCGAGGAGGTGCTGAGCCGCACGCCCCTCTCCATAAAGTGGTTGAAGATGGGATGATCGATGCCGGCGCTGAAAGAGTGCAGCCAGCGCAGCCCCTGGCAGTCGAGCAGCGGCAACAAGAAATCGCGGGTGCGATCCGGATAGATATCTCCGGAAAAGAACGCCACTTCTATCGAAGCAGGGTCCGAACTGGGCCCCTGCGTTTCGAGGATGACGCGGGGAGTTCCGGGTGCCGCGGCCTCCAGCCGCTGGCCCCAGCGTTTCTCTACGAAATCCGACACGAAGATTGATCCGGACACGGGGGGTTCTCCTACCACAACTCTTGCCAGATGCGACTGGGCCCGCTTTGTTAGTGAAGCGCAGGTTTGAGCTAATTGTTCGCTGATTCGGAGAACCCGTGAAGAGCGTGACGTATCTTTGGAGATGTCGTGACCGCGGTGACGGGGGCGAAGATCCTCCTCCATGGTTCGGTCAGCGAGTGTGCGATCTCCGACTTCGCGATCCGAACTGCCCAGTCCCTCTGACTCACATCTGCCTGGCGTCGATTGGCTCTCGCGCGGCTATCCGGTCTGTTTAGAAATGACGCTCGCGCCTGGGGATGGGGGGCCAAGCCGAGACGTGGCGCTGTGGGATCGGGATGGCCATACGGAGATGAGGGGGCTGAAAGGCCCGCACCAGGTGCACATGTCGGTGTGTCTTCTTGAGGTCGCAGGTCTTGAAAATGGCGGATCGGCGGCCTCGCGCCCAGCGCGCTGTCCGGCGGCATCGAAGCGCGGCCGGCTCGCCATTGCGGACGGATGTATTCGCGAGTCACAGCGGGCGCTCGCCAAGCTGGTCGAGGAGCTTACTGCTGCCGCGAAATCTCCTTTGTCGAGATGGCGTGGGGCGCTGCTGCGGATCGCGTGACCGCATGGGCTTTGATTATAGGTCAATCGGTTGACGCTAACCTGGCGCTCAAATACGGCATGGGGATGGATTTGTTCCCAGGTGTCAGTTTCCTGGCAGAGCTTTGGGGCTCGCCGGCCATATGACGGGTGAAGGCCGGTTGACCGGACGTCCGACGGGGCAGGTCGTAAGGCGAGCCAGGAAACGGCGGATCGCCGATAACATGGACCGCGGTCTTGGCATTGCGATGTTCTCTCGTGCGGCCAGGAGCCAGGCGCTGTGCGAGTTCCCTCGCTCGGTGTCGGTGGCCGTGGTTGCTGGGAACCTCTTCGAGTGAGTGCAATAAGTTTTTTTGAGCAGCGGTCGATCGGAGCGGAGACTCTTTCCGCAGGCAGTCCGGGCGATCAGGAGGTCAGACGTCGTGAACAGTGACAGGATCCTTAAGTTCTTCGGAGCCTTGGCCATGGTGTGTGCGTTCGTGCCCCGCCAGGCCTGCGCGCAGGTGAATCCCGGCGACACGATCGATAAGGCGAATGTTTCCAAGGTGAACGGCCTCGTCTCTCCGGGTGTCGTGGCGGCAATCGAAAACGGCTCTGAGCTGAAGATCGTCCAGTACGAGAAGATTCCGATTCCTACCGTCTACAATGACGCGACGGAGAAGTACTCGGCCCAGGTCACTCTCGGCGACAAGACCACGCTCCAGAACTGGGTGGCGGGGCGTCCTTTCCCGAACATCGACGCCTCGGATCCGCTGGCCGCTGTCAAGGTGATGTGGAACTTCAACCGCACCTCCTACTTCACCGACGATTTCGCGGTTCACCTACCGGATGCCGACACCGGCGCATATTTCAAGGATCACGAGGACAAGGCGACCTATCAGGTCGAGCGACACTTCATCGTGGACTGGTCACGGCGCATGCGCTTCGAGGGACGCCTTCGACACGATCCGAAACCGAAGATCCCCGACAATCCCGACCGGGTTTTCGACAAGCAGGGATTCTTCCCGCTCATCGAGCCGTTCGACCTGAAGGGCGTCGGATCAGTGAGCTACCGTTATCTCGACCCGGCACGTCAGGACGACACCTGGCTGTATACGCCTGCGATACGTCGTGTGCGCCGACTTTCGAGTGCGCAGCGCAGCGACGCACTCTTCGGCCAGGACATCGACATGGACAGTTTCGGCGGCTACGCCGGACAGATTCCGTGGTTTGAGTGGAAGCTGCTCGGCTCCAAGCCGATGCTCGCGTCTTTGCACGGCAAGAACCTGCCACCGAAAGTCTGTCCGAAGGACGGCGGCGTGACCTACTGCGAGGAATGGGAGATGCGTCCCGAAATGTGGATCGTCGAGGGGCGCACGAAGCTCCCCGGTTACGCGTACTCGAAACGCGTCATCTACGTGGACAAGGAAACGTACATGATCCCGTACTCTGACCTCTACGATCACAACGACGAATTGTGGAAGGCCGTCATGCTCAACATCCGCACTTCCACGCAGCCGAACCCGAAAGTGGACTTCAAGTATCCAGAGGAACACATGTTCATCTACGGCTTCACGGTGCTTGACCTCCAACTCCGCCACGGCACGCGCGCAGCGATTCCAGGCATGGCTTTTCCCGACGAAGCTGGCTGGTATCTCGACAGAGGATTCGACGCTCCAGAGTCGGTCGGCCAGGACTGGTACCAGGTGTCGAGCCTGATCCGCGCCGGGCGCTAGCTGGACTGATCTGATCGCTCAGGCTCGTTCTGTCGGTCAGTCGGCGTTGGAGCCGGAGCGTTCCCGCACTGCGCGAGGTTGGTCGGCTTCGCGCGGAGTGGAATCGCCGTGGCGTCGGTCCAGCGGCTTGTCGCTATGCGGGAGACTTCCCGAGAATCGGCTGCGTTAAAGCGCCGGCAATACGTCGGCCATCACGTCGAACCGCTTCGCCTTGCGCCCGGCGCGGGAATCGTGGAAAGGAGTCCACGCCCGGCCGGATCTGTGTATTTGCCGCGAAAACCACAGGCCCTGGAGCACGAGAGGAAGACCCGATGAGCGACACACTGGTAAACCTGCGCGACATCCGATTCGTTCTGTACGAGATGCTCGATGTCGAGGCGCTGACCAAGTACGACTATTTCGCGGACTATTCGAAGGACACCTTCGATACGGTGCTGGAGGCGGCGTACAAGCTGGCTCGTGAGGTCTGCTGGCCGTCTTACGCGGAAATGGACCGAGTCGGCGCCACCTTCGACGCGAAAACCGGCGAGACCAGCGTGCCGAAATGCATGCACCGAATCTGGCAAGCCTACAAAGAAGGCGGCTGGGGCGGCGAGACGGCCCCCGCCGAAGTCGGCGGACAGCAACTCCCGGCCTGCGTCGCCGCCGCGACATCGTTGATGTTCAATGCCGCGAACACTGCGGCGAACATGTACGTTGCGGGCGCCGGTGGTGCCGCGGGACTCATTCTCTCGTTCGGCAGCGACACGCTCAAAAAGGTCTACGTGGAGAAGCTGTATGCCGGTGAGTGGGGAGGCACGATGTGCCTCACCGAACCGCAGGCTGGCAGTTCCCTTAGCGACGTGAAGTCCACGGCCGTCAAGGCGAAGGACGGCGACCATTACCTTTTGACGGGAACCAAGTGCTTCATCTCGAGCGGTGACCACGACCTCACGGAGAACATCGTCCATCCGGTGCTCGCCAGGATTCCCGGAGCACCTGCGGGAGTGAAGGGCATCAGTTTGTTCATCGTGCCCAAGTATCGCGTGGGCGACGACGGGGCGGTCGGTGAATTGAACGACGTGGTGACCGCCGGCATCGAACACAAACTGGGAATTCGAGGCAACGCGACGGCTACGCTGAACTTCGGGGACCGTGGGGAGTGTCGCGGGTGGCTGCTGGGCGAACCGAACCGCGGACTCGCGTACATGTTTCAATTGATGAACCATGCCCGCATCGGCACCGGTCTGCAGGCAACCAGCCTCGCCTCCAATGCGTACCAACATGCGTTGCAGTACACGCGCGAACGCGCGCAGAGCCGCAAAATAAGCGAGAAGGATCCCGCTTCGCCGCAGGTGCCGATCATCAAACATTCCGACGTTCGCCGCATGCTGCTCACTCAGAAGGCGACGACCGAGGGTCTGTTCGCGCTGCTCGCCTACGCAGCGTCGCTCGGGGACAAGGAACTCTGCAGCCCGGATGAAGCCGAGCGTCTGGCGGCGACGGACATGCTCGATGTACTGACGCCGGTCTGCAAAGCCTACGGTTCCGAGGCGTCCTACGATTCAATCGTTCAGGCCATTCAGTGTTACGGCGGCTACGGTTTCAGCGAGGAATTCCCTCTTGCGCAGATGCTGCGTGACTGTAAGGTTTTCCCGATCTACGAAGGTACCAACGGCATCCAGGCCTTGGACCTTCTCGGCCGCAAGGTCGTGATGAAGAACGGCGCTGCGTTCAAAGCCGTACTGGACGAGATTTCCAAGACCGTTGCTGAGGCATCGCGTGTAGAGTCTCTCAAGGACATGGCCGTGAAAGTTGCGGCGGCGTCTGACGCGGTCGGTGATGTCACCGCGCATCTGGCTGGAATCGCGATGGGTGGCGACATCGAATTGTATATGAGTGCGGCGACGCCGTACCTGAGGATGTTCTCGCGACTGGTGATCTCGTGGCTGTTCCTATGGCAGTCGACGCTCGCGCAGAAGGCTCTCGAAGCGTGCGCAGGCGACGAAAATTACTACAAGGGCAAGCTCGGCACGGCGCGGTTCTATCTCAACAACGAACTTCCTCACCTTCACGCCACGGTGCAGATCCTCAAGAACGGAGAGCGGACGGCCCTCGACTTCGATGAGGCGTGGTTCTGACGGCGAAACGGCAGCACGTCTCTTGTGCACCATAGACCTCTTACGGTGCTGCGCTGGTACCGTGAGGGGTCTATGATCTCGTATCGTCTCAACGGCCGCGGCGGCGCCGCGTCAGTCGAGCGGCGCTGCACAATCACGCGCACGTGCTGCGATTGCCGCGAGCATCCCGCGGAACACGATCCCGTGCAGCGGATAGATCGCGTACCAGTACAGGAGTCCGCTGAGCCCGGCGGGATCGAATACCGCGGTCTGACGGATCAGTGACCCGCCGGTGGTTTCCGTTACTTCAAACTCAAGCCAAGCACGGCCGGGAACCTTCATCTCGGCGACAAGCAGAAGGCGACGATCCGGCTCGAACGCCTCGACGCGCCACCAGTCGAGGGAGTCGCCTGCGCGCAGGCTCTCCGCGTCTCGACGACCGCGCTTGAGCCCGACTCCGCCCATCCACAGGTCGATCACGCCGCGGATACGCCACAGGAAGTTGGCGTAGTACCAGCCTGCGTGGCCGCCGATGCGACGCACGGGTGCGAAGGCGGCGCGCGGTGGAACACCGACGAATGTCGCGCGCGAATCGACGATGCGATTTCCCAGGCGGATTCCGCCCCAGTCGGATGGACGACCAGCCGCCGATAGTGCATCCGACCAGCGTGTTTCGGCCACCTCGTTGTCTTCGTTGACGAGGGCTGCGGCCACGGCGGAACTGAGACCCATCGGTTGAATGGAGGGGAAGGCACTTCCTGCCGAACGGTCGCGCACTACGGTGGGGTGCACGATGCTCTGGACGAGTTTGCGGCCGATGCGCGCATAGAGGGGAGTTACGAAGCCGAGCCAGAGGCTGGATAGCCATGGGGTCAGAAAAGGGAAGGGGAGCATCAGGCGACGCAACCCGCGCTGTCGCGCGTACTCCTGCATGATATCGCCGTACGAGACGACGTCTGCGCCGCCCACCTCGAAGACTCGGCTCTTCTCGACGTCGACGGTCAAAGCGGCAACCAGGTAGGAGAGGAGGTCGGCGATAGCGATCGGCTGCGCGGGAACGCGAACCCAGCGCGGCGTAATCATCACCGGGAGTCGTTCCGTCAGGGCGCGGACCATCTCGAAGGAAAGGCTTCCCGATCCGACTACTACCGAAGCACGTAGCTCAATGGTCGGAACAGCGGATTCGCGAAGAATGCTCCCGGTTTCCTGCCGGCTGCGCAGGTGTGTGGAAAGAAGTTCGGATTCGTCGCCGAGTCCGCCGAGATAGACAATGCGGCGCAGGCCCACAGTTTCCGCGGCGGACGCGAAGTTGATCGCAGCCCTGCGGTCCTGCTCTTCGAAGGATCCCTGCGAACCCATCGAATGCACGAGGTAGAATGCCGAAGTACAACCGCGCAGGGCCTCAACAAGCGACGCGCGATCGAGGGCATCACCACGTACCACTTCTACGCCGCGCGGCACGCGACCAACCAGGAATTCGGGACGGCGCGCGATGGCTCGAACTCGACAACCCGCTTCGAGAAGAGGGCGCAGAAGCCGACCACCAATGTAGCCGCTTGCACCCAGAACAGCGACGTACTCGGGGGCGTGCTCTCGCGAGTTCATTCGATCACCGAGGGGCCGCAAGAGAGTAGCGGCAGCAGTAGTCGGTTGCGCAGCAGCGTTGCCAAGCAACTGTCTGCGTAACGGTTGCTCCGCTCTGGCCCGATTCCCGGGACCCTGTTCGGACTCATGGCACCCGGACGGTTGCGGAGGTACCGCGAGGAAAGTACGCCGGCCAGATCGTGGCATCGAGGAGGGCGGTCTGCATGCAGAACGCCACCGCGCCAGCGATCGCCAGTTTGTGGAGCCTGCGCGATGTCACGGGCGAGAGCGTCAGCAGCGCGGCCAGCAGGCCGAGCGATCCGATTCCTACAAGGCCGAGCACGACGCGGATAGTTAGCCATAGGGCCGGATCCCAACCTTCAAGGAGACTGAGGGTCAGAGGCAGCCACAGGGCCGACGGGATGAGGATCAGTGCGTAGAGGAGCAGGAACCATCCGAATCCGTATCGGCCAGCGATACGCGTGCTCCGCGCATCGGTGCGATACAGAAGCAGAAACGTGAACGGGAAGTATCCTGCCGCCGCCGAGAGCATGGTGATGTTGTAGAAGGGCTTGAGGGCCTGCGGAACACCGCCCCAGAGGAAGTCGCCAGTGCCCGGGTGTGTAGCAAGTCCGACGATGTAGCTGCCGAGCACGCCGATTCCACCGAGAACATTGAGTGTCAGCAGCCAACGTTGCTGGGGGTGCATACCGCTGATCATTGGTCTGCCAGAACCTGCGTTGCGTGGGTGGACGGGTCGACATCGTCGTATGTCTTGCGCACTTTTCCGTCCGGCCCGACGAGATAGGAGATTCGGCGAGCGAACCAAGCGCTCGCCGAATCGGCCGCGCCGACAGCGATCGCCAGTTTTCGATCTTCGTCGGACAGGAGCCTGAAGGGCAGGGATTCCTTCTCTACAAATTTCCGGTTGTTCGCAGGGGCATCGAAGGACACTCCGAGCACGACGACTCCGGCCTCTTCCAGCGCGCTGTACTGGTCGCGAAGACCTCGGGCTTCGGTTGTACATCCCGGTGTCATGGCTTTCGGGTAGAACCACAGCAGGTAGGTCTTGCCGACGAGATCGGCCGAGCGAACCACAGCCCCGTTCTGGTCGGGCAGAGAGAACTCTGTCATGGGCGTTCCCGGGGCGAGCATCCCGGCCTCGGTGTTGCTAACCGCCAAAAGGCCGAGTACGGCCGCTCGCATCCCATGGGCAAGGATCTCGTTCGGTGTTCTGAAACAGAAAACGTTTTTCATCGTGACCTCCGCTTTTCGTGTCGTTGAAATGACCAAATCAAAAGGCGTTTCCAGAGAGCATCAGCAGGGCCTGCCGCTTCATGGCCTCATCGTCCGCAAGCACGCCGCGTAGCGCCGTCGTCACCATGTCTGCCGTCTGCTTGCGTGCGCCGCGAAGCTGCATGCACAGGTGCTCGGCCGTCACGACCACCGCGACACCACGGGCACCGAGGTGCTCGGTGATGGCGTCGGCAACGTTGGCGGTGAGTCGCTCTTGAAGCTGGGGGCGACGCGCGAACACATCGACGGTGCGCGCGATTTTACTCAGTCCCACCACCTTGCCATTTGCCGGCAGGTAGGCCACGTGAGCTTTGCCGCGGAAGGGCAGAAGATGGTGTTCGCACATGCTCTGGAAGTCGATGTTGCGAACCACGACCAGGTCTTCGCCCGGCGCCGCGTGACTGAACACCCGCGACAGGTGCCTCTCCGGGTTGTCGTGCAAGCCCGAGAGGAGTTCTGCGTAAGCCCGGGCCACCCTGGGAGGTGTCTCCGAGAGACCCTCACGGTCTGGGTTCTCTCCGACCGCTGCCAGGATCTCGCGTACGGCGCGGGCGATACGGTCCAGGTCCACGGGCTGTTCTTTGGTTCTGGCGAGGTAAAGGCGGGTGGCAGGTCCGCCCGGTCCGGTGAATACGGGGTCATCATGGTGTTCGGCGGCGGTGCTCATGGCTTCCTCCCGGAATATCGAAACGTCCAATTCGTTCATTGAATAATCCATCTGTGTCGAGGCTGCAAGCCTAATCGGCTGTTTGTGCTCAGCCGGTTTGCCAAAAACGCGCAAATCGTCCAAAATTTCCCGATGGAGCCCCTTCTTAGCCCGCGGGAACTCGCCTACGCTCTGGGCGTAAGTGAATCGTCCGTGAAGCGCTGGGTGGACTGCGGAGACTTGGCCGCCCTGCGCACCGCGGGTGGCCACCGTCGCATTGCGCGCAGCGAGGCGCTGCGGTTCGCCAGGGCCAAATGTGTACTTCCCGCCCGGCCGGAGTTGTTGTTCTTCGTTGGAGTGCAGATCGAAGAATCCGTTCTCGGTGACGCCGGTCGCAGCGAAGCCTTTCATCGCGCGCTGATGGAGGGCAACCGGCCGCGGGTCCTCGGGATCCTCACCTCGGCATTTCTGGCTGGCCACTCTATCGCTTCCCTGTGTGACGGTCCGATCTGCTTCGCACTCGAACGCATCGGCGAGATGTGGAAGCACGACGAGAAGGGAATCCTTCTGGAACACTACGCAACGGAACTATGTATTCAGGCGTTGGGCGTACTTCGCGCGGCGCTACCGGAGCCCGCGCTTGATGCGCCCGTAGCCGTGGGGTCAGCCGGCCCCGATGATCCCTATCTGTTACCGAGCAGCATGTGCGGGGTCGTGTTGAGTGAACTGGGTTTTCGAGACGTGAACCTGGGTCCCTGCACACCCGTCGCGACCAAACTCGCCGCCGTCGAGACGTACCGTCCCGTGCTTGTGTGGCACGCGGGGAGTGTGGGCGGGGAAGAAATTTCCGCGCTGGCCTCAGGGCTTCGGCGGATCTCGCAAAGCGCCGACGTGAGGCTGGTCGTAGGCGGGCGCGCTCTGTCGGCTCTCTCTGTCCCGTCCCCCGTCGTGGCTCTGGCGACCATGAGGGAACTGCAGGCATTCGCCCGCGGGCTGCTGCCGGCGCGTGCATAGAACGCGTCTGCTCGACCGTTCGCGTCCATGGCGTCCTGTCGATGCAAGAGAGGACAGTCCTTTCCATGAATCCTCATGAGCCAATTCTCGCGACTAAAGGCGTCATGCGTGACCCACCCGCGAATTTCGACATCGAGGTTTTCTATGACGGCGAATGCCCGTTGTGCATGCGCGAGATCCAGATGCTGCGGTGCCGCGATCACCGCCGACGGATCCGCTTCGTGGACATTGCCGCCGAAGGCTTTAACGCGTCCTCGGTCGGCGTGACGCTGGCGGCGTTGATGGACCGAATCCACGGCCGCTTGCCCGACGGTACGCTGGTCGAGGGCGTCGAGGTGTTTCGGCGCCTGTACATGGCTGTGGGCTTTACGCGGCTGGTAGCGCTGACGCGCCTGCCCGGCATCGCGCGACTCCTCGAACTTGCCTACCGCGTTTTCGCCCGGAATCGACTGCGGCTGACCGGCCGATGTGTCAACGGCCGCTGTTTACTCCCCACCAATCCGGAACCGTTGACGGCGGATTCGAGGCAACGATGAGAACCATCGTCTGGTTTCGCGGCAAAGATCTACGTATCTCCGATCATCGCCCCCTCCACGATGCGCTCGCGGACGGCGAGGTTATTCCCCTGTTCGTTATTGATCCGTACTTCTTCACTCCAGCTCGCGCTCGAGAGTTACCGCACCGGATGCAGTTTCTTCTCGACTCTCTCCGCGCGCTCGAGGATTCGCTTTCGACGCGCGGCTCACGCCTTGTGTTTGTGACAGGCAAGAGCGTCGAGGTCGTCCCGCGTCTCGTTGAAGAATGGAAAATCGATCGCGTGGTCGCTCAGCGATGGGTCGAGCCCTTCGCGCGCGAGCGCGACCGGCGCGTTCGCGAGGCCCTTGGTGCCAAGTTCGAGTTGTATGAGGGCGAGACGCTGTTGCCGCCTGGCACGCTGCGTACGAAAGCCGGGAACCCCTATTCGGTATTCAGCCAGTTCGCGCGAGTGTTCGGTCAGACCGCGATGATCGGAACCCCGCTACCGGCGCCGCGTTCTCTCCCGCCGGTGCCCGAAACCATTCGGGCTCTAACGACGACAATCCCGACCTGCGAAGAGCTTGGTATAAAGCGCAACCCACAGGTCTTGGCCGGAGGAGAACGGGCGGCCAAGGCTCGGCTCCGGCGGTTCTTGCGGGCGGCGGCATCGTACCCCGAGCGGCGCAATCGCATGGACATCGAGGGAACCAGCAGGCTTTCCGCTGATCTCAAGTTTGGCACCATCTCTGCGCGCCAAGTCTGGGTCGCCTGTGAAAGCGCGCTGGACGGAACGCCGGCTGAGCATACTTTTCTGAACGAACTGGTATGGCGCGAGTTCACCCACAGCACGCTGTGGGACAGGCCGGAGCTGCTCGAAAAGCCATTCCGCTCCGCATTCGTGGGTTTCCCTTGGAGGGACGACGAGGAGCGGTGGCAGGCTTGGGTGGCAGGCAAGACCGGGTATCCGATTGTGGACGCTGCGGCCCGCCAACTCCTCGGTGAAGGTTTCGTTCACAACCGCGCGCGAATGATCTCAGCAAGCTTCCTTACCAAACATCTGCTGATCGACTACCGGCGCGGCGAAGCGCACTACATGAAGCATCTCACCGACGGAGATTGGGCGCAGAACAACGCGGGTTGGCAGTGGTCGGCCGGCTGCGGCTGCGACGCTCAGCCCTACTTCCGCATCTTTAACCCCGTCACGCAGGGAAAGAAGTTTGATCCGCTGGGCAACTATGTTCGCCGTTGGGTTCCGGAACTGAGGCGGATGCCGGCGCGCTATATTCACAATCCGTGGGAGAGCCCCGACGACGTTCTGCTCGCGGCCGACGTTCGACTCGACGCCACGTATCCGCGCCCCATCGTGGAGCATCGCCCCGCTCGTGAACGATTCCTCGTGCTGGCAGCCGGGCATGTTGCCAACGCAAAGGCGGAGTCCATGTCGGGTGATCCCGACAACACCCGGACGCCGACTGTTTACTCCCGAACGTAGCGAATCATTCGGCCGCTCTTGCTTCTGGATTCGAGGGCCAACCAGTCGTTGTCGAGCGATGAATACCAAAGATCGATGCGCAATGCCGTCCCTTCCAGAGCGATGCGCCGCGCACGGTATTCGCTGCCTCGAGACTCGACGAGTTCCTCCCCGAGTTCGAGCAGCTTGACGGATTCGTACTCTCCAGTTTGCGAGTTCAGGAGGCTGGATTGACGGAGTTTTTCGGGGTCCCAATAGGCGAACGAATGCACACAGCGCGGCAGCTGCGTGCGCCCGCTCCCCGTATCGACCAGAAAATCGCCGCTTTCGCGTTTGCCGCGGATTCTGAATTGCGTGCCGTTGTCGTCGGTGTCGGACTCGATGCTCGTCAGGCAGCCGCCTTCCCATGCCTCGTTGTTACTGTGGCGATAGGTATAGACGGTGAGGAAAAAGATCTTCACGTCCATCGAAGCCTCGATAGTCATGCGTTCGAGAGAGCCATCCTGCGTAAGGCGAAAACTCTGGTGCCCGATGGGGTCGCCTTCCAGCAGAACCCTGAAGCGCCACTCGCTGTTGCCGGCGGCGCCCGCATGCCCGGCGACGAGAGAGATCCCGAGGATAAGCGCAAGTGACGAAAGTTTGGTTCTAGTTCGCACTGCTTCTGCACCTCCGCCGCTCATGCGACTCGATGAACTCATCAACCTCACGCCATTGCTGCATCAGCCAAGCTTGCTGCGCCACGCGACCTTCTGGAATCAGGCTCTTGGGGACGGCGCGTATCTGCACGTGGACTGTCCTGCCGACCAGCCCGCCGCGAAAGAAGCGGTCGAACGACGAGGCGGCTTCGAAGCCGGTGTGGGCCAGGAAGACGACATCTGCTTCTGGCGCCGCCGCCAGCAGGGCGAGTGCTCCGCCCGAGCGAGGGCGCAATACGTGGCGCAGTGACTCGGCTTCGTCGGCCTTGGCGATCTGCCCCTGCATTCGCAGTTTATCCACAATGCGCCGCTTCTTGGCGAGGGAGAAACGCGTGCCTTCCGGGTAGATGAGCACACCTTCGCCGGCCCGAATACCGTGGGCGAGCGCTCCGATCGACGCGATCTCCTGTTCGCTGTGGGCCGAGTCGCGATCCACAAAGACGTTGGGGAGGCGATTCCCGACGATGTCCAGGCAGGGATCCCAGAGCAACTCGCGCTTGAGTACATAGCGCAGGTGCAGGCCGTATGGCGCGGCTAACAGCTGCGCGGCCATGATTGTATCTGCCGTGCTGGCGTGACGAACGAAAACTAGAACGGGACGTTCGTTGATGATGCTGTCGTTGCGATCGATTTCTGTATGCATGCCGAAGATGGCGAACCCGCCGCCGCCCAGCATTCCCGCCCACCAGGCCTGCAAAGCGTAGTTACGCGCGAGATAGCGCTCTTGGTCACGGCCTGTCCAAGGTCCGCCGGTCAGCCAGATCATGAATGCGGCGGCGACGCCGGCCAGTTCCAGGGCCAGATACCAAACGAAGAAAGCCAGGGTTCGCACCAGCGTCCAGTGCTGGCGGCGTACCTTGTCGCAGGCGGCGGCAACAGCCAGCAACGGCACGAACAGGATGAGTAGTGTTGCCAGGATGGCAGAATAAAGGGGAATCGTGAAGATCCGTCGCAGCCAGCGCTTGGTGAGCGTGGTTACGTTGGCAGCTGCCCGCGTGGTGACGCGGCTTGTTCGTGCCGGGCCCTCTTGGTTCGCCGGGTTGCTGTCGTGGTTCATCGGGAAGTTCTCTTGCCGTCAGTTCCTATACCGTCGTCGCTACGGCGTAGTGCGCGAAAACTCGGCCGACCAGAAACGTGAGCAATGACGCATTCCTGCTTGCGGCGTCAGTGAACAACCTCGGCCTGCAGTTCGTCTTGGCGCGAGCCTACGTTGGCGTCGGTGCTGACGCGATACTTCCAAGTCGTTTCGGGAACCGGCGGTTTGCAGGGAGTGAAGTGGAGGTGTGCGCAGGAATGGGAGGTCCCTCCTCTGCGGACTGCAGCGTAAGTCCACCGTTATCCCGCGGTTGGACTGGCGGCTGGCGACTCCAATCCCGAAATAGCTCTTGACGAAATGAGAAGAGTCATTTATGAGTCGGCTCACTTTGGTTGGCTTCGCGTTTGTAGTGGGCGTCCCTGCCCGTCGCCGCGCGGGCCCAAACGAAGCACGCGGCCCGATGGCCGCCGCCCTTCGCGAGAGGAGGAATTTCACATGCCCACTGCCAAGAACTCGACCCACAACCCTACGAGCCGCCGAAGCGTGTATTCCGGCGATGCGGCGCGAGTCACCATCCAAGGCTACAAGCCGTCGCCGACGCCGGTGCCTTTCGGAACGCCGGTCGAGGGTGTCCACTTCGAGGGCTATCCCCAGATCGTCAAGCACGCCGCGACCCCGCCGACCTATACTGTCAAGAAGGAAAAGGACCTGCGCGTCGCCGTGCGTGACGGAGTGCGGCTCGCCGTCGACGTTTATCGCCCGGATGTCGAAGGGGAGAAGTTCCCAGCGCTGCTCGCGTGGGGGATGTGGGGCAAAGATACGCAGGAAGCGATCGGCTGGCTCGCCGACAAACCGCAAGCTTACTACGACACGCCGTTCTGGGATGGCACGATGGAAGCTGGGGACTACAACTACACGGTCCCCCGAGGCTACGCCCACGTCATCCCAGATCCCAGAGGAGTCGGAGACTCCGAAGGCTACGGTACCTTCGGTCTCTGGGACACGTACGACATCATCGAGTGGATCGCCGTGCAGCCGTGGTGCAACGGCAAAGTCGGGATGGTGGGTCCCTCCTCGTATTCAGCCTCGCAGATGCTCGTCGCACCTCTGAAACCGCCACACCTGGTCGCGCTACATCCCGACGAGAACATGACCGGCACCGGGGATCATTTTCACGGGATCTTCGACACGTTGGTTTATCACATACTGGTCGGCCGGCACGGCAACGACAGCGCCTGGGTGCACCCGAACTATGAGTACTCGCCGATGCCGCCTTGGATGCTCGGTCTTCCTGACATCGAAGAGCGACTGCAAGAAGCGCTCGAGCATCCCGACATCAAGTACAACACCAAGTGGTATTCGCATCTCAAATATCCGCGCAAGTTTCCACAGTTGTTCGACCCACTTCTCGCGTCGTTTCGGCCGGAGCCCTACGCTCACTACAACCCGGCCGATATGTACCGGGCCATGCCAAACATCGCGGACGTGACGCTTCCCGTTTACGAAGGCACTCCCTGGGGCACGCGCTTCTACATATGGTCGACTTTCGAGACCTGGGAACACGTCGGCACGCCGGCGTGCAACAAGAAGCTGATCGTCTATCCGCCTGGCTTTCCCGCAAGGCCGTACATCGACTACCACGACGAAATCCTGCGGTGGTACGACTACTGGCTCAAAGATATCGACACCGGGATTCTCGACGAGCCGCCGATCAAGTTGTTCGTAATGGGCGTCAACAAGTGGCGATTCGAGAGCGAGTGGCCGCTCGCGCGCACGCGATGGACGAAGTTCTATCTTCAGCCCGACGGCGGTCTCGGTGAGTATGCCCCCCAACACGGCGATCCCGAAAGCTTCACGCAACCGGCACCCTACCTTGATCCAACCGTCTACTGCCTGCGCTACAGCAGCGGCCCCGTCGATGCGGACATGGAGATCACCGGCCCCCTTGCTCTCTATCTGGAGGCCTCCATCGACATCGACGACACGAACTGGATGGTGGACCTCATCGACGTAGCCCCCGACGGTACTCGACAGTTCCTGAGCGCCGGGCATCTCAAGGCGGCCCACCGCGCCATCGATCCGGAGAGGTCCAAGCCCCATCTTCCGATCCATCCGATGCAGCGCGCAGTGCCCGTCCCTCCCGGGGAGGTGCTCGAGTATGCGATCGCGATGATGCCCACCTCTAACGTTTTTCTGAAAGGACACTCGATTGAACTCATCGTTCGCAATCAGGACGACATCTTGAGCCGCCTCGGAACATGGGGCGTTTACATGCTGCCCTTCATGCGAACAGTCACGCATGAAATTCATTTCGGGAAGTCGCACCTGCTGTTGCCCGTCATTCCGCGATGAGAGCCGCACAAAAAGTCGTGGTAGTCACGGGCGCCGCTTCCGGAATCGGCGCAGCGACGGCGCGGCTCTTCGCGTCCGAAGGCGCTTCGGTCGTAGCAGCGGACTTGGCTTCTACGCAAGGCATCGTAGCCGAGATTAGAGCACTGGGTGGCCAGGCGATCGGCGTCGAAGGCGACCTCGCCCACGGCGACGTAGCCCGCGATCTCGTCGGGCAAGCCGTCACCACGTTCGGACGCATCGATGTTCTCGTCAACAACGCCGGCATCGGCGGCCCCGGCTCGATCGAGACCACGAGTGAAGAGGACTGGGACCGAGTGCTCGCGAGCAACGTGAGGTCGGGCTTCCTGTGCTCGAAGTACGCGCTGCCACACCTGCGCGCGACGGGCGGCGTAATCTTGTTCACGGCGTCTATCGCCGGCATCGAAGGTGTTCTGCAACTCGTGTCCTATGCGGCTTCCAAGGCCGCCATCATCAACCTTGCGCGAGCGATGGCTCTCGACCATGCGCGCGAAGGGATCCGAGTAAACGTCGTCTGTCCCGGCGCAACCGACACGCCGATGCTTCGCGAAGGGCTTGAAAAAGCCGGAATCTCGCTTGAAGCCTTTGCGTCACGGCTGCCTACGAATCGCTTGGTGACACCCGACGAGGTGGCAGAAGCCTTTGTCTTCCTGGCTTCGAGCGCCGCGCGCTCGATCACCGGACAGACGTTGGTCATCGACGGCGGCTTTACGGCGGGAGATTTTGGTTGGGTCGCGATGCCGCGACCTTGAGAGGTACAGACATGCGAAGATCGCTTTTCGAAGAACTACCCTTCCCGGCGCGACCTGTCGCCGCCTTGCTCTATGGAATCGGCGCACTGCTCGGTGCGATACTTTTGCCGGCCCTGGCGCAGGCTCAGGCCGCTGTAAAGTGGCGAAATGCGCAGCAGATGTTCGACTACACCTGCGCCTACTGTCACGGCGCCGGCGTTGCGGCAGAACTGCGTGGCAGCGAATTCACCCCCGACTACATCGGCGTCATCATTCGCGAGGGCCACGGTGGGATGCCGGCATTTCGACCGAGCGATTTCAACGACGCTGACATCGCCGCGCTCGTTGCGATGATCGCAAGCAGCCCCAAGCCCGAGGCGCCAAAGAATAAGGGAGAAGACCGATGACACTTTCTCGTCGCGAATTTCTGTCGTCGGCCGCGCTGGTTGCAGCTTCCGCTGCGCTGCCTTCGGTTGTCAGCGGGGCTATGGCGAATGCGGGGCTTGGGGCGACGGGACCGATCCCGCTGCCTCCCGGGATCTCGAAGACCAGGTTCATGCAGGCGGTGCGCGAGTTCGGCCGGGTCGTCGGAACGGAGAACGTGATCGTCGACGAGGACCGTCTCGTCTCGTACAGCAAGATCATGATTCCCGACGACGACGCCCGGCATGAGCCGGCCGGCGCGATCATGGCGACGAACGTCGAGCAGGTGCAGGGCGTGCTCGCGGTCTGCAACAAGTACTCGATTCCGATCTGGACCATCTCGACGGGGCGCAATTACGGCTACGGATCCGCCGCGCCTGCCACGCCCGGGCAGATGGTGCTCGACCTCAGGGGCATGAACCGGATTCTCGAGGTCGATCCGGATATGTGTACGGCCCTCGTTGAACCCGGTGTCACCTATCGCCAGCTTCAGGACTACATTACCGAGCACGATCTTCCATTGTGGCTCAGCTTTCCTTCAGCGGGGCCTATCGGCGGACCAGTCGGGAACACGATGGACCGCGGCGTCGGCTACAACCGCTATCACGAGCACGCGGCGCACTACTGCGGGCTCGAAGTCGTGCTGGCCGACGGGACTATCCTGCGCACCGCGATGGGCGGCGTGCCGAAATCGAACACCTGGCAGTGCTACCGCTGGGGCTATGGTCCTTCACTCGACGGCATTTTCACACAGTCCAACTTCGGCGTGGTCACGAAGATGGGCCTCTGGCTCATGCCACGTCCGGCAGCCTACAAGGCTTTCATGGTCGGGTGGGCGAGCCTCGACAGCTTCGTACAAGGCGTGGACGCAGCGCGGCGCCTGCGCCTCGACGCGGTTCTCGAAAACGGCGTCATGGGCGACGCCCTCTACGGCATCGCGACTCGCGCTCGGCGCGAGGACCTCTACAAGGGCCCAGGAGCGATTCCGGACGCCGTGCTTGCGAAGATCTACGAGTCGGTCGGCGCGGCGCCTTGGAGTTTCGTCGGCGTGCTCTACGGAACCGAGGAGCAGGTCGAGGTCGACTGGCACATCGTGAAGAAAGCCTTCGCCGCCACCGGCGGCAAGCTCATCACGGCCGACAGCGACGATGGAAAGTTCCCGGCCCAGCACATGGTCAACAACATGACCGGACGGCTGGAGCTGGAAGAGTTTGGGCTCTTAAACTACCGCAGCGGTGGGGGCGCGGCCTGGTTTGCTCCCGTCGTGCAGGCCAAGGGAACGGAAGTTGCCCGACAGATCCGACTGGTCAAACCGGTCGTGAACGAATTCGGGTTCGACTACCTCGGCGGCTTCCTCTTCACGGGAGACGGCGGTCGGGCCCTCGAGCACATTGTGTTGATCGCGTTCGACCGTACCGACGATGAGGAAACGAAGCGGGGCCACGCCTGTTTCGACAAACTCATCACCGTCAACGCCGAGGCCGGTTTCGGGCTCTATCGCACCAGCACGGCTTTCATGGACAAGGTCGCCGACACCTACGGCCCAGAACAGAGAGCCGTCAACAAGCGCATCAAGCGTGCCCTCGACCCTCACGGCATCCTCGCGCCAGGAAAATCCGGGATCCGCGTCTGAGAGGTGGACACGTACGCAGGAATGGAGCTTTCTTCCATGCATAGTCGTTCCCGGATCTATCCACACGTCAACCCACTCCCGAAGCAACGGCCAAATACAAGAGAACCACCATGAGCATCGAACACGCCGAACAAGATACCGTCACCTTCCGCGTCGAAGGCAAAATCGCCTGGGTCCGATTCCACCGCCCCGAGAAACGCAACTGCATGAGCCCGAAGCTCAACCGGCAGATGATGCGGGTTCTCGAGCAGCTGGAGTTCCGTGAAGATGTCGGCGTTCTCGTGCTGACCGGCGAAGGAACCGCGTGGTCTGCGGGAATGGACTTGAAGGAATATTTTCGCGAAACGGAGGCGGCAGGCCTTGGTGCCATGCGCAACGCGCAGCGCGAAGCCTACGGATGGTGGCGACGCCTGCGCTGGTACCAGAAGCCCACCATCGCGATGGTCAACGGCTGGTGCTTCGGTGGCGGCTACGGACCACTGTTCGCGTGCGACCTCGCCTTCGCCGCCGATGAAGCGATGTTCGGGCTCTCCGAAGTCAACTGGGGGATCTTGCCCGGCGGCGGCGCGTCCAAAGTTGCAACCGAGCTGTTGAGCTTCCGCAACGCCATGTACCACGCGATGATGGGCGAAAACATCGATGGGAAGACCGCCGCAGCGTGGGGCCTAGTCAACGAATCCCACCCTCTCGACAAGCTCGAGGCCCGCGTCACTGCGGTGGCAAACGTATTGCTGAAAAAGAATCCGGTCGCCCTCAAGGCGACAAAAGACGCCGTGCGCCGAGCTCGCGAGATGACGTACGACAACGCCGAGGACTATCTCATTCGGGCACAGGAGGCGGCCAACAGCTTCGACAATCACGGCCGCAAAGAGGGCATGAGACAATTCATCGACGACAAGACGTATAAACCGGGCCTCGGAGCGTACGAGAAGAGCCGGTAATCGGGGCGCGGCGGCGGAAGCTGGAATTTGCTTACGAACTCTGCACGCGGATGCCCAGAGCGACCAATTCGGAAGGACGACAAGATAACGCGCAGATGCTGGGCGAGATCTGGGGCTATGCCACGCTGTCGCGTGCGGCGTGAACGCGGCGGAAGCAGGAGCATGCGATTGGGGGAACGGCGCCTTCATGTGCGACGATCGGCCGCCAAGCGCGTTGTGTTCGAGCATGCCCGCGTCGAACTGTACGAGCGCTTCTACCTCGTCAGCACGCCTCGCAACATGGCGATTGATCACAAACTCGCCCAGATAAAGGAGCCGTGGGACAAGCATCCCACTCTGCAGGCCGCACTCGGCTGACAAGGAGAAACGACGATGGCGAAGAGATCGAGCCCGTCGCCGCTGACGAAAGAAGCGATCGACGAGCAGGCTGCGATGCCGGGCCGCCGCGAACGCGCAAAGATTGAGAAGCGAGCTCGCCTGGTGACGGCGGCGCGCGAGCTTTTCTCGTCGAAAGGCTTTGCGGCCGCCACCACGTCCGAGATCGCGCAGCGTGCAGACATCGGCGCAGGCACCTTGTTCCTCTACGTGCGATCGAAGGAGGAATTGCTCGTCCTGGTGTTCCAGGAGGACATGATCAGGGTTCGCGACGAAGCGTTCGCCTCGATGGCGGCCGGGGCGACGCTACTCGACGAAATCTGCAGCCTGTATGACGCTCTGGCCGCGTTCCACGAGCAAGACAGGGCTCTCGCCAGAATCTACACGAAGGAACTCGCTCACGTCCGCGATCCGAACCGCACCGAGGTCGACGCTTTCATGGAAGGACTGTTCACTCGCTCGGACGAACGGATCGAGATGGCCAAAGCGCGGGGAGAGATTGCCTCGGATGTTCCGACGCGCCTGCTGTCCCAGAATCTCTTCGCGATCTACTTCGCGCTTCTGCGGCGCGACCTTGAGGCCGAGGCCGCGCTGACGTCACCGGAGTGCGTCGGCGAGCGGCACGCGGCACTCGCGTTGCAGCTTCGAGGACTTGCGCAGCAGATCGCCAACGTGAACAGGCAAGATGTGGCGAGTACTCGTCACCGACGGCCACCTGTGCCGGTCGGCTGTTGATGCGGAAAAGCGCGCTCGGATCGGCGGGTTGCGAAGGGCTGTCCACGGTGCGGATGACGGGAGTGGCCCCAGCGAGAAGCCCGTCAGCAGGTTTACGACCACCGACTCCGTTATTTGGTCCGTCAAGTGGCGGTGTGCCGAGTGTCGCGAGATCCCTTCCTCCGCGAACCGCAGGCCAACTCCCTGATGCTGCGTGAATCTACGGGGGTTTTGCGCGACTGGTTGGCTACCGGGGAGTTTTTGCTGCCGCAACTTCCGGATTCTGTGCGGCTAGTGGGTGAAATTCCCTACCGATCCGGACAGGGAATTTTTCGGCCGGATCAGGGAATGCACGGGAATGCAGTTGCGGGCGCCGCGGCCCGCCGGTCGGCCGACTCTTGGCGCGATGCAGCGGGGAGTTTTGTCACCAAGAGCCCCGGGGATTTTGTCACCGAAAGCCGGGGGCTGCAGAGAAAATTGATCATGATTCCGGGCGGCTCGGAAAGCGGTTCCGGAGAAATTCCAACCAGACTTCGGGACAAAATAGAAGCAGCGCAGACGGTCTAGTGGCGAATCCGAAGGCGGGTGGTGTCGGATTTCGGCTGGCCCCGCCCGTCACTCGTAGTGGGTCCACAGCCGCAGCACCTTGACCGTGCGTTCGTCGTCGAGAACCTGGTAGACGACGCGATGCTGGATGTTGATCCGGCGGGAGCAGGCCCCGGAAAGCTCTCCGACGAGCCGCTCAAACGGAGGCGGACTCTGGTAAGGGTCAGCGGCGAGAATGGCCAGTATCTTCTCGGCCTGCGGACGAAGGCCGGAGCGCGCGAGTTTCTTGGCGTCGCGTTTGGCGTGGCTGGTGTAGACCAGGCGCCAGTTCACCAGTTGAGCTTCTCGTCGCACTTCTCAACGGGTGTCTTGATTCCCTTCAGGATCGATTCCTTCATTCCGGGGATCGCGACCAGGTAGAGCGTTTCCTGAATTGCACGCCAGTCGTCGGCGGAGACCAGGACCGCTGAGTTGCGCTTGCCGGCGATCTGCACCGGGTCGTGGGACTCCGCCAGCTCATCGAGCAGGGAGTAGAGGCGCTTTCGGGCTTCGCTTGCGGTTACGCTTGTCATTTCTAGTGCCTCCGGAACGTACGACTTTGCGTACGTCAAGGGCCGGGCCGTGGCAAGTCCAGTCCAGGCCTCGGCCGTGGCCAACCAACCGGTGGAAACTCCACGTCGACGTCTTGACGTCAAGACGCTCGGGGGGGGGAAGGGAGTGCCATGGGCCAAGGTTCAAAGAGGGCGACTGTCTACTTTGAGGAGGACATCCATCGTGCGCTGCGGCTGAAAGCCGCCGCGACGGACCGTTCGCTCTCCGAGATGGTCAACGAAGCGGTAAAGCTCAGCCTGGTCGAGGATGCGGAGGATCTCGAGGCCTTCAAGACGCGAAAGGGCGAACCCTCCGTCGGCTTCGAGGACTTCGTGATGGCGCTGAGGGCGCGTGGGGCGATATAGCGTACGGATCCTGCGTTCCGCCGCGAAAGAGATCGAGGCGATCTCCACGAAGAAGGAACGCCAGGCGATCGTGGCACGCATCGAAACCCTTTCGGAGAACCCGCGCGCGGTGGGGTGCGAGAAGCTGGCGGGGATCGGCGATCGTTATCGCGCGCGCCAGGGGCGGTACCGCATCGTTTACTCAATTGAGGATGACGTCCTGACTGTGGTCGTGGTCAAGGTGGGCCATCGCAAGGATGTCTGTCGATAGCGCGTCGAGCTTCGCCGCCAGCCCCCGCACCGACCTCCCGAGTCCGCTCTGCGGACGGCCTGCCGAGAATTCGGTGGATTTTGCCCGTTCACGTTGGCGATCTGCTGTGCCGTGCGTCGACCTCCGCCCGTTGCGGCGACGACCGCGGAGATCGACGACAACGGAGACACTGGAACCCACTACGCCATCATCTGATCTGGTGCTACCAAGTTGCTTCTGTCGTCATCGACTCGCCGGCAACTGGTACCCTGATCGCCGCATTCCGCCGTGCCACAGCGCGTGAGCCTGAGTGCTCGCGAGGGACAACTACGAATTCTTCCGAAGCCTTTGGATCGTATCCTCCGACGCGCCGGGCCCCGGAACCACGCGAAGGTCGCGTGGTGACAGTGGACGACCATCGCTCGCAAGCACGCGCATCTTCGGCACTCGCCTGCCGGTGTGCTGGTCCCGGATGATGATCGGCTCATGCCCGCGCCCGAACACCCACTCGTCGGACCATTCGCGCAGTGCGATCAGCACCGGCAGCAGGGCCTCGCCCTTATCCGTCAGCTGGTACTCGAAACGGGTCCCCATGCTTCCTACGTCCACCTTCTCGAAGATGCCGTGCGCGACCAGGTGATCGAGCCGAGTCGTCAGGATGTTCTTCGCAACGCCGAGGCTCTGTGCGAAGTCACTGAAGCGGCGGATGCCGAAAACGGCGTCGCGCACGATCATCAGTGACCACCAGTCGCCCACCGCCTCCAACGCCTGGCCGACCCCGCAATTGATGTCCCCGAAGCGCTTCCTTCCCATGGGCTGCACCGTATCAGAGAAATGACGGCAAGGAAATCTAGTTGCGTAACGCAACCGGATTTGGTAGGCATTCGCTCGTCGCGTCGGTGGCACGCTCCGGCGACGAAGCAGGCCGCGCCAAGACGCACGGTACACGCGCGCATGGGCCCGGCATTGAAGCAGTCGTAGGAGGGAGACATGGCAGATAAGAAGAAGACCCGGTGCGTCCTGTGCGGAAACCTCTGTGGGCTCGAAGTGCAAGTGGAGGACAACCAAATCGTCAAGGTCCGCTCGGACAAGGACCACCCGCGCAGTCAGGGCTACATCTGTCGCAAAGGCACAGCCGTCGCGCATTATCAGCACCACGCGGACCGGCTCCTGTACCCCATGAAGGAGGTCGGCGACGCCTTCGAACGGATTTCCTGGGACCAGGCTCTGGACGAGATTGCCGAGAAGTTGAAAGCGATCCTGGACGCTCACGGTCCTCGCTCCTTGGCCCTGATGGGTGGAGGAACGCTGGGCAGCACGATGCAGTTCGGGTACGTAGCCGCTTTTATGAACGGGTGC
>CAITLU010000003.1 GCA_903893315.1 uncultured bacterium
ACGGCAGTCGGGGCCGCGGAGTCGGCCGTCCGAAGTCCGGCGCCGAGATCGAACGGCTCATCGTGACAAGGGGCAGGCGACTCCGGGATGGGGCTATACCCGAATCCGCGGGGCGCTCTACAACCTGGCCCACGAGATCGGCCGCAACACGATCAAACGGATTCTTCTGGACAATGGACTCGAGCCCGCTCCCGAGCGCGGGAAGAAACCCTCGTGGGCGACGTTCCTCAAATCTCACTGGGGCGCAATCGCTGCGACAGACTTCTTCAGCGTCGAGGTGCTGACTCCGAGAGGGCTGGTGCGCTACCTTGTCCTGTTCGTCATCGACTTGAAGACCCGGACGGTTGAGATCGCCGGTATCGTGCGGCAGCCCGACGGCGACTGGATGAAGCAGATCGCCCGGAACCTCACCGATGCTGGCGAGGGATTCCTTCGCAGCGCTCGGTATCTGATCCACGACCGCGATTCGCTCTTCACCGCGGACTTCAGTGGCATCCTGCGCGCCGGCGGGGTCGAGACCGTCAAGCTGCCTGCTCGCAGTCCGAACCTGAACGCTTACGTGGAGAGGTTCGTCGGATCGATCAAATCGGAGTGCCTGTCGAAGATCATCCCGCTCGGCGAGCGACACCTTCGCCTGGTCGTCTCAGAGTACGCTGCGCACTATCATCTAGAACGGAACCACCAGGGACTCGAGAACCGGCTGATCGAGAGGTCACGAGGTCAGCCGCCGGATGTCGGCCGAGTTGCATGCCGCGAAAGGCTCGGCGGTGTGCTGAATTTCTACTTCCGGGAGGCTGTGTAGGGTTCGGCTCAATAATGGCACCACACGGCGAATGGTTTTTCTGAGAAAAACAGAGAATCCAAACTCGCGAGGGTCTGAGAAAGCCTTCGGATTCAGAGTGTTGCGAGACGAGGCCGTTCGCGACCGAATAATGGGCCCCCATTCTTCGGCTGAACCATCACCGGTGTGCAGCTGTCGCTCTCTCGCCGCCACCGATTGGCGCCTTGATCTTGAGAACCTTGATGCGGTGGGCGGTCTTCTCCGCTTGGGCAAGGTCGTAGTGCATCTGCAGACCGAGCCAGACCTCGGCGCTGCTGCCGAACGCCTTGGAGAGGCGAATGGACATCTCCGGCGAGATTCCCGCTTTCTCGTTCACGATGTTGTTGAGGGCCTGGCGGGTTACGCCAAGACGCTCGGCGGCTTCGGTGATGGTGAGCCCCAGCGGATCGATGCATTCCTGTCGGACAATCCTTCCGGGGTGGGGCGGGTTCTTCATCGGCATCGTCTTTCTCCTAATGGTAGTCGACCATGTCCACGTCATGGGCGTCACCATCGCTGAAGCGGAAAATGACGCGCCAGTTCGCCCGCACGGTCACGCTCCAGAATCCCTTGAGATCGCCCGTGAGGCGGTGGAGTCCGAACCCGGGCAGGTTCATGTCTTCGGGCCGGCGAGCGCGGTCCAGAACGGCTAGAATGTTCTCGACCTTCTCCAGGTGCTCGGGCGCAACGCCTTTGGACTCTCCTTTCTCGAAGAGTCGCTTGAGGCCCTTGTGCCGGAAGCTCTGGATCACGGGGCATCGTACCGGTGACAAGCATGGCTTGTCAACCTGGAGCAGGATGCCCCCAAGCTTGAGCGCCGACGCACACGGGCCGGATGTGTCCGGGCACTCGTCGGTGGGGTAGGGTTGCGACCGGACTTGCCGCGGTGCAGATGACGGGGATGGCTCAGCGGGAAGTCCGTCAACAGGTCTACGACCATAGGCTCCGTGATCTGGTCCGCCAGACGGGCGATATCGGCATTGCCACAGCAGCGGGCGTTCCTCGATCGACCGCGGCCGGCTGGCTGCGCCGGGACCTGCACCCCGTGATCACCGCGGCCGTGCTGGACATGTCGGAGTCCGACCTACGCGCCGAAGTCGTGAAGCTACGCTGTCGTGTCCGAACCTTGTCAGCCGTCCTGGGTCTCCTGGTCGCGGTACTGCGTGTGTCTGACCGAAGGATGCCCCGAATCGACTTTAGCGACCGAACGACGCGAGCCAGGCTACTGCGCGCCGCTGGTCGGGCAAGGAAGGTCCTTCCGACGAGCGCCGTGCTCAAGATGCTCGGGATCTCGTCGTCGCGTTACACCGCGTGGGTTCGAGCGGAGCAGGGATGCGACTTGGCCGATCGTGCAACGTGCCCGCGGTCCACGCCCACCCAACTCACGCCGGAAGAGATCCGGGCCATTCATGCGATGGTTACGTCGGAAGGTTATCGCCATGTTCCAACAGGGCGACTCGCAGTTCTGGCTCAGCGGATGGGCAAGGTGTTCGCGTCGTCATCGACCTGGTACA
Source organism: uncultured bacterium (assembly GCA_903893315.1). Taxonomy (GTDB): domain Bacteria; phylum Desulfobacterota; class Binatia; order UBA1149; family CAITLU01; genus CAITLU01. The sequence goes on from CAITLU010000003.1 coordinate 2,335, forward strand.
GGCTCGTGCGCGACCGAGAGTGGAGACGACCGCGCAGTCGGCAGCACCCCGCGAGCCCGACGGTCGGTGTGCGGGCCAAGGCACCAGACGAGATATGGCATATAGACACCTCCGCAGTGCGCTTGGTTGACGGACGAAAGGTCTGGCTCCATGCAGTCATCGACAACTTCAGCCGCCGGATCCTCGCTTGGCGCGTCGCCGAGAGGTTCGAGATCGCCAACGCGGTGGCCGTCCTGAAAAAAGCGGTCGGCAACGCCGTGAGCGGGGATGATCCGCCGACAGTGATGGCCGACGGCGGCGTCGAGAATTTCAACGGTGAGGTCGACGCTCTCGTCGGCGGTGGACTACTGAGTCGCGTCCGCGCTCTCGTTGACATTCGGTTCTCGAACTCGATGATAGAAAGCTGGTGGAGTAAGCTGAAGCACCAGTGGCTTTTCCTGCATCGACTCGACACCACCGCAGCGGTTCGCCGGCACGTCGAGTTCTACGTTGCCGAATACAACGCGACGATTCCTCACGCGGCGTTTTCCGGGCAGACGCCTGATGAGATCTACTTCGGCCGGGGAGCGGAGATTCCGGCGAAGCTGGAAGCGGGTAGGCGAGTGGCGCGGGCGAGGCGACTGAAGGTGAACCAGGCGGCGTGGTGTGAACGGTGCCACGATCTTCCGCGGAACGTCGTGCAGGGCGTGGCAGCCTGACGTCGCGCCAGTCCGCTGGCAGCGACCTCAGGCCCGCTGCTGCTGGCCGACAACGTCGCGGGCGTTGCCGCGGATCGAGTGGAAGCGTCGTCGCCCCGTCGGTAGTCGGGTCGCGACCGGGAAAAGCCGTCGCCCAGTCCCCCGCGCCCGGCTCCGCGGACCGTTCCAAGGACGGCTTGTCGAGTAGTCGCCACAAATTGCCCGTTCACGATGACAATTTGCTGCGCTTGGTATCCAGCCTGAATCCCTTCACGCACCGCCGCGGAAGACGTGTGAAATGCCGCCAACAGGTGAGGAGCGATATCGGCAAGCACGGAATTCACCCGTTGATTCCAAGCGGCTATCGCATTCGACCGGTCGGGCTTGGAGATCTCATGCAGGCGAATGTGATCGCGGAGCTTCATCCCATACGCTTGCAGTTCCTCAAGCTTGGCGGCCAGCCCGATGGTTCCCGTATGAACAAAGCCGAGCGGCTCGAAGACCGGAGAAGCGAGACTCGCCAGGTCTACGAGGTCTGGATACATCGCGACCGCCTGTGGGTGGGTGATAAGCGCCACAAACGCCCAGAGAACTGCGACGGTAACAAGAACGCCAGCCACGAAATCACTTTGCCAGCTTGTCAACGCTTGAGCCCAGGCAAACAACGCGAGGATTCCGGGCCACGCGAGGCGGCAGAT
>CAITLU010000004.1 GCA_903893315.1 uncultured bacterium
ACGGCCCGAGGCAGGTAGTACATCTGTTAGCGGCTGCCACACAGCGCGCATAGACGGCGTCGCTTGTTGGCGGCGGAATTATTTGTGAGCGAAGTGGTGACGAGTAGACGAAACAGGGGCCGGCAGGCCCCTGTAGGAGAGAAGATCGCTGGTGATCAGAACGGCGGATCTGAGATGTCGACGGCGTATTCAATGATGCGCTCGTCGCGAAACTTCTGCTGCAAGACGATCTCGTAGTGTGACCAGATACGATCGCGCAGATCCTCGATCAGCTCGATCACAGCCATAGCCTGATCAGGCGACCAGTTTTGATCGATCAGCAGATCAAGGCCCAGCTGGATGCCGGAAGGTGGATGGTAGAGTTTCATGACTTGCTCCGCACCACCTTGCGCTTTTTGGCTTTGGCCTCGGCATGTTCCTGAGCCTCCTTGTGGCGATAGGACTCACCCTTGATCGGAATGATCTCGGCGTGATGCACCAGGCGGTCGATGAGGGCGACCACGCAAGCCGCGTTGGGGAACACCTCCGACCATTCTCCGAACGACTTGTTGGTGGTAATCAACGTGCTCTTCTTCTCATGTCGCCGGCTGATCAGTTCGAAGAGCAGATCGGCATGGCGATTCGAATAGGACAGGTAGCCGACCTCGTCGACCACGAGGAGAGACGGTGCGGAATAGCGGCGCAATCGATAGCGCAAAGCCGAGTCACTGTCGAGGGAGGCCAACTCGCCGAGCAGCTGGCCGGCGGTCGTGAAGAGCACCGTATGTCCCTGCAACGTCGCCTGATGCGCGATGTTCTGGGCGATGGTCGTCTTGCCCAGGCCGGAGGGTCCGACCAGGATGGCATTGGTGGCCGACTGCAGGAAGTCCAGGGTCATCAACTCCGCGATGGCGGCCTGATCACACTGCTCGGGCCAGGCCCAATCGAAGTCCGCCAAGGATTTGAAGCGACCGATGTGCGCGCAGCGCAAGCGGCGCTCCAGGGAACGACGGGATCGCTCGGACTCCTCCCAAGCCAGCAAGGACTCCAACCAAGGTTGATCGGTACATTCTGCCCAATGCGCCAGCACGCCATGCAGTTGCAAGGCCATGGCCCGCTGGCGACGGGAATCACTCGTCGTCATCATGGACCTCCGTCAGATGATCGTAACCCGCCAGCGGATGAGGCCGAACCGTGACGTCGCGCCGCTTGACGTGATCGGGCAGGCTCACGCCAATGGGTGGGAGTGCATCCTGCGCCAGACGCCGGCGCTCCAGTGCCAGACGCACCGCGTTCGGATGGGGGACCTTGCGGGTGAGCGCGTCGCGAATCGCGATCTCCAATTCGGCGACGCCATAACGATCAAGCAGATCCAGCAGCGTGCGCGTGATGCGACCCAGCGGTTCGCCCCGTTCTGCGGCCTGGCGCAACAACTCCCGGCTCTGCGGGATCGCTTGCACCAGACGATCGGTGGTGCGATGTGCGCTGGCCTTGTGCTTGTGCTCGACCAAGGTATCGATATGAGCCTGGATTTCAATCTGCTGCGCACGGTCATACGAGCGCGGATGAGTTGCGATCACCGCCGCTCCGTCGAGGACGCGAACCTGACGCGGATCGGCGACCACGGTCAGCGTGCGCTGGACATAGGCGTGGGGTAACGAGTAGTCGTTCAAATCGAAGCGCACATACGGGGTCTTCGCGACCGATACCGCTTTCACCTCGTCGGTGGCAAAGGCGTTGGGCGGAAGCGGAAGCAAACGTTCCTTCTCCTGGTCAAAGGCCGCTTTCACAGTCAGCTTCTCATCCTCCGGGCAGCGACGCTCGCTGGCGGGCCCACTCGTCCAGGCATCGGCTTGTGCATTCAGGTCATCAAGGTCAGTGAAGCTGCGGCCGGCGAAGAAAGCATCGCGGATGTAACGGATGGCCCGCTCCACTCTCCCTTTCTCATTTCCTCGCGCGACGGCCACCGGGCGTGGCTCGAAGCGGTAATGTCCGGCCAGCGCCAGCAGCGTCGGGTTGAAACGAATGGCATGGCCCTGCCGTTCTAGCACCGCGCTCTTGAGATTGTCGTAAAGAGCGATACGGGGAACGCCGCCCCACGCTTCAAAGGCGGCGACATGGCCGCGTAAGAAGTTCTCCATGCGAGCATCCAGATAAAAGCGCAGGAAGATCTGCCGCGACCAGGACAGGACCGTGACGAAGCCCATCAAGGGTCGGCGGGCATGGCCGATCTCGAGGTGGCCGAAATGGCCCCAGTCGATCTGGCACTGCTCTCCCTGCAGGGTACGCAGACGCAGATAGGCTTCTGTCCGACGACGTGGCCGGTGGCGGGCGATCAGATGCCGGAAGTGATCGGGCCGGCCAGGGTACCCACGGCTTTGCACCATGCCATACAGGCGGCTGGCCGTGAGGGTCGGAAATTGATCCAGAGTCTCCCGGATAAAGGGCAAATAGACATCAATGGCCGAGGGACGACGCACCGGGCCGATCAACGGCAGTCCAGCCTGAGCCAGTACTCGGGCGACAGTGTCGCGGTGCAGGGAAAGTTGGGTGGCAATGGTGCCGACGCGCCAGCGTTCAGCATGGTAGTAACGCAGGATTTGCGCTTCAATTTCGGGGGTAAGGCTCACGTAAATAACTCCTGTTGGTTTGGGATCGGCGAACCGAAGAGCGCAGAAAGTCTTGACGCACGAATTCCGAAAGCGCCCGACGGCAGTGGTGACATTGCCAGGGCGGCGGCAGGGATTTCGTCGCTGTCGATTCGATCGCCAGTTGAACAGGCAGGAGCGGTGGTGGGGAACCCTGATGCGTCACTTTCTGTTGCCGAGCCCGGTATTGACGCTGACGTTCGGCGTGGGCATGGCGGCCTCGATGCGTGTCCTGATAGCGACAGCCAGCGGCCCGTAACAACACCTGGCGTGCCTGCGGTGCGCATCCCCCGCTGCAATAGCGGTTGCCGCGATCACAATAGCTGCAGATCAGCACAGGGATGCGGCAGCCGGCGCACAGGTAGCGTCTTCCGGGGAGTTCCATTGGCAATCAGGGCCAATGGAAAGTCGACGGCGAAGTGCGCTTCGTGAAATACTATGCAGGCAACGTCGCCGCTGTTGGGGTTGCGGGGCGCGACATCGGGTCTGGCTTGGCGGTTGGGGCCGATGTCGCGCCTGCGTTTCCACCGGCCGTTCGGCTTTCTACCTCATCGCCGACG
>CAITLU010000005.1 GCA_903893315.1 uncultured bacterium
ACGGCCGGGGGCGCGGCGCGAGGCGAGCGCGAGGCGATGAGGCCGAAGGGGTCGGGGACTTGCCTCAGACCGGCCTGGTTGACAAAACGCCCCTTATCAGACGCAGGGCGATACGGTGCAACGACCGCTTGAATTCCTTATCCTCCCCCGGCTCTCGCTTCCGCCGGATCACTTCAGCGATGTACGGGACGAGTCACGCCGCGTCGCTCTGCCGCACCACGACGTCGCGATCCGGCGCGATCGCGCGCAGCAGTTCGTCGAGTTTCTCGACCGTTGGTACCGTCAGGCCCTGCTCGTAGCGTGCGTAGGCGTTGTGCGATTTGGCATGAAGGCGCTCGGCGACCTGAGCAAGCGTCAACCCGCTCTTCTGCCGTTGTCTGCGCAGCATCAGGCTGACCATCGCCCGTACGTCGTTCGAACCGATTTCGAAGGTGTCGCCCGCGGTCTTGTGGATCGTGACCTCGAACTCCTTCCGATCGATCATCGAGACGAACCAGTCGGCGATCATCGCGAAGGCCTCTTTGCGGGTGTGGCCCTGGGTGAGCGCGTCGAAGATCGGCACTTCAACCAACCACCAGTTCCCGTCACGGCTCAGGCTGCCCTGGAAGCGCATGGTCAATTCTCCTTCGGTGCTCGCGCGAGGATGGCGCGAGCCAATTTCTCATTCACTTCCGCATGGCGCGGGATGGCTTCTTCCCTGACGCCATCGGTCCACACGTCGTGACGGGCGCCGTGGCCCTGGAATCCCCAGCCGAGGCCCCGCAGGAGCCTCTCAAGCTCCCGCCGTTTCACTGGAGGGCTTTACCCCTATCCGTGTACGGCGGCAAGTCCGCGTGACTCGTGACGCAGGATCGGCACGAGCGAGTCGAAGGGGAGATGGTCGGGTTTTCTGTCGGGGTTGCGCAACGACGCATGCTGCGGACCTCCTGGTCGCGACATGAGCGTGGCCCGCGAGTGCCGGTCATCGCAACGTCAGCGATGGAATGATCCGCGGCGGTCGTCACTGTAGAACAAAGCCCGCCGCCAGCCTCCTTACACCACGATCACGATCTTGCCGAAGTTCATGTTTGTCTCCAAGCGCCGGTGCGCTTCGGTGACCTGTGCGAGCGGATAGGCCGAGTCGATCACCGGGCGGAGCGCTCCGGCGGCGATGTGCGGCAGGCGAAGTTCTCGGTCTTGTCGTTGATGCCGACACTGAGCCCGAGCGGATAGAGCCCCGGGCGCGGCCAGGCAAACCCTGCGCCTGGATTGAGCGGTGTTAAACCGCTCGGCTTTGTCCGGCGCGGTCGCGTGCGTCGCGTTCGCTGTTGCGATCGCTCGCGGCAGCCGGATGGAAGGAGCACGCGTGCTCGCGCTCGCGCGTCGAGCGGAACTGCAACGCCTCCGCCAGGTGCGCCGCCGACACCTCTGTGTCTGCGTCCGGATGCGCAACCGTTCGTGCAACTGCAGTTGAGCGTTCGATGGTGCGCGTCGACATCGCGAACTCCTCGGCATTCCTCGATGCCGTGTCGTATCAGTGGCTCGGGTTTTGAGGGGAGCGCTATACCGGGGGCGCTGCGCGAAGCGTTGAGGCCGAATGGTCGGGGGCTTGCCTCAGGCTGGCCTGGTTGACAAGACGCCCCTTAATCAGACGCAGGTTGATACAGCGCAATGGCCGCTTCAATTCCTTATCTTCGACACCCTTCGACCGCATTCTTCGCACTCGTGGCAGCGACTGCGAAGAATGCGGTCTTGCCGTCTGTGTGTGCGTGAAAGGCGGGCGAGGACCCTTCGTGTGAAGGGCCCCCGCTCCGATTTCGCCGAACGCTTTTTAGGCTATTGGCAGCCGCAATAATCGAGCGGAGTAGCAGCCACTATTCCGCACGAGGTGAGAGCCGGGCACGCACCGCTGCAGGCGTTGACGCTGCCGCCGCACGGCGGCGGCGAGCAGTTGCATGCCCCGGTGGTGTCGGTGCCGCACTGCTGGCCGGGCAGCGGACAGGCACCGCCACAGACACCCGCTGCGTCGCTCCCGCACGGCTGATGCTGGCACGTGCAGTTGGCACCGGCCAGGAACAGACACGTATCACCCGCAATCGGACACGCTCCGGAGCAGGTTCCGGTCAGCGGGTCTTGTCCGCAACCGACCGGCGGATCACAGATGCAGGTGCCGGTCCTTCCATCGACGGTGCACTGCTGGTCCGCGCCTGGGCACGCACCACCACAGGTCTTGGTGGCCGGGTCCATTCCGCACGGCGCCGGCAGGAACTGACAGGTACATTGACCGACCGAATCCATCGCGCACTTGTCCGAAGGATTCGGACAGGTTCCGCCACACACGCCGTTCGCCGCGTTGATTCCGCATGCTGGTGGCGGCGGATCCTTGCACAGACAGACGGGTGAATTGTTCGCCGTGGTGGTACTGGGCAGACACCGCTGCTTGGAATTGGTGGGGCAAGTGCCGCCGCAGGTGCCGGCCTTGTCCGGTCTGCCGTCGCAGGTGTTCTTCGGTGTGCACGCGCACTGACCGGTGGCGTCGGCGCCGCATGTCATTGTCGGATCCTGGCATGTTCCGCCGCACATGTTGGAAGTGCCGAGCAATCCGCACTCGAGCGCCGTCTTCTTGGCTGGGACACAGATTGTGGTCGGGATGTATCTTTGCTGTTGCCGCTTCCCGAATTGATCGATCACCAGCTTGGATGGAGGCGGAATCCGGTTCGGGCACTTGGCCTGATAGCAGATGTAGTCATCACTGAGCGGCTGGCCGACGATATTCGGATTAGCCGGAGAAGGATTCACGTTGGTTTTGGTGGCCGGCACGCAGAACTGTACGGGCTTGCCGATCACGCACCCCTTCTGCGTGAACTCGGGCTGCAGGTTGGCCAGCAAGTCGGCCGTAGCCTTCGGCAGCAACTTGTCCAGCATCTTGTAACAGATCAGATGATCGAGCGCGCCGCTTTGTGCTTGGACGGCCGGGCTGTAGAGCGCACCGCCGAGCACGCTGGCAGCGAGAGCAAATAGAAATCTTTTCATCGGTTACTCCTTTGTCAGTCAGTGTTGTGCTGTTCGTCGTAGCTGGGCCCGAATACCCTGCTCTCGCCATGAGCGTAGCTGTCAAGGGCACACGTGAGAGTTGGCGGAAGCCGAGAAACAATGCGCGGCAGTGACAGGACGGGGAAACTCCCCGAGCGAGGCGCGTGAGTTCTCCTCGTTTGAGTCAGCACGTCCACGAGCGCTGTTCCCGCTTGCGGTGTATGGAAGCGCTGATGTGTCGAGACTCAACAAGCGGAAACGCTAACGATGACGTTGTCTTGTTCTCGGCCGCGACCATCATTGTCTGTCGCGTCGGTGGCAGGCACGGTGTTGCCGCGCGTGCACGCGGCAACGAAGAACGGGATCCAGCGCACCGCCATGAGAGCTGCGCAGTTGCGTCGAGAATTGTTCCGAAGTCTGTCGGCTTGCGCGGAGGATCTGCCGCGGTTTCAAGCATGCGGGGATCGCTGTGGGGGGGCAGCTGAATTCTCGCGGTGATCGCTGCTCGAACCTCGATAGGGTTGAGCAGCACATTGCTGCCCGTTCGTGCGACGGCGATACTCGGCATCTTCCCTTGAAGTGCCGCATGTCCGGCGCTTTGCGAGCCGTGATGCGCGCCGCCGCGACGACCGAGTAGGAAAGCGCCGGCCGCGCGGAGCGAGGCGATGAGGCCGAAGGGGTCGGGGCCTGCCTCAGGCCGGCCCGGTTGACCAAACTCCCCATGTCAGACGCAGGTTGATACAGCGTAGTGGCCGCTTGAATTCCTCATCCTCTCGCGAGCCGTCTTTACCGCGAGCAGGGTGCTCCCTGTGCCGCCGCTGGTCATGTTGCCGACCACGCCCTCGTCGCCGCAGCAGGTCGGCCAGCGAGCGCACTGCTTCGCGCTCCATGCGGCCGGCGCTCGGGTGCATGTTGATGTACGGCGCGTTCTGCGTGAGGAAACGCGCGTAGACCTTGGCGCTCAGTTCGTAGGGCTCGCGTCCGGGGTCGTAGAGACCCGAGAGGATGCGGCCCGCCCTCCAGTCGACGTCGTCCTTGGCGATCTGGTCCAGTTCGGCCAGCACGTCGGCTGCCGTGAAGTCTAGGTTCTGTCCTTCCAGTAGCCGGGCCGTCTCTTGGAGTGCGCACCGCGACGACGAAGATTTCGCGCGGAGAGACGAGGTACACGATTTCGTACGGGAAGCGCGGCACGAGCATTCTTCGCGCGACTTGCCGGCTCCGACCGTGAACCCGCGGAGCCCCGCCTCGCCCCTTCAAGCCATGTACTCGCCGCCGTTGACGTGCAGCACCGTACCGGTGACGAACCTTCCGCTTTCGCCCGCCAGGTAGAGCGCCGCCTCGGCGATGTCGTCAACCTCGCCGGCATGCTTGATCGCCAGGTTCTTCCACACCTGCTCGACGTCGACGTGCGCGTACTGAGAGGGATCTCGTTCGGTCTGAATCGCGCCGACCGCGATGGTATTCGCCGTGACCTCGTACATGCCGTACTCGCGCGCGATTGCTTTGGTGAGGCCGTGCATTCCCGCTTTGGCGGTGACGTTGGCCGCGCGCTCGTGGAATTGGCCGAAGAACCCGTCGTAGCCGGACACGTTGACGATCCTTCCCCAGCGACGTCCGCGCATGCCGGGTAGAACCAGGCGTGCACCGTAGAAGGCGGAGCTGAGGTTCGTCTCGATCACCTCGCGCCACATCTTGGGCGTGATCTCTTCGAACGGCATGCGCCGACGCACGCCGACGTTGTTCACCAGGATGTCCACGGGCCCGAAGACGCGCTCGGTTTCGCCGATCATCGCCTCCCATGCGGCGGGGTCGGAGACGTCGGCGAGAATGGCGTGGGCGCTACCGCCGGCGTCAGTGATCTCGCGCACCACGGCTTCGACTTTGTCGCGGCTCTTGGAGCCGTTGACCACCACGCGCGCCCCCTCGGCGGCGAACAACCTCGCAACGGCCCTGCCGATGTTCTGCCCCGACCCCGTCACCAATGCGGTCTTTCCCGCGAGTTTTCCCGACATACTATGTTCTCCCGAAGCGGCGGCGGAGTTAGATGCTGCGTGCGGCGATCGCCGACATCCCAGCAGGGAACGCCGTACGCCCTTGGCCGTGCGGCTTCAACCACCTTGACGAAGAGTATGGAAACGAAATGGTCTTCGCACCCGGCGAGCACGGCTGCGATCGCAGCGGCGAGCGCGTGAGACCGTGAGGCCGCCGTTTCCCCCAGGCCCGTTCGGCATGGCATACCGGGCGTCGCTTGTCCTCGTCCGCGCGGTGCGGATTCTCAGCGAAAGGGAACGGAACACCAGGCACGCCAACCGCCCTCCGACGCGTTTTCACCTTCGTCATCGCCATCAGCGCCGATGTATTGACCGCGATCATCTGGGCAACCCGTCCTCGCCATATAGGAAGTCCTGGCTACGTTCCGCGCTGGGTCCGGCTGCCGCCTTGGCGGCAGCGGACGCACGCACTGCCTCCAGCAGCGCGCGGCGATACTTCCTGTCCGGTGTCGCCCTGACGGGCACCAGCCGTACCGCCGCATGACCATGGCGAGTCAGGACGATCTCGTCCCCTGCCTCGGCCCGTCGCCCAGATCGGTCAAATGCCCTTTGGCTTCAGTCACGGACACCTTCATGGGCACCTCCAATCCGGACCATTTGGAGGTCCGATTCTCGCGCATATCTAGCTATCCACTAGTCCGCAACAACGACAGTCGCGACGGCACACGGTGCCGCAGCGTTTCCGAGCGATGTCAGGCCGATCGGGTCCGGCCAGCGTTGTCGCGCGCGTCGTGCTCGCCGTGGCGACCGCTCGAGGCAGCCAGAGGTGACGCGCACGCGTGCTCGCGTTCGCGCGTCGAGCGGAACTGCAACGCCTCCGCCAGGTGCGCTGCCGACACCTCGGTGTCTGCGGCCAGATGCGCGACCGTGCGCGCGACTGCGGTGGAGCGTTCGATCGCGCGCGTCGACATCGCGAACTTGCGCGCCGCGAGTGCCAGCGTGTCGGCGGCACCGCGCGACAACGGCAGCGGGCCGAAGCGCAGCCGGTGTTCGCGCGCGCTCGCGATGCGCTGGCGCACCGTCGCCGATCTTTCTTCTTGCCTGGTCGCGCGCAATTCCTCGACGTTGATGCACGGCACCTCCACGTGCAGGTCGATGCGATCGAGCAGCGGACCGCTCAGGCGTCCCTGGTAGCGCGCGACCACGCCGTCGCTGCAGCGGCACTCGCGCATACCGGTGCCGTGGTATCCGCACGGACAGGGGTTCATTGCCCTTTTGCCACCTGATGCTTACATCCCAAAAACCCAAGGATTCCGCATACCCGACCGAACTGAGGACGCTCGGCGACCACCTCAGGAAGCGCCGGCTCGATCTCGGGCTGCTGCAACGGGAGGTGGCGGATCGACTCTGCGTCGCGGTCGAGAACGTCCGGAACTGGGAGTGGAACAAGGCCAAGCCCGCGGTCCCGTTCCTGCCCGCCATCTTCGGGTTCCTCGGGTACGAGCCTGAGCGACCTGCCGGGTCGTTCGCCGAAGCGCTCCGGGCCTCCCGGCGTGCCGCCGGTCTCAGCCAAGAGCAGTTGGCGAAGGGCGCGGGCCTCGACGAGAGCACGATCGCCAAGTGGGAGCGGGGCAACGTCCGACCGATGGGCCGGACCGCAGACCGGCTCCGCCAGTTCTTTCAGAGGATCGGCCGGCCGCTTCCGGAATTCGGGCCGGAGGAGTTGTGCAACCCCAGCCGCCGCTCGAAAGCGGCTCGAAGTCAGTCGCCGTGAGGGCAGGGAGGTCGAAGCTCTGGCACATCGAACGGACGCTTTTCAGGGGAGAACGTCAGGGTCTCTCGCACCGCCGGAAATTCGATGATCTCGCTGCGCTGCAGAAACAGCGCCGTCGCCGCGTACACGAGCGCACCCGCCAGTAAATCGACGGCATAGTGCTGCTTGACCAACAGAGTCGAGGCGATGATGCCCACGGCCAGGGCTCCGTGCAGCACGGGTGCCGGGCGCGTGCGGTTGAACTGCATCAGCAGAAGGCAGTTGGCCGCGTGCAGGCTCGGCAGGCAGTTGCCGGGGCCGTCAAACCAGTGCCAAAACGCATCGGCCCACCCAAGCGCCGCCGATCCATAGAACAACTCGCGCGGCATGTGCACCGGTAGCAGCACGAACAGAGGCAGACACACCAGCATCTGGAAGTACGAGGCATACAAGAGCCGGTTGGCCCGCTCGTCGTCTTCGGAACGGATTCCCGTCCACCAGTAGAGCGGCAGGTAGGCCAGATAGAGCGGCAGCAGCGCCGGAACGAACGGTATGGCCCGGTCGATCGCGGTCATCGGCAATTGGCGTGGTTCGCCGAGCGGGAAGTGGTTGCTGAGCTGGTAGAGAGCGATGTACGGCACCCACAACATCAGGTACCAGAGAGGGTTGCGTGGACGGCGGAACAAGAGAGGTAGGCGAATCATGTGCGGACCCGCCTTCTGAGTGCCACCAACGATGATGCCAGTACGAGGATGGCAATCCACTGTGAGGTGGCGAGCCCGTGGTAGATTCCGCGCTCGACATCCCCGCGCACGAACTCGATTGCGAAACGAAACACCGAGTAGACGGCAATCGCTGCGCCAAATACCGCGCCGTCGCCCGCCGACGGCCAGGCAGCGCCTGCGAGCGGAGTCTCAGCGACTGGGCGGCCCCGTGTCGCTTCATCCCGCACCAGTTTGAGCGAGACTGCGGCGATCAAGGCCAGCATGACTGCCTCGATGGCCTGCGTGGGCACCACGCCAAGGGAGGGCGATCCCGCGGAGATGAGGCCCGCCCGAAGCTGTTCATAGTAGACCGGCGAGCCGACGGGGAAAGACATCCCGAGCAAGTCGGACCGCACGCCGTAGCAGCAGCCTTGCAGGAAGCATCCGATGCGCGCACCGGCCACCACTGTGAACAGCGCCGGCGTCCACAGGTCCAAAGCTCGGGCAAAACCAACACCACTCCCGAGCTTGGCCACCCACACGGCCACCGGCGCCAGCACGATCGCGCCGTAGAGCGTCTTGGGGCCGGCCAGCGGATTCAGGTAGTAGGCTGCGTAGCCGATCTCGTACGGCGGGCGCAGCGCGGTGTTGGCATCGAAGGCATAGGCGAAGAGCTGTCCGCCAAGCACGATCAGGTAGAGACTGACCAGGCAGCGAACGACGAAGAAGTTAAGGCGCGGCTCCGCTGCCGTTGACGCGCGAAGCGTCAAACAACCGGCAAAGGCTGCGGCGAGAAACACCGTGTTCCAGATCGATACCGAGCGGCCCAGCAGTTCGACGTTGTGGGGGTACATCGTGCCCTACGAGCGCAGGCACTCGCCTTCAACGGCACGAGTAAGAGCGACATCCCGGCGACTCAGTGCACGTCGATGAAAGCATTTCGGTTACTCTCTTCCGTTCCTACCACTGGCCGGTGGAATACGGTTCGACAGACGATCTGGTCTTCGTCCACGGGAACCGGGGTTCACTCGCACGATTGGCCTCGCCGCCCCCTTTCCCCTCAGTCCGATGTCGCCTTGAATAATGTCGCCTGGTTGCGCTTCGCCGTCGCGAATGTTCCGTCCCAGCAGACGTCGGTTTCGTCGTTGACCAGTTGCACCCGTACCGACGGGTCAACCGACAGGGGCAGTCGCGGCGGAATCAGGACGGGACCGTTGGCGGAAAGGCGAATCCTGGAGGCTCCGTCCTCTCCGGCGCGCACCGACAGCTTCCGTATCGCACCCTGGATCCCACGCGGGGCAGCGTAGCTTATCTGACCGGATCCCTCGGTCCAGCAAGGCACTCCACTACACGTTGCGCCTGCTCGGGCTTCCCACTGCCCGAGCAGGCCCGGGGCGGAGCCGAGCTTGTCGTACAAGCAGGCAGCATATCCGGAAGTCGTGGCGGGATGGCCGAGGTCGGCGTTCGTGGTCGCCTCGCCGTAGCGCCAGTTCCAGGCCAGTTTGTTGCGGCCGGGAGAGCCGTCTTTGATGGTCAAGTTCGACGCGCGGGCGTGCGTAGGTAGCAGGCAGTCCTCACGCGGCGCGGCCGCGCACCGGTGCAAGGCCGTGGCCATCAGGATGTCCCAGTCGTCGCCGATCGTTCCATCCAGAGAGTCATTGGAACCCCACAGCACGATCGTCTTGCTCGTGGGACTACTGGCAATTACCGGATCACGGTCCCAGGCGTTCCCGTCCCGCGCGGCGCGTGCGACCAAAGCTCCGGGCGAGGACCAAGTAACGCCGCCATCGCGAGAATACGAGGTCAGGATGTCGAAATCGTTGCCAATCGAGTTGGCAAGGGAATTCGTTGACGTCCACACTACCTGCCACTCGTTCGAGCTTAGCGAAATGAGACGCGGAGATGCATCCTCTCCCTTACTCCCCGAAGGATGAGGTGCGTAGAGAATCTGTTCGGGCAACCACGTTGCGCCGCCGTCGGAGGAGAGCGTGTAGTAGATTGCGCGAGATGTGGAGACGCTGGCCAGGTAGTTCACCCACGCGACGACCCATCGACCTGCACGATCCGTCGCGATGTCCGGGTGCATCCCTCCGCCAACTCCTATGGAACTCACGTGAACGGGTGCTTGCCAGGTCGCGCCATTGTCGGTACTGCGCGCTAGCGCAGTAGTATCACCGCTGATGTCCCAGGTCGCGATCCACGTCCCAGCACCGTCAGTTGCGAGCCGCGGACTGTCGTCCGCACCACTATCGGCCGGGTCCGGTGCGTTCGTGTTTAAGTATGCCGGCGCAGACCAAGTCTGACCGTCGTCAGTCGAGCGCGAGTACAGGATGTCCCAGTCCTCGCCGATTGTCCCGCCAAGCGAGTCATCTGACGCCCATGCGACGATCCAAGTTCCTGAGCGATCATTCGCAATCGTCGGGAACATGTTGAAGTAGCCATAATGCTGAACGAGTGTTTGTGGTACCTGCCAACTGACTCCGTTGTCGACCGACTGGGTCGTCACCAGCGTGGACGAGCCCGACCTCCACACCATGATCCAGTGGCCGTGACCATCGGTCGAAAGCGCCGCCTCCGCACCCGTTACACCGGCGAACTCCGGTCGTACGACCTGCGGAGCGGTCCAGGTCACGCCATCATCGCTGGACCGGACGAAAACCGCCGAGTGTGCACCGGCAGCGACACCGGCAGCCGCATCGTCCGAAGACCAGACGGCAACCCATACGCCGTTCCCGTCCGTCGCAAGTGCAGGCGAGTCATCATCGTATCCCACGCCCGGCCGCGGAATGAACTGAGTGGGATCTGTTGCAGCGTGCGCACTGATCGTGGTCGGACCAGTCAACTCGGTGACGGCAGATACCGGCGGCGCGATGCCTAACAAGGCAACTGCCGCTATGAGTCCCATGACTTGTTTCATGTCAATGCCCCTCGCGCCATTTTTCGCCTTCCAGCCATCCGCAGTACACAAAAATATCCTGTCTATTGCTGGGCCAATATCGGTGCGTCTCCAATTTCGGTATCGCAATCTTTAGTGGCATCGGTTCCGGTGACGCAATCGTACCAACCGTCCAGCCTCCGTCCCATCTGGTCTTCAACATACTCAAGCTTCGTTGGATCGGTGTTGGCTGGTGGCGTCCCCGGTCCCGGAAGCGGAACTTTGCAATCGCTCTTGCCGTCTTCCTCTGGGTTCGTTGCGAGGTCGAACATCGCGGTCACGGTGATAGGACTCTCGTTCTCGCCGCCGCCACCGCGAAGCTTCCACGCCGAATCTGTCATGCATTTCTCACACGGCACTAACAGCTGCATACGCTCGTAGGATTGATCGGGGCATGGTGCCGTCGCTGCGTATCGAGCGTAATGTTGCGGGATACAGCCATTTTGGCCACCTTGGCCATGGGAACACGCGTACTGATCATTCGACGGAACGCAAAATGAACCGTCGCTCCAGCAGGTCTTGTCTACACCTTCGCAGGATGCGTCGTTATTACACACAGTGCATGAATGTATCCGACGCACCCGCTCGATGTGTTGGTTCGCCTCGAGCCCGACCTCGCGTTCTCCTGGAATTCTCTGGCCACAGACCTTCGGAGTAAATTCATTTCGACGCGCCATCACAGCCTTGCCGTCCGCGCTGTACTGCGCAAAAGCGAACGGCCGCGGCGGAGGCGGAATGGAGCCCGCAATCCCAGGCACCAGCTCCGGCAGCAACGTATGCCCCGCAATCAGCCGCTCCTCACACGCTCCTCCGCCCCCGCCCGCACTCTGAGCACAATCATCGGTCTCATCGGTCGGATCGCAGAACTTCCGCGTGATGTCAGCACAGACATTGACCGTATAACGACCCGTAGAAATGTCGTCCGGCTTACATCTTGCCGCGTGAGCGATCGTCGCAAAAAGATCGACATGACTGGCCACGGGACCTTCGAGAACCGTGCCTTCGACAATCCCAAGACCCGGTCCCCGTGCCAACAACCCCACGCGAATGCCGCCCTCGTACATCGAACCCTTCCCATCGCGAAGTCCCGGTTCCCCGTAGCCTTCGGTTGGACGACCCTGGTCCGCCGTGAACAGGATCAACGTGTTGTTCTTCAACGTTGTGTTGCAGATACTTGAGGTGCACTGGCTGCTGCTTGTACACGGCGTCCCATAGTCCGTATCACTCGCAGTGTCGCAGTACCCGTTGATCAGGTCTAGGATCTGTCCCACCGCAGCATCGACCTCTTCGAGCGCTCCCCAAAACTTTCTTCCAGCCTGACCATTTGCAGGAAGCTTGATGTCCAACTCTGCTGTCGCGTAGTGCTCCTGAGTTCGGAACGGAGCATCGTGGCGAGTGTGCAGCGCGTGAGGCGCAAAGTACAGGAAGAAGCGGTCGGCATTGTCAGTAGAGATGTGTTGCGCGTTTCTAAGAATGAAGTTCTTTGCGACGTCTCTGTAGTAGCGTGTGTCGTAGGAGCATCCAGTTTTGAAGCTCGGGATTGCATTGTTGTCACAAGGCCGAGAAGTGCGGTTGTCCACTTTCCAGAACCGGTTCCCGTTCACTTTCTTACTGAACCTGTAGGTGTCGGACCTTACGCCGCTTCGACTGCTCCTGGATTGACAACACAGGGGATTGTTGACGTCGTCGTGGTGACAGAGCCGGCCTGTGGCTGGCCCAAGGTACGTGCTCCAGGGCTTGCATTCGAAGCCCTCGCCACAATCCGTTACGCCGGGAGTGCACTCAGACTCAGTAGATGGGTGCGCCGAATAACAGTGGCCGTCCGCGGAACAAACGATACTACCATCGACACTACAGTCGCTGTCGTCTGTGCAAACTTGACCGGTGCTCAGGGGGGCTGTGCAGTAGAACTGGTGGGGAACCGGTGGGGCGCAGCGAAGAGTCCCCGTGCTCCAGCTCGGACGGTGGTCGCCACCATAGAAGAAAGCGAAGTCGAACCCACGGCCCCATGGCGCCTCGTCTTGTCCGTCGCTAAACCCCCACTTGCCAATAAAACCAGTCGTATAGCAGGGAGTCGTATCAGCAGCCCCAACCCCGTCATTGCACATGTTCTTCAGGTATTGCGCTATGGTGAGCTGCGTCGCCTCGAGTGGCTTGTGGTTCTCGTCTACACCCACCTGGAGTGGATAACGCCCTGTGACAATCGAGGCCCGCGTCGGATCGCACTTGCCCGAGGTCGCGTAATAGCGCGAGAATGTAAGTCCTTTGGCAGCCAGCTGCGCCAAGCCGCCGTGACCTTCCAGAATATGGTGGACATCATCGGCGCCAGCATCCGTCAGATAGCGGAAGGTCGATGCGGTGTTGCCCGACGGCGTTCCCGATTGTAGGTCCACTGGAACGACAGCCTCACCATCCGCGCTGCCCAGGCAAGGTGAGTTCGCGCTGACCGCCTGCGTGACCCCCTGCTGATTGGCGCCGCAATCCGCGTTGCTAGAAGCCGCATAGACCCTCGCCGCCACGGGCGTTGTCAACGCGCCTGAGACACTCCCCGTTTTCATTTAGTGACGCATCTACGCCGCTTCCGGCAAACTTTCTCCCGCCTCGATCTGCGCCGT
>CAITLU010000006.1 GCA_903893315.1 uncultured bacterium
ATATGCCGATTGCCAACATTCCGATGATCGCGAGCGCGTCGGAATGACTGTCGTTCGTCAATCCTGAAAACTGTTGTTTCGTCTGGTTCATCGCTCTCCATGAAATCGGCGTTCTGTCGGCCGAGTTCTTTCGGGTTGTCTAAAGATAGTTTAAAAATTCCCCGCTAGCCACACACCTCCGCGTTATCTGCGCAGATATCCGGCGAAATATCGTGCAATAAAGCGAGTTGTCTCCCCCGGCATACCCCATGCATAAGTGATTTTACCGTGATGAATCAGCAGGCCTCGTAATTCGCCCGAAAACATCGCAGTGCGTGGCGGTGTCACTGCTTCATCTTTCAATACTCGATCTGACAGTTGGGCGTACATCCATCCCCACCTCTGTTGTTTCCATCGTCACATAACTCGCCGAGGCCGGCCTGTAGCACTCCGTCACCGCAGTACTCGAGCACGCAGGCCGGAGTGCATCCGTCGCCCGATTGGGTATTGCCGTCGTCGCACTGCTCTCCGTCGGAGGCACAGCCGACGGCATTGCCGCATGCGGGCAACTGGCAGTTGTAGTCGCAGCCGTCGCAGCTGACTTGATTGCCGTCGTCGCACTGCTCTCCCATGTCTGCCTGGACCACGCCGTCACCGCAGTGGGCGGCCCCATCGTAGACCCGCTTGAGCACCTCGTCCGTCATGGGGATGACGTTTTCGAGCAGCACCTGCGACAGGTCGCTGCGGCCAAAAATCCCGCCCGTGGGGTCGGAGAGCGGAGAGGGGAAATTGATTCCTGCCAGATAGTCGGGGCAGCCATAGAAAGGCGCTGCGGCCAACTCCTTGATGGTGCGGCCGATGCTGTCATCGATGCGCATCAGGTGAGTCGACGGGATCCCGCGCGAGGGAGGCACGGCCGGCGCCATGCAGTCGTAGCGCTGGGCGAGTTCACCGGTGCCGAGCAGGCCGTTTTGCGAGAAACACTCGGCGCGGTTGGTGACCAGGCGCCGGTACGAACCGCGCACCCGGTTCCCGATCGCGCGTCGACAATTGATCTCGGCCGTCGAAACCGGCCGCTCGGTTGGATTGAAGACCATGCTGAAAAGTTGCTTGGATTGGGCGAGGCCCAGTCGGTACAGGCAGGCGTCGACATCGTCCCAGACATTGCTCGCCGGCGCGCAAAGCGTGTCCACGCCATGGTAGAAGGGGCGGCCGTATTTGCGAAGCTTGAGGTAGGCACCGGGTCGCTTGGTCAGCGCCTTCTCGAGGTCGGCATCGACCTGGGCGTCACCGGTCCCCACACCGCCGAGCGAGGTCGGATCTGCGGCGCAGTCGACGGTCCACGGCAACGCGCCGCTTTCTATGGCCGAGCCACAGTGGTCTCGCACCTCTGCGGCATTGACGGCGATCTTCCAGATGGCGATCACGGTCTTCATGCGGCTGGCCAGTTGGTTGATGGCTGCCTGAGCCGGTTGTGCCGCGGCGACCGCAATGACCGCGACCGCCGCCACAAGGGCAATGCGTCCGTCAAGCGTGATCTGCGCCCGCCGCAAGGCTTTGTTGTGAGATTCCTTCATGACCGCCTCACCGCGTGACGTTTCTCCCCGAATAGAAAACTTCACGCGTGATAAATAAACCGATGTGGGCGTTTCATGCAACCCATGGTGTGTCGAATCAGGGCTTATCGATCGCGATTCCTGACAGTGAGCCAAGGGCCGGCGGCGGGTGAGGCGCGGCGCAGACGTGAATAATAGGTGCGTGATCAGGAGAAGGGGGGCCTGCCGGTGGTCGTAATTTCGCCTCGACGAGAGCCTCAGGCCGAACTGGCACTGGGATCAGAGCCGAACCCAGGCAGCGCCGAGCCCTCGAATTCAGCCGTCAGGTGCTGATTTCGAAGCCTTGGCACTCGGTTGTTGGTCAGGCATCGCCCCGCCCAGTTCCGCGTCCTGCCGAATGGCTTGGCCCGGGGCTCGCGATAAACGGGCCGCTACAGGCCGAGGCGCTTGGCGGTGGCTTCGGTCTGCTGCGAGATCTCCTTGGGCAGACGGTCACCGAACCTGGCGAAGAACTCCCTTTGGCTCTGGATCTCGGCGCGCCAATCTTCGCGATCGACGCGAAGCAGTTCTTCCATCGCGCTTGCCGGCACCTGGGCCTCGATTCCACGCAGGTCCAGGGCGCCCTGGGCTGGCACGTGACCGATCGGCGTTTCCACGGCCTCGCCGCCGCCACGGCAGCGCTCGAGGATCCAGCGCAGCACGCGCAGGTTGTCGCCGAAGCCCGGCCACAGGAAGTTTCCCTGCTCGTTCTGGCGGAACCAGTTGACGTGAAAGATCTTCGGCAACTTGTCCGAGCGCGCGCCGACGGCGAGCCAGTGGGCGAAGTAGTCGCCCATGTTGTAGCCGCAGAAAGGCAGCATCGCGAAGGGGTCGCGGCGGATCACGCCCACCTCCTGGCCCTGAGCCGCCGCGGTGGTTTCGGAAGCGACCGCAGCGCCGACGTAGACGCCGTGGTTCCAGTCGAATGATTGGAACACGAGCGGCGCGGTCTTGGCTCGGCGTCCGCCGAACAGGAACGCCGAGATCGGCACGCCCTGGGGGCTTTCCCACAGCGACGAGATGCCCGGGCACTGGCTGGCCGGCGCGGTGAAGCGCGAGTTGGGATGCGCGGCGTTGGTCGCGTCGGTGGGGCTCCAGTCCTTGCCTCTCCAATCGATGGCGTGGGCCGGAGCCGGGCCCATGCCTTCCCACCACACGCCGCCCTGGTCGGTCAGCGCGACGTTGGTGAAGATCGAGTTCTTGTGCAGCGACGCGATCGCATTCGGATTGGTCTTGGTGCTGGTGCCGGGCGCCACGCCGAAGAAGCCGGCTTCCGGGTTGACGGCATAGAGACGGCCGTCTTCGCCGAACTTCATCCACGCGATGTCGTCGCCGATCGTCCAGACCTTCCAGCCTTTCTGGGACTCGGGCGGCAGCAGCATCGCCAGGTTGGTCTTGCCGCAGGCCGAGGGGAAAGCCGCCGCCATGTAGGTCACTTCGCCGTCTGGGCTTTCCAGCCCCAGGATCAGCATGTGCTCGGCCAGCCAGCCCTCGTCGCGGGCCATGTTGGATGCGATGCGCAGCGCGAAGCACTTCTTGCCGAGCAGCGCGTTGCCGCCGTAGCCCGAGCCCACGCTCCAGATTTCCCGGTCCGATGGGAAATGCAGGATGAAGCGGCGCTCCGGTGACAGATCGCCGGTCGAATGCATGCCTTTGACGAAAGTGCCGTCGGCGCCGAGTTGGTCGAGCGCGATTTTTCCCATGCGCGTCATGATGCGCATGTTCGCGACCACGTAAGGGGAGTCGGTTATTTCGACGCCGACTTCCGAGATCGCCGAGCCGGCGGGGCCCATGATGTACGGCACCACGAACATGGTGCGCCCCTTCATCGCACCGTCGAACAAGGGACGGACCTTGGCCCGGGCCTGTGCCGGCGCCATCCAGTTGTTGGTGAAGCCGGCGTCTTCGCGCTTCTCCGTGCAGATGAAAGTCAGGTGCTCGACGCGCGCGACGTCGTTGGGATCGCTGCGGGCCAGGAAGCTGTTCGGATACAGGTCGGGGTTGAGGCGCGTGAGGTCTCCACGCTCGACCATCTCATTGCAGATCCGGTCGTACTCAGACTGCGAGCCGTCGCACCAGTAGATGCTGTCCGGCTGTGTCAGTTCCGCCACCTCTCTGACCCATTGCTCAAGTCCGTTGTGCATAGGCTATCCCGTGCCTCCCCGCGTTGTCGGAGAGCGCGAAAACGCGCCCTCTGGTAAGGAAAAACACCGGTGCTCGTTACGACGATTCGCCAATAGAAGCCAGCGCCCGGCGGCTGTTGCCGGGTCAGGATCGCTTCAGACTTTTGGCGAGGAGCGCGTGCTGCCGAGACCCATCACTTTGCGTCCGACCCAGTCAAGGACGCGGTCCGGGCAGATCTGTGCGAGGCGAGCGTACACACGCGCATCCGTACCGACCAGATAGCGAGTACGCGGCCTCTTGGCCGTGAGCGCGTGGAAGACGGCCTGGCTGACCGCATCGCACGGGATGGCCTGCGACGCGATCTTGTCCGAGAACTTGCGGTATGCCTGGTAGCCGTCAGCGTAGAGATCGAGGTCGTGCTTTGAGGCCACGGCTGACCAGTCGTATTCGCGCCCCTTGTCCCACATCGCCGTGTCTATCGACCCCGGTTCGATCACCGCGACATGCATCTGCCAGTCCGCCAGTTCCTGGCGCAGGCAATCAGTGAACGCCTCGAGCGCGAACTTCGACATGCAGTAGGGACCCGAAAAAGGTGAAGCCACGCGGCCGTTGATCGAGCTGACGTTCACCACGCGGCCCCGCTCCCGCCTCAGCAACGGCAGGAACGCCTGGGTTACGGCTACGGGAGCGATGGCATTGACCTCCAGCTGCTGCCGCAAGGTGCCCATGTCGACGCACTCCAGCGGCACGTCGAACGCGACTCCGGCATTGTTCACCAGCCCCGCCAGTCCCTCGCCGTTCAGCGCCGCGCTCACGGTCTGCGCGGCCTTCGCAATGGATTCCGCGTCAGCTACGTCCAGGAGCAGCGGCTCGAGGCGCGAACTCCCGAGCGCCGTTATCGCATCCGCGTCCGCGCGCTTGCGAACGCTCGCGTAGACGTGAAATCCCTTCTTCTCCAGGTATCGAACGCACGAGGCGCCGATTCCGCTGGAAGCCCCGGTTACGACCACTGTTCGCTGTTTTTCTGGTGCCATCGCGCACAGGCTAGTGCGGGACTTTGGCCGACGCCACCTCGCGGCTTCTCGGGCCGGCGCGGGATGATTGCGCTAGGCCTGGCTGTGCGCCAATTCTGCGCCGCGCGGTCATCCGTCGATGACGCCAAAGGAGACGGGAATGGATACACCGACCGGCAATACCGGGGAGTTCTTGGATGTCAGCCCGTGGGTGGCGGCACCGCGAGATCTGCAACCCGCGCTGTCGGCCGATATTCGTGCCGATGTAGTGATCGTCGGTGCCGGTTTCACCGGGCTATCGACCGCGCTGGCTCTCAAGCGCGCGGGCGTCAATCCCGTCGTGATCGAGCGCGAGTTTGCGGGTCATGGCGCCAGCGGAAGGAATGCCGGCCATCTGACGCCGACCATCGGCAAGGATCTTCCCACGTTGCTGATGATGTTCGGCAAGCAGCGCGCGACGCAGCTGGTTCGCTTTGCGGACGACGCAGTTCGCCACGTCGAAGACCTTCTCGTCGAGCAGCGCATCGATTGCGACTACGCGGCTTGCGGCAACATCATGGCGGCGGTGCACCCGAAGCAGGAGGCGCGCCTGCGAAGGTCCGCGGCGGTGGCTGCCGAGATCGGTGCGCGTGTGCGCTTTCTCGATCACCGGGAGGTGCGCGACCGCGGCGTGCCGCCGGCGTTCATTTCGGGTGTGTTGGAGGAATCCGGCGGCACGCTGGATCCGGGGAAATACCTGGCGGGCTTGCGCCGCGCCGCGCTCGACGCCGGCATCAAACTTTACGAACGGACGCCGGTCCACGAAATCGTCGACGGCGCGCGGCCGTGCGTTCGCACGAGCGGAGGAACGGTCAAGGCCGACCGACTGGTGTTGGCGACCAACGCCTACACGCCGGCGCTGGGTTTCCTGCGCCACACCGTCTACCCGCTCTACGACACGCTCTTCGAAACCGCGCCGCTCACGCCCGCACAGATGTCTGCCGTTGGCTGGCCGGGCAAGGAGGGAATCTACACCGCACACGAGAGCCTGGAGAGCTATCGCCTGACCGCGCGCGGCACGATCCTCGGCGGCTCGAAGGGCGTCCGTTACGCATACGGCAGCGCACTGGAGAGCGGGCCGAACCCGTGGACCCTGGGACTCATAGAGAGAGCGTTCCGCGACCGTTTTGCGGAGTTGGCGGATTTGCCGATCGCGCACTTCTGGGGCGGCCCGATCGCCATGACACTGCATTTCCTCCCGGCACTCGGTCACACCGGGGCGGGTCGAAACATCTACTATGCCATCGGCTACAACGGGCACGGTGTGGCCGCCGCGAGTGCCATGGGGCCGATCCTCGCCGACTTCATGCTGGGACGAAAGAACGAACACGCGGACGCGCTGGCTCGCTTCGTTCCCCCGATGCCGCCGGAGCCGCTGCGGTGGTTGATCGTCGAAGGCATGATGGGGCTTCTCAACGCCGTCGATGCTCGTACCGATCGCCAGGTGCGCGACGCGACGCGTGCGTACCCGCGCTGACGAACCGACGAGAGGCCGGCAGGTTTGCGGCCGCCGGTGCCGCCGTTCAGCGCGATTGCGGGCCGAAAAACGAGCGCAGGTACAGGACGCCGCCGAGGATCAATGCCCCGCCCATCGCGGTGTAGGGGATGATCAGGAGTTCCTTGGGCAGCGAGGAATTGCGCAGCATGATTCCCATCCCGATCATCGCGGCGATCATCAGGTAGCTCTTCATCGGAATGAAGTTCCAGGCATGGGTACGGTGGGGGAGATCGCCGATGCGGTCGATGTTCTTCTGCGCCACCTTGGAGAGCGCGAACGAATAGAGGAAGAATCCCGTCGCGCCGGCGCCGAGTTCTTCCATCCAGGTTCGATTCGGGGATTCGGTGTTGAGCCAGCCCCACGCCCGGCAGCAAAGCATCAGTCCCACGGCGAACCATGTGATCCCCGCGAGAATCAACAGCCAGCGGCGTGGAACATGAAGTCTGCTCACGGTGTGATCGCCAGACGGGAAAACAGCGCGTTCGTAGACCGGAGAATCGGCCGAGGCAATCACGCGCTGGCCGAACGGCATCGCGGGCCTGCTTCGTGCGTGGCCCGGCCGTGGAGGCTGAGCGCGCGGCCGGCCGTGCGGTGTGGCCGCAAGCACGATCGGTGCGCTTCCGTTGAGGTCCGCACAAATGCTAGAGGGGGACCCCCACGGAGGCAGCAATATGGCAAATCTCATCCCCGACCTTGATAACGTCCTGCGAATCGATCGCGAGCACGTCCTTCACCCGATCACCGAACTGCGTAAACAGGAGAAGCACGGCTCGAACATTTTCGTCGGCGGCAACGGCATCGAACTTACGCTGGCGGACGGCCGCACGCTCATCGACGGATTCTCTGGGCTGTTCAACATCAACGTCGGTCACGGCCGCAAGGAAATCGCCGACGCCGTGGCGGCACAGATGGCTAAGCTCGCCTACTACCCGAGCTTCTGGGACTTCGGCAACGAGCCGGCCGCACGCCTGGCCGAGAAGATCGTCGGGTTGCTGCCTCAGGACAGGCACCTGAATCGCGTCCTGTTCCACAGCGGAGGCAGCGAGGCCAACGAGGCCAACTTCAAGTTCGCGCGGCTGTACCACGCGGTGCGCGGCAAGCAATCAAAGGCGAAAATTATCTCGCGCCGCTGGGCTTTTCACGGAGCCACCCGCAGTGCCGGTACCGCGACCGGTATCGTGGCCTATCACCTGTTCGTCGAGCAGGATGCTTCCCACGCCTATTTCGCGACGCCGTACTGCTATCGCTGCGAGTTCGGCAAGACCTATCCCGACTGTGGCCTGGCGTGCGCGCACGACCTGGAAAAGGTGATCGAGCAGGAAGGCGCCGATACCATTGCTGCGGTGATTCTCGAGCCGGTGATGGGAACCGGCGGGATGCTGGTGCCGCCGCCCGATTACTACGGCCCCATCCAGGAAATCTGCAAACGCCACGATGTGCTCCTGATCCTCGACGAGGTCGTAACGGGTTTCGGGCGCACCGGTAAGTGGTTCGGGATGGAGCACTGGAACATCAAGCCGGATCTCGTTTCGTTCGCGAAGGGGATTTCCTCCGGTTACCTGCCGCTGTCGGCGTCCGTGGTTTCGGACCACGTCTACGAAACCATCCGCGACGAAATGCCCGACGGGATCCCGATGATGTTCGGCCTCACCTACAACAACCACCCGACCTGCTGCGCGGCGGGGCTCGCCAATCTCGAGATCGTCGAACGCGAAGGCCTCGTCGAGAACGCGGCTGTGATGGGAGCCTACTTGCTGGAATCCCTGCGAGCGGCGTTCGGCAATTCTCCGATAGTCGGAGACATCCGTGGTTGCGGCATGCTCGCCGCCATCGAGATAGTCCGCGACAAGACCACGAAGGAACCGTTCCCCAACGTCGATGATCCTCACCACATCGTGGCCGCCGCGTTCGAGCGCGGCCTGATCGCCCGTGCGCTGTTTCAGTGCGTCGCGTTGGCGCCGCCGCTGATTTCGACCAAGGCGGACATCGATCGCATGATCGGCATCCTCCAGGACGTGTGGCCGCAAGCCGAGCGCCACGCACTGGGGTAGCAGCGTCGGCGGCGAAGCGTCGCGCGTCGATCGACGCGCGACGCGCGACGCGAATTGGCGGCAAGCCCTGAGCGGCCTACGCGTTCATCTCGTAAGCTTGGTCGAGGGCCAGCACGTGACCGGTCCATACCGCGTCGGTGCGCCGCTGGTCCTGCACCGGCTTCTTCAGCATCTGCATGCACAGCCGCATCTGTTCGGGCGTGCTGGCCTGCTTGTTGTGCAGTTGCAGCGCGAATTCCGCGAAATCGCGCACCAGCACGTCGAAAATCTGATCGACGACGTCGTCGTCGATGGCATAGATGCGCGCGTTTTCCAGAATGAGTTGTGAGTAGACCACCAGCGCGAACAGTTCGCCGCCTGCCAGCAGGAAGTCGGTGTCCTGGGACTGCTGCTGGTCCGGAGGCGCGGTGGCGAGCATTTCGCGGAACGCCTCAACCTGCTCCGCGAACACCTTGACGTTCGGGAGATCGTACGAGCCGAGCGCGCGGCGATAGTCGTGAAAACGGATGCTGCCGAGTCCCTTGGCCGGACCTTGCTCGAACAGGAAGGCGTCGTTGGCAGTGTCGTCGCGTCGCGAGACCTCGGCCAGTTCGGCCGGCGCGAAGAAGAAGTTCGGCATGAACTTGACGATCAGCGCGATGTTGACGTGCACGGTGCCCTCGAGTTTGGGCAGCGCTCGGATGTCGATCGCGGCCTGTTCGAAGAACATCTCCTTTTCGAAGCCCTTGGCAGCGATGACGTCCCAGAGAAGGTTGATCACGCGCTCGCCCTCGGTGGTCACCTTCATCTTGACCATCGGGTTGTAGAGAAGATAGCGACGATCCTCGGCGGTGGCCGAACGCATGTAATCGCAGGCCCGCAGCGCGAACAGTTTCATGGCCACCAGCCGCGCGTAGGCGTCGAGGAACATGCGCTTGACGTGCGGGAAGTCGGTGACGCGCATCTTGTAGAGGATGCGGTTGTGGGCGTGGCCGACCGCCTCGTAGAGCGCGTGCGTACACATGCCGATCGAGGCCCAGCCCAGGTTGTACTTGCCGATGTTTACAGTGTTGAGAGCGGCGTCCCAGGCTTCGCGTCCCTTGTGCAGGATGTCGGCCTCGGTGAACGGGTAATCGCTCAGCGCGAATTCCGAGACGTAGTTCTGACTGGCGCAGACGTTCTGCACGCACTCGTAGTGCTCGTTCTGCGAATCGGCGGCAAAAAAGAGGTAGTCGCCCGAGCCTGCGTACTTGCCGAAGGTCGAGACGATTGCGGCCTTGTTGCCGTTGCCGATGTAGTACTTGCGCCCGCTGGCGGTGTAGCGGCCCTCGGCGACCGGTGTGACGACCATGTCGGTCGAATAGATGTCGGCGCCGTGGGCCTTTTCCGACAGGCCGAAGGCGAAGATCCCGCCCTCATCGAGCAGTTTCGCGGTCCGTTCCTTGACCTCCTGGTTGTGGCTCATCCAGATCGGGCCGAGCCCCAGCACCGAGACCTGCCAGGTGTACCAGTACTGCAAACCGTAGAAGCCGAGGATCTCGGCGAACTCACAGATCCGCCACGTGTCCCAGCGCGAGTCGGCGGCGCCGTATCCGGCCGGCGTGCACATGGTCGCGAAGATCTTCTCGCTCTTCACGAATTCGAGAAAGTCGGCGTACCAGACCTGCGCGTGGTAGTCGTCCTTGAGCCGCTTTCTGCCCTTGCGTTCGAAGAACTCGATCGTTTTCAGCATGACCTCGCGCGAGCGTTCGTCACGGTACGAGCGGGCATGTCGTTTGGGGTTGAGCAGGATTTCCACGGAGCACCTCCCGGGGCAGATATGTACGTCGAAACGCTATTTCCAGGCCGCGCGGTCAGCTCTTGTCGAACTCGTACTCGCGTGTCAGTTGGGGATCGTCGGCGGCCAATGCCCTGGCGAGATCGACCATCACCAGACACTGCTTGTAGGTAGCGTCGTCCTGCATCTTGCCGTCGATCATCACGGCGCCTGTTCCGTCACCCATCGCGGCGATAACCTTCTTCGCCCACAGCACCTCTGCGGCCGGAGGACTGAAGACGCGCCGGGCGATGTCGATCTGAACCGGGTGCAAGCTCCAGGTGCCGACGCAGCCCATCAGGAAAGCGTTACGGAACTGATCCTCGCAGGCCAGAGTGTCCTTGATGTCTCCGAACGGACCGTAGTAGGGCAGGATGCCGTTGGCGCAGCAGGCATCGACCATGCGCGCCATCGTGTAATGCCACAGGTCCTGCTGCGCGGTCGCGCGCGGCGCGGTTTCGTCGGCAGGATTGGGATCGCTGCGCACCAGATAGCCGGGGTGACCGCCGCCCACCCGCGTGGTCTTCATGCGCCGCGAGGCGGCCAGATCGGCCGGGCCCAGCGAGAGTCCCTGCATGCGCGGGCTGGCAGCGCAGATCTCTTCGACGTTGGCGACTCCGGCAGCGGTTTCCAGCAGCGCGTGCAGCAGCAGCGGCCGCTTGATCCCGGCGCGGGCCTCGAGCTGCGCGACGAGTCTGTCGACGTAGTGGATGTCGTGGGCACCCTCGACCTTCGGGATCATGATCACGTCGAGCCGGTCGCCGATCTCGCTGACGAGTTCCACGAGATCGTCTAAGGCCCAGGGCGAATCCAGGCTGTTGATGCGCGTCCACAGCTGGCATTTCCCGAAATCGGTTTCCTTGGCGATTCGGATCAGACCTCTGCGGGCGTCGAGTTTCTTGTCGGCCGAGATCGCGTCTTCGAGGTTGCCGAGCAGGACATCGCACTGTTTGGCGAGGTCGGGCAGCTTGGCCGCCATCTTGGCGTTGCTCGGATCGAAGAAATGGATCATGCGCGAGGGACGGAACGGGATTTCCCGGACCGGCTGCGGCGCACCGATGGCCAGTGGTTTGAAGAAATCTTTCGGGCTGCGCATCGAGGGACTCCTTACTTCGCGAGCAGGTTGCGCGCGATCTGCGAAATCTGGATCTCGTCGGTGCCGCCGTAGATCTGCAGCACCTTGGCGTCGCGGCACAGTTGCTCCACCCGGTACTCGGCCATGTAGCCGTTGCCGCCGTGCAGTTGCACGGCCTCCAGGCACACGTCCATCGCGGCCTGCGCCGAATACAGCTTGACTGCCGAGGCTTCCGCGAAGGTCGGTTTGGCTCCGGCCGCCGCCAGTTCGATCTGACGGAACACCAGGTTCTGGATGTTCATGCGCGCCACTTCCATCTTGGCGAGCTTGAGCTGAATGAGTTGGAACTCGCCGATGGAGCGTCCGAAAGCGACACGCGTCCGGGCGTATTCGACGCAGACTTGCAGGCACTGTTCGACGATGCCGAGCGCCATCGCGGCGACTCCGGTGCGTTCACTGGAGAACGTGTCCTTGGTGCCGGCCCGCGAGGTGACCGCTTCGGTTTCGCCGAGCAGGTGTTCCTTGCCTACGCGCACGTCGCTCAGAAACAGGTCGCCGGTAGGTGAGGAGTGCATTCCCATCTTGCGCACCGGTCGCGTCTGTTCGAAGCCGGGCATGCCGCGTTCGAGCACGAAAGTCAGTACTTTGCGTTCGGCCGGCGGGTTGCCTTCGTCGAGGCGGCAGATGAACACGATGGTGTCGGCGTACGGGCCGTTGGTTATGAAGGTCTTGTTGCCGTTCAGTATGTAGCCGTCGCCGTCGCGGCGCGCGGTCGACTTCATCGCGCCGAAAGGGTCCGATCCCGAACCTGGTTCGGTGATGGCCCAGGCTCCGACTTTTTCGAGTGTCAGAAGGTCCAGAGCCCAACGTTCTTTTTGCGCGGTCGTGCCCTTGGAAAGAATGGCGGCGGATGTGAGTCCTACACTCACGCCCATGGCGGTGACCATTCCGGGGCAGTAGTGGCAAAGCTCGATGACCGGGATCATCTGCATGGCCATCGCGTCGGCGGCCGCGGTGCCGCCGGCTTTCCTGGTCTCTCCCGTGGTCGCCGCGGCTTCACCCGCAGCGGCGCGTTTCTCCGCGTCGATCTGTTTGTGGAAACGCTCGCGCGCCATTTCGTCGATGCCGAAAGAGCGGAACATTTTGCGCAGCACCGCGTAGGGCGGCGTGTCGCCGTGCTCGAACTCGTCGATCTGCGGGACGATTTCGTCTTGGATGAAACGCCGCACGGCGTCACGCATCATCAGGTGCTGCTCACTCCACTGGATCACTGTAGATGTCCCCCGGAGCCCTCATCGTCACGGCGCATGCGGGCCCAACTCAAAGTGGCCCGGACACTACACGGAGCGGCAACGGAGTCGAAACCGCAGGCGCCGGCCGCGCCCGCCCCGGACAGTTGCGGTCTGCGGCCTGCCGGCAGTCTCGGACGCTGCGCGAGATCGTCTCGCTACTCGACGGTGAAACCTGCGGTGACTAAGGCCGAACCGATCTTGTTCGAGATCACGACGTCGTAGGTTCCCGCGGCCAGGCCCGGGTCCACGGTGAACACGATGCTGCTCGCGCCGGAGGCGGGATCCATCGTCCATGAACTCACGTCACATTTCTGGGCTTTGACGCGGCCGCCGTCGAGGTGCTGCAAGCGCACTTTGCCGAGTTCCGTCCCGAAGTAGCTTCCATCGACGGTGACTTGCGCCGACGGCGCGCCCGCAGCCGGGCTCAGGGCGTCGACCTGCGGCGCCATTGCTGTAAAGGCGCCGGTGATGACCACGGGGTCGGGTCCGCGCGGCTGGAGCATCACGTCGCTCGGACGCGCTTCGATTCGCGCGTCGAGGCGGCCGACGATGCGCGTGTCGGTCCACTCCAGAACGTGCAGCGACTTTCTCTTCGGCCTGTCGCGCGAGTCGAGGTAACGCAGCCGCATCTTTCCTTTGGCCGTGCCGAAGTCCACGCCGGTGACGACGATCTCGGTGCCGATGGATCCCGCTGCGGGAGCGACGGTGTACGGATCGGGAGTGACCGTGATGTAGGAGGTCTTGGTTTTGAGGCTGGTTCCCGAGCCGCCGTCGGAGATACCGAGGCTGACCGTGTAAGTTCCCGGCCCTGTGTAGGTGTGGCTCGGGCTCTGCTGCGTGCTCACGCCGAGATCGCCGAAATTCCAGTCCCAGCCGCTTGCCGCGCCGCTGGACAGATCGGTGAAGTTCACCGTGAGCGGCGCATGCCCGCTGGTCGTGTCGGCCGTGAAATCGGCGTGCAGGCCGGCGACGGGACAATCGCCGGTGCCGTTCCAGCAGTGGTAGTACACGTTGAGCAGCGCCGGGAACTCGGCGCTGGCTTTGCTGTTTCCTGCGGCTGTGGCGTGGCTGTCGCCGGCGCTGCTCGCATAGGCCGACGTGTTTCCGGCCACCGTCTGCAGGTGCTGGACGTAACCCGACCAGAGGCGATGGTGGTTGCCGGTCTCGGCGCCCGCATCGTTGGTGTTGCGGTTGCCGCCGTTGCTGGTGAGCACGTTGTAGAAATCGAAGACCGCGACGTTGTGGTACGGGTAGGCGGCCAGCCAGTCGCCGACGAGCCACTGGTTGAAAGCGCGGGCGTTGGCTGCGTGCGCCGTATCGGTGTCGCCCGAAACCAGTGGAGGAGCGGTGACGACGATGAACAGCTTGTCGGTGTGCGCGGCGAAATACACGAGGATGTCGTTGTAGATCCCCTTCGCGTTGGCCACAGTCATGTAATCGGATGAAGCATCCTGGCCGCGCAGAGGATTATCGCCGACGGTGGGTGCGTCATTGGGATTGCCGCCGAGTTGGGAGTTCGGGAAGCATGACTTGAACATGACGATCCGGTTGGCGCCGCCGGGATCGGTTTCCAGCCGCGAATACCCCGAGTTCTGGCCGCTCTCGGCGTAGAGGGCGGCAAGGTAGGTGGCACTGGAGGGGCCGACGAACCAGTCGAACCAGTGACCGATGTCGGTGGTGTCACCAATGACGCCGGGTCCCCAGCCGTAGTTGGTGTCGCTTACGAAATAGTTGGTGTCGCGAAGTGCCGCTGCGAGTCCGCCGTTGTCATCGGCCAGCCAGTTCTCGCCGCTGGAGTGGTGGATGAAGATCAGCTTGACGGGCGAGCCGGGAGGGGCGGGGTTGATCGCACAGGACGATTGTCTCGGAGTGGCAGACAGCAGCGCCGCAGCGAGCAGCGCGGTTAAGAGACATTTCCTGAAGTTCATCGTGGCGTCTCCCTTAGAGAGCCGCTTCCCCGGATCGCCGAGCGAAGGAAGGAACCCTCACGCACGGTGCTTCGAAGGCGGGGCCGCCGCGGTTCTCACCCCTGCAGGGGCTTGAACGCTTCGGTCAGTACGATGGTTCCAAGAACTGTCCAGAACGTCGCTCTGGTTTCGGAAGGATGGAATCCCACTCGCACTATCGTCTCTTCCAAGGTGGGCGGGAATGCTTCGGAGAACAACAGCCAGCGCACGAAACGGTTCGGATAGGCGAGCAGCGCGCGCACGCCTTCGCTGTTCCCGGACCAATCGGCGATCAGCAGGCGGCCGCCGGGGGCCAGCACCCGGAAGCACTCCGCCAGCATTTCGCGTC
Source organism: uncultured bacterium (assembly GCA_903893315.1). Taxonomy (GTDB): domain Bacteria; phylum Desulfobacterota; class Binatia; order UBA1149; family CAITLU01; genus CAITLU01. Next base: position 14,757 of record CAITLU010000006.1, read on the forward strand.
GCTGCCCGAGCGTCAGGCCGCCGAGCAGCAGCGTGGCGGTGACGACGTCGAACAGGTCGGCCTCGAAGGGCAGACTTTCCGCGACTGCCTGGTGGAGTTCCACCGATTGCAGGGTGCCGAAGATCTTGCGTGAGGCCAGTTCAAGAGCGTCTTCGTCCGGGTCGACGCCGTAGAGAAGGGCGCCCGGTTCCATGATGGCCGCGGCCGCCAGCAGGTCGCCGCTCCCGCAGCCCACGTCCAGCAGACGGTCGGCCGATTCGAGGTCGGCGGTCTTGAGTATGGTGCTCAGGAAGGACCGCTCCGGGCTGGCCCAGTTCAGCAGCACGGATGAGAGGTCACTGAGCTGATCAAGACCGGCGAAGGCCAGCTGTGTCGGTTGCATGATGAATCCGGCCCGACCGCTCTGTGTGGACCGCCTCGCCGCGGGGCGACAGTGAGGCGATTTCGGCTTGATTGCGGGATGAAGTAAAGCACTCCGCTACGGTCAAATCCATGCGACGTCGGTTCCTTTCGTTCCTGCTCGTCACGGTCATCGCGGCGAGCCTTCTTGCCACGACCTGCTCGCGGCCAAGCGCGCGTCCCAATGTCTTGCTGGTGACGATCGATACCCTGCGCGCCGATCACTGCTCGGCCTACGGTTACCCGATCGCGACCACTCCGGTTCTGGCGGCGCTGGCGTCGGCCGGCACGCGCTTCAGTACCGCCTATGCCGTCTCGGCGACCACCGCCCCGTCGCACGCCTCCTTGATGACGGGAAGCGCCTTTCGCACGTCGGGTGTGCTCAAGAACGGCCTCCCTCTGCCGCAGGAGGAAGTCACGGTAGCCGAGGTGATGGCCGCCTCCGGATACGCGACCGCTGCCTTCGTCAGTTCCTTCCCCCTGCGCTCGCGCTTCGGGTTCGCGCAGGGCTTCGAGTCCTTCGACGACGAGTTCTCGATTCCGGAATCTTCGGAGGGGCGTCGCTCCGCTCCGGTGGCCCACGATCGCATGGCCGGGGCCACCTTCGACAAGTTCAAGGCGTGGCTGGACAAGCGCCGTGACACGCGGCCGCTCTTCCTGTGGGTCCACTTCGTCGATCCGCACTTCCCGTACCGGGCTCCGGAGAAGTTCCAGGCCCGTTGGCCCGCTGATGTCGATATCAACGTGCGTCACTACGACGCCGAGGTTCACTACGCCGACAAGCAGCTCGGCCGCGTGGTGGAAGCTTTCGACCAGCACGCCGGCGCGGGCGGCGCGCTGGTGATCGTGACCAGCGATCACGGCGAGGGGCTCGGCGACCACGGCTGGATGTCGCACGGGATCAATCTCTACGAGGAAGCGGTGAGGGTGCCGCTGGTGGTGCGCTGGTCGGGCCGTGTGGCCGGCGGCGAAGTGATCACGGCGCCGGTCTCCCTGATCGACGTGGCCCCCACCATTCTGGACGCCGCTCGGGTGCAGCAGGTTCCGCCTTCCTTCGAGGGGCGAAGCCTGCTCGGGACGCTCGATCCTGACCGCACGATATTCATGCAGCGGCGCTCCTACTCGGGCAAGGAAGTGGAAGATACGGCGGTGACGGGCGAGATGACGGCGCTGGTGCGCAGCGGCGCCAAGTACATCTTCGCTCCCGAAGAGAACCGGCGCGAGTTCTACCAGTTGCCGAGCGATCCGCACGAAGCCCACAACCTTCTGGCGCAAGCGGCCGCGGGACAAGATGCGGCGCTAGGCGAGGCTCCTGCAGCAGGACAGCCCCCGGTGGAGAAGGCCTCGGCAGATGGCGGCCAGTCACCGTTGGCCGCTGAGGCAAAGCGTCACGACGAGGAACTGGCCGCGTGGCGGCGTTCCCACCCCGAGCCCCAAACGGCCGGTGCGCCGGTCGACAAGGAAGACGTCAAGGCTCTGCGCTCGCTCGGTTACGTCGATTAGTCGGCCATCGGACGGAGGACGACCATGGGATTTTTCAGATTTCGCAGGTCGATAGCGATCCTGCCGGGACTGCGTCTCAACTTCGGCAAACGCAGCACCTCGTTGTCGGTCGGGGTGCGTGGCGCACACGTGACATTCGGCACGAACGGAACCCGGACGACGGTCGGGATCCCAGGCACGGGTCTGTCCTACACGGACGTGACGCCTTCCGGGCATGCCGAGTCGGCTCCGGTCCCAGAGCAATCTGCGCCGGCACAGAGTCGGTCCCGCGGCGGGCTGGGGACGCTGCTGCTGCTCATCCTGGTGATCGCGATCATCGCCGCCAGCATGCGCTGAGAGTTGTCATCGGGGACCGGAATCTGCCGGTGGGTGGCCTGAGTGCCAGCTTGGCCACCACAACTTTTCTGCCGCGTGCTGAGGCGGTCGTGGTGGCTCTGCTGCGCGGTCGCGGCGATGCCGGCCGAGTCTCAAAAACCTCGCGCCCGTCTCCGCCAAAGCGGCCGTTCTTACGTTGAGGTGGTTGCAACCCGAGGCTGATGCGTTGAACGTAGACCGGTGTAGGCGGAATGGTCGCATGGTCGTGGGGGCGGTTTCAGGGCAGGCACTCGGCTGGTCGATTGCCGGGACCAGGGACAAGCCGGAGGACTGAATGAGTGCACTCGAAGTGAAGGGCCCCAAGAAGAAAAAGGCCGAGAAGCCCGGGCCGACGCCGGCGAGTACGCCGTCGCAGGAGGACGCTCCGCAGCCGCCGAGTTCTGCCGAGGCTTTCCCCATAGTCGGGATGGGTGCTTCGGCCGGAGGTCTGGAAGCTTTCGAGCAGTTCTTCCGCAACGCCTCGCCCACTGGCGGCATGGCCTATGTGTTGGTGCCGCATCTGGATCCGAGCCACGCCAGCATCCTCACCGAAATCATTCAACGCGCCACGACCATGCCGGTGGTCGAGGCGCAGGATCAGATGCGCGTGGTGCGGAATCACGTCTACGTGATTCCGCCAAATCGCGAGATGGTCATCTACCAGGGCGCCCTGCTGCTGAGCGCTCCGGAGCGGCCGCGCGGACAGCGTATGCCGATCGACGGCTTCCTGCGCTCGCTCGGGGAAAACTACGCAGAACGGGCCGTCGGAATCATTCTCTCCGGCACGGGCACCGACGGCACTCTGGGGCTGCGCGCCATCGTCGGCGCCGGCGGTGTCGGCATAGTGCAGGACCCGGCCACGGCCAGGTTCGACGGCATGCCCTCCAGCGCCATCCAGGCCGGTTACGCCACGTACGTCCTGTCGGTGGAGAAGATGCCCGCCGCGTTGAATGCCAGCATACGCGACATGCGACTTCTGATGCCGGCGGCAGCGGCGGCGGATCCGAGCTGGATCGCCCGCATCCTGATGACGCTGTGCTCCGCCACAGGTCACGATTTCGGCCTTTACAAGAAGAGCACCATCCGTCGTCGCATCGAGCGCCGCATGTCGCAGCACGGCATTGACAACGGGGAACTCTACGCCCGCTACCTCAAGGAACATCCCGGAGAGCTCTCGGTGCTGTTCAAGGAACTGCTGATCAACGTCACCAGCTTTTTCCGAGATCCTGAAGCGTTCGTGGCTCTGAAGGACAAGGTGTTCCCGCAACTGCTGGCGGAACGGCCGGCCGGTTCCATCTTTCGGTGCTGGGTAGCCGCCTGCGCCACCGGTGAGGAGGCCTACTCCATCGCGATGCTGCTGCGGGAGTACATGGATGAAAACGAAATAGAGTTCAGAGTCCAGTTGTTCAGCACCGACCTGGACGACGATGCCATTGCGGTAGCGCGCTCCGGTTTGTATCCGCCGAACATTGCCGCGGATGTGTCGCCGGAGCGGCTGCGTCGCTTCTTCATCCGGGAGGATCGCGGCTACAGGGTCAAGAAAGAGATTCGCGAGATGGTCGTGTTCGCCGTCCAGAACATCATCAAGGATCCGCCTTTCACCAAGTTGGACCTGCTCAGTTGCCGCAACCTGATGATCTATCTGGAGCCGGAACTGCAGCAGCGACTGATCCCTATCTTCCACTACGCGCTCAAGTCAGGAGGCGTACTGTTACTTTCGCCATCGGAGAGCACCGGCAGCTATTCCGAGTTGTTCACCACGCTGGACCGCAAGTGGAAGTTGTACAGTGCCATCCATTCGCACGCGTTCAGCCGGGTTACGGCGGTTAGCAACGCGCATCCGCCGGTAGGCGCCGTCGTTGCGCGGGATCAAGAGAAACCTTCTGATCAGCCCGCCCCCGCCGACTTTTCGGACCTTGCCCGGCGCGCGCTGCTCCAGTCCTACGCGCCGGCTTCGGTGGTGACGGACCTCAGAGGCAACATCCTCTTCGTCTATGGCGACACCGGCCGCTACCTGAGACCGGCTCCCGGCCAGGCCACGCTCAACGTAGTAGAGATGGCGCGCGATGGCCTGCAACTGGAACTGCGCGCCGCCATTCGCGCCGGTTCCAACCTGGGGCAGAAGACCGTGCGCCGGGAGGTATCGGTGAAGTACGACGGCGGTTTTCATACCGTCGCCTTGAGCGTGCGGCCGCTGCCGGATTCGGAGAGCGGCCGCAGCCTGATACTGGTTAGCTTCGAGGCTTCGGCGGCGGGAGAGCAGTCGGCCGTCAAGCGCGGGCGCTCCAAGCTCAAGGCAGGGCCTGAGGACTTGCAGCGTCTCGAAGAGGTACAGCGCGAGCTGGCCTATATGAAGGAAAACCTCCAGGCCACCATAGAGGAGCAGCAGGCATCGAACGAAGAGCTGAAGTCCACCAACGAGGAGATGCAGTCCACCAACGAGGAACTGCAATCGACCAACGAGGAACTGGAGACTTCCAAAGAGGAACTGCAGTCGGTCAACGAAGAACTAATCACCGTCAATTCCGAATTGCAGGCCAAGATCGAGCAGTTGGCCAGCATGCAGAACGACATGAAGAACCTGCTCGACAACCTCAGTATCGGCATCGTGTTTCTGGACGAAAATATGGCAGTGCGCCGCTTCACGCGCGACGTGTCGCGGATCTACCGGCTGGTTAACTCGGACGTGGGCCGTTCCCTCGGTGATATAAAGTCGGATATCGAAGGAGAAGACCTGCTGGTTGCAGCCCGCTCCGTGATCGAGACCCTGATACCCTGCGAACGCGAGGTGCGTGTCGCCGGAGGCGCCTATTATCTGGTGCGGATCCAGCCTTACCGTACGGTGGACAACGTCATCGCGGGCGTGGTGCTGACGTTTACCGACATCAGCAAGCGCATCGAGGCCGAAAAGCTGGGCCGCGAGGGCCGGGAACTGGCCGAAGCAATCGTGAATACCGTGCGTGAGCCGCTGGTCGTGCTCGACGGTTCCCTGCAGGTACTCAGCGCCAGCCGGTCTTTTTATCGGGTCTTCGATGTCGACGAGCGAGACACGGTGGGACGTCATCTCTACGAACTCGGTAACGGTCAGTGGGATATCCCAGCTCTGCACGAACTGCTGGAAACCGTCCTGCCGCGTGATCAGAGCTTCGACGGCTATGTGGTGGAACATGATTTCCCCACTCTCGGACGCCGCCGGATGTTGCTCAACGCCCGCAGCGTGGTTGACGTCCACGGCCCCGCGCACTTGATTCTGCTGGCTATGGAAGATGTCAGCGCGGTGTCGGCCAAGTCGGAGGTCCCATGAGCAAGAAACCCCCCGATGCAGCCGATTCGCGCAGCCCCGAAGAACTGCGCGCCGAAGCGGAAGCGCAACTTGCACTCGGTGGCCGCAAGATCACGCCGCCAGAGAAGCTGCTGTTCGAACTCCAGGTGCACCAGATAGAACTGGAGATGCAGAATGAGGCCTTGGTCAGTGCACAGGCCGCGCTATGGAGCGCGCGCAACCGGTATCTGGACCTGTATGAGTTCTCGCCCGTAGCTTACCTGACCCTGACACGCGAAGGGGTCATATTCGCAGCCAACCTGACCGGCGCTGCCATGCTTGGTGTTGAGCGCGCGAAACTGCTCGGGAGAACGTTTGTCTCTTTCGTCGGGCGTGACGATCGCGATCTGTTTTTCAGGAAGTTCTTTGACGCGATGAGGCCGGAGCAGGATGGGCGGCTGGTCTTCAAGATGGAGCTTGAGAGCGTCGATGGTTCGGTGTTGCACACGGAGGCGAGTTGCCTTCGAGTTACGAGCGCCGACGGCGATGAGCAACTGCGGCTCGGGCTTATAGATAACACTGAGGGGCATCTGGCTGAGGCCGCGATGCGCACTCTGGACCTGCGTTACAGTGCGGTCGTGCAGTCGGCCGCCGACGCCGTGATCTCGGTCGATCACCGCGGCATGGTCGTCGATTGGAATTCGGGCGCGAAAAGGATCTTCGGCTATGGGCAGGGCGAGATGATTGGAAGACCGGCGGCCGTGATCGTGCCGACGCGGTTTCGCAAAGGCCATTTGGACGGCATCACTCGGGCGGCCGAGGGTGAAGTGCTGATCGCACCGGGCAAGGTGCATGAGGTGGTCGGGCTGCGAAAGGACGGTGGCGAGTTCCCGCTTGAACTCACGCTCGCTGGGTGGCGAAACGAAACGGGCTGGTTCTGCACCGCCATCATGCGTGACGTGAGCGAGCGTGTTCGCTTAGAAGCGCAACTGCGCGAGTCGCAGAAAATGGAGGCTCTCGGATTGCTCGCCGGGGGCGTGGCGCACGACTTCAACAATGTCCTGGCGACGATCATAGGCAACGTGGAATTGGCGCGCCAGGACGTGGGTGGCGCGCATCCGGTACTGGAGAGTCTCGAGGAAATACACAAGGCGAGCGAACGGGGCCGGCGTCTGGTGAAACAGATACTCGTGTTCGGCCGCCGCGGGGTTATCGATCGTAAGGTAATATCTCTGGGGCCTGTGGTTGAGGAGGCTGCGAGACTGCTGTCTGTCTCCCTGCCTACCGGGGTGACCCTCAAAGTAGAATCCACGGCGGATGTCTCGGCGGTTCTGGCCGATGCGACGCACGTCGAGCAGGCGATTCTCAACCTGTGCGGAAACGCGTTCGATGCCATACGGTCCCAGGGGCGGCCGGGGACGGTCGAAATCAGTGTTGACGCCTGTGACTGGGAGCAGGGCATCGAATGCCGTTCACAGGAGATACATACATACGGCAACCCGAAGCCGGCGCATTGTGTTTGCGTGACTGTGCGTGACGACGGGCCGGGCATGG
>CAITLU010000007.1 GCA_903893315.1 uncultured bacterium
GAGGATAAGGAATTCAAGCGGTCATTGCACCGTATCGCCCTGCGTCTGATAAGGGGCGTTCTGTCAACCAGGCCGGTCTGAGGCAAGTCCCCGACCCCTTCGGCCTCATCGCCTCGCGCTCGCCTCGCGCCGCGCCCCCGATACTTCAAGGTTTCACCCGCTCGCGGCCACCTGCGGGGCGAGCGAAGACGTCGACGCTGCGCCAGGCCGCGCCTGATCATCAGCAGTCAGTCCGCATGCGCTGGCCGGGCCGGCACCTGGCTATGCGAACTCCGCGGCCGGTTCTCTACGCGGCGGCGCCAACGGCGGCGGCCTCGCCGGCAGGCCGACACACTTAAGAAACGCGCGGATGGACTGCGGCGAGCGGATCGCCGCCATGATGCGCATGCGCGAACCGCAACGGCGGCACCGCAACGCGTCGGCGGCAAATACCCGGCGCAGCAACTCCGCCCACGCGATACGCGAGGCGGGCGGTACTCGGCGCGGTTCATGGGAACAAGGCGGCGGATCACCGACAACGACCCCCGGCGTCTCGGGTTTCCCGGGCGGCTCCGTTTTTTTTGTCCCAGGCACCACGTGATCGCGCCAGCCGGCACACGGAGCGAGGATTCCGTGGTAGCGGGTCTGGTGCGCACGCGGAGGCGGAATCAGCGCAGCCAGACGCGCAAGCAGTTCCTGAGGTTCAAAGACAAGGTGGGAGGTGCCGTCGCGCCTGCGATGACGAAGACGATAGACGATGCGGCCGTCGTCTGCCCGATGCAGTCGCTCGGTAGCCAGAGCCGGCCGCGCCATGTATCTGCAGAGCCGCTCCAGCCCTGCCCGATCATTGGTGGCGGCCGAGGTGTCGGCGTGAAGGCTCAGGCCCGACAGCGTCGCGCACTTTGCCGAGACCTGCAGCGGCGAGTCGCTCGCAAACTCGGGATCGCCAAGTTGTGTGGTCCGCTGCCCGATACGTGGTCCGGTCGCCACACGGCCCTGTACTGCCGCGGCGTAGAGCGCGGCGAGTTCAGGGTCGTCGCGTGCCAAGGGGTCGGCGCTGTCACAGTCATCGTCGGTTCCAAGACCGGCACGCTCCAGCGCAGCAGCGATACCTGCTGCGCTGTCGGCCAGAACCCGAGCGACCTCTTCGGTGCTCGGCGCCGGCAACTCGAAAAACTGTACCTGAGGACCGTGAGGCGGCACCGTGTAGACGCCGTCGATCACGAGCGAGTGAAAGTGCACGTTAAGATTGATCGCGCCGCCGAATCTCTGAATGAACGTAACGGCCCCGCACTTGGTGCGACGCAGGCCGTAGCTCTGGCGTGCCCTGCGGCGAAGCGATGCGAAGACGGCGCGCACGAACGCGCCGAGCAGCGGCGCCACCAGCGTGCGATCGTAGGCCAGCCGGTAGCGCAGCGAGAACGGCAGCGACAGGACCCACTGCCGCATCGGTGCGTCGGGCAACACACGGTCGACCAGATTCGCCGCAGTTTGCGCCATCCGACGCCCGCCGCAGGAACCGCACACACCACGACGTTTGCAGGAGAAGGCGACCACGCGGTCGTCGCCGCAACGGTCACAATGCACACGCACGAAGCCGTGGGCTGGAACGCCGCAGGTCAGGAACTCGCGGAAGGTATTCTCCACGAATGCTGGCAGCGCGTGCCCTCTGTCGCGCGCCGAGGCAAGGAAGGTCTCCAACTCCGCAGCAATGACGCGATACAGCAGCGCGTCTTCCGCATGCCGCGGTTCGTAAGCGTCTTGGGTAGCGATCGTCCCGGTGGCCGTCGGCATGACCACCGATGGCGCCTCCCGCTACGACAGGTCGATGACGTGGCCGGCATGAATCTGTTTCACCGAGGTGAAATCGACGAGCTTGACATCGCTCGATCCGGGGGCAGACTCTGCCGGGTTTTTGCATGGCGTCCAATTCTTTCGGGAGAACGTTCGATGAGCGAAACAGTCAGCGGCCGGCATGTCCGATGCCTGCGCCTTGCGCGGTCCGCACCGCATTCGGAAATCACAGGTCCGATCTTCGCAGGCAGCACGTGGTGAGGCGTCGGACGGTACTCTTCACGTTGCGCGCGAACGCTGCCTCGCGCAGGGGCAAAGGTCTGCCGGGTCGCCTCGCTGCCGCAATGTGCGCCGCGTTGCTTTGCTCCGTGGGCCTGGCCGCGACTGCCTCGGGCCAGGCTTTGCCGCCGCGGCCGCCGTCCGCAGCCGCTAACCAGTTGCTCGAAACCACTTACAAGAGCGTCGACGCAACGGTGGCCGCGCAATGGGAGTTTCCCGCCACGACTCCGGCGCCGTTGGTAGTCATCGTCCCGGCTTCCGAGGCACTGGACCGCAACGGCCTGCCGGCCGGCTACGGAGAAGACCCCGATACCGGCATCTACGCTCAGCTTGCGGCCAAGCTGCTCGCAGCGGGGTTCGCGGTGTTTCGCTACGATGCCCCGGGAACCGGCCGCAGCAGTCCGGGACGCTACACGACCGTGCGCGCCACCGCCTTGGAGGGCTACACGCACGCCGTCGACCACGCCAAGATCGACCCCGACCAAGTCTATCTGCTAGGGCACGCGGCGGGCACCGACACCATCGTCGGCATCTACTCACGCTACACCGCCGTACATCCTCCGGCCGGCGTCATCCTGCTGGCGAACCGCGTCGGCGAGAACGACATCGTACAAGTGCAAGCACCCACGTTACTGATCGTCACCGACAAAACTCCCGACGATCAGTATCAGCTCGGCCAGTTTCCAGCCGATGCCCGCTCACGCGTTAGCGACAAGAAGCTCGAGACCAAGCTGGTGACACTGCCCGGCGCCGAAGAGACAATGCTCGCGCCGATTCCGCCCGCCGCAGCCGGCCAGGACGCCGACGTTCCCAAGCAAGCATCACTCGATCCGCGCGCCGTCGCTGCCATTCTGGACTGGCTGCAAGCGCAGCGTGCGAAGCTGCCGAATCGTTGAAGACGGACGGCGCAGGCGGGACTCTTTCAACAGATCGTCAGGAGAACGTCTCGACCAGTTCGATCAGACCGCGCTCGCGCAACGCGGCGAACACGTAGCCTTTGACTTCTTCGATCGTGTCGCAACGCAGGACGTCGTCGGCGATGCGCACTGCGTCTGCGTAACTCACGCTACGAATGATCTGCTTGACCACCGGCACGTACAGCGACCCCATGCTCAGTTCGTCGAGGCCGAGCCCCAGCAGCAGCACCGTGCAGACCGGATTGCCGGCCATCTCCCCGCACATCCCGACGCGGCGGCCCGCCTCGCGCGCGGCATCGACCACCATGCGGATCGACTGCAATACCGCCGGATGTAACGGCTCGTACATCGAAGCGACCTTGACGTTGTCGCGATCGACGGCGAGCGTGTACTGGATCAGGTCGTTGGTACCTATGGAGACGAAGTCCACCTCGCGCAGGATCTGCGGCGCACGCAGCACCGCGGCCGGAACCTCGATCATCGCGCCGAGTTCGATCCCGGTCGGCGCGGTGAAACCTTCGGCCACCAGATCGGAAAGACACTCGGCGTAGAGTTCGCGCACACGGCGCAGTTCCTCCACGCTCGTGATCATCGGGAACAGGATACGCAGCGGCGCAGCTTCAGCCGCACGCACGATGGCACGAAGCTGGCCGAGGAAGATGTCCTCGTTCTGCAACGAGATGCGGATCGAGCGCAGGCCCAGAAACGGATTCCCCTCGCGCGGATGGCCGGCGAATACAGGATACTTGTCGGCACCCAGGTCGAGCGTGCGAATGGTGACCGGTCGCCCTTTCATGCGCGCCAGCAGGCGTCGGTAGACGCGCAGTTGTTCGTCCTCGGTGGGAAACTCGCGATAGGACAAGAACGGGAACTCGGTGCGGTAGAGCCCGATCCCCTCGGCTCCGTAGCGATCGAGCAGATCCAGTTCGCTCACCAACCCGACGTTGGCCAGCAGACTGACGCGATGTCCATCGAGGGTCTCGGCCGGCAACGTGCGCAGGTGCTCCAGCCCGCGCTGAAACTCGTGATAATCGCTGTCGAGACGCTGATACTCGGCCACCACCTCGGCACTGGGCCTGAGATAGACCGTCCCCGAGTTACCGTCGACGATCACTTCGGCGCCTTCGCGCACGTGCTCGTAGACACCGACCACGCCGACCACGGTCGGTATTCCCAGTGACTTGGCAAGAATCGCCGCGTGCGAGGTAACGCCGCCGCTCGAAGTTACGATGCCCTTGAGCCGCGTGTGATCGAGAGCCGCAAGATCGGTGATCGACAACTCGTGCGCCACCAGGATGGCGTTTTCGCGCACTTCGGCGATCGCGCCGTCTACTCCAAGCAGGTGGTGCAGGATGCGCTGGCCGGCCTCGCGCACGTCGGTGGCACGCTCGCGCAGGTAAGCGTCGGTCATCGCTTCGAAACGTCCGACGTAATCGAGGACAACTATCTTGACCGCGCTCTCCGCCGAAAGCCCCTTCTCCACTTCTTCGTGGATGCGGGTCGCGAAGGAACGGTCTTCGATCATCATGCGAAGAGCTTCAAAAATGGCGCCGCCGACTTCGGGAACCAGTTCGCGCATACGCAGACGGGCTTCTTCCATTTCCGCGATCGAAGCTGTCAATGCCGTCTGAAAACGCTCGTGCTCGGCCTGCGGTCCGCGCCCCTCGGTCAGTTCGACCTTCTCCAGATTCACGGGAGGCTGAACCTTGTGCGCGCGACCGATGCCGAAACCCGGCGCCGCGGCAAGACCGGTGCGATAAACCACCGCGCCTTCGGGAGCCTGCTCGACGACGCGAGCCTTGGAAGCCTCCATCGCTTCGAGACGCTGGATGGCCTTTTGCATTTCGCGCCGATAGCGCTCGCGTTCCTCTTCCTGATGTTGCAGGCGCTCGGCCAGGTGCGCGTTGATCATCAGCGCCCGCACCTGTCCCGCTACCGCGCGCGCCAGGCTGATCTCCTCGGGATCGAAGCGGCGGCGCCGCCGGCTCTGGATGACCAGCACCCCGAGGATCAGCGAGCCTTCGCCGACCGGAACGCCGAGGAACGAGTGATACTTCTCTTCGCCCGTCTCCGGAAAGAACTTGAAGCGCGGGTGCACCAGCGCATCAACCACCGCCACCGGGCCCTGCTCCTCGACCACCAGGCCCACCAGGCCTTCGCTCTTGCTCATCGCCACGCGGCCGATGCTGCGGGCCGGCAGACCTTGGGTGGCGGCCAGGTTCAGCGTGCCGGTGTCGTGATCGTAGCTGTACAGCGAGCACACCTCGCAGTCGGTGGCGGCCGCCAGCATCTGCACCACGCCTTCGAGCGACTCCTGAGGATCGGGCGTTCGCGCCAGGAAAAGGTTGAGGTCTTCGAGGAACTTAAGGTGACGCCGCGTGCCGCGCTGCCGCTCGGTGTGTGGAAGGGGTTTGTCGGGCGGCGCTTGCGTCATCAGGAAAGCCTGCGGCCGGCGGGCAAGAAGGTTCGGGTGCCCGGGCCTGGGAACCCTATACCAGCCGCAGCCGGCCGCTCAATACGAACTGCTCCGCTCTGGACCGGCAATGGAGCCGCCTGGACGTCAGCCGTTGGATGTCGTCTTGCTCCTCCACCGTGAACTCTTCGGCATCCGGGGATGACTTCTCGTACCCGCGGCTCGGACACCGAAGGCAGCGCTCCTGCGCCCTTTCGCCACAGTTCGCCCACGCTGCGGCTGACGTATATGAACGGCCCTCGTCCGCACGGAAGCGGCGACATCCCAAATGCGAAGCCAAGACCCAACCCTGACCAGCGGCCCTCTCAGCACCTTCTACCGGCTCGTCCCTGCCGTCGCGTCGCTGCGCCGCTACTCACCGCGGGATCTGCGCGCGGACGTCCTGGCGGGCCTGACGGTCGCGGCGGTCGCGGTACCGCAGGCCATGGCCTACGCCCTGGTGGCCGGCGTCCCGGTCGAGTACGGCCTCTACACGGCCATCGTCATGACGGCGGTGGGAGCGGTATTCGACTCGTCGAAGCAACTCATCAACGGTCCGACCAACGCGATCTCGATCGCCGTACTGAGTGCGGTAGGCGTCGTCCCTCCCGAACAGCGCCTTCAAGCGGCCATCCTCCTCGCCTTCCTGGTCGGCTGCATCCAAGTCGGCATCACGTTGGCGCGACTCGGCGATCTGACGCGCTACATCTCGCATTCGGTAATCCTCGGCTTCACGCTCGGCGCCGGATCGCTGCTGGTGCTCGATCAGCAGCGCAACCTGCTCGGGTTGAAGTCGATGGGAGACGTGCACGACATCTTCCTGGTCCGCTTCTGGTTGACGATGACAGAGGGAGGCGGTGTTCACCTCCCTACCCTCTGCATGGGGCTCGCAACCATAGCGCTGGTCCTCGCGCTGCGTTTCGTCAAAGGCCGTTTCGGCTGGACGCTGCTGCCGGATCTGCTGCTCGCGGTCGTCGCGGCTGCGGCGACCACGGCGTGGTTCGGCCTCGAAAATCAGGGCGTGAAAGTGGTGGGAGAGATCCCCGCCAAGCTGCCCTCGTTCGCCATGCCGAGTTTCCTCGGGCTCGAACTGCGTCCTCTCGCTTCGAGCGCGCTGGCGATCGCAACGCTCGGTCTCCTCGAGGCTATCGCCATGGCCAAGGCCATAGCCGCCCACACCAAGCAGAAGCTCGACATCAACCAGCAATGCTTGTCGGAGGGGCTCGCCAACCTCACCGGATCGTTCTTTCAGTGCTTCCCGGGTTCGGGATCGCTAACGCGCTCGGCCATCAACCAGCAGGCCGGCGGTGTCACCCAATGGTCGGGCGTGATCTCCGCGGCGGCGGTAGCCGCCATCGTGCTCGCCTTCGCCCCCTACGCTCGCTTCATACCGAAGTCGGCGCTGGCCGGAATCCTCATCGTGTCAGCCTGGAAGATGGTCGACTGGCGAGCCCTTGGATACTACGCGCGCACTTCGCGCTTCGATCGCGCGCTGATTGCCATCACCGCGGTCGCGGCGGTCGGCATCAGCGTCGAGTTCTGCGTGCTGATCGGCGTCTTCATGTCCTTCCTGCTCGCGATCCCGCGTGCCGGGCGCATGATGCTCACCGAGTTCGTCGTCAGCAACGAGGGCGTCATCCACGAACGCACCAAGGACGATGAAGTCTGTGGGCGCATTCTAATTTTCGGCCTCGAAGGCGAGATGTTCTTCGGAGCCGCGGCTCCGCTGGAGGCTCACCTCGAGGAGATCGAGCGCCGCGTCGGGGCCAAGACGCGAGTGGTGGTGTTGAGGATCAAGCGGCTTCGCAGCCCCGACGCCGTGTGCATGCACCTCCTGGACGAACACCTGAAAGCGATCGAGGACCGCGGCGTGCACATCATCATGGTCGGTGTGCGCGACGACCTGTTCGGGGCTCTGCGGCGCTCGGGCATCGTGGCCCGCATCGGCGCCGGCAGCATCTTTCGCGAACAGCCGGTGCGCCACACCAGCACGCAAAAGGGCATCCAGCACGCCTACGAACTCGTCGAGGAACCTTGCGAGACCTGCCCGCGACGAGATCCCGCCATCAGGGACAAACAGCTCCGTTACGAGTTCTGAAGGCGGCTGCGGCGCGAGTTGCCGCCGGGTTCGGTCGGTCAGGGCACTGGCGGCCGCGTGCGCTTCTTCATCTGCGGCGTGATCGAAGCCGTGCAACGGCCCGCTCGAAGCAGCGTGCGCCGTAAATCAAGACACGACAATCCACGGTTCTCACCGCGATCCCTCAACCAGGAACGGCGAGTCCGCCGAGCGTCCGGCTTACTTCCGCACCGTCGTGCCCGACGCAGGCGCGTGCACCGGCGAGCGCAGCCGGACCTTGCCCACCACCAGCGCAGCGCGCAGCAGACGCCGAACGTGAGCGCGCGCTTCCACCACCGCCTCTTCGATCGTCGCACTGCGGGCAAGCATCGCGGCAGCGGCGCTTGCAAGCGCGCAGCCGGTACCGTGCATCGACCCGGCAAGTCGCTTTGCTCTGAACTCACGCACGCGGCCGCGATGCCACAGCACGTCGACCGGATCGCCGCCGAGGTGACCGCCCTTGACCAACACCGCCGACGCGCCACGCGCCGAAAGCGCCTGCGCCGCCACGTGCATGTCTCCGATACTCGTCACGCGGCGCCCGGTCAGCGCTCGCGCTTCGTCGAGATTGACCGTGAGCAGAGTAGCCGCCGGAACCAGAAAGCGCGCGATCGCAGCTTCGGCCGGCTTGCTCGCCAGACGTCCGCCGCCCGAAGCGCGCAGCACCGGATCGAGAACCACCGGAGCGCCGAGCTGCAACAGACGGCCACGCAGCACACGCGCAGTGACCGCGCTCGGGACTTGTCCGATCTTGACCGCGTCGATCTTGAAGTGTGCGAGCAGTTCGAGCAGTTGAGCATCGACGACTGCTGCCGAGGTCGCGTGCACGCGCTTTACCCCGAGACCAGCCTGCACGGTAAGCGCGGTCACCACGGCCAGCGGCGCCACGCGGTAACTGTCGAGAGTGCGCAGGTCGGCGCCGACACCGGCTCCGCAAGATGGATCGAATCCGCCTATGGCGAGTACGAATGGTGCTGCTGATCGTCCCATGTCGCGCTTACCTTCCCGTCGTAGCAGCACCGATGCCGGTTCAGACCGCAAGCGCGGCTGCCAGGCTCTCGCAGACACGATCGACGTCATCGTCGCCGAGCGACGGATAGATCGGCAGACACAACACCTGCGCTGCCGCTTTCTCGCACTCCGGCAGATCGCCGTCTCGATATCCCAGCGCGGAAAAACAGGGCTGAAGATGCAGTGGTCGCGGATAAAAGACCCGCGCCGCGACGCCGCCGGCTTCCATCCGCGACACAACTTGATCGCGACGCTCGGCAATCCGCACGGTGAATTGATGCCAGACGTGCTGCGAGGCAGTTGCGCAGTGCGGAAGCAGCAGGGCGCCGGCGCGGGACAACGGTTCCAGCCGCGCCATATAGCGCGCCGCCACGTCGCGTCGCCGCTCGGTCCAGGCATCGAGGCGGCCGAGCTTGGCGTTGAGCACCGCAGCTTGCATCTCGCCCATGCGCGCGTTGATGCCGACCTCTTCGTGGAGATACGGATCAGTGACCGATGCGCCGTGCACGCGCAGACGCGCCAGACGCGCAGCAACTGCGCCGTCATCGGTCAGCAGCATCCCTCCATCTCCGGCACCGCCCAGGTTCTTGGTCGGGTAGAACGAAAAACAACCGACATTCCCCCAACGGCCCACCGATCGGCCGTCTACGTCGGCGCCTATCGCCTGCGCCGCATCCTCGATCACGGCAAGCCCGCGAGCACCGGCCACGCCGACGATTTCCGTCATCGCGGCTGCCTGCCCGTACAGATGCACCGGCATCAGGGCGCGCAGCCGCGCACCGCTGCGCCTGTGACGAAGCTCCGCACCGTGGCGCGAGCCGAACTCGCGCTCGATCGCAGCCTCGAACTGAGCGCCGCCCGCCATGAAGCCGCGCGTGTCGACGTCGCAGAACACTGGCTCGGCACCGGTCCGCACCACAGCACCAGCGCTGGCGAAAAACGTGAACGCCGGCACCACCACCGCGTCGCCGGCTCCGATGCCGAGCGCCGCCAGCGCCAGATACAACGCGTCGCTCCCCGAAGAACACGCCAGCGCCGCGAGCGCGCCGGTGCGCTCACGCATGCGCTTCTCCAGTTCGGCGGTCTGCGGACCGAGCACGAACTGCTGCCTTGCAAGCACGGCGTCGATTCGCGCGCGCGCGTCGGCCTCCACCTCGGAGAAATCCGCGGCAAGGTCGAGGAACGAAATCATCGTGAGCGCGACGACAGCGGCTCGCCCAGACCGGCGCCACGCAGCAACAACGTCATCGATTCACCGGCCGCGCCGCGAACCAGCGCCGCGGCCAGATCATCCTTTGGCGTGGCCTCGTTGTTGACGATCACCAACGGGGCACCGGCTTTTACCGCAACGTCGGGAAGCGAAGCCACCGGATAGACCACCAGCGAAGAACCGATGACGATCATGAGGTCGCAAACTTCGGCGGCCGCAAAAGCCCGCGCGGTCTCTTCTTCCGGCATCGACTGACCGAAGGATATGGTCGCCGGTTTGACGCGGCCGCCGCAGGCCTCGCAAACCGGCACTTCCACAGTGCCGGCAAGCAGGCGGCGGTGCAGTTCCTCCCGATCATGTTCGGCCCCGCAGTCGATGCAGGTGGCACGCAGCGAGGACCCGTGGATTTCGATGGTGCGCTCGCGCGAGTTGCCGGCTTTGAGGTGAAGGCCGTCAACGTTCTGGGTGACCAGGCAAAGCAGCTTGCCCGCCCTTTCAAGCGCGGCAACCGCGCGGTGAGCGGCGTTGGGCTCGGCGTCGCGCAGCACCGGGTAGGTCTGGGTGGCCAGGCGCCAGTAATCGCGCCGGGTCTCGGCGCGGGAGCAGAAGAGGTCGAAGGTGAGCTTTCGCGGATCGTACTTGGTCCACAAGCCGCCGGGCGAACGAAAATCGGGGATGCCGGACTCGGTCGAGATGCCGGCGCCGGTCAGCACCAACACCGACCGGGCCGCTTCCAACAAAGCAGCGGCACGCGCGGTGGCATCGGCGACATCGGAGAAAGGCACGGTGTGCTCATAACGAGCGGACCCAAAGCTCTCAAGCCGGGGTTGCGCGTCCGCCTCGGCGCGGCTAGGGTCTGCCGCTGGAACGCGATGAGGGTGCTGCGCTGGATCGTGGCGACGACCTTCGCCCTCGCCTGTGCGTTCGGACTGGTCGTCGTCTTGTCTGCATACGACGAGATGACGGCTACCCTGCCGCCCATCGATCGTCTGCTCAACTACGACCCACCCGTCGCCACCCGAGTCTTCGCGTCCGACGGCACGCTGGTCGAGGAATTCTTCCGCGAGCGCCGTTATCTGGTTCCGATATCTGAGATTCCGCCCATCGTCCGCAAGGCGTTTCTCGCCGCTGAGGACTCCGGGTTCTACAGCCACCACGGAGTCGACTTCCTCGGCATCGGACGCGCCTTCGCCGCCAACCTGCGCGCGGGTGATGTCGTCCAGGGCGGCAGCACCATCACCCAGCAGGTGGTCAAGGCCCTGCTGCTCAGCCCCGAGCGCAGCTACGAACGCAAGATCAAGGAGTTGCTGCTGGCACTGCGCCTGGAGCAGCAACTGACCAAGGACCAGATCCTCGAGCTGTACCTGAACCAGATCTACCTCGGGGACGGCAATCACGGCATCGGCGCGGCGGCGCGCAACTATTTCGGCAAGGCGGTAGGCGAACTGAGCATCGCGCAGGCCGCGATGCTCGCCGGTCTGCCCGCTGCACCCAGCCGTTACGCTCCTACCCGCGACATCGCCGCGGCCACTACCCGCCAGCACTACGTCCTGCGCCGCATGCTCGAAGAAGGTTTCATCAGTGCCGGCGAGTACCAGAGCGCACTGCGCGAAGGTGTGCGCGTCGTGCCTCGCACACAACGTCCGAACTCGGTGCGCAACTACTACACGGAAGCGGTGCGCATCCAGCTCGAAGACATGTTCGGCGCCGAGGCTCCCTACAACCAGGGCTACTCGGTGACGACCTCGATGGACGCGCACCTGCAGGCGTTGGCCGACGCCGCCATACGCAACGGTGTCGAACGCCTCGATCTCACCTACGGTTACCGCGGCCCGCTCGCTCACCTCGACGGCGCGGCGCGCGACGCCCGCATCGCCAAAGACGTTGCCGATCAGTCGCTGGCAACCCTCGACCGTGAGCGCCTGTATCAGGCGGTGGTAACGGCCGTTTCGCCCGCGCGACTCCAGGTCGCGATCGGGCCGCGCAGCGCCAGCGTCGACATCTCGGGCATACGTTGGAGTTCGAAGGCCAAGACCCGCTTGTTCCGCAGCGGTGACGTGATCGAGGTGAGGACACGCGCGCCGGGAACCGCGCGGCCGCGCGGCGTCGGCTCCGTCCGCACCGACAGGAACGGCGACCAGACTGCGCCGGAAACGACGACGTTGTTTCTCGCGCAGACTCCCGAAATAGAAGCCGCGCTCATCGCGATCGACCTTCACGACGGCGGTTTGAAGGCGATGGTGGGCGGCTACGATTTCATGGGCAGCCAATTCAATCGTGCCACCCAGGCCAAGCGCCAACCCGGCTCGGCCTTCAAGCCTTTCGTCTACGCCGCCGCTCTCGACAACGGCTTCACCGCGGCAAGCATTCTTGTTGACGAGCCGGTCGAGTACATGGACCACGGCCGCCTGTGGCAACCGCGCAATTATACACGCGACTACAAGGGACCGATCCGGCTGCGCACGGCGCTCGAACAGTCGCGCAACGTCGTCTCGGTCAAGCTCGTCGATTCGATCGGGGTCAATACAGTCGTCGATTACCTGGAGCGCTTCCGCTTCGACACCAAGTTCGGCCCCAACCTTTCGATCGCACTTGGCACCAGCGAACTGACCCTGCTCGACCTCACCTCCGCGTTCACCACCTTCGCCAACGGCGGCGTCAAGGTGGAACCGACACTCATCCGGCGCATCGCCGGTAAGGACAACAAACCGTTCTTCGAAAACGAGGCTAGAAAGCGCGAAGTGCTCTCTCCTCAAACCGCGTCCTTGATGACCTACATCCTCGAAGGCGTGGTTGAACGCGGTACCGCTACGCGCGTAAAAGCCCTCGGCCGACCGGTAGCTGGCAAGACCGGCACCACCAACGAACAGCGCGATGCGTGGTTCATCGGATACACACCCGACATGGCCGTGGGCGTGTGGGTGGGCTTCGACGACCAGACCCGCTCAATGGGACACGACGGCACCGGCGGCCGCACCGCGGCACCGATCTGGCTCGAATTCATGCAGGCGGCTCTCGAAAAAACTCCGGTTCACGATTTCGAACTTCCCGACGGCATCAATTGCCTCAACATCGATGCGTCCAGCGGCAAGCGCGCCAGCGAATCCACGACGCACCCCTTCCTTGAATGTTTCAAGGAAGGCACCGAACCCGAAGAGCCCCAGGCTGTAACGGCGTGGGGAGGCAACGGCGACGAAGCCACCGGCGGCGGACAGGAGGCAGCTCCCGACACCCTGGCCCCTGGCGAAGATCCCGAAGCGCCGCCTCTTGCGTCACAGCCTGAGACCCCGAGAGCGGCGAACCCCGAAGAGGGCGGCTTCAGATTTTTCCCCAAGAGGAACTGAGAGCCTCCCTGGCCCGCAGGCCCTGCGCAGTCAGATCGCCTTCGGACCGATTGAAGGGGTACGGCTCGCGAAGAACCGCCATCGAAGCATCCACCGAAGCCGTCAGCGCGGCCAATTCATAACCGCCCTCCAGCAACATCAGGATGCGGCCGCGCGCACACTCGTCAGCCACTTCCATCAGAGCCGCACTCAGGTGGCCGAAGGCCTCGGCGGAAAGTTCCACCGAAGCCAACGGATCGTCGCGATGAGCATCGAAGCCCGCCGACACCAGCACGAAGTCCGGCTCGAAACGGCGCGCAACAGGCACCAGCACGTCGCGAAACGCGGCGTAGTACTCGCCGTCACCGGCGCCTGCGGGCATCGGAAGGTTCACGGTAAAGCCGGCGCCGGCGCCCTTGCCAATCTCGTGGGACGCCCCGGTTCCCGGATAGAAGGGATACTGGTGAGTCGACGCATAAAGGACACGGTCGTCTTCGTAGAAACTATGTTGGGTGCCATTGCCGTGATGGACATCCCAGTCGACGATCAATACCCGCTGAGCCATGTGATGGGCAAGCAGGTGACGCGCAACCACGGCGACATTGTTGAACAGACAAAAGCCCATCGGCCGCCAGGCTTCGGCGTGATGCCCCGGCGGACGGATCGCCGCGAAACCGTTCTCGACTTCCCCGGCCGCGATCACCTCGGCCATGGCGATAGCCCCACCGGCCGCCAGACGCGCCGCCTCGAAGGAACCGGCCGATGCCGCGGTGTCGGCATCAAAGTGAGTGCTCGGGCGGCCCGCGCTGGCCGCCACGGCAGCAACGTGATCGTGCTGGTGAACCCGGCGCAGTTCCTCGTCAGTGGCCAATCGCGGCGAAATTTTTTCCACGTCCCGATAGCGCTCAGCGGTGAACAGGACTTCCAACGCTTCGAGACGTTCTGGCCTCTCCGGGTGGTGAGGTCCCGTGTGATGGTTGCGGAAGCGCGGATCGAGCAGAAGGGCGGTGCGTCGCATGCGCGTTCTTAACGCAGAGCACCCACCAGCTTCAAGGCGGACCCGCGCGCGACGTAGACAGACAGGGCGAGAGTCGGCCTGTGGCATCATCACATCGGACGAAATGTCAGGTTGACAGCGGAGCCACATCCTGTAGCGTGGCGCCGATCATGTTTGGCGTCGGTCCCAGCGAACTGCTCGTAATTCTCGTCGTTGCGCTGTTGGTCCTCGGACCCAAGCGCCTGCCGGAGCTGGCCCATGCTCTGGGCAAAGGCCTGGCCGAGTTCCGCAAAGCAACTTCCGATCTGACCTCCGAATTCGACAGCGCCCGCAATGCTTTCACCGAGGAAGCCAGCAAGGCAGCCAGGGATGCTGCGGCCGAGCGGCGCGTAGCGCGCGCCGTGCGAGACGACGAAACCAAGGCAACGCAGGAAGCAACGCTTGTCGAAGAAAGCCCCGTCGGGCGTGCGACTCCGCTGTCCGAAACCGTAGTCGCGGCTTCGGCGCCGGAAATGAGCAAGACCACCAACGTCCCCGCCTGAGCGCCCGGCCAGTGTCCGACATCGAGCTCCCAATCACCGGCCATCTGGCCGAGCTGCGAGCAAGGCTCGCTTGGGCTCTGATCGCCGTCGCGATCGCCTTCTGCATCGTCTATCCGGGATCCGCCTACGTCTTTCGTTTTCTCGAAGCGCCTCTGAGAGCGGCAGCGGAGAGCCGCGGCGTACCGGTCTCAATCGTCGGCACAGGCGTTGCCGAAGCGTTCTTCACGCGCATCACGGTATCCGGCATCGCCGCCTTGTGCCTGGCGTTGCCGGTCGTCCTCTACCAACTCTGGAAGTTCATCGCCCCCGGACTGCAAGACACGGAGGCCGCCTACGCGCGCTGGTTCGTCGCCTTCGGGACTCTGTTCTTCATGACCGGGGCCGCCTTCTGTTACCTGCTGGTATTTCCGATCGGCTTTCCGTTCTTCCTCTCCGAGTATGACGACATCGGCGTCCAGCCGATGGTGCGCATCAGCGAGTACCTCTCGTTCTCTTCGCAGATGATGGCCGCATTCGGAGTCTGCTTCGAAATGCCGGTCATCACCTTCTTCCTGGCACGCGTGGGATTGGTAACCCACACGATGTTGATCAAGCAGGCGCGCTACGCGGTGCTCGCAATTTTCATCGTCGCGGCGATCTTGACGCCGCCCGACGCGGCCTCACAGATGATGATGGCCACACCGTTGTGCCTGCTCTACGTCATCTCGATCGGCGTGGCCTACGTGTTCGCCCGCAAGCCGGAAGTCGAAACGCACGACGACGGAGAAGACGACGCGCCGGACAAACCGCAGCTAGAAGCCCCCTGAGGGTTTCCCGTACCCGAGGTTACGGCCCAGCTCTTCCTGGAGTTCGGCGGTAGCGGCAACCTGAAACGCGCCGGTGTCCACGACCAACCCTTCAAAGAGCGCCACGGCGGCGGCAATGAAATCTGGAACCACCATGACGACGACCAGTGACCGCGTGCGGGCCTCGTCGTAGAAACGCTGCATCGTGCGGCCCACGGCAACGCCCTCGTAGGCTTCTATCATCAGCTTGAAATAGGCGATCTGCGGACGCGGCACTGAGAAGAACAGAGTGTAGACCCCGCCCTCGGCGTCGAACTGTCGGGGCCCGGTGTCTATCGACTCAGTGGTAGGCGTGCGAAGCATCGAACCATACTTGTTCGATCCGTTCGCAGTTGCGACACTCGGCGCGCACTACTCGCAGCACCCGCTGGCCCTGTGGTTCGGTGCGCTCACCCAACACGTCGAGACGACCGCCGCAGGGACACTGACGTACGCGCAGGTGCTCGTCGATGCCGACGAAGGTTTCAATTTCCACCGCAGTGGCGGCGCTGCCGCCGGGAAGCGCCGCCAACGCTCTCCGCAGCCTGGCGCGGCGCAGACGGCGCCAGCCGCTGACGCCGAGTGCTGCGAGCAAAGCCAGCGCAATGACGAGACTGGTCACGGAGTTGCGGGCTGGGCCGGATCCTCGGCAAGCGTGGCAAGGCCGCTGGTCGCCACATGCTCGACCTTCGCCAAGCCGAACGGAATCACGGGCTGACCGGCGTGGGCCTTGGCCACAGCTGCCGCGAAGGCCGGGGTCAGCGTCACCTTCAAGTCGCTCGACTTCCCGCCGATGTGCACCGGAACGAACAGACCACCGTCGGCGGCGCGTAGCGGCGCGGCCCACAGCGAGTCGGCAAACAGCGCTTCCGTGGCCGCCGGCGGGAAATAAACAGCACCCTCGACGTCGAGGTCGGCGTTCTTGTCCATCGTGCCGCTGCCGTCGAGCTGAAGAACTCCCGCGTGCCCGGAAATTCCTCCGACGGCGAAACCGTCACCGCGCTTTTCGATCTCGAAAAACAGTTTGTCGATTACCGCCGCGCCGCTCTTCGACTTCTTGATTGCAACGGCGGCTTCGGGACACGACAGAGGAGTGGGCATCGACGCCAACGCCGCGAGCGCCTGTTCGAAAACATTGCTGCTCCCCAGACGTGCCGCGGCCAGGAACACCCGCGCGGCGAAGTACGGCGCCGCGTCTGCGTCCTGACCGACGCGATACGCGACATCGACGGTACCGTCGACGTCGATCCCATAGGCCGGCAGCACCCTGGAAGCGAAATCCCGCGCGCGCATGTTGTCGAGTCTTCCCCCGACCTCGAAGGCCGGAGATGTCGCCGGTCGATAACTGAACGTGGTCGCCACCGTACCGCCCCAGAGACTGGTGTTGGCGGCGACCACCTCCAGTGCGTTGCGCCACCAACTGACTCCGACCGAAAGCGCGTCCAGGCGAATCGGTCCCACTTCCAACATCGTCGGCTGCACGCTGCCGCTGACCTCCGCGTTGATCGCGAGCAGCCGGCCGATAAATCTGACCGGCCCGGTGCGTATCGGATAACCGCCGAGGCCGGGAATCGAAACGTCGGCCGCCTTGGCGTCGTAGGAAATGTAGGACTGCCCGGGCTTGCCCCAGAACTCAGTCTTTCCCGACAAAGCGGCGACGGCCTGCCAAGGAGGCGGCACCAGCCAGTCAGCCGTTACCTTGGCGACCTCGACGCCGGCAAATGCGCCGTTCAGGTGAAACTGCCCGTGGGGATCCGGATCGAACCACCCCGAAACGTCCAGGTCGAGACCGAATGACTTGAGGCGTGCGCCGCTCAGCCTCACGCTGCGATCGTCGAGCGAAAACCCCGAAGAGAAAACCAACGAATCCCGGCGCCCCATTACGACCCAGTCCACCGATCCGTCGAGTTTTCCCTTGAGCGGCGTCGCCGGCGCATCTTCAGTCGTTTGCTCGCCGACAACCCCCTCGCCGTGACCGGATAGATTCAGAGGCCCGGCAAACGCCGGGTCGAAACGCTCGGGAAACGCGACGCGCAGTACTTCGAGATCAGCATCATCAATCGCGAAATCGACGGTGAGTTTGTCTCCGCCCAAAGGCCCCTTGCCCCACTGGACGGTGCCGACAGCCGAAACCTTAGAGGCCGCGCCGAAAATCGGGCCGTCCAGTTCGAAGTGCACAGAGCCGCCGTTGCCGGAAGGTTCGAGCACCAGATGTGCGCCCTGGACGCGAAACGGCTTGCGACCGGGCAGCGTAGCGTCGACAGTCAGATTCTCGGCTTCAAAGCGCAGGCCGCCGCCCGCCGTGGTTCCCTTCTTGAAGTGATCGGCGAACTGGCGGGTATCGCCTTGGTCAAGCTGGAGCACCTGGATGAAAAGCAGCGCAGTTTCTGGTGAACAGGCCGACCCGAGCATGGCCGTGATCGCCGGATCGGGCCTCTCGGCTTTTTCGCGTTGCCGGGCCCATGCACTTGGGAAGACCAAGGCGACCGTCAACAGGGCAAGCGCCGTAACGCGCAACAGTATCGAACATCTGGACAGAAAAAGTTTCACGTCGTGACCGCCGTTCAAGCAACTCCCGAAAGTCGTTTTGACTGGAGGGGTTGGCGCGTTAGTGGAACCGGATTCTACTTATCGTAGGGGAGGAAACAAAGATGGCATTCGAGCAGATCACAGTCGAAGTCAAAGGCGGTGTCGCCCGCATCACGCTAAGCCGTCCGGCCGAACGCAACGCCATGACGCCGCAGATGGGTCGCGAACTGGCACGAGCGGTGGCCGACCTCAACGCCGATCCCGAAGCCCGCGTCGTCGTCATCCGAGGCCAGGGGAAAGGTTTCTGCTCGGGCGCCGACCTTCGAACACTCGGTGCCGAAGCCGGCGCGGCCGGCGCCGCTGAGGGGCTGGGCGGCAACGAAAATTTCTACCGTCTCTTCCTGTCGATCCGTGACCTGAAGGTTCCCTCGATCGCCGCCATCAACGGACACGCGGTAGGAGCCGGGTTGTGCTTCGCGCTCGGCGCCGACATTCGCGTTATGCACCGCGACGCCAAGGTGGGCATGACCTTCGTGAGGCTCGGCATCCATCCCGGCATGGCCGCAACCTGGACCCTGCCCCGTCTGGTCGGCCCCGCGATCGCCGCCGAGCTGCTCTACAGCGGTCGCATGGTCGGCGCCGAGGAAGCGCTGGCAATAGGACTTGCCAACCGCATCGCCGGCGATGATTTCGACGACGTGGTCGACGAACTGGCCGTCTCGATCGCTGCCGCCGCACCGATCGCCGTACGCACCGTCAAGCAGACGCTGTCGGGATGGCAAGAACGCTCCCTCGACGACGCGTTGGTGCGCGAAGCCGGTGTACAGATGATGACCTTCGATACCGAGGACGCCGCCGAAGGCATCAGCGCGATGCGCGAAAAACGCGCTCCGGCGTTTCGCGGCAAGTAGGGTTCAGCTTTTGCGGAACAAGCTTTCCAAGGAGTCGACCGCGGGAGCATCCGACGCTGCCGCGCCGGGCGAACTGGAGACGCCGCGCTTGGACGGTCGAGATGTGCGGGCCGCGCTCGCCGGAGAAAAATAGTCGCAGAAGTTGGCGCGGTCCTTCTCGACGACGCGTTCGGCCGAAGGCTCCCCGCACTCGTTGTACGCCGACGCGTCGCAGAAGCGGCAGTTGTTACAACAACGAAGGTCGGCGCCGCAACGTCGGCAGCGCGCACTGCGGCCGACGACCCCGTCGAACACCGCGACATCGCCACAGGCGCTGCAAGCTACCGACACGTCCGGCATCGTTACTTGCCCACCTCACCGTCGAGCCATGCTTCGAGCGCGTCGAGCAACAGCGACAACGCGCCCGGTTCTTCGAAGCGATGGCCTACGCCGGCAAACCGCTTGATGGAGACTGGGCCACCGGTGCTCGCGGCGATGATGTTGGCGTGCATCGGCGGGACCACGCTGTCTGCGTCGCCGTGCAGCACGAGCACCGGAACCTTCAGGCGTGAGAACGTGGCAGGCGCGTCGAGCGCCATCACATCGTCGAAAAAAGTCGGGCGCAAGAACGCGCTCCCCACGCGGCGACGGCCACGCGACCTCCAGTCGGCGATGGCGTCAGGAGTCAGACCATCGGTGAACAAGTGCGAGTCCGCCACCGGCGCGATGGTAGCAACGCGGCTGACCACATGCTGAGCCTTGGTGGCAGCCAGCAAAGCCACCAGCCCGCCAAGGCTCGACCCTACCAAGGTGCAATCGGTAGCGCCGCCGAACTGATGCACGAAATCCAGAGCGCCAAGAGCGTCGTCTACTTCTCCGCTCACGGTCAGGTCTTCGTACTCGCCCTCGGAGTCGCCGACGAAAGAGAAATCGAAGCGCAATACGGTGTAGCCCTTGGGTACGAAGCGCTCGACGATGGCGGTTTGCTTGGTGCCACCGCGGGTCGATTCCATGCCGTGACACAGCACCAGCCAACGCCCATCTCCGTCACCGTTGCGATGCAGGTCCCCCACCAGCAGGTTTCCGCGGCGCGAGGGAAACTCGACCCTCTCGCTCGCAATCTTCGACCCGGCAATCTTTGTTTGGGCATCCATCGCCCAGCTTGATAGCATAGGCGCCAAGGTGTCAGAAGGACCAAACGACGGACTTCTCGCTCTCTTCGAGCATGCGCTGAAAAGCGAGCGGGGACTCTCGATCAACACTCGCCGCGCTTACCTGTGCGATCTTCGCCAATACCTCGAGTTCCTGCGTGAGCGCGGTGACCTCCCCGCCGCAGTCGGCAAGGGCGCGCAAGCGACTGACGACCACGAGGCTGACATGGATGTGGCCGCGCATGACGTCGTTGCCGCCGGAATCGCCGCTCTGCGGGCTTTCCTGGCCGGGCGGCTGCGCGACTCGTCGCGCTCGACCGTCGCCCGCAAGCTTGCCTCGCTGCGTACCTTCTTCGCATGGGTGGCCCACGACGGCACCGAGAAAAACCCTTCGGAAGCTGTCTCCGCGCCAAAGGTTCCACGCATGCTGCCCGTGCATCTCGGCGTCGACGACCTGACTCGCCTGCTCAGCGCCCCCGACACCGAAACGCCGCTGGGCCTGCGCGACAGAGCCTTGCTCGAAGTGCTCTATTCGTGCGGCCTGCGCGCCGCCGAAGCGGTGGGAATGGTCTGGCCGAGTCTTCACGAAGGCCTCGGCGTGGTCAGAGTCCGCGGCAAGGGCAACAAGGAGCGCGTCGTCCCGATCGGAGCCGATGCGATCGAGGCGCTGAAAGCCTACCTAGGAGCTTGGTCACCGCTGCCCCGCGTCGACGAACAGGCCGTATTTCTGAACGCCAGAGGCAAGCGCCTGACCACCCGCAGCGTCGGCCGCATAGTTGAGCGTTACCTGCTGCAGGCCGGCATCGTCGCCCATGCCACGCCCCACTCGCTGCGCCACTCATTTGCCACGCACCTGCTCGAAAGCGGCGCCGATCTGCGTGCGATCCAGGAGATGCTAGGCCACGCCTCGATTGCCACCACCCAGCGCTACACGCATCTGGAACTGGCGCGTCTTTCGGCAATATACGACAAAGCCCATCCGCGGGCGTAACGAGGTTCCCACGCCGAGATAATCTACCTGCGTGAAACCTGACCCACGAGATGTGGGCGATTTAGTCTCCGGTCCATTACGAGGCTGACAGGCCAGGCGCATCCGGGCGGCGAAGAACCAAAGTCTTGTCGTGCGTGAACGAAGAAGAAACGGCAGCGCCGGCGGGCTCGCTGTCGGCAACAGATAACGCGTTCACTGAAGGCGAGTTGGAGAGACTGAGCCGCTGCGCCCCTGGCGCCGGCTCCACAAAGACGAACGACGCGAAGCGCACGCCCTGCGGTCCGACAGGGCGTTCGCTTCGCGTCGAGCAGCGTTCAGAACAACCACACTTCACCGGCGCTCAGCCGCCGTGGAACGTCAACTCGACGTTCCGCCACGAATCACGCGGCGAGTTCCGACCGTGCGCCCTCAGCGCCCCCTGCCGGACTCAGACGATTTGCGGCCGCTCGAGTCGTCCTGGCCGCCGTTCTTTTTTGGAGCAGAGCCGCCGGAACCGCCACCACGCGGAGCGTTGCCTTCACCTCCGCGCGGCGCACTGTTGCCGCCAAGGTTGCCGCGTGAAGGGGCGGGGCCACCGCCCATGCTCGGCGGACGCTCGACCCCGGGGCTGCGCTGTCCGCTCGGGCCGCCGCCGCTTCGCGGAAGCGAAGAATCCCGCGGAGGTCTGACCCCGGGATCTCTCGGTGGAGGGTTGTCGATTCGTGGAGCCGGCATTGACGGACGAGGGGCGGGGTCTCTGGATGGTCCGCGGCCGCTGTCGCCGCCGGTCACGCCGGGACGAGGAGCGAAGCGCGACGCCGGAGCACCGTCGCGGTCACTACCCGGACCGCCGGGGCGCGGGCCGCCGATGCGATCGCCGCCCGGAGAACCCGGACGCGGGCCGCCGTTGTGATCACTACCCGGACCGCCGGGGCGCGGGCCGCCGAAATCCCTGCCGTTGTCGTGAGGGGGACGCCTGGAACCGTCAACCGTACCGAACCGTCGCGCAGTCTCCGGGCTTCGATAGTCGACGCCCCTGCGATGTCCGGGGTCGTGGGTCCACCCTCCGTCGTCGCGCCTGTCGTGGTCGTGCCAATCGCGATTCGTGCGGCCATTGAAGCGGTCGTAGTTGTGCCGGTTGATGTAGATACCGCGGCCACCGGAATAGCCGTGTCCGTGCCAGTGACCCCAATCACAGTCGCCCCACAGAGCGGCTCCGATTGCGACCCCTACACCGAAGCTGAAGAGCGCATATCCGGGCGGCGGCGCTACATAGAAAGAAGGATAGTAGTAGCTGGGATAGCCCCATGACGGGCCGTACACGACCCTCGGCGAGTAGACCGGAACGTAGATCACCTCCGGCGAGGCCGGCTGAATCACCACCACCCGGTCCTGCACTGTGACCCGCTGCTGCTCGCTGTTGCGCAGGTTGCCGGCTTCGTAGGCGATGTTGCGCATCTTCTGCACCGCCCCGAGCACATCGCTCGCCTGCGCGAGGAATGCATCGCCGAGATCCTGGGTCCATTGCAGGTTTTCGTTCATCAGGTTGAGAACGTCAGGCAAAGGGCACAGCGACTTCACGCTGGGATCCCATTCCGCGTTCTTCAGGGCTTCATCGAGCGAATCGGGCGACAGCCCGGGGTTGGCCTGAACCCAGCGCGCGGCCTCCACGACCTCGAGCGGATAGGTCGAAGCCATCAGAACCTGAGTCAGCAGCGAGTCAGGGTACAGCGCAATCGGCGCGACCAGCTGTTCGAGCCGCGCGGCATCGAACGTCTCTCCCTGCTGAGCCGAAGCCGGCGGCGCATGTGAAACCACAACGGCCGCAAACACAGAGGCAAGGATCGCGAAACGAAGGTACTTGGTCATTTCGGTTCTCCGCGAGCGTGACGGCACTGAACTCGTTCTTCCAACTTAAAGGAGAAGATCCATCGTGAGCCATAGTCAAATAGCAGTTTGCAAAAGAATTGCCGACCAAGCGGCAAGCTGATCGAGGCCGCGAGTGACAAGCGCCACGTAAACACCTCATCCCCCGCCGAATACCGCGCCGAAACTCACCGCCGTGCCACTGGGAATCGTTCATGGAATCGGCCAGATTCGCGCGCGATGCGCAGCATGAGCGACAGCAGAAGACTGGGAGGCAACATCCACGGCACCAGTGCTGGCGAGCCGCCGTCGAACTGGCCTAGGACTGGCGCAGCGACCAGCAACAGCGTCGCCTCGACGCGCTGCTGCTGGTCACCGACACAACCGCGACCCTGCTGATCACCGGACCGGCGACGTGATCGAACCCGACGACGCAAGCGTCGCGATCGGATCGTGAGGCAACTACGCGCTGGCCGCATCACGAGCGCCGATCGCCCACACCGGCCTGAGCGCCATCGCCGAGCAGGCCATGGCCATCGCCGCATCGATCCGCGCTTACACCAACGGCAACGTCACCTTCGAAGAACTGCCGTGAGAACATCCAAACGCTATCCGGCCGCTGCCCAACCCATCAACCATCACTCGAGGTACTGTTCCAACCCGCCTAATAACCTAGGCTTTTACGCGAAGCGGCACGTCCGGGTGTTACCCATGACGCCGCGCGAACTCGTCTCGGAACTGGACCGCTTCATTGTCGGTCAGGCCGCCGCCAAGCGCCCGGTGGCCGTCGCGCTGCGCAACCGCTGGCCCCGTATGGAGGTTCCCGGCGAACTGCGCGAAGAAGAGACCGAAAGCGTCCAGGCCAAAGCCCGCGAGAGGGCCGAAGAGCGCATCATCTCCGAGTTGCTGCCGGACACCCCAGGGTTAGCCGGCGCCGGCTAACCGGCGACCAACCCGGAAAGCCAGACCGCTGGCGATCAGATGAGAAGACTGCTGCGCGACGGCAAGCTGGATGATCAAATGGTCGAGATCAGCCCGCTCCAGACGCAGATGCCGGGTGTCTTCTTCGAGGTCATCACCCCGCAGAACATGGATGATGCCGGCCAGAACCTCAGGGACGCCCTCTCCGGCCTTTTCGTCGCGGCCAGGGCGGCTACGCCGGCTCCGGCCGCGACGACTTCGTCCGCATCCCGACCGAACCGCAGAACTCGCTGGTACGCCAGCACAAGGCCCTGCTCGCCACCGAAGGCGCGACCATCGACTTCGACGACTCGGCCGTCAACGAGATCGCCGCCGAGGTCAATTCGAGAGCTGAGAGGGTCGGAGCCCGCCGTCTTCATACCATTCCCGAGCGCCTTCTCGACGACATTTCGTTCCACGCTCCGGAGCTCTCGGGCAGCGAAGTGAAGATCGACGCTGCGTACGTTCGCGAGAAGCTCGGCCCGATCCTGGAAGACCAAGACCTCTCGCGCTATATACTCTGATCCTCGCGCGGCTACGCAGCCGCAACCAAGGCAGATCGTTGAACGAAGCTATCGCCAAAGCCGACGTGTTGCTCGAAGCCCTGCCTTTCATGAGGCGCTTCGCCGGGCGCACCATCGTCATCAAGTACGGCGGCCACGCCATGCTCGACGAACGCCTGAAGTCGGGCTTCGCCGAGGACGTCGTGCTGCTGAAGTCGCTCGGTCTCCATCCCGTCATCGTGCACGGAGGCGGGCCCCAGATCGAAGAAGCGCTAAAGCGCCACGGCATCGAAACGCATTTCGTGCGCGGTATGCGCGTGACCGACGCCGCGACGATGGAAATCGTCGAAATGGTGCTCGGCGGCCAGATCAACAAAGGCATCGTCGCCGACATTCACAACCACGGCGGCAAGGCCATCGGCATCACCGGCAAGGACGGACGCATGATGGTGGCCGAAAAGCTCGAGATGCGGGTTGAAGAGAAAGGCGCCGGCGGCAAGAAAAAATACGTACTCGTCGACATCGGCCTGGTTGGCAAGATCACCAGCATCAACACCGAGGTGATTGAACGCATCGCCGGCACCGACTTCATTCCGGTAATTGCACCGATCGCCACCGACGAAGAAGGCCGCACCTACAACGTCAACGGCGACGTGGCGGCAGCCGAGATAGCGCGCGGC
Source organism: uncultured bacterium (assembly GCA_903893315.1). GTDB lineage: Bacteria > Desulfobacterota > Binatia > UBA1149 > CAITLU01 > CAITLU01. Next base: position 24,994 of record CAITLU010000007.1, read on the forward strand.
CTGAAGGCTGCCAAGTTGATCCTGCTCACCGACGTCGCGGGCATCAAGGATGCCGGCGGCAAAGTGCAGCCGCTCCTGAGTGCGGCCGAGGCCAGGAAACAGGTAAGAGACGGCACTATCGCTTCGGGCATGGTACCGAAAGTCGAATGCGCCATTGATGCCCTAGAAGGCGGCGTCAGCCAGGTGCACATCATCGACGGCCGCGTCAAACACGCGGTGCTGCTCGAGATCTTCACCAAGCAAGGCGTAGGCACCGAAGTGGTCCTGGGAACATCGAGCGGCAAGCGCGCGCAGAAGGCCGGCGGTTCTGCCGCGACATCGGTTGCAGCAACCAAGGGCAAAGCCGCGAAGAAAGCGAAAGAGGGCGCGGCGTGAGCGAGGCGAAGTCGACAAGCGCCGCAAGTTCGCCGATCGCACGCGGCAGCGTGAGTCCGATCCTGGAAAAGACCGACCGCTGCACCACCGCCAATTACGCGCGCTATCCGATCGCCTTCGTAAGCGGCAACGGCTGCCGTTTGACGGGCGACGACGGTCGCGACTACCTGGATCTGTTCGCAGGGCTGGCGGTGTCCTCGCTCGGCCACGGCCATCCGGCCCTCGTGCGCGCGATCCAGACGCAAGCGGCGAATCTGATCCACACCTCGAACCTGTTTTACCACGAGCCGGGCGCGCGCCTGGCAGAGCGCCTGGTGGAGTTGACGTTCGCCGACCGGGTGTTCTTCTGTAACAGCGGCGCCGAGGCCAACGAGGCTGCCATCAAGATGGCGCGTCGCGCCTCATCGCAGACAGGACGCTACAAGATCGTCGCGGTGCACCAATCGTTTCACGGACGCACCTACGGAGCGCTGGCCGCCACCGGTCAGCCCGCTCTGCGAGAGGGCTTCGGGCCGATGCCCGAAGGTTTCATGCACGTCGAACCGGGCAGCGCCGAAGCCGTGCGCAGCGCCGTCGACGGCGAAACCGCTGCCGTGCTGGTTGAACCGATCATCGGCGAGGGCGGCGTGCTGGTACCGCCGGTCGGCTACTTGCGTGATCTCCGCCGAATCTGTGACGACAACGGCGTGCTGTTGATTCTCGACGAAGTCCAGACCGGCAATGGCCGCACCGGCAAGCTCTTTGCCTATCAGCACGAAGACATCGAACCCGACATACTCACCACCGCCAAGGGTCTGGCCGGAGGTCTTCCGATCGGCGCGGTTCTGGCCCGCGAAAGCGTCGCGCGCTCCTTCGTGCCCGGCTCGCACGGCACCACGTTCGGTGCCAATCCGGTGGCCTGCGCGGCGGCACTGACTGTGATCGACGAACTGGTCGACGGCGGAGTGATGGAGAACGTCGTCCGCGTGGGCGCTTACCTGGAGGCAAGACTTCGCGCGACGCTCGGCGGCCGCGACGACGTGACCGACATCCGCGGCAAAGGCTTCATGCTCGGCATCGAATTCAAACGCGAGACCAAGCCGATCGTGCAAGACCTGCTCGATCGCGGCGTCATCACCAACTCCACAGCAGGCAACGTGCTGCGTCTGATCCCGCCTCTGATACTGAGCGAGGCAGAGGCCGACGAAGGCGTAGCTGCCATCATCGAGGTGCTTGGATGAAGCGTCACGACGGCGGCGCCCGTAAATTCCTGACCGCACGGCAAGGCGAACAACAGATATGAAGCGCGATCTGGTCACGCTGCGCGACCTGTCGCGCGAAGAGATTCTCCACCTGGTTTCGTTGGCGCGGCGTCTGAAGGCCGACGTGCGTGTGCGGCGCCCGCATCCATGGCTGCACGGCCGCACGCTCGCGATGATTTTCGAAAAGCCGAGCCTGCGTACCCGCGTCACCTTCGAGACCGGAATGTACCAACTCGGCGGCGGCGCCATCTACCTGGCGCCGAGCGACATCCAGTTGGGAACGCGAGAACCCGTCGCCGACATCGCGGCCAACCTCTCGCGCTGGGTGAACCTGATCGTCGCGCGGACTTTTTCCCACGACTCCGTGGTCGAACTCGCGCGCAATTCGACGGTCCCGGTGATCAACGGGCTCTCCGACCTCTACCACCCTTGCCAGGTGCTCGCCGATGTCATGACGCTCACGGAAATTCGCGGCGCCGTCTACGGACTCAAGGTGGCGTTCGTGGGCGACGGCAACAACATGGTTCACTCATGGCTGCTTGCCGCTGCCAAGCTCGGCTTCGATTTCTGCCTCGCCTGTCCCAAGGGCTACGAGCCCGACCCTGACATCGTCGCCGAAGTGATGGCTGCCGCTCCCGGTCGCATCACAATCACCGACGATGTGATGGAAGCGACGCGCGGCGCCGACGTGCTCTACACCGACGTGTGGACCAGCATGGGTCAGGAAGAAGAAGCGGATCGCCGTCGTAAGGTGTTCGCCAGGTACCAGATCAACGCCGAGGTCGTCGCCAACGCGGACAAAGACGTGATCGTCATGCACTGTCTGCCGGCTCACCGCGGCGAAGAAATAACCGCCGAGGTCATAGACTGCCCTCGCTCGGTGATCCTCCAACAGGCGGAGAACCGCCTCCACATTCAGAAGGCCATCATGGCCTGGATAGAAGGCGCCGAAGAAGCCAGGCTGGTAAATGCGTGAACACCAGCACCGGCACTGACGGCGGTTTCGCAAAACCCGAAGCAGGAAGGAAGTGACGTTTTGAAAAAGTCGAACGCCCCCAAGAAAATCGCCCTCGCCTACAGCGGTGGTCTCGACACCTCAGTGATCCTTAAGTGGCTGATCGAGGAATACGGCTGCGAGGTCGTCGCCTACATCGCCGACGTCGGCCAGGACGAAGACCTTGAAGGCGCCAAGCAGAAAGCCTTCCGGACCGGCGCGGCCGAAGCCTACATCGAAGACCTGCGCGAAGAGTTCGTGCGCGACTTCGTCTTTCCGATGCTGCGCGCCGGCGCCATCTACGAAGGAACCTATCTGCTCGGTACGTCGATCGCGCGCCCCGTCATCGCCGCACGCCAGATCGAAGTCGCGCGCCGCACCGGCTCAGATGCCGTGTCTCACGGCGCCACCGGCAAGGGCAACGACCAGGTACGTTTCGAACTGACCTACGCCGCGCTCGCGCCCGACCTCAAGGTGATCGCCCCGTGGCGAATCTGGGATCTTAACTCGCGCACCAAGTTGTTCGAATTCGCCGACAAGCACGGCATCCCGCTGCCGATCACGCGTGACCGCGGCTACAGCATGGACCGCAACGTGCTGCACATCAGCTTCGAAGGCATCGAACTCGAAGACCCGTGGGAGCAGCCGCGCCCGGACATGTTCGTACTGAGCGTGTCGCCGGAGAACGCGCCCGACAAAGCCGAGTACGTCGAAATCGAATACGAGGGCGGTAACCCGGTGGCGCTCGACGGCCGGCGCCTTTCTCCCTTCGACCTGCTTGCGAACCTCAACGTCATCGCGGGACGCAACGGAGTGGGACGCGCCGATGTCGTCGAGAACCGTTACGTCGGCATGAAGTCGCGCGGCGTCTACGAGACTCCCGGCGGCACCGTACTGACGGTGGCGCATCGCGCACTCGAATGCCTGACTCTCGACCGCGAGGTGATGCACCTTAGAGACAGCCTGATCCCGCGCTACGCGGAGATGGTCTACTACGGCTTCTGGTTCGCACCCGAACGCGAAATGCTGCAAGCCGCCGTCGACGAATCGCAGCGCTGCGTCAACGGCACGGTGCGGATCAAACTCTACAAGGGCAACGCCACCGTGGCCGGACGCAAGTCGGACGACTCGCTTTACGTGCCGGCACTCGCGACCTTCGAAGAAGACGAGGTGTACACGCAGGCGGACGCCACCGGCTTCATCAGGCTGGCGGGGCTGCGACTCAAGGTACGCAACATGGTCAGGGCCAAGAAGGGCTAGGGCACGCAGGTGGCGGAGAAGAAGAAGAGCCGGGCATCGGCCACCAGTGACGGCGCTGTGAGGAAGGCCGCCGCACCTGCGAAAGCCGCGACTTCAAAGAGTGCAGTTGCTGCCGCGAAGGCCGACGGCTCCGGCAAAGCGCCTCCGAGCGCCAACCGCTCGTGGGGCGGGCGCTTCGACGCGACACCCGACCGCCGGACCCAGGCCTTCACCGCCTCGATAGGCTTCGACCAACGCCTGTACCGCTACGATATCCGCGGCAGCATCGCCCACGCTTCAATGCTCGCCGCAGTCGGTATCCTGACCGCCGCCGAGAAGAAGACGATCAGCGCCGGGCTGCGCGAAGTCGAAATCGAGATCGACACCGGCAAGTTCGTATTCGACGTAGCCGACGAAGACATTCACATGGCAATCGAGCGCCGCTTGATCGCCAAGACCGGCGCCGCCGGCGCCAAACTCCACACCGCGCGTTCACGCAACGACCAGGTCGTCACCGACGTGCGCCTCTACGTGAAGGACGCACTGGCGGCCGTCGACGCCGCGATCGACGATTTACAATGCGCGCTCCTCGAAGTGGCGCTGCGTCACGAAGACGCGATCCTTCCGGGTTACACCCATATGCAGCGGGCCCAGCCGGTGCTGCTCGCCCACCACCTGCTCGCCTACTACGAGATGCTGACCCGGGACCGCGGCCGTTTCGTGGATGCACTGGCTCGCGTCGACATCCTGCCTCTCGGGGCCGGCGCGCTGGCCGGAACCACGCTGCCCATCGACCGCGCCCACGTCGCCCAGGAACTCGGCTTTGCCCGTATTGCCGAGAACAGCATCGACGCGGTCGCCGACCGCGACTTCATCCTGGAACCACTCGCCGACATCGCGATCCTGTTCGCACACGTCTCGCGTCTGGCAGGCGAGATCGTGCTGTGGGCCACTGCGGAGTACGGCTTCGTGCACCTGCACGACGCCTATTCGACCGGCAGTTCGATGATGCCGCAGAAGAAGAACCCCGACATCGCCGAACTCGCCCGCGGCAAGTCGGGGCGCGTTGTCGGCAACCTGGTGTCGCTGCTCGTCACGACCAAAGGGCTTCCGCTCGCCTACAACAGCGACCTGCAGGAAGACAAGGAACCGCTTTTCGACAGCGTCGACACCGCGCTGTCGTCGCTCGGCGTACTGGCCGCGATGCTGCGCTCGCTGACCTTCGACGAAGCCGCGATGCGCCGTGCGGCATCGGATTCGTTTCTGCTCGCCACTGACCTAGCCGAACTGCTCGTCGCACGCGGCGTACCGTTTCGCCAGGCTCACGAAGTCGTCGGCAAGATAGTGCGCCACTGCCTGGAGGCAGGAATCGAACTCACCTCGCTCGACAGCACCGCGCTGGCCGCCTTTTCACCGGCGCTTGGTCCGCTGGGAGATCGCAAGGCCGGAGTCACCGTCGCATCGTTGCTGACCGCGGAACAGGCCGTGGCACGCCGCACGTCGGCCGGCGGAACCTCCCCCTCGCTCGTGAAGAAGAGGCTGCGCACGTTGGCGCGCAAGCACGGCGTCAAGGCATGAAGAAAACGCTCTTGCGGCGAACCGCGAACGGACCTCACTCACGGCGACCTACCGCACGGTGCGCCGCGCGCTTCGGCGTGAAGTTCGGTCGAAACGCCGCACTCGGCGCAGTCCTGGCCGTCGCGTTGATCGTCGCCGCATGCGGCCTGCGTACCGCGCCGCGTCCCGTCGAAGATACCGCGCCGATCATCGAAGGAAGTGTCGAAACCACGACCGTTGGCGGCACCGTCGTCGTGCGCTGGCCACGCGCGCAGAAAAGTGCCGACGGCAAACGGCTCTACGACCTGGCGGCTTTCGTCGTCGAGCGCAGCCGCGATGGCGGCCCTTTCGAACGCGTCGCGACCATCAACGTCATCGACCAGGAAAAGATCCGCCGCCGCAGCAAGTTCGAATACCGCGACGAAACTCCCGGCGCCGGTGCACTTGCCTACCGCGTTCGCGCAGTCTGCGCCGATGGACAGGAAGGCCCGCCCACAGCGGCCGCTGCCACTTCCGCGGCCGCCTCCGCTCGGTAGTTGCGCGCGTACCGCCCCCGTCAACACATGAGCCACCACTCACAGCATTCGCGACATTCAGAGCACGACGCTCACGCGCCGGTCGCTGTCGTCTTCCCCGGACAGGGCTCCCAGCGCCTCGGCATGGGCAAGGACTTCCACGACAAATACCCCGAGTCGCGCCGCGTATTCGAAGAAGCCTCGGAAGCCTGCGGCCTCGACCTCACCGACATCTGCTTCAGCAACGAAGCCGAGTTGGCGCTTACCGAGTTCCAGCAACCCGCCATCCTCACTGTCGAAATCGCGATGCTCGAAGCGATGAAGGTTCACCACGGATTTCGCCCGACCTTCTTTGCAGGACACAGTCTCGGCGAGTACACCGCGCTGGTCGCAGCCGGCGTGTACCGGCTCGCCGACGCCGTACGCATCGTCCGACTACGCGGCAAACTGATGCAGCAGGCGGTGCCAGCCGGTGACGGCGCGATGACGGCCGTCATCCATCGCGACCTCGATGTCGCGGCGCTGACCCGCTTCGTCGCCCGCTTCGAAGTCGACGTCGCCAACTACAACGCCCTCGACCAGGCGGTGATCAGCGGACTCGCCGCGCCGGTCACCGCCGCCGTGAATGCTCTTCGCGAAGACGAGACCTGGCGTAAGGCGAAGACCATACCGCTGCGCGTCTCCGCCCCGTTCCACTCACGTCACATGTGGCCGATCCAGGAACCGCTTCGCGCCGCTCTCGCCGACATCACGACAGTCGACGCGTGGGCTGACATCTCGGTAACCTCCAACAACACCGGCACTTTCCACGTTGGCTCGCGCGACGAACTCGAGAAGGCTCTCGTGAGACAGATCACCTCCACCGTGCGCTGGGTAGACAACATGCGTGACCTGCTGGAAAAGACCGAGGAAGTCGTCGAGGTAGGACCGGGCAGACCGCTGCGCGGATTCTTCGCATCGCTCGGCATCGAAGCATCCTCGATCAGGGATACGCGGACTCTATCCGGCGATTAGCGCGACGAAGTGCGCACGAAAAACACCCGCGCCAGTTCGACCAGATCGCTGAAATGTTCGGCAACTATGTCGGGTACGATGTAGGGATCGAGCCTGCGGCAATCGCGCGCACCGAGATGTTGCGAAAGCTCACAGCCCCGATCGTCGATGCCGTCTGATCGGCGCGCAGCAGCCTCGCGCCAAGCGACGCGCCGGGCGACGCACCCCGGCCTTTCGCGAAAGACTACGTCTGCGGCTCGTAGTTGCACCACGGATCGGTGGCCAGCACGCTGCCGGTCAGTGCGTAGGCGCGCGAACGCGAACCTCCGCATATGGCGCGGTACTCGCAACGACCGCAGCGGCCGGTAAGCAGATCCGGATTGCGCAGTTCGCGGAATATTTCCGAGTTGCGGTAGATGTCGCTGAAAAGCCGTTCGCGCACGTTACCGGCGTAGAGCGGCAGGAAGCCGCTCGGAAACACCTCGCCTATGTGCGAAACGAAACCGAAACCGTTGCCCGAGTTCACCGCGCGCGGCGCAAATCCCACCGTGTGCCCCGGCCCTTCGGAGCGGCGCAGTTGCTGAGGCAGTTCGGCCTTGCCATCAGCCGCGCGCGGCGGCCGTGCGCCGGTGCCTTCGGCCTCGCGCTGCGCGACATAGCGTCGGTAGTGCTGGGCCTCGGTGATCTTGACGATGTAGCCCATTTCCTTCTGCACGCGGTACAGGGTTCCGAAAAGTTCTTCGCACTGCTCGGCGGTCAGGCCCTTGAGCCCTTCGCCGCGCCCCATCGGTACCAGGAAGAACACTTCCCAGAAGACGATACCGAGAGTCTTGACGAACTCCGCCATCTCGGTGAAGTACGGATACGAGTCCGCGCAGATCGTCGTGTTGACCTGAAGCGGCAGACCCGCTTCGTGGGCCCACGCTACCGCTTCCATCGTCTTGGCGAACGAACCGGGAACGCCGCGGAAACCGTCGTGCAGATCTGCGCGCGGAAAATCCAGACTGACGGCCATCTGATCGAGTCCGGCATCCCTCAGCGCGAAAACGTCCTGGCGACGCAGCGACGGAGAAGCCGCCGGAATGGTGCCGACACGAAGTCCCTTGTCCTTGCCGAAGCGCACCATCTTCGGGAGATCGGCGCGCTTGACCGGATCGCCGCCGCTGAAGATGAAGACCGGAGTCCCCATCGCCGCCACGTCGCTGATCAGCGCGAACCCTTCTTCTGTGCTGAGTTCGCGAGCGTCCCTATTGGGCTGAGCCGATGCCCGGCAGTGCTGACAGGCAAGATCGCAGGCCTGCGTCGTCTCCCAGATCACCAGGAACGGCGCAGAATCGAAATCGACTACGGGCATCTGTTTCATGCTCTTCACTTCACTCCTCGGCGACAGATCCGAACCGCGCGCTCACTCGTAACCGAACCATGCGCGAGGCGTGTGTGAGCCAGCGAACGCACATGTACCGGAAGGCACGCCTGGGCGATCGTGCTGCACAGGACGCCGCAGACGGGCCTTCCGCGACCGACTGCTCAAATCAGCCCATCGGCCCGTTGTACACTTCCATGAAGCGCAGCAGCGCATCTTGCGGCACCGCCAGGTTGGCGTCGCCGTCGCTGTGCACGCAGATGACCGCAGGGCCCGAAACTTCGCGCGCAGCGGCGAGTGCGGCTTCAAGTTCACCAACGGTAGATACGTAAAAACCCGCACACCCGAGCCCCTTGGCCACGACGTCCCAACGCACATCGCCCATGCGAGTGCCGAAGGTGCGTCCGTACAGCATCTGCTCGTTGGGCTCTTCCATCGTCCAGCGCCCTTCAGCGAACACGATGGTGGTGATCTTCAAACCCTCGCGCGCCGCCGACTGCATGTCCATGAAGTGGAACCCGGCAGCGCCGTCGCCGGTAACACACACGACCTCGCGGTCGGGGCTGCCGAGTTTGGCGCCGATGGCGGACGGAACACCCGTGCCGAGCATGCCGAGTTCCAGAATGTTCAGGTATGACCGCGGACGCGTCGGCGGCAGGAACCAGTAGGCCCACAGCGACGTGTTGCCACCGTCGGTAACGTAGATCGCGTCGCGGCCGAAGGCTCTGCCGATGGCCTGCATCGCGTGAGCCGGATGCAGCCCCGGCCCTTTCCACAACGTCACGACTTCCATCTGCTCTTTCCACCACGCGTTGGCGGCCTCACGGCAGCGTGCCAGGAAAGCGCCGTCCTTGGCCTTCACGCCACGAGCAGCCAGAGCGGCGGCAAGAGTTTCCACCGCCTGTTTGGCGTCGGCGACGATGCCCAGAGCCAGCGGCCGCGTCACTCCCATGTTGCGCTGATCGACGTCGATCTGGATGACCTTCTGCTTGGAGCGGTCGCCCCAGTACTTGTCGAAAGGCAGGTCGAGATTTCCAAGGCGAGATCCGACCACGAGCACAACGTCGGCCTCGCGCTTGGCCACGTCGCCGCCGGCACCTATCGAGTAGACGTAGTTGGGATGATTGGTGGGCACGGCGGTGCGAGAAGCCATCGACGTGAGCACCGGGCAGCCGAGTTTTTCTACCAGCGCGAGCAGCGCAGGCCCGGCGCCGCTGCGATCGGCGCCGGCACCGGCGATGACCAGCGGCCTGACGGCGCCGGCGATGAGATGCGCAGCAGCCTCGATCTGCGCCTGCGAGGCCTCCGGCGAAGGCGCCCGGTAAGCCTGCGGCGGCACTACGTGCACGAGAGCTTCGTCGCCGGTCTCGTAGAGCACAGGCGCGGGCAGTTCGAGCTGCACCGGCCCCGGCCTGCCTATCCACATCTCTCTAAATGCCTGTCGCACCACATCCGGAATGCGGGCCCACGCGAAGACCGGGCCTCCCCACTTTACAGCCGGCTTGTAGACGTCGAGCTGGTCCTGTCCCTGAAAAGTCGCAGGCGAAGCCGGATAGACGTTGCCGAGGTGATGCTGAGAGGTGATCGCCAGCATCGGCACACCTTCGTGGCGGGCGGTGATCACGCCGGCCAGCAGGTTAGCCGAGCCCGGGCCCGGATTTCCGAGCACCACAGACACCTGTCCGGTGGTCTTGTAGAGGCCTTCGGCCATGTGAGCACCGGCAGATTCGTGACGCACCGGGACCAGACGGATGCCGTTTTCTTCGAGAGCCGCCAACAGCGGATCGATTTCCGGACATGGAAGACCGAACACGAACCGGACGCCTTCGTTGGCGAGACACCGGGCAAGAAGCTGCCCACCTGTGATTGTGGCCATGTGAATCCCTCTACCTTTCAAGTCAGCGGCCCGCGGCCGGTATTTATGGTGCGCGCACCTTAAACAGATCAGCGCCCGAATCCAGCGGCAACGACCGCAAAGTGCTCCGCCTCAGTAATGTTTCCGCCCCGATGACCCGGCCGGGGATCGCCCAGGCCGGGCGGTCCGCGGATCCCCCGGCGAGCCGCGCAGCAGTTCCAATACCGAGGCTGCCCGACACTCAGAACCGGCGCGCGTAGCGTCCGGCGCCTGCCTCGGCTAGGAAGTCGCCGCCATGATCAGCACCGGAGACTTCAAGCGCGGGGTGCGCATCCTCATCGACGCCGACCCCTACCTCATTTTGGACGTACACGTGCAGTCGCCGTCGGCGCGCGGGGCGTCCTCCCTGACCAAACTGAAAGTGCGCAACCTGCGCACCGGACAGGTCCTCGAAAAAACCTTCCGCGGCGGCGACAAGGTCGAGCAGCCCGACCTGGAACTGCGGCCGGTACAGTATCTGTACGCCGACGACGACGGGTTCCATTTCATGGACACCCAAAGCTACGAGCAGATAATGCTCGGCGCCGATGAGGTCGGCGATGCACCGGGCTATCTGACCGAAGGTATGGAAGGGATCCGCTCGGTGGTGTTCAACGGCAAGGTGATCTCCATCGACCTGCCTAACACCGTCGCGCTGCGCATCACCGACACCGCGCCGTCAATCAAGGGCGGCACCGCCCAGGCCCAGACCAAACCGGCGACACTCGAAACCGGCCTGATCATCCAAGTTCCTTCGTACCTGGAGCCCGACGAACTGATCACCGTCGATACCCGCGACGCGCGATTCATCTCACGCGCCAAGGGCTGACCAGCACCGCCACACTTCGCATTGCCGACTGCCGACACTGCCGCTAGTGTCGGTCGAGTGAGAGAGGAAAGAATCCGCACCGCAAGCCGGCCGGCGGCGCGCTCGGTCGCACGCAGGAGACTGCTGATCTGCGTTGTTGCGATCGCCGCTGCAGTCGGTACGGTTGCGCTGCGTTCTTCCTGTGCTTTCGCGCTGGTGGGGCCGGGACCAGGCGAACCCTTCGGCGGCGACGATTCGGGTTGCGTACCGTCGCGCTCCGAACTCAAACGCTGCTCAGACACGGCCGCTCGCGTCTATTCCAGACTCGAAAGTTCACTCGCCAGATGTCACATCAAACAGGCATCCACGCGCTACTCACAAGCGGGGCGCGGACAGCCGAAAGTTTTCGACGAAGAGACTTGTGAGAGCGCGGCAGCCGCGCGTTTCGACGCGACGCTCGCCAACCTGGAGACCGGCGGCCACTGCGGGGCCAGTGCTTTGCTGGCCACAGCCCCGAACGCCGGCGCCGCGCTGCCAGACTCACTCGACGCACGCGGCGCCGATCTCTACTGCGATGCGACCTCAGGTGTCCTGCTCGACGCAGCCGGCGATGACGACGGCTACGTCCCCGCCTCGCGCAGCGCACTGACCTGCACCAAGAGAATCGCCAACGCGCTCGGCAAGCTGGCGGCATCGGCGATGCGTTGCCACCAGCAAGCGGCGGCGGACGGGTTCACGCTCAGCCATCCGGTCTTCGACGAAGAGGGCTGCGAGCAACAGGCCGCGGCCGTCTACGACACCAACACTCAGCGCTTGCTGACCAAGGGCAGTTGTCCTTCATGCCTGGATGGCGCGGCCATTGCCGCCCTGCGTGACGATCTTCTGGCGGGCCTCGACACGGTCAACGCAGCGCTCTATCCGTGCCCAGATCCGGTGCTGCATCCCGGCACACCGCTGCTGGACCGCCCCACGTTGATGGCGCTCGGCGTGCAGCTTCCGATCAGCGGTGACGAGAACCGCGACGCGCGTGTCACGCTGCGCTACCGTGAATTCGGCTCTCCCGGCTGGAAAGAGGCGCCGGCGCTACTGCGCGTAAAGCCCGAGACGATTCCCGCCGGCGAAGGCATGACGGTGCCGGAGCAGTTTGCCGGAAGTATCTTCGACCTGCGTCCCGCCACCACCTACGAACTCGAACTTCACGCCGTCGACGCCGACGGGCCCGTCGACCAGATACTGACGCTGACCGCGACCACCCGCGCAGTGCCGACCGATCCGGCCACGCCCCACGCCGTCGCCGTCTCCAACGCGAGTGAACTGGCAGCGGCGCTGGCGGCAGCCGGCCCCGGCGACGTCATCACACTCGCCGACGGCCTCTACACCGGCGCCTTCGTGATGGAAGCCGACGGCACTGCCGCCGATCCCATCGTCATCCGCGGCGCCAGCAGGGACGGCACCGTCCTCGACGGCAACGACTGCCTCTGCAACGTGCTGGAAGTGTACGGCAGCTACGTCCATGTCGAGAACCTGACACTGCGCAACGCGCAGCGCGCACTGCGCTTTCAGACAGGCGGGGCCGTGGGCAACGTCGTGCGCCGCGTACACACGATCGACACGCGCCTGGGGCTGGGCACGCGCGACACCCAGTTCGACTTCTACTTCTGCGACAATGTGCTCGAAGGGCGGCTGGTATGGCCGCAGGTTTACACCGACGACGGCGGCCTAGAAGCGGGCGACGACGGCATCCTGGTGCAAGGCCACGGTCAGGTGGTGTGCCACAACCAACTCGTCGGTTTCGGTGATGCACTCAAAAACGGTCTGGTCGGCGCGCGCTCGCTCGATTTCTACGGCAACGAAGTGCTCTCCGCCTACGACAACGGCATCGAACTCGACATCTCCGAAGGCAACGTGCGTGCCTGGCGAAACCGTTTTACCAACACGTTCGCGACCATCAGTTTTCAGCCGATATACGGCGGGCCGGCCTACGCACTGCGCAACGTCGTGGTAAACGTCGCCGACGAGCAGATGAAATTTCACGGTCTCGCCGAAGGTGCCGGTCCCAGCGGCGTGATCGCCTGCAACAACACCTTCGTCAGCCCCGCCATCGCGCTGCAGGTGAACACCTACGCGGCCAGCCACAACGTCGAAGTCTTCAACAACCTGTTCGTCGGCCCTGCGGTGCTGGCCGGAACGCGAACGGTGGACTGGAACGCGCCGATGGTGGGCGGACTGTTCGACGCCAACGGCTACTACCCCGACGGCGGTTTCCGTTTCTATCTCCCGCCGGCGGGTCCGCTCAGCTACGCGAATTTCGCCGCGCTGCAGGCGGCGGGACTGGAAACGAACGGTTCGTTACTGACCGAACCTGTATTCGACAACGGACTGGCCGCACCGGCGAGCTACACGCAGACGCTGGCACCGCTCGACGTCACGCTTAGCGCCGCCTCCAACGCCGTCGACGCAGGCGTTGTGCTGCCCGGAATCACAACCGGCTACCAGGGCGCGGCTCCCGACCTCGGAGCACTTGAGCGCGGCTGCCCACTGCCGATCTTCGGCGTGCGCCCGCCGGGCATCGACGAAACCAACGAACCCGTCGGCTGCGAGTAGCGCCTCTATCCCTCAACTCTCGTCGGCACGCCGCTGAGTCTCGAGTCTTTCGGCAACCTCGTCCGCAGGCACCTCGCGTCCTTGCCCCACCCCCTCGCAGATCCGCCTTGCCTCGGCGGTCCAACGCCCGGCACGCAGCAACTCGGGCCAGAACGGGAAGGTCCGGCACTGGGTGGGCCGGACATCGTAGAACTGACAAAGGTTGGTGACCGGATCCAGGAAGACGCAACGCCCGCCGGGAAAATCGAGTTCCACCCAGCCGTCATCGCCCCGCACCGTATATAGAGAGCGGAACTCCTTGGTTTCAAGGCCAGCGGAGGCGGCCATCCGGAGCATGTCCTCCTGCGTCACATAGACGTGGGCGTACTCACCGCGCGTCCAGCAGCACTCACCGCACTGGGTACACTCAAAACGCAGCGCAGGCCTGTCCTTCTTTCCGTCGGTCACGCCCATAGCCCCCTATTCCCGGCAGCCCTAATGCAGCGGAAGGCGCTTCGGCGCAACCGACCCGCGCTACCATGCAACCTGCGCCCATCCCCCAAACGCACCTCGGGTTCTGCTGCCTCGGCCCGGCGCGGCCGGTCAGCGGCTGAGCCGGAGGTTGGTTCGCCGAAGTGCTCCAAGGAGTCATAACCCCTCGGACTTACATCAAGTTAGCAAGCGCATGCTTATCCCACGGCAACCGTCAAGCGCGACCAGGCGACCAACCGGGGAAAAAAGCGCACCGCCCCGTGCAGAAATGCTTGATGCAACCCCGGGTGGTGCATAGAAGGGGAGCCATGAGCCTTATCACGCGTTCAGTTTCTTTCTCCGGGGCGCCAGTCATAGAGCAAGGAGGGCTTGCCATGCAGCTCGGAAATCACGGGGTTCAAATCAAGACGCTTGCAGATTCATGGTGCCTGGCACCGCAGCGTCCGCAGCGCTGTCTCGCCCAAGCCCTCCTCTGGCTGCTGCCTGCTGTCTCTTGCTGCTTCTGGGGCGGGGCCGCGCACGCCACCTTGGCCGGCCCGCTGTGTGGTAACGGCGTCATCGACATGGGCGAAACCTGCGACGACGGAAACGCCGACGAAGGCGACGCCTGCCTGTCCGACTGCCAGCCCGCCTCCTGCGGCGACGGGTTCATCCAGCGCGGTGTCGAGCAATGCGACGACGGAAACGCCGTGCAAAGCGACGGATGCAGCACCCGCTGCACGGTCGGCTACTGCGGCGACGGCATCTTGCAGTCCCAGGACGGAGAGCAGTGTGACGACGAAAACACCATCGACGGCGATGGTTGTTCGTCAGAGTGCCAGCGTCAGGACGGCGGTGCACGCAACAGAGCCCCGAGCGAGGACCGCGGCCGTGACTAGCATCAAATCTGCCGACAGATTCGAGATCGTCCCGACGAGAACACACCGCGGTTTCCGTTGTTTCGTGGCAGCAACGGTTTGTGGATTGCTGATGAACCGGTCCGGCATAGCACTGGCCGCATCCGCTGCCGTACAAAGCACGGGCGCCGGGACCAGCGTCAGCGGGCTGAAGAACGGTTCGGCTGCGTCTTACGGCTTCGCGGGGATCATCAACCTTCGTATCGACAGTACCTCCTCCACCACCGCCGGCTACTGCGTGGACATCAACAACCACATCGCCGTCGGTGACGTCATACCGCAAGCGCCGGCCGATTATCCGGTCGAGGTGCTCTACATACTGAACAATGCCTATCCCCAGACCAACCACATAGGCACGCGGCTTTCCGACACTAACTGCGAAGCCGCGGCGGTGCAGTGTGCGATCTGGAGTTTCACCGACAACATGGTGTGCCAGTCGCCTAGTTCTCCGTCCAGTTGCAACGTTGCAGCCCGCGCGGCCGCAATCGTAGCGGCGGCGAACAGTGCGGCCGCGCTGACACCCACGGTAGTACCGCAAAGCCTTTCACTCACGCCCGCAGCCGCGACCAACTTTCTCAATGCCGGAGACACCACACACTCGGTCACGGCCACTCTGCGCGACGCTCAGGGCCAGTTGCTATCCGGTTTCACGATCGCGCTGAACGTTGTCAGCGGGCCTGGTTCTCCTGCTTCGACTTCGGGCGCTTCGCCATCGGCGACACTCAGCTATTCGAACCATGGCTCAACGGTAGGACGCGACGCGATCACCGCTACCGTTCAGTACACGGTCCCGACCGGCCAGAAGTTCAAGATGCTCAACAAGCAGGGCGTCGTAGTCGCCGGCACCCCTCAGGGCGGTACACTTTCGGCGACGGCCGAGAAGTCCTGGGTCAACGACACCTGCGGAAACGGTACCGTCGGACCAGGCGAGGAATGTGACGACGGCAACGTGAACAACAACGATTCATGCACAAACGGCTGCCAAGCTGCCAGGTGCGGTGATGGCATCGTCGGACCGGGAGAGCAGTGCGACGACGGCAATGCCAACCAGAACGATGCGTGCAAGAACGATTGTCGCAACAACGTGTGCGGCGACCAGATCGTCAACCCCGCTACCGAGCAATGCGACGACGGCAACGTCACGAACAACGACGGGTGCACAAACCTATGTACAAGTCCGCGCTGTGGTGACGCCATCGTGCAGACCGGCGAGCAGTGCGACGACGGCAACACGATAGATACTGATGCTTGCCCGACAAACTGTATGCCAGCCACGTGTGGGGATACCTTTGTTCACGCCGGTGTCGAAGCCTGCGACGACGGGAACTCCGTCAACTCCGACGCTTGTCTGAATACCTGCGTAGCGGCCACCTGCGGCGACGGCATCGTCCATACCGGTGTCGAGGCTTGCGACGACGGGAACACCGTTAACTCGGATGCCTGCCTGAACTCGTGTGTGGCCGCCACCTGCGGCGACGGTATCGTCCAGACCGGTGTCGAGGCTTGCGACGACGGGAACTCGGTCAACTCCGACGCTTGTCTCAATACCTGCGTAGCGGCCACCTGCGGCGACGGCGTTGTCCAGGCCGGTGTCGAGGCTTGCGATGACGGGAACTCCGTCAACTCGGATGACTGCCTGAACTCGTGTGTGGCCGCCACCTGCGGCGACGGTATCGTCCAGACCGGTGTCGAGGCCTGCGACGACGGGAACTCGGTCAACTCCGACGCTTGCCTCAATACCTGCGTGGCCGCGACCTGCGGCGACGGCATCGTCCATACCGGTGTCGAAGCCTGCGACGACGGGAACTCCGTCAACTCGGATGCTTGCCTGAACTCCTGCGTAGCGGCCACCTGCGGCGACGGCATCGTCCGCACTGGCGTCGAGGCCTGCGACGACGGGAACTCCGTCAACTCGGATGCTTGCCTCAATACCTGCGTAGCGGCCACCTGCGGCGACGGCATCGTCCATACCGGCGTCGAAGCCTGCGACGACGGGAACTCCGTCAACTCGGATGCTTGCCTGAACTCCTGCGTAGCGGCCACCTGCGGCGACGGTATCGTCCGCACTGGCGTCGAGGCCTGCGACGACGGGAACTCTGTCAACTCGGATGCTTGCCTGAACTCCTGCGTGGCCGCGACCTGCGGCGACGGCATCGTCCGCACCGGCGTAGAGGCTTGCGATGACGGTAACTCCGACAACTCGGATGCTTGCCTCAACTCCTGCGTGGCCGCGACCTGCGGCGACGGTATCGTCCAGACCGGTGTCGAGGCTTGCGACGACGGGAACTCCGTCAACTCCGACGCTTGTCTGAATACCTGCGTAGCGGCCACCTGCGGCGACGGCATCGTCCATACCGGCGTCGAAGCCTGCGACGACGGGAACTCGGTAAACTCCGACGCTTGTCTCAATACCTGCGTAGCCGCGACCTGCGGCGACGGCATCGTCCGCACCGGCGTAGAGGCTTGCGATGACGGTAACTCCGTCAACTCGGATGCTTGCCTCAACTCCTGCGTAGCCGCGACCTGCGGCGACGGTATCGTCCGCACCGGCGTCGAAGCCTGCGACGACGGGAACTCCGTCAACTCGGATGCTTGCCTGAACTCCTGCGTAGCGGCCACCTGCGGCGACGGTATCGTCCAGACCGGTGTCGAGGCCTGCGACGACGGGAACTCTGTCAACTCGGATGCTTGCCTGAACTCCTGCGTGGCCGCGACCTGCGGCGACGGCATC
>CAITLU010000008.1 GCA_903893315.1 uncultured bacterium
AACCGCGGCGGCGTCGGAGCTTCCGTTGTTGGTGACGGTGATCGTGTAGACCGCGTTGGCTCCCGGCGTTATCGACGCCGGTCCGGTCTTGCTGATGGAAACGTCGGCGCTGGCCGCGAGCGGCGTCGATGATGTGGACGTGTCGTTGGCCGGCGTCGGATCGTCGGTGGTGGTCGATACGGTTGCGGTGTTGAGCACCGGGTCCGGCGTCGTGTACGAGGCCGGCACCGCATAGGTGCTCGTGATCGTGTGGGTCGCACCGGCTGCCAGCGTGCCGAGCGAGCAGGGATACGACGTGGCGCAGTCGCCGGCGTTGGAGATGAAGGTCAGCCCGGTCGGGGTCGGATCGGCGACGATTACCGAGGCTGCGTCCGAGCTTCCGTTGTTGGTGACGGTGATCGTGTAGACGGCGTTGGTTCCCGGCGTGATCGAAATCGGTCCGGTCTTGCTGATCTCGACGTCGGCGCTGGCCGTGACCGGCGTCGATGATGTCGCCGTGTTGTCGGGCGCCGTCGGGTCGTTGGTGGTGGTCGAGACGGTTGCGGTGTTCAGGACCGGGTCCGGCGTCGTGTACGAGGCCGGTACCGAATAGGTGGTGGTGATGGTGCGCGTTGCACCCGCAGCCAGCGTACCGAGCGAGCAAGGGTAGGCGCTCACGCAGTCACCGGCGTTGGATACGAACGTGAGTCCGGCCGGCGTCGGATCGGCGACCGCTACCGCAGCGGCGTCAGACAGGCCGCTGTTGGTGACGCTGATCGTGTAAACAGCGTTGGTTCCCGGCGTGATGGAAACGGGTCCGGTCTTGCTGATCGCCACGTCGGCGCTGATCGCGAGCGGCGTCGATGAAGTCGAAGTGTTGTTGCCCGGCGTGGGATCGCCGGTGGTGGTCGATACGGTGGCGGCGTTGAGCACCGGATCTGGCGTCGTGTATGAGGCTGGCACCGAATAGGTGGTCGTGATGGTGCGGGTGGCACCGGCGGCCAGCGTGCCGAGCGAGCACGGATACGTGCTCACGCAGTCACCGGCGTTGGATACGAACGTGAATCCGGTCGGGGTCGTATCGGCGACCGCAACCGCGGCTGCATCCGAGCTTCCGTTGTTGGTGACGGTTATCGTGTAGACCGCGTTGGCGCCGGGCGTGATCGAGGCCGGCCCGGCCTTGCTGATGGAAACGTCGGCGCTGGCCGCGACCGCTATCGATGAAGTGGAGGTGTTGTTGCCCGGTGTCGGATCGCTTGTGGTGGTCGATACGGTTGCGGTGTTGAGCACTGGATTCGGCGTGCTGTACGAGGCCGGCACCGAATAGGTGGTGGTGATGGTGCGTGTGGCGCCGGCAGTAAGGGTTCCGAGCGAGCAGGGATACGCGGTGGCACAGTTCCCGGCGTTGGAGATGAAGGTCAGCCCGGTCGGGGTCGGATCGGCGACGATTACCGAGGCAGCGTCGGAGCTCCCGTTGTTGGTGACGGTGATCGTGTAGACGGCGTTTGCCCCCGGCGTGATCGAGGCTGGTCCGGCCTTGCTCACCGAAACGTCGGCGCTGACCGTCACCGGCGTTGACGTCGTGGAAGAGTTGTCGCCAGGCACCGGGTCCAGCGTCGTGGCCGTAACGGTTGCAGTGTTCAGTACCGTGGTTGGAGTCGTGTACGCGGAGGGCACCGAATAGGTGCTGCTGATGGTCCGCGTTGCACCGGCGGTAATGGTCCCGAGCGAGCACGGATACGCAGTGACACAATCTCCGGTGTTGGAAACGAAAGTCAGCCCGGTAGGGGTTGGGTCAGCAAGGCTGACCGCAGTGGCGGAAGCGTCCGAATGCACGCTGTTGGCGACCGTTATCGTGTAGATGACGTTGGTGCCCGGCGTGATCGCTGCGGGCCCGGTCTTGCTCACACTGATGTCGGCGGCCGCAACGTTGGTGTCGAGAAAAACGTTGTCGTGGCTGGTGCCGGCCGGCGGCGCGTACACGGCGATCAGGTCGTCGCTTACGCCGTAGGTGTCGGCCGTACTGTAATTGTAGCCGACCGGGTCGTGCTCGTTGATCACGTAGTTGCCGGGGGGAATGCCATTGAAGGCGAACAAGCCGCCGCCGGCCGTTGTCGTCGTCACGAACAGCACGCCGTCCGAGCGGTCATGGTCGCCGTTCGGGTCGGTGTAAAGATCGATGATGACACCGTCGATCCCGGGGTCGGGGTCGGCGAAGTTGCCGTCGACGTCGGAGTCGAAACGCACCTGGCCTGTGATGCCGGAGTAGTCAGCCGGATTGATGATGTCGTCGAGGAAGTTGTTGTTGGTGAATGCAGCGGCCGTCGCCACAACTACCGCGATGCGGTTGTCGGTGTTGCTGCCCTGCGTGTCGGCGATGCTGTTGTAGCCGATCGGATCGGTTTCGACGACGACGTAGTTGCCGAGCGGAAGATTGGCGAACTCATAGTTTCCGGCGGTCAGGGTCGTCAGAACCTGTACGATCACGCCGTCGCTCGGGTCGCCGTCGCCGTTGGGGTCCGTGTGCAAAGTTACCGTGACGTCCTGCAATGGGACGTCACCGCCGAATCCGGCCGCTCCCTGGTCCTCGTAGACGAAGCCGCTGATGCTGCCGGCCTGGGTCACGATGGTGGCCGAACTGCTGGACGCTGACACCGAATCACCGTTGGTATCGGTCACGAAGTCGGCCGTGGCGGTGTTGGATGCGGGATTGCACGCACCGGCCGCCTGCAATGTCACGGAGATCGTGGCGGTGGCGCTCGGGGCGAGGCTGCCGGCGCCGGTTACGTCGGTCCATAGGATGCTTCCGTATCCGGTGCCGTCCGCGACGGGCGTGGATGACACGAAGGTGAAGCAGGCTCCGCTGTATGTGTCCTGGAGCGGCAGCGAATCGATGCTCGTGTCGCCGGTGTTGCGTACCGTGATCGAGTAGACGACGTTGTTTCCCTTGGTAGCGGGGCCGGGGCTGGGGCTCACCAGTGTCTTGGTGACCAATATGCCAGGATTCGTGATCAGCAGGTTCGCGCTGCCGGTTGCGGTCACACCGCCGCCGGCGTTGGCGGTTGCGGAGTTCACGGCCGGGTTGGCCGACGCCAGTGCGGTGTAGTTGACGAGCAGGTCGACTGTCGCACCCGATGCCATCGGTCCGATATTCGACCAGGTCAGCGTTCCGGCCCCGGTGCTGCTCGGTGAAGGCGAAGCGCTGACGTAGGTCAGATTTGCCGCCGGGAAGGTGTCGGTGACGGCAACGGTTGCAAGCGTGGTGTTGCCGGTGTTCGCGACGCGGATGCGGAACTGCGCCGACTCTCCTGTCTTGGCCTGTCCGTCGACAGGAGTCAGCAGGGTCTTGGTTACGCTGATGCCGGGGGAACCGGCGGGGACCGCACTGGTATCGCCGCAGACATCGCTTGCGTCGTTCGGATCGGTGTAGGAACCGGTCAGCGTCGAGCCCAGCGGAGCGTACAGCGAACCGTTGTTGCTGGTTCCTATGACCGAAGAACTTGCCGGCAGGCAGGCTGCGAAGGTTCCGGTATTGACGCCGGTTTCCGTCAGTGTGAGCAGTTCGCTGTCGCCGCTGCCGCTGACGACCGTTGCAGTGAGGGTTTCGGCCACGGCCACGTTGGTGTTCTGATCGAGGTCGGTGACGCGAACGCAGACCTGTTCGTTGGCAGCATAAGTGACCGCGTCGACGCCGTTCAGCCCCGTAGTGAAAGCGTTCGTGCACGGCGTGCCGAGGTCGAGCTGGCTCAGTGAAACGCTGGTCGACTTGGAGTCGGTGACGGTGTTCTCGAAACCTTCCTTGGCGGTGGCGGCGATGTCGTAGTTGCCCTGTGTGGAGCCGGTGCTCCAGACGTACTCGTAGGTCTTGGCGCAGGTGGTGGTGTTTACGACGTTGGCGGCAGTGAGCGTCGTGGATATGTCGTCGGTAACGCCGGGACCGTCGATGCTCAGCGGCAGGCTGGTGATGTCGTAGGCTCCGAACGGATCGCCGACTACGGTGCGGACGTAGAGGGGCTGACCGTTGAAGCCAGTGGACGTGATCGTGCCGCCCGAGTAGGCGGCGTCGTAGGTTCGCACCGAATCGACGTGGATGACGGTGCTGGTGGGAATGCTGACGAAGGACGGCTTGGTCGTGCTGTCATACTGGATCTGGAACGCGACAGCCCCGCCGTTCGTGACGACGAGCTCGAGAGCAGAGCCGGACGGCACCGTGACCGTCGAGCCCAGAGCCGGGAAGGTGAAGGTCAGTTTGGTTCCGTCCGATGCCACAGCGCTGCTGGTCGCGATCGTCGTCGCGCCGTACCTCAGCACGGCGGTGATCGACGGACTCGCCGGCATCGAGCCGCCGGTCGTGAAGTAGGTCTGTGCGCTCACGACCGAACCGACCGGCAAGGTGAGAGCCTCGCACAAGGTCGGCGTCTGCGTGAACGTGGCACTGCCGCCGGCGCCCGAGACACCGGGAGATATCGAAACGCCTGCGGCCGCCCAGTTGGTGGTGACCGTGGTTGCCCAGGTTTCCGTTACGCTGGCCGCGCCGTTGTTGTAGCTGGCGGCGCCTTGAATCTGGCGGTTGCCGGTGCCGGTGGTGAGGCTCTGGTTCCACAGCAGAGTGCGCGGCGCGGTCAGCGCCGACAGCGTGCCGGGACTGTCGAGGGAGATCACGTCGAAGACCAGGCGTCCCGTCGCCGACGGGATCGTGACGCTCGGCGCTACGCTGTTGCCCGTGGCGGTGACGATGGACAACGTCTGGGCCGTGTCGACGCCACCAAAGGTCACGGCGCCGCCGACCATGTCCATCGCGGTGGTGGGCGCGGCCTGTGTAACCACGACGTTTGCCGTGGTGCTGGCAGGCGGGTTGAACATGTACCAGATCTCGACGATCGCATCGCGAGTATTGGCGAAGGACACGCCGAGGCGCGTGAGGCTGGTGCCGTTGAACGTGACGGTGCCGATCGAGGGATCCTCCGTCGTCGTGCAGTTGGCACCGTTGCACTCCATCGACACGCCGACGAGCAGCAGCCTGTTGGCTCCGCTGCCGGTCGAGTGACTGAAGGTGATCAATGTAGTGTTGGTGGCGGTGCCGCTGGTGGCGGCGCCGCTGATGCTCACGCTGCCGCCGGACGGCGCGGCAAGCGATGAGGTGATGCTGGTCGTCGCGTCGGAGGTCGCCACGGGGTCGATGCGGTCGAGATCCTGATCGGGGCTGCCGGAACCGTCGGCGCTCAGGTACAGAACCTTGGTCTTCGAGGCTGCCGCGACTCCGGTCGAATCGTTGCATGTGTCGCCGTAGGAAGGGTCTACGTAGGAAACCGAGATGGTGTCGCCGACGATGAGGTGCAGCGTGCCGTCGTTGGGTGCCAGGCCGAGCGTCGATGAAGTCGCCAGCCCCGAGGTGTTACGGAACACGCCGGTGTTCACGCCCGTTTCGGTCAGCGTGATGGTCTCGACGTCTGCACTGGTGGTGTCGGTAACCACCACAGTGAACGACTGAGAGGTGCCCGTGTTGGTGTTGGCGTCGGCATCGGTGACCGTGACGTAAAGACTCGCACCGACGCTGGTTGACGCGATCGTCGTTCCGCTGCTGTTGGTGAAGTCGATGACGCACTGGGTAGAGCCTGCGGCCGGCGGGATCGCCGTCACATTGGTAGAGGTCGCGCCGGTGCTCGAGTTGGCGGTGTTGATGATCGCCCCTGCCGTAATGACCACCGCGCGGAACGTGAACGACGTGGATCCGCGCCGTGGGATGATGGGAACCGTGTAGCCGCTCTCGTCGAGCGGGAATGGCGTGACTCCCGAATCCGGGATCGGACTGCCGTCGTGCGTGGTGCTGCCGGCAACGTAACTCAAGGCGCTCGGAAGCGGGTCGAGCACTACGGCGTTGCCGATCGCGACGAGTCCCTGATTGTTGAGAGTGATCGTGTACTGGATGGTGTCGCCGACGCTGAGGCCGACCGGCGCGACGTCAGTGTACAGCGACGAGGTCTTGTACAGGGTCGGTACCGGAAAGTTCGGAATCGTGGTGCCCATGTCGAGGTAGGGCAACCCGGGGCCCGCCACCGCCGGGTCCTGCCCCCACGCAGCGGTGATCAGCGTACCGTCGAGCGTGTACAGGCGCATGCCAGTCTGGTCGCGGTCGGGCTCGTAGACGCGGCTGACTTCTAGTGCCGCGACGGTCAGTGCGAGGTCGTACTTGCCGCCGGCCGGATCGGTGAGGGCACCGGCGCGGTCGCCGTTGTAATCGACGTAGATGGTCGTCGGAGCGACCGGCGTGACCCACACCGGGTTGCCGTTCTGGGTGCCGTCGGAACTGCCGGGTCCCCATCCGACCACGGCCTCTGTCGTCAGGCTCTCGGCCGGAACCAGAGCGAAACCCCAGTCGTGGACGTTGTTCTGGGTCGGGCTGGCTCCTGCGGTGCCGACTGCAAAGAAATCCTGCGCGGTAGCGCTGGTGAACCTGGTCCCCGAGTTTTGCGGTGCGAGGAAAGTGTAGGTGGACTTGGCCGGGATGCTGAACGATCCGCTGCCGGTGCGGGTCAGATAATTGATCGTGTTGGCGGCGACTCCGGGGTTATAGAGGAAGATGTAGGCAGCCTCGCCGTCGGTCGCGGTACCGACAGGTGAGTAGTACTGCGGTGACCACTGATCCGTGGACGGAATCGTGAAGGACCGCGATTCGTAATTGCCGCCGATGTCGCCGGTGAGCAGTTGAACCTGCACCGGCTTGGTCGACGTGACCGTCGCGCCGTGGTTTACGCCGCCGGCTACTTGATACGATTCACCCTGGTTGATGGTGGTGGTTACATCGACGGTCCCGTTACCGTCGGTATCGATCTGTACGACCGTATTGTTCAGCTCAGCCATGACCAGCATCGACGTGTACTCGAACATCGACGCCGTCAGCGGTGTCGGGAAGATGACGTCCTGCCCTATTGGCATTACAAAATTGGTGCCCCAGTCTATGGTCGACTGGATGTTGACTGCGGTGGAGAGAAGGGGCCCCGGGCTGGTTGCCCAGGCTGCACGCGACATCACTATTCCGCGCGTCGCGCCGACGCGGTCACGGCCGTCGTAAAGAATATTGGCGGCATTTCTCGGCAGTGGCACCAGGTTGCGCAGCGTCAGGACGGTTCCGTAGTTGAATGAAGCCGGGTCATGCACGAACCCAGGCGCTATGCCGTTGGCGTCGTTACCGTCGCCCCAGATCTTGGTCGAGGCCTGGACCGGATTGTTGATGTCGATCTCGTAGCCGTCCTCCCATTGATCGTAGACGACCTTGGTACCCGATACCGCGACCACGATGGAAATGACCGAGTCCATCGTTGCGCCGGTGGCCGGCGCCAGCGTCAGGAAGGAGGCGCGAACCTGGGTCTCAGGCAACGGCACGTAGTATTCCTGCACGATGCTCTGTGCTCGTGCAGACGTTGCTGTCAGCAGCAACGCAAGCGCAGCAGCCAGTGCGCGCCAGGTGCCGGCCGCGCTCTTGGCGGTGCTACGGGCTCCGTACCCCTTGCTGCTTACCGACGAGTTGCCAGTGCGGACAATCGTTGAGTTCTTCACTGTCGTTCTCCTACGTCGCGATGCCGCAGCGCCTGAGATCCGGGAGCGGAGGGGGAGCGCGATGAGCGCGCACCCTTCCTCGAAAAATGAATACCCCCAAAGACCCGAGGCGAAAGCGGCCCGGCCCCCGCCGAATTGCCTTATCATTGCCAAAAAGGGGTGCCGTAGCCAGCCAGATTTCCCCGGCAGGGCCATCTCACCTGTGGTTAAGCGATAATGATTATTAGCTAGTGCGCAAGGGCTGTTTCTTTAGGTTGCGTTAAATTGCGTTGCCGCGCGGCCCGGCAGGCCAGAGCCGAGGGGGGAATCGCCGGTTGCGGTCGCGATCACGTCGACGGCCGAGACCGCTTCATGAGCCGCAAGTTCCATTCTTGTCCCCGTGGATTTCGCTGCGGGGCAACTGCCTTGCCGCTCAGCCGTGCGAGGCTCCGAGGAGCGACGGCGGGTTTAGTCGGTCCGCTGTTTCCGGCAGATTCCCAAGTCCTTCCGCACGGATCGGACCGAGGAGCATACAGGACCATGAAGTTCGCGACCGCTCTGGCTTTTTGCGACCCCCTGCACTTCGTGGACATGGCCAGGACCGCCGATGAGAGCGGTTGGGACTGGTTCGCGGTGTCGGACCACATCGTGTTCCCGGAGAAACTCGCGACCCGCTATCCCTACGCTGACGACGGTAAGCCGTTCTGGTCCGGTTCGACGCCCTGGCCCGACCCGTGGGTGGCGATTGCCGCGATGGCGGCGGCGACCCGCCGTCTTCGCTTCTTCACCAACGTCTACGTCCTGCCCACCCGCCACCCCTTGCTGGTTGCCAAGCAGGTGGGGACCGTTGCGTACATGTCGGGCGGGCGCGTCGCCCTGGGCGTCGGCGTGGGTTGGATGAAGGAGGAGTTCGACCTGCTTGGGCAGGACTTCCACAAGCGCGGCGCGTGCATGAACGAGTCGATCGAGGTCATGCGTGCGCTGTGGAAGGGGGGAATGGTCGAGTACCACGGCAAGCAGTATTCGTTCGATCGTGTGCAGATCAGTCCGGTGCCTGCTCAGCCCGTGCCGATCCTGGTCGGCGGCGTTTCCGACGCAGCGCTGCGTCGCGCGGCGCGGCTGGGAGACGGCTGGATCGCGGTGCTGCACTCCACCGACGAGATCAGGCAACTCATCGCCAGGATCGACGGACTGCGTCGCGAGTACGGTACCGAAGCCAGCCCCTTCGAGATGGTGGTCGCGTGCAATGACGCCTTCGACCTCGATGGGTATCGACGTCTGCGCGACGTCGGGGCGACCACGCTTTGTACCGCTCCTTGGGTTCTGTACGGTGCCGATCCCGACTCGGTGGAAGAGAAGAACGATGCAATCAAGCGGTTTGCCGACGACGTAATCCATAAGATGGGCGACTGACGATCGGGTCGGAATCGCGCTTACCGTAATGCGAACGATCCGCGCGGCGCGTCGGCAGTAACTGCGAGGAGCGAGGCGATGAGGGAAAAAAACACCGCAGTGAAGAGCGAAACGACGGCGCCGAAAGCCAAGCGACGGCGCCGCACTTCCGAAGACGCCAAGCGTGTCATCCTTGATGCAGCCGAGAGGCGCCTGCGCGAACTCGGACCGAACGGCATAAAACTGCAGGAAATCGCACGCGACGTCGGCGTCTCGCACCCGGCCATCCTCCACCACTTCGGCAGCCGCGATGGTCTGATGCAGGCGGTGGTGCGTCGCGCTCTTTCTTCGCTGCGCGCCGCGGTGCTCGATCAGGTGCGTCAGCAGATGCACGGCGAAGTCGACTTGCCGGCCATCCTCGACGCGGTTTTCGGAATCGTCGCCGAGCGCGGTCACGCGCGGTTGATCGCCTGGCTGATCCTCGAAGGTACGGGGCTGAGAGACGAGACCCGCTATCTGCGCGGACTGGCCGAGGCTGGGCACGTGCGCATGGTCGAGGGAGGTTGGACCGAAGGCCGGGACTTCGATTTCGACGACATGCTGTTTACGGTCATGCTGGTCGGCATGACGGCTCTGGGAGCCGGCGTGGCGGGCGACATGTTGCGTTACAGTTCGGGGCTCGAGGACGACGCGGACGCGGAAGCCCGTTTCCGCCGCTGGTTCAGCCGCCGGCTTACGCAGTACCTGGCAGGTTCGCAGAAACCAGCGGCTTCCGCGGCTGCGTCGCCGGGTTCTTGAAGAGATTTACTGATTCAGAGTTCGAGATAATGCGGTGCGGCAAGCGGCACGAGAGAGCGAACACGAGGATTCCCAACTGTTCGAGTCGGTCGCGCAGGGAAGCTCGCAGGCGCGGCGGCGCCACTGTGCCGGTGCGGTCGCTTGCGTCAGGGCGGTAGAGAGTCTTACCTGACGGTCTGCGCCGCGCTCATCGAGGAAGTAAAACATTGTCAGACATCCCCAAAGCCTTTCACCTGACTGCGCAGGTCCAGAGCTACGTGGTCGGCCACTGTTCTCCGCTCGACGACGTGCAGAAGGCGCTGATCGCCGAGACCGAAGCTCTCGGCTTCGTCTCCATCATGCAGATCGCGCCCGAGCAGGGCGCGTTCATGGAGCAGTTCGCCCGTGCTCTCGGCGCAAGGCGTGTGATCGAAGTCGGCACGTTCACCGGTTACTCGGCCCTGTGCCTGGCCCGTGCCGTGGGTCCGGGCGGGACGATTCTGTGCTGCGACGTCAACGAAGAATGGACCGCCGTGGGGCGCAAGTACTGGGAGCAGGCCGGGGTCGCAGATCGTATAGACCTGCGCATCGCCCCGGCCGCCGACACACTGGCGGCGCTTGCGGATGATCCGGTCTACGACCTTGCGTTCATCGACGCCGACAAGACCGGCTACCTTCGGTACTACGAAGAAATCCTCAAACGCCTGCGTCCGAACGGAGTCATTCTGGTTGACAACGTTCTGTGGATGGGGACCGTCGTCGATCCGACGATGGACGGTGAAGACATCGTTGCCATCCGTGAGTTCAACGATTTCGTGGCCGGCGACTCGCGCGTCGAAGTCGCGATGTTGACGGTAGGTGACGGTCTGTCGTTGATTCGCAAGAAGGGCTGAGCGGCAAGGCCTGACCGGAAAGGGGCGGGAGGTGAGAACGTGCGACGTATAGGATGGTGGTTTCGTGATCGCGTAGCGGAACGTCCGGCGTGGATGAACGCGCTGATGTTGTTCGCCGCGGTAGAAGTATTCGCGTACTCGCCTTGGGATTTATTCTGCAAGTCCGTCGATGTCGATCAGGACGTCTGGCTGGGACTGGTGCTGACGGGATTGCCGGCCAAGGCTGGCGGCATCCTGCACTGGGCGGTGTACGCGCTGGGGCTCTACGGCTTCTTGCGGATGCGTCGTTGGATGTGGCCGTGGGCGTCGATCTACGTGGCCCAGGTGGCATTCGCGATGTTGGTGTGGCCGATTTCCCACGTCGGCGGTGCGCGCGGTTGGATTCTGGGAGTGGTTTCTTCGGCGGCGATCGGCGCCGTTGCCGTCGCCCTGTGGAGGGCGCGCAATCTCTTCAGCGTGCGCTCGCTCGCTTCGCCGCAGCGCTACGGCAAGTGGGCGGTCGTGACCGGCGCTTCTGCGGGAATCGGCCTGGAGTTTGCCCGCGCGCTCGCCGCTCGGGGCTTCTCGTGCGTGCTGTGCGCGCGTCGCGAAGATCGCCTTCACGCCATCGCCAAGGAACTGGTCGCGACCTACGGCGTAGATGCGCGGGTTGTCGTTGTCGATCTCGCGCATCCTGACGGTCCCGATTTTCTGGCGAACGAAGTCGCCGACCTCGAAGTCGGCATGCTCGTGAGCAATGCCGGGGTCGGCTATGCGGGCGCTTTCGAAAAACAGAATCTCGCGCGTCTTTGCGAGATGGTCGCGCTCAATTGCACGGCCAACGTGGCGTTGGTGTCGCGACTGCTCGGGCCGATGCTGGAGCGCGGCAGCGGAGCCATCGTGATTACCGGTTCGGTAGCCGGGCGTCAGCCGGTTCCGTACCACGCCGTCTACTCCGCGACCAAAGGCTTCGAACTGTTGTTCGGAGAAGCTCTGTGGGCCGAGCTTCACGACAAGGGCATCGACGTGCTGGTGGTGCAGCCGGGT
Organism: uncultured bacterium; assembly: GCA_903893315.1. Taxonomy (GTDB): domain Bacteria; phylum Desulfobacterota; class Binatia; order UBA1149; family CAITLU01; genus CAITLU01. The sequence goes on from CAITLU010000008.1 coordinate 11,604, forward strand.
CCGGTGGCGACTGAATTCGAAGCGGTGGCAGGCGAGGCCAGAGCGCATCCGAGCGCCGACGAGAGCGCCGCATCGGTGGTTGCCTCTTCGCTGGCGGCGCTCGGCCATCAGCCTTCGGTGGTGACCGGTTGGCTTAATTGGATGCGCGCGAACGTCGGGCGGTTCTTTCCGCGTTCGACCGTCGCCCTCATCGCTGCCGATGTCATGGAGAACCAGACGCCGCGCAACATGCGCTGAACGTCGGCGAGATGCGTCGCAGGAACGAAGTGCCGCCGAGTCTCTTCATCTGCGAGAGGATCCAGCGCTGGCGTTTCTTGACGTAGCCCGAAGGCTGGTCCACGCGCAGCGACTCGGGATCGGGCAGGACGGCCGCGAGTAATGCGGCCTCCTCGGCCGTGAGTTGGCTGGCGGGCTTCGAGAAGAAACGCCGCGACGCGGCTTCGGCTCCGTAGATCCGGTCGCCGAACTCCGCGACGTTCGCGTAGACCTCCAGGATGCGCAGCTTGGTCCAGCACAGTTCGAGCAGCATCGTCAGTCCGGCCTCGACACCTTTTCTGAAGTAGCTCCTGCCCGGCCACAGAAAGAGATTTTTCGCGACTTGTTGGGTGAGCGTACTGGCGCCGCGAACGCTGCCGCCGCGGCGGTTGTGGTCGGCAGCTTGCTCGATTGCACGCAGGTCGAAGCCCGAATGTTCAGGGAAGCGCTGGTCTTCGGCGGCGATCACGGCGAGCAGCAGTTGCGGCGAGATTTCCTGCCGCGATTTCCACGTGTACGCGATCTTTGAGGGCCGATCTTCGGCGACGTGAGAGAAGCGGTCCTGAAGCATGAACGCCGTGGTGGGCGGCGGCAGCACTCCGAGGATTTCCACCACCGCGGCTGAAACCGCCGTCACCGCGAGCAGGACCTGCATGATCCAGGCGAGCACGCGACGCAGCGGGTGGCCGCTCAGCACCACGACGTTTCACCCGCGGCGTCGCGCTCCGGATGCACCGCGATCAAAGACAGGTTGACGTACCGCCGTCGACCGGGATCACCGCGCCGGTCACGTAGGCGCCAGCGCGTGATGCGAGGTAGATGGCGATCCCCGCCATGTCCTCGGGCTCGCCTATGCGCCCGCGTGGTACCTGGGCGATGATCAAGTCGCCGAAGCGCTCGAGGGTTTCCTTCATCATCTTGCTCTGAAAGGGACCGGGGGCCACCGCGTTGACGGTGATGTTGCTGCTGGCCAGTTGTTTGGCGAGCACCCGCGTCAGGTGATGCAGCGCAGCCTTGCTCGTCGAGTATGCGTAGGTTTCCAGGGACGGCGCGTGAAGGCCGTCGATCGAACCGATGTTGATGACGCGGGCCGGATCGTCGGCGGTGCCGGCCTTCTGGAGCAGCGGCAGCAATTCGCGGGTCAGGTTGAAGACTCCCTTGACGTTGGTGGCCAGCACTTTCTGGAAAGCCTCGTCGGTAGTGTCGGCCAGCGGCATGCCCCAGTTGGTTCCGGCGTTGTTGACCAGGATGTCGAGCTTGGGTTCGCGCGCCGCGAACGCAGCGGCCAGAGCCTTGGTTCCGTCATCGGTGCCGACGTCGTCACCGCCGAGCGCGATGCAGGTACCGAACTTGGAAAGTTCGGCGGCGGTCTCTTCGCAGACCTGCCGTTTGCGTGACGCCACGTAAACCTTCGCCCCGTTCTCGACGAAGCCGCGCGCGATCATGAGGCCGATGCCCCGCGATCCGCCGGTCACCAGCGCCACTTTGCCTTCGATCGAAAATAGATTTTTCACTGGACTTCCTCTCGTTGTTATTCGGCTTCGCTATCTTGCGAGCTTGCGTTCGAGCGCGTCGGCTACGAGCACCAGCCTGTCATTGCCGAAGTACATGTCTTCGGTGTCGACGAAGATGGTGGGTGAACCGAAACCGCCGCGTGCGATCAGTTCGTCGGTGTTGCTTCGCAGGCGCTCCTTGTACGGCGGCGACGCGATCTTTTCGAGGAAGTCAGCCGGGTCAAGTCCGACTTGCGAAACGATCGCGGCCAGAACCTCGTCTTGCGAGATGTCCAGCAGGTCGCCCCAGTAGGCTTCGAATACGCGGCGCGTGTAGGCCGGCAGACAACGCCGTTCCTCGGCCACGAACGCTCCGCGCATGGCCTTGGCGCTGTTGACCGGAAAGACCGCGGGCTGTCCGATCCTGAGACCGTAGAGACGGGCCCAGTCCTGGAGGTCCTTTATCGCGTAGCTGAGCTTTGGGAACACCGGATTGCGGCGTTGATCGTAGACGCTCTGGTTGACGGCGTTGAAGACACCGCCGACCAGGATCGGACGCCAGATCAGTTGAGCGCCGGCACCGGCCGCGACTTCCTCGATGCGGTGGAAGGCGAGGTACGTCCAGGGACTGGAACAATCGTAGAAGAACTCCAGCTTCGTCATCTGACCTTCGCGAACCCCCGTGCGTACGACTTTCAGGCGCGGCGACCCTGCCACGGCCGCGAGTTCGATCCCAGTCTTGATGTCGATCGGTCGCGAGTTCCGCACCTTCCGCCTTCACCCTTGGCACCAGCGTTGCCCAGAGGCTATCGTGCGCGGCCATGGCCAGAGAGAAACTCTGTTTTGTCGCCAGCGAAGCGACCGATGCCCAGCGAGCCTGGGCCGATCTGACCGCCCGCTACGGCAACGTTGCGGCCGACCGGGCCGACGTGATCGTCGCGCTCGGCGGTGACGGGTTCATGCTCGAGACCCTGCACGACTACATCCGCGCCCAGGTGCCGATCTACGGCATGAACAAGGGGACGGTCGGATTTCTGCTCAACGACTATCAGGAAGACGCTTTGCCGGAGCGCATCCGCCGCGCCGTGCAGACTTCCATTCACCCGCTGGTGATGCGGGCGCTGCGCAGTGACGGACACAGCACCGAAGCGCTGGCCATCAACGAGGTCGCGCTTCTTCGTCAGACCCATCAGGCCGCCAAGGTACGCATCTCGATCGACGGCCAGGTACGGCTCGAAGAATTGGTCTGCGACGGCGTGCTGGTGGCGAGTCCGGCCGGCAGCACCGCCTACAACCTGTCGGCGCACGGGCCGATCCTGCCGCTGCGTTCGGGCTTGCTGGCGCTGACGCCGATCAGTGCGTTTCGGCCGCGGCGCTGGCGCGGCGCGCTGCTGCCGAGCGACGCCGAAGTGCGTTTCGAAATCCTCGACGCTGCCAAGCGTCCGGTGAGCGCAACTGCCGACGTGACCGAAGTGCGCGACGTGCACGAAGTGGTGATCCGCGAGGAGCGTTCGGTGCGCCTCGAACTGTTGTTCGATCCCGGACACGGTCTCGAAGAGCGCATCCTCAAGGAACAGTTCATACCGTAGCTGCCCGGTCCGGGCATCGGCCGCGAAAGGGATGGAAAATGGCTTTTGAAGACATCGTGTTCGACAAGGCTGATCAGATCGCCTGGGTGACGATCAACCGCGAAGCCAAGGGCAACGCCTTTCGCGTCCAGACCGTGCGCGAGATGATCGACGCGCTGGAAGACGTGCGCCGCGACCCCGATATCCGCAGCGTCGTGATTACCGGTGCGGGCAACCGTTTTTTCTGTCTGGGCGGCGATCACGATCACGCCGAGCACGAGGACGACCGTCTTCACTACGGCAATGCATTCCCCGTGGTCGACCTTTACGACCTCATCGACAAACTCGCCAAGCCGGTGATCGCGATGGTCGGCGGTTTCGCGGTCGGCGGCGGCAACGTGCTGGCGCTGATGTGTGACCTGACGATCGCTTCGCGCACCGCCGCCTTCCGCCAGGTGGGACCGATGATGGGCAGCTTCGATGCCGGTTTCGGCACCTGGTATCTCGAAGAAGCGGTAGGTCGCAAGAAAGCCAAAGAGATATGGATGCTCAATCGCAAGTACTCGGCCGACGAAGCGGCCGCGATGGGTCTCGTCAACGAAGTCGTCGAACCCGATCGGCTGCGCGCCCGTGTGACCGAAATATGCGGCGAATTGGCCGAGCGCGGACCGCAGGCGCTGGCGGCTCTGAAAGCCTCGTTCCATGCACGTCACGCAGGCGTGGCCGGACTTTCGCGCGTGTCGCTCGATCTGCTAACCCCGAACTACTATCGCAGCGAGGAGTCCAGGGAACTCGGCCGCGCGTTCGCCGAGCGCCGGAGTCCCGACAAGAGCAAGTTCCTGAAGTGAGTGAGGTCGGTGACAAGGCCGGTCTCCGCGCGCGCGAAGCCGTAGCCGCCATCGGTTGGCGCGGCAGTTCCAATTTCCTGCTTGCCGTCCTGGTGTTTGCCAACGTCATCAACTGGGCCGACCGTCAGGTCGTTCCGATTCTGTTCAGTTCCATTCGTCGCGATCTGTCACTTTCCGATACGCAGCTCGGCGTGATCGGCGGACTGGCGTTCTCGCTCATCTATGCCGTGTCGTCGTTCGTCTTCGGCTACTTTGCCGATCGCCGCTCGCGTCGCACGATCGTCGGCTTCGGGCTGTTGGCGTGGAGTCTGGCGACGGCGGCCTGCGGTTTCGCCACCGGTTTCTGGACGCTGTTTGCGGCGCGTTTTCTCACCGGCATTTCGGAAGCTTCTTTCTATCCGTGCGCGATGTCGCTGATCGCCGATGGATTCGCGGCCGATCGCCGCGGGCGTGCGGTCGGACTGCTCGGGGCGGCAGCGGCGGTGGGCGGCGGAGTCGGCGTGGGTCTTGGCGGGTATCTGGCCGACGCGATCGGTTGGCGCAGTGTCTTCTTCGTCTACGGTGCGGCCGGTGTGGTGCTGGCGCCGTTGGTACTGTTTTTGGTGGAGCCGGCCCGGCCGCCCGATGACGGTGAAGAAGAAGTTGCCCCGTGGCGCGCGATCAAAGACGTCATCGGCGATGTGCGCCTTCAGTGGGTGTGGCTCAGCGGCGCCCTGCTCCTCGCCGCGGTCACGGGTTGGGCGGCGTGGACGCCGTCTTTCCTCCAGCGCGAACTGGCCTTGGATGCCACTACGGCAGGTCTTGTATTCGGTGCTTCCCAATTGGTAGGCGGGGTGGCCGGAAGTCTGATCGGCGGGCGTCTGGGCGATATGCACCGCTCGCGCAGGTTTGCCGGACAACTCGACGTGTCGGCGATTTCGGCGCTTCTGGCAGCGCCGCTGTTCGGCCTGGTATTGGTTGAAGAGTTTCCACTGTGGATCCTGATTTCAGGCAGCGTGCTCGGCTCGCTCGCGGTCTACGCGTATCTGCCGAGCCTGCAGACGGCCGTGGCCGAACTGGTTTCGCCAAAACGTCTCGGCATCACGTTCGCAGTGCACGTGCTGTTTCTGAGCGGAATCGGCGCGGCGGTAGGTCCTTTCATCGTCGGTTGGGTGTCGGATCTGACCGGCAATCTGCGCCTGGCCCTGTGTCTTCCCATCGTCGGGATTCTTCTGGCTGCAGGCGGCGCCGTGGTGGCGGGCCGCGTGATGCGTGCGCGTACTCCGCTGCTCGGCTCGGTGCGCTAGTGCCGGGCCTTGCACGTGACCGCGAGGTGCGTGGCGCCAATAGCGCTCACGGCGTCGCGGGAGCCATGACACGTGGAGCTGAGATCGAGGAGACACGGCGTCAGCTGACCCGAGCGGTGCCGCGCGTGTCGATCTGCGATGTCCGCCAAGCGCGCTGACGCTCCTGTATGGGCGCTGACGTCCGGCTCGGCCGCGACGGACCGGCAACGCACGATGTCCGGGCCTTGCGCGTTCGAGTCGCTTCCCGAGTGGCTGACTCTGCGCGAAGGTCGCCGGCCGCTGGTGGTGGTGGCTCCGCACGGAGGGCGCCGTCGGCGTGATGCGCGCTTCGGAGACAATGTCAACGACCTGCACACCGCCGAACTCGCCTGGGAACTGGCCGAAAGGCTCGGCGCCCACGCCATCATCAATCACGGTCTGGATCGCAACGACGTCGATCTCAATCGCATCTCGCATCTGTCCGAGCGCGTACCGCAGGTGCTGGCTCTGCTGAGGTCAGCGGTCGAGCACGCGGGCCGCGGTGGTCAAGCGGCGCTGGTGTTGTTCGTGCACGGCTGGAACATGGTGCTGCCGTGCTGCGACATCGGAATCGGACTGCGCCGACGCGATGCAGCCGCGGCGCGCGCCGCGGCACCGGGGCAAGCCGATGAAATCGGCGACCCGCGTCTCTTCGGCCGCTTTCCGACGGTCGCACGCGGCGTTTACGACACCACCGTGGTCGCCATCGAAAGATCACTCAGGTCGCGGGGGATCGGCGCCGCGATCGGGCGGCGTTATCCGGCGAGCGGTCGTGACAACGCGGCGCAGCTTTTCAGTGGACGTCACCTCGAGCACGCGCACGAAGATGTCGCGGCACTGGCGAGGCTCGCGCTGGCCGGAGAGGTCGATGCGGTTCAACTCGAACTCGGCATCGTGCTGCGCTGGCAAGGCCAGCTGCGCGATGCGTTCGTGGACGGGTTGCTCGAGGCTTTGGGAGAGACGCGCGCCGATGTCGATTCGAAGGTGAGCGCAGCGGGGCTCGCAGCCGGTTGCGGCGCCGTCGTTGCGCGTGTTGCCGGTGCCGGCGTCGGGGCCGGCGTCGCCGCGCCGCGTGCGAGCGGCGACTGGATCCTGCATCGCGACGATACGGCCGTCGATCAACAGCCGCATGTCGAGCCTGGTTATTCTCTGCAAGCGGTGCTCGACGCGGCGGGCGAGGCCGCGCTGTTCGCAGGCGTCGAAGCCACCGGCGGGCACTCGATGGCCGGGCGCTTGTGCCTCGTGTTCGCAGACGGCTCGATGATGCTGCTGGTAGGCGAAGGTCCCTGGGACGGCGAAGCCGGAAACTACTCGCTCGAAGGTTTTTGCTGGAAGGCGGGGCCGGCCGGAGTTATCGACATCGAACTTGACGCGCCGATGATTCGCTACCGGCGTCACGATGCCTACCTCGATCTGGAACAGGGACTCGCGGATTCGGATCTGGTCGATGGCCACGTGCGGCTTCGTGTGGAGCCGGAAGGAGAGGGCTACGGGCGGCTGAGCGGTGAGATCAACGTCGGCGGATTCCGGATCGTCGTCGATACGGTGGCGTTTCTGGAACGGGGAGGGCGGCGCGGCGGCGCGCAGGCGAAGTCGGCATTGCCGCAGCGCGGCCGTGTGCGGGTGATGGTCGCGTCGCCTGGCGCGAAGATTTCCCGTTTCGAAAGCGACTCGGGTGAAGATGCGTGGCTCGAGGTCGACGCCGCGGCGGCCGCCGGGTCGCCTCTTGGCCTTATCCGCAGACGTCGCGACGATGTGCAGGCAAACTGTTTCGAAGAGGCCCAGGTCGTCGCGCGCGTGCCGGTGTGGAGGCCGGGCCACGGCGGCGTTCTCACGCGCTGGACCTTCGGCATCGTGCGCTGCCGCTTCAAACGAGAACCGGGCGCCTCCGTTGCGGAGACGCCCGGCGTTTTCGATCTCGTCGAAGTGTTCGGGGAACTTCCTACTTCTTGAGCGCGGCCAGTGCCGCGTCGTAGTTAGGCTCCTGTCCGATCTCGGGGACCAACTCCGAGTAGGTGATCTTGTCGTTGGCGTCGACGACGAATACCGCACGCGCCGTCAAGCCCGCTAGTGGGCCGTCGGCGATGGCCACGCCCCAGCGCTTGCCGAAATCGCGGTCACGCAGGTCGGAGCCGGTCTTGACGTTGGCCAGGCCTTCGGCAGCGCAGAAGCGCGTCATCGCGAAGGGCAGGTCGGCGCTGGCGATCAGCACCACCACGTCGTCGCCGAGCGCGGTGGCCCGCTCGTTGAAGTGGCGAGTCTCGACCTGGCACACCGGGGTGTCGATGCTCGGGACCACGACGATGACCTTCTTCTTGCCGGCCAGGGTCTGCTTGGTGATCGGTGCCAGATCGACGCCGGTAAGGTTGAAGTCGGGAGCTGTGTCGCCGACTTTCGGCATGCTGCCGGCCAGGTTGCAGGGGTTTCCTCTGAGGGTGACTTGAGCCATTTGGGATCTCCTTCGGAAATGTTTCGGGCCAGAAAATCAGGTGCCCGAATCATTAGCCACGGTTGCGCCGGACTGCAATGCCGCCGGTAAAGGAAGGTCGCGGATCGTGTCCAGTTCGGCGGCGTGTGCGGCGCGGATCGCCTGGGCCGTGCGGCTGGCCTGGTCGGCCTGCGCTGTCCGCCCCATTTTCTGGTACACGAGCGCGATCTCGGCCTGGCCCCACGCGTAGTCCAGATGGCCGCGGCCGCGTGATCGCTCTGCTTGAGCGAGGTAAAGCTGCCAAGCCGACAGCGCTTGGTCGTAGCGTCCTGATCTGAAGTAGAGCCTGCCGAGCCTGGCCGTTGCGTCCAGTCGCCAGCGATGTCTGGAGTTGGAGAGACTTTGCGCAAGCGCCTCGAAGGCGAGGTAGGAAGCCTCGGCCTTGGGTATGTCGCCACCGGCGGCGGCGTTGTCGCCGCGAAGCAGCAGGCTGTCCAGACGCCCACTCAGATTCTGCGACTGCTCGGGCTGCGACAGCAGAGCCCAGTTTTCCCGCTGGCGTCGGTGCGCTTGCTCCAGGGCCAGAGAGGCTTCGGCGTAACGGCCTTTCTTGTTGTAGAGGAAGCCGAGAGCCTCGTACTGGTAGGCTGCGGACAGCGGCGTGAACCAGTCGCTGCCGAGTTCGCGCTCGATGTCGTGCACCAGCTCGCGCTCGGCTGCATCGGTGTCGGCGCTTTGCCAGGCACGTTCTTCCCACCGGCGCAGCAAGGCTGATTCATCGCTGCGGCCGGCACGCTCTGTGGCTTCGATGTAATCTTCAAGACACGAAGGCGCGACCGAGTAGAAAGCGTGAGCACCGTTGCCGAGCATGACCTTGACACCGGGAGCCTGGTACACCGGCGTTGTCGTCGCTGCCGCAGCGGGATGGACTTTCTCCCACAGCCTCTTGCAGGCGCGGTAGTACCAGAGTGCTTTTGGGTAGTGGCCGTACTCGAAATAGAAATCACCGAGATCGTCGAGGTCGCCGGCGCTGAACTGCGGTGCGGCCAGACGGTAATCGCCAGTCAGGTAGGAAACCAGGAAAGGTTCGGCTTTCTCGTAGAGGCCGAGCGTGCGGTATCCAACCGAGATTGATCGGTTGAAGTCAGGTCCGCAGGCCTGTTGGCCGCTGCTGTGAGCAGCGTCGGCTTTGTTCGCGGCCGGCGCCTGACGGCACACAGCGGCGGCGCTGTCGTAGGCTTCTTCTGCATCGACGGATCTTCCCGCGTCGGCGAGCAGGTCGCCTAGATTCTTCAACGCCGGTCCGGTCCTATAGTCGCCCGCGCCGTAGACTCGCCGGTGCTCGGCCAGCGCAAGCTCTCCCGCGTGAACACCTTGCTCAGTTCTTCCCGACCACGAGATCATGTTGGCGATCATGCGCAGATCGGCGAGCGTGCGTGGCGCATCGTCTCCATAGCTGCGCCGCTCGGCCTCGTGGATCTGCCTGGCCAAGGGTTCGAGTTCGGCGTGCTTGTGCTCGTAGCAGGCGCGCGAAAGGCGTTCCTGAAGGCCGCCCGGCCTCCATACCGGCGAGCAGCCCGACAGTGCCGAGCTCGCGACGTACGCGGTCAGCATCAGCGCCGATGCGAACGGGCGCGCGCCGGTGCGGCAACTGTGCTTCATTCGCCGAGATTTCCCAGCAGCTCTGCGACAGGTTTTTCGTAGAGTCTGGAGTGGTGCACCACCAAAGGCAGAGGCAGCCACCAGTTGGTTCCGAGCACCACGTCAGAACGCAGCGGCACCGAGTAGAGCGTTCCTACCCATACGATGGGGTCGAAAAGGTTGGCCTGGTAAGTGACTCCCTTCAGGGTTGGTGGCCGCAGCAGCGGCGCGCCGCTCAATTGAGCCGTCACACGACCGAGGCCGCTGCTCAGCGAGACGTCGTTCTTCGCCGCCATTTCGAGCTCTTGCAGAGCCCGCGCACACTTGAGCGCTCCGAAGCTGTTGCACAGCAGTCTCACCGGTTCGGGTTTGCCGAGCGCTTGCCTGGTGGCTTCCTGAACTTCCGCGCAGCCGTTGACGCAGCCCGGTTGATTGCCGAACAGCACGGAGAGGTTTTCGCGCATGGCGGTGAAGAAGTTGGATGCGCAACCAGGGCGCGTGGCGCAGATTCCGTTCACTTCGATGATGCGTGTACCACCCTCTACCCCGCGGTCGACAATCCCATTCCTTGCATAACGTTCGTCGCGGGTTCCGTCGGGCCCGGGATCGTTGGCGTTCTCGATGCCGACCAGCGATCCGGCCAGCAAGCCGATCGAAACCACGCCGCCTGCGACCTGTCCTTCGTCGATGGCGGTGACGGCCTGATGGATCTGGAAACCTTCCGATGCCACGGAGGCGGCTTGCAGCGCCCACGTCGGCGCGACCTGGGCCAGCGGTCTGGCGATCGCGGCCGAAAGTTGCTGCGAGGCGTAGACCGAAAAACCGGCCGCGATTCCGGCGGTCAACGAGTGGCCGAGATCGCCGGTCTGGACCAGCGAGTCGATGAAGGTCGCCGTACCAGTGAGTGCGATCACGACTTCGATCGCAGTCACACCGAAGAAGGCGCCGCTCGGATCGTTGCCGAGTACCGGGTTGCCGTCTGAGTAGGCGTAGGGCGACGCGAACTGAAAAGCCGGATCGATGGTCAGGAAGGAGCCAGTCTCAGGATCGTAGTAGCGCGAGCCGAGAAACAGCAGATTGGACCCACGTTCTTCGAGGTGTCCGGTGAAGCCGAAGTCGGAGCGCGGCTGCGCGCTCGGTCTGCCGTCCGCGTCGAACGTCGAGCGGCGCTCGCCGAAAGCTCCGAAGCGCGCGTGTTCGACGATCCTGCCGTCGCCGTCGCTGATCAGGCGCGGGCTGCCCTGATGGTCCTGATGCAGGAACAGACGCCGCAACGTCGCCGGCGCGCCGCTGCCGTGCGGGTGCGAACGCTGCACGCGGTCCACCGCGACCAGGCGGTCGCCGAAGTAGAACATCCGGTCGATGTTGTCGCCCTCGATCGCGACGAGATCTCCGAACTCGTAACGAAAGGAATCCGTCTCGGCGTCGTAACGATAGATCCTGTGTCCCGAATCGTCGTAGCCGAATGCGGCGAGCGGTTGGCCCGCGACGCTGACGCCGGCCAGGCGCAGCATGTCGTCGTAGTCGTAGTGCGTATCGCCGCTGCGCACGCGACTGCCGTTAGCGTCGAACTCCGAGGTGAACGTTGCCGAAGCAGCGCCGTCGCGGCTCAGCGACGACAGGCGGCTGGGGCTGCTCGGATCCGCGTAGGTGAGCCGTGCGCCGCCTTTGCGCAGCAGGTTGCCGAGCGGATCGAAAGCGAAGCTCTCGCTGACCCCGTCGCCGTAGTTAGCTTGCTCGAGGTGTCCCATCGCGTCGTAGGAGTAGGTGCGTCCGTCGTAGAGTTGCTCCGCGCTCGAGTGCGCAAGGTCGGCTATTTCGAGCAGGTTGCCGTTGGCGTCGTAGTTCCGATACCACGCCGCTTCGGGGTCGCCGTCGTTGACTTCGCAGGCGCTTCCTGGCGCGCCGGCGGCGGTGGTGCGCAGACAGCGCAGGCGTCCGTTGGTCGCGTCTGCGTTGCTCCAGGGCTCGTAGCTCATACGGTCGCCGACGCCGTTGCCGTAGTCGATGCGCGACAGGCGGCCGTGCAGGTCGTAAGCCGCGCCGGCGACGTAGGTGGCGCGTGACGACGTGAGCGACACCGCGTCGCCGAACTCGTTGAAGCCGGTTTCGACGACTTCCGAAGCTTCGCGTTCTTCGGTCGGATATTCGATCGCGGTGCGCCGATCGAGATCGTCGTAGTGGTAACGCGCCGTCCAGCGCTCTGTGGAGCCGCCGCGCACCACGATCAGCCACGCCTCGTCGGTGAGACGGCCGCGTCCGTCGTAGTTGAACTCGCGGTTGACGCGGGCGCTGCGGGTGCGAGTGCTGATCCTGCGAACCTTGCCGAGTCCGTCTCCGCTGGTCCAGTAACGGAACGACGAAACCGTCGCCGGGCCGCGGTGACGCAGCAGGCGCCCGCTGTGATCGTAGGTGGAAACGATCCGCACTCCGTCGGGCCGGATCGTCGCCGTCAGCCGCCCCGCCTGATCGTGCTCGAAACTCCAGATGCCGGCGTCACCGCTCGCGACCGAGGTGCGGTTGCCAAGGCCGTCATACTCGATACGGGTCAGCGAGTCGCCGGCGGCCTTGCCGAGCGCGTGCTGCTGGGTCGCCACGACTCGGCCAAGACCGTCGTAGAACCAGGACTCGCGTTTTTCGAGACTGCCCGGCGGGCAGTCGTAGCGTGCTGACGCGGTTGGTGCGGCCGAACAGACGTCGCGTTCGAGGCGGCGCCCCAGGCCGTCGAACAGTTCGATGGTGACGGCGCCTTGCCTGTCGGCGGCGCGAGCGTCTGATTGTTCGAGTGCGCCGGCGTGCGCTCCGGCGCCGGTCGCGAGTCCCGGTTGCACGCGCGAGGAAATGTTTGCGTCGTAGCTGACGGCGATTCCGGGCGCCGACCGGTCTATGCGCGTTCGAGTTGCGTCCGGGTAGATGGTTTCGACCGGTCGGCCCTGGCTGTCGTACAGCATCTCAATCCACGCCTCGGCGTCGTCGAACGTGACATCGAGGACGCCTGCGTCGAGACTGGCGCCGCGCAGCGGCATCGCCCGGCGTGCGATCGTGCCGTTGGTGTTGTAGCGCTGGAGTCCCGAGACTTCGGCTGCGGTGCCGTCATCGGTTGCGCGCAGGGTCTTGGTGGCGACGCCGCGGCCGAGTCCGTCGAAGAATGTCGCCGAAGGAGCGGAGCCGGCGCGATGCGCGACGATGCGTGGCGGACCCTCGCCGAGCGAGCCGGGTGCGTATTGGTTGGTTCCCAGGGGCGACTCGGCACTGGTTCCCGGCCCCCAGGTTCGCAGCAGCCGGCCGAGTCCGTCGAATTTGGAGTGGAGGCTGTTGCCAGCGGGATCGACGGTCGCGGTCACGTTGCCGGTGCGCGGATCGACCTCGGATGTGGTCAGCAGTCCGGCGGCGTCGCGCGCCGCTATCGGGAACAGCGCCGCAGCATCGTACAGCGTCGTGCTGGTTTCCGCGGTGGGAGACTTCGCCGTGACGATGTTCCCGTACGCATCGTGGGTGAGGGTCCGCACCGACCACGAAGAGCAGGTCTGCGCCTGCCAGGCGATGCATGTCATCGACTTTGTCAGCGCCCCGAAAGCGGTTCCCTGCCAATCGTATTCGAAGCGCCGCTCGAGCAGCGGCTCGGCGCGTCCGTCTTCGCTGACGCGCAGGTGAAGCGGCTTGTTGACGGTGTAGCGCCCTGGCAACCCGCCGCCTCTGGTGGTGATCTTCGCCGTGAATTCGCTCTCGACCGTCGTCGTCGCCGCCAGCGCAGTCGAAGTGATGCGCTGCACCGTATTACCGTAGTCGTCGTAATTGTAGGTGGTGGTCGTGCGCAGCGCTTCGACGGCGCCGCCTTCTCCGAATGGCAGCGCGCTTTCCGAACTCAGCAGGACCGGGCTGTGGTCCGGCCACACGTAGTCGTGCTGTGACAATCTAAGCTGCCAGGGGCTGCAAGGGTCGTTCGGATCCGTCGGGTCTGCCGCTTTGCAATCGGGACGGCCGAGCACTGACAGACGGCGCAGTCGGCCCTTGCGCACGCTGTCCTGGTGAAACTCGCGCACGCGTGTGATGCCGATGTCGTCGACTTCCTGAACGACCGCGAAGCCGCGCATCTCGCGATCCGCCACGTCGTAGAGGCCGCCGCGATACGATATCCACGCATGTGCTACCGGGCCGTCGTAGATGCCGTCGCGGATTTCGCGTCTGACGACGGTCCAGTATGGAAACGCGATGTGGGTGTCGGGCGCGGTCGCGGCGGCTTGGTATCCGAGCAGGGTTTCTCCGCCGATTCCGTTCATCATCGACAGCAGCAGATTGGGCCGCGCCGGTGACGACCCGAGGCCATCCGAAGGAGTCGCGGGGTGCAGATATACGCGCCATGTGGACGGCGGATCTCCCGGAGCGGCGTGCTCCACGAGATCGACCAGGCCGTCGCCGTTGAAGTCGAACAGATCGTAGTTGTAGAGCCAGCCGCTGAGGCACTCGACGGCTGAAAACGGGCAACTTTCGTAGCTGCTTCGAACCGCGTCGGCCGGCGCGGTCCACGCAACCGGCGTCGAGAACGAAGACCCGGTGTTGATGAAGACCAGGATGTTGTAGCAGCAGAACGCCGGCGCGACCCCCGTTTCCTGTACGAGGATGCTCGCGCAGCTGGCACGCGAGCCGCAGGTGTCGGAGATGTGGGTGCGCCAGGTGTCGGCCGGTCGGTTGCGGCGAACAAGGTCGGGACGACCGTCGCCGTTGATGTCGAGAAGGTCGCTGATGATCGAGCCGTCGTCGGCGTGGACGGTCAGGAAGTTCGGCAGTTTGAGCGTGTCGCTTTCGATCGGCCACGTGTTGGGTGCGGCAGCGAAGCCGCGTCCGTCGCCGAGATAGACCTGCCACGAAGAGTAGACATCCCATCGCTCCGGTGTGTCGGTCGCGCCGGTTTCGGCCACCACGAGATCGGGCAGCGCGTCTGCGTTGAGATCGAAGATTCCGTAGAGCATGTGCCTGTCCTTGTAGCGGGCCAGGTAAGGCAGCGCGGAGGCGAAGCGGGACGGCGTTTCGGCAAAACGGTTGCCGTCGTTCCAGTAGACCATCCATCTGCCGTCTTCGATTCCATCGGCGAACGCCGAGCTGTCGACGTAGTCGAGATAACCGTCGGCGTTCAAATCTACGAGGTCGGCGACTACGAGAGTGCCGGACTTGCGGGTGGTGCGCAGCCGCGCTCCCGGTGCCCTCCAGGTTACGGCCTGAGCGGCGAATCCCTCGCTGCTTCCCAGCCAGACGCACCAACGGCCCTCGGTCGTGCCGCACGCTTGTGGCCGGCTGTCGACGATGTCGGCGAACCCGTCGCCGCTTAAGTCAAAGACGTTGCTTTCGAGGTTGCCGTCGTCGTCGAGGCGCCGGATCCATTGCGGCGCCTCGGGATATTTCGGTGCGGCCGGCCATTGCCACGAACGCGGCGGCGAAAACCCATGACCGTTGCCGAGACGCACGGCCGGCGGCCAGTTGCGCAGGTCGACGTAGTCGACGATCGCGTCGCCGTCGATGTCGATGGTATCGACGCTCGTCGTCTTGCCGCGGGAGCGAAAGGGGCCAAGACCGGCGATGACCAGGGACTTGCCGGCTTCGAGTGATGAGGTGCCGGTCGGCCAGCCGCTCTGCACCGCGTCGGCGTATGAGAATACCGTGCTCGGCAGCCTCACGTCGCCCGCGGCATCGTCGGCGAAAGCGGTGAGGGTGACGCCGACCAGGCGGCTGTCGCCGGAGCGCGGATCTACGTCGTGGCTGAAGTCGTAGCGCCTTGCCGCCAGCCCTTGCGTCGATGTTTCGATAGAAGTCAGACGTGAGTCGATTCGTTCAGCGAAGCCGCTGCGCATCGAGACCGCCGCCCCGGATGGATAGCCGATGGATTGCCAGGTGAATTCGACACGCGCGAAAGCCGGCGCCGCCTGCGCGGTGTTGCCGCCGTACTCGATGCGCAGCGGCAGGCCGTCTGCGCGTCCGGTGTCTGGCTCCTCGCGGTAGAAGAAGTCGATGGTGTTTCCAGCCGGATCTTCGATGCGCTCGATCAACCACGCGAACGTCTTGTCGATCCCGTCGCCGCGTCCCATTCGTGTGCTGCGCCGTGAGCCGAACGTGAACGTGACTCCGCTCTTGTCGACGACGCGCCACAGGTTGCGCTCGGCGCTGAAGCCGATGCGCGGAAAAGTCGACTCGATCTTCGGACGATAACTGCCGGGCGCGCCGTCGATCGCTTCGAGGTCGATCGAGGCTCCCGGCATCGCCAAGACGAATACCTCGGTGTCGTCGTAGCGCGGCGCTCCGTTCCTGAGCGAGCGGTGTATCCTCGCCAGCGGCAGGGTCCAGCCGTATCCGTAGGCGCTGGGACCGGCGCTGCTCGAGTAGGAAAGCGCAAGCGACGGTGCGACGCCGAGACGGCCCGGCGGAACCTGGATCGGAATCGAAGTCTGCGCGGCGCCGGTGAAGAGGTCTGCTTCCGGCGCCGATGCCAGCCCGGCCCAGGGACCCGAGGCGTCTCCGGTCTGCGAACCGGTGGCGCTGCCGGGAAGCGCCTGCGCCGAAGCCTTTGCGATACACAGTAACAGCCAGATCAGCGCCGCGATGATTGCGCCGGCGCTGGGCGCCGACCTTGTCGGTTGCGAAGCACGGCGCAGCTTCACGGCCTGGCCTCGTCGGGAGCAGGGCAGGGCAGCCACCACCAGGGCGGCTCGCCGTCGCCCGCCGAGGTCGCGCTTTGCGGCGCAGCGTCGGCGCGGCGGCGATCGGAGGCGAGGCGGTCGAGGCGCACGCGGACATCGGGCATCCATCCGCCGGCGTCCCTGGTTGGAGGTAGTCGCAGCGCGCCAGGTTCCTGCGCGCAGGCCGTGTCCACGAAGGCCGCACTCGCGGCGAGCCAGGTTGCGGCGAACAGAATTGCGGCGGGCGGAACGTGCTTCTTTGTGCGCACGAGCATCGGCGGCCTCCTCGGCCGTGAACCCGCAAGGCTCGCGGCCGAGGAGACCGATGCGCGTGAAAGCGCCTTCTCTCAATGGCGCCGGTGTAATCGACGCGCTTTCAGTACCGAGGTGTGATGGGGCGACGAATCGAGCCGCGCCGCCGCGAAGCTGTGTCTATCCTCTGTCCTGGCGGCGCCAGCGCTCGATCGTCTCTTCGACCAATCCGTTCACGGCGGTGTCGCTGCGCCACGAAGACGAAAATGCCGCCGAGGCGCTGCGCGGTCTTTGTTCAGGCGGCAGCGTGTCCATGCTCAGGCGCACCGGGACGTTGACGCCTTCGCCGACCACGATGGCTTCCTGGGTGCGCAGGGCCGGCAGCGAATTGACCAGCGCCGCCGCGCTGTCGGGCAATGCGCTGGATACGTAGTCTTGGTCAGGTTCGTTGCTCATACGCAGCGCGAACATGGTGTTGCATTGCGAAAGCACGTCCGGCGACAGTTCCGACGGACGCTGAGTCACCAGACACAGCGACACGCCGTACTTGCGGCCTTCCTTTGCGATGCGGCCGATGGCTTTGCGCGCGGAAGCGAAAGCCGCGTCGGATTTAGGCACGTAGCGGTGAGCTTCCTCGCACACCAGCAGTATCGGCACCGATTTGGCGCGGTCGCACCACAGTGCGAAATCGAAAATCGTGCGAAACAGCATCGAGACCACCACGTCGACGATTTCCGAGGGCACGCCCGATACGTTGATGATGGTTATGGGTTTGCCGTCGACCGGAATGCGCAGCACGCGGGACAGGATCTTGGCCATGTTGTCGGAGACGAACATGCCGGAGAACATGAAGCCAAAACGTGCGTCGGAACTCAGCGTCTCGATGCGGTCCTTGATGCGCATGTACGGAACCGCCGTCTCGGGCTTGTCCAGGCGGCCCATCTGACGATCAAGGTACTGAACCAGCGTGGCAATGCGGTATGGGACCGGCGTGTCGACCGTGATGTAGGAGGCGTCGCGTCCTTCGCCGACGTAGCGGCGCTTGGCTTCCAGGATCGCGCCTTTGAGTATTCCCACTTCCACTTCGCGAGACATCGCTCCGCGGCCTATCAGTACTTCCACCGTCTCTTCGAAGTTGAGCAGCCAGTACGGCAGTTCCAGGTTTTGCGGAGAGACTACCTCGGCGCGGTCGCCGAAAGCGTTCGAGTACTCGTTGTGAGGATCGAGGAGGACGACGTGTCCACTGGGGTGCTGGTCGAGGATCGCGTGGAGTATCAGCGCGACGGTGCACGACTTGCCAGAGCCGGAAGTTCCGAGCACGGCGAAGTGCTTGCCCAGCAGTTGGTCGATGCTGACGAAGGCGGGCAGCGTGCGGTCCTGGTGGATGCTGCCGATGCGCACGTTGGACGCGGTCGGCCGCGCGTAGACGCGGCCGAGGTCGTCGCGTGTGGCCGCGTAGACTTCGGCGCCGAGGCTCGGATAAACCGAGACGCCGCGCTGGAAGGCGGTCTCTCGCCCGCTTTCCGGATCGCGCATCGCTTCACCGAGCAGTTCCATTTCGAGAAAACTTTTCTCGTCCGTGCCGGGGGGAAAGGAAGGGTTCTCGGTGCGCAGGCTGCTGATCATGCCGAACACCATCGAGTCCTTGGTGGGAATGCGGGCGATGGATCCCACCTGCACGTTCGACGGTTCCGAGGCCGAGGTTCCCTCGCCGGCGCCACCGACCTCGCTCAGGATCACCGACACGCGCGAACCGGATACTGAAACTACCAAGCCGATCTTGTGCGCCGCTTGTTGCGGTTCGTCCACGTGCCTTCTCCTCTTGGCGATTCGAGCGGGGTCTCACCCGGAACAGGACGGCGAGCGCTCACACTACGCATCACCGTGATCGTCGTTCCCCGCTCGAAGTCGGCGGCACTGTTACACGACCTGTCGCCGGCTGCACACGCGATCGGCACGGTGATCGCCGTGCTACGTTCTCGGGAATTTGCCGGCGCTCAGAATTCAGGCGCGATGGTCGGGTGACGAGACCATATCACGCGAGCCTCGGCTTCGAGGCTCTGCGAGCGTTCGACCTCGTTCTTGAGCAGGTAGACGTAGGCCAGGTTGCGCAAGGCCCAGGCGTAGTCGGGGTGGTCGTTGCCGCGCGCGGCCTCGACTGCGTCGAGATAGCGTACCGAAAATTCTTCGGCCTTGGCGATGTCGCGCACCTCACGGAAGCTGGTGGCCAGGCCTGAGATGGTGTCGAGACGAAGTGCATCGCGCGCGTCGAGTTGCGCTTCGGCGAGTTCCAACGCTTTCCGGCCGAAGTCGATCGCTTCGCCGTAGTGGTCCGCCGCGCGGTCGATCTGCACCAGCGCCTCCAGGATGTCGAGGTAGTCGCGTACCGTGCGGCGCCGCGTTGTCACCGACAGTGAAGGCCACAGCGCTTCCATGCGCGTCAGCGCCTGCCGGTAATATTCTTCGGCGTGCGTGTAGTCGCCGCGCTTGAAGTAGACGTAGCCGACCGCTTCCTGGGCCAGCGCCAGTTCCGGTCCTTCGCGGCCTGCGGTGATGATAGCGTTGAGCGCTTCCATGGCCTTCGGGCCTACTTCGTCGTCGATTTCCCACAGCTTTCTTTCGTAGGTCGTGGCTGCAGCTGCGCCGTCCGGATTGCCGAGTTTGTACTGAGTGGGGCCTTGTTCGTCGAGGCCGGTGGGTGCGGTAAACGGTGCGTGGCGTGCACGAACGCGCAGGAATGCACGACCGAACGGGCTCTCGAGTCCCGCATCGAGCGCTCGGCGATGTTCGGCGAACGCGTCGTCGCGAAATGTCTTCCAGATGTCGAACGAACGCGCGTAAAGCGGACCGCACAATTCGTACTGGCCCTGACGGCAGTAGAACGACGCGGCATCGGCCAGTACGTCGGCCAGTCGAAGATCGTAGACGCCGTTGTGGCTCTGCACGTCGGCGACGCGTCCGAGTACCAGCGGTTCGGCGTCGGCATAGCGGCCGGTGGCCAGCATGATGCGCACGAGGCCCGCACGTTCGCTTTCGCACGCGTCGTCTTCGGCCAGAGCCGCGTCGGCCAGGCACAGAGTTCGCGCCGCTTGCAGGTGTGTCACGGCGTCTTCGTCGCGGCCGGCATCTTCGTAGGCTTCGGCTATGCGGTAGTGGATCGAGCGCTGGGAAGTGAGCTGGGAAAGCGGGCCGCCGGCCTGCGCTGCGGCAAGCGCACGCGCCGCGTCGTGTTCGGCTTCCGGATAGAGTTGCTGGCGGATTCGCAGGCGCGCTGCGATGGCGAACAACTCGGCGGTTTCCGGGTCCGGCGCGGCCGGCGGATCGGGCCGCGCCGAGATGGCTTCGGCCAGAATCTGTTCGGTGGTGCCGAAGTCGTCGGCGGCAAGAGCCCGCGTTGCTGCCTCGGCCGGTCTTTCCTTGAGCGCCTCGGCGTCAGGGCCGTGCAGGGGCTGGATGAACGGCGGACAGCCGCTCAGGCCCGAGGCGAGCGCGAGCGCGGCTGCCGCAGACAAGAACCCGCGCAGAACTGCGCAACGCAACCTGCGGGCTTTGCTCCCTCCCTCGTTCACCGTACCTCGTCTTGCATTGCCCCGGTCGCCCGCTGCTGCGGACTTCCCCCACGCTTCTTTACCCACGGGCGACGCCGGTCGCCACCGGTGCCGCCCGTGCGGTAGCGGCTCGGCGTGAGTGAGAACTGGTCGGCGGGGCGTGTTCGGGGAAAGATACTGGCATGGCGGCGGTTATCGACAAGACCTCGGTCAAACGCGTGTTGGTCGTGCGCCTCGGTGCGATCGGCGACTGCCTGCGGGTGCTCCCGGCGCTGGCGCGTTTGCGAGCGCAACTGCCGCAGGCCGAGATCGGCTGGCTGGTTGAGCAGTGGGCGGCGCCGGTCCTGGAAGGGCACCCCGCGATAGCAAGGCTCCACCTTCTGGACCGGCGCCGTCTCGGTGGCGGCCCAGTCGCGGCACTGGCCGAGTTTCGGCGCATGCGAACCCAACTTCGCGAGGCCCGCTACGATGTCGCGATCGACTTCCACGCGCGGCTCAAGAGCGGAATCTTCACCTTGGTGAGCGCTGCCCCGCTTCGCATCGGCTTTGATCGGCGTGCCGGCAGCGAGTGCAATCATCTTTTCACTACGACTCATGTAACTCTCGATGATCCATGGGAAAGCCGCGTTACGCGCAACCTGCGACTGCTGGCGCCCCTGGACCTTTCGACAAACTATGACGCGACCGCACGCGGACTGTGGCTGGACCCCGCCGCGGTTGCCGCTGCGGCCGTCTGGCATACCGGCGCCGGACTGCCGCCGATAGCGGTGTTCCCCGGTAGCAGTCTCCACCGGCGCGCTGATCGCTGGCCGGTCTCGCGCTGGCAGCAGACGCTCGCGGCTCTTGGCGAGGCCGGTCATGCCAGCGTGGTGCTGTGGGGGCCGAGCGAGATGGAGGTGGCTGCCGAGATCGCGGCCGGCGCCGGTGCGCATTGCACGCTGGCACCGCCGACGACGCTGCGCGGGATGATGGCGCTGCTCGGTCGCTTTCGCGTCTATCTCGGATCGAACACCGCGGCCCTGCACATGGCGTGGATGCAGGACGTCTCCTGCGTGGTGCTGATCGGCGGGCGCCCCTCGCGCACCGACGCGCCGCCGGCGCCGGCGCTTTCGGTGATGTTGAGGGCAGGGGAAGAACCTCGCGCCAAGCTCCACGGCGCCGCCGCGAGAAAGGCGATGGAAGACATCGAACCGCGCGACGTCGTGCGTGCGGTGGAGAGCCTGCTCGGACGATGACGCGGCGCCGCTGCCGCTCCATCCGTCGCGTACGAAGCGGCGCGCGGCTTTGCGCGATGGCTCGCGCCGGTCTTCGCGGCTAGATTGCGCGCCTCGTCGCCATGGCTTTCTTCGCAATCGATCTCGCCCTTGTTCACGACCAGGCGCTTTCGGCCTGGGCCGTCGCCGAGACGCCGCTCTTCGAGGATGTGCCGCCGGCGCCGGTTGCCGGCGCGGCCGCCGAGCGCGAAGGCGGCGAGGCGAGCCTGCGACTGCTTGTCGACGCGCAGCATCGCGCCAACTTCGTCATCTGGCGGCTGGAGGACGAGGCGCGCCGCCGGGATGTCTCCGACGCCTACGTTGCGTCGCTCAAGCGCTCGATTGATCCGTGGAACCAGCGCCGCAACGACCTGATGGAGCGGATTGACGAGGCCGTCCTGGCGGCTCTGTCGGGCGCCGATCTCTCGCACGCGCAGCCTCATTCCGAAACCGCCGCGATGATGGTCGACAGACTGTCGATCCTTGCGCTCAAGATCCGCAACATGGAGCGTGTCGGGGCCTTCGCGAAGAAGCATGTCATTGCCGAGGAATGTCGAGCCAAGGCACTGATACTGCGAGAACAACGTGAAGATCTCGGTTGTTGCCTGGAAGGCCTCGTCGAAGACTTCAGGGCGGGCCGACGCTTCTTCAAGAGGTACCACCAGTACAAGGCTTACAACGACCCGGACCTCAACCCGGCGCTGAGTCCGGTCCCAGGCCCGGGCCCAACAGGAGTGATCCTCGATGACTGAACCCAGGACGATCGAAGTGGAGGCCAACGGCCTGCGTTTTGTCGCGCTCGAGCAGGGGCCGGCCAACGGCCAGCTGTTGCTGTGCCTGCACGGCTTCCCCGACAACGCGCAGACCTTCAAGCATCAGATGCCGGTGCTGGCGCAGGCCGGCTACCGCGTGGTGGCGCCGTACATGCGCGGCTATGCGCCGAGCGCGCCGGCGCCCGCCGGCGTCTACCAGACCGCGGCGCTGGCCCGCGATGCGATCGGTTTGATCGACGCGCTCGGTGGCGGCGGCAGGGCGGTGATATTCGGTCACGACTGGGGCGCGATGGCGGCCTATGGCGCGGCCGTGCTGGCTCCTGAGAAAGTCGATTGTTTGATTGCCGCGGCGGTGCCTTACGGCCCGAAGCTGATGACGGCGTTGACCGAGAACTACGCCCAGCAGAAACGCTCCTGGTATATGTTCTTCTTCCAGGGGCCGATCGCCGAAATGGCGGTGGCCGCAAACGACCTGCGCTTTATCCGCAATCTATGGAAGGACTGGTCGCCGAGCTGGAACATTCCGGAGGCCGACATCGCTCCGGTGCTGGCCACGCTTGCCCGCCCCGGAGTCCTGGAGGCCGCGCTCGGTTACTACCGCTCGCTGTTCAACCCGGCTTTGCAGGACCCGGCTCTGATGGGCGATCAGATGCGGATCGGATCGGCACCGGTGCTGGTTCCGACCCTCTACCTGCACGGCAGCGAAGACGGCTGCATGGGGCTGGAGATGACCGAGGAGATGGAGAGCGCCTTTGCGGCGGGCCTGAAAAAGGTCGTGGTCGATGCCACCGGACACTTCGTGCATCTCGAGAAGCCGGCGGCCGTAAATGACCAGATTTTAAGGTTTCTTGGGAGACTGTGAGGGCGGAGTAAGGAGGGCCCGGAGTTCCTTCCGATTGCGAGTCGGTCGGGGTTTGTCTGCCTTGCGGTCGGCGGCTGAACAAACGTTGAGAAGGAAGTTCCGGGCCCGTGTTCGTGCTGCCACTTATCGGGCCCGCGAACAGTAGCACCCGGATCGGGGACGCTGCCAACACAAAGACGCAGTTTGGTTAAAAAAAGCGGAGCCCGGCGCCGCGGCGAGGAAACACAGAATGAGTGAGACAATTACACCCCGGCGGTCGGATGGACGCGGCGCCGACGAGTTGCGCCCGTTGCGCATAACCCCCGGTTTCAGCGCACACGCAGAGGGCTCGGTGCTGATCGAAATGGGCCTGACGCGCGTGATCTGTACCGCCAGCGTCGAGGAGAGCGTGCCGCGCTTCCTGAAGGGACGCGGTACCGGCTGGGTCACGGCCGAGTACGGGATGCTGCCCCGCGCCACCCACACACGCAGCGATCGCGAAGCGGCCAAGGGCAAGGTCGGCGGCCGCACGATGGAGATCCAGCGCCTGATCGGCCGCAGCATTCGCGCGGCGATGGACATGAAGGCTCTTGGCGAGCGAACCATTCAGCTCGACTGCGACGTCATTCAGGCCGACGGCGGAACCCGCACCGCCTCGATCACCGGAGCCTGGTGCGCGTTGGCTATCGCCTGCCAAGGTCTGCTCGCCCAGGGACTCGTCGAGCGTGATCCGGTGCTGCGCGGTGTCGCCGCGATCAGCGTCGGCATCGTTCGCGGCACGACGATGCTCGACCTCGCTTACGACGAAGATTCCAGCGCCGACGTCGACATGAACGTGGTGATGACTTCGCAGGGTGAATTCGTCGAGGTGCAGGGCACCGCCGAGGGCGGCACGTTCCGTCGCGAGCAACTCGACGCGCTGACCGATCTCGCGTGGAAAGGCATTCAAGATCTGCTCGCCGCGCAGCGAAGGATAGTCGGTGCTTGAGCTGACGAGCGTGGTGCTCGCGACTACCAACAAGGGAAAGTCGAGAGACTTTCGCTATCTGTTGGAAGGAAGCGGAATCGAGGTGCGGCTGCCCGAAGAATTCGGCGTCGCACTCGATGTCGAGGAGAGCGGCGCTACCTTCGAGCAGAACGCGCTGCTGAAGGCTCGCGCGTTCGCCGGCGCATTGCCTGGCCATGCAGTGCTGGCGGATGATTCGGGACTCAGCGTCGATACGCTCGGCGGCAGGCCCGGCGTCTACTCGGCGCGCTACGCAGGAGGCGGCGGCGACGGTGCGAACAATCGCAAGGTACTCGACGAACTGCGCGGCGCAGGTGATCGACGCGCCGCCTTCGTGTGCGTGCTCGCGCTGAAGCTGGCGGACGGGACCGAGATCGTCGGCGAAGGGCGCTGCGAGGGGCGCATCCTCGACGAGGAAAGAGGCGGCAACGGTTTCGGTTACGATCCGATCTTTTTTCGTGACGATCTCGGGTGCACTTTCGGTCAGGCATCGTCCGCGCAGAAGAACGCCCGCAGTCATCGCGCCGCCGCCGTGGCGGTGCTGCTCGGGAAGCTGGGGAGGCAGGTCGGTCTCGGCGGCGGAGCCGGTCAGGTCGGCTGACCCGTCGCGGATTGAAACCGCCTCTCATGCAAGCGACAATCCGCGGTCTTCGGGGTGTGGCGCAGTCTGGCAGCGCACCTGCTTTGGGAGCAGGGTGTCGGAGGTTCAAATCCTCTCACCCCGACCACTTTAAGAATCCTTGGCGTCGCACGATATTTCTGCGACGAGACGGATGCAGGGTTTCTTGCCTCACGGCACACGCGCCCGTAGCTCAGTCGGATAGAGCACCGGCCTTCTAAGCCGGTGGCCGCTGGTTCGAGTCCAGCCGGGCGCACTTTTCTCTGACAGGTTCCTGGGAATCAGGGTTTGGCGGTCGCGGTGGCCTGAGTCAGCACGGTCTTCCAGCGCGCGACTTCGCTCTCAACCAACTTCTGCAGCGCAGCCGGTGTGCGGCCGGTCGCATCCGGAACCACCGCACCGAGCTCGTCCAGGCGCTTGCGCGCATCGGGATCATCCAGAGCCTTGACCAGCGCGTCGTTGAGCACGGCGACGATTTCCGGCGGTGTGCCTTTGGGCGCGAAGATCGCGTTCCAGGCGCTGACCTCGTAATTGTCCAGACCGGCTTCTCTGGTGGTAGGCAGTCCGGGCAGAGCCGCGGAGCGGACACGCGTGGCGATCGCGAAGGCCTTGATGGTGCCTGCGTTGATCTGGCTCACCAGGTTGACGATCTGGTCGGTCATGTAATCCACCTGGCCCGACATCATGTCGTTCAGCGCCGGTCCGGTGCCCGTATAAGGAATCAAGGTCGGCCTGGTGCCGAGGATGGAGTCGAGCAGGATCCCGGTCGAATGCGACACTGATCCGACGCCGGCGTGGGCGTGGTTGGCCTTGTCGCCCTCAGCCCTGGCCCAGGCGATGAATTCCTTCAGGTCATTTGCCGGGTGGGTCTTGCTCGCCACGATTATGATCGGGGTTTCAGCCGCGAGACCCACGGGGGCGAAATCTCTTGCCGGGTCGTATTTCAGCTTGAGATAGAGAGCGGGCGCGGCGCCGTGGGTTCCCATGTGTCCCATCATTATCGTGTAGCCGTCGGGCGCAGCGACGCTTGCGCGGGTGATGCCGGTCGTGCCGCCGGCGCCCGCGACGTTCTCGATCACTATCTGCCGGCCGAGCGTGCGCGACATCGGCTCCGCGACGATGCGCGCGATGATGTCGGTCGGCCCACCGGCCGCGAACGGCACCACCATGGTGATCGGCTTGGTCGGATAGGTCTGAGCAAAAGCTGGAACCGCGATCGAGACGGCCACGGCGGCCGCGAGCATCGATGTTTTTTTCAAGACGGCTTCCTCGTCAAGGTCGGGAGTTGCAGCAGCGAAAACAGCAATGGGACTTCAGGGCCGAGAAAACAAATGGCGCGGCAAAGTCAGCGCGTATCTTTCGTCAGCGCTCAGTCCTGAAACGCTACTTCGCGTTTCCTGTTGATCGACGGCAACAACGCCACGATCAGCATGATGGCCGCCACCGCGAGCAGGCCCGCGGAAATCGGCCGGTCGATGAACGTGGCGAAGCTGCCGCGCGACAAGATGAGCGATTGACGCAGTTTCTCTTCCATCAGTTTGCCGAGCACGAACCCGAGCAGCAGTGGCGCCGGCTCGTAACCCAACTTGATCAGGACGTAGCCGACCACTGCGAAAAAAGCGGTGAAGTATAGGTCTTCGACCGAATTGTTGATCGAGTAGATGCCGATGCAGCAGAAGACCAGGATGGCCGGGAACAGTAGGCGATAGGGAACCTTCAGCAGCTTCACCCAGATCCCGACAAGCGGCATGTTTATGATGACCAGCATCGCGTTGCCGATCCACATCGACGCGATCATGCCCCAGAACAGTTCGGGGTTCTTGGTCATCACCTGCGGACCGGGGATGACGCCGTGGATGGTCATCGCGCCGACCATGAGCGCCATCACCGCGTTGGGAGGAATGCCGAGCGTGAGAAGCGGAATGAACGCCGTCTGGGCTCCGGCGTTGTTGGCCGATTCAGGGCCGGCGACTCCTTCTATGGCGCCCCTGCCGAAACGGCTCGGATCTTTCGCCAGCTTTTTTTCCATTGCGTAGGAGGCGAACGGACCGAGCACGGCGCCGTTGCCGGGCAGGATGCCGAGCAAACCGCCGATCAGCGTGCCGCGCAGCACCGCCGGCGCGGATTGTCTGATGTCGTCCCAGCTCGGAAGGAGCCTGCCGATCCTGTCGTGCAGGACATCGCGTGCTTCGGGGCTTTCCAGATTGCGGATGATTTCCGCGAAACCGAAAATTCCCATCGCGAGCGGCGCGAAGTCGATGCCGTCTGACAGGCGTGGAATGCCCAGCGTCATGCGCTCCTGGCCGGTTTCGAGATCGGTTCCGACGGTCGCGAACATTAGTCCGAGCAGCACCATCAGGCCGGCCTTGAAGATCGAACCGCGCGCCAGCACGGTCGAGAACACGAGGCCCATGATCATCAGCGAAAAATATTCTGCGGGACCGAACAACTGGGCCAGACGCGTCAACGGCTGGCCCATGGCGGCGATGAAAAGCGTAGCGACGCAGCCGGCGAAGAAGGAGCCGAGTGCTGCAATCCCCAGTGCCGCACCCGCGCGGCCCTGTCTGGCCATCTGATGACCATCCAGTGTCGTCACTACGGATGTCGCTTCACCGGGTATGTTGACGAGAATGGCCGTCGTCGAGCCGCCGTACTGCGCCCCGTAGTAGATGCCCGCCAGCATGATCAGGGCACCGGTCGGATCGAGGCCGAAGGTGAGCGGAAGCAGCATGGCGATCGTCGCCACCGGACCGACGCCGGGCAAGACCCCGACCAGGGTTCCGATCATGCATCCGGTGAAGCACAGAAGCAGATTCTGCGCGGTGAAGGCGACGCCGAAGCCGATTGCGAGGTTGGAAAAGAGATCCACTGATTCTCTCTGTCACATGAACGCGACGACCGGGATCGGAAGACCGAGCGCATACTTGAAAAGCAGGATGCAGAACACGGTGATGCACACCGCGAATACGGACGTTTCGAGCGGACGCATTTCGTCGGTCGCAGCGGAGGCGAAGATCATCGACACAGGGCCCGCGACGACAAGGCCCAGCGAGCGTATCGTCAAGCCGAAGAGCACGATGCCGCCGATGATGAAGAACATGCCGCGCAGGTGCGGCATCGTCATGACTTCTCCGCCGGCGACAAGGCCGGTGGTGGCCAGGACAGCGCCGCCGATCGCGATGAGCACCGCAACCGACATCGGCAACATGCCGGGGCCCATGGCACCTGGCGAGCCAAGCGGCAGATCCCAAGCTTGCCAGGCGAAAAAGGCACCGGCCATGGAGAGCACGAGCCCTCCGATCACGTCCTGTGTAATCCTGGCCCGGCCTGCGGTCGAAACCTCACGCCCGCTGCTTGAATCGTCGGTCATGGACAGCGTTCCTTGCCTGCCGCTGCGGTATTCAGCGTCGCGACGGATTGTGACGGTGGAGGCCTGCCGTCTCAACACGCTGCGGCCCTACGGAGCCGGTCGCGGCACCTTTGACGAGCAGGCCGCTTGCGCCGCGCGCAGCGCTCAGAGAGGCGGCATCCCGCCGAGGAATGCTTCGTAGTATGGACGGAACTGTTCGTGCATCCAGCGGCGCTCGATGCCGCATTCTTCCAGTGAGTATTCGTGTTTGCCGAACCCGTGCTGAGGCCGGTTGGCGAGCCAGTGGCCGAGGCGCTGCGCAAATTCCGAATCGAAGCGCAGATCGAAGTGGCGGTAGATCGCCTGTACGGCCGCAACCGGGTCCTTCGACAGTTCTTCGTAGGTCACCTGCGCAAGACGATCATCCGGTATGCTGCCTCGCGCCGCGCTGAAACGCTCGGTAGACTCGCGCAACATCGCCACGTTGGCGCGTGCCGTCCGGTTCACGTCGAGCTTGGCGGCGACCATGGCGTGGATCGTGTAGAAGAGGCTGTTGACGCTGGCTACTACCGGCTCGGGATCGCGAACGGTGTGGATCATCATGGCCTCCGGAACGGCCGCGTGCAGCGCATCTATGTGGCCGGCGTGGGCCGGTGCTTTGAGCGTGAGCCGCTGCTGCGGCCTCTCGGCCTGGAAGATCTGCAGGTGCTCACGGTAGACCCGGTAGGCCGCGTGCATGTCCTGGGTCTTGTACCAATCGACGTACGAATAGACCGGCGAGAACATCCAGAAGCTGATGCTGCGCAGGCTGCTGTCGAGCAACAGCACGCACTCTTCGGGTTCGTCGATGTCGATGTAGTGCTTGGCGTCCAGGCCCGGCGCCATCTTCTTCACGAGCTTGATCTGTCCGATGGCGCGGCGGCGGCGGTCGTCGGGGCCTGGACCGAGGATGGGGTCGCGCAGTTCCCACATGAAGAGCGCCCGAGCAGCGGTGTCGAGGGAAAGCAGCCGGTGCAGCATGGTGGTGCCCGAGCGCGGCAGTCCGAGCACGATCAGCGGCGCGATGAGCGGTGTCCTGAATACCTCGGGCCTGGTCTTGTGCAGGTCGATGCGCCGCAGGCGCGTGACCAGCGCGCCGGTGACGTGGTCGCGCAGGGCGAGACGGCCGCTGAGGCTCAGATTGGCGTCGTGTTCGGCGGAGTCGCAGAGAACTTCGAGCGCCTCCTCGAAATCGTCGTCTCCGAAGTCTGACAGGCGGCTGCGTTCCCGTGCGCGTCGTTTGAGCGCCGCGGGTGTCAAGCTCACCAACGGCATCCCGAGCTCGCGCGCTGCGCTTCCTACGGCGTTGGCGAGGCGTGCAAACAAAGGCAGGCGGATGGGTTCGAGCATCTTGCGTTCCTGCTGTCGGCAGCGCAGGCCAGTGGCGCTGAAGCCACCCGCCGCGGGCCACGCTCTGTAGCAGTGATCGTATTGCGCTGCACGTGGGGCGCTCGAACCTCGTGCGGCGGCGCTCGGGATTCGACTTGGGTACGACAGCCGTAATAGATTCGCTCTCACTTGGGGGGCACCGCGAGTCGGGGAAGCGCGACGGCGTCGGCGCGCAATGGTGATCGTTGCCTCGGAAACCGGCCGGACGCCGAAAAGAAACTCCGGAATATCGAATCCCGGCAAGGGATAGGGAATGGGACACTTGATGACGCAAGGCCGGGCAGGACTTTTACCGAACGGTTGCGGCAGGCGCTTTCGCAGTCGCCGCGGCCGGCCCGTGCTTGTCGCTCTGCTGGTCATTGCTTGGCTTGCCGCGCCGGCCATGGCGGAGCAGGACGCGCCTCAGGGCGCGGGTGGGGCGGTGCCGGACGTGGCCGCTTCGACGACCAGGCCGGCTTCCGAGCGTGAACAACTCGATCTGCTGCGAAGGCTGCTCAGCCTTAAAGCACCAACCCCGGCGCCGAGTTCCAGGGCGGCGTCCGGCGCGGCGAAGGTGGAAGCTGCGTCAACTTCGGCATCGAGCGCGAAGTCGCCCCTCGTCAAGCCTAAGTCTGCACCGCTGACGCCGCGCAAGGCCACGGCGAAGTCGAAACCTGCAACCGCGCCGAAGCCAAAGGCGAAGTCCGCGCCGAAGCCCAGGACTCCGCTCAAGGCGCTAGCCCAACCGACGCTCCCGTCTCTGCAAGCACCGACGCATTGAGCGCCGCACGAATGAACGCAGCCGTCAAAACCTTGAAGTCGCTGGTGCCTGCGTGGGTCGTCTGGACATCTGAACTGTCGCCCTTCGGTCTCAAGCTCCTGCTGCTGTGCCGCGGCTCGGGCTTCCCTGTGCGCGTGCTGCCCGCTTCGGGAACGACACTGGAGAACCTGCGTTACTCACGCCGTCGCGAGTTGCTGTTGCGGCGGCGCCTGCCGCTTACGTGGCCGCTGATGACTGCCGAGGACGAATTCCCGGCGGTGCCTTACCTGTTCGGTCCCGGCGGCGAGAATCTCTACGACTCCACTGCCATCGCCGAGTGGCTCGACGGCCGCGCCGGCGCGGCGGCGTTGCGCTGGATTCCCGAGGACAGGGCTGCGGCCTTCGTCGTGCGTCTCATCGACGACTACGCCGACGAGTTCGGCATCTACATGGTTCACCACAACCGCTGGAAGGTCTCGGCGACCGACAACGACGCCGGCGCCAGGGTCGCGCGCGATTTCGCCAGTCTGTTCGGACCGCTCCGCCACGCGTTCGGGCGCTGGTTCGCGCGCCGTCAGGTACGGCGACTTCCGTATCTTTTCAGCGTGGCGCCGGAAGGTTTCAGCATCGAAGGAGTCGCGCGGGTTCTCACGCCGCCTTCACGCGGTGGTTTTCCTCCGACCCACGAACTTCTCGAAGACGCGTTCGCCAGGCTTGCGGACATTCTCGAAACATTACTGAGTGAGCGTGCGTTCGTTCTCGGCGAGCGTCCGACTCTGGCCGACGCTGCTCTTTACGGGCAACTCGCGATGAACCTTTCCGACCCCGGCGCGCGGCGCTGGATGCACGAACGTGCGCCGCGTCTCGAAGCGTGGCTGGTGCGATTGCACGACGGCGCGGCAGATGTATTGCCGGCGCGCGGTGACATCGGTCTGGACGCGGCCATCAAGCCACTGCTCAGCGAAATCTTCCGCATCCACGTTGCACTGATGCGAGCGAACTACGCGGCCTGGAGCGACCTGAGGCAGCGCGGCTGCGCGCGCTTCAACGAAGCCGCCTTCGATCGCTGCGAGGCGCTCTATGACGGAGAACTCGACGGTCGGCGCTTTCGTGCGGTTGCCAAGAGCTTTCAGGCTCGCGTGTGGATGGACTGCCTCGCTCGCTGGAAAGCGCTCGGCGCGTCCGAACGCGAAGCGGTTGCGCGACTTCTGCCCGAGGATCACGGACTCGACGGCGAGGTACGCTGAAGGACGCGCCGCGCTGAGCGAGGCTCGCGGATGTCATGTCGCGCGCCGCACGAGGATCGGCGGTTTGCGGTAGCGGCGCCTTCACGGCTCAATCCCGGCCATGAACTTCGAACTCAAAGGGAAACGCGTTCTCGTAACCGGCAGTCATCGCGGAACGGGGGAAGCCACGGCCCGCGCGTTCGCCGCCGAAGGAGCCTGTGTGTTCGTCCACGGTTTCGAAGCCGGACAGGCGGATCTCGTTGCGGCATCGATCGTTGCGGGCGGCGGCGAGGCCCATGCGGTGTGGGGCGACATCACAGGTGATGCGGGTGCGGAGGCGGTTGCGTCGCCGCTTGCGGCGCGTGGCGGAGTGGACGTCCTGGTCAACAATTACGGCGTGGCCGGCGCGGGCCGCTGGAGCGATACGACGAGTGACGACTGGATCGACATGTACCAGCGCAACGTCTTGTCGGGGGTCCGCATGACTCGCCTGCTGGTACCCGCGATGCGCGAGCGCGGCTGGGGACGTGTGATCTTCGTCGGTACGGTCGGTTCGGTCAGGCCGCGCGCCGTGATGCCCGGTTACTATGCGGCCAAGGCGGCGTTGCCCGTGGTGGTGCTGAGTCTGGCCAAAGAACTCGCTGGTACCGGCATCACGGTGAACTGCGTAAGTCCGGGCGTGCTGCGTACCGCCGAGGTAGAACAGCACTTTCGCGCGCGTGCGGCGCGCAAAGGATGGGGCGAGGACTGGGACGAGATCGGGCGCCGCGCGATAGCCGAGACGCTGGGACCGGGCTCGGCAGCTTCGCGTCTGGGCTTGCCGTCGGAAGTGGCCGCGGCGGTGGTCTTCCTGGCGAGCAGTCAGGCGGCATACATCAACGCGGTCGACCTGCGCGTCGACGGCGGCGCAGCCGACTGCGTCAGATAGCCGCCCCAGCGCAGGCCGGCGCTGCGACCTCTTTGGCTCGGCACCGCGTGCGATTGCTTCAGCGATGCTTTGCATCTGAGATGCGCGCGCACCTGCCGGGCGTGAGCGCGCTCGTGCGAAATCGATTCTGTTCAGACTGATCAAGAGAGGAGAACCTTCATGCTCAAGACCGCAGTTACCGAAAAGCTCGGCATCAAGTATCCGATCGTTGCCGGCACCATGATGAGCATCACGACGGCAGATTTTGTCGCTGCCTGCTCGGAAGCCGGGGGCCTGGGGATTCTGGCCAGCGCGATCTACAAGAGCGTCGACGAACTGCGTGCGGCGATCCGGCGGGTCAAGGCGCTCACCGATAAGCCGTTCGCGGTCAACGTGAATCTGTTCCCGGCGCTGATGCCGACCGACCAGCCCGCTTACATCAAGGCGATACTGGAGGAGGGCGTGAAGATCATCGAGACTTCCGGTCACTCGGCGCCTAAAGAGTATCTGTCGTTGTTCAAGGACTCGGGCGTCACCTGGATCCACAAGTGCGCCGGCGTGCGTTATGCGATCAAGGCCGCGGCGCTCGGCGCCGACATCGTCACGGTGGTCGGCTACGAGAACGGCGGTGCGACCGGGACTCTCGACGTCGGAACCTTCGTCATGACTCCGAGCACGGTGGACGCTATCGAGTGTCCGGTCATTGCGGGCGGCGGCGTGTCGGACGGGCGCGGGCTTGCGGCGATTCTGGCGCTGGGTGCCGGTGCGGCGATCGTAGGCACGCGATTGATGGCCACCAAGGAGTGTCCGATCCACGACAACCTGAAGAACGCGCTGGTAGACGCGGCGGAAACCGAGACGGTGCTGATCATGCGCTCGGTGGGCGCCACGCATCGTGTGTGGAACAACGCGGCGGCCAGGCGCGTGATCGAGATAGAAGCCGACAGCGCGGGCGACAAGAGCGAGATCTTCAACGCCGCGGCCGGAAAGAAGGCCAAGCAGATGTACGACGAGGGCAACCTGGACGTGGGAGTGGTTTCGTGCGGCCAGGGCGTCGGCCTCGTGCACGACGTTCCGAGCGTCAAGGAACTGTTCGCTCAGATGATGGCGCAGACTGAGTCTATAGTCGGTGGACTGAGAGACTCTATCCACTGAAAAAAAGGCCGGGCACGCTTGCGGCGTGCCCGGCCTTTTTTCGGCTCGAGGACGGCCCTCTGCGGGGCGGTCCTCACGTTTCAGATCACGGCGTGAAAGTCGGACACCTGACTTCCGTGCACGGGCACGTTGTCGACGGTGAACACGTTACAGTGTCGTCGTTGTTGTAGGGCGGGTTGGCGGAGTCGGGATCGTTGTCGCAAGTACCGCCCGGGCAGCCGCCGGTGCACGGGAGTCCGGCGTCGGTGCCTCCCTGACAGGTATTGGTCAGGTTGCAGTCGCCGCCCGGGTTGTTGCAGTCGACGTTCACCCAGCCGGGTCCGTCCGCGATCATCGAGCTTACCCACGAGGCGAAGGTTACGCCGGCGCCCGCCGCGGTCCTGCTCTTGGTTTCGGCGTATATCTTGTCGGAACCGAAGATCGTGTGACGCGAACCGGCGCCGGTGAACAGACGGTAGTTGGGCGCGCGCACCGAGATCTCCTGCTTGAAATCGCGCATGCACGCGTTCCACTCGCAGGCCGACTCCCAGTAGCTTCCCCAGTAGTCCAGGATGTTGGTTGTCGGCGGGCTCGGGTGCCGCATCACCTGGAAGAAGTTGGTCTGACTGCCGCTGCCGCCGTCGTAGGAACTGTCATAGTTGGCGAAGCGGGCATTGGGGAAGCGTTCGGCCATACCCGACACCAGGTCGACGATCGACAGGGTCTCGACCGGGAGTCCGACGCCGGGCAGGTCGCGCGGGAGGTTCTTCTCGAGGCCCCAGTTCTTGATGTAGCTGTTTATCCAGTCGCTGGTGATGATGCCGACGCCTGCGTCGCCAAGTACCGAGAAGTCCGCGTTCGGCCACACGTCCTTCATCAGCCAGTACGAGTTCATCATGGCGCCGTAGGATCCGGCGCTCGAGCCGGTCACGAAGACGCGGGCAGGATCCACGAAGTGTTCGCGCGCCCACTTCTCGGCCACCGCTGCATTGACGCGGCCGCGGTGTCGGGCAACGTCGCCGGGTGCGTAGGTCTTGGTGTTGTCGCCCCAGTGGACGTCACAGGTGCAGTAGCTGACGAACACCACGCTCCAGTCGTAGAAGGGATTGCCCGGATTGTTGTAGTCGCCGAAGCCGGTGTCGAACAGATCGGGATTGTCGGTTGCGTCCGCGGTGCGTGCGCAGGTGCCGACGGTGAAGCAACTGTCGGTGCTCCAGCAGGCGCCGCCGCCCTGGTAGTACATCAGCACGTTGTTGCTGCTGCCCTTGCGCGCGAAATACATATAGGGGTTGCCGT
Organism: uncultured bacterium; assembly: GCA_903893315.1. Taxonomy (GTDB): domain Bacteria; phylum Desulfobacterota; class Binatia; order UBA1149; family CAITLU01; genus CAITLU01. Next base: position 46,180 of record CAITLU010000008.1, read on the forward strand.
CGATGCAGGCCGGATGCAGATCGGTCTTGCCGTACATGACGGTGTCGCCCGGAACCAGATCCTGGAACGTGGTGGGGTAGTTCGGTGCGGTCGTCGTGAGCTCGACCAGGCTGCTTTCGAGGCCGGTCGCCGCGTCGCTGACCGGAAGGGTCTTCCCGCTCAGGTCCTTGGTGACCGCGGCGCCGAGCGCAGCGGTGAGCTTGGCCTTGCCGGGATCCTTGGTCGGGTCCTTTATGTACTTGCTCCAGGCTTTCATTGCGTCGGCAGTGTAGGCGCCGATCGGGGCGGCGCCCGAAGACAGTGCCGCGATCGCATCCGAAACCGCGGCTGCGGCGGTGGCGGCATCGGTCGTGGATTCGTCGCAGGTCGCGTTCTTGCTGACCGCGGCTTGTTCGGCCTTGGTCCAGGCCGCGGCAAGTTTAGCGGCCGAAGCCGCGATGGCGTTGTTGCGCAGTACGATGTCGGAAGAGAACTTCGCCCACGCTTTCGCCACCATCTTGGCGTGCGTGCCGAGGGCTAACTGTTTCTTGGCGATACAGCCGTTGCCGGCGTAGCCGCCTGCATCGGCCAGCGAAGTGAAGGCCAGACACGCCACCAGCGCGCCGGCGATTGCGGAATACTTCATCGACCTGTCAGTCATAGGACGGACCTCACTTCTTCGGGGAATACATTGCGAGATGCCAGGCGCGGCCCCATGCCGCGTCGGCCCCGCCCGTGGGCGGCAACTTGTGGCCGAGAAGCAACCTAAGTCAAGGTTGCATCGATGCGGCCGTGGTTTTGAGGTTGCGCACCGGAGTACGGAGACCAAGCCCATCTGCGTCCGAGAATCGTGGCCTACGTGTGCGACGCGGTGCGGCATCGAGGTTCAATCATGTGATGCGCGCGGCAGCACGGAGCGGAAGCGCGCAATTCTTTGTCTCCGGCGCCGCGCTCCTCGACTTGCCTGCTGCGGGATGCGAGGAAGAGAAAGCGCTGCTTGTCGAATCGCGCAGTGGCACCACGCGTTGCTTTGACGCGGCGAGCACAGGGCGTGCTTGTCGGACCGGCGCCGTGCTTGTCGAACGCCAACAGGTCGAAGAACCGTTCAGAGGAATCCAGCAATGGCCCAGCAACACGACGATCTCGAAGCCGGAATCGAATCGTTGGCTCTGCAGATCGCAGAGCTTCGCGGCCGTCTCGAAGTGCTCGAGGCCAGGAGTGATGCCGGGACTCTCGCGCGCGGCCGGACCTCTAAAGTCGCGACCGTACAGGCGGCGGCTGCGGCACCTTCGGACGGGAAACTCGCCTCAGCGGATGTGGTCGGGCTGGTGGGGCGCACCCTTGTGGTGCTTGGCGGCGCCTTCCTGTTGCGTGCGGTCAGCGCCGCCTCTTTGCTACCGGCCCTGAGCGGACCGGCTATCGGGCTTGCCTACGCAGCCTGGTGGTTCGTCAAAGCCGATCGGGCGGGCGCTGCGGGCCTGCGTCAGAGCGCCTTCTTCTACGCGGTCGGCGCCACGGTGATCGCCTATCCGCTGATCTGGGAGACCAGCGCGCGCTTTCACCTGCTTCCGGGTGCGGTCGCCGCGCCAGCTCTGGTAGTGTTCCTGGCGATCGGTCTTCTGATCTCGTGGCGGCGCTCGTTGCACGGCGTGGCCTGGGTCAGCGTCTGCGCCGCGCTCGCGACCACTGTCGGCCTTTTCTTCTGGACCCAGGAGTACCTCCATTACGCGATCGCGCTGCTGATCTCGGCGCTGGCGATGGAAGCCATCGGCTTCCGCGAGCGTTGGCCGAGGCTGCGCTGGGCGCCGGCCTTCGCCGTCGATTTGATCGTGCTCGCGCTCGGGTTGCTGGCCTCGCACTCTCACGATTCAGCGCAGGTCACCGCTGCTCTGCCTGAGGCCGGTGTGGTCGCGGTCTGCCTGGCGGCGCCGGTCGTCTACCTGGTGAGTGTGGCCGCGCGCACGCTTGTCTACCGTCAGTTGATCACGTTCTTCGAACTCGCCCAGGTAACATTGTCGCTGCTGCTCGGAATCGGCGGTGCGGTCGCGATCATCGCGTTCAACAAGGGCGACCCGGCCGCCATCGCGGTCGCAATCGTCGGCAGCGGCGTGGCCTGCTACGCGGTAGCGTTCGCCTCTATCGATCCCGAGTCGGGGTTGAGGCGCAACTTCTATTCGTACACGAGCTTTGCCGGGATCCTGCTTCTGGTCGGAAGCTGGATGCTTCTCGGGCCTGTCGGGCTGGCGTTGGCGTGGATGGCGCTGGGACTGCTTGCGCTGGCGCTCGGTTGTCGCTTCGGTCGCACGACGCTGCGCCTGCACGGCGCGCTCTATCTGGCCGCATCCGCTGTTTGTTCGGGGCTCGTCGAGTTTGGCCTTCACGGGCTCATCGGCCAGTCCACCGAACATTGCCCCGAGCTCGCGTCGGTTTCGATCGCGGTCGGGTTGGGCAGTGCTGCGGGTTACGCGTTGCTCGTGAAGAGTCGTGACCCCGCTCTTACACATTGGTCGGAACACGTTCCTCGCCTGATCGTTGCCGGACTTCTGGCCTGGAGCTTTGCGGGCATCGCCGCTCCGCGGCTGGCTGATCGTCTGTTCCGGTTCGCCGACGAACTCACCTACGCGGCCTTCCTTGCGTCGACTCGTACGGCGGTTCTGTCGTGTCTGGCGGTGGCGCTGGCGTGGGGAGGCCGTCGCTGTTCGTTGCCGGAACTTGCGTGGCTGGTCTATCCGCTGCTGGCCGCGACTGGCGCCCGCCTGCTCTGGGAAGACGTGCGTTACGGCGAGCCGGTCAACCTTTTTCTCGCGCTGGCGTTCTACGGAGGGGCTCTCGTCGTGACCTCCAGGATGCTGAGGCAGCAAGCGGAAGAGCCGAATTTTACGGAGTGATTGGATGACGGCGCAGGAACGCGCCGCGCTCTTGCTCTTCGTCGGCCCATTCGCTACTTGCTCTGCCGCAAGTGTCGGTGACGGTGGATCGTCACCGATGGTGTCGGGGGCTCAATGCGTTCGCGACTCCCGGCGTCTTTCGAGGTCGAATGCTTCCGTAGAGGAGAACCAATACCAATGCTCGATTCGAAACGTACGATTTTAATTGTCGCACTGCTGACCGTCGTGGGTTTGGCAGGCGCATCGGTTGCGCGTGCCGAGGACGGCGCCGAACTGTGGGGCAAGAACTGTGCAATGTGCCACGGCAAGGACGCCAAGGGTGACACCAAGGTTGGTCAGGCGATGAAGATCGTGAACCTGACGGACCCTGCAATCCATGCCAAGATCGATAAGGCCAGAGTGACCAAGGCGATCAAGGAAGGGGTCAAGAACGAGGCCGCGGGTGGCAAGGACATGAAGCCTTTGGCCGCCGGCAAACTCGACGACGCCCAGATCGCGGCGCTGGCCGATTGGGTTGTGGCTCTCAAGCCCTGAGCGACCACACTTTCCTTTGACGAAAAAAAGGCGCCGACCCTGGGAACAGGGCCGGCGCCTTTTTTATCGGCCGTCCGGATGAAGACTCAGCGGCCCTTGCGCTGGTCTCGCTCGATGCTCCGGATCTTCAACCAGAGCCCGAGCGACAGCAGGGCGAGCATGGCGGCTGCTACCAGCAAGCCGTGGCCGCGCGTGCTGTAATCCTGCTCGGCGGTCTCGGTCAGCACCTTCATCTTGGCCACGGTGTCGAGTCCCGTCTTGGCCACCTCGTCGAAGTCGCTGCGGTCGAATGAGTGAATCTGCGAGCGCGACGTTTTGAGCGCGTCATCGAGGTTGCGCCGCTCGTCGTCGAGGGGCTCGATGTCCAGACCGCGCTCGGCCAGATCAGCGGCGATTCCCTTGTAATCCACCGTCGCCTTGGACATCCCGACGATGGTGTCGTGGAAGTGAGCGGCCGTGGCCTTGCAAGTGGGAGCCTTCTCCTTGGCGAAGCGGTCGTGGCAGTCAGCGCACAGCCCGCCCTTGGAGGTGTCGAGCATCGCGTCGCTGGTCTTGGTGATTGCGTGGTTGCTGTGGCAACGCTCGCACTCCGGCCAGCCGTTCTTCTCGAACGCCTGCTTGTGACGGCTGCCGTCGAACAGGGTGCCGTTGCGGGCATGGCAGGTGCGACAGATCTGGGCCACGCTCGAGACTTCAGCGGGTGCCGCGGCATGGTTGCCGTGACAGCCGTTGCACGCCGGAGCGCCGATGTCGCCTTTTTCGAGCAGGGCGCGTCCGTGCACGCTGGTTTTGTACTTCTCGTACTGATCGGTGGGGATGGGGGATCCGTCGTCGAGTTTGACGCCGGCCATCACCTTCGGATCGCCGTGACACTTTCCGCAAGTTTCGGGGATGCGCTTGGCGTACACGCTCGAAGCCGGACTGTTCGCGGCCTGTATGCCGTGCACTCCGTGGCAGCTCACGCACTGCGCGGCACGCGGGTTGCGCCCTTCGAGCAGAGCGCGACCGTGATGGCTGCCCTTGTACTTGTCGAGCTGATCGGTAGGCAGCGACGGGTTGAACTGGCCCATGAACTTGGCGTCGCTGTGACAACGACCGCAGAACTGCGGAATCCACTTGGGATCCGCAATGCGCTGGTCGTGATCGGCGGGCCACTCAGCGGGATGATCGTGAGCCATGTTCCCGGTCGGATCGCCTCCGTGGCAGCCTGCGCACGCGAGCTTGTGTCTCATGTGCACGTCGTTCAGCAGCAGCTTCAGATCCATGTACGACGGTGATCCCGCCGCGACCGGATCGAGGGAGAACAACGTCGGGCCGTTCTGGTAGGCCGAGTTGGTATGGCACAGCAGGCAGTTGTTGGTCAGTACCAACTCGAGCTTGGATGTGTTCAGCTTGAGCGACAGAAGGTCGCGCAACTGCGTCGGTGTACCGATGTACTCGTTGGTCACCGCTTCGCCGAACAACCGCTTGGCGTGGGAGGGCAGACCGTCGAAGTATGTCTTGGCCTCCGCACTGATGACGGCACTGCCTTTGTCATCGACGGAACTGATGAGTTTCTGTAACGCTTCCGGCATCGTGAACGCCTCTTGGGCGTCCTTCGCGTCGGGCTCGGCCCACGACGTCGTCACGAACATCGAAGCGGCGACGATGGCCATCAACAGTCGACGCATCTTCACGATTCAACCCCCTCGGCTCCGGAACGGGTGAGTCCGGAGACTGTGAGCACTATCGCAGTAACCACGACGGTCACTGCGCCAACTGTCAGATAGGACCAGCCGACCAGCCCGTGCAGCGCGATGTGGGTGAGGACCGCCGCGCTGAGCAGGAAATACCTGTGCCGGTAGAGGAAGAAGCGCGTCAGCGTGGTCACGCCGGCGATGCCGAGAGTGACCCACGCACAGTACGAGGCGACGATCGCGGTTGCGGCGTCGTTCGTAGGCGTGACCGCGACGCCGAGATCGGAGGCTTTCAGTGTCAGGAAGGTCAGGAAGTAGATGACCGCAAAGCCGACGTCAGTGAAGGTCGGAGAGTGTTTGCCGCGCTGCGCTTTGCGGTCGAGCCACGGGATGAGGGCCCAGGAACCCATCAGCACGTTGACCAGCAAGAGGCAGACCTGAGGTCCCTCCATTCCCATCAGATTGGGCGGGAACTCCTTGAGGAGCTGGTAGATCCACAGGAAGTACCACTCCGGCTTGATCCCCGGATATGCCGGAGCGAGCGGGTTGGCCTTGGCGCCGAGTTCCCACTCCATTCCGGGCAGCTTCGGGCCGTAGGGCATCAGCCAGGCGAGCGTGGCCAGCACGGTCAGGCAGATCAGCCACAGGAGCAGATCACGCATCGCGAAGTTGGGGAAGAACGGCATCCCGTGCGTCGAGGTGCCGGCGTGGATCGGCGGCGCCATCCCCTGACGCTGGATCACCAGCAGGTGGGTGCTGATCAGGCCGAAGCACACCAGCGGCAGGATGACTACGTGACCGGCGAAGAACCGGTAGAGCGTGTTGATCGTCACGTCTTCACCGCCGCGCATGACCAGCAGCATCCAGTGGCCGATGACGGGGACCGATTTCACCGAGTCCGTACCCACCGAAGTGGCGAAGTAGCTGAGTTCGTTCCACGGCAGCAGGTAGCCGGAGAATCCGAATCCCAGCGCGATCCCGAACAGTCCGAAGCCGGTCAGCCAGGTAAGCTCGCGGGGCGGGCGATAGGCCTTGAGCAGCATCGTGCTGAACATGTGGACGATCAGCGACATGATCATCAGGTGCGCGCTCCAGCAGTGGATTGCGCGGATCAGCCAGCCGAACGGCACCTTGGTCGCGATGTAGTGGATACTTTCGTACGAAGTGGTTTCGCCGGGCTGATAGTACATCAGCAGCAGCACTCCGGTGATGATCTGGCAGACGAAGAAGAACAAGGTCATTCCGCCGAGGTAGTACCAGACCATCGGGTGGGCCCCGAGGGGAACTTCCTTGTGACGCATGTACTCGATCAGAGGGCTGATGCCGTAGCGCTCATCCAGCCAGCCGAAGATGCCACCGCTGCGCGGGCTCGCCGTACTCATGCTGTTTGCGGCGTCACGACGACGCCGCCCTCCGCGTCCTGACGGGCGACGTATTGGGGAAGAGGGCGAGGCGGCGGTCCCGACAGGACCCGGCCGTCGAGGTCGTAGCGCCCGTTGTGGCAGGCACACCAGATGACCGCTTCACCGGGGACGTACTGGACGGTGCAGCCCTCATGGGTACAGCGCGCGTCGAGGGCCCGCAGGTTCTGGGCAGGGTCGGAGAACACCAGGATCCGCTTGCCCTGCACCGGAACGATCACGAAGCGCTCCTTGTCGAGGGTCTTGAGCTGTTCGCCGCTGAGCTTTACCGGGCCGGAGGGACCGGCCGAAGGCAGCGGGGTCAGGTAGCGGATGACCGGATACAGGACGCTGGCCAGCCACCCTGTGGCGCCCAGTCCCAGTAGGAGATCCAGGAAGCTCCGCCTTGTGTGCTTGGCGGTATTATCGGTCAACGAATCCATGATCCTCCTTCGCGAGGCATCCCCAGGGATGCCTTCCACTGCCTCAACCCGTGATTTTGTTGCACCAGGACGCGACTCGGATCGCGCCCCCGGCCTCTTTGGGTGGCCCCATTCTACGCAAACCCTGTGCCAGCGGTTTCGCGCTAGTTACGGGCCTCCAGGCGGCCTCTGCCGCGGGAGGAGTTCCCTTCTGTGGGAAAAATATCACGGGCGGTTCTTAGCGTTGCAATAGAAACTGATGCGAGGCGCACCGCCGCGTCGGGTTACCTACCCCACGATTCGATTGCGGATCCACCCGGCGGCGAGCGTGACGAAGAACAGGCTGCTCAGTACCAGCACCACAGCTCCGCCGGTGGGGACGAGGAAGCGGGTCGACAGGAACAGGCCGCCGATGCCGGCTGCCAACGCGGCCATTACGCTCAGTGCCAGGTAGCTGCGGGTCGTGCGCGCCAGGTTGCGCGCCGCAGCGGCCGGTACGACCACCATGGCCTCGATCAACAGGGCACCGATGATCTTGATGCTGACGATGATGGCCGCGGTGAGCAGCATCACGAACAGGTAATCGACGAACCCCGAGCGCACCCCGGCGACCCGGCTCGTGGCGGAATCCAGGCTGTCCAGCAGCAGCGCGTTGTAGATCCGGGCCAGCAGCGCCGCGATCACCAGGCCGAGGCCGAGCAACAGCAGCAGGTCGGTGTCGGTGACGGTGAGCAGGCTGCCGAACATCACCGCCTCGACCTGATGGATGTTGAAGCGCTTGGTGACGGCAACCAGCAGGCAGATTCCGAGCCCCAGGGTTACGGACAGGAAGACACCGATCAAGGTATCGCTGGGCAGCGCCGAGTGGCGCTTGATGTAGACCATCGCCAGCGCCGCCAGTGAGCAGAATCCGAAGATGCCGCCGTAGGCTCCGTTGAGCGGCTCGCCGAGCAGCAGCCCGATGGTGAGCCCGGTCAGCGCTGCGTGGCCGAGGGCAGCTGAAAAAAACGACATCCGGCGTGCCACGACCAGGTGGCTCATACCGCCGAGCAGTGGCGCGATCAGCAGCACCGCTGCCAGCCCGCGCACGAAGAACGCATAGCGGAACGCGTCGGGAAGGGTTCCGCGTTCCGCCGCCGCGGCCAACCATGTGTAAAGGTCCGTCACGACGCCGCGTAGCTCGCGCCGAGCGCCAGTGATGCCGCCAGGTCTGCGCCGAGAACCTGCGTCGGTGAACCCGTGGCCCTGACTCCGCGGTCGATCAGCGTCACCTCGTCGGCGAGCCGTCGCACCTGGGCGAGGTCGTGGGACACCATCAGCACCGCGGCGCCGCAGGATTGACGGACTTCCACGAGGAGTTCCTCGAAGCGGCGGGTCGCGCTCTCGTCCAATCCGCTGGCCGGCTCGTCGAGCAGCAACAGTTCGGGAACCGGATCGATCGCGTTGGCGAGCAGCACCCGCTGCAGTTCGCCTCCCGAGAGTGCGCCGAGCGGACGGTGCAGGAAGCCCTCCATGCCTACCCGTGCAAGCAGTGCTTCGAGCGCGGCGCGTTGTCCGCGCCCGAGTCCGAAACATACGGGCCGGCGCTGGCGAGTAAGCGCCAGGAACTCGGCCACCGTCAGCGGCAGCGTGCGATCGACGCCGAAAAATTGCGGCACGTACCCGATCCGGCCGTTGCCGCGCCAGTGGAAGCGGATGCTGCCGGTGAACTCGGCCAGTCCCAGCACCGCCGAGAGCAGCGTGCTCTTGCCGGATCCGTTTGGGCCTACCAGCACATGGGTGCGGCCTCGCGCCACTTCGAGCGCGGCGTTCGCGACCAGCACGCGCCTGTTGCGCGAGATCGTGAGGTCGCGAATCTCGAGGACCGGCAGATCTTCCATGCCCTAGCGATCCTTGTCGGTGACGAGCGCCTGCACCATCGTGTCGACGTTCTTCTGCATTTCGGTTTCGAATCGGTCGGCAGTGAACGGCCCGGAAGCGATGTGGCTGATGATGTACATTCTCGCGCCGCCTTCCTCGCGCAGCACCTTCGCCAGCGGTTCGGGAAAACTTTCCTCGCTGAATACGACCTTCACTTTTTCCTTCTTCAGCAGGTCTACCATCTGTCCGAGTTCGGCGGCGGATGGAACGAGTCCGTGCGCAGGCTGTATCACGCCGGCTATTTCGATGCCGAACTCCTGCATCAGGTAGGCGTATCCGTCGTGCACGGTCACGACGCGGTCGACCGTGGTGTTGACGAGGCGAGCGGCGGCTTTGCTCTTCATCTCGCGCAGGCGGCGCGCGTAGGCGGCTGCGTTGCGCTGAAAGGTGTCGGCCAGCTGCGGCCGCAGCTGGCCGAGCTCGCGGGCGATGGCGTATGTCTGCGCGATCGCGTTCGAGAAGGAAATGAACGTGTGGGCGTTGATGGTGTTGCCGTGCGCCGACTTGATCAGGGGGATGCCGTCGTTGGGCCGCAGGATCTTGAGCGTGGTGTTACCCGACGCCTTGATCATGTCGAAGATGAAATCGTCGTGGCCGACTCCGTTGACGACGATGGCGTCGAGGTCGACGATCTTCTTGACGTCCTCAGGGCGCGGCTGGTAGTCGCCGACGTCGACTTCGCCGGGCACGATCGAGCGCACCTCGACGTCGGTGTCGGCGGTCACGTTCTTCACCCACGAAAAATACGGATGCAGGGTCACGCCTACCTTGAGCGGAGCCGACGCGCTCGCGGGCTCGGCGGCGCCGGCGGCGCACAGCAGTGCCGTAAGCAGCAACGTCAGTGTCGCGACAGCGAAAGTCTTCATTTGCGTTGCTCCAGTTCTTCGAACGGACTTTTGACGCGGATCTGTTTCCATCCGCCCAGTGCCGGTTCGCGGATCAGGTCACCGGTCACGCCCGTGACCGTGTGCTTCCAGTAGGTCACGTGCAGAAGTTTTCCGTCCGGCAGCAATTGGTGCTCCTCGTCGACCATCGACGCAGTCGCCTTCTCGCCGGTTTGAGGGTCGGGCTCCTGGATGAACAGGAGAAAGGCCGCCGTCGCTTCGTCGGCAGATGGTCTGCCGACGTACTCGAATATCAGCCCTCCGGCCGTGTCTTCCCGGAGCAGCGTCCAGGTCAGCCGCGACTTGTCGAGCACGTCGGCGGCAAAGGGAGGAATCCCCTGTGCGGCCAGTGCAGCGACGCTCGGCCAGGCACGGGCGGAGGCGCGCATCGCCACGGCCTCGGCGGCCCCTTCGAGCATCTCCCGGAAAATCCGCTGCTCCGGACCCGCAAGATCGCTGAAGAATACTTGATAGGGCAGCAGGATCGCCGCGGATTGGGCGTTTCCTTGCGCAGATCCGCCCGAGCCGTAGCGTTCGAAGCCGACGATGTAGATCACGCACAGGACGATGAATACCGCTGTGAGCGCGACCCAGGTGGCCTCGTCACCGGCCGAGGGCGGCGCAACTTCCACGGTTCGGATCGACGGGGCCGGCTGCCTGTGCGCACGCATCTTCATCCTCTCGACCTGCCGGCGCTTCAGCGCCGGATCTCTCCAGGCAGGACGAAGTCATAGCGGCTGTACAGCAGACGCGTGCGGATGAAGCGGTCGAGGCGTCTGACTTTCAAGAAGAGTTCGAGCTGTTCGGCGTCGTTGGCGTAGAAGCGGGCGACCTCGTCGGAATCAACTGCTGGCGGATGGCCGAACTCCTCGGCGTGCGCGGCCAGCCAGGCGTTGACGCGGGTCGCAGCCGCAGGCACGCGGTCCGGGCGGCCCTCCTTGTGGAAGTTGCCGAGCAGGTCCAGCGCGGCGCTGCGCGGATCGAAATAGTGGTCGAGGTATTTCTCGACGGCGCGCGCGCGGCGATAGTAGGCGCGGAGCAGAGGCGGCACTGCGGCCAGGAATATCTCGAGGTCGATCAGGTAGGCTGCGCTGCGGCGGACGTACGGAGTTCCGACGTCGAACAGGGTAGGGGGACCAACCTGCGCGGCAGCCGACGGAAAGTGCCAGTTCGAAAGTTGCGCGTCGATGGCGAGTTCGATGCCGCCGCTGCGGCTGCGGTTGGCGGTCCAGACCTCGAACAGCGCCACCAGGACGCGGTCCACGCAATCGAGCAACGTGGCGTCGTCAGCTTCGCGCAGCAGTGTGTCGCCGAGTCCGTCGGCGCCCAGGTGCTCTTGGAGCAGGTAAGCGACCGGACGGCGTCCGGGAATCTGCAGCGTAACCACCTGCGTCTCGACGACCCTCAGGCCGCTGCGGCGCAGCAGCCCCAGATAATCGCCTACCAGAGACTCGTAGCGCTCGGCGGCGCCGCGATCGCGCAGTCCGGCCATGCGTTTGCACACGCGGCCCGGCAGCGCTTCGAGCAGCAGCGCGGCCGAGACCTCGCCGTAGCCGAGGACTCGAGCAGCGCCGCGTGCGGTTGGGTCGGCGGGATCGAGATTGCGCTCGAACTCTTCGAGGATCGCCCTGCACGTTTGCGTGTCGTCCGCGCAGGCGGCTTGGCTCGGGCTGTTCATCGCGCGATGTTCTACGACGCCTACCAGGTTGCGGTGTTCGGCATCGACTTCCACGGCTCGGCGGCGGCAAGTGCGTCGCCTTTTTGCAGCAGTTCTATGGATACGCCGTCGGGAGAACGTACGAACGCCATACGCCCGTCGCGCGGCGGCCGCAGGATCACGACTCCCTTGTTCTGCAGACGCAGGCAGAGATCGTAGATGTCGTCGACCGCGTAGGCGAGGTGGCCGAAGTTGCGACCGCCCGTGTAGACTTCCGGATCCCAGTTGTAGGTGAGTTCTACTTGCGCAGCTTCGTCGCCGGGGGCAGCCAGGAACACGAGCGTGAAGCGGCCGGCCTCGGACTCGCGGCGTGCAAGTTCGCGAAGGCCGAGTTTGTCGCAGTAGAAGTCCAGCGACTCTTCGAGATTGCTGACGCGCACCATGGTGTGGAGATATTTCATCGAGGTTCCTTCGTGAAGCCGGGCAACGCTCGCATTAGATCGACGCCGGCGCAAAATAGCGCGATGCGATTGGATGAATACGTGAAGTACGATGGTCTCGGCCTGGCCGGGTTGGTGCGCGGTGGAGAGGTTTCGGCGGACGAGGTCCGTCGCTGTGCGGTCGATGCTGCCAGGCGCCTGAATCCGCATTTGAACGCGATCGTCGAACTGTTCGAGGATCGTTGCGCAGGCGGCGACCCGCAGGCGGATGCGGGCGGGGTCTTCGGCGGCGTTCCATATTTCCTGAAAGACCTAGGGGCCACCGAGGAAGGGCGCCTGTGCGAGATGGGCAGTCGCATGCTGCGCGGCTACGTGGCCGACAAGACTTCCTCACTGGTCAAGCGCTTCAAGAAGGCCGGGATGGTCAACCTCGGCCGCACCGCGACCCCCGAAGCCGGATTCGCCGGGACCACCGAGTCGGCCGCGACCGGCAAGACCCGCAACCCGTGGAACCTCGGCCGCAGTCCCGGAGGTTCGAGCGGAGGTGCGGCGGCGCTGGTGGCGTCGGGTGTGGTTCCTTTCGCCCACGGAAGCGATGGTGCCGGGTCGATCCGGATGCCCGCGGCCTTGAGCGGACTGGTGGGGCTGAAGCCTTCGAGGGGCAGGGTCAGCTTCGGTCCGGACTTCGACGAACCCGGACTCGGCTGCGCGATCGAATTTGCGCTGACGCGCACGGTGCGTGACACCGCGGCCCTGCTCGACGCCGTGGCCGGTCCCTACCCGGGCGATCCGTTCGTGCTTCCCAGACCTTCAGGGTCGTATCTGGAAGCACTCGCGGTGCCCTCGCGCCGCCTGCGCGTCGCGTTCACGACCACCAATTGGTCTACCGGTGCAAAGGTGGCGCCGGTGATCGCCGACGCGGTGCGAAGGACCGCCGCCGATCTCGAAGCGATGGGGCACGCGGTCGAAGAGACGGATCCGGTTTTCGACGCGCGCATGGCTTACGAGGCCAACCGTCTGGCATTCAATTCGATGTTGCTGCTGCTCGGCCCTCTGGTCGCGGCGCTCGGCGGCAGCGCGGACGCGGAGCACGCCGAACCCGTCATCCTCGACGCGTATCGTCAGATGCAGAGCATGAGTCTGGGAGAGTTCTTCGTCGGGACTCTTGCCTTCAATTACGTGCGGCGCCAGCTCGGCGAGTTTTTCGAGACCTACGACGTGCTGGTCACTCCCACGATCGGCGTTCGCCACCTCGACTTCGACACCGTCGACTGCAGCTCATTTCAGACCGTGGAAGCTTTTCGCGAGGCGATGGAAGCGACCGTGGCTCCGTTCACCGCGCCGTTCAACGTCACCGGGCAGCCGGCCATCAGTCTGCCGCTTGCCCAGGCCGACGAGACGACGCCGACCGGAGTGCACTTCGTCGGGCGCATGGCCGAGGAAGACACGCTGTTGCGACTGGCTGCGGCTTTCGAAGAGTTGAGGCCGTGGCGCGACCGGCGTCCTGCGCTTCACGCGGGACTTTGCGCGGACCTGTGACCCGCGTCTGATCGCACGCCGCGCCTCTGCTGCATCAGACGAGGGCCTGCGAGATCTTCTCCAGCGTGTCCTTGGCGTCGCCGAACACCAGCACGGTGTTTGGCATCGCGAAGAGGTCGTTCTCGATTCCGGCGAAGCCCGGATTCATGGTGCGCTTGAGCACGATGCAGGTCTTGGCCAGATCGGCGTTGAGCACCGGCATGCCGTAGATGGGACTGGCCGGGTTGGTCTTGGCCGCCGGGTTCACGACGTCGTTGGCACCTACCACCAGGGCTACGTCGGCGTCGGCGAACTCGTCGTTGATCTCTTCCAGTTCCTTGAGTTGATCGTACGGCACGTTGGCTTCGGCCAGCAGCACGTTCATGTGGCCCGGCATGCGTCCGGCTACCGGGTGGATGGCGTACTTGACCTCGATTCCTTCGGCTTCCAGGTGTTCAGCGAGTTTTTGCATGGCGTGCTGGGCCTGCGCAACCGCCATCCCGTAGCCGGGGCAGACGATGACTTTCTGCGCGCTGCTCAGCAGCATCGCGGCGTCGCCGATCGAGGCTTCGTGGATTTCCTGACTGCCCGCAAGCGCGGCCGCCGCGCCCGGGTCCACCTTTCCGAAAGCGCCGAACAGCACGTTGCTGAAGGAGCGGTTCATCGCGCGGCTCATCACCACCGACAAGATGAAACCCGAAGCTCCGTCGAGAGCGCCGGCGATGATCAGCACGTTGTTGTCGAGCGCGAACCCGGTGGCCGACGCGGCCAGGCCGGCGTAGGAGTTCAGCAGCGAGATCACCACCGGCATGTCGGCGCCGCCGATCGGAATGACGATCAGCACGCCGAGCACCATTGCGACACAGAACATCAGGTAGAACAGAAACTGCACGCTCGGCCAGATGGCCAGCAATACCAGCAACGACGCGGCTCCGGCGAACATCACGATGTTGGACTGATTCTGAAACCGATAGGTGATGTTGCGGCCGGGGATGAAGCCTTGCAGCTTGCCGAAGGCCATCAGGCTTCCGGTGAACGTCAGGCCGCCGAACAGCACTTCGAAGCCCAGCGCTGCCATCGTGGAGTGGGAGACGCTCTGGTGGTGCAGGGAGTATTCGGAGACTCCGACCAGCGCGGCGGCGAGTCCGCCGAAGCAGTGCGAGAGCGCGATGCGCTCCGGCATCTTGGTCATCGGAATCAGCGCCGCCATCGCGACGCCGACCGCCGATCCGATGCCGGCCGAAACCAGTATCCACTTGTAGGTGACGATGTCGGGGTGCAGCAGCGTGCCGGCGATGGCGGCCGCCATGCCGATTTCCGAAATGATAAGGCCGCGACGCGCGGTTTCGGCGCTGCCGAGGCCGCGCAGGCCCACGATGAACAGGACCGACGCGACGAAATAAAGAAATTCGGCTGCCATGCTCACGTCTTGTTGCCTCCGCGCTTGCGGAACATCTTGAGCATGCGGTCGGTGATCAGGAAGCCGCCGACGACGTTTATAGACGAACACAGCACGGCGATGAAGCCCAGTGTGGTGCTGAAGGTGGTGTGCTCGGAGCCGGCTGCAACCAGCGATCCGACCAGCGAGATGCCCGAGATCGCGTTGGTGAACGCCATCAACGGCGTATGCAGAAGCGGCGGTACACCGCCGATGACGCCGTAGCCGACGAACGCGGCCAGCACGAATACGTAAAGACCTAGAAACATCTCGTGGGTCATCTGAAACTCCTCGAAGCAGCGCAGGCGCCGATGCTTTCCGCGACCTGCGTGTCGGTGATCTTTCCTTCGTGGGTGACGACGCAACCCCGCACTATCTCTTTGTCGAAGTCGATGTCGAGACGTCCGTCCTTGAGGACATAAAGGATGAGTTTCTCGACGTTGCGGGAGAACATCCGGCTGGCGTCCTTGGCCGCATCGCTCGGCAGATTGGTCGGGCCCAGCACGATAATGTCGTTATCGACGATCACTTGATCGGCCTTGGTCAGTTCGCAGTTGCCGCCCTGTTCGGCTGCCAGGTCGACGATCACCGAGCCGGGACGCATGCGGCGAGCCATCTGGGCCGTGACCAGCAGCGGTGCGGGGCGCCCCGGTATCAGAGCCGTCGTGATGCACACGTCGGCATCCGCCAGATGATTGGCAATGACTTCGTTGGCACGGCGCTGGAAGTCTTCGCTGACTTCCTTGGCGTAGCCTCCGGAGGTTTGCGCGTCGGCCTGGGTGCCGACATCGATGAAGCGGGCCCCGAGACTTTCAACTTGTTCCTTGACCACGGCGCGTACGTCGTAGGCTTCGACGACGGCGCCGAGGCGCCTGGCGATGCCGATCGCCACAAGGCCGGCAACGCCGGCGCCGAGGATGACTACCCTGGCAGGATCGATGCGCCCCGCTGCGGTCATCAACAGCGGAAAGAGTTTTGGGAGGTGCCATGCGGCGGTCAGCACCGCACGGTAGCCGGCCACAGTGGCTTGCGAACTGAGGACGTCCATCGATTGCGCCAGCGTGGTACGCGGTATGCGGTCGAGCGAGATTGCGGTGAGGCCGCGATCTCTGAACGTGCGCACCAGGTCCTGGTGCACGAGCGGAAAGAGCATGCTGATAGAGGTCGCCCCGGGCTTCATGGCGGCCACTGTTTCAAGTGCGGGTACGTTGACCTGGACGACGGTGTCGGCGTCGTTCAGCAGAGCGGCTCGAGAATCGGCGATAACCGCTCCGGCCTCGCGGTAGGCACCGTCGGTGAAGCCGGCCTCGGTGCCGGCACCGGCCTCTATCAGAATCTCGACTCCCTTCTTTACGAGCTTGGTGATGCTTTCTGGAACCAGAGCGACTCGTCGCTCGCGTTCATGTATTTCCCTGGGCACGCCTATTTTCATCGTGTGGGAAACTAGCCGCGACGTGCACGTGCGGCAACCCGCGCCGGCTCGAATCGCAACCCGCGCCGCCGGCCGGGAGTGAGGCGAGAAAGCCTCGATGGCGAGATTCCGGCTTGGATGTGTGCGACGTCGCAAACTCCGATGCGCGCGGCACAAAAAACCGAAGCGACGCCGAGTTCCTCGACATCGCTTCGGCCTCGCCGCTGCATGGTCCGCACCGCAATTGACGGAGGGTGCGGGCGACAGTCGCGTTGGGACTGCCGTCTAGTCGGCGATGATGCTCTTCATTCCGGGCTGTTCAATTCCATGAATTCGCTGCCTTCGTGCGCAGAGGCTGCGGCGCAGTTGCGCTCACGCAGCGTGACGATGCGCGGGGCCTTGCGGACTTTTCGTACGCCGACCTGCTTCATCGGAAGCAGCCCCGAGCGGACATAACCGCAGCTTACGTCGAGGACGTCGCAGATGTTCTCGAACGAGAAGGGCCACTCGCGATCGGAAGAGAATATCCACTCGGCGGCTTCGCTGTGAAGCTCCTGGCCGCGCGGATCCCGGGCCAGAGCATATTTCTGGTAACACTCGACGGCATCGCGCAGGATGGCCAGCATCAGGCCTCGCTCGTTGCCCCCGCCGGCCTCGCGGCCGAGGGTCGCGAAGAATTGTTCAGGCATCAGGGCATCGGGTTCAAAGATTTTTGTGGCTGTGTCGGCCATTTGGCGATTTCCTCTTGCCCTAAGACGCCCTCGGCGGCCAATTATTCTGCCTTGACCAAAAAAACCCGCAGGTAGTCTCGACTCAAGCCTCTGGCTCCAGTCTACAGTCTTGAGGCCTGCCGTGAAGCCCTGAATCGCGGCAAATGTTGCGACCGGGACTGAGCCCGTCTAGGCTCCGCGACCATGAGCGCAAGACGCGTGGAACCGGACGAGGCAGCGCGCCTCGTTGAAGAAGGCTGGTCTTACCTTGATGTCCGTTCTGTCATTGAGTTCGAACAGGGACATCCGAAAGGAGCCTACAACATCCCGCTTCTGGACATGGTTCCAGGGCAGGGGCTGCGGCCCAACGGTGAATTCCTCGATGTCTGCAAGGTTTCGTTCCCGGCTGATGCCAGGCTGGTGATCGGGTGTAAGAGCGGCGGGCGTTCGGCCAAGGCCGCCCAGGCTCTGGAGGCCGCCGGTTTCAGTGCCCTGGTCGACATGAGGGGAGGCTTCGGCGGCGAGGTCGATGCCGGTGGCCGCGTGACCTGCAGCGGCTGGCAGGCGCGGGGGCTTGCGGTGTCAGCCGTCGCCACGCCCGGCCGAGCCTACGCGGATCTGAGGAAAGGGAAGGCCTGAGCCCCGTCTTCGTCTGGCGCCGGCGGTCACATTGCTGCGACCGCCGGCATATTGACCGCGGCTCCTTAGAATCCGGTGAAGCGGCTGTGGGTTAGTTGGACGCCGGTGCCGATGTCGATAGCGAGCGCGCTGTTGCCGCCTCCCATCAAGGATCCTGACCACATCGAGTTGAGCCGCACGGCGATCCGCCCGTTGGGGCAGAATACGGTCCCGCCGCCGGCGTTGCTCTCGCCGAGTTCGCATTTTGAGGTGCCGGTTCCCATTCCGTAGATGAGCATATGGTCGGCCGTCAGGCCGTTCCTCAGGTTCCATGTCCAGCCGATCGCGGTGTTCAGTGAGTTGGAGACCCGCATGATGAACACCGTGCTGGAACTGCCGCCTCCATCCAGGTTCAGTGTGACGTAGTTGCCGCCGGTTATGTTGGTCACATCGAAGACGTTGAGGCCGCCGACGTTGACGGCGTTGACGGTGGCCGTCCCGCTGGCCGGCAGGCTTGTCAGCGTCCCGCCCAGGTTGGATGTGATAGGCAGCGCGTCGAGCAAGACTGCGGTGTTGGTCGAGATCGAGTCCTGTGCGGCCTGGCAGTCGGCCACTCTCGGGTCGCTGCCGGTAGTGTCGTACTTGGTGGGAGCGGGCGTCTTGCTCACCACCTGACCGGCCGCGATCGATGAAATTCCCGCGCCCATTCCGGGCAGGTCGACGCCCGATACTCCGTCCACGCGAGCGTTGTTGGTGATGACGTCGCCGCCGTCGATGTCGGCGAACGAGTTGAACTCGGAGCCCGCCGTCGAAGCGTTACCGCGCACGCTGACAATGTCGGCGTTGGTTACGGAGTTGATCCCGAAGCGTGTGAAGTTGCCGCACCACGGGCCGTCGGAGGTCGCCTCGTTGCTGACATCAATGCGTTTGTCGTTGTCGGCTCCCGGGTTGCCGACTCCCAGCCAGCGACACGCCGCGCCCGTCACGACGTATGCGGTGGCAGTGCAGACGCCGTCCTGGCACTGCGAACCGTTGCTGCATTCGTCGCCGTCGTCGCAGGCGACGTTCTCGTGGGCCGGAAGTTCAGCGCAGACTCCGGCGCCGTCGCAGCCCGGCGCGGTGCACTGGCTGCTGGGCGGGCCGGTGCATGCGCTGCCGTAGACCTCGAACGTGCACGCGGGGCTGCAGCAATCGCCCGCCACGTTGTTGCCGTCATCGCACTGCTCGAGGCCCGAGGCGGTGCCGTTCCCGCACGAAGTGCACTGGCTGGTACAACCATCCGTTTCGTCGGTGTTGGCGTCGTCGCATTCTTCACCGAGGTCGACGACGCCGTCGCCGCATGATGGGTTGCGACAATCGGTGCGGCAGCTGTCGGGCGTGGTGTCGCTGTTGGCGGCGCCGTTGTCGCACTGTTCTGCGCCGTTGTCGTTGACGACGCCGTCGCCGCAGAACTCGTCGAGGCAGGCGGCGGTGCACCCGTCACCGCTGATGTTGTTGCCGTCGTCGCACTCTTCGCCGCTGTCGACCACGGTGTTCCCGCAGTCAGGGCAACTGCCGTTCGCCGCGGCATCATCGAAGAGGTCGCAGTTGCGGTCGAGGGCGTAGCCGAAATCGAAGATCCGGCAGACGCGGCACTTCAGCCTGTAGTTGCTGCATCCGGCGATTCCGGCGGCGTCGGTGCTCTGTGCATAGACTCCGCAGATGCTGGTCAGGCCCGGGAACATGAGGGCGAGGTCGCCGGCGGGGCACTTGGTGGTGAGCAGGGTCTGGACGAGACCGGTAGTACGGGCCACGCGGCCGTGGGTGTCGCTCGATATGGCATCGAGACAGGCCTGCAAGCCGGCGGCGCTGGTGATGCTGTGGCTCTTGAGGCCGGTCTTGACGCAGCCCTCGATTTCCCTGTGCATGGCATCTTCGAGCTTGCGGTGGGCCATCGAAATGGTGGCCGAACACCTGCCGGCCGCATCGACGCTGTCGCTGCCGGCCAGGGTGGCGTCGAGATCGCTGCCGAACGCGTCGACGGAAAGGCCGAGGTTGTCGTTGATGTAAGCGTCGCTGGTGGTGGCGGCGTCGAGGAAGCCGAAATCCGGCGTGACGCTGCACGAGGTGGCGGCGGTCTCACCCAGTTTGTCCTTGGCTTTCTGTACCTTGCCTTTGAGATCTGCGGCCAGGCACTGCTGCGCGCTGATGCCTGCTGGCAGGGCGTTCCTGGCGGCGTGGCGCACGCACTGCGAGGCGTCCTTCAGGACCGAGTCGGCTACCTTTCGCGCGGTCTTGACGACCTTGTTCACGCAGTCCTGCTGATCCCGGGTCTGGACCTGGGCCGATGCGGGCGAGGCCCAGGCCAATGCCCAGGCCAATGCCGCGCACACAAAGATACGTGCGGTACGCCTCATTTAACCTCCGCGAACTCCAGGATTTGACTGCGTTGTGACCGCTCTCGCAGCCCCATGCGAGACTAACCCGACGAGCCACTCGTGAGCAATATGCCGAGGATGTCAGGGGGCCGGTTCAGTGATGGCCTGGGGGAAGAACTTGCCGGTGGAAAACACCAGGATCTGGCCGTTGCGAAGAATCTCGGCCTCTATAACGAGGTAGCGCGGGTGGTCGCGGCTGGCGATGCGGGCCACGACTTCGATCTCCTGCTCCACCGGGCAAGGCCGCTGGTAGCGCACCGTCAGCTCTCCTGTCATCACCCGTTGGCCGGTCAGGAACACGGCTGCGGCGCACGCGAACTCATCCAGTATGGTGGCTACGATGCCGCCGTGAGCGAGGCCGGGGGCGCCGTGGAAGCGATCTGCGATGCGGTAGGTCCCGCGTATTTCGCTTCCGTGTTGGCGGAAACGCAGGTGCAGGCCGTCAGGGTTCGTCGCCGAGCAGCCGAAGCAGCCGCCGTCAGGGAACGGGAACTTCAGTTCCGACCGATCGCCGATCCGGTCCTCGATGGTATCAGGCATGATGGGAAGGACTTCGGGTCGGCTTCTGGTGCGAGCCGGGCGCGCTGTCGGAAGTTGGCATCGGGCGCGGGTCTACGCCAAATCGACGCTCCAACCAAACCCGTATAGGTAACGCGATACGTAGCCGGGAACACTGAGTTATTCGTCACCCCATGAGCAGTATTGAACAACTTTCCCGCGACTTGCCGAGCCGCCATGTCTGAGCGCGGGCGCGTCCGGCTGCTGCCTTCACTCGAGACCATCGACGCCGGAGCCTGGAACTCGATGGTCGGCCCGGACGACCCGTTCGTCGAGTATGAGTTTCTGCGTGCGCTCGAGGACAGCGCCGTGGTCGGTCCCGGCACCACCTGGCAGCCCAGCTATCTGACCCTGTGGGGCGAGGACGGCGACTGCTCGCGGCTACAAGGCGCGTTGCCTCTCTACGTCCGTTCCGATTCCTACGGCGAGTACATCTTCGACCAAGGTTGGGCCGAGGCCTACGCCAGGGCCGGCATCGCCTACTATCCCAAGGGCGTGGTGGCGGTGCCGTTCACACCGGTTACTGGGGCTCGGATACTTGTCGCGCCCGGCGTGAACTTCGCCGAAGGCGCCGGCGAGATGCTCGAAGCGCTGCCGCGAGTCGGCGCGGCCTTGGGTCTTTCAGGTGTTCACGTGCTGTTTGCACGCAAGGCCGAGCACGACCTGCTGGTTTCGCGCGGCTTTCTCTCGCGCATCACGCATCAGTACCACTGGGAAAACCGCGACTATCGCCGTTTTGACGACTACCTTGCCGATTTACGCTCCAAGAAGCGCAAGCAGGTGCTGCACGAGCGCGCCGAGGTGGCGGCTCAGGGCCTTCGCATCGAACTCCTGTGCGGCGATCAGATCGAGCCCGAACACGTCGAGGCGGTGTGGCGCTTCTATGCCGACACCACCGAACGCAAGTGGTCGCAGCCTTACCTGAACCGGTCGACGTTCGCGCAACTGGCTCTGACGTTTCGCCGCCGTCTGGTACTGGTGCTGGCCCACGACGGCACTCGCTATGTGGGCGGGACCTTCAATGTGCGCGGTAAGAACTCGCTGTTCGGCCGTTACTGGGGAACCACGGGGAACTATCCTTCTCTGCATTTCGAGTGCTGCTACTGGCGACTGATCGAGTACGCGATCGAGCAGGGCATCGCTCTGGTGGAGGCCGGGGCCCAGGGTGAGCACAAGTTCCTCCGCGGTTTCGCGGCCCGGCCCACTTACAGCGCCCACTGGATCGCCGACTCCGGCGGGGCCCGTGCCATCGGCGATTTCCTGCATCTGGAGCGCGAACAGAACCTGAAGCTGATCGAAGCCTATAACCGCGTGTCGCCGGTCAAGAGTGAGCGCTCCCGGCCGTGAGCGTCGGCCTCGCATCCGGCAGCGCGTTGAAAATACCACTCTTGTCGCCGGCTGTTCCGACCCCACTGCGTTGTTATTGACACCGCAGGCGTTGACCGAGGCCCTTGCCTGACTAGAATCGACGCAATGTCCGAACCGAAAGTTCCCGCCAAGATGGATCCGGGTCAGCTCCTGGTTCAGGAGAAGGCCCGCGTCAAGCGCCCGCCGATGTATGCGGTGGTGCTGCTGAACGACGACTACACGCCGATGGAGTTCGTGATCTGGGTACTGCAAGGGGTGTTCTACAAGACGCCCGACGAGGCCTCACGGCTGACACTGCAAGTCCACAATGAGGGCCGCGGCATAGCCGGGGTCTTCACTCACGACGTCGCTCGTACCAAGGTTTTGCAGGTCGAGCAGCTGGCCCGCGAGCACGAGCATCCGCTCCAGTGCGAGATCGAGGCCTGCGAAGGGTAGCCGATGCTGATTTCCGAAGAGCTCGAGATGACCCTTCAGCGCGCCGTCGATCGTGCCAAGTCCGGCCGCCACGAATTCGTGGCCCCGGAACACCTGCTGTTCGCTCTTACTTCCGACCAGGTCGCGTCCGACATCCTGCTCCACTGCGGGGCCGATGTGGAAGGGCTACGCCGCGAAGTCGACGTGTTTCTGACTACCAACATGCCGATCTATCCGGAAGACATCAGCGGACCCGACGGCGGCACTCCCGATCCAAGCTACACGATCGGTTGTCAGTTCGTCCTTCAACTCGCGGCCTCGCATGTGCAGTCGTCGGGCAAGTCGCAGATTGACGGTGGTAACGTGCTGGCCGCGCTGTTTCGCGATCAGGAGTCTCATGCCGCCTACTTCCTGGGCAAGCAGGGAATCTCTCGGCTGGACGTCTTACGTTTCATTTCCCACAAGGTCTCCAAGGTCGGACCGCGCGGTCTCGCCTTCGAAGGTTCCACCGGCGGCGCAGGCGCGCAGAGCGAGGCCGATGACGATGCCGCGACTGCGCGCGCCGGCGATCCGCTCGAAGCGTACTGCAGCAACCTCAACAAGAAAGCCGCCGATGGTCGCATCGATCCGCTGATCGGCAGGCAGAGTGAACTCGAGCGCACAGTCCACATCCTGGCGCGCCGCCGCAAGAACAACCCTGTCTTCGTCGGCGACGCGGGTGTCGGCAAGACCGCCATCGTCGAGGGGCTGGCTCTGAAGATCCACCAGGGCGAGGTGCCGGAGTATCTGAAGGGCGTGACGATCTACGCGTTGGACATCGGCGGTCTGCTGGCCGGCACGCGTTACCGCGGCGATTTCGAAGAGCGGCTCAAGGCCGTCATCGACGCGATCCGGGCCGATCGCGATCACCGCATCCTTTTCATCGACGAAATCCACAACATCATCGGTGCCGGTGCGGTGTCGGGCGGGGCGATGGACGCCTCCAACATGCTCAAGCCGGCGCTCGCCAACGGCGAGATCAAGTGCATCGGCACCACCACCTACAAAGAGTACCGTCAGGTTTTCGAGAAGGACCACGCGCTGTCGCGACGTTTCCAGAAGGTTGACGTCGGCGAACCGTCCGTCGAGGAATCAGTCGATATCCTCAAGGGTTTGCAGCCGCGCTACGAGGACTTTCACGGCGTCGCGTACACGGCCGGTGCCGTCAGGGCGTCGGTGGAGCTTGCGGCCAAGCACATCAACGATCGCTTTCTTCCGGACAAGGCCATCGACGTGATGGACGAGGCCGGCGCCGAGGTGAAGCTGCGCGCCGGCAAGAACGCGGAGTCTGTCAGGAAAACGACTGACGCCGCGGCGGGCGAGGCAGCCGAGGGCGACAAGCGTCGTCCGCGTGTCACCACCCGCGACATCGAAAGCGTGGTGTCGCGTATTGCGAAAGTTCCCACGCGCAACGTGAAGGTCGACGACAAGAAGAGACTCGAGACGCTCGCACGCGATTTGAAGTTGCTCATCTATGGGCAGGACAAGGCCGTTGAGCAGGTGGTCGCGGCCATACAACTGGCGCGCGCCGGACTCGGCGAACCCGACAAGCCGATCGGCAGCTTCCTGTTCGCCGGACCTACCGGAGTAGGTAAGACCGAACTCGCCAAGCAACTGGCCGCGGCTCTCGACATCGGCTTCGTACGCTTCGACATGAGCGAGTACATGGAGAAGCATTCGGTGTCGCGTTTGATCGGATCGCCTCCCGGCTACGTCGGGTTCGACCAGGGCGGGCAACTGACCGAGACGATACATCGCACTCCGCACGCGGTGCTGCTGCTCGACGAGATAGAGAAGGCCCATTCGGACGTCGACAACATCCTGCTTCAGATCATGGACTACGCGACGTTGACGGATAACAACGGCCGCAAAACCGATTTCCGCAACGTCATCGTTATCATGACGACCAACACGGGTGCGCGTGAGGGCATGGCCAACGCCATCGGCTTCGAGCAGAAGGCCGACCCTGCCGGCAAGAGTGACAAGGCCATAGAGAAGGCTTTCAATCCCGAGTTCCGCAACCGCCTGACGGCGGTGATCCAGTTCCGCTCTCTTGGTACCTCGATTGCCGAACAGATCGTCGAGAAGATGGTCGCCGAGTTGGAGGCTCGCCTCAAACCCCGCGGTGTCGAACTGGTTCTCGACGAGACGGCCAGGATCTGGCTGGCTCGCAAGGGCTACGACGAAAAGTTCGGGGCGCGGCCGATCCGGCGTCTGATCGAGGCCGAGATCTCGCATCGCCTGAGCCACGAAATTCTTTTCGGGAATCTGTCCAAGGGCGGCACCGTGACCGTCAAGGCCGGTCCCGAGGGTCTCACTTTCGAATTCTGAACGAGCTTCCGGGCCGGCGCGTTGTGGCGAGGCGCGGCGCGGCGACCGATACCGACGAGGATGGACGAGCAACCGCGATGGGCGCGCGCTGGCACGAATACAAGATCGCGGGAGGCTGGACGGTTCTTGCCGGGCGCACCGACGCCGACAACGACTACCTGTCACTGAAACTCGCACGGCCGGTCGATTGGTGGTTCCACGTGCGTGGTATGCCCGGCTCGCACGTGGTGCTTCAGGTCGGTGACGGCGGTGAACCCGACCGCGCGGCCCTCGAAGCTGCCGCCGCGGTCGCGGCCTGGCACAGCAAGGCGCGAGGCGGTGGCGTGGTGCCGGTGACGGGAACTCTTGCCGTCAACGTGACCAAGCCGCGCGGCGCCGAGCGGGGCACCGTTTCGATCCGCAAGGAACGAGTATTCAAGGTGAGGCCGGCCATCCCGGCAGATGAGGAAGAGGTGTGAGCGTGAGCGACGCAGACTCGATCACCAAGGCCGCGGCCGGTGCAGCCGCGAGCGGCGATGCCGGCGGCAAGGCCACGCGCGTCGTCACGTCGTCGATGCTCGGAATGGGGATGCCCGACAAAGCCCGCTGGTCCGAGCGTGTGACCGCAGTCCTCGGTCTCAACCCGGGCGTGTTCGCCGGCCCCGGCACCAATACCTTCGTTGTCGGTAAAGGCCGCCGCCGTCTGCTGCTCGATGCCGGTCAGGGCGCCGGCGGCTACGACGATCTGCTCGAACTCGCGTTGAAGCAGGACTGCGACGGCGCTGAACTCGATCGCATCGTCATCACCCATGCCCACCCCGATCACATCGGCGGGGTCGAGCAGGTGCGCGCCCGCTTCGGCGCGCTCGCGGTCGAAAAGATGCCGCTTGAGCGCAACGACCTCGGAATCGAAGTGAAGAAACTGGGCCACGGCGCCGTCGTCGAAACCGAAGGCGCCACGCTCGAAGCGATCTGGACTCCCGGTCACGCGGGCGATCACCTGTGCTTCTTCATGCGCGAAGACAGAACGCTGTTTTCGGGCGACATGGTGCTCGGCGCCGGCACCACGGTGATTCCTCCCGACGGTGACCTCGACGATTATCTCGCATCGCTGCGGCGCCTGCTCGAACTCGATGCCGAACGCATCTTTCCGGCTCACGGTCCGGTCATCGAGGATCCGCAGAGGAAGATTTCCGAATACCTGGCTCACCGCGCGCTGCGTGACGAACAGATTCTCGAAGGTCTGCGTGCCGGCTTGACCAGGACAGATGGACTCGTGCGCCGCATCTACGTCGATGTGCCCGAGTTTCTTTACGGCGCCGCCGGCGTGTCGGTCGAGGCCCACCTGCGACGCATGGTGAAGCTGGGACGCGTACGTCACGAAGATACGCAGTGGGTACTGGTTTGAAGTTCGCAAGTCTCGCGGTCCAAGGCCGTGCGGCGGCGCCTGGCAGTGGATTCATCCGACGTTTATTGTTCACGGTCGAGGCCGTGCTACGGTTCCGTCCCGACGGCGATCGACGCCATGATCTGAAGGAGAGGATTTCGATGAATACGAACCTGACATCCATTCGACGCGCGGCGGCGGTTGCCGCTGCGGTGGCTATCACTTTGGGGCTGGCCGCTCACGCTTCCGCGCAGGTCTGCGGTGACGTTACCGGCGACAATGAAGTGAGGGCATCCGACGCGCTCATGGTGCTCAGGAAAGCGGTAGGCCAGCCCAACGTCCAGCTTGTATGCACGGATCAATGTGCAGCACTGGAAACGCGCATCGCCGCTCTCGAAGCGTTGCTGGCCGAGGTCTCGAAGGTCGGCAGCAACCTGGTGGTGACGGGACTCAACCTCCAGATCGTCGACGGCAGCGGAGACACGGACGGTCCTCCGAACGGTCTCGGTAATCTCATCGTCGGTTACAATGAACACCCGCTTGACCCGCCGCAGGCTCGCAGCGGTTCGCACAACATCGTCGTCGGCATGGGGAACGGCTATTCGAGTTACGGCGGACTGGTCGCGGGCTTGGACAACGTAATTTCCGGACCGATGGCGAGCGTGAGCGGGGGAAACGAGAACCTCGCCAGTGATTGGTGTTCTTCGGTCGGCGGCGGCTATCAGAACGAAGCGGGCGCCATGACCGCCTCGGTCAGCGGCGGAAGATACAATTTCGCCAGTGGACTGGACTCGTCGGTCAGCGGCGGCGGCAGCAACGTTGCCAATGGGGAAAGAGCCTCTGTGACCGGCGGTTACGAAAACACCGCCAGCGGAGATGATTCGTCAATCAGCGGGGGCAGCTATCACGACGTAGGCGGGCAGGACGATTGGCGAGCCGGCAGTCTGTTCGAGGATCAGTGATCGCGAGCAGTCCGCCGCGAGTTACGCTTTTCACTGACGGCGTGTGCTGACTGACAGGCTTGAACGGCAGCGTCGCCGCTGCCGGCGTAGTTCCGCGCTTGGAGGGACATAGGCAGCGCGATCGTGCGTGTGTTCTTCGCTGCTGCTCGATGCCGGCGGCGGTGGAGTCGGGGGCTTTCGCGCGCTAGCGTCCGCCGCTTCATGTCGGCCGACCAGCGCAAACAACCGAAGAACGGGAACGACTCTGGTGACGGATCGACGGCCGCGGCCTCGCCGGCGCGTGGTCCGTCCTCGCGAGGCGGTTACTTGGAGGATCAGGGCGAGAGCGACTTCGACCTCGTCGACGCCCTGGCCGAGGCGCCTGATGCCGAAGTGGCCGCGGCTCTTCCGGGCGCCGGCCTGGCGGCGGCGGCCACCGTCCGTTTCCTGCGCCGGGTGAGCGGTTTTGCCAATGCCCGCGGTCGCGAGATCTGGCATCTGGCTCTTCCGATCATGCTCTCGCAGGTGCTGGTAAGCTTCGTCGGTCTCGTCGACATCGCGATGGTAGGCCGCCTCGGCGCCATCGACGTCGCTGCCGTCGGCTACGCCACGCAGCTCTACTTCATGTCGCAGTCGGCGCTGTTCGCGGTCGGCTTCGCCTGCGTGGCGCTGATGGCACGCGCGATCGGCGGCGGTGACCATGCCCGGGCCCGCGCGGCGTTGGCTGCGTCACTGGGTGCGGCGGTGCTGACCGCGGGCGTTGTCGCATCGGTGGTGCTGGTGGCTCCGCGTGCGGTGCTTGCGTGGCTCAATGCGTCCCCCGAAGTCGCGGAGCTGACGATACCGTACATGCGGTTGCTGTTCGTTTCGTCGTTGCTGCTGGCAGTGTCACTGACGCTCGAACACGGCCTCAGGGCCGATCGCGACACCTCGACGCCGATGCGCATCGCTTTCCTGGTGACCGTGGTCAAGGTCGCACTCAACGTATTGCTGATCTTCGGCCTGCTGGGTGCGCCGCGTCTCGGCATCATCGGTGCAGGGATCGCGACGGTGGTGTCACAGGTGGTGGCCGTCTCGCTTTTCGTCTGGGTGATCCGCCACCGCGACGCGGGCGGAGCAGTGGCGCTGCGCGCCGCCGATTTTGCGGCCGCGCGCGGCATGCTCTGGGACGTCATCAAGGTTGCGATGCCCGGAGTCGGCGAGCGCGTGGTGCTCAACATGGCGCTGCTCGGCTACTTTGCCGTGCTCGGCGGCTACGGCACGGTTGCGATCGCGGCCTATACCGTCGGGGTCCGTATCCTGGCCTTCTCGTGGATTCCCGGCACCGGTTTCGGCGCTGCCGCGGCCACCCTGATCGGTCAGTCGCTCGGCGCCGGAGACGGCGATGGCGCCGAGCGTACCGGTTGGATGGCAGCGCGCATCGCGCTGGTGGCGGCTGTCGTGCTCGGTTTCGTCGGCGGCGTCGCACGCGAGCCGCTCGCGCGCCTGTTCACCAACGACGCCGCGACCATCGAAGCCCTCGGCCCGTTCATGCTGATATTGGCTCTTGCGCAGCCGATGATGCAGGTGCACTTCACGCTCGGCGGCGCCCACCGAGGCGCGGGCGACACGTGGACTCCGCTGCTCGCGGCGGCGGTCGGCAACTGGGGATTTCGCGTGCCTGTGGCGACCTTCATCGCCGCTCATCACATGTCGCTGATCTGGGTGTGGTCGGCGTTGCTCTTCGATCACGGCGCACGCGCGGTGTGGCTGGGCATCGCGTTTCGCGGCGGCCGCTGGAAGAGAAAGGGATTGAGAGGTTCGCGCGCCGTGCCTCACGCGTGAAAGGCCTGCGCTCTGCGACGGTGCGCGGAGTCAGTCGCGACGGTTAGCCGAGTTGGCGACCGACAGCGCCGCGATACTGCTGGACATTTCTTCGGTGTGGCCGGTTCGCAGACGCTGACCGGCAAGGGCCGCCGACAAAGGCCTCTGCACCGCTTCGCTGGTCAGCGGTGTGTCGAGTGCGACGAGCAAGCGCGCGAGCTTGACGGTGATGTGCGCGATGGCGGGCCGGATCTGGGTGTCGAGGTCGAAGAGCGCAGTGGCTGTCTTCTGCGCGTCGATTTCGATTTCGGCTCCGGCTGTGTTCGGCGACTCCACCGCGGAGCCGGACTGCGACGTAGCGCTTCGCGCGTCCTTGCGTTGTCTGGCCTGTTGCTCCTGCGCATATCGGCGGTCGGCCAGGCGCTGCTGGATTTCCTTGCCGGCTTCGATCATCGCGCGAAAGAGCGTGCGCACCGGTTCGGGGTCGGGAGGCGGACGTGACGCCGCTTTGGCGGCCGCAGTCACCGCGGCCACCGCGGCGTCGAGGACCCGCTGTTCCTGCGCGCTGTCCTGTACGGGCAGCGCCGCCTTGTCTTTGGCGGCCCACACCAGCGGCATGATCGACATACGTTCGACGATGGCGTTGATCAGTGCGGGAAGCGGCGCGGACACGGGCGCGCCGCCGGCCTCGCCGGTGATGCCGGCCCGCAGGCGGGCCAGCGTACCGTCGTGTTCGTGAGCGAGCAGCCAGGTGTCGAGTTCGGCGGCGAGGTCTTCGCGATCGGCACGAACCAGGTAGGCTTTGCGATCGTCGCTGAGCGGCCCGATGCGAACCACGTCTGCGGCGCCTGCGGCCCACTGTTTTTCTTCGAGGTTGTCGGTCACCACTGCGTCGGTCCAGCGGTCCAGCAATGCCATGTGCACCGCATCGTTGTTGGGCAGAGCGATGATCTGCGCAGCGGGGAACACCTTGCGCGCCACGCCTTCGAGGTAGCCGCCGGCGTTGACGGCGATGCGGCGATCACGGCGGTTCAGTTGCCCTATGGATGTTGCGTGGGCGCCGCTCCAGGAAAGCGCGACGGCATACGAGGCGACTACCGGTATCGTGAAGCGTCCGATCACCGAGCGGTCGCCACGCATGGTGACTCCGCTCATGGCAACGTCGAAACGGCCGGCCGCCAGGTCGTGCGCGAGATCCGGCCACTTGAAGGGCACGAACTCGAGGCTGTAGCCGCGGTCGTTCGCGAAGCGGCGGGCAACTTCGATGTCGAGGCCGCTGTAGTTGCCGGCTCCGGTGGCGGCATCGTCGGCCGGTGTCAGCAGGCTGAACGGAGTGTAGTCTCCCGAGGTCCCGACGCGCAGCAGCGGCGCGGTCTGCGCCGCCGCTGCCCCCGCGCCCTGCGCCGGCCACGCCCCAACGCCGGTCAGGGCCGCAACGACAAGCGCGGCGAGAAGCGCGATTTTGCCGCTGTGCCTGGTCATGCCGGGGGTTCTACTTCCAGGCGACCAGATACACTATCCACGCCGGATCGGCGTCGCCGCGTTCGCGTTTGCGATAGACCCCGTTGCCGTCACCGGTCTTGCGGTCGGTGCCTTCCCAGTAGACGTCGGCGCCGCTGAACCCGGCTTCGAGCAGCAGTTCGCGCAACTCCGGCAGCGTCCACAGCCTCCACTCGTAGCGGAAGGCGTTCTTCAGCTCCGAGCCGTCCTTGAAGCGGAAGTGGATCGCGTACTTGCAGTGATGACTGACGGGATCGAAGTCGAGCTGGCTCCACACGTACTTGAAACCGCGAAACGACGTGGTTTCCTCACGGTCGTCTTCCATCACTTCGGAGCCGCCCAGGGCATCGAGCACCAGCAGGCCCTCGTCGCCGAGATGGCGCCGGGCGTGGATGAAGTAATCCCTGAGTTCCCGGCGGGTCTCGAAACAAAAATACGAGAAGTTCTGGGCGGAGATGATGTCGGCCTTGGCGCGCGTGGTGCGCACGTCACCTTCGATCAGACGCAGGCGGTCAGCGGCCCCGGCCTTGAGCTTCGGCATCAGCTTGCGGCGGCCCCATTCGAGCGGCTCCGGGTCGAGGTCGACGCCGATGGCGCTGCGGTCCGAGCGGCTCTTGACCCACTCGTAGCAGACCAGCGCGGTGCCGCAGAAGTCCTCTCGCAGTACCTGCGGGCGGCGCCCGTAGTGGTTGCGGAAGGCCCGGTCGAAGAAGGCTACTTCGACGTCGGGTGACTGCACTGACTGGATGTATAGATCGTACTTGTCGGCACGGGAGGCCAGTGTGCCGGCGGTGGTCTTGGACGAGGGTTTGTTGCGAGGCATCCGCCCCTTTAGCTAGAGCAGCATCGCAAGGACAGCGAACATGTGCGGCGCGGCGGGTCTGAGCGTCAGTTGCGGGCTCTGCACTAGCGGCAGGCCAGTGAGGCGCCTTGCGTGCGGCAGGCCGACACAAGCACTTGCCCGCAGTCGCCCAGCACCTCGTCTCCGATCTGCACGCGCACGCTGAGCGCGCTCTGTCCTTGAAGCAGCGACAGGTCGGCTCTTGCCACCTTGGCCTTGATCCTGGTCACTCCCGGCGGCGGTTGGTACTTGACCGACATCGAAGCAAGGCCGTTGGTCTGTCGCGCCGATTGGTCATTGGAGCGGAATACGAAACTCGCGCCGAGTCCCGTCGCGTCTTTCCATAACGTGGCCGGCGCCGTCGCCTGGTAGAGTATCGCGCCGGCGGCGTCGCTTACTCTGATCGAGGCGCCACCGATGGTGGGCGGGCTCGAAAGCCCGTCGACAAAAATGCCGGCGCTTACGATCATTCCGTCGTTGCCGATGTCGGGACGTACGGTGGCCCTCAGCCTGAGCTTGTCCAGAGGCCGGTAGTTTAACTGAGGCAGGCAACTCCCCGATGAACAGATGCCGTCGTAGGTGCAGATGTCACCGTCGTCGCACGGAGCCGTGTTGAACAGGTGGCGGCAATAACCGGCGCCGTCGCAAGTGTCGTCGGTACACCGGTCAGCGTCGTCGCTGCACTGCGTTCCGAGCGAGTCGAACAGGCAATCATTTCGGCAACAGTCGCCCGGTGTGTCGTTGCCGTCGTCGCACTCTTCTCCAGGATCCACGACGCCGTTGCCGCAGCCCACCGCGGCGATGGCCGTGATGCATTGGGCGGCGTCTACAACCGGCGTGATCGAGTTCCTGCTGCACGCGGAGAACTCCTCGGCTGCGTCCGCTGCCAGCGTAGGCCACATCACGAATCCGTAAGCGGCGGCCGAACACGGAGAGGCGGCAACGCCGTCGTGAGAAGCGCCGAGGTTGTGTCCGATCTCGTGTCCGACCAGCAGCGACATCATGTGATTGTCGAGTGCGAAGTTCTGGGAGAGGCCGACACCCAGGTAGCTGTTGCAGACGGAGTCGAGGTAGGCGACGCCGATCACCGAGCCGGTCAGATCGCGACCGGTAAGCAGGTGGGTGGCGCCGCCGCCTGACAGCAGGCCGCCCGCGGCCCTTGCGGCGGCCAGATCCTGCAGGAGATTTACCGGCACACTGGTGGCGGAGAACGGTTCGATCCCCTGGCTGGTGTAAATCACGGTGGCCACCACTTGCAGGGTGACGCCCAGGTTCGTGACGTAGAAACCGTCGACCTGGTTGATGATGCCGAGCATGTAGTCGGCGGTGGCGGCCCCGTGGAGCCTGTACATCGCGAAGTCGGCTACCAGCGTGAGTTGGAGGAGTCCAAGACCGCTTCCGCGTTGGCGAGGCGGCATCGCGATTGCGCCGCGCGCCGTTGCGCCGTTGCCGGGGTGCGCTGCTCGCTCCTCGGTGGCGCATGAGACGGCGGGGAGCGCAGACGGATCGAGGTCGCTTTCCCGATAGACCAGGGTGCGGCCCGCGGCGTCCGGCAGGTAGCGCGACAGCGGTTCGAGGAAATAGGTCAGACCTCCGCGACGCACGTAGCCGTCGAGCGCACCGGCCTCTATCGAGACCCGAACCTGCGCCTGAGCATCGTCGGCCAAGTGCCCGCTGTATAACTGTTTTGGCGCGGGAGCCTGGTGGCTTCCGGAGTTGTCTACCAGGATCGTCGTGGCGTTGTCGGCGAGGATGGTTGAGGGCTCGAGGATCAGGTCGAAGCGCTCGCCCAGCGCAGTCAGCGAGGCCGCAACGATCGCCGTCCCGGGGCCGCCGCTTCTGGCAAAGGCGGCCGTGACACTTTCGTAGGTCCGGATGTACCGCGGCACCGCGCCGGCGCGCGCGTCAAGGCCAGCGCTGAGCATCACGCTCACGGCTAATACCGCGCTGGCCAGAGGTCCGACACGCATCTTGTTGCTTCCGGGTGAGGCCGAGTCCGAACGCCGGCAAGGTACAGGCGCGGTGCAGGTTTGGGAAACGTTTTGCCGCTGCGCTGCGCAGCGCGGTTGTTTACCGAGGCAAGGGCCGCTACGAGGCGTAGCCGAGGTGCGCAAATGTATGGGCTAGGACTTTCGGACCTTTGGTTTGTGCCTTCTGTCGTCACCCGCGCGCCGGTGCCGCGCGACCTCGAGTCGGTGCAGACGATCGACGCCGACGCAGAGATCGATCCGCGCGAAGTCGGCGTCGATCCGGCCGCCGTGGATGCGATCTGGGCGGCCGCTCAGCGTTGGTACGGCACCGGTATCCACCCGGCGATTTCGGTCTGCGTGCGGGTACGCGGGCAGATCGTACTCAAGCGGGCGATCGGCCACGCTGCCGGCGCAGGGCCGCAGGACGGCGACGACGCACCCAAGGTTCTGGCGACACCCGAGACTCCGTTCAACGCATACTCCGCTTCCAAGCCGATGGCGGCGATGGTCATCCACCTGCTCGACCAGCGTCACCAACTGCACCTCGACGATCCGATCTGCGAGTACATTCCCGACTTCGCCCGTCACGGAAAAGAATCAGTGACGATTCGTCACGTGCTCACACACCGGGCCGGCATTCCGACGCTTCCCGAAGAAGCCCTGGACCTGTCGCTTCTCGAGGACGTCACCAACAGAAACGCGGTGTCGCTGCTGTGCGATGCCAGGCCGGTCTCCAGAGCCGGCGGCCGTCTGGCCTACCACGCCATCACCGGCGGCTTCCTGCTCGGAGAGATCGTGCGCTGCGTGACCGGCAAGAACATCCGCACCGTGATCGACGAGGAACTGTGCAAGCCGCTCGGCTGGCGCTGGATGAATTACGGCGTGAAGCGCCGCGACATCGGCAAGACCGCGCGTAACTACTTCACCGGGTTCCCGTTGGTGCCGCCGCTGCGCAGCATCCTGCACGGAGTGCTCGGCACCGACTTCGAGCAGGCCATCGACGCGTCGAACGATCCGCGCTTCGTGATGGGCGTACTGCCGTCGGCCAACCTCTTCGGCACCGCCGACGAGATGTCGCAGTTCTATCAATTGTTGCTCGACGGCGGAGAACTCGGCGGTGTGCGCGTGTTCGAACCGCGGACGGTTTGGCGCGCCACCGCCGAGCAGTCCTACGGCGAACTCGACTTCACGCTCGGCGTGCCGCTGCGTTACGGCATGGGATTCATGCTCGGCGGCGACTGGCTGAGTCTCTACGGTCTCGACACTCGCTACGCTTTCGGACACCTCGGCTTCACCAACATCGTCACCTGGGCCGATCCGCAACGCCATCTTGCCGCTGCGGTGATGACCAGCGGAAAGCCCGCGATCTATCCCGAGATGTATCAGGCTTTCGCCTTCACCAACGCGATCACGGCGGCGTGTCCCAAGGACGACGCAGTGCCGCCGACGCCGCACGTCGAGACTGGCAGACCGCGCGCAAAGAGGGCGGTTCAAAAGCCGCGCGTTGCTGCAACGCCGTCAAGCAAAGGGCGGAGTGGAAAGCCACGTGCCTCGGCAGCGCCGGTTGTTAAGGCGCCGCGCGCAAAGTCAGGGGCGGCCAGGCCAGCGCGCAAGGCCGGCGCCGTCACCAGGAAACGCCGGCCCGAGACCACGCGGCGTTAGCGAGCCGCGCGCTGTGGTTCATCGCCAGCCGTGTCTATGCCATCGCCGTTTCGAGCACACGGATCGGCAGCACGATGGTCTGGAGCCCACGGAACTGGAGGCGACGTTGGATCGCGTAGGCGCTTTCGTTGTGCAGGAACGGGTGGTGCCATTTCTCGCGTTCGAAGATCAGCTTGCCGGTGAAAAAGATCGCTCCGGGAAACTCCGCCGCCAGATCGCCGCACAACTGCTCGGTGGTCTGGACTGCTTCGGTTCCGAGTTCCATTCGGCAATCCGCGTGCCAGCCGTGGCTGCGCGCCCAGTTCACGTACTTATTCAGCATCTCTTCGGTGTCGCGTCTGAGGCAAGTGATCTCCTGGGTGCCCTTGAAGCTTCCCGAATCGACCACCGCAGCCGACACGAAGACCATGTTGCGGAAGTGGCGGGGAAAAAGCTTTTCGATCGACAGGATCTGGTGGAGTCCGAAGCCCGAGAACGACGCAACGCAGATCACCGCCGTCGGCGCGGTCTTGTCGATCGGCGTCTCGGGTTCGCTGGCCTTGGGGTCGATCGGCAACGCGAGCAGCAGGTCATCGAGGCGTTTCAGTTGCCGATCGACGATCCGGTAGTTGTGACGGATACCGAATGCGAGTGCGACGGCGGCGCCGGTCAGTACCGTGGTGATCCAGCCTCCCTCGGCGAATTTTTCGTAGACCGTAACGACGAGAATGCTGGAACACAGAACGAAGCCGAGAGTGTGGATTCCCAGCTGGCTCTTCCAGTGGGGTTCTGTGTGACGCTCGAGTATCCAATGCCGAGCCATGCCGAGCTGGGTCAGCGAGAACGTGACGAAGACGTTGATCGAATACATGACGACCAGGATGGCGATGCTTCCTCGTGTGTAGAGCAGCGCCGCCAGCGCGGCCACGCCCATGATGAAGACGCCGTTCTTGGTCACGAGACGATCGGACAGCTGGGCAAGGCGATGTGGCATCCACGAGTCGACTGCCATGTTTGCGAGCACGCGAGGGCCGTCGAGGAAGCCGGCCTGGGCGCCTACCACCAGGAGGGTCGCTTCAGCGAAGAGGCTGATGGCGATGAACCATGATCCTACCGGCAAGCCCATCAGGGCCCAATGTCCGAACAGGTTGGTGAACAGCGCTGCGTTCATCGTCTGGCCTTCCACCGGTCTCGTGTCGGTCAGCAGATACCCGAGCAGGATGCCGCCGGCGGTGAACGCCAGCGAGAATGCCATCAGCACCATCGTGCGCCGCCCGGTTCTCACCTTGGGTTCGCGAAGCGTCGCCACGCCGTTGGAGACCGCCTCGATGCCGGTATAGGTGCCGCCGCCCAGCGAGTAGGCGCGCAGCAACAGCATCAGCACGGGGATCCAGCCGAGCTTGTCGACCGACGAGTGGAATTCGTTCGTGGTGTGGATCGCGATTTCCGGCAACGCGGTAAAGTGCAGAACTACCACGTAGACGATCATGAACGCGTGGGTGATGAGAAACAGGATGAAAATCGGCGCCAGGAAATTTACCGACTCGCGCACGCCGCGAAGGTTCAGGATAATGAGGCAGCAGACGATCACGACGGCGGCGCCGAGCTTGTAGCGTTGCCACTCCAGCGGCATCAGTGACCAGAGCTGGTCGCAGGCACTGGCGATAGAAACCGTGATGGTCAGCACGTAGTCGACCAGAAGCGCGCAGCCCGACAGCACACCGGCGCGTTTGCCGAGCAGCTTAGTCGCCACCAGGTAGCCGCCGCCGCCGCCGGGAAAGTGGCGGATCAGGTTCGAGTATGTGAACGCGATGACAGCGATGGTGAAGGTCGTCATCGCGATCAGTATCGGAGCCATGTGGGCGTGGTGGCCGAGGGCCTTGTACGCCTCCTCGGGACCGTAGGCCGAAGAGGACAGGCCGTCGGCCCCCAGACCTACCCAGGCCAGAAACGCCACCAGCGAGACGTGGCGGAATATATCGGGGTCGTTGATTTCGCGCGGCGCGCCGATCAGGAGACGACGCAGCCTTCGGCTGAATGGCTCGGGAGATGCGTCGGCGCCGGGGCGCTGGAGGTTGTCGGTGGTGCTCATGTGACCTTGCCGGAAACGGGAACGGCTGAAAAAGCCGCAGTGTGAGGCACTGTTGTCGAAGAAGTCCGTAGGGGTTCGTAAGGAAACTCTAAAGGCCGGTGGAAAGCGCTTCGCGTTTAGATAGCTTCGTGGCCGTGGAGGTGTTGTTCAGGCGTCTGCTGGGCTCTGGATGCGGCGTTCTCGCGGTGCTGGCGGCCACTGCTGTGGCTAAGGCTGCCGGCGCCAATCCGTCGACGGCCGGGTTCCTGTTCCTCATCGTCGTCCTGTTTACCGCTACCGAAGGTGGTTTTACCGCCGGTGTCTGCGCTTCGATCGCTGCCACTGCCTGCTTCAACTTCTACTTCCTGCCGCCGGTAGGCACCTTTCACATTGCTGCGTCTGACAACTGGGCTGCACTGGCGGCGTTCCTGACGGTTGCAGGTCTGGCCAGCCGCCTGGTCGCGCAGGCCAAGGAGGAGGCGCGCCGCGCTCGGGCCCACGCCCGCGAAGTCGAAGCGGTCAGCAAACTCAGCGTCGGTCTGCTTGCCTCTGCGCACGAGCAGCGCTTCCTGGCCGAGGCGGCGGCGACGGCGCTGCTTGCCACCGGGGCGCGTTCAGCCGGAGTCGTCGTCTACGAGAACCTCAAGGGACTGGTCCTGGCGTGGAGTGGCGAGGCGCCACCTCCCAATCTGATCGAGAGAGCCGTTGCGGCGCGAGCCTGCGTGCAGGCCGTTTCTCTGTCGCAGGAATCGGATCGTGACCTGCTGGTTCCCTTGCTGGTCGGCGGCGAATCGGTCGGCGTATTGGTGAGCCTTGGGAATCCCGCCACGCGCAGCGCCGTCGAGTCGGTAGCCAAGGTGCTGACACTGGCGCTGGAACGAGAGAAGTTGCTGCGCGAGCAGGCCCACATGGAAGCCCTCAAGGAAAGCGAAGCTCTGAAGAGCGCGTTGCTCGGCGCGGTTTCTCACGACTTGTCGACGCCGCTTACCGCGATCGGCTTTCAGGTAGGGGCGCTCAAGCGGAAGCTGGCCGGAGCCGAGGCCTACGATGGTGTTGTCGAACTCGAGGCCGAGGTCTTGCGTCTGCGTCGCAGGATCGAGGGCCTGCTGGCCATGGGTCGTCTGGAAGCCGGCAACATCGCGCCGCGGCCTGAGCCTGTACCCGCTGCGGATCTGTTTCGTCAGGCCAGGGAAAGCCTGCCGCTGCCCGGCAGGCCGCTTGAGGTCCGGATCGATGCCGATTGTGCTGATGTCTACGCCGACCCTTCGCTGGCCCTGGAGATCATCGTCAACCTTCTCGAGAACGCCGACCGCGCCTCGCCCGAAGGCGTGTCGATCGAACTGGTGGCGACTTCGACCGCGGACACGGTGAGACTCGGTGTGCTCGATCACGGTCGCGGGATGGCGGGCGTCGCGGCCGGCAGCGAAATCGCGTTGAACGACGTGCTTCCGCGCGGGCTCGGTCTGGAGATCGCGCGGCGTTTTGCGTTGGCCAGCGGCGGCAGCGTCTCGTTGCAGTCGCGACGCGGTGGTGGCGTCGCGGCTTGGGTGTGTCTTCCGGCCGCGGTGCTGGAGGCCTCATCGTGAGTCGCGCCGGTACGGTACTCGTCGTTGATGACGATCCTGCAATTCGTCGTGTGCTCGGCGCCGAACTCATCGCGGCGGGGTACGATGCGCGCACGGCAAGAGACGGCAGCGAAGCCGTGGAGAGCGTGGAGATGTTTTCTCCGGACGTCATCGTCACCGACCTGGCGATGCCGGAAATGGACGGCTTCGCGTTGATAGCGACGTTGAGGCGGCGCCTGCGAACTCCGATCATCGTGCTGTCGGTGCGCGGTGGCGAGTCGGACAAGATCCGCGCTCTTGACCTCGGCGCCGACGACTACGTTACCAAGCCGGTTTCTCTTCCCGAGTTGCTCGCGCGTGTGCGCACCCAGCTTCGCCGCGTTGCCCCCGAACATCCGGTGCTGGTTTTTCCCGACCTGTTGATCGACGCCGAGCGGCGTCTGGTAGTGCAGGGCAAGCGCGAAGTGCATCTGACGCCGCGCGAGTTCGCGATCCTGGAACTGCTGGCCACCAGCGCCGGGCGGCCAGTTTCGGTGCAGAAGATCCTCGCCAAAGTGTGGGAACCCGACCAGGCCGTCACGCCCGACGCGGTGCGCGTGCACGTCAGTGCACTGCGCAAGAAACTCGAGCCCGAGCCGGCCAGGCCGCGTTATATCGTCACTGAGCCGTGGGTCGGGTACCGCTTCATCGCCGAGCCGATCGAAGCGAAGAACGAGTAAGACGCCGCGAAGATCCGGCCGGACTTCAGGAATTGTTCATGCTTGCCCACCGTAACTTCGACGACACAACTGCCGACTACGTCGCTGCCAGGCGCGGTCGCGCTTTGTTCGGCATCGCAGGTGCGGCCGCGGCCGCGATGATCGCGACGGGCGTCGCGGCCAGTGCGGCGGAGACCGCGGGCCAGAACGCAGCACCAGCGGCCGCCGATGTGTCGCCGAACTACGTCGGAGGTCAGGCCTGCGTGCCGTGCCACCAGGCCGCCAGCGACTCGTTCGCCGGTTCGCATCACGATCGCGCCATGCAGCCGGCCGACTCCGGCGCCGTGCTCGGCAACTTCGACAACGCCGAGTTCACGTACAACGGCACCACGTCGACCTTCTCACGCAAGGACGGCGCCTACTTCGTTCGCACCGACGGTCCCGACGGGCAGTTGCACGATTACCGCATCGCCTACACGTTCGGGGTCGATCCTCTGCAGCAGTATTTGATCGAGTTCCCGGGTGGGCGTCTGCAAGCCCTCGGCATCTGTTGGGACACCCGCCCGAAGAGCGCGGGCGGCCAACGATGGTTTCATCTCTACCCCGACGAAAAAGTCGAGTTTCGCGACGTGCTGCACTGGACAGGTGCGGCCCAGAACTGGAATTTCATGTGCTCGGAGTGTCATTCCACCAACGTCAGGAAAAACTACCGCGCCGAGAGCGACAGCTTCGAGACCACGTCGGCGCAGGTGAACGTTTCGTGTGAAGCGTGCCACGGTCCCGGTTCCGGCCACGTCGAATGGGGTCGTCGCGTCAAGGAGGGGAAGCAGTCGAGCGATGCCGCGCGCGGTCTGATCGTCGATCTGGCGGCGCGCGGCGGCGCCTGGGTGTTCGAAGGCAACGCTCCGATCGCCAATCTGAGCGCCGCCAGGGATCCGCGCTCGCAGATCGTGTGCGGGCGTTGCCACACCCGGCGCGCGCAGATCAGCGACGACTACCGTCAGGACCAGCCGTTCGGCCAGACCCACATCGTCGCGCTTCTGGACGAGGGGCTCTACTACGCCGACGGCCAGATTCTCGACGAGGTGTTCGAGTACGGTTCTTTCCTGCAGAGCCGCATGCACGAACGCGGCGTCGTCTGTACCGACTGTCACGACCCGCACAGCGCCAGGCTGCGCGCGGACGGCAACGCGGTGTGCGCGACCTGCCACCGGCCCCAGTACTTCGACACGCCGTCGCACCATCATCACCAGGCCGGCACCGATGCCGCCCGCTGCGTGCAATGTCACATGCCGACGCGCACCTACATGGTGGTGCACAAGCGTCATGATCACAGTTTCCGCATTCCGCGTCCGGATCTGTCGGTGGCGCTCGGCACGCCCAACACCTGCACCGACTCGGGCTGTCACCAGGATCGCAAGGCCCAGTGGGCGGCCGATGCTGTCGTCAAGTGGTACGGTCCTGCGCGTCTGCGCGGTCCGCGCTACGCTGCGGCACTCGATGCCGGACGCCGTCGCGAGGCCGGAGCGAACCGTCTGCTCGCAGAGGTGATTGCCGACCGCTCGTTTCCGGCGATAGTTCGCGCCACGGCACTGAGCCTTCTCGCGAATGCTTCAGGTCCGTTGACTGAACTGATCGAGCGCTCGTTGCAGGATCCCGATCCGTTGGTGCGCCGGGCTGCCGCTTCGCTGCTGATGGACTGGGAGCCGCCGCGACGCTGGCAGGTCGGCGGGCCTTTGCTCAGCGACCCGATCCGCGCGGTTCGCCTCGAAGCGGTCAACTCGCTGGCGGGTGCGGACGCGGCGGTGTCACTGACTGCCGAGCAGCGTGCGACCTTCGAACGTGCGGTGGCCGAGTACCGCCAGGCTCAGGCTTTCAACGCGGATCGCGCCGAGTCGTGGACTAATCTCGGGTCACTCGAGGTGCGCCTGGGAAACTTCGAACGCGCCGAAGCCGACTATCGCCGCGCCATCGACAAGCAGCCGTCGTTCATACCTTCTTACGTCAACCTGGCCGACCTCTACCGTGAGCAGGGGCGGGACTCCGACTGTGAGCGCGTTCTTCGCCAGGCACCGGACAACGCCGACGTGCATCACGCGCTCGGGCTGGTGCTGGTGCGGCTCGGCCGCAGCGGCGAGGCGATCGCCGAGTTGGGCAAGGCCGTCGAGCAGAACCCGCAGTCGCCGCGCTACGCTTACGTGTACGCGGTGGCACTCGACAGCACAGGTCAGTATGCCATGGCGCTCGCGGTGCTCGAGCGAGCCCACCAGCGCTTCACCGGCGAGCGCGACATTCTGGCTGCCCTCACGGAGTTCTCCGCGCAGGCCGGCGACCGCAACTCGGCGGCGCGTTGGGCACAGGAACTGCGCGACCTCGACAACGCTGCGGCGACGCCGGCCGCGGCCCACTGAAATATCGCGCGCGGCAGGAGCGCCGACGCGGGGCGGCGGCTCACTCGCCGCGTGACTGTGGTCGTCAGTAATCGAGCCGGTTCAGGCCAGTTCCAGTTCGACCCTCGTGTCCCTGTCTACCTGGTTAGGTTCCCAGTGTCCGACGTTCCAGTGCAGTTGCCCATAGTTGCCGACCAGGCTTGTCGCCTTCAGAGGGGTGGGCATGATCGACTGATCACTCAGACCCTTGCGGAATTGGTAGGGCTCCCACGCGTGGTAGACGATCACCTCGCCTGGCCGAACGTACGAGGCCACCTTGGCACGCAGGAGAAAAGCACCAAGGTCGTTGCGAACCCGAACAAGGTCGTGGTCCTTGATGTTGCGTAGTTCCGCATCTTCGACGCTTACGTAGGCTACCGGTTCGCCGCGTTGCAGGCGCAGGATCGGGGCTTGATCGCGCCACTGCGAGTGAATGCTCCAGCGGGTGTGGCCGCCGCTGAGAACCAGCGGGTACGAGCCGTCCGCACCAGGCGGCGGCTTGTAGGTAGGCAGCGCTTCGCCACACTCGAGGAACCACGGGTGGTCGACATAGAACTGCTGCCGT
The DNA here is from genome assembly GCA_903893315.1 of uncultured bacterium. Lineage (GTDB taxonomy): Bacteria > Desulfobacterota > Binatia > UBA1149 > CAITLU01 > CAITLU01. Next base: position 88,192 of record CAITLU010000008.1, read on the forward strand.
CCGGTCAGCGTCGGCCACGGTTGTTTCTTCTCGACGAACCAGCGCAGCGGGACGAGTGGCTCGTTCTCGCTGTAGTCGCTGTAGTAACCGGCGAGGCTCCCGGGCGTTCCGGTACTCGCGAAACGGACCGCGCCCGCTTCGCGCAATCCCGCCAGCGAGGTCTTGGCGGACACCGCCGAGTAGTTGAGCACGAACTCCATCGCCTTTTCTTCGTCGGTCGCGCTGAAGCGTCCACTGTCGCTGAATGCGTCGTCGAGACGCCGTGCATCACGGATGTTTTCCACGATGTCAGGGTATGGGGCGAGATCGCGACGCCGCGCCTCGCGGGCGACCGCCGCCGACAGAAGTGTGAATATCTCCCATTCGGGCCTGGCCTCGTCGAGAGGCGGCGTAGCCCGGTCGCCGAGATGGAGATACGGGACAGGGGAGGCGAGGTACTTCAGGTCGATCTTCTCGTACCAGAAGGCCGCAGGCAGGATGATGTCGGCCCAGCGCCCGGTTTCGCTCATCCGGAAGTCCACGTTGACGAACAGCTTGGCCTTGCCGAGCAGCGTCTCGCGCAGGCGCTCGTTCTGGCGTGAGTGGCGAAGCACGTTGCCGAAGATCGAAAGCAATATGCGAGGGTTCTTGCCCGGCGCCGGGTACAATTTGAACCAGCCCTTGTCGAGAGCTTCCTTCAGGTATTCTGCCACCGGCCGCTGCGTGCTCGCGTCGCCGTAGCGCGGATCGCAGGAGACGGCGTCGAGGCCGCCGTGGACGGCATGCCACACAGTTCCCGGCACGAAGTAGCGCGCGAAGTCTGCTTCCGGCTCGGCCGGCCACACCTTCGCGCGCGTGGCGACCACGCCGAGATGGAACAGGTCGAGTTGCTCCTGCATCGCCAGCAGCCCGAAACCTTCCGGCAGAAAGAAGCCGAGACTGCGCCAGCCGCCGCCGGCGCGCCCCAGATTACCGGTAAGTGACGCGATCAATATCTGCGCACGCTGGTTGAGGTCGGCGTGCAGGAACTTACATCCACCGAATTCCGACAGGATCATCGCGGCCGGCGCCGCGGCGAATTCGCGCGCGAACCGGCGGATGGTCGCTGCTGCCACTCCGGTGATGGCCGCGACCTGCTCCGGCTGATAGTCGCGGTCGAGTTTTTCGCGCAGCAGTGAGAACACCGTGCGCACGGCAAGCGACTTCGCGCCGGCCGTGACATTGCCGCTGAAATCGAGAACCGCGCTGCGGCCAGCGCTTGACAGCGTGTCGCTCGCGCCGCTGCCGGGTGCCGGGGTCGGCTCGTTGCGCTCTGCATCCCACACGAAAAAAGTCGTGTCCGGATCGCTGCGCGCGAGATCCACTGCGCGCAGAAAACGTCCGGTGTCCGTGCGCACGAGCAGCGGCAGGTCGGTCTGTTCGGTGACGTACGCGATGTCGTGCAGGCCCTCGGAAACGATGACCTGCGCAGCGCCGAGCGCCAGCGCGGCGTCGGTTCCGGGTTTGGGATTCAGCCACATGTCGGCGTGTATCGCGCTGTTGTTCAGATCCGGACAGACCGCGACCAGCTTGGCGCCGCGATAGCGCGATTCGTAAAGGAAATGCGCGTCGGGAATCCGCGTCGCAGACGGGTTGTAGGTCCACATCACGAGGTAGGCCGAACGGAACCAGTCGTCGGACGATCCGCAAGGGCGTCCGTTGCCGAGCGTGATCGTCGCGCCTGGCAGCAGATCACCTATCTGACCCAGCGAATCGATCGTTGCGCAGCCGAGCATGCGGAAGAAGCGCATCGGAGCGGCGCTGTTGGGTCCGCCGCCGATGTTCGGGCCGAGCTCGCACACGATGCTCTGCGGCCCCTCCTGCTCGATGGCATCGAGAATTTCCAACGCTACTGCGTCGAGCGCCTCGTCCCACGAGATCCGCTCCCAGCGGTCCTCTCCGCGCTTGCCGACGCGGCGCAGCGGGTAACGAATCCGCGACGGTGAATACATCAGGACCGAACCGCAGGCGCCTTTCTGGCAACCGCGCGGATTGAAGTCGGGCAGTCCAGGCATCGATGCCTGGTACGGCGCGTGCTGTTCCTCGCGCCACACTACGCCGTCCTTGACGTAGAGATCCCACGAACAACCGGACACGCAGTTGGCCATCGAGTGAGTACCGCGGACGATCGAGTCCCAGGCCCACTGCTCGCGATATATGTCTTCCCACTGTCGATAGAGCGGAATCCCGGCCGGCATCGGCGCCGGCGCGGATGAATCGGCGGCCTGGGCCTTCGAGCGCCCATCGAATTGCAGGCGGGTAAGGACAAGCCCGGTGGCCGTTACGACACTCGCGCGCAGAAATGCGCGGCGTGTCCACACGCCGCCGCGATGCGTACGGTGCACGCCTTTCCGGTCGCTCTCGTTTCCCATGTATTCCCCGTCGCGGTCAGAACTGCCGTCCGGCCAGATGACGTGCCAGCCGCTTGCCGAGCGCGGCGACCGTGAGCACCGGAGGCAATCCCCACGCTTCGGGAACCACCGAACAGTCACATACGTAGAGGTTGCGGTATTGGCTCTGCAGATTGGCGTCGAGCAGTTGGCCGATCTTCACGGTTCCGCCCGGGTGGGCTGCCAGGTACCACGTCTTGTAGATGTCGGTCGCGCCGGCCTCCCTCAGTATGCGTCTGGCGTTCGCGTAACCATGAAAGAGTTTGTCGAGGTCGGTGCCTGTCAGTTTCTTGCGCACCCCGCCGCGATCGGTCAGACGGCCGCTTTGTACGTCCTTGGCCTTGACCATGATGCGTGCGGTGTGACGAAAGGCGAAAAGCTTGTCCAGCCTCAGCACCTGCGCGGTGAACACCATGTGATTGGACGGCGGTATCGCCATGTCGGTCATGATGTAGCCTTCGTCTTTCATCAAGACGCCGGCTGACATGGGAATCTCGTTGTTTCGCAGTGCGACATCTTTGATGGTCCCGCACACCGTGATCAGCGGGTCGAAGAAGAAGTCGTACCCGGCCTCTTTGATGCCGCTGTTGCGCATGATCATCGGCGATCCGATTCCGCCGGCGGATACCACGACGATGGGAGCCGAAACGGTGTGCTTCTCGCCCTTCATCGTGCACTCGACCCCGGTCGCGGTACCGTTCTCGACGATTACGCGCGTCACCTTGGCTCCGTTTGTAAGCACCGCGCCGTGCGCGACGGCGTCGTCGACGTGCATGCGGGCGCTCCACTTCACGTCGTTGGGGTCGCCGTAGTAACCGAACCGGAACTCGGGCTTCCAGCGTTCCTGGTACATGAACTTTTCGAGCCTCTGCCAGTCGAAGCCGAGGTGGCGGGCACTGTCCATCAGGCGCCCGGCCATGGGAGTGAACATTTCGTCCTTGAGCCTGGCGATCGGGAGTTCACGGCGGATCTCCTCGACGTCAGCCGCAAGGTCGACTCCGCAGGCGGCGAACATTTCCAGAGGAACCGGAAAGCAGGTGCCGTAGTAGAACAGGGAACTGCCGCCGGTGGTGATCCCGCGCACCAGCCCGAGCATCCCGTTGGTGATGAGCAGGCTCTTGCCCGGGACCATCAGCTCCTTGACGTACTGCACGAGGTTGCCGCGGATCGGGCCGCCGGGCCCCCATTCCAGTATCAGCACCTTCTTGCCGCGGCGCGACAGATCGCGTGCGACCGTTGCTCCGCCTGGGCCGCTGCCGACCACGATCACATCGAAAGGCTCATTACCAAATGTGGACATACTGACCCCCGGCGGAATTCCTCGTGCGCGCCCCGCTCATTTCCAGCGATCGCCTCTCCGGCGCAATCTCCCCACGTAGCTTGGGGTCAAGGAAGCGCGTCCGCCCGAGGCCGCGGCGGCAGGTCTGCGACGCGTCGCGGACAAACAGCCGCGCTCAAGGAGTCGGCGGCAGAGGCCACGCGCGACGATGTGCAGGCGCCGGTGCGCGGCCCGAAGGGGCCGAGACGTTTTGCGAAGTCGATAGCTTGTGACGGCTTTTCACGCCGCCGATGGAGTTCTCCGCAGACACGCGCTCAAAGAGGCCACATGATCGAACTTGATGTCTGCGTCGTGGGGAGCGCCAATCTCGACCTGGTTGCGAGGGTCGAGCGCATTCCGGGTCCCGGTGAAACGCTTTGTGGCAGGGACTACTTCGAAGCCGCGGGTGGCAAAGGACTCAACCAGGCGGTGGCGGCAGCGCGCTGTGGCGCGCGCACGGCCTTCGTCGCCTGCGTGGGCACCGATGCGGCCGGCGCCGCGTTGCTGGCCCTGATGACCTCGGATCGGATCGGCACTGCATCGGTCGGCCGTGTCGATGCTCCGACCGGTCGGGCCATGATCGCGGTGGCTGACGGCGGCGAGAACTCGATAGTCGTGATCGCAGGAGCCAACGCCACGCTCACTCCGGCGTGCATCGCTCGGCACGGCGCCACAATCGCTGCCGCGTCGATCGTACTGGCGCAGCTTGAGATTCCGACGGAGTCGGTCATTGCCGCCTTCAAGATCGCGCGCGCCGCAGGCCGCACGACGCTGCTAAATCCGGCGCCGGCCGGCCGACTGCCCCTGGATCTGCTGCGGCTCACCGATGTGCTGATCCCCAACCAGCACGAAGTCGAGTTGCTCGGCGGGACGGCCGCGCTGCTCGGCGGCGGAGTCGGCGCGGTGGTCGTGACGGAAGGTGCGCGCGGCGCGCGTCTGGTGACCACAGGAGCGGAGTTGCGGATCGCTCCGTTCGCGGTCGATGCCATCGACACCACCGCGGCGGGCGACAGCTTTTGCGGCGCGTTGGCAGCGCGTCTGGCGGCGGGCGACGAACTGAGCAGCGCGCTGCGATGGGCCGCCGCGGCCGGCGCTCTGGCTACCACCAAGGTCGGTGCCGCCGCGTCGATCCCGACTGCATCTTCGATCAGTTCGCTGATGGCCGGCGCGGCCTGACGGCGACAGCGCAAGTCTGCCGCTGATGCCGCCCGAGGAAATCCACGCATGCAAGTAGGAATGAACCTGCCGGTGATGGTCCCCGGCCTTACCCGCGAACTGGTGCGCGAATGGTGCCTGCGCGTCGATGCCGGACCGTGGTCGAGTATCGCCGCGGGTGAGCGCATCAACTTCGCGAATCCTGAAATAATGGTGACGCTGGCGGCAGCAGCGGCATGGACAAGTCGCGTGCGCGTCGGGTTTCACGTGCTGGTGCCGGCGATGCACAGCGCGGTGCTGCTCGCCAAGCAGGTCGCAACGCTGGACGTGCTTTCATCAGGACGTGTGAGTCTCGGCGTCGGTGTCGGTGCGCGCGCGGAAGACTACCGCGCAGTGGGCGCTGTCTGGGACGCGCGGCTGCTCTCACGCCTGGAGCGCAGCGTCGAGACGATGAAGTCCGTGTGGCGCGGCGGCTACCGGCCCGACGGTTCCACCTGTGCAGTGGAGCCGCTGCCGATGCAGACAGGCGGTCCCGAACTGCTCGCCGGTGTGCTGATGCCTCAGGCCATCGCACGCGCGGCGCGGTGGGCCGACGGCATTTCCGGGTTCAGTTTCGAGCCGTCGCGCGACGATATCGAGATGCGCTTCGAAAGTGCGCGAAGTGCCTGGAAGGAGGCCGGCCGCGACCAGCCGCCTAAACTCGTCACAGGCTTCTGGTACGCGCTCGGCTCGGATCCCGACGAACAGATAGGTGCCTATCTCGAACGCTACCTCGGCTTCATGGGCGAAGGCGCGGGCCGTGCGCTGGCGCCGAACATCCGCACCAGGACGCCAGGCGCGCTGCGCGATGCGCTGCGTATGTGCCGCGACCTCGGAGCCGACGAAGTGCTGCTGGTGCCGACCGGCAGCGATCCCGACGAGATCGACCGTGCGGCGCAGATCGTCGCGGGTTTTTGCGGGTGAGATGGCGGCGGAGGATTCGCGTTCAGATGTGGATCGGTCGTCCGTCCACGGCCAGCGCGGCTTCCTTTATCGCTTCGGCGAGAGTCGGGTGCGCGTGTACGGAGCGGGCTATGTCTTCGGATGTGGCGCCGAACTCCATCGCCACCGCAGCTTCGGCGATTATCTCCGAAGCGTAGGGGCCGACGATGTGCACGCCCAGCACTTCGTCGCTCGTCTTGTCGGCGACGATGCGTACCGCTCCCTCGCTTTCGCCCATGCAGCGCGCTCGCGGCGTAGCCTGGAAGGGAAACTGTCCGACTCTCACTTCGTGACCCGCGGCCTTGGCGGCTTCTTCGCTGAGGCCGACGCTGGCCAGTTCCGGCCACGTGTAGACTATCGCCGGAATCGCGCGGTAGTTGACGTGTCCTGCCACACCGGCCATGCGCTCTGCGCAGGCAACGCCCTCTTCTGACGCTTTGTGCGCCAGCATCGCGCCGCCCACCACGTCACCGATCGCGTAGATGCCCGCGACGCTGGTCGCGAAATGTTCGCCGATGCGGATGCGGCCGCGTTCGTCGAGCGCCACGCCGACTTCGTCGAGGCCAAGTCCTTCACTGTAGGCGCGGCGTCCGACCGCCACCAGCACGATGTCGTAGGTGTCGGTGGTCTGCTTGCCGTCTTTGCCTTCGAGAGTGACCTTGACCGCACGCGGCCCGACTTCGGCGGCGGTCGCGCTGGTCTGCAACATTATTTCGAGCCCCTGCTTCTCCAGTGCACGCTTGAGCAATACCGCGCTCTTCTTGTCGGCGCCGGGCACGATCTGGTCCATCAGTTCGACCACGCGCACGTTCGAGCCGAGCCGCTTCCACAGCGAACCCATCTCCAGACCGATTGCGCCGGCGCCAACGACCAGCATGCGTGCGGGAACTTTGTCCAGAGCCAGCGCTTCGGTCGAGGAAACGATGCGCTTACCGTCGAAGGGCAGGGCAGGCAGAGCGATCGACACGCTGCCGGTGGCGAGCATGATCCGCGCAGTCGTCAGATCAGCGTCGTTGTCTCCGCGCACTTCGACCGACGTGGCGCCGCGCAGACGTGCGCGTCCGTGGTAGACGTCAATCTTGTTCTTCTTCATCAAGCCCTGCACGCCGCGCGTCAGGCTCTCGACCACCTCACGCTTGCGCGCCATCATCGCTTCGAGGTCGAGTTCCACGCCGCTGAGCCTGATGCCGTGGTTGCCGAGTCCGGCGGCGGTGCGAGCGTACAGTTCCGAGGATTCGAGCAGCGCCTTGCTCGGAATGCAGCCGACGTTCAGGCAGGTGCCGCCGAGCGTGTCGTTCTTGTCGACGATGGCCGTGTGCAGACCGAGTTGGGAGGCGCGAATCGCCGCCTGATAACCGCCGGGTCCGGCGCCGATTACGACGAGGTCGTAGGTTTGTTTGGTTGTTGGGCTCACGTTTGTTTCCAGGTTCGGTCGCGACTGAGCGGTTCAGATTTCCAGCAGCAGGCGGCTCGGGTCTTCGATGCGTTCCTTGACGCGTACGAGGTAGGTGACGGCGTCGCGGCCGTCGACGATGCGGTGATCGTAGGAGAGAGCGATGTACATCATCGGCCTGATGACGATCTGGTCGTTCACCACGACCGCGCGCTTTTCTATTTTGTGCATGCCGAGGATACCGCTCTGCGGCGGGTTCAGGATCGGCGTGGACAGCAGCGAGCCGAAAACTCCTCCGTTCGAAATAGTGAAGGTGCCGCCGCTCAGATCCTCGATGGTGAGCTTGCCGTCGCGGGCGAGGCCGGCCAGTCGCGCTATTTCGCGTTCGAGTTCACCGAGGCCGAGAAGATCTGCGTTGCGGACCACCGGAACCACCAGCCCGCGTTCGGTGGAGGCGGCGATGCCGAGGTGCACGCGCGCGCCGGTGACGACGTCGTCGCCGTCGATGCGTGCGCCGACCACCGGCACGTCGCGAAGCGCGAGCACACAGGCGCGGGCGAACAGCGACATGAAGCCGAGCGAGACGCCGTAGGATTTCTGGAAGCGTTCCTTGTGGCGGGTGCGCAGTTCCATCACCGCGGTCATGTCGATTTCGTTGAAGGTGGTCAGGATCGCCGCAGTGTGCTGAGCGGCAACCAGTCGATCGGCGATGGTGCGGCGCAGTCGTGACATCCGCACGCGCTCTTCGCCGTCGCCGAGGGCCGGGCGTGCGGCAGCCGCCGGCGCCGCCGGTAAAGGCGATGGCGTCGGTGCAGGCGAGGGTGGCGGCGAAGCGGCGGCGGCCTGTCTGGCCGCGACCGCAGAGACCACGTCGGTCTTGGTGGCGCGTCCTCCCGGTCCGCTGCCGGTCATCTGCGACGCCGTCATGTCGTTCTCTTCGGCGACGCGACGCGCGGCCGGGCCGAGGCGAGCTTCGCCCTTGTGCGCCGCTGCGGAAAGATCCGGCTGCGAAGAATCGGCTGGCGCTGGCGGGACGGCCGTCGCCGCGCCGGCTGCGGATGCAGTCACCGCCTCGCGTTGCTGCGCGGCTCCCGCCGCGTCGATGGTCGCGATCACTTCGCCTACCTGGACGACAGCGCCCTGAGGCCTCAGGATGCGAAGCAGGCCGGCGCTCGGCGCAGGGATTTCGACCGTGGTCTTGTCGGTCTCCAACTCGAGAAGCACTTCGTCGGTGGTGACCATGTCGCCGTCGGCGCGCAGCCAACGCAGGATTTCTCCCTGGCTGATCGATTCACCGAGCTGTGGGATACGCAGTTCAACTGCCATTGGGTCTGTTCCTTCGCGCCGCCACTGCCAGAATCCGGGGCGGGCAATATGCGTTGTTTACCAGCGCACGAAGCTCGCTCTGGTGAACCTTGTAGGAGCCGGTGGCGGGGCTCGCGGCGGCGTCGCGACCGACATAGGTGAGCGTGCGCCCGTCGTCGAAAATCATTTGGTTACGATCCGAGATGAAGCGCCACGCTCCCATGTTCTTGGGTTCTTCCTGAACCCAGAACACCTCGCATCCGAAGGGGTAACGGGCGATGGCTTCGCGCAGTTCGAGCAGCGGGAATGGATAGAGCTGTTCGACGCGCAGGATCGCTACGTCGCGGATGCGCCGATCGCGGCGGCCGGCAAGCAGGTCGTAGTAGACCTTGCCGCTGCACAGCAGAATCCGGCGAACCTGCGTGGCGGGAATGTCTTCGGTTTCGCCGAGAACGCGCCGGAAGTCGCGGTCGGTGAACTCCTCCAGGCGCGACTGGCACAGCTTGTTCCGAAGCATGCTCTTGGGGCTCATGATGATCAGAGGCTTGCGGAAGTTGCGGTGCATCTGACGGCGCAGCACGTGAAAGAGCTGAGCCGGGTTGGTCATGTTGCAGACCTGAATGTTCTGTTCGGCTCCCATCGCCAGGAAACGTTCCAGACGGGCACTGGAGTGCTCCGGTCCTTGGCCCTCGTAGCCGTGCGGCAGCAGGAGCACCAGGCCGTTCATCCGTTGCCACTTCGATTCCCCGCTGGTGAGGAACTGGTCGATGATCACCTGAGCGCTGTTGGCGAAGTCGCCGAACTGCGCTTCCCATATCACCAGGTTGCGCGGGTCGGCCGAACTGAACCCGTATTCGAAGCCGAGGACGCCGGCCTCCGAGAGATTGCTGTCGACCAGGTAGAAGCGGCCCTGCGTGTCGCTCATGTGATCGAGAGGCACGTGGCGCGCGTTGGTGTTGCGGTCGTAGAGCGCGGCGTGGCGGTGGCTGAAAGTTCCGCGTCCGCTGTCCTGCCCGCTCAGGCGCACGGTGGTGCCTTCCTTCAGCAACGTTCCGAGCGCGAGCATCTCGGCGCAGCCCCAGTCGATGCCTGCGCCGGCTTCGAGCATCTGCGAACGTTCGGCGTAGAGGCGTCTGATCTTCGGGTGGGCGTTGAAACCGTCGGGCAGTACCAGCAGCCGGTCGACGACGTCGAGCATCGCTTCGTGCGTGACGCGGGTAGTGGCTTCCTGGTCTTCGCCCGCCCAGGTCATGTCTTTCCAGGCTCCGCCGAAGGTGAATACCTGCTGCTTGGGCATGAAGTCGCGAGCGTATTCGAGGGCGGTTTCGAACTCGTGGCTGATCTTGTCCTCGATCGCGCGGACCTCGTCTTCACGGATGACGCCGGCTGAGATCAGGCGCTGCGCGTACAGGCGCGGAGCCGTCGGCCGCGCGTTGATCTTCGCGTACATCACCGGCTGCGTGAAAGTCGGGTCGTCGAGTTCGTTGTGTCCGTGACGCCGGTAGCAGACCAGGTCGATCATCACGTCTTCACGGAAACGGGCGCGAAACGCCGCCGCCAGCCGCGCGGCCTGCACCACGGCCTCGGGATCGTCACCGTTGACGTGAAGCACGGGCGCGCCGATCAGTTTGGCCAGTTCGGTGGGGTAGCGCGTGAATCGATAGTCGCGCGGTGAAGTCGTGAATCCTATCTGGTTGTTGACGATGATGTGGATGGTGCCGCCGGTGTGAAAACCCGCGAGTTCCGACAGCGCCAGAGTCTCCATGACCAGGCCCTGACCCATGAAGGCGGCGTCGCCGTGCATCAGCACCGGCAGGACCAGTTTCCGGTCGTGGTCCTTCAGGTAATGCTGCTTTCCGGCCACGATGCCTTCGGCAACCGGGTTGATCGCTTCGAGGTGGCTCGGGTTGTAGAGCAACGAAACGTGAAGCTGCTGGCCGTGCGGAGCCGTGTAGTCGCGTGAGTAACCGAGGTGGTACTTGACGTCGCCGTCACCCTGGATGCTGTCGGGGAGGAAACTGCCCTCGAACTCCGAGAACATCATTTCGTAGGGCTTGGCCAGGATGTGGGTGAGCACGTTGAGACGGCCGCGGTGCGGCATGCCCATGACGATTTCGCGCACGCCGGCGTCGGCCGACTCGTCGATGATGTTCTGGAGCAGCGGTATCAGCGAATCCGCGCCTTCGATCGAGAAGCGCTTGGCGCCGACGTATTTCTTGTGGAGGAACTGCTCGAAGGCGTTGGTGCGAAAAAGTTGTTCGAGAATCGCCTTGCGCTCGATGTCGTCGAGCGCCGGTTTATTGAGCGCCGGTTCGATCCTCTCCTGGATCCACTCGCGCTGCTCCTTGCTCTGGATGGTCATGTACTCGACGCCGATGGTGCCGCAGTAGGTCGCGCGCAGCAGGTCGACGAGTTCGCCGAGGCGGCACACGGGCTTGCCCTTGAAACTCGGGCATTCGAACACACGGTCGAGGTCGGACTGGCAGAAGCCGAATTCCGACAGTTCCAGCAAGGGGTGGCCGGTCTGGTTCTCGCCCAGCGGATCGAGGTCGGCGATCAGGTGGCCAAGGTCGCGGTAGGAATGGATCAGGTCGAAGACGCCGGTGGTGGGCTCGATCGGCCGCTCCCCGCGTCCCGGCTCCGAAACCTGGGCCACGGCGTCGGCCCGGGGGGCATCGGACTTTCTTGCAGCCGCGCGCTCCAGCCTGGAGGGGCCGCCGTTGTCGCGTTCGAACCCGCCGAAGAAACTGCGCCAGTCATCGCTGACAGACGCCGGGGAGGCAAGGTACTTCTCGTAGAGTTCCTCGACGTAGGCGGCATTGGAAATATTGGCGAAGTCAGGCGTTGTCATGTGCGTGATCGACGTGTCACCTAGCACGGGCTGCCTCGGTTGAAAAAGCACGCGCGGCGTTGCGACGGGACTGCGAGGCGATAAGGTCGGCTTACGCCCACGCCGGGACCGCCTTATGCGCGCCGGCTCCATGCGCGGGTCGGTTGAGGAGAACGCGAAGATGACGACGACGCCCACGAATGCGGGATCGCTGCCGAGGAAACTGCTTACCCGTGCCGAACTCGCGAGCTTGCGTGGTGATCCCGAGGGCTGCGCGCAGCGTCTTGCCCGTGAGCCGGCTCTGCTCGCCCTTGTGTTGCGGCAGGCCGAGCACGCCCTGGATTGCGGCGCTCTTCTCGACGAATTCGCGCACTTTCCGGCCGAGCCCTACGGAGAGGCCGCGGCTCTGGTGGCGCACATCACCGACGCCTGCAACGCGCTGTGGAATCGCTACCACTACGAATCCGGCAGCTGAACGGGACCGAAACCTACTTGTGACCTCGTTCGAACGCGGGCACACTCACGCGGCCGGTTGCGGCTCTTGCGAGCGGCAGTGGCGTGGAGGCTGGGAACGTGAAGATTTTTGAACCCGGGCAGTATCAATCGCAGTTTTCCGACCGGCCCGCGTGTAGGCGCCGCCGGGCCGGCGTCTTTGCCGCTCTTGCGGCGTCGGTGTTTGTCTCCGCTTCGGTGATCTGCCTGCCCTCGGCGTCTTTCGCTGCCAAAGGCGACTGTTCTCAGCCTTTGACGAACGAAATCCTGCCGCTGGTTTCCGATTGCCTCTACATCCTCAAGTCCGCCGTCGGGACCGTTTCCTGCGCATTTTGCGTGTGTGACACCAACGGGACCGCGTCGGTGACCGCCAGTGATGCGCTGATGTGTCTGAAGAGTGCGGTCGGGCAAAGCATCACGCTGAAGTGTCCGGCCTGCGCTCCGGTAACGACCACGACTACGACCACCAGGCCGCTTTCTTCGACCAGTTCGACGACGACGTCGTCTACGTCATCAACCACCACCACCTTGCCGGTCGCCTGCGAATCAAACACTCCCTGTGTGCCGCTCGGGCCGCCTTACCGTTGCAATCCTTTTACCGGCACGTGTGAGAAGCCTTGCAACAGCAACAACGACTGCCAGGGCATCCTAGAGTGCAACCCAAGCAAGTACTGCTACACGCCCGCGCTGTTGTACTGAGTTCGGTCGTTGCGCTGTTTGCGACGCCGGCGCTTGTCGTCGGCGCGGCGGCGGATTCGGTGACCGCCGCTCCGCTCGTGTCGGCAGCAGCGCCGGCAGCGCTGCCGCCGCATCCTGAATCATTCTACGACCAGGTAACTCGCGGGGTGGTGCGTCTGGAGCACTACGACATCGTCGAGAGAGCCGGCAGCGATGTCGTAGAGTACGTGGGGCACAGCGACGGCACCGGGTTCTTCCTGCTTTTCGGGCGCGATCTGTATCTGGCCACCGCACGGCACATCACCGAGGCCAAGTACGATCTGCAGGCTCGCGTCACCGTGCAAAAGCGCGGCACCGACGAGAACGAAGTCATCGACCTGCACATTCCGCACGGAGCCTGGGTGGATCATCCGCGGGGAGTCGGTGTGGGCGCCGGCGGCGCTCGCGTGGCCGCAGTCGACGTCGCGGTGGCCAGGGTGCCGTGGCCCAAGGACCGCCTGGTCAAGGCTGTCGGCTACTGTCCTTCACCGTGTACGTCGGGTGTCATCAACCAGTTCGCGCAGAGCGATCCGGAGCCGCCGACCATCGCGCTGGTGTTCGGTTTTCCTCTCGATCTCGGTTTCAAGCTAGCAGAGCAGCGTCCGATGGCACGCATGGGCGTCATCGCGATGGTAGCGGGCGAATCTTTTCTGCAGAGCGAAGGGGTGTTCGTTGAAGAGCGAGTGCGTCTGGTCGATGCGCAGATGTTTCCCGGCAACAGCGGCAGCCCGATGTTCAGTTATCCGATCGGTACCCAAGGCTTCGAACTGCTCGGCCTGATCACCGGTGCCAACGAGAGCTTCAACTATGCGGTGGCCGAACCGGTGTCGCGCATCGCCGAGACTCTTGAAGCCGTCGCGACTACGGCCGTGAGCGCGACAGCGTCGTGGCATCCTCTCGACGGCGGTGACGGCTTTCCGCGCATGAAGCCGCACTGAGCCGCGGCCAGAGGCCCCGAGCGCAACACGTGTCAAAACGTCAAAGGAAAGGAAGGCCCGGAAGAAGTACGAGCGGTCAGGTTCAGGCGTTCCTGGAGGCGGTTACCGCGCCAGCATCTGCGAGAACATCAGTCCTTCGCACAGTACTGCCAACGCAACGAGGAGGACGACGACGAGGCCTGTATTTGATCCCATGTTCTAACCTCGGAGCTTTTGTGTTCCCCGGCCACGGTTGCGTCAAGACTCAGGGGCGCGGAGCTGGCATTTCGTGAAACACGCCTGGAATCCCTGGGCAGCGGCTGCGGACCTGCTCGGTCTGGTTGGGGCTCGGCTCGGGCTTGATACCGAATGGAAAGACGTCGGTGACGAGAGCACCCGCACGGTCGCGGGCCGTTTTGTCCGGCTCAGCGGCGGCAGGACGCGCTGCGAGCTGCGCGGCCCGGTGTCTGGGCAGGCCGTGGTTTTCGTGCACGGCTTTACCTCTCCTGCCTATGTGTGGGGAGAACTGCCGGGGCGGCTGCAGGAGCAGGGCTACCGGACGCTGGTCTACGATCTGTTCGGCCGCGGCCTCAGCGATCGCCCCGACGTCGTCTACGATCGCGACCTGTACGACCGCCAACTCCTGGACCTGCTCGGCCGTCTGCGGCTTGGCGGGACCGTTCATCTTGTCGGCCTGTCGATGGGCGCGATAATCGCCACCGAGTTCACGCTTCGTCACCGCGAGCGTGTGGCGAGTCTCACACTGATCGACCCGGCCGGTTTCTCGGTGGAACTTCCGGGCCCGTCCTCGCTGCTCACCGTTGCCTGGCTCGGTGACTGTGCGATGCACGCTTTCGGCGGGCCGTTTCTCGTCAGCGGTAACGCCAAGGCGGTACACGACAAATCGCTGGTGCCTGAGTTGCAAGCGAAGTTCCGGCCCCAACTGGCCTACCTCGGTTACAAGCGGGCCATCTTGTCGAGCGCGCGTTCGATGCCGTTGGCCGATTTCAGCTCCGGCTATCGCAAGCTGGCCGGATATCGGCTGCCCGTGGAAGTGTTTTGGGGCAAGCAGGACGAGATCACGCCGGTGGCCGGTGCGACACTGGCTGGCAAGATTCTGCCCAAGGCGAAGTTCACGCTTATCGAAGGGGCGGGCCACCTCAGCCACTACGAAAAGCCTGATGTGGTGACGCCGGTATTGCTCGATTTCCTGCGCCGCGCCGCCGTCCGCGAGAAGAGGGGCAAGGCATTTGTCGTCGCGAGCAGCGCGCGCAGCGAGGCGAAGCCGGCCCGGCGGGGCGCGCCGAAACGATAGCAGCCGCAGGCCGCGCTCGCGTCGTTGGACTCCGGCCGGGGTTTTTCTTAGTTTCGCGGGTCTCGGCGCTTGGGCCGAGTGTGGAAGGCCCCGCTTCCGCGCCGATGCGGTGGGCGTAGCTCAGGTGGTAGAGCCCCGGATTGTGGTTCCGGTTGTCGCGGGTTCAAATCCCGTCGCCCACCCCACTTCTTCTTTGCAGACGGTCTTGTTGCCCTGATGGATTGCATCGGGTAGCAGGGGCGCCTCGTGGGTGCGTAGCTCAGTTGGTAGAGCAGCTGACTCTTAATCAGCGGGTCGCAGGTTCGACTCCTGCCGCACCCATCACTTTTCTTCTCTTATTCCAGCTAGATAGGCTGACGTGGCGGCAGGTTGGGGGTATGGCCCTCAGCTTGACGCGGCGTTGTCACCCGTATTGTCAGCCGTCGTGGCTTGGGCCTCGTCCCGCGGGGACACCGACGAAGCACGATCCACTGCTCCACCTGGCACGCGGCCACGCCGGCCGCACAGCAGCACTCTTACCTGGATGGCGGATCCGACCGTGTCGTGTACGGAAACTCGGCCGACACAAAACGCGAGCGTCGATACGGTCTTGCTTGCGGCATCAGCGAACAGCCTCGGCCTACCGTTCGTTTCGGCGCGAACCTAGTCGCCGTCCGCGGTGATGCTAGGCGAGACGCGCGCGTGTGATTAAAGTCACACCACGCAATCCTCGACGGCGTGTTCGACGTCTACCACTCCCATCTGAAACGCAGCCACCACATGGACTCGAGAACCGGCTGGTCGGGCGGTCACGCGTGCATCCGCCGAAGGTCGGCCGAGTCGCGTGCCGCGAACGGCTCGGCGGTGTGCTGAATCTATACTTCCGGGAGACTGCGTAGAGGTCTGCTGCATTTGCGTACGCTTCGCGTTCAAAGACTGCAGACGTTGGGCGTGCCACCGCCTCCGCAGGTCTGTGGCGATGTGCATGTGCCGCAGTTGAGCGTGCCGTTGCAGCCGTCCGATACCGTACCGCAGTTGATGGCAAGGTCGGCGCAGGTGTTTCTGGTGCAAATACTGCAGACGTTGGGCGTGCCACCGCCTCCGCAGGTCTGTGGCGATGTGCATGTGCCGCAGTTGAGCGTGCCGTTGCAGCCGTCCGATACCGTACCGCAGTTGATGGCAAGGTCGGCGC
>CAITLU010000009.1 GCA_903893315.1 uncultured bacterium
CGCCGGTCGCGCCAAGATCGCCAGTCGCGCCTTTGTCGCCGGTCGAACCCTTGTCACCGGTAGCGCCCTTGTCGCCGGTCGTGCCGTTGGTTCCATTCGTGCCCGTTGCACCCTGGTCGCCAGTAGCGCCCTTGTCACCGGTCACACCATTCGTGCCGTTCGTGCCCGTTGCGCCGGTCGCGCCAAGATCGCCAGTCGCGCCTTTGTCGCCGGTCGAACCCTTGTCACCGGTAGCGCCCTTGTCGCCGGTCGTGCCGTTGGTTCCGTTGCTGC
The DNA here is from genome assembly GCA_903893315.1 of uncultured bacterium. GTDB lineage: Bacteria > Desulfobacterota > Binatia > UBA1149 > CAITLU01 > CAITLU01. The sequence continues at coordinate 274 of CAITLU010000009.1, forward strand.
CATTGGTGCCGCTGACGCCGGTCGAACCCGTGGCGCCGTTGGTCCCATTGGTGCCGTTGGTCCCATTGGTGCCGTTCGTGCCGGTCGCACCGGCCAGACCATTGGTTCCGGTCGCGCCGTTAGTTCCGTTGCTGCCATTGGTGCCGTTGGCACCGGTCGAGCCCGTGGCGCCGGTTGCGCCGATCGTCCCATTGGTGCCGGTCGCACCGGCCAGACCATTCGTACCGGCCGCGCCGTTAGTGCCGCTGGTTCCAGTCACGCCCGTCGCGCCCGCCAGGCCGTTAGTACCAGTCGCGCCCGCGTTGCCCGTCGCGCCAGTCGAACCAGTAACACCCGTCGAACCGGTTACTCCCTGAGCGCCTGGCGTGCCGCTGCTGCCGGTCGCACCTACCGCGCCCGTGTTGCCTCGCGGGCCCGTCAGCCCGGTAGCCCCGTCCAAGCCCGTCGGGCCTTGGTCTCCACTCGTCGGGATCTGGGCCTGGCAACTTGGAGCGCCCGCCTGAAGCCCCGGTGCGGTGATCTCCAGGTAGAGGGTCGGTGTCACCGGCGCATCGACGAATACGTGACGCACGGTAACCAGCCTCTGCGGCACGGGCCCGAACTTGAGGCTCGAGGTCTTGAAGGGATCGAGAATGATCGTCGAATCGCCCGCGGGAATATCCTCGGTTGCGACCAACACCGAACAATTGCTGTCGGAATAATAGGAGAACGTCAGCAGCGTGGATGCGGAAACGGCCCTCTTCATGGATGCCGCGTTGACGTCGTAGGCGACCGGGACATCAACTGCCCAGGCGGCCGTTGCCGACATCACGAACGCGAATGCCAATGTGGCGCTCATCCCCGAGCGCGAGCGCGCGGTGCTTGTCTGACTCATGATGGACTCCTTTTCCTCGGTACCGGGCGCGTCGCGCGGCTACCATTGCCGGAAATTTGGTGACGCGAACCGCGTACAGGACCCCCTCAAGTCCCTGTCTGCCACACGCAGAGGTGAGCGCGGACCATGAAGTTCATTGACCGCGCAATACAAATTCTTTTTATACATTCCTAAGCTAACCCCCTGTTTGGGGCAGCTCGTTCCGCTACTGACGCCACCGGCCGGTGGAATGAGCCCCATGCCACTTGCTTGAAAAGATGAAGCGTAGGGCTCTGTTGCGAAAGAACGGCGGCAACACAGAACCAGCGGCCTGTCATCCGAAATACCGCAACGTTTCCCGCTAACTTGATTTCAAGGTTGACCGCAGTGCCGTCACCGGATCGATGCGCGCACCGGACAAGAAACTTCAGGGCGGAAACCCGAAACTTTTCGATCACACGGTTTCCGCCTCGACCCACCGAGGTAAATCTCTCCAACCTCCGCCGCGACAGCGGCACGTGGGGGGGGCTGATCTGGCGTGCCGCGACCCGCCTCCAGACTTGAGGCAGACCTGGTAACGCCGCGACCAACCGCCGCCCACTGGTCTCGACATGGCCCCGAAGCTAGACCTCAGGCGCCATGCGCAACGTCCTCGACACCACCACCAAACTCTTTCCAGTGTGGGTTCTGCTCGCGGGCGGCCTTGCGCTGGCCCATCCGCCGCTGTTCGCGTGGTTCTCGGGTTCTCTGATCGTCTGGGGCCTGGCCGTCATCATGCTCGGCATGGGCATCACGCTGTCGATCGACGATTTCCGCGCTGTGGCCGGCATCCCCGGCACCGTCCTTGCCGGCGTCGCGGCCCAGTACCTGATCATGCCGCCGCTGGGTTGGGCAGCGGCACACATGACAGGACTACCGCCGGCACTCGCCGTCGGCGTCATCCTGGTCGGCAGCTGCCCGGGCGGCACCGCCTCCAACGTCGTCTGCTACCTGGCCCGAGCCAACGTCGCGCTGTCGGTGGTGATGACGACCTGTTCGACCTTCGCGGCGGTAATCATGACCCCGCTGCTCACCAAGTGGCTTGCCGGCACGCTGGTGCCGGTGGATGCGTGGGGGCTTTTCCTCAGCACCAGTGAAGTAGTGCTGCTTCCGGTCGTGACCGGACTGGCTCTTCACCACATTGCGCCGCGACTGGTAAGGCGCGTGCTGCCGGTGGCACCGCTGGTTTCGGTAATTGCCATCGTCCTTATCTGCGCGAGCATCATCGCCCAGAGCGCCGACGTACTGATGGCCTCCGGCGGTCGCCTCATCGCGGCCGTCTTTCTGCTGCACTCAGGCGGCTTCGGAGTCGGCTACGGTTTCGGTCGCATGCTCGGTTACGACCGTATCGTAAGTCGCACGATCTCGATCGAAGTCGGCATGCAGAACTCCGGCCTCGGCGCGGTGCTTGCGCGCCAGCATTTCTCGGATCCACTGACCGCGCTCCCCGCGGCAATCTCGGCCACTTTCCACTCGGTGATCGGCAGCGCGCTGGCCGCGTACTGGCGAGCACGCGAAGAACGCAGACGAATTGCCTGACCTGTCTGCGCGCCGACAAACCCGTCGTCGGTTACGCAACGGTCGTGCCGTCAGGCGACCAGGCCGACCACGATCCGCGCGAGCAAGACGGGTTCCGTACCGGTGCAGCGTCAACAACCGGCGACTGCCCGGAAGTTCACGGCAAGCTGTCGAACAGTCGTTGACATTCGGCCTTGGTCACCTTCAGGTCGAATTCGGAGGTAAGAATCGAATGCAGTTCGGTTGCGCCGGTGACGGGCCGCACACGCTCACCGGCCGAAGCCAGCACCCGGTATTCACGATCACGCAGCGAGCGGATTTCGTCGGAAAGAATGCGCGAGGCCACAAGATGATTTACGAAGACCGCCTTCGGATGTCGGTGCGAGTAGAAGTGGCCCAACTCACAGTCCGCCTGGCCGTAGCGCGCAAGTTCAAAGCGGTAGAGTGAGTAGAACGTGTCGTCCTTCAGGCACTGCATGTGAAATTCTCCCGGCCGCGGCTGCGCCACGCGAAACACGCGCGCTGACTCTCGCACCTCGGCGCCCGACATCGGCACGGCACGCGCAGGTCCCATGTGACCGAAGCCCACGTCAACCACATGATCCGCCCCGTCGATTTCGACGAGCGTCAACCGGTGCGTCAGGCCCGAATGAATGTCCTGGTCGTAGATGACACGCGCCAGGTACAGACGGACCCTGAAGCCCAGTTCCTCCAGAACATCGAACGCCAGAGCGTTCTGCTCGAAGCAGTAGCCGCCCCGCCGGCGCACCACGATACGTTGATAGAGTTCGGACAGATCCAGGGGAAGCTGGTCGCCGAGTCGGGGACCGACGCTGGTGAATGGAAACCGTGCGACGTGGCGTTGTACGATCTCGCCGAGAAAGGCGGGCGTGGGAGCGTCCGGCACCAGGCCCAGCGCGGCAAGATATCCGGCGGCGACTTCACTGCGTTGCATCGATCCCCTCCCGTCATCGGCGAAACGGCAAAGCGCCATACGCTACGGGTTCTCCGTCCGTCTGCCTCGCCATACCTGACACGGGGGACTGCGCTCTCAAACCCGACCGCCGATGCCGGACGAAGAATCGCTACTTCCAGGCGCTTCGGGCGGCGTCCATCACCGCAATCAGCGGCACATGCCGCTGCTCGGCAGCACGCCGGCAATCTTCATACTCGGGTACGGCCCGCTCGACATCGCCCCAGCGCGCGACCTTCACGCGAATCGAGCCATAGGGAGTGTCAACCATCTCGATGGAACGCGGCATGCTCACACGCTCTATCGTTTGCCGCCGCACGCCCAGGGTCGTCGTTTCCGCCAGGATGATCCCGGTCAGCACGGCTGCGCGATCTGACGGCGCCAGGACGCCCAGCGCCGTCGCCGGCCGATTCTTCTTCATGTGCATCGGCGTCAGAGTGACATCGAGCGCGCCGGCTTCTAACAAGCGCCCGAGCACGTACTCGTACACCTGCGGATTCAGATCGTCGACATTCGTTTCCAGCAACGTCAGAGTCTCGATGCTCAAACCGTCACTCTCCGATTCGCCGATCAACACTCGCACCACATTCGGAAACGGTAAGTCGCGGCGGCCGGCGCCTACCCCGGTAGCTCTCAGCGTCATCGGCGGAAAGCCGCCGTACTGATCGGCCAGTGAGGTCAGCAGCACCGCGCCCGTGGGCGTTACGAGTTCCGCTTCGACCTGCTCGACGTAGCGCACTGGAACGTCTTTGAGCAGAGCCAGCGTCGCCGGCGCCGGCAGCGGCAAAGCGCCGTGCTGCGATTGCGTCCAACCGCAAGCCAACGGCAGCGATGATACGCACACGCGCTCGACCTTCAGATCCGCCAGCGCCAGCAGCACACCGACGATATCGATCAGTGTGTCGTCGCCGCCGAGTTCGTGCAGGTGCACGGATTCTATTGCTTCGCCGTGAATGTCGGCTTCGACTTCGGCCACCCGTCGCAGCATTGCCGAAGTTTTGCTCTTGATCCTGTCCGGCAGATCGGCCGAAGCAACAATCGCAGCAAGGTCAGTGTAGTGACGCGGCACTTCCTTGCGCGGTGTCTTGACGGTGGCTTGCAACGCTGACAGTGCGCCCTTCATCACGCGCTCGGTGTGCAACTCGCAATCTGGCAGGCGCAATCGTGCTATCGCCGAGCGCACAACATCCAGTGAGGCACCAGCTTCGATCAACGCGCCCAGCAGCATGTCGCCGCTCGCGCCGCCCACGCAGTCAAAGTACGCGATTCGCACTGCAGCCCCTCACCGCCATGTGCGCGCACACACCCGCGCCGAAGCCGTTGTCGATGTTGACCACCGACACGCCCGGTGCGCACGAATTCAACATCGCAAGCAGCGCCGCGATGCCGTGGAAACTCGCGCCGTAACCGACGCTCGTCGGGACGGCGAACGTCGGACAATCGACCAGACCGCCGACGACGGTCGCCAGCGCACCTTCCATCCCCGCCACCGCCACCACCGCCGAGGCACGCCACAGCAACTCGCGCCTGTCCAGCAAGCGATGGACACCGGCCACGCCGACGTCATAAACCCGCTCGACGCGAGTGCCCAGCAGTTCGATCGTAACCGCGGCCTCTTCGGCGATCGGCAGATCCGAAGTGCCGGCCGACACGACAGCGACGAAGCGCTCACTCTCAGGCTCAGACCACTCGCCCACCGCGATCATGCGCGCCACAGCGAATTCCTTCATCGCAGGGTATTGCGCGCGCACCGCTTCGACAGCTTCGCTGGAGGCACGCGTCACGATGGCGCGCCCGCTGCGCGCGACCATGCGCCCGATGATGGCCGTAATCTGCTGAGGAGTCTTGCTCGCGCCGTACACGAACTCCGGCACACCCGTGCGCAAGGAACGATGATGATCGAGAACCGCCGCAGTAGCGTCCTCATAAGGCATTTCGCGCAACGCGACCAGCGCTTCGTCGATCGAACGCGTGCGCTCGGCCACGTCCGTCAGGAGCGACCGCAGTTGTTCACGCTCCATGTGCCGCCTTCTGTGACATCCCGGTCTCCTGCCGGTCGAGTTGATTGAGGCTGCCCATTCGATAGCCGACCAGGTCGAGCGCAACGAACGTATACCCGAGCGCTTCTAGCCGCTCGACGACAATCAGGCGTTGCGCAAGCACGTGCTCGAAATCTGCCGGAGCCACTTCCAGACGCGCCACTGCGCCGTGATGACGCACACGTACCTGCCTCATACCCAGGTCGCGCAAGATGATTTCGGCCTGTTCCACCTGCGTCAGGACTTGCACCGTGACGGGCGTGCCGTGCGGAATACGCGATGCCAGACACGCGGAGGCCGGTTTGTCCCAGTTGGACAAGCCGAGTTTCCGCGCAAGGTCACGCACGTCCTGCTTCGTAAACGACGCTTCGATCAACGGCGAACGCACTCCAGCCTCGGCCGCAGCCTTGCGCCCGGGCCGCACATCGCCGAGATCGTCGAGGTTGGTGCCGTCGATCACGTGAGCAAACGCGTTGTCACGCGCATAACGAGTCAACGCACCGTAAACTTCGTTCTTGCAGAAATAGCAGCGCAGCGGCGTATTGGCCCGATAGTCTGGGTCATCCATCTCGTGGCTGTCGAGCAACACGTGCGCGAAGCTGAATTGCGCTGCGATCGCTCGCGTAGTTTCCAGGTCCGAGTGCGGCAGGCTCGGCGATACCGCCGTGATAGCCACCGCGTTGTCGCCCAACTCCTGGCCGGCAATGCACGCCAGCAAGGTACTGTCGATGCCGCCCGAATATGCGACCACGACACGGCCGAGCTCGCGCACGATACGTCTCAGCTGCAGTTCTTTCCCGTGCATCGGCATTTTCATCCCCGGCAAAACTCGCCGCCGAAGGTTCGACGTTCTCGCAACCGGCCCAAGACGGTCTTGCCGGCGGCGATCAACACAAGAAGGCAAAGTCGCAGTCGTGATCGAACGTCACTCGAATCCACCGGTTGAAGGTTCGCGACAACCCTTTTCACGTCAGGTGCGTGCCTGGCCCTTCAGCCATTCCTTGAAGAGAAGTTCCTCTTCGACGTGGCGCTGGCGCACTTCTTCCGGGTTGGCCGCCTGCAACTCGCCGCGGTCGATGATCATCCAGGCCGGCAGCGGCTCGGCGGGCGGGCACCCCGTTACGTGCATGCAGGTCTTACCGGCTTTCTCGAGCCGCTTTTTGACGCCCTCGCCGCAGTCACCCATGATCAACAGATTCTTGCCGAACTCGACGCCCTCGGGAATCTTGCGGTGGCGGCCGAGTATTATGTGCAGCCCCTTGTTGCTGTCGTACTGGTCGAGTGACTTGAGCTTGGACATCGTGAACGACAGCAAACCCTGGCAGGTGCTGCACGCTTTCTCGATGTAGAAGTTGTACTCCGGCCACGCGTCGAACCCGTCAAGGTACGGCAGGTAGAGCTTGTGCTTCACTTCGTCGATGCTGTTGCCGAGGATCTCAATCTGATCCTCGTCAAAATTGCCGAGTCCTTTCTCCCTGGCTGCGTCGAAGAACTCCACCTTTTCGAGCGGCAGTTCTGCGATGCGGCACGCCGTGGCGTCGATGGCCACCATGTCGCGCCCTGCAAGGACGCAGCCCACGTCGGCCGGCGTGCCCGAGTGCGGACCGAAACCCTCCATGGGACGGATCATGTCGACGATCGTCAGATCGGGACGCACGATGTCGCCCAGGTCCATCATCGCCGCTGCGAGATTGGTGCAGTGCATGACGTAGTGGTGCATGTCCTGAACCACGCCCTTCAGGTTCTTGAGCGCACAGCTGAAGACCATGCTCACGTGCGACTTGAAGATCGGCACGTTCACCAGATGGTCTGCTTCCAGCAGGAAGCGCGGGAGTTCCACACGTGTGATGTCCGAGGTGGGGTGCGCGATCTCCTTGGTGACTAGGTCCGTGTCGCTCTTGATGTCACGGATTTCGTCGATCCCGGCGTCTTCGGCGGCTTTCCTGATGCCGCTCACCTCCAGACATCCCATCGTGTTGCAGCCGATGGCGGACGATTCCGCCAGGATGATGCGAGCAGGATTGGCCTTCTTCACCAACCGGATGACCGCTGCCACGACTTCGGGACTGGTGTTGACCGCGCTTTCTGGTGGGCTTTCGTGGCCCGCGTTGGGCTTGATCACGACTGTCGAGCCGCGCTTGATGAAAGCCTGCACGCCGCCAAGATGATCGACGGCTTGCTCGACCATTTTTTCGGCGTCGATGCCCTTGACGATGGAAACGATTGATTTCGCCATGTCGATTCTCCCGCCCGCGGTGCTCCTCAGCGATAGGGCAGCCAGCACTCCATCAGTTCGTCTATCGGCCAGCGCGTGAGCAACTCGTAGCCGTCCTCGGTCACGAGCACGTTGTCCTCGAGGCGCACGCCGTCTGCTCCGCCTTTGTGGCCGGCGTATGTTTCCAGAGCCAGGACCATTCCGGCCTCGAGCTTGGTCGCAGGATAGCCTGCAAGTTCCTTGAGTTTGCTGACGAACGGCCGGTCGTGAAGCGTCAGCCCGATGCCGTGGCCGCAAGCGTAGGGACCGACTTCGTTCCAGCTCTCATATCCCCAGTAGGTAGGTGAGTCCGGCCACTGCGCAACGATGTCGAAGTCGGTGGCGCCGGCCCTGACCACGCCCATGCCGGCGTAGAGCATCGCACGGCACTCTTCGTAGAGATCCTTTTGTTGCTGGGATGCCTTGCCGCAGCAGAAGGTTCGATAGACGCACGACTTGTATCCCTGGTAGGAGGCACCATCGACGTCGATGTAGATCAGATCCCCGGGCCGTATCGGCTTGTCCGTGAAGGACCAGCCGTAGGGATTGGTGTTGTAGCCCGAGCAGCACACCAGATCTTCGGTGTGATCGTCACCCTCTTGGTACAGGGCCTTGATGCCGATGCCCACCAGATCGCACTCGCGGATTCCGGGCCGAATGGCGTCGGCGATCGCGGCGAACGCGGTTTCCGAGTTCGCGCAGGTAATGCGCATCAACGCGATTTCATCCGGCGTCTTGATGATTCTGGCCTGATCCATGGTCGGCTTGCCGTGGACTACATTGATTCCTTTCTTCCGAAACGCGTCGGCGAAAAGCATCTGAAGCGTGGTCCCGTCGAGTCCGAGCGGCTCCTTCTCGACGCCGTACTCCGCCATCAGCCTCGCGATCACGTCCACAATCATCGATATCGCGTGATCGTTCGCGTCGTTGGCGGTCAGACGCGGAGCGCCGATCGGGGGAAGCACGCGATCCCCCATCCACGGCATACGTCGCGCGGTCTCGCTCGGAGTTCCTCCGCCGAACAGGTACGGCTCGCCATTTCTCGCGCAGAAGACGAACTGTAGTTCGCTCGCCCGCATCGGAGTGGTGACGTAGTAGGAGGTGAGGTAACGGATGTTGGCCTCGTCCCAGGTGAGAATGGCTCCGAGACCGTCGGTGTTGATCTGGGCCTTCGCCTTTTGCACCCGCTCCCTTCTCAGACGGTCGTAGTCGACGCGGTGCTCGTAATCGACCGCATATTTTCCGAACGCTCCTGGCTTCATGGCCTTTCCTCCCGATTCAGTATGCTTTGCGGCCGCCATCTACCTGATGACGGTACTGGCGACTCATTATTTGCGCGCCGCCGCCGGTCTTCGTTTCCTGCGACCAGCATCGGCGACGTCGCCGAGTTCGCCCGGCAGTTCCGGTAATGGACGGTGGGCGATTTCGTGCGCTTCGTCCGGCTTCAAACCCAGTATGCGCAGGACGTGCTCGACCGCGTCGTCGAGATCATCGTCCACCAAGGCACCTCCGATGCGTGCGCTCAGCACGCCCAACACGGCTCCGCCACACAGATGCTCGAGCACGTTGCGATTAGAGAGAACGAAGCGCCCGGTTCGCACGCCACGGTCGAGGTCTCGGGCCGCGCTCTCGCCGATGCCTTCGCGAAGCCGGTCGTGCGGGAGACCTGAGTGAAGGATGAACCAGCAGGACAGGGGATCGCCGACGATCCCTCGCAACGTGTGGCGCAACGCGATCGAGGCGGTCTCGGCCGGGTCTTGCACATCCTCGACCAGGCGATCTATTCGACAGTTGAGCGACAGCGTGTGCGCCCTCGCCATCGGAACGATGAGATCGTGCTTCGATTCAAAGTGGTGGTAGAAGGAGCGGCGAGAGATGTCGGCCGCATCCGCAATGTCGTCGACGGTCACTGCCTCGACTCCGCGAGCCCGCACCAGTTCCTCGGTTACTTCCAGAAGCCGCTGGCGGGTTCGCGCCCGGCGCACCTGGACCCGGCCTTCGAGTTGCCGGGCCGGGCCGGAGACCTCGGTTTCCGACGGTGTTAGCTGTTGTGTGACCACGATTTCGAGGGCGCATTGACGCCGTGAAGGGGTAAATAGTAGATTGTTGCACTGAGTGCAAGTCTACACTTAGGGCTTTTTCGCGGCGGCGTTGTCTGAGGCGTTATTCCCGACGCGCGCCGGCCAGGAATGCCTGACCCGGCCGACCGTCGGCGCGAACTGCGGCACGTGGAGTGGCTGACGCGCGCCGCCTCAGATCTCCAACTACCTCGCGAAGCGGCCACGGTAAACCGCCGCGATTTCTTCGAGAATCTTCTCGCGAGCAAGGATCACGTCGACATCCCGGCCTGCGGTTACGCGCGGCAGGCCAGGCGCCGCACCACCTCGAACAGCACCTCGGTGCCGAGCCGCAGGTTGGCGATGCTCAGACGTTCGTTGTGACCGTGGATGGTGGAAAGCTCCTCACGCGTGAGCAGAGCCGGAGTAAACCCGTAGGCCTGCGCTCCGGCCGCTCGGTAGGCGTGAGAATCGGTGAAGCCCGGAGAAAGCTGCGGCATCAAGAACGCATCGTCGCCGAGTTTCTCCCTTACTACCTGAGCCGCGATGCTCATCACCGGTGTGTCCATCGACGACATTCCCGAATCGTGCTGGTAGAGAACTTCCACTTCCACGTCGGGATCGTCGATCACGCGCCGTACTTCGGCGACGAACGCCCGCGGATCGGTGGTCGGCAGCAAGCGGCAGTCGACAGTAGCCTCGGCAGCGGCTGGGATGACGTTGATCTTCTGGCCAGCGTGGACCGAAGTGATGCTCACGGTGTCGTGGGTTACGGCACCGAGGTGCGCGTCCATCGACGCGAGCATCGACAGCGTCGCGCTGTCGCGCGGGTCGAGATCGGCGGGAACGAACCCCTTCTGGGCAAGCGTGCGCAGCATGCCGTCTACGGCCGGAGTCAGTTCGATCCTTTTTTCCCAGGCATCCAGACGCGCCAGACCCTTGACCAATTTGACCAGCGCGTTCTTGTCGTGCGGAACCGAAGCGTGACCGGGAAGTCCCTTGGCACTTACACGCAGCCAGCACGGGCTCTTCTCGCTCGGACAGATGCCGACGATCCTGGCCTCGCGCCCCATGAACTCACTGAACCCGTACGCGCCTTCGTTGAACACGTACTCGGCCTGCAACACTTCGGGGTGATGCTCGGCAAGATGATGAATCCCGTAGAGCCCGCCCGCTTCTTCGTCGGCAACCGCAACGAACACCAGGTCGCGCTCGAGCGGAATCGAGTGTCGCCTGGCCAGAGCGATGCAGAGCAACTCCATGATGCCCATGCCCTTCATGTCCAGCGCACCGCGGCCCCAGATCACGTTCTCGATGATGGCGCCCGAAAACGGATCTACCTTCCAGTGCTCAGGCTCCACCGGCACGACGTCGATGTGCGAAAGCAGCACGATCGGCTTCAAACCTCGATTGACTGCGGCAGGGACTCGCGCCGACATCGACACGCGTCCGCCTCCGGCATCGTAGAACGTCGAGTCGATGCCTTCGCGACGCAGCGCCTCGCGCAGGAAGATCGCGCCGGCTTCTTCGCCGCCCGGAGGATTGGTGGTGTTGATGCGGATGTAGTCGCAGAGAAGGCTGGTGGCCTGCTCGGTGATCTCGTTCCAGTCAATTGTAAGGTCGACGAGGGACTGCATGATCGGTTCGGTCATGGGCGGGGAGTCTATGCCGCGCGGCCGGGGACTCGCAATCCGCGCGGCGGCCTTGTCCGCTTCGTGCTGCGATGACAGGATCAGTTTCCATGGCACTCGCCCATGCAGCGGTCACCATGACACTCCGAGCGCCTGCCGCCGACCCGGCCTGCTCATCGGCGGCATCACGATCAAGGAGATCGGTAAGATAATGATCCGTCGCACCCTGATGACATCCGTCGCTCTTCTTTTGTCGACAACCGCGGTATTCGCTGCCGAATGGACGCCCGCCGCGTGGGCAACCCAGAAGACCTTACAATTTCGCGCGGACTGCCCCGACGAAGGCGAGTATTGGTCCTACGTATGGCTGGTCGTGCTGGACAATGACGTCTACGTGCGGCTCGGCACCCGCTCCGCAGGCCGCGTGGACTGCAGCAGAAGCAAGCCAATGACAGCTGTCAGGATCGACGGTGAGACCTTCGACAACGTCGAGATGATCCCATCGCCCGCCATGACCGAACGCGTGGCCGCCGCGATGTCGGCGAAGTACCCGACCGACCTCTTCCTGCGCTATCTGAACCATCCGTACACGATGAAGCTGGTGGCGAAGGGACGGTAAGACGCGCTCCCACCACAGCGGCCGCGGATCAGTCGAGTAGCCCGAGCCGCGCGAAAAACAGCAGGTGGGCGATGTTGAGCGCAGCGGGACCGACGAAATCCGGCAGCGGCAGCGGCAACAGCGACGCCGCGGCGCTGAGCAGCAGCACCAGAACCGCAGGGTTGAAAAGTCGCGCCACGCGCGCTTGCGGCAAGCAGGCTTCGGAGATCGCGGCGCACACGAAAAACGCCGCCGTGATCGCCCACAACGCAAGCACTATCGGCCCGCCTGCAAGCATTCCCGCGATCGGATCCAGCCCACCCGTGATTCCACCCACGTTGTTGACGATCAGCACGCCGGAAACAGCGTGCAGCGAGCCGCCCACGACGGCGAGCGCGGCTCCGGCAATTGCGACCACCGCAGCGCACTTTGGAGCTTTCCGACGCGCCCTGTGAGCACGAACGTAGTAGCCGACAGCATACAGTGGAATCCCCAACGTGCCGGCGAGCGTTGCGGCAGGAACGATTCCCTTCGGCGGAGCCGCGAGCCCCAAGGCCGGACGCGCGGCGTTGACGGTCCAAAGCTGGCCGAGATCTCCGATCGTAGCCGCCGCCGCCGCTATCAGCGCCACCAACCAGCCCCACTTACGCAGCCACTCCACGGCAGCGTCATAGCCGCCCGCAGAAACGATTTTTCTCGAAGACGATTCACTCATCACACCGGCATCCTGCACCGCCGATGGCGCTGACGGAAGCGCGCCGCATCACCCCATGCAGATCGACCACGACGGTCCCGGAGAACCTCACGCGCGAAAGCGCGCCTTGACTGCCCTTGCTGCTCTCGTCAAGAAACCCGGGCCTTGCCAAAAGATATGTCCATGTCACGCGTCGTCTACCGAACCTGCATTCTGTGCGAGGCCTGCTGCGGGATCGCGGTTCATCTCGACGGTGGGCGTATCAGCAAGATCACCGGCGACGAACGCGACCGCGCCAGCCGCGGCTACATCTGCGCCAAGGCCGCTGCGCTCAAAGACCTGCACGAGGATCCTGACCGGCTGCGCTACCCGATGCGGCGTACCGGCAATACCTGGCAGCGCATCGGCTGGAAGGAAGCATTCGAGCTGGCCGCCGCCGGCCTGGCTGCGGTGCAACGCGAGCACGGCAACGATGCGGCCGCGACATACTTAGGCGAACCGTTCGTACACAACCTGGGCGCGCTGTTGTTCAACGACGTACTGACGGCCGCGCTCGGAACCAGGAAAAGATTCAGCGCCAACTCCCTCGACCAGTTTCCGAAGCAGCTGATCAGCCATTGGATGTACGGCAGCGGCCTGTTCGTCTCCGTCCCGGACGTGGACCGGACGGACTACATGCTGGTCATCGGCGCCAACCCGGTGGTATCCAACGGCAGTCTGATGACTGCGCCGGACATGCCGGCGCGGCTGCGTCAACTTCGCGAGCGCGGCGGCAAGATCGTCGTCATCGATCCGCGCCGCAGCGAGACGGCCCGGGTCGCAGACGAACATCACTTCATTCGTCCCGGCACCGACGCGTTACTGCTTGCCGCCATCGTCCGGTGTCTGTTCACGGAAAACCGCATCCGCCTGCGCGAACTGGGTTCGGTGGTCCACGGACTGGAGATCGTGGAGAAAGCGGTGGCGGAGTTCACTCCCGAAGTTGTCGCCGCGACCGTCGGGATCTCTCCGGAGACGATCCGCTCGATAGCCAGGGATTTCTCCGATGCACCGAGCGCGGTCTGTTACGGCCGCATGGGAACCAGCACGGTGTCCTTCGGCACCACCGCCAGTTGGCTCGTCGAGGTCCTCAACATCGTAAGCGGAAACTTCGACCGCGCCGGTGGTGCGATGTTCCCGACTCCGCCGCTGGACGTGATGCGGCTGCAGCCGCCTACCGAAAGAGGCCGCTGGCGCTCGCGCATCAGCGGCACCGCCGAATTCATGGGCGAGTTGCCAGCCGCGACTCTGGCACAGGAGATCACCACACCCGGAGACGGCCGCGTTCGCGCGCTGCTCACTTTCGCCGGCAATCCGGTGCTGTCATCGCCGGCCGGGCATCAACTCTCCGATGCGCTCGGCACACTCGATTTCATGGTCTCTATCGACTTCTACCTGAACGAGACCACGCGCCACGCCGACATCATCCTGCCGCCCGTGGGGCCGCTCGAGCACGAGCATTTTGACCTGGTATTCCAACTGTTCGCGGTGCGCGCCACCCCGCACTGGTCACCTGCGGTTTTCGATCTGCCGCCGGATACAAAGAGCGACGCCGACATCCTGATCGAACTTGCCGCCGGGCTCTGCCGCGCGCGCGGTGGAGTGGGACATCTGGCTGCACTTGCCTTGCGCGCACTGAGCGGCATCGGAAGTGCGCGTGCAGCGCGCATGGTTCTCGATGCGGCGCTGCGTGCCGGCCCTTACGGCAACGGACTCCGGCCTTGGAGAGCCGGACTGACGCTGCGGCGTCTGCGCGCTGCCGAGCACGGCATGGACCTCGGGCCGATGCGGCCTTGCCTGCCGGACCAATTGCCCGAACGTGCGCAGCGCAGGATAGATCTGGCGCCGCCCGAAATCGTTGCCGACATGCTGAGGCTCAGATCCTGCCTCGGCCCGGCCTCGGCCGAACTGCTGCTGATCGGCATGAGAGAGGCGCGCACGCTCAACAGCTGGTCCCACAACCTGCCTGGTCTGGTGACCGGACACGATCGTTGCGTCCTCCACATGAACCACGCCGATGCCGAGGCGCGTTCGATCAGCACCGGCGACCTGGTGCGCATCAGCAGCCGCGTCGGTGCGATTGAAGTTCCCGTGCGTCTGACCGACTCGGTAGCTCAAGGCGTCGTCGCGTTACCTCACGGCTACGGCCACGGCAGCGATGGCATCCGGCTTCGAGTGGCCGCCGAGCACGCCGGCGCCAGCATCAATGATCTCACCGATCCGGCCGCGATCGACCCGTTGTCGGGGAACGCGGTACTGAGCGGCGTTCCCGTCGTGGTCGAGCGCTGCGCGCAAACGTCTTGATCGAGCGCCGGCCTGCGCAGGAACGGCCCGATCCGTCAGCATGAGGTATATCGAATGATACTAAGGAAAAACCCGGGACAATTGTGCGGCGCAACGTTGCTCGCGGGAATCGCGCTGCTGGCGACGCTCGGCCAGGCGGCCGCCGAAGAAACCGACGCACAGCAACTCGCGCAAGCGCGACAAAGAATCGCCGACGTCGCCAAAGAGATGGTAAAGAACGCGGAGTCGGTCAAACAGGACCTGATGCTCGACCAGGTTCCCGAGGACGACGTGCCTCTCGATCTGATGCGCTATGCGACGTTTCGCGTAGCGGGTACGTTCTTCAGCACCTGGAGCGCGGACAAGAATCTCACTCGTCCTGATTCACCGAAGTGCCTGCTCGACGCCAGCGCCCCCGCAGGATCTTTGGTGACGCAGATAGCCAATGACGAATTCCTGGTCAGTTTCGTCCAGGACGGACACCTTCTCGAAGTCGCCTCGGGCATCGCGGAACAGATCTGCAAGACTTTCGGCCCGCAGATAATCCGGCCTCTGATCAAACAGGGAGAAGAAGGTATTCCGGAAAGAGCCGCTCCCCCGACACAGACTGAGTCTCTTTAAGCGCGAGACGAGTAGAGGCCCGATGTCAGCTACCGAACGCCACAAGGTTCTGACCGTACGGGCCGGGCCGCAAGCGCTAACGACTCTGCGACGCGAAGGCTTCTGCGCCGACTCGTTCAGCACGCTGCTCGGCGCCTCCGGTGGTCCGAAATGGCTGGTTTTGGCATCCATCGATAGTGTGCTGGCCCGACGACTGGTCGCCGCGCGCAGCCGGCCGCTGCACGCGCTTGGAACTTCGATAGGCGCTTTTCGCCACACCGCCCTGGCCCAGCTAAATCCAGCGGCTGCCATCGAACGTTTCGCGGACGCCTACGTCGCGCAGACCTACGATCGACAACCGACAGCCGCGGAAGTCACCGAGGAGAGCCGCCGCATCCTCCATGTTCTGTTCGGCGCCGACGGCGTGAGTGAAGCGCTCGCGCACGCGACGCTGCGCCTGCACGTCGGCACGGCGCGATGCCGCGGACTGACCGCCACCGATCGACGCGCCGTACTTCCCGCCGGTCTGGCATTGGCAGCGACCGCCAACGCCGTATCGCGCCGCCTGCTGCGCTTCAGCTTCGAGAGGGTCCTGTTCCACACCACCACCGAGCCGGTATTTCGCTTCGACGATCTGCCCACGCGCAACGTGGTCTTGAACTCCGCCAACTTCGCGCAGGCTACGTTGGCGAGCGGATCGATCCCGCTGGTGATGGAGGCCGTTCGCGATGTCGCCGGCGCGGCACCCGGTTTGTACCGCGACGGTGGAATCACCGACTATCACTTCGCGATGGACTTCGACGCACCTGCAGGCCTGGTCTTCTATCCGCACTTCTGCGATCGCATCGTGCCCGGGTGGTTCGACAAAGGGCTCAAGTGGCGCAGGCCGCGCGGCGGTCTTCTCGACCGCACGGTCTTCGTCGCGCCGTCGCGCGATTTCATCGCGACGCTGCCCGGAGGCAAGATTCCCGACCGCAGCGACTTCAAGACGTTCTCGACGATCGAGCGCCAGCGCCGCTGGCACGAAGTGCTGGCCAGCGGGCGTCGACTCGGAGAGGCCCTCGAAGAACTGCTTGAAGGAACGCGTCTCGCCGACGTTGCCGTACCATTTGCGAAGTAAAACGAGGCGCCGACCGCGTCCGTTTCGTGCCGTTTCTCGGGAAGATTGCGGTCGAGACACGAACGGCGGTCGCGGGTGACCTGGGTACGGAGAGCGCCGGACTGAGCCGCAGGCTCTTCGGTCTGTACGCAAGGTCAGGTAAGACTCGGACGTGCTGCGCAAAGTGTCTTTGGAGTGAACGGCAGCGGCAGCCCGCGCTGCACCAGGAGGAGAACGGTATGTTTCAGGTACGCATGATGTTTCTCGTGTCGATGCTGGCCGCTCTCGTCGTCGCCGGCGTCGGCCCTGCAGCCGCTCAGCTTCAGAGTCGCGACCAGCAGGCCTGCCTTTCAACCGTCGCCAAGAGCGCGGCCAAACTCTCGCTTACCCAGGCCAAGGCATATGCGACCTGCTTGAAAGCCGCCGCCGGCGCGGATCTCGGTACCTGCGCAAAGGCGCAGGACTGCGTCGATGTCGACCCTTCAGGAAAGATCGCGATTGCAGTCGGCATGCTGCGCGACGCCGACACTAAAGCCTGTACGGTTGCGCCCGATTTCGGCCATCGTCCCGCGCCGCTGGTCGCGATGGTCGCGGTGCAGGAAAGCCTCGGCCTCGAAGACGATCTGCTCGGCGCCGATCTCGATGCCGCGGCAGTGCTGAAGGCAAGCCAGGCGCGCGGCGCCGCCTGCCAGTCGAAGATCTTGGGAACCGCCGGCAAGCTTCTGGCTACGCTCGGTGCCACCTACGATTCCTGCAAGAAAGCCGGGCTGGCCGCTGGCAGTATCATCTCGACTGCCGGTCTCGACGCTTGTCTCGGCCGGTTCGACTCCGATCCGTCCGGAAAAATCGCCAAGGCCCGCTCGGCACTTGCAGCCGTTGCGACGGCGACGTGTCGCGACCTGGATCTGGGCGCTCTGTTTCCCGGCAACTGTTCGGGTGCCGCCGATTTCGCCGCCTGTGCCGCCACACGCGCGCGTTGCCGCGCGTGTCGACGAGCGGTGTCGAGTGACAATCTGGCCAGCGACTGCGAACTCCTGGACGACGGCCTCGCCAACAACAGTTGCAGCGGTCACGCGGGACGGTGCAACGGTCGCGCCGAGCTTTGCGACCGCACTTTCGACGCCGTCTCCTACCCGACCACGCACAACTCTTTCTCCAACGCGGAAGAGAACTGGACTAACCCAAACCAGCGCTACGGCATCACGCGTCAGCTTTCCGACGGCGTGCGGGCTCTGATGCTCGACACCTACTACTACGCAGGCGATCTCTACCTGTGTCACGCTTTCTGTAATATGGGCGAAGGCCCCGGCAAGACGCCGCGCGAGTTGCTCGTCTCCGGCCTCGGCAAAATCCGCGATTTTCTCGACGCCAATCCTAACGCCGTAGTCAGCATCATTTTCGAAAGCTACATCACCGAGTCCCAGACCACACAGGCTTTCTCGGACGCAGGGCTGGCGGGTATGGTCCACAGTCAAACGCAGGGACAACCGTGGCCGACTCTCGACGCGTTGATAGCGAGCGGCAAGCGCCTCGTAGTCTTCACCGACGACTCGGCCGCTTCGCTGCCGTGGCACCACTACGTGTGGGATTTCGCGTGGGAGACCAACTACTCGTTCTATTCTGCGGCGGATTTTTCCTGCGCCATCAACCGCGGCAACGCGGCCAACAGCCTGTTCATCCTGAACCACTTCCTGACGCACACGTTCGGCAGTTCACAACTGGCCAACCAGGTGAACCACGACCCGCTTTTCATCAACCGGGCGCTGCAGTGCCGAAGTGAGAGCGGACGCCTGCCCAATTTCGTGACGGTGGACCACTACGACATCGGCGATGTCTTCTCGGTGGTAAGGAAAATGAACGGACTCGGAGAATGCGTTCCGTAGGCTGACGAGTACACCGCCGCGGGCGGCTTTCCCGTACTCCGATGCTGTCGGAGCGCGGGAAAGCTGGCCGTGCGCACGGCGCTTCACCGACCGGACGGTCTACTTAGGCACGTCCTCATAACAAGCACGCTGCTCGGGACTCATGGCTGCCAGGCGTCGTTTGGCAGCGCTCGGCTGCACCGCCTCGAGCGAACCGTCGGCATTCTGCACCACAACGCCGCTCTTGGTCAGCAACTTGTAGCGACGCTTGCGCTCGGCACGGTCGGGGTGGCAAAGCAGTTGGCAGTTGCCGCACGTGAAGTTGATCTTGCGCTGGGCCGGCATCGCCGGGTGGTAGAAACCACCTTCAATTTCCGGACGCGGCCACGAATCCATGACTCCCTTGAACAGGGCCGCTTTGAATTCCGAGTCCTTTTCGGGAATCGCATAGCGGCCCGGAGACCAGGTCGACCATTTTCCGTTCTGGGCCAGGCCCGTGAAACCTCCGCAGACCAGATCGCAGCGGTGGTAGCTGAGCCGCTTCGAGTAGCTGAAATCCATCCCGCCCATCGTCACGGTCGTGACTTCCTTCTTGTCCATCAGCCCGGACAGACACGACGCCATGCAAAGTTGGCACTCGTCGCAGTATTTTTCCTGCGGAGGCAGCGGATCGGACGGCGCAAGTTCGGCGGTCGTGACCACGGCGCCGAGAATGACGCAGGCACCGTGGGTCTTGGTGATGACGTTGCCGGAGAGTCCGAACCAGCCCACACCGGAGCGCACGGCCAGGTAGCGGTGCGAGAGGTCGGGGACGAAGTCCATCATCCCTCGCGGCGTGTCCTTGCGGTAAACGGCGTTAGCGGCCACGCCGTAGGAGGTGTGTCCCTTCTGATCGAGATAGGAGGCGAGACCCATCGCAAGGCCGCTGACGAAGAAGTTGGTGTGGATGTTGTCTTGCTGGTGGCCGGCCTGGTCCTGCTTGCTGAGGTAGCGTTCGATCTTCACCGGATCCAGGGGGACAGCGAAGCTCACGACCGACTTGGCGCCCGGCAACACGTACTCGAGATCGGTTGAGGGCGGACCACCGGCCAGCGTCTGCGTGGTCGCGACTCCAGCCGCACAGGCTCCTTCCAACATCAGGTAGTCGATCGCGAATTGCGCGAGTTCTTTCCCGTCATCCATGCTGCTGTCCTCCCTGAGAAGTGCCACGCCTATTGCATCGGCTCGGCAAACTGTACAGCATGTACAATACCTGAAGGCGGGCTGCAAGAAGGAACTCCAACATCCATTTCGGCAGACGCAACGACATTTCCACATGACCAGCCAGAAACCGACGGTTCCGCGTCCTTACCTTCGTGCCGACGAGCGCCGCGAACAGTTGCTGGCTGCGGCTGCGGATCTGGTTGGAAAACGAGGCTGGGCCGCGCTCGGCATCGTACCTCTGGCAGCCGCTGCCGGAGTCAGTCGGCAGCTCGTCTACGAACATTTCGCCGACACGTCCGACCTGCTCGTGTCCGTGATGCGGCATCTCTTCGAGCGCGCGCACGCGGCAACCGCAAAGATCGTGGCAACGGCCGAATCGGACGACGCCGCCAGCGTCATCCGGCGTGCCTACGACGTCTACCTTGCTCTGCCGCAGGCGCAGCGCCGAGCCTTACGCGCGCTTGCTGGCGACAGCGATCCCGAGTCTCCGGAATTGAACCGCGTGCGACTGTTGATGCGACACGAGAGCCTCGGGCTCTGGGTACCTTACGTTCGTCGGCGCACCGGGCTTGGCGAACCAAAGGCGCGAGCGCTTGTTTGGATGTTCACGATGGCGGCGTGGGGAATCACCGACCTGGTCGAAGACGGGACGCTGTCTCCGGATGATGCAACAGCGTTGCTCACCGACGTGGTCGCCAGGGCCGTAGTGTCGACAGAAAAGACGCGCAAGCGTCCTTCAATTCGAAGTGCCGCCGCTGCGCGAAGTCGGCCGCGGCATTCGTAGTACAGGACAATCAAATCGGGGATCTGAAAGAGGCCGGTACGGTGGGACAGTACAGACCGGCCAGCCACGAAGAGGAGCACGAAACGATGCGAAGTTGGGTAAAAGTGGTCTTGTTGGCTGCCGCGTTGTCGTACGCGGTGCAGGCCGGTGCTGACGTGGCTCCTGGTGACGTGATCACCAAAGCCAACGTCGAGAACGTCAAGGACCTGGTGTCACCTGGCGTCTCGTGGGCGGTCGGCAACGGCATGGATCTGA
>CAITLU010000010.1 GCA_903893315.1 uncultured bacterium
CCGCCACGACCGCCGCCGAAGCCGCCCCCGCCGCCGCCCCCGCGACCGCCGCGGCCGCCACCACCACCGCCGCCGCCTTCACGGGGCTGCGCTTCGCTCACTTTCAGCGTGCGGCCGCCGAAGTCGGTTTCGTTGAGGGCGTCGATGGCTTCACCAGCGCCGCTGGACATCTCGACGAAGCCGAAGCCGCGCGGACGTCCGGTCTCTCGGTCGTTGATCAAATTGACCGAGGCGACTTCTCCGAAGCGTGCGAACAGCCCGCGGATGTCCTCTTCGGAGGCATTGAATGGAAGGTTTCCTACGTAGATCTTCGTGGCCATTGCGTCGTTGTCTCCCGATGTACCGCTTGCGCGGCACTCTCCCTCGCTGCTAACTCGGCCGGAAGGCCGATCCTGTTTGAACCGTTGATTGGAACTCGGATGGAACGTGTAACGATGCCAGCCCGCCCGAACGCATTGCGATCGGGTCGAACTCGGAAAGGGAGCGCTGAAGGGGTTGAGTCACGATCGAAGGAAGGCCCTTACCGGTAGCGCGAAAGCCGCAGCATCGGCGCGGACCGTATCATGCGGATTTCGGTCGTGCCAGCCCTCGCGGCTACAAGAACCGTGTTTCGGCTGAGTCGGGACTCCTCGGCCCGCCCACCTCGGGCCTGCCGCGGCGTGGTGAGTTGCCGAAACTCGCCCCTTAACTTCCATTAGCTGTCCGCAAACAAGACAATCCGCGCTCGGACGCCGCACGAGAGGCCCGGTGCGCAGGGGGTTGCGTGACCCCCGCCAGATCCCGGCGAGACCCCGGCGCGGCCAGGCAGGGAGGAGACGTAGATGCAGGAACGTACGGTATTCGAGGAACTGGCCGATCAGATAGGCGCGGGCTCATCCAAGATCATTCCGCGGATCTTCGCGGCGTTGACCGACGAGGACGAGGCCAGGTTGCTGCTCGCGGCCTCGCCTCCGGGGTCGGTCGCCGACCTGGCCGAACGCTGCGGACTGGCGCCGGCGGCCGTCGAGTCGATGATCGACCCTTTGTTCAGGAAGGGGCTGCTGTTCAAGTCTCACAAGCCCGACGGCACTCGCTACTACCGGGTCAAACACCCCTTGCAGTTCCACGACTCTACCGCCGTGGCGATGGATCCGGTGCCCGAGATGCTGGTGCTGTGGAAAGAGTTCATGGACACCGAGTGGGCCGGCTTCATCGGCCAGTTCTCGCAGTTGCTGCCGAGCGAGGTACTGCGCGTCATTCCTGTGAACGTCACCATCGAGCCCGACGCGCAGGTGCTGGCCTTCGAAGACGTCAGGGCGATGATCGATGCGGCGCGTAACATCGCGGTAACCAAATGCTCGTGTCGCGCCATCGACGGCGCCTGCGGACAGCCGGTCGATGTCTGCATCCAGATCGACCGCGCCGCCGATTACGGCATCGAGCGTGGGACGGGCCGCGCGCTGACCAAGACCGAAGCGATGGAGATGCTCGAGATGTGCGAAGAGAAAGGTCTCGTGCACGTCACCGAGAACAAGCAGGCGCTCGGCATGGTGATCTGCAACTGTTGCAGCGACTGCTGCATCAACTGGACGACGATCAGGACCGGTGTCGGTAAGTTCGCCGCGCCGAGCCGCTTCCGCGCCGAAGTGAGCGAAGATTCGTGCAGCGGCTGCGAACTGTGCGTGGACAGATGTTTCTTCGACGCGCTCGCGATGCAGGTCGACGACAACGTGGTGAGGGTCAACGCCGACAAGTGCATGGGCTGCGGGTTGTGCGTGCTGGTGTGTGAGCCCGGAGCGCTCGCGATGAAGGTCGCCAGGCCTCAGGCGTTCATTCCGGCCTGAGCGGCGAGGAGACGTCGTCCTGCGCAAGATTCCCCGGTAACAGAGAAAAGCTCGGCGCGGTATTCGAGCGCTTCGAACGGAGCGCGTCGGCCCGCGCCGAGCCTTACTTCCAATATCCGGCGGGATCCGGATCCTCGCCCCACCACACCGTCGCGTATTGGCCGTCGATGCCGATACCGACGGCTTTCCATTTGTGTCTGCTCCAGCGTCCCAGATTGAGGATCACCGAACTGTGGCGCTCACTGGTCTTCCACGCCTGCAGTGCGGCCGTCGGCCTCACCCCCGCGCTGTAGCGATAAGCTATTTCGTAGCCGACGCCATCGTAGGGAGTGAGTTCGCGGGGCTTGTTCCACATGCACCTGGTGTCAGGATGGCGCTGGTCGTAGCAGCAGGAGGTCCAGGCGCCGTCGCGCGACCAACTGTGCAGTGAGCATGTGTCGGTGAAGCCGTGGGTGCTGAGATCCGCGGCGTGCAGGCGTGCCACCTTGCTGAGCGATCGTGACAGCGCCACCGGCTTCAGGTGATTGGCAACGCGATATTCGTTGAGCAGCGCGTGCAGGCGCCTTTCCGCGGCGCTCGGCGAGTCGGGCTCGGGTACCTCGGCGGCGGCGTTCGGCAGCGGCAGCGGCACCTGGGCCACGGTCATGCATCCGCCTGCCGGCAACAGTGTCAACAGCCGCAACGGCAACACGAACGCGGCAATGACGGCGGCGGCGCGCCGCGCCCGGCGAGCGTTTCCCAACAGGCTCAGCTCAAGCCTTCTCTAGGGTCTTGCGTACGTTGGAAAGATAGTCGCGTACCGCCTGCGCGGTTTCGGCCTCGACGAACGAACGGATCAGCGATTGCAGCAGGCGAGGCACCGGAGTGTCTGGAGCCAGCGTCTGCTTGAGCGTCAATGAGGTTCCTGAGCCCTTCTTCTTCATGCTGAGAATGCCGTCAACGTCGGTGTTGTCATCGGCGGCGGCGATGCCCTGAAACTGGATCTTGTCGCGACCGTTGCCCTGGTAGCGCGCGGTGTAGCGTACCACCATGCTGACCGGGCCGGTCGAGCGCGGTTTGTAGAGAAACTCGTAGGTGTCGGCACCGACGCTGAGGCAATGATCGATGCCGGGAATGCAGGGCGAGGAACCGACCACGTCCCACAGGAAGGCGTAGACGCTCTCGATCGGTGCACTTACCGTGACGCTTTCTTCAGAGCTGGTGGGAAACTTCGCCATCTGCTTCTCCTGGCGTGCAGAGCCGTCCGTGATCTTGTTGCCGTGCGGCTACGCTTTCCATGCCCGGCTCCCGTCAAGGGCTGCCGTGTTTGCTTGACGCGTCGGCCGCCCGACGTCAGATGCCGAGCTTGCTCAGTTGGTCGGCCACTGCGCCCATCGCACCGGCAAGCGCAGGATGGCTGGTCTCGAAGCGCTGCACGAGTTCCTGCAGACGCTCGCCGAGGCCGTGGGAGTGTTCGGTCGCGCTGCGGTCGATCAGCGCTTCTATGTCCTGTCGCAGTTCGGCAAGCAGATGCTGGGCCTCGGCATCGACGCCGCCGGCGGCGTCAAAGCGAGCGAGTTCGGTGTGAAGTTCCTTGAGTTTCTTGTGCAGTTCTTGTTGAGACACCTTGATCTCCGTCGTGTGTCGCGGCGACAGATTTAATCCGACCCTATCACAACTTCGCCGCGTGCCTACTGCTTCGGCGACCGGGCTGGGTTCTGCCGCGCGCTATTCGTGTTGTTCGATACGTGGCCCGGGCAAACCTCAGTACGGAAGCCGCGGGAGCAAAGCCGGAAGGCGCTTTATCTGTTCGTCGTAACCGGGGCGTCTCGAAAGGCTACGCTGGTCGAGCATCGGCACGCTGATGAACACGAACATCGCAGTGATCGCCGCCGCGCCGGCCATTGACCACCACCACTGCGGCAGCGCCGCCAGGCCGAACAGGAACAGACCCCACCAGAACAGATTCTCGCCGAGATAGTTGGGGTGCCGGCACCAGCCCCACAGACCGCTGGTCAGGATCTGTTGCTGGTCGCTGCGGTTGTCGAGAAAGCGGCGCAGTTGTTCGTCGGCGCCGGCTTCGATGGCGATGGCGCTCGCCGTGACGACGAGCGCGACCACGTCGAGGAGTCCGAACGGCGCCGGGGAAGTGACGGCGGCGTAGACCGGAATCAGGCCGGCAAAGACCACCAATGTCGGAAACAGATGGATGCCGGCCAGATTGACCGCGGCCCAGGCCTGGCCGCTCCTGGCGCGAAGATCGACGTAGCGCCAGTCTTCGTCGTCGAGGCCGTGCCAGCGGCGATACCAATTGTAGGTCAGCCGCACTCCCCACACGGTAATCAGCAGCAGTGCGAGGGATTGCCGCAGGCTCAAGGCGCCGATCGCTGCCGGATGGCGGCACCAATACAGCGCGATCACGGGCGGCGCCACGCTCCAGTAGGCGTCGTAGAAGCTCGAATTGTCGAAGGCCATGCTGAAGGAGAAGATCGCCACCGTCGCGGCGATGTCGGCTACGAGGGCTACCAGCACGGGATGGAACCCCTCCAGGGTCCGGCCCACGATGAGGGCGACCACGAACGCTGAAGCGTAGGCCACGATCACCAGTAACGTCGCGCGGTTCACTGAGTCGGTTCCTTGCGTCGAGGTATGGAGCCGAGTTCGGATTATCGCAAACCACGCCTTTGCAAGAGATCGCAGCGGCGCCTGACTCATTCGCCGTGTGCGCCCTGCGCCAGCGGCGGTTTGCTGGCGCTTCCTTACCGGCTCAGACTCTGCGCCGCGAACCGCCGCCAGCAGTGGCGTGCGTGGTGCCTGTTTCGTGACTGTCTACCGAATCGATGACGTGCTGGCGTTTCCGCCGCCCGAGAAGGCGGAGCCGAACGGCTTGCTCGCGGTCGGCGGCGATCTGTCGGCGCGGCGCCTGGTGCTTGCCTACGCGATGGGGATCTTCCCCTGGTACAGCGAAGGTTCGCCTATCCTGTGGTTTTCGCCTGACCCGCGCGGGGTCCTTGTCCCTGAGCGGATTCTGGTCAGCCGTTCGTTGCGCAAGCGCCTGCTCGCGCCGCACTTCGAAGTCTCGCTCGATACGGACTTCGGCGGTGTGCTGAGGCACTGCGCCGAAGTGCCACGGCCCGGGCAGCAGGGAACCTGGATCACTGCCGACATGATCGAGGCCTACGACCGCCTGTTCGAACTCGGTCTTGCCCACAGTGTCGAAGTCCGTCACCAGGGCCGCCTGGTCGGAGGTCTCTACGGCGTTTCTCTCGGCAGCGTGTTCTTCGGCGAGTCGATGTTCGCGCTGGAGACCGATGCCTCTAAGGTCGCACTGGTATGGCTCGTCAGACAACTCGCGCTCAGGGGTTTCAAGATGATCGACTGCCAGGTGCGCAACGAGCATCTGCGCAGCATGGGCGCCGAGGAGTGGCCGCGTGAGCGCTTCCTCGCTGTTCTTGCCAACTGCCTGCAGACGCCGACTCAGGCCGGTCCGTGGCGCTTCGACGAAGGATTTCACCCGGTAGGAGAGAAGGGCGGGGAAGACTGCGCGTGAACCTGGTGCTGCTCGAACAGCACGAACTGGACGGTTCGCGAGCGCGTCTCGACGGACGCCGCGCCGCGCATCTCGTCCTGGTCCACCGCGCCGAGAAAGGGCGCCGTCTGCGTGTCGGCGTGCTCGGCGGCCGCGTCGGGGTCGCGACCGTGGTTGCCATCGATCCTGCGGGCGCCGAACTCGAAGTTGAACTGCAGCGCGATGCTCCTGCTGCGTTGCCGTGCACGCTGGTGCTGGCGCTTCCGAGGCCCAAGGTCCTGAGGCGACTGCTTGGTGCGGCGGCGGCGTTTGGCATCAAGCGGTTGTTCTTGATCGGCGCCGAGCGCGTCGAAAAATCATATTGGCAAAGCCCGGTGCTCGAAGATGCGGCGGTGCGCGCCGAGTTGCTGCTGGGGCTCGAACAAGGCTGCGATACCGTATTGCCGGTGGTGACGCAGAGGCGTCGCTTCCGACCCTTCGTCGAAGACGAACTCGCTGCACTTGCGGCCGGTACCTTGGCGTTGGTCGCGCATCCGGCCGCGGCCACGAGTTGTCCGCGTGCGGTTGCCGGACCGGTGACCGTGGTCGTCGGGCCCGAAGGAGGCTTCAACTCCTTCGAGATCGCTTTGCTGGAAGCCGCCGGGCTGTGCGCGGTTTCGTTGTCGCCGCGGCCGCTGCGTGTCGAGCAGGCAGTGGCCGCTTTGTTCGGGCGCTTGTTCTGAAAAGGCCGCGGCGCGCTCTTGCCGGGGACGGGCGATTGACCTGCGTCGGCCCGACACCTATGCAGCAGCGCATGGCGACGCCGCTTCTTGCCGGACTTCACGTGCGCGAACTCGCGGCCGATGGTTCGCGGTCGTTTGCCGGAACCTTGACGCGCACCAGCGTGGTTGTGACGGAGGCTGCATGAAGAGGCTGGGCCGTGCGTTTGCGACTGTCACCGTTTGCGTGGTCGTCGCGGCCGCTGCGCTGGTATTTTTCCCGGTCGCGTCGGCGGCGGACGGGCTCAGCTATCAGGAAGTTCTTACCGGCGGTGCCATCGACGTCGAGCCGCTGCCGATCGTGATCGCGCTGCACGGCCTCGGCGACAAGCCGGAAAGCTTCCGTCTGGTCCTAGACGATCTCGGCGTGCGTGCGCGACTGGTGGTGCCGCGGGCGCCGCTGCCGCACGGTGAAGACGGTTTCTCCTGGTTCGATTTCCGTGCCGAGAACGACGAGCAACTTGCCCTCGGTATCCGTTCGGCCGCTCAGGCCGTGGCCGAGTTGATCACGACGCTGCTGGCCTCACACGCGGGACCAAAGCGCGTCATCGTCACCGGATTCTCGCAGGGTGGCATGCTCAGCTTCGCGCTGGCCGCTGCGCGTCCCGATCTCGTGGAGGCGGCGATTCCGGTCAGCGGCTATCTGCCGCCGCCGATGTGGCCGGCGGAGCGCCCGCAATTTCGTCCGCTGCCGCGCATCCTCGCTCTTCACGGCGACGCCGATCACGTAGTGCCGATAGACTCGGCGCGCTGGACGATCGAAGCGCTGCGCAGCAACGGCTACCAGGCTGAACTGCGCGGCTACGCGGGCGTCGGTCACTCGATGACAAAGGAGATGCGCGCCGCGCTGCACGAAGCGATCAAAGCCGCCATCGTCGAACTCGCGCCGCCCGCCGGAGCCACCGCGGCTCAACCAACGCCTGCGCCTCGCTGAGCGAACTCTCGAAATCCGGTCTGCACACTCGAGGCGGCGGGCGCCTGACGACGGCAGGCTGTCGGGTGCGGCGAACGGGCCCGGCCCGCGCGGCGGCGGTCACGACAGCACGGCTGCGACTCGATTCGACATCGCGTCGGTCGCGACTATTCTCCGCCCGGTGTCCGGACACGATTTCCTCTTCGACTGCGCTCTTCGCCTGCGAGTGCGCTGCAATCTGGAGATCTTCGAACGCCGCGCTCTTGCGTGCAGCGGACTGAAGCCGGCAGCGGTGGCCGTCACGCTGATCGAGGACGAAGAGTCACGCCCCTGTTTCGTGCTGACCCGGCGTGCGGCGCGCATGCGCACCCACAGTCGCCAGTGGGCACTGCCTGGAGGGCGGATCGACGCCGGCGAGAATGCCGAGCAGGCGGCTCTGCGCGAGCTCGGCGAAGAGGTCGGCCTGTTCGTCGGAGCCGAGCGGGTGCTCGGGCTTCTCGACGACTATCCTACGCGCTCCGGCTACGTGATCACGCCGGTGGTGGTGTGGGCTCCACACGATGCGCGTATGGTTGCCAACCCTGCCGAGGTCTCCGAGATTCATCGCGTGCCGCTTTCTGAGCTTGAACATCCCGACGTGCCTTTGCTGCGACGCATCCCCGAGAGCATGAGGCCGGTGATTTCGATCCCGTTGATGGGAACAAATGTCCACGCGCCCACTGCGGCGGTTCTGTATCAACTGCGCGAAGTGGCGGTGTGGGGGCGCAACACGCGCGTCGCCCATTTCGAACAGCCGGTGTTTGCCTGGAGTTGAGGAGGGGCTGCGCGGCCTTCGAGGCCTGCGCCGGCCGTGAAGCGAATGCATCGACAAGACTTGCTCGAACTTCTCCGTGCGTACCGTCACTTCGACGATGACGACCGCAGCGCCAGGCAGCGCACCGAACTGTTCGTGCGCCGTCATCGCGACTGTTTCGAGCGCTCGCTGGCGATCGGGCACGTCACCGCGTCGGCGTGGATCGTAGATGCAGCGCGCCGATGCGTGCTGCTGACGCATCACCGCAAGCTCGATCGCTGGCTGCAACTCGGTGGCCACGTCGACGGCAGCCCCGACGTACCTGCGGCCGCGCTGCGTGAAGCACGCGAAGAATCGGGGCTCACTGTCGTGCGAATGGTGTTGCCGGGGATCTTCGACTGCGATGTGCACGGGATTCCGGCACATCGCGACGAAGCGGCTCACGATCACTACGATCTGCGTTTTCTGCTCGAAGCTGACAGCAGCTTGCCGCTGGTTGTCAGCGAAGAATCGAAGGACCTTGCCTGGGTGTCGTTCGATGAGGTGCCGGGGCTGAACCCCGATCATTCCATGCTGCGCATGCTCGCCAAGACAATCCGTACATGAGGAATCGTCCTGGGGTATTGATGCGCCGGGTTCTTCCCGGCGCATCATCGGCCTCGCGCCTCGTCAGCGCGGCGGCGCGCTGACGTCAATGCCGCGCCCGTTTCGCGTGCAGGCGCTTGCGATCACGACAACGCGATCTTGAGGACTCCGTCTTCGCGATTGCGGAACATCTCGTAGGCGCGCACCACCTGTGACATCGGCATCGAGTGGGTGAACAGCGGCGTCGCGTCGAGGCGTCCCTGCTGGATCAGACCGAGCAGATGCTCGAGCCGCCCACGACCGGTCGGGCACAGCGTGGTGACGAAGCGCCGGTGATAGAAAGTGCCGTCGCAGGGAATCGAGACCTGTTCCTGGCCGCCGTATACGCCGACCGAAGAAACCGTTCCGGCGAAGTGCACCACGCGGAAACAGTTGGTGAGGGTCTGCTGGCGGCCGAGAGCTTCGACGGCGACATCGACGCCGCGGCCTCCGGTTGCCGCCATGATCTGTTCGACAGCGGTTTCGGGGTCGAATACCTGGTCGGCGCCGAGGCGGCGCGACATCGCGATTCGCTCGGGCACGCTTTCGACGGTGAAGATCGCCGAAGCGCCGTAGGTCTTGGCCGCGATGGTGGCGCACAGTCCGACCGGACCCTGGGCGAAGATGGCAACGGTCTGGCCTTCGCGGAAACCGGCCCTTTCTATGGCCCCGAAGCCGGTCGAAAGAATGTCGCCGACCAGCATCGCGTCGCGGTCGCTCAGTCCGTCGGGAACCGGCGCGCAGGAAAAGTCGGCGCCGTTGAGCAGGAACGCTTCGCCTTGGCCGCCGAACAGCAGGTTCATCGGCGCGCCGTGGCTCGAGCAGACCTGGGGATCTCCACCCGTGCAGCGCTCACAGCTTCCGCAGGAGGTCAGGCACGCGGCGACGACGCGGTCACCGACGCGAATCCTCTCGACGCCTTCACCGACGGCTTCGACCACGCCGATGGCTTCGTGTCCCATCGGTACTCCGGCCGGAATGTCGGGGAACTCGTCGACGAGGTGCATGTCGGTTCCGCAGATTGAGGACAGCGTCGTGCGGATCAGGGCCTGGCCGGGGCCGGGGTCGGGCAGCGGCATTTCGACCCACGCTACCTTGCCTGGGCCTTCTTTGATGCAGACTTTTACGTTCGGCATGCGCGGCATTGTGCCGCATCTCCGGTCTTACTCAAGTGCTCGTGCGGGTCTTCGTCGGGATGCGCGAGGGGGCTCGGTCGCGGCGTTGGTAAAGGGGGGCCGCCGCACATACCCTCGGCTCTGAGGACCTTGAAACATGACTGAAACGAACGATGTCGTCCGTAATTCCGCGCGTGGACCACGCGTGGCCCTTGCGCAGATCGCGCCTGCGCTTGGCGATATCGAGGCGAATCTCGAACGCCACCGCCAGGCGGTGGCGCGTGCGATGGAAGAGGGCGCCGACGTCCTGGTGTTCCCCGAACTGAGCCTTACCGGGTACCGTCTCAAGGACTCGGTTCCCGACGTGGCGATGCGTCGCGACGCAGCGGCGCTGACCGAACTGGCGGCGCTGTCCAGCGGAATTTCGCTGGTGGTCGGCTTTGTCGAGGAGTCCAAGGACCACCTGTTCTTCAACTCGATGGCCTACATGGAAGACGGACGCATCGTCGCGGTGCACCGCAAGACCTATCTGCCCACCTACGGGATGTTCGATGAACAGCGCTATTTCGCGCGCGGTCGTGCAGTGCGTGCTTTCGATACCAAGCACGGCCGCATGGCGATGCTGGTCTGCGAGGATATGCTGCATCCGAGCGCGGTTACGATTGCTGCCTGTGACGGTGCGACGCTGTTGCTGGTCGCGTCGTCGAGTCCGGCCCGCGGGGTAGTAGCCGCTGCCGACGAGCCTGGAGAACCCGCGCACGAAGCCGACGCCAATGCTCGATCGTGGGATGCCTACAACCAAGTAATGGCGCGCACCTTCGGACTCTGGGTGGTGTTCTGCAACCGAGTAGGCATCGAAGACGGCGTGGCGTTCTGGGGCGGCTCACAGATCGTGACGCCGTCCGGCGAGACCCTGGTGAGGGCCGCCTATTACGACGAAGATTTCACGAGTGCGGTACTTCCCGAAGACGCGGTGCGCCGCCGTCGCATAGTCAGTCCCACCGTTCGTGATGAAGACATGGACCTGACGATCAACGAACTCTCGCGAGTGCGAGGCCGCGCGGTCGAAGACAAACGTCGCAGCGAGCGTGACGCACCGCCGGGGCCGCGCGACGACAGGCGCCCCGTCGAGCGCGAGAACAAGCCGCGTCCCAGCGGCGGCGGTGACGATCATTCGCGTAGCTATCAAGGGCGAGGTCGCGACGATGGCCCTCGCCCCTCCAGCGGCGGCGGCGATGACCGTCCCGGTGGTTACAAGCCTCGCTCCAGCGGCGGCGGCGATGACCGTCCCGGTGGTTACAAGCCTCGCTCCAGCGGCGGCGGCGATGACCGTCCCGGCGGTTACAAGCCTCGCTCCAGCGGCGGCGGCGATGACCGTCCCGGTGGTTACAAGCCTCGCTCCAGCGGCGGCGGCGATGACCGTCCCGGCGGTTTCAAGCCTCGCTTCAGCG
>CAITLU010000011.1 GCA_903893315.1 uncultured bacterium
CGCGGCCACTCCGCATCCGACTCCCACCTCTCCCCCGCCCCGCATTCCCACTGACCAATCAGATTAAAGTCGAGGCCGACCGGCCGGGGCGTTGATGGCGTTCGTCGGACGGTTTCCACGTTCGACCGCCGCTTCCTCAAGTCCGCCAAAAAATCGCCAGCCAGGCGGATTTTTTTAGAACCCCATACCTCCCGCGGGCCTTGGCAGTTAGTGTGACCTGCATCACTCGCAGAGCTGAGGAGGATATTCCCCTTGCCGTCCAAGGAAACACGACCCGTCATCGTTCTGATGGCTGAAGATGACGAAGACGATCTTTTGCTCGCGAGGGATGCTTTCGATGAGTGCGATTCGGACATCGACCTGCATTCGGTAGGAGACGGCCAGGAGTTGATGGACTATCTGAAAGGCCGCAACGGCTTCGCGGAACGTTCCAAACATCCCCTCCCCGGCCTCATCCTCCTCGACCTCAACATGCCGAGGAAGGACGGTCGCGAGGCACTGGCGGAAATGAAGGCCGATCCGCTCCTGAGGCGCATCCCCGTGATAGTCTTCACCACATCAAAGGCCGAGGAAGACGTGCGGGAGAGCTACGAACTCGGAGTCAGTTCCTTCATCAGCAAGCCCCTGACCTACGATTCACTGCTCCGACTGGTGAATACCTTGTCGTCGTATTGGTGCAACGCCGTTCGCCTTCCCTACCCCGAACCAAGCCGCTGCTGAGCGGCACCGCGTGACACACCCGGCATCGTAAGCGGGCTTCAAGACGGTTGGGTTTCGAATGGGTCCTGCTCTATCGGCAGCAGAAAGGTAAACGTCGCGCCATGCCCCGGTGAACTCACAGCCGAGATCGTTCCTCCGTGGCGCTCCACGATACGACGGACGACGGCAAGCCCTATCCCCGAGCCTCCATATTCACTGCGACCGTGCAGACGCTGAAACGGCGCGAAGATACGCTCGGAGTGTTGCTGCTCGAAGCCGATCCCGTTGTCAGAGACGCTGATACTCACGCCCGGAGCGGAGCCAAGAACGGCCGGCGACGACTTGATCACAATCCGCGGCATGTTGCCGTCGGTCTGGAACTTTATCGCGTTGACGATCAGGTTCTGGAACACCTGCCGAAGCTGCGTAGGGTCCGCACTAAGTTCGGGAATTGGGCCGACTTCCACAATCGCCGATTTGCTCTCGATCAGCACTTCGAGGTCGGCGAGAACCTCCTCGACAACCCGAACAGGGTCGAGCTTGACGAACGGTCGAGCCCGCGTCACCACGCGCGAAAACTCCAGCAGATCGTCGATCAGCGTCTGCATCCGCTCCGCCGCGTTCGTCATCCGATTGACGTAGTCGGCCCCCTGCTCGCCCAGATTGGCGGAGTGCTTGTTCTTCAGCCGGTCGCCGAACACCACGATCTTGCGCAGAGGCTCCTGCAAATCGTGCGAAGCCACCGACGCGAACTGCTGAAGTTCGCGGTTCCTGGCTTCGAGCCGCACCGTCAGCCGTTCCAGTTCTTCCTGAGCGAGCCTGCGAGCCCTCACCTCGCTTTCAAGCGCGACATTGTCGCGCTCGAGCCGAGTGCAGCGGTTACGTTCAATGGCATATCGCATCGAACGCACCAGCGACTGGCCGTCGACGCGCCCCTTGACCAGGTAATCCTGAGCGCCCTCGTTCAGGGCACGAACGGCCAGGCGCTCGTCGTCATTACCGGTAAGGACGACCACCGCTAGCCCGGGATTGGCTTCGTGAACGCGCTCGAAGGCATCCAGGCCGCGGCTGTCTGGCAGCGACAGATCGGCAAGCACCACATGGAAACTCGAGGTCTCCAGCATCTGCAACGCCCCGGCAAGCGTCGCGACCTTGGTCATCTCAAATTGGCCGGGAGCTGTCTTGGTGAGCGCTCTTTCAAGAAGGAACGCATCGTCTTCTTCGTCTTCTACGAGAAGGACGCGAATCAGATCGTCGTTCACTGGTTACTCGCGGTCCACTTGAAGTTCTGTACGGAATTAACCCCATGCGCGCCGAGCGAGCAACCCTGAACACGGCCTAAGTCCGACACTCGTGCCGACCTTGGGCGGCCGAGCCTCGGCGGCCCACCGCTGCGGCTCCCGAGACCTTCCTCCTGCCGGTCCGCCCGCCTTGTTCACCGGCCCCTCCCTCCGACGCCGACCGGCAGATACCTCAACGCTCCAGAAGCGAGAGCCGCTCGGCCTTGGCGAACTGTCGGCGAAGACGCGCGTAGTCATCCACCGTCATCGGTTTGAACGAGGCATCGCCCCGCTCCCGCCAGTACAGTGGATCGCTGACCAGGGCCGGCTGGAAGTGGGCGGCCTTAAGGTTGCGCACCAGTATTTTCTGAGTGCCGGTGTATTCGAAGTCCTCGACGACCCTGACGAAGTCGGGAAACCACTTGCGGTCCATACCGCCGTGGACGACCTGATCCTCGCAGAAATCGAAAAATCCTTTCGGATCAAAGCTGCTACCTTCGCGCTGCTTGAAAGCCACCATCACCAGCTCGTCAGACACCACGCAGGGCACACCGTAGGCAGCCGCGAGAGCGACGTCGGGATGCTCGGAAAGCAGCCGCGCCACCTGAAGTGCGGAAAAGTTTTCCCCGTCCTTGCGGATCCAGTCGTCGGTGCGGCCGTCGAAGAACAGATGCCGCTTGCCGCTCCTCACCAGCATGTGTCCGAGATCGCCGGAGTGGTAGACACCGTCGCGATACTTCTGCGAGTTGGCGTCCGGATTGTCGAAGTAGCCCTGAAAGAGACCTGTGTCCTCGGCGACGCGGCATATCTCGCCGACCGCCTGCTCGTAGTTGAGGATGCGGCCCTCGCCGTCGACTTCAGCCGGCGGACACTCGCGCCCCTGCGGGTCGAGAATCTGGACTGACCGATCGGTAACCTCGCCCACGCTGCCGCGCGGATCACCTATACGACGGTAGGTGGCGATGGCGGCCTCGGTCGACCCGTACAGTTCGAACATGTCGTCGAGTCCGAGCCAGTCAACGAAACGATCGATGTCCGGCGGCGCCGCTCCGTTGCCGATCGCATAGCGCAACCCGTTGCGTGGATGATTGGTCACCTCGCGTCGCAGACGTTCGATGTCGTCACCGTACTCGTTCGCCAGTGCACTGAGAACGTAGTGGACCGGCTCTCCGACGTAGTTCCAGTAGGTCACTCCGTAGCGAAGAACATCGGGCACGAAGTTGGTCGCGGAAAAGCGTTCGCGGATGCCAAGGCTGCCGCCCGCCCAGAAGCTGGGCATGAAACCGATGAACATCGAGTTCGAGTGAAAAAGCGGCATGCAGGCGTAACCGCAGTCGTCGCGACCGAGCCCAAGCTGGGTAGAGACCCCGATACCGGTCGCACACAGTTTGAAGTTGTTGTTGACGATGCCCTTGGGAAGTCCGGTGGTTCCCGAGGTGTAGATGATCATCAGGTTGTGGCCCGGAGTAACCGTGACCTCGGGATAGGCAAGGCTCGTACCGGATGGAGCGACCTCACGGGCAAGGCACGCCAGGAAGTCCTCCCCGGCACCCACCTCGCCACCCGTGGTATTCAGATACAGGACGTTCTCTGCGTCTATGTGATCGAGGTCGCCGCGCACCTTATCAAACTCGTCGCGAAACCTTTCGTCGACGACGACAAGCCGCGCTTTCGACTGGTTGAGAACACCGGCCAGGGTCTTGCCCCTGAGTCCGTTGTTGACTCCGAACAGTGTGAGCCCCGCAACGCCACAGCCGCCGTAGAGCGACAGGAGTTCCAGGTGATTCTCCAGCACCATCGCGACGTGTCCGGGCCGGCGCTCGTCGAGCCGCCCGAGGCGCCGCAACAGAAAATGTGCAACCCTGCTGGATTCGTCGCGGAATTGACCAAAGGTCCACGAGCGATCGTGTTGCTTCAGGAACACACGCTCGCTGGCCTCCGGATGGTCGGCGCGGGCCTGAATCTGGGCGCGCAAAGTGAGTTCGGCATCGAA
This sequence comes from uncultured bacterium, assembly GCA_903893315.1. Classification (GTDB taxonomy): domain Bacteria; phylum Desulfobacterota; class Binatia; order UBA1149; family CAITLU01; genus CAITLU01. Next base: position 3,973 of record CAITLU010000011.1, read on the forward strand.
CTGAATGGCTTGGCCGGACACTGGTGATTCTCCTTCAGGCTCGCTGCGCACAGACATTCGAAGCACGAGCGGCAGCGCACGATACACGTCTCAACGACCGCAGACCAGCACTTGCTCGCCGCCGACGCTTGCCCGGCATCAGCGACCTGCCTCGGCGATGCCGATGACGACCACAGGGGACGCCGGGATCGGTCCACGGCGAGCCTACTGCTGCAAACTTCGGAATTTCGGGAGATCTCCCGGCAGTCCGACAACGCCGTGGGCAGGGATTGCGGAGTGGCTTCACGGCCGATGAACGAGAGGAGGTCATCGTGCAACGTGGCCGAGGAAGCTTTGTGTGACCGAAGAGCGAATTCCAGCGCGTTCCGTCGCACGAGCCTGCGCCGCTTGCGATGCCGTAGTCATGCCGCCGACGGATCCGGCACGCGGGAACCGTTGCGAGCAGCCCCCCCAAAAAACAGCCGTCTCAATCGTCGGGCACTCCGGCGATAAACACCCCGCACATGGCCGACCAGCATGAGATAGAGAGACTCGAAGAAGCTCTGCGCGTCCAGGGCCGCGAACTCGCCTTTCTACGCGAGGAAAGCAGGTGCTTCTCGCGTGCGCTCGCTCATGACCTTCGCGCTCCGCTGCGCGGCATCGACGGGTTCTGCCACCTCCTCCCGGAAAAACCGGCATGCCTAACCGACCGAGAGATCCACGCAGCCTTGCAGCGGATATGCTCAGCATCACTTCGCATGGGGAAAATGATCGACGGCTTGCTCGCGATAGTGAGGCTCTCGCAGGCCGAACTTCGTAGCCAGCAGGTGGACCTGAGCGGTCTTGCCGAAAGACTCAGTCGAACATTGAAAGAGACTTACTCCACACCTCCCATCGACGTGCACGTCCAACCGAATATTGTCGCGTCGGGAGATCCCCACCTTCTCGAAACGCTGATCCGACACGCTCTCGACAACGCTCTGAAGTTTTCGAGCCGCAGTAATTGCGCACGAGTGGAAGTCGGCAGAACCATGCTCGACGATGAAGTGGTATTCTTCGTCAAAGACAACGGAGTCGGATTCGATCCTCGCCACGCTGGCAGCCTGTTTCACGTATTCGAACGCGTGGGCAACGGCGACTGAAACGATGGAACAGGTGTCGGTCTGGCAGCGGTCGATACGATCGCGCGCCGCCACGGGGGCCGTGCATGGATCGACGGCAGCCCAGACAACGGAGCGATTCTCTACTTTACGCTGGCGGCGGGCCCCGAAGCCGGTGGGAGTTGAAAGCGGAAGGTCGCGCCTTTCCCTGACTCACCCTGCGCCCACACGCGGCCACCGTGACTGCGCATGATCTTCGCCACCATGGCCAGGCCGATTCCGGACCACTCAAAGTCGTCGACCCAATTCGTGCGCCGGAAAGGTTCGAACAAGTCCTCGGCCAGCGCCTGGTCGAAGCCGACACCGTTGTCGCGCACGAAGAATATCGGCTCCTGCCCTTCTGGACGTTCGACTCCGAACTCGATTGTCGCGACCTGGCGGTCGCGTGAATACTTGAATGCGTTGCCGAGCAGGTTCTGCATCACCAGTCGCAACAGACGGGAATCTCCCCAGGTCTCGACAGCGTAGGCGATGCACCACTCGACGCGCCGGTCTCGCTGCAGCACGACCAGGTCGTCGGCCACCTCTCGCGCAAGCGAACTGAGGTTGACCGTCTCTTTCTGCATATGCAGCGGGTTCTCCTCGGAAAGCATCAGGATATCGCCGATGAGCTTGTCCATGTGTGAAGAAACGGCGCGGATCCGTCTCAGCAGACCGAGTCCTTCTTCGCCGAGGTGCGAGCCGCTCTCCGCCTCGAGCGCCGCGCCGTAACGCTGCACCGCTCCGAGCGGAGCACGCAGACCATTGGAGACCGAACAGCTGAATGTCTTGAGTTCATTCAGGGCCGCCTCGAACTCTCCGGTACGCTCCCTGACGCGAGCTTCCAAGCCAAGGTTGAGACTCCTCAAGGCATCTTCCGTGCGCTTGAGACGCGAGATATCCCTCTCTACGAGCGAGACTCCGACGATGGCACCTTGTTCATCGATGATGGGCGACACGGAAACCGAAACGTCGATCGACACTCCGTCCTTGCGCAGACACCTGGTTTCAATGGGTTCGACTCTCTGTCCGCGCATGACGCAGGCCAACAACTCCCGCATCTCCACCTCACGCTCGATCGGAACCAGTCGCGCGGCAGGCTGACCGATCATCTCGTCGCCGTCGAACCCGTAGACCCGGGCCGCCCCCAGGTTCCAGCTCTCGATCATGCCATCGAGACTCTGCCCGATGATGGCATCTCCCGAAGATTCCACGATGGACGCCAGATACCGCGAGCGATGTTCGGCGCGCCGGCGCTCGTGGATCTCGTGGTGCAGTTGCGCGTTGACCTGGCGCATCTCCCCGCTCTGTCGCTGGATCTTCTCCTCGAAGTTCTCTCCGTGCAGGCGCATCGCTGCCCGGGCCACGTCCCTTTCGTGCAACAGTGCCGCGACCAGCCACGTCGCCAGCAGAACGACTACCCGGCCGCCGATCACATCAGGAGGAATCGCGCCGCCCGTGCTCAAACTCAGATAGAGGGGCGCGGCAACCACCATCATACTGACGATAGCGGCCGCCAGGGTCGTTTGGCGCCCTTCGCTCAGGCGGTGCACGACCAGCAGCAGTATGAGATCTGGCAGCCCGAACGCGATCGCCGGACCCGCCGCGAGGTCGGCGAGAAACAACGCGCAAGCGAGGATGAAAACGAGCGGAAACAGAAGAGTCATGCGCATCAAACCGCGAGCAGCAACGCGTCCCGCGGGAATACCCGGTGCGGGCGTCAGCGGCAGCCCCCGTCGACAAGGACCGCCACGCAAAGGCGTGACCTGCGTTGAAAAAGCACGATTCGCCGGGCTCGAGACACGAAACAGCCCCGAAGGCCGCGTCAACTCCGAACTCGGGTACCCTAGCGCCGGTTTCGCCCGGCGAGCAAGCGGCCCGCGGACCTTTCCGGACCGCAATGCCCGACATCGAGGGGCTCAGCGTTATGGATTGAGTGGTGACCCCAAGGGGAATCGAACCCCTGTTTTCGGCGTGAGAGGCCGACGTCCTAGACCGCTAGACGATGGGGCCTTAGCAGGCTGCGATCATCGCGCCGCGGCGCGGGACTGCTCTCTTAGACGCAGCCGCAATGCGGGTCAACCGTCACCGCTTCTCGCCGCCGTCGGCGACGAGAAACATCGCCACACACCCCCCGAGCGACTGACAAAACCTTCTGCTCGTAGAATAGGACGGTGTCTTTCCAGCGCCAATGCTCGCGCCGACGCCCGCTTCCAAGACACGCGCTAACAGCCTGGCTTCATCGAGGTGGGCTCTCTGCGTGCAAGGACAAAGGAGTTTTTAGATGCCTCGAATCGAGAGTACCCCCGAATTCGTCTCCGAAGCTTATGCCAAAATGCGCGAGCGCCTCACCACGGCGCGACTGCGCGTAGGAAAGCCGCTGACGCTGGCCCAGAAGATCATCCTCGGCCACCTCGACAACGCGGGATCGGCCGACCTGGAACGCGGCAAGAGCTACGTCGATCTGCGACCCGACCGAATCGCGATGCAGGACGCCACCGCGCAGATGGCTCTGCTGCAGTTCATGCAGGCCGGCCGCCCGGAAGTAGCGGTGCCGACCACGGTGCACTGCGATCACCTTATCCTGGCCCATAAAGGTGCCGCCTCGGACACGGCCAAGGCGGCCGCCGACAACTCGGAGGTCTACGCCTTCCTCGCTTCTGTTTCGGCCAAGTACGGGATCGGCTTCTGGAAGCCGGGGTCCGGGATCATCCACCAGGTAGTGCTCGAGAACTACGCATTTCCGGGCGGGCTGATGATCGGCACCGACTCCCACACACCGAACGCCGGCGGCCTCGGCATGTGCGCCGTAGGCGTGGGCGGGGCTGACGCGGTCGACGTCATGGCCGGCTTCCCGTGGGAGGTCCTGCTGCCGCGCACCCTCGGCGTGAAGCTGGTCGGCAAGCTGAGCGGCTGGAGCGCGCCCAAAGACGTCATCCTGAAGCTCTGCGGCATGCTGACGGTAAAGGGAGGAACCAATAAGATTGTCGAGTACTTCGGGCCAGGAACCGAAAGTATCAGCTGCACCGGCAAGGGAACCATCTGCAACATGGGAGCCGAACTCGGCGCCACCTGTTCGGTGTTCCCCTTCGACGCCCGCATGGCGACTTACCTGAGGACCACAGAGAGAGCGGCGCTTGCCGAACTTGCGGCCCAGAACCTCGACCTGCTCACGGCCGATCCGGAGACCGCGATCCGTCCCGAGGACTACTACGACGAAGTCGTAGAGATCGACCTGTCGACGCTGGAGCCGCACCTGGTCGGCCCTCACACTCCGGACCTTGCCCGGCCCCTGTCCGAAGTGGCGCGCGCGGTAAAGAGCGAGGGCTATCCCGACCGCGTCACGGTGGCGCTGATCGGAAGCTGCACAAATTCCTCCTACGAGGACATCTCGAGGGTCGCTGCGATCGCCACAGAGGCGGCCGCCCACGGCCTCAAACTCAAGGCTGCGCTGCTGGTTAGCCCAGGCAGTGACATGATTCACGCGACCATTGAGCGCGATGGTCAGTTGGCCGCGCTGGAGAAAGTCGGGGCGGAAGTTCTGGCCAACGCCTGCGGCCCCTGCATCGGACAATGGAAGCGCGAGGGCATCCCTCAGGGCGAGAAGAACTCAATCGTCACCTCGTTCAACCGCAACTTCCCCGGCCGTAACGACTCCAACCCCGAAACCCTGGCTTTCATCGCCAGCCCCGAAATAGTCCTGGCCATGGGCCTGGCCGGCTCGCTGTCCTTCAATCCGATCACCGATTCGCTTTCCGTCAACGGCTCCAGCTTCAAGCTGTCGCCGCCGCCGCCGGCTCCCGAAGTTCCGAGCGGGGGCTTCGAGCGTCCGATGGGAGGCTATCAGGCTCCCGCGGCTGACGGTTCCAAGGTCGAGATCAAGGTGAGCCCGCAGAGTCCGCGACTGGCTCTGCTGGCTCCGTTCGCCGCTCCGAAAGCGGAGGACTACCAGAACATGCCGCTGCTGCTGAAGACCAAGGGCAAGACCACTACCGACCACATCAGTCCGGCCGGCGCTTGGCTGCGCTTTCGCGGCCACCTCGACAAGATCAGCGACAACATGTTCACCGGCGCCATCCGCGCAGGCACGGGCGAGCGCGGCACCACCCGCAACCCGCTCAGCGGGAAACAGGGCGTGGGCACGCCGGCCGTGGCGCGCGCGCTCACGGCGGCGGGACGTCGCTGGGTAGTGGTCGGAGATGAAAACTACGGTGAAGGTTCGAGCCGCGAACACGCCGCGATGAGTCCTCGGCATCTCGGCTGCGCGGTGGTCATCACTCGCAGCTTCGCGCGCATCCACGAATCCAACCTGAAGAAACAGGGCATCTTGCCGCTGACTTTTTCGAATCCCTCGGATTACGAGAAGGTGCGTGAAGATGACGAACTGTCGATCCCCGGGGCGCTGGCCATCACGCAGGGAAGCTCAGTCACCCTGGTGCTGAACCACAAGGACGGCAGTGAAGAGAAAGTGGCCCTCGCCCACTCCTTCAACGCCGAGCAGATCCGCTGGCTACAGGCCGGAGGAGCACTGAACCTGCTGCGCAAGTAGCAGAACCGACCAAGGCCTAGCCTGCTTGAGGCGGAGTCGCCGCGCGAAACGTCAGCGTGCCCGCCTCCGCCTCTGCGCAGGCCGCGCGAATCCGCGCGACCGTGCGCTCGCGTCCGAGCACCGCACACATTTCGAAGATGCCGGCACTGGCGGTACCACCGGTCAGCGCAACGCGTGCCGGCTGAGCCAGTGCGCCGAGCTTGACCCCCTCGCCTTCACAATAACTGCGGAATTCGCGTTCGACCCCGGGAGCGTTCCACTGCAACTGGGAATCGAGTTCGTCGGCCAGCTCGCGCAGCCTCTTGCGATCCATCTCGCCCAGAAACTTGCCGGCAGCAGCCTGATCGTAGGCAATCGTGTCACCGACGAACGGCGCAAGCTGGTCGGCCAGTTCGACCAATGTTTTGGCACGCTCGCGCACCAGCACCACCGCAGCTTCCAGATAGCGCTCGTCGTAGCCGCCGAAACCGCGCTCGGCCAGATAGGGCCGCACTGCACGCGTCAACTCGACCACCGACTTGGTCTTCATGTGCTCGAAGTTCACCCAGACGAACTTCTCCATGTCGAATGCCGCGGCGGAGTTGTTGATTGCGTCGGCGTCGAAAGCCGCGACCAGGTCGGCACGTGAAAAGATTTCCTGATCTCCGTGAGACCAGCCAAGCCGCGCCAGGTAGTTCAGTGTCGCTTCGGGAAGAAAGCCGGCCTCTCGATAGGCCAGCACCGAAGTGGCACCGTGACGCTTGGAAAGCCGCGCGCGATCCTTGCCGACGATCAGCGGCATGTGGCCGTAAACCGGCGGTTTGGCCCCCAGAGCGCGGAATATCTGGATCTGTCGCGGAGTGTTGGTGATGTGGTCTTCGCCGCGCAGGACGTGAGTGATGCCCATGTCGATGTCGTCGGCGACGTTGACCAGATGAAACGTAGGCGTTCCGTCGGTGCGCACCACGACGATGTCGTCCAATTCCAGATTGTCGAAGACGATGTCGCCACGGATCAGATCATGAACGATGGTCTCGCCTTCCAGCGGAGTCCTGAGCCGAACCACCGCAGCCTCGCCCTCTGCCGGCGTGCGGCCGAGGTCGCGACATCTGCGATCATATGACATGGCCCGCCCTTCGCTCTGGGCGGCGCGGCGTTTCTCATCGAGTTCCTCGCTGCTGCAGAAGCACCAGTAGGCAGTACCGGCGGCGAGCATCCGGTCGATGACCTTGCGATAGTAAGCGGAGCGATGGGACTGAAATACGGGGCCCTCGTCGAAGTCGAGCCCGAGCCACGCGAGGCCTTCCAGGATGGCTTCGGTGAACTGGTCGGTCGAACGCTCGCGGTCGCTGTCCTCGATGCGCAAGATGAACTTGCCGCCGTGCCTGCGTGCGAACAGATAGTTGAACAGCGCGGTGCGGGCGCCGCCGATGTGAAGGAAGCCGGTGGGACTGGGAGCGAATCGCGTGCGAATTTCGGCCATGATCCGAAATCAACCACGCTCGATTGATCAAGGCAATGAACAGCTCGCTTCGCTGCGGCGCAGAATCAGGCTCGCACTTCGACCAACGCGACAGCACGCGCCTCGACCGCCTCTCCGCTTCCGACCGGCCCGAGCCCGTCGGCGCTCTTGGCTTTGACGCACACGCGCGAAGCCTCGACTCCCAGAGCCGCGGCCACGGCTGCGCGCATCGCGTCGAGATAGGGAGCCAGACGCGGCTTTTCCATGACGATGGTGACGTCGACGTTGACCAGCTCCGCGCTCGCTTCGGCCACCAGACGTGCGACCTCACGGAGAAACACGCGCGAGTCGGCGCCCTCCCAGCGCGGATCACTGGAAGGAAAAAAGCGGCCCATGTCCCCGAGTCCGACCGCGCCGAGCAGAGCGTCGCAGACCGCGTGGGCTGCCGCATCACCGTCCGAATGGCCGAGCGACCCGCGTTCGAACGCGACCTCCACGCAGCCCAGCTTCAGCGGCCGTCCCGCGACCAGACGGTGAATGTCGTAGCCTTCTCCGATACGCAGCACGCGACCTCCCCGAGCGGTTTCAGCCGTTCGGGAGCCCATGTTAGCATTCGGTAGATTTTTTCCGAGCCGACGCGACCGGTCTCAAATGAAGTGACGTCCGACATCAACACCTGGCCGCTTCCCGACCACGAGGCTGTCCTTGCCAGTCTGCTCGAAGCGGTGTTCGCTTTCACCGGCGCCGGAACACTGTCGTTCGTCAATCCGGCCGGAGAAGCCCTGGTCGGACGCTCGCGAAGGGTGCTGCTCGGACGCACCGCCGTCGAGATCTTCGCCCACTCCAGCTGGATTGCCGAGATGCTCGGGCGCCTCGACACCGAGCACGCCGCGCTTCGTGAAGAAGGAACCCTGGACACCCCTGCCGGCCGCCTGCGCATCCTGGCCGAGGCCGCAACGGTCCACGACAGCATAACCGGCAGCGTGCTGGTCCTCTACGATCTCGACAGCCGGCGTTCGCTCAGGCACCAGGACCGCAATCGCCAGCGCGCGGCGGAACTCGAACGCCTCGTCGCCCAGCTCGCGCACGAGATCAACAACCCGCTGTCGGGAATCCGCGGCGCCGCCCAGCTTCTTGGAAGGAAGATCGGCGACGCCAGCCCGCTGGTCGAATACACCGACCTGATCGTGCGACAGGTCGACCGCATCACCGGCCTGGTCGAAGCACTGATGGCACTGGAAGCGCCGCTGGTGCGTCACGAGCTTCTGAACATCCACCGCGTGCTCAACGACGTCATGCTGCTGGAGCGTCCCGGCGCAGCACAGCGCGGCATCGTCATCGAGGCCGAATTCGACCCTAGTCTTCCCGACACCCACGGGGATCCCGACCGACTCCAGCAGTTGTTCCTGAATATATTGCGCAACGCCGTGGCGATGTGCCCGGACCGGGGCGGAAGAGTGCGCGTGACCACGCGCATGGAGCACTCGTACTACGTCGAGAAAGAATCGCGGCGCGTGTATTTCTTCACCGTCTCGATCACCGACAACGGCCCAGGTCTCGACGAAGAAGCGCTCGCGCACATGTTCTCTCCATTGTTCTCGCGCAGGAAGGGCGGCCACGGCATGGGCCTGGCGATTGCCGGAGCGATCGCGGCCGCACACGACGGACGGATTCGCGCCGAAAACCTGACCGAAGGCGGCGCCGCATTCCACGTCACGCTTCCGGTCGCGACCGCACGCGGCACTTTCGACACTACGACAAACACCTGACGATTCGAGAAAGACACCTCATGCACAGCACCAAGGCAGGGACGATCCTCGTCGTCGACGACGAAGCAGACGTCAGACGAGTGATCGCCGACATCCTCAAGGAAACGGGCTACGACGTTAAGACCGCCGCCGACGCAGAAGCGGCGTTCGAACTGCTCGACGGCGGAGGCATCGACGTCGCCTTCGTGGACATCAACCTGCCGGGCGCGAGCGGATTCGACATCCTCGACGACGTGAAGAAGCGCGGCGGCAACACCGACGTCGTCGTCATAACCGGCAAAGCCACCGTCGCCAATGCGATCGAGGCCACGCGACGCGGCGCTTACGAATACGTCACCAAGCCGTTTGACCTCGACCGCATCCTCGAACTCACTCGTCGCATCCTCGAAGGACGCGCACTCAGCCGTTCGATACAGCGCCAGCGAGCCGGCAAGCCCGACAGCGACGCCGCCTCGGGGAAGGTCGAAATCGTCGGCCAGTCACCGGCGATGCAGGAGGTCTACAAGATCATCGGGCGCATGGCCGCCACTCCGACGACGGTGCTGATACAGGGACAGAGCGGAACCGGCAAGGAAGTCGTCGCCAAGGCCATCCACGATTACTCTACGCGCGCCGCCGGCCCTTTCGTCGCCGTCAACTGTTCGGCGATTCCCGCCGATCTGCTTGAAAGCGAGATGTTCGGCCACGAGCGCGGCGCTTTTACCGGAGCCACCGAGCGGCGCATCGGTAAATTCGAGCAGGCCAAAGGCGGCACGCTGTTTCTCGACGAGATCAGCGACATGCCGTTACCGCTTCAGGCCAAGCTGCTGCGAGTCCTTCAAGAACGCGAGTTCTCGCGTGTCGGCGGTCACGAACTGATCCCGGCCGAGTGCCGCATCGTCGCGGCAACCAACAAACTGATCGAAGCCGAAGTCGAAGCCGGACGCTTCCGCGAGGATCTATATTTCCGGCTCAAGGTCGTGGTGATCGAACTGCCCGCGCTGCGCGAGCGCCGCGCTGACATTCCGCTGCTCGTACAATACTTCATCGATCGCATCAACGAGCGCGAGCGCTTCAACGTCAAGGGTGTCTCACCTCAGGCAATGGCTCAATTGCTAGACCACCCGTGGCGCGGCAACGTACGCGAGTTGGAAAACGTCCTGCTGCGTGCTGCCGCACTTGCTCCCGACCGCGTGCTGACTCCCGAAGACCTGCCGTTGACCAGCAAGTCGCAGCGCGTAGCGGCAGACGACGGATTGCCTCTGGCAGAAGTGCTGGCGGTCAAGATCCGTGAGCACCTCGCAGGGTTCGGCAGCGCCGAGCCTCGTGACCTGCACGCCCGAGTGCTGGCGATGGTCGAGAAACCGCTCTTTGAAGCGGTACTCGAAGCCACCGGCGGAAATCAACTGAAGGCCGCCGACGTGCTCGGCCTCAACCGCAACACATTGCGCAAGAAGATCACCGATTACGCGATCGTCTTGCCGCGCGGCAAAGCGTGAACCTGGACGTGAAGTCGGCGCCTCTCTACCCGATCGTCAACGTCGCCGAATCCGGCGCTGCGGCCATCGAGCGTGCGACCGCGCTGGCGATGGCACTGGCGCAGGCCGGGCTTCCCTTGGTTCAGTTGCGTGCCAAGACGCTTGGTGCCGGCGAGTTCACACGCCTGGCCTGCACACTGGTAGATGAGTTCGAGCGGCTCGGCTGCCGCCTCATCATCAACGACCGCGCCGACGTCGCGCTGGCGGCTGGTGCTTCGGGCCTGCACCTCGGCGACGAAGACCTGCCGATGGCAGCTGCTAGGGCGCTGCTCGGAGCTGGATGTCTGATCGGCTACTCGACCCACTCGGTCGCCGAAGTCGTTGCCGCCGGCGGCCCGCCGCGCTTGGTGACGGCGGGCGCCGCCGTGGATCGTTCAAGCATCCGCCAGCTGGATTATCTCGGCTTCGGCCCCGTATTCGAGAGTCCGACCAAAGCCGGAGTGAGAACGGCGCGCGGTCTGACCATGCTCGAAGAAGTTTGCAGGAGCAGCCGCCTTCCGGTCGTGGCCATCGGCGGCATCACGCTCGGAACCGCAGCGGCCTGCTGGCGAGCCGGCGCAGCCGGCGTTGCCGTGATCAGCGAGTTGGAACTGGCATTCGCTGCCGGTCGGCTCGGCGATCTGCTGCAGCGTTACCGGGAACTCGCCAAGGCCCACGGCCCGGTCTCCCTCTAGCGCCGAAACCGCAGGACGGCCCGCAGCGGCGACGTGATCGAAACGCAATATTCTGCGGAAGGGCGCAACCCTTTGCGGGGGTCCAAGAACCGTCACCGACCTCTGCCTTATCGAAAACTCGGAAGAACAGGCACCCCCCCTTCTGGCGCGAGACTTGCTTCTGGGTACCAACGCCGCGGCCCGAGGCCGGCGAAATATAGGCCAGCGGCAACCGCGGCCTCCAAGGAAAGAACGAACAATGCTCAGCTCATCCATCACCCCCGTCACTCGTTGGTCACGCCTGGCCTGTGCCGCCGCCTTTGCTCTCACCATTTCGGTGCCGGCCTCGGCTTTCGCGCTGTGCGAAACCTCCGTCAAGGACAAAGACAAGGATGGGCTGACCGATTGCACCGAGACTTTCATAACCCACACCAACAAGCGCAGCGCCGACACCGACGCAGACGGCGTGAGCGACGGCCTCGAGGTCGCTTCCGGTCTGGACCCGCTGCTCGCTGACACGGACGCCGACGGAGTCGATGACGGAACCGAAACCGTGGCCGGCACCGATCCACTGTCGAGCGACTCCGACAGCGACGGGATCGACGACTCCGTCGACTCCGACCCCTCCGGCAGGCTCGGCGAACACCTCGGCGGCACGGTCACCGCCGTCGACCTGCTGGTCCAGAACATTTCGCTGCTCGGCCTGACGGTCGACGTGTCGAATGCGACGTTCAGACACATCGCGGCTCTGGCCGACGTCACTGTGGGTATGCACGTCGAAATCGGACTCGATGCAGCCGCGGCGGCGACCGGCATCTACACGGCCACCGAGGTCAGGGTCGACGACATCAACGGCGACGGGTCGCCGGATAACGGCACCGACGATAGCAGCGACTCGGGTAGCGGCGATTCAGGCAGCGGTGACAGTGGAGGCAGCGACAGCGGCCACTGATCGCCGGGTCTCGCGATCCGCGCGGCCAGCCCTGGAGGTTGGTCGACACTCGCGACTTTACGCTGTAGTTCCTGTCGACAATCGACACGGACACGGGAACGGCCTTTCCAAGCAACGCCCGGCGATGGATATACTGTCGCCGGGCGTTGCCGTCTGCGTCCCTTAAGAAGCAGCAGTCATGCGCCGACCATCAATTTTCACCACGCCGCTCCTCGTCGTCATCCTGGCCGCCCTCGCTTTGCTGGCTGCCTGCCCGCCGCCGGCGTCGGCCGCTCCAGTCGAGGGCTACACTCCGGGACGGGGGCTGGCCCTGTTCGACAACCGCCTCATCATCGGCGGCTATCTCTCCCTTAACCTTCACCTCCTGGACCAGGAACCAGACGTTCTCACCCCCGACGACCTCAGCCTTCTGGTGACCTGGCAGCCCGCCGATCACTTCAAGTTCTTCGGCGAATTCGAAGCCGAGGACACGTTCACGCTCGGCCGCCACGGCTTTTCGGCCGGGCACGACGTAAGCAGCCTGGAGCGGCTCTACGCCGAGTGGGAACCCAACGACGGGCTGCGCCTGCGGGTCGGCAAGATGCTCACACCGATCGGCGTCTGGAATCTCATCCACGCGGCGCCCTTGGTGTGGACGGTGTCGAGACCACTGGCCACCGAGGATTTCTTCGACACCGGTCTGACCGGCGCTTCGCTCGACGTGAACCTGCTGCGCGGCGACCTCGACCTGACCGCGACATTCTTCGGCCAGGCCACGCAGCACCTCGACGACCCCGGTGATCGTCAGACATTCCGGCGCGCCGGCGGCGGGCGCCTGGAACTTTCCAGCATTCATGGCCCGCGCGCCGGCATCTCCTATGTTCGCTTCGATGACCGCAACGACCATCGCTGGGAGAGCACCTTCGGCGGCGATTTTTTCTGGGAGACCGGGCGCTTCGAACTGAGCGCCGAGGCATCGATCAACGATCCGTCCTTCGGCGCCACCACGTGGGGAGCCTACGCCCAGGTGGTCTACCACCCGTGCTGGTCTCTACGCTTACATCCCGTCGCTCGCATCGAATACGTCGACCTCGGAGCGGTAAAACGAACGCCGTTCGTGTTCGGAGTGGCGTGGAAAGCGACTACCTGCACCATCGTCAAGCTCGAAGGCATACTCGGCGGCGACGACACCGATCTCGGAGGCGAAGGCGCGCTGGCTTCGCTGGCCCTGCTGTTCTGACCATGTTGCGACGCGGGACTTTCTCGATCTTCGTTGCCGCGTTGGTGTTGGTCGCAACGGTACAGGAAGAGTCGCGCGCCGAAGTGTCGACGCAGGAGCCGCGGGACGCTTCGTCGTGGGTCGTCGTCGTGCCTTTCTCCAGCCCGGTGCGCAGCCTCAGGCGCTCCGAACTCGACCGCATATACCGACGCACCACCAGGTTCTGGAGCGCTGCCGCGGGCACCAAACGCGGCCTGCCAGCGTTGCCGATCCTGCCGATCAACCTTCCGCCCGGCAGCGCCATGCGCGAAGACTTCGCGCGCAGGATTCTGCGCGCCGACGACGAGTCACTGACGACTTACTGGAACCGCGAGTACTTCCGCGGCGTGTTGCCGCCGATGGTGCTGCAGTCGCCGGCTGCGGTGCGCGCCTACATTGCCGTCACCCCCGGCGCAATCGGTTACCTGCCGCGCGAGTTCGTCAACCCTTCGGTGGCGGTAGTCCAAATCGAAGAGGGCAGCTGAGACGACAGTGGCTGCGCAGGCGAGAACAGTAACCGCGACGCGCATTCGGCGCGGGGTATCGATTCACGGCAAGCTGCTCGGTTACGCCGGCGTCGTACTGATCGCGCCGATGCTGTTTTACGGTGTCGTGGCCTTCGCGACGGCGCGTGAAGCGCTGCTCCCAGCGATCCACGAGCAACTTGCCGACGACGCTGTCACCGTCAAAGGCGGCGTCGAAGAACTGCTGACCGCACACTATCAGAACGTCAGGACCTGGAGCCACCTCGCCATCATGCGCGAGTTGGTGGTGCGGGACATAGACAAGACGATCTCACATTTCCTCGAATCCGTACGCGACGATTACGGCATCTATCTCGACGTCCTCGTCCTCGACGCAAATGGTGTATGCACGGCTTCGAGTTCACCCGGCGACATCGGCAGCAACCTGCAAAAGAACCTGTCCTCCGGCCCCCATGCTTTGACGGAGATGGCACGACAGGTCCCTCAGATAGCCTGGTCGGCCAAACACCGCGCCTGGTACATAAAATTGGCCGCGGCGATTCCGGACCCCGATCGGCCCGGGCGCTATCTCGGAGTGCTGGTCGCGATGCTCGACCGCAACGTGCTCGATGGTCTGGTGGTTCCGAAACCAGGACACAGGCACGTCGAACTTCGCCTTCTCGACGACGACGGGCACCTGCTCGCCGGTCCTGGCAGTGACAAAGCCGGCGAAGGCAAACTCGAAGGATGGGGACTGCTCGAAACGCAGGCCAGTCAGAGCCTCGGTCACGATTCGGAACGTGGCCGCGCCCCACGCCTGCGCAGAGGCATCGATCCGACAGGCCGCGAGTTGCTGGTAGCCGAGGCCGCGATGGGCGCTCATGGTGCACTGCCGGATCTCGGGTGGACTCTGAGCGCTTCGGTTCCTGTCACCGTGGCGCTCGCTCCAGTCACCCTGATGGGCAAGCGCGTCCTGGCATACGGTTCGATTCTCGTGTGTCTGGGAATGCTGGCCGCCTGGCTGCTGGCCTCGCGCATTTCGCGGCCGGTCAAGAAGCTGACCCTCGTCACCAAGCGCATCGCCGACACCGGCGTGCTTGAGAGCGTGCCCGACCCGGTCTCGCGCGACGAGATCGGCGAACTCACGCTTGCCTTTCAGAAGATGGTAGCGGCCGTCGCTACCGCCAACGAAGAATTGGTGCAGTCCTCAAAGCTCGCCTTCCTCGGCGAACTCGCGGCCGGAATCGCGCACGAGATCCGCACCCCGCTCGGCATCATCAAGAACGCGGCGCAGTTGCTCGAGCGCCGCGCTGGCGCCGCCGAAGATGCTGACGCAGCAGAGTGGGCACTGTTCATCCGCGAAGAGAGTGACCGTCTCAACGGTGTCGTCGCCGCCCTCCTCGATCTGGCGCGACCGGCGCCGCCGGCCAAGGGACCGGTGGACCTCGGCGCCGTCGTACGCCGCGCCGCTCAATTTCTCTCCACCGAAGCGCAAAGCCGCGGCGTCTCCATCGAGTGCACGACCGTCGCCGATCTGCCCGAAGTAGTGTGCGATTCGAGGCAGATATACCAGGTGTGCCTCAACCTGTTGATGAATGCACTGCAGGCGTGTAACCGCGGCGGCCACGTCAGCGCCTCGACCCGCCGCGGCACCATCACCGCTTCCACTCGCTTCGTCGGCACCACCGTCGAAATCGTCGTCAGCGACGACGGAACCGGCATCCCGGAAGAAGTGCTCGACAAGCTTTTCGAGCCTTTCGCCACCAAGCGTGAAGGCGGCATCGGCCTCGGTCTGGCCATTGTCCGCCGCATCGTCGCCGCTCACGGCGGACACGTAGGCGCACGCAACCTGCCCGAGCGCGGAGCCGAATTCATCGTCACGTTGCCGATCGGAAACGAAGGATCACTCCATGAAACGTGAAAGCACCATTTTGGTAGTCGATGACGAAACCAGGATCCGCCGTCTGCTAGAAACCTCGCTGATGCAGAAAGGATACATCGTGGTGACTGCCGCCGACGGTGAGGAGGCCTTCAGCAAGCTCGACTCGTCCATAGACCTCGTCCTGACCGACCTCAAGATGCCCAACAAGGACGGCCTCGAGTTACTGGCTGAAACGCGCCGCCGCGCCCTCACGATGCCCGTAATCGTGATGACAGCCTACGGCACCGTCGACTCCGCGGTACAGGCAATGCGGTGCGGGGCTTTCGACTACATTACCAAGCCCTTCGACCTCGACGCTCTCGAGATGGTGGTCGCACGCGCCCTCGAGTTCGACGCGCTGGCCTCGGTCAACCGCTTCCTGCGCGAGAGCGAAGATCGCGGCATCGAAGACATGACTGGTCACTCCGAACAGATGAAGCTGCTGTTCGACGCAATCCGGCAAGTCTCGCCTTCGCGCGCCGCGGTGCTCATCATGGGCGAAACCGGAACCGGCAAGGAACTTGTCGCGCGCGCCATCCACTCGCACAGCGAGCGCCGCGAGGAACTTTTCGTCCCGATCAACTGCGCCGCCATTCCGCTCGAACTGCTGGAAAGCGAACTCTTCGGTCACGCGCGTGGGGCCTTCACAGGCGCCACCGACAACCGTGTCGGCAAGTTCGAGCTGGCTTCGGGCGGCACTCTGTTTCTCGATGAAATAGGCGATATGCCGCTGCCTCTTCAGGCCAAGATCCTGCGTATTCTCGAAGAGGGCGTCGTTGAGCGCATCGGCAGCAACCGCTCGATCCGCATCGATACGCGAGTGGTGTCGGCTACCCACCGTCATCTGGAAGACGCGGTCCGCGACGGCACTTTTCGCGAGGACCTCTACTATCGTCTCAACGTCCTGCAGATTCGCGTGCCGGCGGTTCGAGACCGCGTCGGTGACGTACCGCTGCTGGCCGCGCACTTCCTCGAAACCACGGCCCACCAGATGGACCGTCCACCTCTCAAGCTGGATCGCGACGCGCTCGAACTGCTCGAGGCATATTCGTGGCCCGGCAACGTTCGCGAACTACGCAACGTCTGCGAACGCCTCTCGGTGCTGTGCAGAGGCGATCGCGTCGACGTGGCAATGGTTTCCCACTTGCTCGACCTGCCCGAACCGACGCCGGCCTCGGCGGCGGGCAAAGGCCCTGCGCCGACCACGCTGGCTGCGGCGGTAGCCAAGGCAGAAATCAAGACCATTGAGTCGGCACTCGCGCGCAGCGGCGGCAACAAGGCCAAAGCCGCGCGTCTGCTCGCAGTCAGCGAGCGCAACCTCTGGTACAAGATCAAGAAGCACGGCATCACCAGCGCCGAGGACTGAGGGCCGCGGCGATCAGGGACGGGGCGCTCGCGGACGCAACTCTGCGGGCCACGCGGCGGGATCATCGCTCGGGTAGATGCGCAGCGCCTGCCCGGTCACCGTCAGCAGGTCTTCGCTCTTGCAGTCCAGCGCCGCAGCCGCAGCCGCCAGTCCTGAACGCGTCACGCCGTGAATGCCTGGTGCGATGGTACTGGCTCCGCACTGATAAAGACCGTCGATCGGAGTTCGGACCGGAAAACTGAAGGGTCCGAGATTGCGAATGCTCTTTTCCGTCCCGTAGATCCCGCCGCGCGTGGCGCCCAGGTAGTGGCGGTTGGACAGAGGCGTTCCCAGAGCCTGGAACACCACGCGTTCGCGCATTCCCGGAACGAAATGCTCCACGGCGTCGAGCATGCGCCCGGCAAGATGCTTCTTCAGTGCCCCGTAGTCATCCGGGCGCCGCGCCGAGTCGCTGTGCTCCCAACGAGAGAACGCGTCGTAGGACGCGAGCGCGAGAACTTCGACCGTATGAAGACCGTCGCTGCGAATGGATGGATCCTTGAGTGTCGTGACGTTGAAGAAAACGCCTGGAATTTCGCCGGCACCCGAGAGGTCATCACGTTCAGCGAAGTCGTAGACAGCGTCGATGTCGGGACTCGAGCTGTACCAGATATTGCCGGAATCCAGACCGGCGCGTGCCATATCCATATCAACGCCGAGAAACAGACTGATCGTCGAGGCCGAGTAACGCAGTCTGGCGATGCGCCGCCTCAACCTCGCACCGACATGCTCGGCGGCAACCAGACGCCCCCAGGTCACTCCCGGATCCGCGTTCGAAACGACGATACCGGCTCGCACCTGCTCACCTCCAGCCAGTCTCACTCCGAGCGCGCGCCCGCCCTCGACCATGATCGAGTCCACCTCGGTGCCCAGCTTCACCTCTCCGCCGTGTTCGCGAATGCAGGCGATGAAGGCCTCCGGTATGCAGTGGGCGCCGCCGCGCGGATAGCAACCGCCGTCGAAGTAGTAACCTTGAAGACCGGCGTGGAGTGCCGTCGGCGCACGCGACGGTGCCATCCCGTGGTCGCCGGCCTGGATACTCAGGACGGCCTTCAGGTAGGGATCGCGCACGAAGCGGTCGAGAAAACGCCCCAGGGGCAACAAGCCGTAGCGCAGCACGGTGCGCATCCGCAGAGGAAGGACCAGCGCATCGGCAACGCTATCGACTGGAGCGGCCCAGCGAAGTTCGTCACAGATGCTCGCGACCGTGCTGAAGTAACCGTCTATTCCGGCAGCCTCATCCGGAAATCGTTGCCGCAGACGTTCCGCGAAGCGCTCCCGCCCCTTGGGAATGTCGAAACGGAAGTCATCGACCACCACGCGGTCGTAGCCGTCGGGGTCGAGTTCCAGAAAGACCATCCGGTCGGCCACACCAAGGCCCTCGTAGATGCGCCGCAGTGCACCTCCGGGACCGAGTTCGCCTATGTAGTGAACGCCGGGACTGAACCTGAACCCTTCCAGCGAAAAGGACTGACTGTAACCGCCGGGGAGATAGTGGCGTTCGTAGACCACCACACGCTTGCCGGCCCGCGCCAGAGCCAGCGCTGCCGTAAGCCCCCCCGAACCCGAACCGATGACGACGGCATCGTAGTCGTTCATGCGTCACTCCTTCGAAGCGCTCTGCTCCGAGCCGAAGCCGCCCCGCGCCAACGACAGCCCTTGTTGAACAGACCGCCGCTCAGTAGCCGTCGTCGCCGCCGCCGGGGACATAAGCCGGCGCGTCCTCGCGGGACGTGAAGTTGCGGAAGCGTGCGAAAGCCTTGTCGAACATCAGGCGGGCGGTACCGGTGGGGCCGTTGCGCTGCTTGGCGATGATGATCTCGGCCACACCCGGCTCGGGAGTGTCGGCGTTGTACTGTTCGTCGCGATACAGGAACACGATCACGTCGGCGTCCTGCTCGAGTGCGCCTGATTCGCGAAGGTCAGCCATGCCCGGGCGCTTGTCGGAGCGCAGTTCAACCTGGCGGTTGAGCTGAGACAACGCGATGATCGGCACGCTGAGTTCCTTGGCCAGCGCTTTGAGCGAACGCGAAATAGCCGATATCTCCTGCTCGCGGTTGTCCTCTCCCACTCCTTTCATGAGTTGAAGGTAGTCGACGATGATCAGGCCGAGGTTGGCCTGGGCATCGTGCTTCAAACGCCGGGCCTTGGCGCGCAGTTCGATCACCGTCTGCGCCGCCGCGTCGTCGATGTAGATCGGTGCCTGGCCGAGTTTGCCGGCCGTCAGGGCGAGCTTCTTGATGTCGCGGTCGCGAAGATGACCGGTGCGTACCCGCGCATTGTCGATCTCGGCCTGAGAACACAGCATACGCATGACTACCTGATCGGTGGACATTTCCATCGAGAACACCGCCACGCCGATCCCGCACTCGCACGCGGCATACTCGGCGATGTTGAGCGCGAACGCCGTTTTTCCCATGCTCGGGCGTCCGGCCACGATGATCAGGTCAGAAGGTTGGAAACCGGCCGTCATGCGGTCGAGATCGTAGAAGCCGGTCGGCACCCCGGTCACTTCCTGCTTCTTCTCGAAGAGCATCTCTATGCGCGCCACCGTGGCGCTGATCAGCGAGTCGATGCGCTTGAGTGCGGTACGCGTGCTTTCGGCCGACAGTTCGAAGATCGCGGTCTCGGCACGGTCCAGGAACTCGCGCGTCGAACCGCGAGACTCGTAAGCTCCGGCCAGGATCTCCGATGAAGTGCGGATCAGACGGCGAAGCATCGCCTTGTCGTGAATGATGCGAGCGTAGTGCTCGATGTTGGCGGCGGTGACGACCTTCTCCGCCATCTCGATCAGATACGCGGAGCCCCCCACCCTTTGCAGTTCACCGCTCTGCTTGAGTCGATCGGTCACGGTGATGGCGTCGATCGGCCGCGTCTGCTCGGTGAGCTGTATCATCGCCGTGAATATGCGCGCGTGTCGCTCGACGTAGAAGTCGCCGGCGCCAACGAGGTCGGCGATCTTGTCGAAGGCTTCGGTGTCGATAAGGATGCCGCCGATGACCGATTCCTCGGCTTCGAGGCTGTGAGGCGGAATCCGCGTGAATGCTGCGCGCTGTTCGTCCATGTCGGGGCCGATTGTGCGGCCTTTGGCCCGCCGATCCAACAGGACCGGGCGTCTCCCTGCACCATTGTCCACCGTGGCTGTCGTTGTGGACAAGTCGCTCGCGAACACACCGCCCAGAAATGGCCGTGCCTGCCGTACCGCCCGCCGCCGCGCTCGACTCTGCGGCTACGTTGTTACAGCGGCGCCGAGCGCCTGCAGAGCGTGAGGGATACGCGGGCCGTACCAGGCCAGGTCCTTGCCGTCCACCATCACGAAGCGGGCACGCAGCCCGGCCTCGCGCAGTTCATCGGCGTGGCCCGCCTCGAAGGCGTAGGGCTCATCGGGCAACACCACCAGTTCGGGCGCGGCGGCGCGCACTTCGTCGATAGTCACGGCGAAGTAGTCCGGGCCGGGCCGCTCACCGAATACGTTACCGCAACCCGCGCGGGCCAGCATGTCGCCGATGTAGGTAGAACGACGAAAGGTCATGTACGGACCGCGCCAGATCGGACAGAAAGTCCTGAGCGAAGGACCGCCGCGCGTCAATGCGGCCTCCGACAGTGCCAGCGCCTCACGGCATCGGCCGGCAAGACGCGCTGCGGCCCCGGCCGCGCCGCAGGCCACTCCGAGCTGTTCGATCATGTCGGCCGCCGCCGCCACCGTGCGCGGCTCCGTCACGTGCAGGCGCAGTCCCGCCGCTTCCATGTCGCGGCAGTCCTCGAGACGATTTTCCTCCTTGTTGACGATCACCAGATCGGGGCGCAGCCGGACGATGCGCGCCACGTCGGGATTCTTGGTACCTCCCAGCGTCTCGATCGCATCGACCACCACGGCCGGCTCGGTGCAGTAGCGCGTGCGGCCTATCAGTGCTTCCAGCAGTCCGAAGTGGATCAACGTCTCGGTCAGGCTCGGCACCAGTGAGACGATCCTCACGTCGGCCGCGCCTCGCCGCCGCGAGTCGCACAGACAGGCCGCGCCGAAACCGCGCCGAGGCCCGGCGCTGCATCGCGCCGCGCTCCGCGCGTCATTCCATGACCTCCCAGCCGCGCCGCGCCGCCTCGCGACGCAGACGCGGATCGGGGCTCACCACACGCGGCTCGCCGACGTGCAGCAGCATCGGCAGATCGCTGATCGAATCGCTGTAGAAATAACTGCGGCGCAGATCGACGCCGCGCTCGCGGGCAAACGTCTCGGCTCTGGCGATCTTGCCGCTGCCGTAGCACAGAGGCAGATGCGCGCCGCCGGTAAAGACACCGTTCTCAACTTCGAGCTCGGTGGCGATGACGTGGTCGATATCAAGATCGGCGGCGAGCAGATTGCTGAGATACTTGGTGCCCGCCGTCAGCAGTGCCACCGTGTGTCCCCGCTCCAAGTGCTCACCGACCAGAGCGACGACACTGTCGTTGAGTTGCGAACGTACGTCGGCTTCGTACCACTGCCGACAATGTTCGAGGACTTCGCTCTCCGGCCGCCCGCGCAGGAAACGACCGGCCACTCTGCCCAGCCGTGCCATGCTGAGGTAGCCGAGATGGTAGGTCGTGGCCAGCCACAGGAACCACAGATAGTCACTGCGCGAAAGAAGGCCGCGCCGGCGAAGGTCGGCGACGTAGAGACTGCCCGAGTGAACGCGAAGCAGGGTGCCGTCAACGTCGAAAAACGCAGCTACGCCACCCTGCTTCGAGTCAGTCACACAAGAGCCTGGTCAGACCTTCTCGACGATCAGCGAAATGCCCTGGCCGCCGCCGATACACAGTGAGGCGAGACCGAGCGCGACGTTTCGCTGCTTCATCGCATAGAGGAGCGTGGTCAGAATACGCGCGCCGCTGGCGCCGATCGGATGGCCGATGGCGATAGCGCCGCCGTTGACGTTCACCTTGCTCGGATCGATCTTCAGTTCGGCGAGCACGCCGAGTGACTGGGCCGCGAAAGCCTCGTTGAGTTCCCAAAGACCGATGTCTTCTTTCTTGAGTCCGGTGCGTGCGAGCACTTTCTCCGAAGCAGGCCACGGCCCCATGCCCATGATGGCGGGATCGACACCGGCAGCAGCGGCGCCGCGAATGACGGCCAGGATCTCGCGATTCTCCGCCTTGGCCCGCGCCTGCGACATCACCACCAATGCGGCCGCGCCGTCGTTGATGCCCGAGGCGTTGCCGGCGGTGACAGTACCGTCCTTCTTGAAAGCGGGACGCAGCTTGGACAGCGCCTCGGCCGTCGTGCCCGGTCGCGGGTACTCGTCCTTGTTCACCTTGAGCGGATCGCCCTTCTTCTGCGCAATCTCGACCGTGAAGATTTCCTGGTCGAAAGCGCCGCTGCTCTGCGCCGCGCCTGCTTTCTGCTGACTGGCGGCCGCGAACGCGTCCTGGGCCTCGCGCGTGATGCCGTACTTGGCGGCGACGTTCTCGGCGGTGATTCCCATGTGCGTGAAGGTCAGCGGACACGAAAGGCCGTCGGCTATCATCGAATCGATGATCTGCTCGGGACCCATGCGATAGCCGAAGCGGGCTTTGGCCAGCAGATAGGGCGCCAGGGTCATGTTCTCCATGCCGCCTGCAACCACACATTCGGCCTCGCCGAGAAGGATCGACTGCGCTGCCAGTGCGACCGCCTTGAGGCCCGAGCCGCAGGCCTTGTTGACGCCGAAGCTCGGCACTTCCTTGGGAACCCCGCTCTTGATGGCCGCCACACGCGCCGGGTTGAGCCCAAGGTTGGCGCTGAGCACGTTGCCGAGGATCACTTCTTCGACCGAGGCCGGATCGATGCCGGCGCGTCGTATCGCTTCAGCGATGGCCAGAGCGCCGAGTTCGAAAGCCGGTTGATCGGCGAACACCCCACCGAAACTACCGACCGCCGTGCGTGCTGCACTCACTATGACTGCTTTCATCTAAGCTCTCTCCTCCAACCGGACCTGCGCAGCCGATTCAGGCGCGCGGCTGTATGTTCTCGCGAATCCACTCGACGATCTGCTTGGTGCTCGCACCCGGTGTGAAGATTTCCTTGACGCCGAGTTGCTTCAGTTCGGTGATGTCTTCGTCGGGCACGATGCCGCCCCCGAAAATCGGCACGTCGCCGGCCCCCTTGGTCCTGAGAAGGTTCAGAACGCGCGGGAACAGCGTCATGTGCGCGCCCGACAGGATCGACAGTCCCACACAGTCGACATCCTCCTGCACCGCCGTCTCGGCAATCATCTCGGGGGTCTGATGCAGACCCGTGTAGATGACCTCGAAACCCGCGTCACGCAGTGCGCGAGCGATGATCTTGGCCCCGCGGTCGTGACCGTCGAGACCAGGCTTTGCAACAAGAATTCTCAGTACCTTTTCTGACACGTTGGAGTCTCCTCTGCGTATTGCGCTAGTCAGATCGTGGCCGGGTCCTGGTAAACACCGAAGACCTGGCGGTAGACGTCAGATATCTCACCCACCGTAATTCCACCGCGAACGGCCTCGACCACGGCCGGCATCAGGTTGCGGTCCTCGACCGCGGCGCTGCGCACACCTTCGATCAGCTTCGCCACCTGCCGCGGTTCGCGCGCGGCCTTGAAGGCCATTACGCGCGCGCGTTGCTCGCCT
Source organism: uncultured bacterium (assembly GCA_903893315.1). Taxonomy (GTDB): domain Bacteria; phylum Desulfobacterota; class Binatia; order UBA1149; family CAITLU01; genus CAITLU01. The sequence continues at coordinate 27,608 of CAITLU010000011.1, forward strand.
TCGATGGCGCGGTCGATCTTCATGATCTCGAGTTTGCGATCCTCTGCCATCGTGTAGCCGTTGAGCCCGACCGTAATGTATTCGCCACCGTCGGTCGCCTGCTGAAACGAATAGGCAGCATCGGCAATCTCGGCCTGCGGATAGCCCAGCTCGATGGCGCGCACGATTCCGCCCATCGCGTCGATGCGGTCGATGTAGGCCTGGGCCTCGTGCTCCATCCGATCGGTAAGGGCCTCGATGGCGTAGCTGCCGCCGAACGGATCGACCGTGTTCACGATGCCGCTCTCTTCCGCCAGAATCTGCTGGGTGCGAAGCGCTACCGTCACCGCTTCCTGCGAAGGCAACGCAAGCGTCTCGTCGAGTGAATTGGTGTGCAGCGACTGCACGCCGGCCAGCACCGCGGCCAGCGCCTGAACCGTCACGCGCACCACGTTGTTGGTCGGCTGCTGAGCGGTGAGCGACACACCCGAAGTCTGCGCGTGGGTGCGCATCAGGCAGGCGCGGTCGGTCTTGGCGCCGAAGCGTTCGCGCATGATACGCGCCCACATACGCCGCGCCGCGCGGATCTTGGCGATCTCTTCGAGAAAGTCATTGTGGACGTTGAAGAAGAACGACAGACGCGGTCCGAACTCATCGGGGTCCAAGCCCCTTTCCACCGCCGCCTGCGCGTAACCGATGCCGTCGGCGAGCGTGAACGCCAGTTCCTGCGCGGCCGTCGAGCCGGCCTCGCGAATGTGGTAGCCGCTGATCGAGACCGGATGCCAGCGCGGAACCTCACGCGTACAGAACTCGATCATGTCGGTGACGATGCGCAGCGACGGCTCGGGAGGGCAGATCCACTCTTTCTGGGCGATGAACTCCTTGAACATGTCGTTCTGGATGGTTCCGCCGAGCTTCTCCCAACTGCACCCCTGCCGTTCCCCGACCACCAGATACATGGCCAGCAGCACCGAAGCCGAGCAGTTGACCGTCATCGAAGTGGTGACTTCGTCCAGGCGGATGCCGTCGAACAGCACCGACATGTCGTCGATGGTGGAGACCGCCACGCCTTCGCGCCCAACTTCGCCCTCGGCACGGGCGTGGTCGGCGTCGTAACCCATCAAGGTCGGCATATCGAAGGCGGTGGAAAGTCCGTCGCCGCCCTGGGCCAGCAGATACTTGAAGCGCGCGTTGGTGTCGGCCGCGCTGCCGAAACCGGCGAACTGACGCATCGTCCAGGTCTTGCCGCGGTACATCGAGGGGTAGACGCCGCGCGTGAAGGGGTACTGGCCCGGCTCACCGACGACGCCGCGGGCATCCGCTGCCCGATAACACTCGTCTATCTCCAGGCCGGAGATGGTCGCGTGCATCGGCCGAATGCGCTTGGAATCGATCTTTCGCGCCGCGTCGCCGCTGCTCATGTCGAGATCCGCCCTGCCCGTGAAAAAGATGGGAAACTATAGGCAGGAACGCGAGCCGAGGACAATTGCCCAAGTGCCCGTCGGCGCGGCACAAAGCGCTGCCGGAAGGTAGGCGGGCGTGCGCCGCGGCGAGCGCCTGGATGCGGGAGTTTGCGCGGCTGCGCGCGGCTGTTAGGTTCCGCGCCGCAGAGCGCGGAACGCGGGAGCCGATGCGAAACGCGGCGACCCAGGATGGTCGACCCGGCTGTCCGTGTTGCTGCGGCGCCGCAGCGAACGGTGCCGGGGCCGTAATCAATCCACCGCAGCGTACGCAAAGGAACAAGCCGTGAAAGCGCCACTCATCGTCTGTCTCGATCTCGAAGGAGTCCTGGTCCCTGAAGTGTGGATCGCGGTCGCGGAAAAGACCGGCATCCCGTCGCTTCGCCGCACCACGCGCGACGAACCGGACTACGACAAGCTCATGCGCGGCCGCCTCGACATCCTTAATCACCACGGCCTCAAACTCGCCGACATCCAGGAAGTCATAGGCACGTTGAGTCCGCTCGAAGGAGCTTTCGAGTTCCTCGAAAAGCTGCGCGCCACCACCCAGGTGATCATCCTGAGCGATACCTTCTACCAGTTCGCGGAGCCGCTGATGCGGCATCTGGCCTGGCCAACCCTGTTCTGCCACGAGCTCGAGGTCAGCGCCGACGGCCGCGTCAGCGGCTATCGACTGCGCATCGCGGACGGCAAGAAGAAGGCGGTGGCCGCTTTCAAGCACCTCGGCTTTCGCGTCCACGCCAGCGGCGACAGCTACAACGACACTTCGATGCTGTGTGAAGCCGACCGCGGTGTGCTGTTCTGCTGTCCGCAAAACGTGGCGGACGAGTTCCCTCAGTTCGCCAGAACGGAATCGTACGATGAGTTGTTCTCGTTGCTGATGGACGGACGCTGACCGCGCGCGGCGCGCCGTCAAATGGCGCTCCGCCCGATTTCGCCGCCTGAGTCAGGCGCTAAAAGAGCGCGCGAACAGATCCTCGATCGCAGCGCGACCGTTGTCCTGCAGAAAGCGCGTACCGGTGCCGGCGAAATGCGGATGGGTGATGGTCGGCACGTGCGATTCCCAGCCGGTGCCGGTCCAGCGCAGCCACTCGCTGCGCTGCTGGTCGAAAACGTGCAGCGGCTTGTTGCAGAGCTTGGCGAATTCGGCGCCCCAGCCGGTGCCGCCCTGCACGGTGCCGTCTTCCAGCACCTTGCCGACCACGTAGATTTCCTGCGCGTTGTTGACCTGGTGCCAGATCGTCTGCAGCACGCGCTTGATGTAATCGGCATCGGGGTAACGCCGGTTCATCAACTTGGAAACGTACACGAGACTCACATCTCCGTGCGCGAGTTCCTCGTGCGTGAGAGTGCGCAAACCGCGCGCTCTTTCGACCTCGCGGCCCTCGAAAGTAAAATTGACCTCGTTGATGCCGTGCTTTTCCGCCACCGTGCCGAACGCAGCTTCGGCGCCCTTGAGAGCGCCGCTGAACAGAACACAGTCGTTTGCTTTCATGTCTGGCCCCGATCCTTCCCGCTCGATTGATTGACGGACCCGGCTGACATGGCCAACGCAGGCCAAGAACGCAAGCCGCAACCGGCCGCGAGCTGCCGGCCGCTCGCGTTCTTCAGACACGCCCGGCGCAGAGCCGGCACCCCCTCAGTACTGGGGCTTGTAGTCGAACTTGTGGTGGGTCTCCAGGTAGCGAACGGTTCCGCTCTGCGAACGCATCACGACCGAGTGGCTCACGCCGCCACCCTTGTTGAACTTGACGCCGCGCAGGAAAGCACCGTCCGTGACACCGGTGGCGGCGAACATCACGTTGCTGCCCACCATGTCCTGGATGTCGAGTTTCCTGCCGGCGTCCTTGATGCCGAGACGGTAGAGTTCGTCACGCTCGGCGTTGCTGCGCGGCACGAAGCGGCACTGCATATAGCCCCCGAGACACTTGAGCGCGGCAGCCGTAAGGACGCCCTGCGTAGCACCGCCGGTGCCGAGCAACATATCGTAGCCCGACCCCTCGCGGGCGGTGGCCATCGCGGCCGCAACGTCGCCGTGCGAGATCAGACGCACGCGGGCGCCGGCATCGCGTATCTGCTCGATCAGGCCGTCGTGGCGGGGACGGTCGAGCACCACGACGCTGAGGTCCTCGACGTAGCAGCGTCGGACCTCGGCCAGACGCTTCAGATTCTCGGCAGGCGACACGTCCAGATCGACCACGCCTTTGCCGTCGGGGCCGGTAGCGATCTTGTCCATGTAGGCGCCGGCCGGGCAGCGCAGAAATCCGCCGCGGTCCGCAAGTGCCATGATCGACATCGCGTTGGTACCGCCGAGCGCGCAGCTCACGCCGCCTTCGAGGGGATCGACCGCCACGTCCACTTCGATGCCGCTGCTTCCGAGCAGTGAGCCGGCAGCCAGAGGATCACCCTCGGCCTGAGCGGGGTCGCCGAGCACAATCTGCCCCTGGAACGCACCGATCGACGAGAAGGCGTAGTGTATGGCCTCGGCCGCCACTCGCTCGGGCGCCATTTCGTCGCCTCGGCCGTTCTCTCGCGCTGCGGCGAGCGCTGCGGCTTCGGTTACGCGAACCAGTTCGAGGGCCAGATTTCGTTCCATCTCCGTACCGTTATCAGATTCCCATGACGGCAAGTACCCGCTCCAACTCGGCGGGTACACGTATAGGTTCGGGGCAAGACTTGATTGCGTTGTTTGGATCCTTGAGTCCATGACCGGTCAGCGTACAGACGACGGTCGACCCGCTTTCAATTCGCCCGATTTCGATCAATTTCTTGAGCCCCGCGATCGAGGCCGCAGAAGCGGGCTCGGCGAACACGCCCTCGCTGGCCGCGAGCAGCTTGTAAGCCTCCATGATCTCGGCATCGGTGACCATGTCGATCGTGCCGCCGGACTGGTCGCGGGCCGCCTCGGCCTTCTTCCAGCTCACCGGGTTGCCGATACGAATCGCGGTGGCGATGGTCTCGGGGTTCTCGACCACGTGGCCGAGCACGATCGGCGCCGAGCCGGCCGCCTGAAAGCCCATCATCTTTGGCTTGTTGGTGGTCACCCCCGAGTCGAAGTACTCGGTGTAGCCCATCCAGTAGGCCGTGATGTTGCCCGCATTGCCGACCGGCAGAACGTGATAGTCGGGGGCGCGGCCGAGAGCGTCGCAGATCTCGAAAGACGCGGTTTTCTGCCCCTGCAGGCGGTAAGGGTTGATGGAGTTTACGACGGTTACGCGGCGGCGCTCGGCAACGCCCATCACCATCCGGTAGGCGTCGTCGAAATTGCCTTGTATGGCGAGCACTTTGGCGCCATGCATGACCGCTTGGCTGAGCTTTCCAAGGGCGATGTTGCCGTCGGGGATTATGACGAAGCAGGCCAGGCCTGCGCGCGCGGCATAGGCCGCCGCCGAAGCCGAGGTATTGCCGGTGGAGGCGCAGATGACGGCGCTGGCCCCTTCGGCAACCGCCATCGTGATCGCCATGGTCATGCCCCTGTCCTTGAAGGAACAGGTGGGATTGAGCCCCTCGTACTTGACGTAGACGCGGGCGTCGAGGCCCAGGCGCGAGGCCAGGCGCGGCACTTCGATAAGGGGCGTGTTGCCTTCGTGAAGCGTCACGGCGGCGATGTCACCCACCGGCAGACGGTCACGGTAGTAGTCGATCAAACCCGGCCAACTCATCGGTCCCTTTCCCCTTTTGCGATCCTGAGGGCGCGCCTCGTGCCTAGCCGGCGAACTCCTGGGCCGCGATCACCAGACGCTGAATCTCCGAGGTGCCCTCGTAGATCTCCGTGATCTTGGCATCGCGGAAATTACGCTCCACCACGTAGTCCTTGGTGTAGCCGTAGCCGCCGTGCACCTGGATCGCCTTGGTCGCTATCCACATCGCCGCTTCGGCGGCTGCCAGCTTGGCCATCGCCGCCTCTTTCGTGTAGCCGATGCCGAGGTCCTTGTTGCGCGCCGCTGACCAGGTGAGCAGCCGCGCCGCCTGAAGCCGCGTGGCCATGTCAGCGATGAAGAACTGGATGGCCTGCAACTTGGCGATCGGGGCACCGAACTGCTCGCGTTCCAGCGCGAACTGCCTGGAAGCGTCGAGCGCGCAGCGCGCGATGCCGAGCGCCTGCGAAGCGATCCCGATGCGGCCGCCGTCCAGGGTGTTGAGCGCGACCTTGAGGCCCTGCCCTTCCTGTCCGAGCAGGCACTCGTCCGGCACGAATACGTCGTCGAAGAAAAGCTGAGCGGTCGAGGACGCGCAGATGCCGAGTTTGTGCTCGAGTTTCGCGACCTGAAAGCCTTTCGATTTGGTATCGACGACGAACGCGCAGATGCCCTTGTGCCGCAGCGACGCGTCGAGCGTGGCGAACAGGATGCAGTAGTCGGCTTCGCGTCCGTTGGTGATCCAGTTCTTGGTGCCGTTGACCTTGTATCCGCCCGGAACTTTGGCGGCGTGACACTTGAGTCCTGCGGGATCGGAGCCGTAGCCCGGCTCCGACAGCGCGAAGCAGCCGAGCTTTTCGCCGCCGGCGAGCGGCACCAGAAATTTAGCCTTCTGCGCGTCGTTTCCGAACGCCGTCAGCGGCGCGCACACCAGGGAGTTGTTGACCGACATGATGACGCCGGTGGATGCGCAGGCCGCGGACACTTCTTCCATCGCCATCGCATAGGACACGGCGTCCATTCCGGCGCCGCCCCACTGCTCGGGGACCATCATGCCCATCAGGCCCATCTCGCCGAGCTTCTTGACGATCTCGGCAGGGAACCGCGCAGTCTCGTCGAGTTCCTTCGCCTTCGGCGCGATCTCCGCGCGCGCGAACGAACTCACCTGCTCGAGCAGCATCTTCTTCAACTCATCCGTTTCCGGCCAACCGTGCAGCATCTTACAGCCCCTCGAAACTTGCTTTACGTTTCTCGACGAACGCCGTCATCCCTTCGCGCTGATCCGCACTGCCGAAAAGCGCGCCGAAAGCCCGCGCTTCGGCGGCGAGCTTGGCGTCGAGTCCCACCGACTCGGACGACCCGTTGAGGACCTGCTTGGCGCACGCGACCGCCGAGTGTGAGTGGCGGCTGATCTGCTGCGCGACCTCCAGAACCTTTGCCATGAACTCTTCAGCCGCAAAGACCCGGTTGGCAAGTCCGATCGCCACCGCCTCGTCGGCCTTCACGCGGCGGCCGGAAAAAATCATTTCCTTGGCGCGCGCGAGACCGACGAACTTGGCAAGACGCACGTTGGCACCGAAGCCAGGAATGATTCCGAGACCGACTTCGGGCTGCGCGAATACGGCGTTGGCGCTGGCCAGGATGAAATCGCAGGCGATCGCCATTTCGGTACCGCCGCCGAACGCGTAGCCGTTGACCGCGGCTATGGTCGGCTTCGGCATCAGTTCAAGCAACTTGGTGACGTCGTGACCGAGTCCGGCGAAAGCCGTCCCCTCGGCCGACGTCTTGTGCTGCATTTCGGCTATGTCCGCACCGGCAACGAAGGCTTTCTCGCCATCGCCGGTCAGCACCACCACGCGCACGCTCGCATCCTCGGATGCTTCGCGCAGCACCTCTTTCAGTTCCACCAAGGTCGCGGTGTTGAGCGCATTGAGCGCCTTGGGCCGCGAAATCTTGACGACCAGGATGCCGGGTTCGACGCGTTCGAGAATCAGATTTTCAAGAGTCATAGCGGTAGAAACCACGTCCGGTCTTCTTTCCGAACCAACCGGCGGCCACGTACTGCTTGAGCAGCGGGCACGGACGGTACTTCGAATCGCCCATGCCGTCGTGGAGGACTTCCATGATCGCCAGGCAGGTATCGAGACCGATGAAGTCGGCCAGAGTCAGCGGCCCCATCGGCTGATTGGTGCCGAGTTTCATCGCGGCGTCGATGTCCTCGACCGACGCGATCCCCTCGTACAGCACCGTTACGGCTTCGTTGATCATCGGCATCAGTATTCGATTGACGGCGAAACCGGGGATGTCCTTGACCGCGACGAAGGTCTTGCCCATCCGCTCGGAGACGTCGCGGATGATGCCGAAGGTCTCATCCGAAGTCTGCAAGCCGCGGATTCCCTCGACGAGCTTCATCACCGGGACCGGATTCATGAAGTGGATGCCCGCAACTTTTTCCGGACGCCGCGTCTGCGCCGCAATGATAGTGATGCTGATCGAAGAAGTGTTGGTCGCCAATATCGCGCCCGGCGCACAGGCCTCGTCGAGCCTGCGAAACAACTCGAACTTGAGCGCCGCGTTCTCGGTGACGGCCTCGATCACCATCTCGCACTCGCAAAGTCCGGCGATGCCGTCGACGGGCCGGATGGCGGCGAGCTGCTCGCGCGCGTCACATTCCGCGAGCTTGCCCTTCTCGACCATCTTGTTCAGCCGTGAGGCAATCCTGGCCTTGCCCTTCTCCGCGATGGCAAGATTCTGATCGGCCAACAGAACCACGAAGCCGGTCTGGGCGGCCGTCTGCGCGATTCCATCGCCCATCTGGCCCGCACCGAGAATTCCTATCTGCCCAATGGCATTGCCCATTCGGAAAGCCCTCCATGAGACTTGACCCGCGACGACTTAGCCCGGGAAAACCTTTAATTCCAACGGACGAATGGCCGCTTTGCGAAGCAGAATGCTGAAAAACTAATGGTCTTGGCCGAGAGTCTCTTCTACTCGGATGACCACCGGCCTGGCGCGAACCTCGGCCAGCTTGGCGATGCGAGCCAGCGCCTTCGCCAGAGCCTTTTCCTGAGTGCGGTGGGTGCGCATGACGACCGGCACCGCGCCCTTGCTCGGCTTCTCGTGCTGGGCCACGGTAGCGATACTGATTCCCACCGACGCCAGGATCGTGGTGATCTTGGCCAGCGCGCCGGGTTTGTCGCTGAGTTGGAAGCGAATGTAGTGCTCGTGTTCGATGTCGGCCATCGGCACCACGCGAGCTTTGTCGAGGCTCGCAGCAGGCTGGCCGTAAGGCAGTACCAGCGGCGCCTGCCCCGCCAACACACTGCGCGCAGCTTCGATCAGGTCGGCCACCACCGCGGTGGCAGTCGGCATCATGCCCGCGCCCTGCCCGTAGTAGACCGAAGTTCCCAAAGCACGTCCGCGCAAGCACACACCATTGAAGGCGCCGGCAACCTTGGCCAGCAGGTGACTGTTGGGAACCATCGCCGGATGCACGCGCGCTTCGACGCCGTTGGCAGTGTCGCGTGCGACAGCAAGCAGCTTGATCGTGTAACCAAAGTCGCGTGCGTAGGCCATGTCGACTCCGCTGACGCTGCGGATACCTTCGACGTGCACCGCTTTTGGATCGATCACCTTGCCGAAAGCCAACGCGGTCAGAACCACAAGTTTGTGCAGGGAATCGAGTCCGTCAACGTCGTAGCTCGGGTCGGCCTCGGCAAGGCCCAGTTTCTGGGCTCTGCCGACGACCTCGGCGAACTCTCCGCGTCCCGCAGCCATCTCGGTTAGAATGTAATTGCAGGTGCCGTTGACGATGCCGTAGACCTCGAGGTTGCGATCTCCGGCCACCGACTCCTTGAGCGCGCGGATGACAGGAATGCCGCCGCCTACGCTGGCTTCGAAGCCGAGCACGACGCCGGCCTCCTCGGCCGCGGTCGCCAGTTCGATGCCGTGAGCCGACAGCACGGCCTTGTTGGCCGTAACTACCGGTTTGCCGGCGCGCAACGCTTCGAGTTGAAACGAGCGTGCCGGTTCGAGACCGCCGATCAACTCGACCACGATGTCGACCGCAGGGTCGTTGATCAGACCACGCGCGTCTGCCGTCAACATCCCCTTGGGAATCTTGACACCACGATCCGTCTTGATGTCGAGGTCCGCGATACGGACGATCTTCAGCGGCGCACCCAGACGTTCGCCGATGCTCTGCGCGTGCTCGCGCAGGACGCGAACCACTCCGGTACCGATGGTCCCGAATCCTATCAAACCGACCCCGATCTCTCGCTTGGCCAAGACTTGTCTCCTTCTCTGTGTCTATTCGCTCTGCGGCGCGCTTCCGGTCGACGCCGCGAACAAGCGGTCCGCCCGGTACGACGAACGTACCAGGGGGCCCGACGCCACTTCCACAAAACCGAGTTCACGGGCCTCCACTGCAAGTTCGTCGAACTCGACGGGCGCCAGATAACGCGCCACCGCCTGCTGATTTCGAGTCGGGCGCAGGTACTGACCGATCGTCAGAAGACTGCACCCGGTGGCGCGTATGTCGCGCAGTGCCCCGCTCAGTTCCTCGCGCGTCTCGCCCAGCCCGACCATGAGGCCGGTCTTCACCACACCCTTGCCGTCGTCGCTCGGATGTCGCGCCGCGATGCGCAGCACTTCCAGAGAGCGATCGTAGGTCGCGCGGCCACGAACCGCAGGAGTCAGACGCCGCACCGTCTCGAGGTTGTGCCCGAATACCTCGGGACGCGCCGCCAGCACACACTCGATGAGTTCGCGGCGGCCATTGAAATCGGCGGTCAGAACTTCGACCTGAACGCCGTCGATGCGAAGCTTCAAGGCCGCGATGGTCGCCGCGAACTGGCCGGCCCCCTCGTCGTCCAGATCGTCACGCGCCACCGTCGTCACCACCACGTAGCGCAGGCCGAGAGCGGCCGCGGTATCGGCAATGCGAGCCGGCTCCTGCGGATCCGGCGCCGACGGACGGCCGGTCGCCACCGAACAGAACGTGCAGCGCCGGGTGCAGGTATCGCCTAGCAGCATGAAAGTGGCGGTTCCCGCCGTGAAGCATTCACCTAAGTTAGGGCAGCGCGCCTCCTCACACACCGTCACCAGACGGCCGCGACGCAGGCGGCGTTTCAGTTCGTCGCCGCTGCCGAGTTGCGGCGTGCCGCTGACCACCCAGGGCGGCAGACGCAGGGGCGCGAGGCTGGACATGGCGGGAAGTTATAGGGGAGAGCGTCGCCGAGGAAAAACCGCCCACCCTTCGCGCGGCTTTCGCGCGCAGCAGCGCGGCGGCGCCGTGAGCCTCGCCCCCGCTTTCCGGCCTCCACCAAACGGCGCCGGATCAGCGCGCGTTCGCGTCGTCGGAGCTGCGCTGAACCGCCGGACTCGTCGCAGCCAGAGCCGGCGCACGGTTTCCTGCCACCGCGTCGATGTTCTTGAACAGCCGGAAAAAATCACTGTCCGGCGAAAGGATCGCGGTGGTGCCGCTGCCGAGCGTATTGCGATAAGCCTCGAGAGTCCGGACGAACTCGTAAAACTCGGGGTCGCGGCCGTAAGCGTCAGCGAAAATCGCCACGGCCTTCGCGTCGCCATTACCGCGAGTCACCTCAGATTTCTGCCTGGCATCGGCCATCAGGATCTGTACCTGCTTGTCTGACTCCGAGCGGATCTTGCGCGCCTCTTCATCGCCCTCGGCGCGAAACTTCTTGGCCAGACGTTCGCGTTCGGTGCGCATGCGCTGAAAGACGTTGAGTTCGTTCTTCTCGGGCAGATCGACTCGCCGAACGCGCACGTCGACGACCTCGATGCCGTAATCGCGAGCCCTCTCGTCGCTGCGGGCAGTCACGTCGCGCATCAGCTCTTCGCGTTTTTCGCTGACGATCTCGCGAAGCGTATGGCGGCCGAGCGTCTCGCGCAGGTTCGAATAGATGACGTCGTCGAGACGCGACTGGGCCGAGGTTTCGTCGCCCACCGTACGCAGGAACTTGAGCGGATCGACGATGCGCCAGCGCGCATAGTTGTCGACCACCAACTGCTGCTTGTCGCGCGTCAGGATTTCCTTGGGCGAGGTATCCTGGTCGAGCAGCCGACGATCGTAATAGATCACCCGCTGGACGAACGGCAGCTTCCAGTACAGCCCGGGCTCGTGCGCGACACGTACCGGTTCTCCGAGCTGCACCACCACCGCCTGCATCCACTGCGGCACTGTGAAAAGCGCAAGATTCCAGACCGCCAGCAGGCTTCCCAGGACGATCGCTATCCCAAACCAACGCCGCTCCATCACTGGCCTCCACTACGCGGCGCCGTCTCGCCCGGCCGCCGATTCAGGAAAGGTTCCAACGGCAGATAAGGCACGGCCTGATGAGCAGCGAGGTCGTCGAGAATGATCTTGTTCATGCCCGGCAGCACCACTTCCATAGTCTCCAGATACAGACGCCGCCGCGTCACCTGCTTGGCCTTGGCGTATTCCTGCTGCAGCGCCACGAAGCGCTCGGCCACACCAGTGGCATCGCGAGTCTTGGCTGCCTGGTAGCCCTCGGCTTCGTTGATCAACTGGGCCGCTTCGCCGCGCGCTCTCGGGACGACGTCGTTGGCATAACCGGTGGCTTCGTTGATCAGCCTCTCCTTGTCCTGTTGCGCGCTGATTACGTCCTTGAAGGCATCGTTGACCTGATTCGGAGGAGCGACATCCTGGAGCTTCACGGTCACGACCTCGATGCCGAGGTCGTAGAGATCGAGAATCTTCTGCAGGACCTTCTGCGTGTCCTGCTGCACCTGCTCTTTACCTTCGGTGAGCACCTGATCGATGTCGGTGCGCCCGAGCACTTCTCGCATCGCCGCTTCGGCCGCGGCTTTCAGGGCGGTCTCCGGCTCGCGGACGTTAAAGAGAAAATCAGTCGTGCCGCTGGAATCGGCGCGCACCTTGTACTGCACGATGAACTCACAAGAGACGATGTTTTCGTCGCCGGTCAGCATCAGAGCCTCTACCGGAACTTCCTGGTAGCGCGCCGGCGGCCCCTGCGTGACCGTACGAAAGCCGACCTCTTCCTTGCGGATGGCGGTCACGCTCGGCCTCAACACCGATTCGAACGGCCACGGCAGACGATAGTGCGGGCCCGACTCGGCCTCGCGCACCACCTTGCCGAAGCGAAGCACGACGCCGCGCTCATCGGGAGCGACGATGAAGATGCCGGTGGCGAGCCACATCAGCAGTCCGATGCCAAGCACCATGAAAGGGCTGGGACCGGGCCACGGTTTTCCGTCACGACTGGGCAGGCTCGAACGCACCTGCTCCATCAGCTTGCGCAGTTCGTCAACGGGGTCTTTGGGAGGAGTCTGGGGCTTCCATTCGAAAGGTCCGGGCATGATGGAGCGATTAGTGCGGGAGTAGCCCGGACAGTCAAGGCGAGCCGCGCGCTCAACCCGATCGGCCTTCTCAGAAGGACGGCCCCGCTCAGCCCACCTCGGCGAGCCCAAGCACAGATGACCAGCGCCTCTCGATCGCACGGCGAAGCTCGGCGGACTCGGGCTTTGCCAGGGTCGGATCCTGCTCGAGCCAGGCCAGCGCCTCGTTGCGAGCCAGCGTCAGAAGGTCTGCGTCACGCACCAGATTGGCGGCGCGAAAGGCCGGTGCGCCCGACTGCCGGGTGCCGAGATACTCTCCGGGCCCGCGCAGCTTGAGGTCAGCCTCCGCAATTTCGAATCCGTCGTTGGTGCTCTCCATCACGCGCAGACGTTCAAACGAATCGGCGCTCTGCCCCACGTCCGCGACCAGGCAGCAGAACGAGTCCAACGATCCGCGCCCCACGCGGCCGCGAAGCTGGTGAAGTTGCGCGAGGCCGAAACGCTCGGCGTGCTCGACCACCATGATGGTGGCATTCGGAACGTCGATGCCGACTTCGATCACTGTGGTCGCAACCAGCACATGGACGTCGCCGGCCTTGAAGCGGCGCATCACCGCGTCCTTTTCCGCCGCTTTCATACGGCCGTGAACGAGTCCGACCCTGAACTCGCGAAAGGCGCCTGCCTGGAGTTGCTCGGCCATGCTGGTCGCATCGGCCAGATCCATCGCCTCCGACTCCTCGACCAAGGGATACACGATGTAACACTGGCGACCCTCGCGAATCGCCGCCGCCATGCGTTCATGGAGACGCTCACGTGCCGCAGTGCGGATCACACGTGTGGTTACTGGCCGGCGGCCGGCGGGAAGTTCATCGAGAAAGCTGACGTCCAGATCGCCGTACAGGGTAAGCGACAACGTGCGCGGAATCGGTGTCGCCGAAAGCAGCAGCGTATCGGCACGCGGAACCGTCTGCTCGCCGCTGCTCGATGCGCCGCCGTGAATGGCGGCGCGCTGCAGCACGCCGAAGCGGTGCTGTTCGTCGACTATCGCCAGCCCCAGACGCGCGAATTCAGTAGACTGCTGGATGAGGGCGTGGGTGCCGACGACCAGTTGCGCGTGCCCGGAAGCTACGGCCTCGCGCACTTCGCGCGCGGCGGCGCTTCGAAGGCTGCCGGTCAACAGACGGATTTCGATCCCGTCAGCCTCGGCCCAAGGACGCATGGTCGCGAAATGCTGCTCGGCCAACAACTCGGTCGGCGCCATCACCGCCACCTGATAACCGGCGGCGATCGCCTGCAGCGCCGCGGCGAACGCGACCACGGTCTTGCCGCTGCCGACATCGCCGTGAACCAGCCGGCTCATCTGCTGAGGCCTGGCCATGTCGGCGGCGATCTCGTTCACAACGCGCCTTTGCGCCTGAGTCGGCACGAACGGAAGCCTTTCGAAATAAGCGCGAATACGCTCGTCGGACCGCGCCATCGCGATGCCGACCTGCCTGCTGCGCTCGGCTTTGCGCAGCGTCATGCCGATCTGCAAAGCGAACAGCTCTTCGAATATCAGCGTCCTGTGCGCCGTGCTAGCCGACTCGGCCAGCAAAGTGATGTCAGCGTCACCTGGAGGCGCGTGGACGTAGCGCAGCGCCTCTGCCACCGGCATCAACGATGCGCGTGCGCGCACCGGCTCCGGCAATACGCTGCGCGCACTTGCGGCCAGTCCCTCGACCACCTGCGTGACGATGCGCCGCATCGCGGCGATCGGGATCTCGCCGGGCTTCTGGTAAACCGGGAGCACCCGCGCGAAGCCGGCCGCGGCCGCTCGCACGTCGCCTGCGCTGCCCGCGCCAGGCCCGATCGCTTCGATTTCGGGATGCACGATCTGCAAACCGCCGCGCGGCGCGGCCTCGACGCGGCCGTGCACCAGCCACAACGCCTCTTCGTTCAGACGCTCCTTGAAATAGCCGGTCTGGTGAAACCACAGCAACTCGGCCCAGCCGCTTTCGTCGGTCAACAGTGCCCGCAGCAGCGCGCCCCGGCGTCCCTGACGGCGATGCTCACGCACGCCGCCGATGCGGCCGACAACGTTCACTTCACCGCCCAGTCGCGCGGCTTGCAGTGTCGTGATAGTGCGCCGGTCTTCGTAGCGAAACGGCAGGTGAAAGAGCAGATCCTCGAGCGTGCGCAGACCCGCCTTCTCGAGCATCTCGCCGCGGCGCGGACCTACGCCCTTCAGGAACTGTACTGAGTCTTCGAGCTGCACGGCGCGCGGCTTCCTGGCGATTCCTACGTGCGCCGTGCCACGGTCGTCAGTTCCACTTGCCGGCGTGGAAATCCTGCAGAGCGGTTACACGAACTCCGCCGTCGGTGCGCAGCAACATACCTTCGGCGGCGGCCGCCGCGCCGGCGATCGTCGTGAAGTAGGGCGTGGCGGTCTCGAGCGCGGCGCGTCTCATAGAGAAGGAATCCTGCACGCTCTTGGCGTCACCGACCGTGTGGATGACGAGTTGCACATGGCCGCCGCGAATCGCATCGACCGTGTGCGGACTACCCTCGTAGACCTTATTGACCTGCGCACAGTCGAGCCCCAGCGAGCCGAGATACTCCGCAGTTCCGGTCGTGGCGATGAGCTTCATGCCGGCCTCGGCCAGACGCCGTGCCACTCTGCCGATCCTCTCGCGATCTTCCGGTCTCACACTGACCAGTGCGGTGCCGCCATCCGGGAGACGATTTCCCGCGGCTTCTTCGGCCTTCGCAAACGCCAGCCCGAAACGACGGTCGATTCCCATCACCTCGCCGGTCGACTTCATCTCGGGCCCCAGCAGCGTATCGACTCCCGGGAACTTGAGGAAAGGGAAAACCGCTTCCTTCACCGAAGTGTAGGCCGGAATCCTCTCTTCGGTGAAGCCCAGACTCTCCAGCGACTCTCCGGCCATCGCGCGCGCCGCCAGTTTGGCCAGCGGAACCGCGATCGCTTTCGAAACGAAAGGCACAGTACGCGACGCGCGAGGATTGACCTCGAGCACGTAGATCTTCTCGCCGACCACAGCGAACTGCACGTTCATCAGCCCGCACACGCCGAGTTCGCGCGCCATCGCAACGGTCTGTCTGCGGATCTCGTCCTGCAGTTCCTGACTGAGCGACCACGCCGGCAGCGAGCAAGCACTGTCGCCCGAGTGCACTCCGGCCTGCTCGATGTGCTCCATGATTCCGGCGATCACCACCGACTTTCCGTCGGAAATTGCATCCACGTCGACCTCGGTGGCATGGTCGAGAAACTTGTCGATCAGCACCGGATGCTCCGGCGACGACTTGATCGCGTTCTGCATATAACGCCGCAGGTGCTCGAACTCGTGCACGATCTCCATCGCCCTGCCGCCCAGCACGTACGAAGGCCGTACCAGCACCGGAAGGCCAAGACGCCGCGCGACATCTTCGGCCTGAGCAACCGTGCGCGCAGTCCCCGAAGGCGGCTGCGCCAGCGCCAGACCATTCAATACTTCGACGAAACGCTCACGATCTTCGGCGCGGTCGATGGCGTCGGGCGGAGTCCCGATGATCGGCACGCCCTCGGCCTCCAGTGCCTTGGCGAGCTTGAGCGGAGTCTGCCCGCCGAACTGCACGATCACTCCGACCGGACGTTCGCGCCTGACGATGGCAAGCACGTCTTCGAGCGTCAGCGGTTCGAAGTAAAGACGGTCGGAAGTGTCGTAGTCGGTCGAAACCGTCTCCGGATTGCAGTTGACCATGATGGTCTCGTATCCGGCTTCCTTGAGCGCGAACGCCGCGTGCACGCAGCAGTAGTCGAACTCGATACCCTGGCCGATGCGGTTGGGACCGCCGCCGAGGATGACTATCTTCTTGCGACCCGACGGCGGCGCCTCGTCCTCTTCTTCGTAGGTCGAGTACAGATAGGGCGTGTACGCCACGAATTCAGCCGCGCAGGTGTCGACCATTTTGTAGACAGGCGTGATGCCGTCCTTGATGCGCCGCTCGCGCACCGCCGCCTCGCTCGTGCGCAGCAGCGTGGCCAGACGCCGATCGGCAAAGCCCCACTGCTTGGCAAGGCGCAGATCACTACCAGGCAGTGCTCCGAGTCCGCCGAGAAGTCCGCCGTAATCGGCCAACTCCTTCTCCATCTCGACGATCTGCTCGATGTTGGTGAGAAACCAAGGATCGATCCGGCTCAGCTCGTAGAGCTTCTCGACCGAATAGCCGCGCCGGAAAGCCTCGGCCAGATACCAGAGCCGCTGCGAGTTGGCGCTGCTTATCTTCAGCTCGAACTCGGCCTCGGGCACTTCTTCGGGCGACTCGAACCCGTAACTGCCGGTCTCCAGTGACCGCATCGCTTTTTGCAGGCTCTCCTTGAAGGTGCGGCCGATGGCCATCGCCTCGCCCACCGAGCGCATCTGCGAAGTCAGTTTGTCCTCGGCGCCCTTGAACTTTTCGAACGTGAAGCGCGGGATCTTGGTGACCACGTAGTCGATGGTCGGCTCAAAGCTCGCGGGTGTTTCGCGCGTGATGTCGTTGCGCACTTCGTCCAGAGTGAAACCCACTGCGAGCTTGGCGGCAATCTTGGCGATCGGAAATCCGGTGGCCTTGGACGCCAGTGCCGACGAACGCGACACGCGCGGGTTCATCTCGATCACGACCATGCGCCCATTTCGCGGATCGACCGCGAACTGGATGTTGGACCCGCCGGTATCGACTCCAATTTCGCGGATGATCGCCAGCGAGGCGTCACGCATGATCTGGTATTCTTTGTCGGTCAGGGTCTGGGCCGGAGCCACGGTGATGCTGTCACCGGTGTGAACGCCGAGCGCGTCGAAGTTCTCGATCGAGCAGATGATGACGACGTTGTCTTTGCGGTCGCGCATCACTTCGAGTTCGAACTCTTTCCAACCTTCGATCGACTCCTCGACCAGCACTTCGTGGATGGGCGACAGTTCCAGCGCCCATTGCAGGTAGCGCTCGTATTCTTCCTCGGTCTTGGCGATGTTCGCGCCCATGCCGCCGAGGGTCCGCGAAGGACGTATGATGACGGGCAGGCCGAGATCCGCGACCACGGTGCGGCCTTCTTCCATGCTGCCGACATAGCCGCTGCGCGGCAGATCTATCCCGATCCTGGCCATCGCCGCCTTGAACAGATTGCGATCCTCGGCCTTCTTGATCGCTTCGATGTTGGCACCGATCAGCTGAACGCCGAACTTGTCGAGCACCCCGGCCGCGGCCACCTCGAGCGTGAGGTTCAGCGCGGTCTGCCCTCCCATCGTCGGCAGCAGCGCGTCCGGTCTTTCAGCTTCGATGATGGCCGCCAGAGTCTCGGCCGTCATCGGTTCGATGTAGGTCCGGTCGGCGAACTCCGGATCCGTCATGATGGTCGCCGGATTCGAGTTGACGAGGATGACCTTGTAGCCCTCCTCCTTCAGCGCCTTGCACGCCTGGGTACCGGAATAATCGAACTCACAGGCCTGACCTATGACGATAGGTCCGGCACCGACGATGAGAATGCTTTTTATGTCTTCGCGCTTGGGCACCGGTCAACTAGCCTCGGGCAGGTTACGGTCACTGCATACGCGCAGCGAGCGCTCGTTGCCGCCGCTCGAACGTGTCTGCATGGAATCGAGAAAACGTTGGAACAAGGGCTCGGCGTCGTGCGGCCCAGGCGAAGCTTCAGGGTGGTACTGCACCGAGAACACCGGCAATTCGCGGTGGGCGAGCCCCTCCACCGTGCGATCGTTCAGATTGACATGGGTCACCTGGACATCGTGCGGCAGCGAATCGGGATCGACCGCGAAGCCGTGGTTCTGCGAAGTGATCGCGACTTCGCCGCTGCGCAGGTCCATCACCGGCTGATTGCCGCCGTGGTGTCCGAACTTCATCTTGAAGGTCCGGGCACCGAGCGCGAGCGCGAGAATCTGATGTCCCAGGCAGATGCCGAAGGTCGGCATCTCGCGCGCCAGTTCGCCGACGACTTCAACCGCGCCGCGCACCGCGTCGGGATCTCCCGGACCGTTGGACAGGAAGAGACCGTCGACGCCGAGAGCCCGCACGTCGGCAGCAGAGGTTCCGGCCGGCACTACCACGACACGGCACCCGCGAGCCGCGAGCGAGCGAGCGATGTTCAACTTGAGACCATAGTCGAACGCGGCGACCAGCGGCCCGTCTCCCGCGCCTTCGACGAATCCGCGATCGAGAGCCCAGGTACCTCCGATCCAGCGATATGGCTTCGCGGTGCTCACGCCGCTGGCCAGATCCTGTCCCACCAGGCTCGGCCTCATCGCCGCCTCGTGCACCAGCGCCGCCTCGTCGACTTCGCCGGTAGCCATGATCGCCTGTTGTGCGCCGTGATCGCGAATGTGACGGACCAACGCGCGCGTGTCGAGCCACTCGATGCCGACTATTCCATGCTCGCACATGTAGTCGCCGAGCGAACGCTCGGACCTCCAGTTGCTCGGGCGGTTCCAGTACTCCTTGACCACGAATCCGCGCACGAAAGGCCTGGCCGCCTCGACATCCTCGCGATTGATCCCGACGTTGCCGATCTCCGGATACGTCATCACGACGATCTGGCCGTCGTACGAGGGGTCGGTCAGAATTTCCTGGTAGCCGGTCAGCGAGGTATTGAACACGACCTCACCGCCGATCTTGCCTTCAGCGCCGAAACCGCGCCCGCGAAATATGCGGCCGTCAGCCAATGCGAGCGTTGCCTTCACTCCGTGTGCTCCCAAACCGTTACGCCGCCCACCAGCGTGCGCACGACTCTGCCTTTCATCTTCCAACCGTCAAAGGGTGTGTTGCGGCTCTTCGAAACCATCGTCGCCGCCGTCAGCGTCCACTCGCGCTCGGGATCGAACAGCACCAGATCCGCGACCGCGCCCGGCTCCAGGGTGCCGCGCTCGATCCCCAAAATGCGCGACGGCGCCGGCGCCAAAGCGTCGATCAGGCGAGTCATCGACAGATAGCCTGCGCGCACCAGTTCGAGCGACAGCGGCAACATCGTTTCCAGACCGAGGATGCCGAAAGCGGCCTTGTCGAACTCGCAGACCTTTTCGTCGCGGTGATGCGGCGCGTGATCGGTCGCAATGGCGTCGATGGTGCCGTCGGCAAGTCCTTGCCGCACCGCCTCGACGTCGCGCGCGGTGCGCAGAGGCGGCTTCATCTTGGCGTTGGTGTTGTAGCCGTCGACCGCGCTCTCCTCCAGGATGAAGTGGTGTGGCGCGGCTTCGGCGGTGACCGCCAGCCCTTCGGCTTTGGCCCGCCTCACCATTTCGACAGCTTCGGCGCAGGAGATGTGCGCAATGTGTAGCCGGCCGCGTGTGGCGCGTGCCAATTCGATGTCGCGCGCCACCATCACGGATTCGCCGGCCGAAGGCATGCCGCGCAGCCCCAGACGCACAGACACGGTTCCTTCGTTCATCACCGCGCCGCAGCACAACCCCGGGTCTTCCTCGTGAACGATCACCGGAATATCGAACATGCGCGCGTACTCCAGAGCGCGCCGCATCAACGAGCTGTCGGCCACCGGCATGCCGTCGTCGGAGACGGCGACGATCCCGGCCTCGACCATCTTGCCGAACTCGGCCATGCGCTCGCCTTTGAGTCCGACCGACACGGCACCGATCGGATAGACGTTCGCGTAGCCAGCCTCCGCGCCCTTGTCGATGATGTACTTGGTTACCGATGCATTGTCGTTGACCGGATCGGTGTTGGCCATGCAGGCCACCGACGTAACGCCCCCGGCAACGGCCGCTCTGGTGCCGGTCTCGATCGTCTCTTTGTACTCGTAGCCAGGCTCGCGCAGGTGCACGTGCATGTCGACGAAACCAGGCGCGACAATCAGCCCTCGTGCGTCGATCACCGGAACATCCGAGCCCATCCCAGGCATCGCGAGCTGCGCTGGATCCAGTGACCCAGGACTGCCGACCCCGACCACACGGCCGTGCTCGATCAACACGTCGAAGAGTCCGTCGCGCCCGGAAACGGGATCGACGAGGTGCCCACCGCGCACGAGCAGAGCCGGCGGCGCGGTATTTCTTTGGTTTCGAGTCGTCATTGTCCTATCCGTCAACCTCAGCCGCACAAATCGTCACGATGCCCCGCTCACTCGATCCTGGCTCGTCCAGGCGCAGCCGTAACCGCCGGCTCGACCAGCGCGCTGCCGCGAATCCCGTCCGCGCCCGGAATGATGAGCTGGTAGAGCAGCGCCATACGCAGAGCGACGCCGTTGGCCACCTGACTCATGATCACCGAGTAGGGACCGTCGGCCACTTCGCTGGAAATTTCGATACCGCGGTTGATCGGCCCGGGATGCAGGATGATGACGTCGGGCTTGGCCCTGGCCACCTTCTCCGCGTTCAGGCAGAAATAGCGCGCGTACTCGTTGAGCGTTGGAAAGTAATTGCTCGCCATTCTCTCGTGCTGGATGCGAAGCATCATGATCACGTCGGCGTCCTGAACCGCACTCCCGATGTCGTAGTAGAGCTCGGCGCCGAACTCGCGGAACTCCTCAGGCAGCAGCGTCGGCGGTCCCGCCAGGCGCACGGTCGCGCCGAGCGTGCGCAGACCGAAGAGATTGGAACGTGCCACCCGCGAATGGACGATGTCGCCGACGATCGTGACTACGAGATCCTTCCACGCGCACTTCTTGCGCTGGCGGATGGTGAGCAGGTCGAGCAGGGCCTGAGT
The DNA here is from genome assembly GCA_903893315.1 of uncultured bacterium. Taxonomy (GTDB): domain Bacteria; phylum Desulfobacterota; class Binatia; order UBA1149; family CAITLU01; genus CAITLU01. The sequence continues at coordinate 48,705 of CAITLU010000011.1, forward strand.
CGGATGCTCGTGGCTGCCGTCGCCGGCGTTGATGATTGAACAATCGACGACCCCGGCCAGAAAGCGCGCGGCGCCCGAGGCCGGATGGCGCACCACGATGCAGTCAGGTGACATCGCGGCGAGATTGCGCGCCGTGTCCTCGAACGTTTCGCCTTTCGCCATGCTCGACGATGACGACGAGATGCTGATCGCGTCCGCCGACAGCCGCTTGGCGGCGATTTCGAACGAAGTGCGGGTACGAGTGCTGTTCTCGACGAAGAAATTGATGACGGTTTTGCCGCGCAGAGCCGGGAGTTTCTTGACCTCACGACGCGAGACCTCGACCAGCGATTCGGCGGTATCCAGCAGGACCGTGATGTCTTCGGCCGAAACGCCCTCGAGTCCGAGGAGGTGGCGATTACCGAGTGCCATTGGCGGCCTCCTCGATCCAGACGGCGTCGCGCTCACCGTGTTCACCCAGTTCCACCCTCACCTTCTGCGAGCGCGACGTGGGAACGTTCTTACCGACGTAATCAGCACGGATGGGAAGTTCGCGATGACCGCGATCGATCAGCACCGCCAGTTGCACCGCGGCCGGGCGGCCGAAGTCGATCAACGCATCGAGAGCCGCGCGGATCGTGCGGCCGGTGTAGAGCACGTCATCGACCAGTACCACCTTGCGCTCCTGCAGATCGAACGGGATGTCGCTCGGCTCCATGTGTGCAGTGGCACCGAGCCTCCCGGCGTCGTCGCGATACAGCGTGATGTCGATCGCACCGACCGGCGGTTCAGTACCCTCGATGCGCGCTATCGCCTCGGCTATGCGCCTCGCCAGCGGCACACCGCAGGTGTGAATGCCGACCAGTGCCAGCCCCTTGACCCCGTCGTTACGCTCGACAATCTCGTGAGCGATGCGCGTCAGGGCGCGGCGGATGCCGTCGCTGTCGAGAACTTCAACGGCCACGGGACACCTCGACAAATAAGTCAGTCGCTTCGCGGATGACGGAGCGCGGCAGGGAGCCGCCGTGGGGTCGCGCTGTTGCGCAGGAAAAACAAGAAAACCCTGCCGTTGGCGCGGCAAGGTTCGCGTTGGCGGTCCCCGGCAGGACCCGGCTCTGAGTTTTCGTCGCGTTCAACCGCTGCGCCCTTCCCGACCTCGCGGGGCCGGATTTAAAGAGGAGCCAACGGACGGCCTTTCTCGGACAACCGATCAGACCGCCTGGGCGGGGAAATTCCCGCCGCCGAGGGGGACTCTTACGGGCGCCGCCCCGGAGTGTCAAAACCCGGGCTGGGCGCTACTGCCGCGCGAAAACACCGCGGAGGAGCGGCGCCCGGGAGACGCTATGGAATGCGCATGCCCATGCGGCCCAAGCGCGGCCGAAAGGCGTCGGAATCCCACGACCAGTACAGAACGAACGCCTTGCCGAGAATTTCGTCGATCGGCACGGTTCCCCAGAAGCGGCTGTCGTGACTGTGGTCGCGGTTGTCGCCCATCACGAACACCTGGCCTTCGGGCACGGTGAACGGCCCGAAGTTGTCGCGCGCACTGCCCGGATAGACCCGCGAACCAGGCTCAAAGTAAGCGTGCGGATCTTCGATCTTCTCGCCGTTGATGTAGACGACCTTGTCCTTCACCTCGATGGTTTCGCCCGGCAGGGCCTTGACCCTCTTGATGAAGTCCTTGGTCTTGTCTTCGGGATAGATGAACACGATCACGTCGTCATGCTGCGGCTTGAAGAAACTCAGCACGCGCTTGCCGACGAACGGGATGCGCACCCCGTAGACGAACTTGTTGACCAGCAGGTGATCGCCGACTTCGAGAGTCGGCAGCATCGAACCGCTCGGAATCTTGAAGGCCTGAACGATGAAGGTGCGTATGAACATGGCGAGCAGGATCGCCATGCCGAAGGCTTCGACGTACTCGCGAAACGCCGACTTTACGGGTTGCTGCGGTTCGGAGACGGCTTCCTTGCCCCCCGCGGTCTTGGCCACGTTCTTACTCACCTACTTTCAGCACGGCCAGGAAGGCCTCTTGAGGAATCTCCACGGAGCCGACCTGCTTCATCCTCTTCTTTCCCTCTTTCTGTTTTTCGAGCAACTTGCGCTTACGCGAGATGTCGCCGCCGTAACACTTGGCGGTGACGTTCTTGCGCAGGGCCTTGACCGCCTCGCGGGCGACGATCTTGCTGCCGATCGCGGCCTGGATGACGATCTCGAACATCTGCCTGGGAATCAGTTCCTTCATCTTCTTGGCCAGTTCGCGCCCGCGCGGATATGCCCGGTCGCGGTGGCAGATCATCGACAGCGCGTCGACCTTGTCGCCGTTTATCAGCAGGTCGAGTTTGACCAGCGGCGAGACCCTGAACCCAATGGGTTCGTAGTCGAGCGATGCGTAGCCGCGCGACACCGACTTCAAGCGGTCGTAGAAGTCGTAGACGATCTCCGACAACGGCAACTCGTAGTGGACGATGGCGCGCCCGGTGCTCGGGAATTTCAGGTCGGTCTGTGTACCGCGCTTGTCCTCGCACAGCGCCAGCACGGCTCCGAGATAGTCGGGCGGCACGTGGATGGTGGTGGCGACATAGGGCTCGGCGATGCTCTCGACCCTGGCAAGATCGGGGAGCTTGGCCGGGCTGTCGATTTCGATCACCGACTCGTCGGTAAGCGTCACCTGGTAGACCACCGTCGGCGCGGTGGTGATGAGACTCAGCCCGAACTCGCGTTCGAGCCGCTCCTGGGTGATTTCGATGTGCAGCAGCCCGAGAAACCCGCAGCGAAATCCGAAACCGAGCGCGGCCGAAGTCTCGGGTTCGTACGAAAACGAGGAGTCGTTCAGCTTGAGCTTCTCGATCGCGTCGCGAAGCTGCTCGTAATCGGCGCTGTCGATCGGGTAGATGCCGGCGAACACCATCGCCTTGACGACCTTGAAACCCGGCAGTGCCTCCGCACAAGGTCTCTCGGCCAACGTCATCGTGTCACCGACGCGAGCTTCGATGATGTCCTTGATCGCGGCTGCGACGAAGCCCACCTCACCAGCTTCCAGATGCGGCACTTCGATGGGGCCGGGCCGGAACACGCCCAGGCGCGTCACTTCATAGTCGCGCGTGGCGCCGAGCAGCCGGATACGGTCTCCCTTGCGCACCACCCCGTCGAACACGCGCACCTGAATGACGACGCCGAGGTAGGGGTCGAACCAGGAATCGAAGACCAGCGCCTTGAGCGGTGCTCCCGGCGTCTCGGTTGGAGGCGGAACGTGCTCGATGATGGCTTCGAGCACGCGGTCGACTCCGACCCCGGTCTTGGCGCTCACCTCGACGGCCCCGGATGCGTCAATGCCGATCACGTCCTCGATCTGCCTGCGGGTCCCCTCGGGATCCGCCGACGGAAGATCAATCTTGTTCAGGACCGGAATGATCTCCAGATCGTGATCCAGCGCCAGATAGACGTTGGCCAGGGTCTGGGCCTCCACTCCCTGGCTGGCATCGACTACCAGCAACGCGCCTTCACAGGCCGACAGCGATCGCGACACTTCGTAACCGAAGTCGACGTGTCCGGGAGTGTCGATCAGGTTCAAGGTATAGGTCAGCCCGTCCTTGGCCTTGTAGTAGAGGCGCACGGCCCTGGCCTTGATGGTGATGCCGCGCTCGCGCTCCAGATCCATGTCGTCGAGCATCTGCGCGCTGCTCTCGCGGGCGGTCACCGTCCCGGTCAGTTCGAGCAGGCGATCGGCCAACGTCGACTTGCCGTGGTCGATATGGGCGATGATAGAGAAGTTACGGATTGTAGAGACGGGCATCGGGTATTACGGCCACAGAAGCGACCGAATCCAGTCGGCTACGGCCGTGACCGGAAAAAATCAACCGTTGCCGCCAGACCCTCGTCCAAAGTTACCGTAGGTTTCCAACCGAGAACCATCTGCGCACGCGCCGGATCGAGCGCATTGCGGCGCACTTCGCCGTCTTTCGCCTCGACATGCCGGGCCACGATATCACTACCGACCAGGCGTCTGATTCTGTCGTAGAGTTCGACCACGCTGGTTTCGCGCCCGGTGCCGATGTTGATCGGACCACACGCCGCCGGCGTCGCGATAGCTGCCAGATTGGCCCTGACAACGTCACCGACGAAAACGTAGTCGCGCGTCTGCAGGCCGTCGCCGTAGATCTTTCCGGTTTCGCCCTTGAGCAACAGTTTCGAGAAGATCGCTACCGCACCGGCTTCTCCGTGAGGATCCTGGCGTGGGCCGTACACGTTGGCGTAGCGCAGAGCCACATAGCGCATGCCGTGAACGCTGCGGTAGTACTCGAGGTAGTGCTCGCCTGTCAGCTTGCTCACGCCGTAGGGGCACAACGGAACAGTCGCCTGTCCCTCGGGAGTGGGCCACACGTCGACTTCCCCGTAGACGGTACCGCCCGACGAAGAGAACAGCACCAGCCCGGTGCCGGCGCCGCGCGCGGCCTCCAGCATCCGCACCATGCCGAGCACGTTCACATCGGCGTCGTAGACGGGGTTCTCGACCGAAAAGCGCACGTTCATCTGTGCCGCGTGATGGCACAGAACGTCAGGCTTCTCCTCGGCGATGACACGCGCGGCCTCTTCACCGCGGATGTCCGCTTCATAGAAACGGGCCCCGGCAGGAACCTGCTCACGATGACCACTGGAGAGGTTATCTATGACCGCTACGTCGTGCCCGGCGGCCAGAAACGCGTCCGCGAGGTTGGAGCCTATAAACCCCGCCCCACCCGTGATGACGATCTTCATGCGTCTTTCAGCTTCTGCTGGAAGAAGCGGATGGTGCGCTCGAGCCCTTCATCGAGGCTGACCTTGGGCTCCCAGCCCAGGATGCGCCGCGCCCTGGTGATATCCGGCTGGCGTACCTTCGGGTCATCGACCGGAAGATCGCGAAACACCACCCGCGACTTGGAACCCGCCAGATCGCGGATCTTGACGGCGAAGTCGTGGATCGACATTTCGGTGGGGTTGCCGAGATTGACCGGCATCGGCTCGTCGGACCACAACAGCCGCGTCAGACCTTCGACCAGATCCTCGACGAAGCAGAAGCTGCGCGTTTGCGAGCCGTCGCCGTAGACCGTGATGGCTTCGTCCTTCAGAGCCTGGCACATGAAGTTCGGCACCACACGACCGTCGCGCATGCGCATGCGGGGACCGTAGGTGTTGAAGATGCGCGCTATGCGGGTGTTCACTCCGTGGGTGCGATGGTAAGCCATCGTCAGCGCCTCGAGGAAACGCTTGGCCTCGTCGTAGACGCCGCGCGGTCCGATCGGGTTGACGTTGCCCCAGTAGTCTTCGCGCTGCGGATGTATCAGCGGGTCGCCGTAGACCTCGGAAGTGGACGCCACCAGGATGCGGGCGTTCTTCGCACGGGCGAGCCCAAGAGCCTTGTGCGTGCCGATCGACCCGACCTTGAGAGTCTGGATCGGCAATTCCAGGTAGTCGACAGGGCTGGCCGGCGACGCGAAATGCATGATCGCGTCGAGCGGCCCCGCTACATACAGATAGTTGGTGATGTCCTGCTCGAGGAACGTGAACTTGGGATTGACGAACAGGTGCGCGATGTTGTCGCGGTCCCCGGTCAGAAGGTTATCGACGGCGATCACCTCGTGGCCGTCACCGAGAAAACGCTCGCAAAGGTGCGAACCGATGAAGCCGGCTCCGCCGGTGATTAGAACACGTCCCACGGTTTTCTCCTTGCCTACGCTGCCTTCACGGGAGGTCGCCCGATCGGGAAGTAGGTGAACCCTTTGGCTTGCATGTCGCGCGGTTCCCACAGATTGCGCCCGTCGAAAATCACGGGAGTCTTGAGCAACTGTTTCACGCGATCAAAATCCGGGTGTCGAAATTCGTTCCACTCGGTGACGACGCAGAGCGCATCGGCGCCGGCCAACGCTTCGTAGTTCTTGGCGCAGTACGTGACGCGATCGCCGAACTCACCACGCGCGACTTCCATAGCCTCCGGATCGTGTACGTTGACCTTGCAGCCGGCGGCAAGCAGGTCTTCGACCAGACCGATCGCGGGCGCTTCGCGCATGTCGTCGGTGCGCGGCTTGAAAGCCAGACCCCAGACCCCGAAAGTGCGGCCTGCCAGGTCGCCGTCGAAGTACTCGCGGATCTTGCCGAACAAGCGCCGCTTCTGCTTGTTGTTGACGTCGTCGACGGCGCGCATCAAGGAAAAATCCAGCCCCGCAGCTTCGGCCGTGTCGATGATGGCGCGCACGTCCTTGGGAAAGCACGATCCGCCGTAACCGAGTCCGGGGTAGAGGAAGTGCATGCCCAGACGCCGGTCGCTGCCGATTCCCTGCCGCACGTGGGCGATGTCGGCCCCCACCCTCTCGCACAGATTCGCGATCTCGTTGATGAAGGAGATCTTGACCGCAAGCAGCGAGTTGGCCGCATACTTGGTCATCTCGGCGCTCGCGTTGTCCATCACCAGGATCGGCGATCCGCCGCGCACGAACGGCGAGTAGAGATCTTTCATGATCCCGGCGGCCTTCTCGCTCGAAGTTCCGATCACTACGCGGTCGGGCTTGAGGAAATCCTCCACCGCCGCCCCTTCCTTGAGGAACTCCGGATTGGAGACGACGTCGAAGGGATGCTTGGTGGTTTCCGAAAGGATCTCGCGCACCACGGCAGCGGTACCGACCGGCACTGTGCTCTTGTTCACAACCACGCAGTAGCCGCTCATCGCGGCACCGACGTCGCGCGCAGCCTGATGCACGTAGCGCATGTCGGGAGCGCCGCCGTCGTCGCTCTGCGGAGTACCGACCGCAATGAAGCACGCGACCGCGGACTTCATTGCGCCAGCCACGTCGGTGGTGAAGGAAAGACGCCCTTCGGCAACGTTGCGGACGATCAGTTCCTCGAGACCGGGCTCGTAGATGGGAACTTCACCCGCGCGAAGCCGTCCGACTTTTTCCGCGTCGATATCGACACAGATGACGTCGTTGCCGCTCTCGGCAAAACACGTCCCAGCGACCAGGCCCACGTAGCCGGTCCCTATGACACAAATATTCACCGCTCCTCCTAAATACCGAGCTAAAGTCCCGCCAGACAACGGCTTATCAGCCCAGGCAAGCGGCGGATACTAGCCGAGCAGCACCGACGCGGCAACCCCCGAAAGATGCGGATCAGATTGCGGCCTGACTGGCCGGCAGATCCTCGGCCACCACGTAAATCGGCTTGCCCTGACTCTCGTGGTAGGTGCGCGCGAGCATTTCCCCGAGCAAACCCATCGTCACGAGTTGCACCCCGGTCACCACCAGCAGCGACGCGAGCAGCAGGATCGGCCGGCCCGAAAGCTGCTCACCGAAGAACACTTTCTGAACACCGAGGACCGCCAGAACCACGGCTCCGATCCCGCCGAGCAGTACGCCCAAGACGCCGAAAACGTGGATCGGCCGCGTCGAATACACCGAGAGAAACTTGACGGTAAGCAGATCCAGAACCACGCGAACCACCCGCGAGATCCCGTAGTTGGAAGATCCAGCCACCCGCGGCCGGTGATTGACCACCAGTTCTCCGACGCTGGCGCCGAGATCCGAAGCGATGGCCGGGATGAAGCGGTGCATCTCCCCGTAAAGGCGCAGCCCTCGTGCCACCTCTCCCCGGTAGGCCTTGAGCATGCAGCCATAGTCGTGGACGTGCACCCCGGTTATGGCGCGGATCATCGCATTGGCGACCAGCGAGGGCAGACGCCGGTTTATGAGGTCGTCCTTGCGATCCTTGCGCCAACCCGAAACGACGTCGTACCCCTCCTCGATCTTCGCAATCAGGGCCGGGATGTCGTGAGGATCGTTCTGGCGATCGGAGTCCAGGGTGATGACGATCTCTCCGGTCGAACGGTCCAGACCGGCCGCCACCGCCGCGGTCTGGCCGAAATTGCGGCGGAAAAACACCGCGTGCACATGCGGGTCGCAAGCGCGCAAACGCCGCAGTATGTCGCGCGAACCGTCCGCCGACCCGTCGTCAACGTAGATGATCTCGTAGCTGCGACCCAGCGCCGTCAGCACTTCGGTCAACTCGGAGTGGAGCGGTTCGAGGTTGGGCGCCTCGTTGTAGACCGGCAGCACTACCGAAAGATCCATCGTCAAGCTCCTGCCTGTTCAGCTGTGGAAGTCGGTGATCGCCATGAACTGACGCAAACGCGCGTCGATGTCTTCGCGAGTCAAGGTCCTGAGCCGTCCGAGCCCGAAGTCCTCGACCGTGAACGAAGCGACGACGGTACCGTAGGCGATGGCCCGACGGATCGTGCGCGCCGTGACTTCGCCGTCAGCCGCCAGGCTCCCGAAAAGCCCGCCTGCAAATGTATCTCCGGCTCCGGTTGGATCGACGACTTCTTCCAGCGGAAAGGCCGGAACCGCGAACACCTCGTTCGCCGAGAACAGAAGCGCGCCGTATTCACCGCGCTTGATGATCAGATGCCGCGGGCCCATCTGCAGGATCTTGCGCGCGGCTTTCACCACGTTCGTCTCTCCGGCCAGCAAAGTCGCCTCGGTATCGTTGATGGTGAAAAGGTCGACCTGCGAAAGCAGCCCGCGCAGTTCGACCGGAGCTTCGCGAATCCAGTGTTCTATCGTATCGGCGCCGACATACTCGGGCGCGTCCAGTTGAGACAGGACGTTGGCCTGCAACGAAGGCTGGATCGTGGCCAGGAACACCAACTCACTGCTGCGGTAGGACTCGGGCAGTTTAGGAACGAAGTGCTCGAACACGTTCAGGCGCAGATCGAGCGTGTCGCGCATGTTCATGTTCTCATGGTAGCGGCCGTGCCAGCGAAAAGTTTCTCCGTCGGCTTCCGTCAGGCCTTCGAGGTTGATTCCACAGTCCCCCAGAAAGCGCCGCTCGGCTTCCGGAAAGTCCCTTCCCACCACCCCGACCAGATTGACCGGCGCGAAGAAGCTCGCCGCAACCGCGAAGTAACTGCACGCTCCACCGAGCACGTTCATCGCGCTGCCCGTAGGAGTCTCGACCGAGTCGATCGCGACCGACCCCACCACACAAACAGATTTCGCCAGCGTTTCCATCCTCAGTACCCCTTCTCGTTTCGTTAGTTCAGCCGCGCGCCGGGCCGCGATCTCTATAGTCCCAGACGCCCGACGATGAGTGCAAGCCGGTCGCGTGTACGCTGCGGTATCGCGTCCGGCGCAGTGATCACCGCGTGGTCGAGCGAGCGCCGGCACTGACAATCGCGCTGCTCGCCCACGCTCCCGGCCATCAGCGCCACCGTCTTGGCGGCAAGCTCAGCATTGGCGGCGAGCACTGCCAGCACCTTCTCTATTTCGACCGCCTCCTCGCCTTCGCGCCAGCAGTCATAATCGGTAGCCAGCGCCATCGTCGCAAAACAGATCTCGGCTTCCCTCGCGAGCTTGGCTTCCTGCAGGCTCGTCATCCCGATGATGTCGGCACCCCAGCTCCGGTACAGGTGCGATTCGGCACGGGTCGAGAACTGCGGGCCCTCCATGCAGACGTAGGTTCCGCCCTCGTGGACTGTAGCGCCGACACCGCGCGCGGCGGCTGCCAGCGAGGCCGACAGCGGCGCGCAGAACGGATCGGCAAAGCCGACGTGAGCGACGATGCCGTCACCGAAAAACGTCGAGGCCCGTCCGCTGGTGCGATCGATGAGCTGATCCGGAATCACTATGTGACCCGGCTCGATCTCTTCTCTGAGACTGCCCACTGCCGACACCGAAAGGATGGTGTCGACGCCGAGCTTCTTGAAGCCCCACAGGTTGGCCCTAAAGTTGAGTTCCGAAGGCAGGATGCGATGGCCGATGCCGTGGCGCGGCAGAAAGGCCACGCGACGGCCGCCGACAGATCCGACCACGAACGCGTCGGAAGGATCGCCGAACGGCGTTTCCATTCTCACCTGCGTTGCACCAACGAGCCCCTGCATTCGATACAGGCCGCTGCCTCCGATCACTCCCAACATCGCCGCGCCGCTGTCGCCCGCTCTTGCCGTATCTTCCATCAACTCGATGCTCCCGATCCTGCTCTCAGCGACGTCCTTCAAACGCTCTCGCCCTTGAGGAAGCGTACCGTCGGTCCAGACTCCAATTCCAGAACCGACACCGGATCGAACAACTCACCGTCGATCGTGTACGACTGCGGCGAAGCGAACTCGACCCGGAAACGCTGAGCCATGTTGTCATACAGGGAGTCGAGAGTAGCCGGAAATCCACGCCAGAAGCGCGGCACGCGCCCGAGCAGCTGGCCGGGCGTAGCTGGACCCGCCAGCACGTGGAAATAGCCGCGCTTGCGCCCGCTCAGATAGAACGGCGTGACCCCGAGCCCGATATGGGAAACAGAGCTGGCCAGTACGATCGTGAACGCGTCGAAAGGAAGCACTTCGCCGTCGCATTGCGCACGCGCAGCCAGGCGCGGCACCACCGCGTCGATCAACTTGCCTCCCGCGAGCCAGGAGATACCGCAACGTACCAAAAGTCCCGCAGCGCTGACCGGACCGGGATTCCTGCCCCGATAGTAGTGTTCGAGAAACCCGGTGATGAGGCCGGCGCCGACGACGTTTCCGTACAGCGAACCGTTGACGCGGATCAGCGGGCGATCGACGCTCGCGAACGGCCGCCCTCCCGTGTACGCGGCGACGATTCCTTGCAGCATCGCGTCGGGCCTCGCCGGTCCGCCCACGGTGCGCGCGATGTTGTTGATGGTACCGCCGCGCAGAGCCACGAAATCTGGCAAGCGCCACTCGCCCCAGATCTGCACCACGCGCGACACCGCGTGGCACATTGACCCGTCCCCGCCGCAGACCGCCACCAGATCGAATCCGCGATCGTGGAAACGTCGCAGCGCCACTTCGAGTTCGGCAAGATCGGCGGTGACGACGACCTCGCCGTTGTCAGCGACGATTTCCCTGAAGCGATCTACCTCGCGACCAGCACCCCGGTTGCCGGCGGCGTTCGGGTTGAGAACGACGCCGATTCCGCCCATCAGCTGCCGGCCTGGACAGGAGAGGAAGAACCGGGCTCTTCCTCACTGCCGTGCTCAGACTTAGCCTGCGCATGCGTTACCGCAGCGAGCTGCCCGCAGGCGGCTTCGATATCGCTGCCGCGACTGATCCGCACCGTGGTGTGAATGCCGTGTCTCAGCAACCCCTCCTGGAAGGCGTTGACCGTCGCATCCCCCGGCCTGCGATAGCCCGAGTCCGGAAATTCGTTGAATGCAATCAGGTTCACCTTGACCGCCAGACCGCGCAGCAGCGCGGCAATCGCATCGGCGTCGGCAACCGAATCGTTGATGCCGGCCAGCAGCGTGACTTCAAAGGTGATGCGTTTGCGCCGCGGCAACGGCAGCCCCCGGCACGCGCCGATCAGTGCCGCCAGCGGATAACGCCTGTTTACCGGTATCAGCACATCGCGCACTTCATCGCGCGCCGACCCCAGTGAAATCGCCACGTGCACGTCGGTGTCGGCAACCAGCCGTTCCAGTTGCGGCACCAGCCCGGCGGTGGAAACTGTGATCCGACGCGGCGAGATGCCCAGACCCCAACGTGCCGTCAGGATCTCGATCGCCCTCACCACACGCTCGTAGTTCGCCAGTGGTTCGCCCATGCCCATGAACACGTAGTTGGTGAGCAACTCGGGGCGCGCAACTTCGCGTGCCAGCATAACTTGATGAACGATCTCGAAAGGCTCGAGATTGCGCGCCAGACCGAGCCGGGCGGTGGCGCAGAACGAGCAGTTAAGCGCACACCCGACCTGCGAAGAAATGCACAGTGTAATGCGCTGCTCGCGCGGAATCAGCACGGTCTCGACGACGTGCCCGTCGGCGAGTCCCACCAGCAGCTTCCTGGTCCCGTCGACAGATTCGCGCCGCAGCGCCTGACACGGCAACGAAGTGTCGAAGTCCTCTTCGAGCGCGGCACGCACCTGCACGGGCAGGGTGTGCATGTCGGCGACTTCCATCGGCGGCCGGTTATAGAGCCAGCCCGCGATCTGAGAAGCGCGATACGGAGTGAATCCGCGCGCCTCGCCCCACACACCGAACTCTTCGAGAGTTACGGAGCGCACGTTCTGGCGCCGCGCCTTCGTCGCCTGCCTCTGCGTCATGCGCGACGAATCTTCGAGCGGCGGCCCCTCGCATCCGGCACGACTCGGTCCGCCCTCCTCACGCCCCACCGCGGCCGCATGCAGCGGCCACGCATCAGCGCTTGTGGAGTTCGAGTCCGTTGAAGAAATAGCCGATCTCAAAGAGTGCGGTCTCCGGACCGTCCGACCCGTGCGCCGCGTTGCGCTCGATGTTGGTGCCGTAGAGTTTGCGAACCGTGCCGTCGCCGGCCTTGGCCGGATCGGTGCCACCGAGCAGATCACGGTGCCGCGCAATGGCCCCCTCGCCCTCGAGCACCGAAACGACGACCGGCCCCTCCGACATGAAGTCGCACAAGGTCCCGAAGAACGGCCGCTCGCGATGGACCGCGTAGAAGCCTTCGGCCTGGTCCCTGGTCAGTCGGATCATCTTGCTGGCGACGATCTTGAGACCGCCCTTTTCGAACAGTGAGAGAACGCCGCCGACGGCATTCTTGGCCACGGCATCTGGCTTGACGATGGAGAGGGTTCTTTCGGTCATGGTATAGCTTCTTCCTTGGAGTTTCGTGGGCGCGTATCAGCCCTTCATCGCCGCAACGAGAGTGCTGCCGATGTCGGCCGGGCTCGGCGCGACTTTGAGTCCCGCCGCTTCGAGAGCCGCGATCTTCTCCGCCGCCGTACCCTTGCCGCCCGAAATGATCGCACCGGCGTGGCCCATGCGCTTGCCAGCCGGAGCCGTCTTGCCGGCGATGAACGCCGCGACCGGCTTCTTCATGTTGGCTTTGATCCACGCCGCCGCGTCGACTTCGGCCGCGCCGCCGATCTCACCGAGCATGAACACACCGTCCGTGTCGGGATCGTCATTGAACAAGCGCAGCAGGTCGATGAAGCCGCTCCCGATGATGGGATCGCCGCCGATGCCGATGCACGTCGACTGGCCGATGCCGAGCTGAGTGAGCTGATGCACGCACTCGTAGGTCAGAGTGCCGCTCTTGGAGATGACGCCTATGCGCCCGGGCTTGTGGATGTAGCCCGGCATGATGCCGACCTTGGCCTGTCCAGGCGTGATGATGCCGGGACAGTTCGGACCGATCAGACGGCTGGGCTTGCCCTCGAGGTAGCGCTGCACCTTGACCATGTCGGCCGCGGGAATGCCCTCGGTGATGCACACGATCAACGCGATGCCGGCCTCGGCCGCTTCCATGATGGCGTCGGCTGCGCCGGGAGGCGGCACGTAGATGACCGAGACATCGACGCCCTGATGTTTGACCGCATCCGCTACGGTGTCGTAGATCGGCGTGTCTTCCCACGAAGTGCCGCCCTTGCCGGGACGCACGGCCGCGACCATCTGCGTGCCGTAGTCGCGGCACCCCTTGAGGTGGAACTTGCCGGTGGCTCCGAGGCCTTGGGTGACAACCCGGCTCTTGGACGAAAGAAGTATCGACATCGCTGTCTCCTCTACGCTCAGGCCGCCGCGGCGGCGGCTTCGACGGCCTTGCGCGCACCGTCGGCCATGTCGGCGGCGGTGATGATGTTGAGCCCCGAGGCGCCGATGATGCGGCGTCCCTCTTCTACGTTGGTGCCTTCGAGACGAATGACCAGCGGGACCTTGACGCCCACCTGCTTGGAAGCCTCGACCACACCCTGGGCCAGCACGTCGCAACGCATGATGCCGCCGAAGATGTTGATGAAGACCGCCTTCACACTGGCATCCGCCAGGATGATCTTGAACGCTTCGGCGACCTTCTCCGTGGTTGCACCACCACCGACGTCGCAGAAGTTGGCAGGCGCGCCACCGTGGTGATGAATGATATCCATCGTCGCCATCGCCAGACCGGCGCCGTTCACCATGCAGCCGATGTTGCCGTTGAGCGCGATGTAGCTCAGGTCGAACTTGGCGGCCTGGCGTTCCTTCGGATCTTCTTCGTGTTCGTCACGAAGCTCGCGCACGTCGGCGTGTCGATAGAGCGCGTTGTCGTCGAACGACACTTTCGCATCGAGGGCGATGAGACTTCCGTCCTTGGTCTCGACCAGCGGGTTGATCTCGAGCAGCGAGCAGTCGAGATCGACGTAGGCCGTGTAGATCGCCTGGAAAAACTTCACCCACTCGTCGAGCTTTTCTTCGCGAACGCCGAGCCCCAGAGCGAGACGGCGAGCCTGGAAAGCCTGGAATCCGACCGCGGGATCGATGGATTCGCGGAAGATCTTCTCGGGAGTCTCTTCGGCGACCTTCTCGATGTCCATGCCGCCTGCCGGGCTGGCCATGATGGCGACTCGCCCGCAGGATCGATCCAACAGCACCGACAGATAGAGTTCACGACCGATGTCGCAGCCTTCTTCGACCAGGATGCGGCGCACCTCGCGTCCCGAAGCGCCGGTCTGTCGCGTCACCAGCAACTTGCCGAGTATCGAGCGTGCGGCCTCGAGTGCCTCGGCCGGCGACTTGACGACGCGTACACCGCCCTTCCTGGCGTGCTTGGGCAGCCCCTCGCGCTCGAGGTTGTCGTGGAACACCGCGGCGGCTTCGGCCTCGGTGTCGACCATCGCTCCCGCGCCGCGCCCGCCCGCGTGAATCTGGGCCTTGACGACACAGACCGCGCTGCCGAGATCGCGTGCGATCTCACCGGCTTTCTCGGCCGTGGTCGCGACTTCGCCGCGCGGTACCCGCACTCCATAGCGCGCAAGCAGCGCCTTGCCTTGATACTCGTGAACGTTCATCTGTCCTCCTCAATCAGTTGACCCGAAAAAGTGCATCCGCCGCGACCGACGCGCCGGATGCACATTCTCGAAGAGACCGAACAAACCGGATCTTTCAACGGAGCGTCCGACCTGATGCCCTACCCGGGCATTCTCAGCCGGCGATCACCTTGTCCATCGCGCCGACCAGTTCCTTGACGTGCTCGGCCGAGACGTCGAGGGCCTTCTTCTCGTCAGCGGTGAGCTTCAATTCGAGAATACGCTCGACGCCGCCGACCCCGATCTGCACGGGCACACCGAGGTAGAAGCCCGAGTAACCGTACTCGCCTTCTAGGTACGCTGCGCACGGCAACACTTCTTTCTTGTCGAGCAGGTAGGCTTCCGCCATCTGTATCGCGGCGGTTGCCGGAGAGTAGAAGGCCGAGCCGGTCTTGAGCAGAGCCACGATCTCGCCGCCCGCCTTGCGGGTGCGTTCCTCGATCGCGAGCAGACGCTCCTCGGAAATGAAATTCGTCACCGGCGCACCGCCGATGCTGCACGCCGAACGCACCGGAACCATGTCGTCGCCGTGACCGCCGAACACCATCGCGTGCACGCTCTGCACCGACACCTTGGCTTCGGCGGCAAGGAACGCGCGGTAACGGGCCGAATCGAGCACGCCGGCCATGCCGACGACGCGGTTCTTGGGAAGCCCGGTCTCGCGCTTGCACAGTGTCACCATCGCATCGAGCGGATTGGCGACCACGATGACGAACGAGTCGGGCGCGTACTCACGAATGCCGGCCGCCACCGACTTCATGATCTTGGAGTTGGTCGCGAGCAGGTCGTCGCGACTCATGCCGGGCTTGCGCGCCAGGCCGGCGGTGATTATGCAGACATCCGCTCCGGCGATGCCCTTGTAATCGTTGGTGCCGACCACCGACGCATCGAACCCTTCTATGGGTCCGCCTTCCATCAGGTCGAGAGCCTTGCCCTGGGGCAGTCCTTCGACGACGTCGAACAGCACCACGTCCCCGAGGCCTCTAATCAGCGCGAGGTGCGCCAGCGTACCGCCGATGTTACCCGCACCGATCAGCGCGATCTTCTTGCGTCCCATCTCTTTGTTCTCCTTCGTGGTTCGCCGCGGCAAAAAACGTGTCGAAACGCCGGAAAGTTAGCGAGGCCGGGCCGGGGAGTCAAAAGACGCCGACGCGTAAGCTCGCGATGCTGCGGAGAGTTGTGCGGCTCTTGCGCGGACTCGCCGCAGCGCTGCGTGGAGGCCGACGGCGTCCCTCCACGGCAGCGCTGCGGCCGATGTCAGATCTCGACTTGCTGTCCGATCTCAATCACGCGGTTGGGCGGCACGCCCATGTGCAGGTAGGCACCGTAGGCGTTGCGGAACAGGAAATCGTAGAGATACTTGCGCCAGGTAGCCAGCCCCGCCTTGCGACCAATCACCAGGGTCTCGCGTCCGAAGAAGAACGTGGCCTGCATCGGGTCGATGTCCACATCGCGACTCTTCAGAAGCTCCAGCACCTCCGAGACACTCGGAGTCTCCATGAAACCGTAGCGCGCCACTGCCCTGAGGAAGTCCGGACGGTAGAACTGGACGCGCACCCTCTCCTCGGCACTGACGTGGGGAACTTCGGCCGTGCGCAGCGTGAGCAGTAGGATGCGCTCGTGCAGGACCTTGTTGTGCTTGATGTTGTGCAGCAAGGTGCGCGGCACCCCGACTCCGCGTGCATCCATCACAATCGCGGTGCCGGACACCCGCGTCATCGGATGGGCGTCGAGATCGGCGAGGAAATACTCCACCGGAAGCCGCGCATCTTTGGCGTAGCCGTCGAGCAGATCGGCGCCGCGGCGCCACGTATCCATCACCGCATAGATCAGCACGGCGACGATCAGAGGCAGCCAGCCGCCGTCGATGATCTTGGTGGCGGCCGCCCCGAAGAAGGACATGTCCACCACCATGAACCCGGCCCCCACGGCCAGCGCAAGCGGCTTCGACCAGCCCCAGCGGCGCCGCGCGCACACCGCGGCAAGCCCGGTGGTCACCACCATCGTCAAAGAGACCGCGATGCCGTAGGCCCCGGCCAGAGCCGCCGAAGTGCCGAAGCCGACCACCAGCGCCAGCGTGGCCACCAGCAGCAGCCAGTTGACCACCGGAACGTAGACCTGGCCGATCTGGTGGGCCGACGAGTGCTGCACTTCCATACGCGGCGAGTACCCGAGCTGCAGCGCCTGTCTGGACAATGAGAACGCGCCCGAAATCACCGCCTGTGACGCGATGACGGTGGCCGCGGTGGCAAGAATGACCAAAGGGTAGAGCGCCCACGGCGGCGCCATTTTGAAGAAGGGATTGCTCACCGACTCGGGCTGCGAAATCAGCAGCGCGCCCTGTCCGAAATAGTTGAGAATGAGGCACGGGAACACCATCACCAGCCACGCCAGGCGAATCGGCTTGCGCCCGAAGTGTCCCATGTCGGCGTAGAGAGCCTCGGCGCCGGTCACCACCAGCAGCACCGAACCCAGAACGAGGAACCCGTCGAGGCCGTTGGCCACGAAGAAGCGTACCCCCAGCCACGGATTCAGCGCCCCGATCACCTGCGGCCAGCGCACGATCCAGACCACACCCATAGCCGCAAGCACCGCGAACCACACCACCATTATCGGACCGAATACGGCGCCGACCGCGGCGGTTCCGCGCCGTTGCACCGAGAACAGGCCGATCAATATCAACACCGCGATCGGAACGATGTAGGGACGAAAGAACGGCGTGGCCACTTCGAGACCTTCCACGGCGCTGAGCACCGAGATGGCCGGCGTGATCATTCCGTCTCCGTACAGCAGGGTCGCGCCGAACACGCCGCCGATGACGAGAGCGAGGTTGCGACGTTCAGAGCGCCTGTCGGGCGGCACCACCAGCGTCAGAAGCGCCAGAATCCCGCCTTCGCCGCGGTTGTCGGCTCGCATCACGAAGAACAGGTATTTGACGGTGACGACGATTATCAACGACCACACGACCACCGACAGCAGTCCCAGAACGTTGGCTTCGTTGACCACCATCCCGTGGTGCCCGAAGCACTCACGGATCGAATACAGAGGACTCGTTCCGATGTCGCCGAACACCACGCCCAGAGCACCGAGCGAAAGAGCAGCGAGCCGTTGTTGTTTAGATGTCCGCGGCGACCCCGTATCGACGGACGAACTTTCCGGATTCTCCGGCTTCTCCAAATGTCTCCCCTCCGCCGGGGTCCCCGTCCGACGCTACACCGGCATCAGCCATGACCTGGCTGCGCCGCGTTCTTATTCGATTCCGAAACTATCTTCGCCACCAGGTGCTCGGGCACCGGTTCGTAGTGCGAGAAAGCGATCTCGAAACTTCCCCGACCGCTGGTCATCGACGTCAGGTCGGGAGCGTAACGCAGCACTTCCGCCATCGGAACCTTGGCGCGAATCACCTGCGCATGTCCGCGCTGCTCCATACCCTCGACTTTGGCCCGGCGCGAGTTGAGGTCGCCCATAACGTCGCCCATGCACTCGTCGGGCACGCTCACCTCGATGAGCACGAACGGTTCCAGAAGTGTGGGCCGAGCCTGCGCGAAACCGTCCTTGAACGCCATCGAACCCGCAACCTTGAAGGCCATCTCCGAGGAATCCACGTCGTGATACTGCCCGTCGGTGACGGTCACCTTGACATCGACCACCGGATAGCCGGCCACGGTGCCGGCCTTCAGGGCGTCGCGCACGCCCTTCTCCACGGCCGGAATGTAGTTGCGCGGTATCGACCCGCCGACGATCTTGTCGACGAACTGGAACCCGCCTCCGCGCTGCATCGGCTCGATTTCGATCTTGCAGTCGGCGAACTGGCCGTGGCCGCCGCTCTGCTTCTTGAGCCTGCCGTGAGCCGGAACCTTGGCACGCACGGTCTCGCGGTACGGCACTTTGGGCGCCTTCAGCACCACAGCGACGCTGTACTTGCGTTCGAGCCGTTCACAGGCAACCTCGACGTGAAGCTGTCCCGAACCCGACACGAGAATCTCTCCCGTCTCCTCGTCGCGATCGACGTGCAGGGCCAGGTCTTCCTCGCACAGCTTGTGCAAACCCTGCGCGGCCTTGTCTTCCTCGCCGCGCTTCCTGGCTTCGACCGCGAACGAAATGGTCGGCGTCACCGGGCTGAAACCCTCGATCTCGACCGGATGCGCCGCATCGGCCAGAGTCTGACCGGCGTGAGTGTCGCGCAGTTTCGCCACGGCGATGACTTCACCGACGGTGGCACTGTCGACTTCCTTGGTCTTGCGCCCCTCGAGTTTGAGAAGATGACCGAAACGCTCCTTGGTGCGCGTCATGGGATTGATGACGTTGGTGTCGGCGGTCACGGTGCCCGACACCACACGCATCACCGACAGATGACCGACGTGCGGATCGACGATGGTCTTGAATACGAATCCCGCGAAGGGCGAGGCCGGATCGGGAGCGAGTACCACCGAGGCACCGTCTTCGTTCTTGGCGGCAACTCCCGGAAGCTCCGACGGCGCCGGCATCAGGTCGACGATGGCGTCGAGCAGCTGGACGATGCCGACGTTGGCGCTGGCCGAAACGCACAGCACCGGCTGCACCGTGCGCGCCAGGATGCTCTTGCGCAGCCCTTTCCTGATGTCGTCAAGGGAAAGGTCGCCGGCCTCGAGGTATTTTTCGAGAAGTTCGTCGTCGCTTTCGGCAGCGGCTTCCGTCACGGCTGAACGCAGCAAGACCACCCGTTCCGCCGCTGAAGCGGGAACCGGCGCGGCCTTGAACTTGCCGCTGTCATTTTCGTAAGCGTAGCCGCAGCCGCTGACGACGTCGACGACCCCGTCCATGCTTTCACCCGCCCTGAGAGCGACGGTGATCAGCACCGGCCTGGCACCGAGTTGTTCGCGCAACTCTTCCAGACGAGCGTCGACATCGGCTTCGGGCCGTTCGCACTTGTTGAGCACGAACAGCACCGGCTGACCCAGTTCGCCGGCCCAGTTCCACACCTTGGATGCTTCGGCGCGCAGCGGCGTCGAAGCGTCGATGACCTGGACAACGCCGCAGCTACCGCGCAGCGCGTAGTGCGTGTCGGCCACGAAGTTGCCCTGCCCTGGCGTATCGAGAATCGTTACTTCGTGTTTGTTCCACGCGAAGTGGTGCAGCGAAGTGGTGATCGAACAACGCCGGCGCATTTCCTCGGGCTCGAAGTCGAAGAGCGAAGTCTCGTCGTCGACACGTCCGAGACGGGTGGCGCCGCCGGCGGCGAACACCAGCGCATCGGCGATGGATGTCTTGCCAACGCCGCCCTGTCCGGCAACGGCAACGGTTCGGATTCGCGAAGGTTCGGCAGCCATGACTCCCTCCTGTCAGGTCCCGACAGTTTCTCAGTTACGCTCGTACACGAGCCTGAGGCCGTCGAGAGTCAAAAACTCGTCAACTTCCTGAATGGTGGTCGATTGCTCCGCAATCAAAGGAGCCAGACCGCCGGTCGCGAGCACTCGGCACCTGGTCCCTTCCTGCTTTTCTATCTGATGCACCAGGCCGTCGACCAACTCTACGTAGCCGTAGGTGATTCCGGCCTGGATCGCGTGGACGGTGTTGCGGCCGACAACGCGCGCCGGCCTGGCAATCTCGACGCGCGGAAGTTTGGCGGTTCTCGAATACAGCGCGTCGAGCGAGATGCCGATCCCCGGCACGATGACGCCGCCCATGTATTCGCCCTTGGCGGTTATGTAGTCGAAGGTCGTGGCGGTTCCGAAATCGACGACTATCGTCGCCGCCCTGGTCCTTTCGTAGGCCGCCACCGCATTGACGATGCGATCGGCGCCGACCTCGCGGGGGTTCTCGTACAGAATCGGCATGCCGGTCTTGATGCCGGGGCCCACCACCAGCGCGCGGGTGCCGAAATATCTCTGGCTGAGTTCTTCGACGACGCCGGTAAGCGGCGGAACCACGCTCGAGATGATCGCGCCACTCACCTTCGGAATGGCCAGGCCCTGAGACTGAAAGAGGCTCCACAGCAGGATGCCGTACTCGTCAGCGGTGCGCTCTACCGCCGTCACCAGCCGCCAGTGCCGCGTCAGGGCCTTACCCTCGAAGAGTCCGAGCACGGTGTGGGTATTGCCCACGTCGAAGGTGAGCAGCATCCCGGAAACCGAAGGCATCAGTCGTACCCTCCTTGCACTGTGACGTCACCGGCAAGCACGCGCCGCACCCGGCCCGGCGCGATCTCCAGCAACAAAGCCCCGTCACTGTCGATTCCGATACAGGTGCCGCGGCTGACATCCTGCCCCTGACCACCGACACCGCCGACCTCGACGGTCCGGCCCTCAAGCACCGACAGCGCGCGCCAGCGCGAAGCCAACGCGCCGAACCCCTGAGTCAGAAAGGCCTCGTATGCCCCCTCCATGCGTGAGAGCAAACGCGCAGCCAGTGCGGTGCGATCCAAGCGGCGGCCGGTCTCCAACAGAAACGAGGTAGCACGGCCTGCCAGGGCCGCACTGAAGTGCTCGCCCGTCGAATTCACGTTGACGCCGATACCGACGACGACGAACGAAACACGGTCGGCCTCGGCCTCGATCTCGGTGAGAATTCCCGCGATTTTTCGCAGTGGAACGCTGCCGGTTCCCGAAGCATCATCTTCGCCGCCGAGGACGACGTCGTTCGGCCACTTGATCCGGCAGGCGATGCCCTCTGCTGCCAGGGTCTCGGCCACGGCCACACCGGCGACCAGCGACAACTGGGGAGCGGCGGCCGGTACAATCGGCGGTCTGAGCAGCAGCGACAGGTACAGATTTACGCCGCGTGCCGACTCCCACTGACGGCCGAGCCTGCCGCGGCCGCCGGTCTGGGCCTCGGCCAGTACCACCGAACCCTCCGGAGCACCTTCACGTCCGAGCGCGAGAGCATCGGAATTGGTGGAGCGCGTGACATCCAGCACGACGACGTTGCTGCCCAGGCGCCGGCCGGCCAGCAAACCAGACAGAGCTTCGGCACTGAGGCGGTCCGGAGAAGAAACCAGCCGGTACCCCTTGGAGCGCGCGCGCTCGATCTCATAGCCGGCGGCTTCCAGAGCCTCGATGTGCTTCCAGACCGCAGCGCGGGAAATACCGAACCTGCTCGCCAATGCCTGCCCGGATACCGCCGTCCCGGCCTCGTCGAGTGCTTCGAGAATCCCCTGGCGGTGGCTCATACCAGCAGCGTCAGTTCCATGCTGAGATCTACCGAACGCGCTGAATGGGTCAGACGGCCCAGCGAAATCCCGTCGGGTCCTGCCTTCGCATAGGCAAGGACGGTATCGGGACCGACACCGCCGGAAACTTCGACGCGCGCGCGGCGAGCGATGAAACGAACCGCTTCGGCCACACGCTCCGGAGAAAAGTTGTCGAGCAGAATCGACCTGGCGCCGGCCTCCAGAGCCATCGCAACCTGTTCGATCGTGTCGCACTCAACTTCGACATCGGTGCCCGGCGGCGCACCGGCCAAGGCCGCCTGCACCGCACGATCAATGCCGCCGGCCGCAACCACGTGGTTGTCCTTGATAAGCACGGCGTCGAACAGCCCCATGCGATGATTGGTGCCGCCGCCGCACACTACCGCGTACTTCTCCAGACGACGCATTCCCGGCGTGGTCTTGCGTGTGTCGAGGATGCGCGTCGAGCAACCTGCCGCGCGTACCATCCGCACCACCGCAGCCGTCTCGGTGGCGACGCCCGAAAGATGGGCGACGAAGTTCAGCAGCGTACGCTCGAGCGTGAGAATCGCGCAGGCCTCGCCGTCGATGACACACAACGATTTTCCGGCCGCAACCGCGGCGCCGTCGCCGACCTGCTCCGACAGCATCAGCGAAGCCGCACCGGCCCCGGCCTCGCCCATCGCAGCGAGCGCCTCAACCAGCGGAGCGAACAGAACCAGACCCGAAACCACCAAGGGTTCGCGCGCGATTACACGAGCGCGGGCCCTGGTGCCTCTGGGCACCGTAAGACGCGTGGTGAGATCACCGCTTCCTATGTCTTCGGCAAGCGCCAGGTTCAGCAACGCCCGCACGTCGGCGGCGCCGGCGCGAAAGCCGAAGGAGTTCAGAGGCCGCCTCCAATCGATTCAACTCGTGCGAGACTCGCCATCAGTGCCTGTGACTCCTGCTGGGCCGCGCTTTGCCGCCCCCTTTCACCCTCGACGATCTCTTCGGGCGCGCGTTCGATGAAATTTTTGCTGGCAAGCTTGGCACCCACGCGTTCGAGTTCCTTGTCGACGCGCGCGATCTCGCGGCGCAGACGCTCGGCCTCCGCACCCAGATCGACGTGCTCGGCGATCGGCACCGCCAACTCGCCGCCGGCCACCACGCAGATAGCCGAGCCCTTGGGCGGCGCCCCCTCGTAGTGCAGCGCGCCGACGCGCGCCAGTCGCTTGACCAGCGCCTCGTTGGCGCGCACCACCGCCGCGGCCGCGCCCGGCCCTATCCACAAATCCAGCGCTATCTTCGGCGCGATGCGCATCTCCGAGCGGATGTTGCGCACGCTGCGCACCACCTCGATGAGCGTATCCATCTCAGCGTCGATGTCGAGGTCGCGCCAGGTCGGATCGGCGCTGGGATAGGCTGCGCTGAGCAGGAATGAACTCACGCCGTCGGCTTCGCCCGCGACCGTCGCGGCTGCTGCGCGTCCGGCCTGCGGAAGCTCATGCCACAATTCTTCGGTGACGAACGGCACCAACGGATGCAGCAGACGCAGCAACTGCTCGAGCACCGCAGTCAGTGTCTGGAGAGTCTCTTCGCGATCTGGCTCCTCTCCATCGAGCAGCACCTTGGCAATTTCTATGTACCAGTCGCAGTAGGTGTTCCAGGTAAATGTGTAGAGAGCCTGGGCGGCCTCATTGAAGCGGTAGGCGTCGAGCGCAGCGCGGGTCTCCTCGACGACAGCCGCAAGCTGGGAGCGCATCCACCGGTTCGGCCCCAGGCGCGGCGCGGCAGGCATCGCGCAGGTGGTGGCGTGACCTTCGCGCTTGAGCGCGACGAAACGCGACGCGTTCCACAGTTTGTTGACGAAGTTGCGATAGCCGCCGATGCGGTCCACCGACAGACGAACGTCGCGGCCCATCGCCGCGAACGCCACCAGTGCGAAGCGGAACGCGTCGGCACCGTACTCGTCGATGATGACGAGGGGGTCGATGACATTGCCCTTGGACTTCGACATCTTCTGGCCCTGCTCGTCGCGCACCAGGGCGTGGATGTAGATGTCGCGAAACGGCACTTCGCCCATGAAGCGAAGGCCCATCATCATCATGCGAGCCACCCAGAAGAAGATGATGTCGAAGCCCGTTACCAGGGTGCTGGTAGGATAGAACCGCGCCAGGTCTTCGGTACGCTCGGGCCATCCCATCGTCGAGAACGGCCACAACGCCGAAGAGAACCAGGTATCGAGAACGTCCTCGTCCTGCACCACCGCGCCGCCGCACTGCGGGCAGGCGCTCGGATCTTCACGCAGTACCGACACGACGCCGCAGGCCTGACAGGTCCAGGCCGGAATCCGGTGTCCCCACCAGAGCTGACGCGACACGCACCAGGGCCGGATGTTCTCTATCCACGAACGATAGGTCTTTTCCCAGTGCGACGGGACGAAGCGGGTGCGGCCGTCGTCGAGAGCCGCCAGCGTGGCGTCGGCCATCTCGCGCACTTGCAGAAACCACTGCTCCGACAGCAGCGGTTCGACGACGTTGTGACAGCGATAACAGGTCCCTACCGCGTGACTGTGCTCGTCGATGCGCTCGAGCGTACCGTCGGCGGTGAAGCGCTCGACCAGCAGGCGGCGGCACTCAGCGGTAGTCAGACCGGCGTACTCGCCTGCCTCCTCCGACATGGTGCCATCCACGTTCATCACCGAGATCATCGGCAGCGCGTGGCGCAGGCCGATTTCGAAATCGTTGGGATCATGGCCGGGCGTGATCTTCACAGCGCCGGAACCGAAGGCACTGTCGACGTAGGTGTCGGCGATGACAGGAAGCTTGCGCCCGAGCACCGGCAGCACCACGTTCTTGCCGACCAGCGTCCTGTAGCGTTCGTCGTCGGGATGCACGGCAACCGCGGTATCGCCGAGCATCGTCTCGGGACGCGTCGTGGCCACCGAAATAGATCCGCTGCCGTCCTCCAGAGGATAGCGCAGATGCCAGAGGTTACCGGCCCGGTCCTCGTGTTCGACCTCGATGTCGGAGAGCGCAGTGCGACAGCGCGGACACCAGTTGATCAGATAGCGGTCACGTCGCAGCAGGCCCTGCTCGTACAGGGAAACGAAAACCTCGCGCACCGCGCGCGACAGGCCTTCGTCCATCGTGAAGCGCTCGTGGCCCCAGTCGCACGAAACACCGAGACGGCGGAGCTGCTCTGTGATGGTACCGCCCGACTCTTCCTTCCACTTCCAGGTGCGCGCCACGAAGGCCTCGCGCCCGAGGGCGTGACGGTCGCTGCCTTCGGCCATCAGCTGGCGTTCGACGACGTTCTGGGTGGCGATCCCGGCGTGGTCGGTGCCGGGGATCCACAGCGTGGCCTCGCCGAGCATGCGGTGATAGCGCGCCAACACGTCCTGCAGCGTGTTGTTGAGGGCGTGGCCCATGTGCAGCGAACCGGTCACGTTCGGAGGCGGAATCACCATCGAGAACGTGCGCTCGCCCTGCGCTGCGGGACGGGGCGCAAAAGCCCCCGCATCGACCCACGCCTGGTACCACTTGCTCTCGAAGGACTTGGGTTCGTAACCGGCCACAGCGCGAGCGGTGTACAACGGCCCCGACGTGCGTTCAAAAGCCCCGGCCTGCGTGCCGCGATTGTCGGCGCAATATCGCAGGCGAAAAGTTCGCGCGTTGCCGCCTGCGCCGGCGCCTCGCCTCCTCGTCGTCGTCCGCGCAGACAACACGGTTTGGATGAACCCGCGCGTCTGTTAGGGTCGCCGCCCGGATCGCCGCCTTCCAAGGCGGCCACCGCCTATCTACAGGAGGGAGACTTCGGTGAGCGACAGGCCTTTTCGCGTTCTAGGTATCCAGCAGATTGCCGTCGGCGGACTCGACAAAGCCGCGCTGCGACGACTTTGGATAGACACCCTCGGCCTCAGCGTCACCGGGACCTTCAAGAGCGAACGCGAGAACGTCGACGAGGACATCGCGGTGGCCGGCGTCGGTCCGCTCAAGGTCGAGGTCGACCTGATGCAGCCGATCGATCCCGACAAGAAGCCGGCCGTCCACAATCCTCCCCTCAACCACATCGGTCTGTGGATCGACGACCTGCACGCGGCCGTGGCGTGGCTCGAAAAAAGCGGGGTCCGCTTCACGCCCGGCGGCATCCGCAAGGGCGCTGCCGGCTTCGACGTCACCTTCATTCATCCAAAGGGCAACGAGCAGGCGCCGATCAGCGGCGAGGGCGTGCTGATCGAGCTCGTCCAGGCTCCGCCCGAGGTAGTCGCCGCGTTCGCCAAAGTCGCGTCGATGTAGGAGCACAACAATGGAGACGCAAGCGCCGCGGACCGCCGCCCCTGCCTCGAACGACGCCGCCATCGATGCGACTCGTGGCGACGATGCCGTTGAAACCTGGCTCAGGCCGGGCCGCTTCGTCGACAGCGACTCTCCTACCGTGCAGGAGTTCGCCGCCCGCGTGGTCGAAGGAGCGTCCACTGCGCGAGAGAAAGCGGTGCGCATCTACTACGCGGTCCGCGACGGCGTGCGCTACGATCCCTACGCCTGTGTGTTCGATCCTGACGCGTTCCTGGCCAGCGCCATCGTCTCGATGCCGGGCGCGTTCTGCGTACAGAAGGCGATCCTGATGGCAGCCGCCTGCCGCGCGCAGGCGATCCCGTGCCGCCTCGGTTTTGCCGACGTGCGCAACCATCTGACCAGCGAGAAGCTGTTGGAGCGCATGGGCACCGACCTGTTCGTCTTCCACGGTTACTGCGAACTGCTGGTAGATGAGCGTTGGGTAAAGGCCACACCGACTTTCAACCGCGAACTGTGCGAACGCTTCGGCGTCAAGCCTCTGGAATTCGACGGCAGCGCCGATGCGTTGTTCCACGAATTTGACCAGCGCGGCCGCCGTCACATGGAATACGTGCGTTACCACGGCGTCTTTGCCGACCTGCCTTTCGAGCGCATGGTCGCGGCGATGCACGAAGCCTACGCGGGTTTCGGCCGCGAAGCCGAACTCGGCGACCCGAAGGACGATCGGGCTTTCGCGGCCAAGGCGTGAAGCCCGAGCGCGCCCGCCGCGCGCTCTACGCCGCGGCCTTTCTGCGTGCCACCGCCACCGGACTGGTCGGCGTCGAACTCGCGCTGTTTCTGACCCAGGTCGGCGTCGATCTGTCTTTGACCGGCGTGGTGCTCGGCACCGGTCTGACAGGTGCGGCGACCGCTGCGCTGCTCGCCACGCTCAGGGCCGATCGCTTCGGCCGCCGCCGCACGTTGGCAGTGCTGGCCGTGCTCGGCGCCGCCGGTGCAGCAGCAGCGGCTTTCAGCAACTCGGCGCCTGCACTCATCGCGGCCGCGTTCTTCGGAATGCTGAACGGCATGGGCCGCGACCGCGGCGCAGCATTGATCGTCGAGCAGGCGATTCTGCCGTCGACCACTTCCGCTACCGAACGAACCCGGGTACTGGCGCGCTACAACGTCTGGCAGGACATCGGCCACGCCGTCGGAGCGCTGGCCGCTGCGCTGCCCCCTCTGCTGCAAGCCATCGGCGGCGACCCTGCAAGCGCCCACCGCGCGACGATGCTGCTGGCCGCTGCGCTGACGCTGGCACCGCTTGCCTGCTACGCGTTTCTCGACGAGTCGGTAGAGAATCACCAGATACATCGCCAACTGCCGATGCGGCCTGCGACGCGCCGCACGCTGACGCGCCTGTGCGCGTTGTTCGCGATCGACAGTCTGGCCGGCGGGCTGCTGCTGACGTCGTTGCTGTCGTACTTCTTCTTCGAGCGCTTCAGTGCACCACAGAGCGCGATCGCCGCATTGTTTTTCGGCGCTCGCATCTTGAACGCCTTGTCGCATTTCGGCGCGGCGTGGCTGTCACGCCGCATCGGACTCGTCAACACGATGGTGTTCACACACATTCCTTCAAGCGTGCTGTTGATGACGGTGGCGTTCGCACCGAGCTTCCCGATCGCCGCATTGCTGTTCCTGCTGCGTGAAGGACTGGTGGAAATGGACGTGCCGACGCGTCAGTCCTACGTGCTGGCCGTGGTCGAACCCGAAGAGAGAACGCGAGCCTCCGGCATCACCAACCTCGTACGTCTGGCGGCCTGGGCCGTGGCACCGACCTTTGCCGGCGTGTTCATGCACGGGACCTCCCTGATGACGCCGCTGCTGCTCGGTGCGTCGATGAAGATCGCCTACGACCTGGCGCTGTGGCGCGCCTTCCGCCGCCTGCCTGCGCCGGAAGAGAGGGCAGCCGCGTAGAAACCCGGCGCGTGTGTCCGCTCAGGAGTCGGTCCGCCTGAAGGCGAGCGCCGACACGCCGTACCAGCGAACAAACGAACGGCAGAACGCGCTGGTCTGCGAATAGCCGAGCAGTTCGGCGATCTGCGTCACCGAAAGCGACGACTGCCGAAGGTACTTGGCCGCCAGATTGGCCCGGACCTTGTCCCGGATCGCGTCGAAGTTCGTCCCGCTCGCCACCAGGTAGCGCTGCAGCGTACGCGGCGACAACATCATGTGTCGCGCGACGACTTCGCGTGTAGGGACGGTGTACGGCATCAGCGCAGTGACGATGCTCTCGACGCGGGTCGCGCAGCTGTCCTTCACGCTCGACTGCTGGTTCATCAACAGCGCGACCAGGGTATGGCCGCGATGGCTGTTCGACAGTGGCCGGTCTAGAACATCGCGCTGGACGGTGAAACCAGAAGTCTCCTGGTTGAAGAACACGTCGGGGCCGAAGATCCGGCGGTGGAGGCGCAGGTCGCGCGGCGGTCGATGGCGGAACTGCACGGCCGAAGGATGCCAGCGCGTCTCCAGCCGGCGCGCCAGTTCCTGGACTATCATGGCAACGCCCCATTCGACCGCCTGGCGGTCGTCGACACCGGCGTCGGCGGCGTGGGCATAGCTGAGCGCCAACCCCTCTGCGGTCGGCTGCAGCGTGACCGTGATCGCCGCGGTGTGGAGGAACATGTGCCGCTCCAGATCGCGAAGCATCTCGCGCACGGTGCTCGCGTCCTGCATCAGCACCCAGACCGGGCCGAGCATCGAAAGGTCGCGGCCTTCGGCCAGACGCAGTCCGAACGTCTCGCAACCGCAGACTTGCGCGGCCAGTTCCACGTAGCGCACCGCGTTCCCCACCTCGATCGGGGTCGAAGCGTCCTCGAAGAGCGCGACCGGGATGCCGGAGGCCTGCGCTATCGAAATCGGGTCGCGGCCGAATTCGCGGATCAGGTTGTCGGTACCGGCAAGCGGGAACCCTGGAACGGCATTCTTCATCAGCCTGGTTCAGCCATGGCCCCCGAAGTACATTTAATGGCTCAGGATGTAAATTTTCGTGCCGCGTCTTCGGCTACCCTGCGCCACACCGTGGACGCCGAGCGAGCCTGCAGCGGGCTCGGCCGAGTCCAAATGTCCTCGAACGGAGCAGAAAGATGCCGGACCCGTCGCAACAGACGAACGAAATGGCCTACCGCAACATCGCGCGAGCGGTCGATGCCGGACCGATGACCGCACCCAAGGCGGACGGGGATTCGTCGCCCGCGTTTCTGGCGTATCTGGCGCTGCTCTACACCCCCGAGGAAGCCGACATCGTCCAGCACCTGAAGATGCCAGTGGGATTGATGTCGAGTCTTGCCGACCTCAGCGAATCCATGCGCGACGCAGACGACCTCGCACTGGCTTGCGGGAAGACAGCCGGGCAGGTGACCGAGGTCCTCGACGCTCTCGTGCAGACAGGACGCGTCATCGGACTGGCCGGCCATTACGGTCTGCCGCCGTTGCCGGTGCTGGTGAACAACCACCAGTTCCGCGAACAGATCGAAGCGGGCGACACCGAAGCCGCCCGCCTCTACCAGCAGTTCTTCATCGACGAGAAGTTCTACAGGTACTACCAGAGCTCGGAGATGGAAACCCAGGTGATGCGCGTGATTCCGGTCGAGCGCACGCTGCGTGCCGAGCAGAAGATCCTCGACACCGAAGAAGCGCACAAGATAATCGACGCGGCCGCGATCCTGTCGCTGGTACCTTGTCCCTGCCGCACCCGCACCGAGAAGCTCGGCACCAGGGAGTGCAAGAACGAGACCCCGGTCGGCTTCTGCATCATGATGGACAACGCGGCGATGTACTTCCAGAGCACCGGGCGAGGCCGCCAGGTGGACGCCCCGGAGGCCAAGAAGTACTTCGACACGATGCAGGATCTGGGTCTGGTCGGCATCACCGATAACCACCAGGAGAGCGCGCGCAACATCGTCTGCCTATGTTGCCGTTGCTGCTGTTCGCAGGTCCGCGGCC
The DNA here is from genome assembly GCA_903893315.1 of uncultured bacterium. Lineage (GTDB taxonomy): Bacteria > Desulfobacterota > Binatia > UBA1149 > CAITLU01 > CAITLU01. The sequence continues at coordinate 78,884 of CAITLU010000011.1, forward strand.
GTACGCGCTGGGACCACCCGGAGGCGATCGCGCCGTCGAACTTCGTCGCCGAATCCTCGGACGACTGCCTGATGTGCGCCAAGTGCGTCGAGCGCTGCGTGTTCGAAGCCATCGCGCTCGACGACGCGCAGTCGCGGGCGGTCGTCGATGCGGCCAGGTGCGTGGGCTGCGGCGTCTGTACGATCACCTGCGATCAGGAGGCGCTGCGACTAGTGCGGTTGGAACGGGAAACCCCGCTGCCGTCCGCGGACGCGTTGTCCAGGACGATCGCGACCGAGAACCGTGGTGGTGGCGTCCAGGTGCGGTGATACGGCTCTGGCCGTCCGAGCGCCGGCTCGGGCGAACTGCCGGCGGCGTCCGGTAATTCCAGGCCGGCGGCCGGGCGCCGAACGCGTTCGAGGACTCGGTACGGCGCAGCTGCGGGTCGGGGATTAGCAGGCGAGGCGTCGATAACCGCCGCGAAAGTACAGCAGCGGCGCCGCTTCGGCGCGGACCGCTTCGCCGTCGATCACTTCGCCGACGAAGATCGTGTGGTCGCCTCCGTTCAGGCGTTCCCTGACCCGGCACTCCAGCCAGGCCAGTGCGCCTTCCAGCAACGGACTGCCGCCCGGCCCATAGCGCCAGGCCGCTCCGCTCAGGCTGCCCTTCTCGGGCTCGCCGGGCCTTGCGAACAGTTCAGAGAGCCCGGCCTGATCGGCACCGAGGATGCTGACCCCGAAGCTCGCGCACTTTTCCATCTCGGAGTGAGCGTGGGCCTTCTTGTCGATGCAGACCAGCAACAGCAGCGGGTCCAGCGAAAGCGACGTTACCGAGTTGGCCGTCACCCCGTGCAGCAAGCCGTCGTTGGCGGTGGTGACCACCGTTACCCCGGTGGCGAAGTTGCCGATGATCGTACGAAACAGGCCGGAGTCGATCGCCACACGGGGCTCCGAAACGAGAGGATGGTGCGAAAGGGGGGACTTGAACCCCCACGACCTTACGGCCACAGGAACCTGAATCCTGCGCGTCTGCCAGTTCCGCCACTTTCGCGTGAGGAGGGCGGATCATAACGCAACCATTCTTGCTCGCAAGCGACGCGAGTGTTCGAGATCCGGTGCTCGGGGAACCGCTCGGGCTGCGGCGGCTTTGGCAAGCGCGCTGCTGCACCGTATGATGCTCGCCTGACCAAAATGGCGCGCGATTTCACCCGCACAATCATCAACGACGACCCTGATTCTGTTTCGGTATGGACGGGGGTCGTATTGATGGCCTCGACCGTCAGTGCCTTTGCGGTGCTTACGGTTTTTCTTGCCCACAACCACGCCTGGACCGACGCTCTCGTAAGCATGATTCCGGTTCCGGGAGCTGCCGAAAGTCTCGGCTCCGATCCGGTCCTGGCTGCGCAGATCCGCATCGTCGCCCCGGACGCCAAGCTCGTGCCTCTTGCGGACCGTACCAACGCGATCGTGGTGACCGCCGGGATCGTCAACGATTCGCCGGTTGCCGTGCGCGGCGTGGTGATGGAGGCCGAGGCCTTGCGCCGAGGCGCCGCAGTGACGCACGCCTGGGCGGCCTGCGGCAGAAACGTCTCGGAAAAACTCATCAAGAGGATGACGCGCGACGAGGTGCGCACGCTGATGCAGTTGCGTCCGTCACGCACGTTGGTGCTGGAGCCCGGCGACAAGGCCGATTGCCAGGTGGCGATCCTTTCGATTCGAGGAGAGGTGGAGGAGGTCAGCTACCGGATAGGTTCAGCGGAGCCTAACGACGCCCGCCCTTCGGAGGATCCTCGTCCTGGTCCTCAACCCGATCCGGGCCTCGAGGAGTGACATCGATCTCGTCCCTCTTAACCGCGCGGCGGAAGTTCTTGATGCTCCGCCCAAGGCCATCTCCCAGCTCGGGAAGTTTGCCCGCGCCGAAGATGATCAGGATGATCGCGAGAATGATGAGGAGTTCGCTTATTCCCAGGCCCACGGTGCGTGAACTTATAGGCCAAACCGGGCACGGCCGCTAGGCCTGCGCCGCCTTTGCTCCGACCGGTCCGTTCCCGAGGCGAACCGGCTCGGAACCCGCCCCGACAAACTCAGGTACCCGCGACAGCGACAACCGCCGGCCGGCGCCAGGTGAGAACCGGATAGCGCGCCGCCCGCGTCTCGTCGAGACGCGCGAGAACGGTTTCGTGCGGGGCCTCTCTGACCTTGTCCGGATCGCTTTCGGCTTCGATCGCGATGGCCGTCATGGCCTCGACGAAGCGATCCATGGTCTCCAGACTTTCAGTCTCGGTCGGCTCGATCATCAAAGCTCCCGACACGACCAACGGAAAGTAGATGGTCGGAGCGTGGAAGCCGTGATCGAGCAGACGCTTGGCGATGTCGAGAGTTCTGACGCCGAGCCGGTTCTGCAACTTGTCGGTCAGCACCACCTCGTGCATGCAGGGCCGCTGATAGGCGACCTGATAGCGCCCCTCCAGCCGGACCTTGAGGTAGTTGGCCGCCAGCACCGCCATCCGCGATGTCTCGGTCAGACCGTCACCGCCGCAGGCCAGCATGTACGAATAGGCGCGGACGAGGATGCCGAAGTTACCGTAGAAGGACCTCACCTTGCCGATCGACGACGGGCAGTCGTTGTCCCAGGCCAGACGCCCGTCGCGCTCGACGATGCGCGGCCTCGGCAGGAACTTCTCGAGAAAGTCGCGCACCGCCACCGGCCCGGCTCCAGGTCCGCCGCCGCCGTGCGGCGTGGAGAAGGTCTTGTGCAGGTTGAACTGCAGGACGTCGGCGCCCATGTGCCCGGGCTTGGCCACGCCGAGCAGGGCGTTCATGTTGGCGCCGTCCATGTAGAGCAGAGCACCGGCCGCGTGAAGAATCGCCGCGATTTCCTCGATGTCTTCTTCAAAAAGGCCGAGCGTGCTCGGATTTGTCAGCATCAGCGCCGCCACGTCTTCATCGACAAGCGCGCGCACCGACGCCGCCGACAGCAGGCCACGCTCGTCACACGCCACCGAAACGCTGTCGTAGCCGCACAGCGTTGCGCTGGCGGGATTGGTGCCGTGAGCGCTCTCCGGAATCAGTACCTTGCGGCGCGCACGGCCCTGCGTCTCGTGCCAGGCACGGATCACCTTCATGCCGGTCAGTTCGCCCTGCGCGCCGGCCGCCGGCTGCAACGACACCGCGTCCAGGCCGCTGACCTCGCAGAGCCAGTGTTCGAGATCCCGCAGCAGCAGCAGCGCACCCTGAACGGTCTGTTCGGGAGCATAGGGATGCAGATCCGCAAAACCCGGCAGCGCCGCCGCCCGTTCGTTGACCGCTGGGTTGTACTTCATCGTGCACGACCCGAGCGGATAGAAGTTGGTGGCCACCGAATAGTTAAGCTGAGAAAGCCGCACGTAGTGGCGGATGACCTCGGGCTCGCTCACTTCGGGAAAATCTTCGAGATCATCGCGCAGCAGGCTCGCGTCCAGAGGCAGCGGACCGTCACCGCACGCGACGTCGATGCCGCTGCGGCCGCGGCTGCCCTTCTCGAAGATCGGCGCTTCCATCTCGCGCTTCATCGCGCCTCCGTGCGGGCAGTGTCGTGAAACTGTGAAAACGCCGGCGTCACGCCGCCGCCCTCGCCGTCAGCCGCTGCACCAACATGTCGATTTCGGCTTCGCTGGTGCATTCCGTGACCGCGACCAACAGACGGTTGCGATGTTCGCGGCGCTCGGGAAGCAGCGAAGCCACGCGCAGGCCCGGCACCAGGCCGCCGGCGACTGCACGCACGAACATCTGCTCACAGTCGGGAACCTCGACGCTGAACTCGTTGAAGAACGGCGCACTGAAAGACAGTTCGACTCCGGCCTCGCGGCGCAGACGCTCGGCAACACGGTGAGCGGCGCGCGTGTTCTCGACGGCAAGTTCGCGCAGTCCGCGGCGTCCGGCCAGACCCAGGAAAACGGTGGCGCACAAAGCTGCCAGACCTTGGTTGGTGCAGATGTTCGACGTGGCCTTGTCGCGGCGAATGTGTTGTTCGCGGGTTGCCAGCGTCAACACGTAGCCGCGCCTGCCGTCTTCGTCGACGGTTTCGCCGACCAGACGCCCGGGCATCTGCCGCATGTACGCAGCGCGAGTCGCGAACAGTCCGAGGCCGGGGCCGCCGAACGACGTCGCGAGGCCGAAGCTCTGCCCTTCGGCGACCGCGATATCGACGCCGCAAGCGGCGGGAGTACGCAGCAGAGCGAGCGCCAATGCTTCGGTAGTGGCGCTGATCGACAGTGCACCGGCACGCTTGGCCAGACGCGAAGCACTCGCCAGATCTTCGATGGCGCCGAAAAAGTTCGGGTAGCCGATCGCCACCGCTGCCACGTCGTCGCCGAGCAGCGCCTCCAGAGCACGCAGGTCGGTACGTCCGTCGGCGGCCAGCGGCACTTCGACGATTTCGCCGCGTCCGTAGCCGCACAGATAGGTGCGGGCGACTTCGATGTACTCGGGATGCAGACCGGCCGAAACCAGTAGACGCGAACGATTCTTGACCACCCGCAGCGCCATCAGCAGCGCTTCGGCGAATGCCGACGCGCCGTCGTACATGCTGGCATTGGCAACTTCGAGACCGGTAAGGCGCGCAACGTAGGTCTGGAACTCGAAGGTAGCCTGCAAGGTCCCCTGGCTGACTTCGGGTTGGTAGGGCGTGTACGACGTCGCGAACTCCGAGCGCCCCATCACCAACGACACGGCGGACGGAACGTAATGACGATAGCAGCCGGCCCCGAGAAAGCTCGCCTGCACGTCGTTCATGGCCGCGAGCGCGCTCAGACGCTCGAGCACCTCGCGCTCTCCCAGTCCGGCCGGAAGATCGAGACTCGCGCGTGCACGCAAAGACGCGGGGACAGTAGGGAACAGCGCGTCGACGCTCGTGACCCCCACCGCCTCGAGCATGCGGGCGACGTCGTCCCTGGTGTGGGGAATGAAACGCACGAAGTCGCTGCCCCTCAGTCCGTGAGGCCTTCGATTAGTTCCTCGTACTCGTCGGAGTTCATCAACTCCTCGACGTCATCGACGTTCTTGGGCTCGAGGCGCACCAACCAGCCGTCGCCGTACGGATCTTCGTTGATCGCGTTGGGGTTGTCGGGAAGGTCGTCGTTGACTTCGAGAACCTTGCCGCTGATCGGAGAGTAGACGTCGGAAGCGGCCTTGACCGACTCGACGACCGCGAAAGCCTCGTCTTTGAGTACCACGGTCTCGTCATCCGGCTTGGGAAGCTCGACGAAGACTATGTCTCCGAGCTGTTCCTGCGCGAAATCGGTGATCCCGATCGTTACCGTTCCGTCGGGTTCGACCCGAACCCACTCGTGTTCTTTGGTGTAGTGAAGATCGTCAGGGATCTCCATGGCAGCGCTCCTTAGGCCTGAAAGTCAGGCTCGCTTAACATAAAATGGGAGGTTGGTCACAACCGCGCTTCTGCGTTTCCCGCGCACTTCGATTTCAAACGGACCCTCGCCTGCATCACGCTCGATGATCGCCATCGCCACGGCCCGTCCCAGCGTCGGCGAATGCGAGCCGCTGGTGACGTTGCCGACCTGGCGCACGGCCTCGCCAATCTGCGCAGAGCCACCGGCAAACACCGGCGCACCTTCGCGCGCGATACCGCCTTCGACGAAGAAGCCGACCAGGCGACGGCGGACCGCGCCTGCGGCCGCAGCCGACAGAGCTTCGTAACCGACCATGTCGGGCCGGTTCAGCTTCACGGCCCAGCCCACTCTGGCTTCGAAGGGACTGGTCTCGGGACCGAGTTCGTGGCCGTACAGGGGCAGCGCGGCTTCCAGGCGCAGCGTATCGCGAGCACCGAGCCCGCACGCGATGAGACCGCGGTCACGACCGCTGTCGAGCAGCACCCGCCACACATTGCCGGTCGCATCCGCATCAACGAAAAGTTCGAAACCGTCTTCACCGGTGTACCCGGTGCGCGCCACCAGCGCTTCGACTCCGGCCACCTGCAATCGAGCGACGGCGAAACGCGGCAGTGACGCGGCAGCGGGCGCCAGCGTCGCCAGGATGGACGCGGCCTGCGGTCCCTGGATGGCGATCAGACCGGTAGCGTCGCTGTGATCGTCGATCCGGCAGGAACCGTCTTCGTGCTCACGAATCCACGCCAGGTCCGCCGCTGCATTGGAAGCGTTGACGCAGACCCAGAAGCGATCAGCGCCGATACGATAGACGATGATGTCGTCAATGAGACCGCCGCACGGATTGGCGATCAGACTGTACTGGGCGCTGCCCACCGCGAGCGTGCGGACGTCGTTGGTGAACAGACGCGCGCAGGCAGCCTCGGCGCCGGGTCCGCTGAGTTCGACCTCGCCCATGTGACTGACGTCGAACAAACCGGCGGCGCCGCGAACGGCGTGGTGTTCGGCGACGATCGATTTGTACTGAACCGGCATCTGCCAGCCGGCGAACTCGACCATGCGCGCGCCGGCCGCGACGTGCTCGTCGTACAGAGGAGTGCGCCTCACGCCGGCCCCTTCGCGGCGCTAGGACCCGCGCCGGCCTGACGCGCCACGCAGGCGTCGTAGGTATTGCGCAGCAGCATAGCCACCGTCATCTGCCCCACTCCGCCCGGAACCGGCGTCACGAAGCCGGCGCGTTGCGACGCCGCCTCGAACTCGACATCGCCGACGATGCGGCCGTCCGCGACGCGGTTGATGCCGACATCCAGCACCACGGCGCCGGGCTTGATCCACTCGCCCTTGATCATCTCGGCAACACCCACGGCCGCGACGACGATGTCGGCGCGCCGAACTTCGGCGGCCAGATCCGCAGTGCGCGAATGACACAGCACCACGGTGGCGTGCCGTTCGAGCAGCATCATCGCCACCGGCTTGCCGACCAGCACCGAACGACCGACGACGACGGCTATCTTGCCCTTCGGATCGACGCCGGTCCGGTCCAGCAGATATATGCAGCCGTTGGGAGTGCACGGCCTCAGCCCCGGTCTGCCGGTGAACAGAGCGCCCTGACTGGCCGGATGCAGCCCGTCGACATCCTTGGCCGGATCTACCGCCGCCAGTACCGCGTCACTGTCGAGCCCTTTGGGCAGCGGCATCTGTACCAGCACGCCGTCGATATCGGGCCGCGCGTTGTAGTCACGCACGATGCCGAGAAGACGGTCCATCGTAACGTCGGCGGGCAACGTCACCGACTCCGAGAGCATGCCGATCTCGCGTGACTCGCGCTGCTTGCGGCCCACGTAGATGCGCGAAGCCGGATCTTCGCCAACCAGGATCGTGACGAGTCCCGGCGGCCGGAATCCCTGCCGAGAGCGCTCGGCGATCTGCAAGCTGAGTTGTGCGCGCATTTCCGCCGCGCAGGCTTTGCCGTCGATGATCTGTGCCACGTCCGCATTCCCTCTTCGCCGGTCACAAGTGAAGCAGGATCAGTCGATGATCCGCCACGCCGGCCTCATTTTCGCGTGCGCTGTATCCTGCGAGCCGTTGAGCTCGATCAGTCGTCGATCTCGTCGACCATGTCTTCGACGAGTTGCTTGACACCAACCTCGGTGAATCCTTCCGCGCTGGACCACTTGCGCGGCACGCCGCCGACTATCCGATCGTAGAGCCTGTGCAGCCGGCCTTTGGGTTTGTCGTCCTCGTCGAAGGTCCCCGACCACAGGACGGCTCCGCTGCGCGCATCGACCAGCGAGGCGAAAAGCACCGCGCCGGCCGGACGCTCGGGAGTTTCGTCGTCACCGACCCGCGCGCGCAGAGCCACCAGCGCCGCGACCAGAACCGCGTCCGCCTTCCCCCGTGAAGCGAGGTCGGCAGCCGCGGCGCGCATGCCCTTGGAAGCCACCGCCGCGACCGTTTCGTAACGGACGGTGAGAAAGCGCGGATGACGCGCCATGTTCTCGTAGAAGAAGGCGCTCACGAGTCTGGCAGCCTCGGCACCGGTCGGCTGCATCGTCACCGACGCGGGACACAACTCGCAGGTATAGCCGGCACCGCCGGCGCTGTACGCCACCGGCAGGATCGCGATCTTGCGCAGTCCGGTCTTTGCGCGTTCGGCGTCGGACGCCGCCGTAGCTTCGGCATCTGTCTTGGCTTTGGCGACGGCGACCGGCTCTGAAGACGCTGCGTTCGCAGTCGCACCGGCGTCGGCGGCACTGACAACGTCAGCCTTCGCATCGCCGGCTTTCTTCTGCGCCGAACTCGGGATTGCGGCATCGTCGCCGGGCTTCGCAGTTCCGCGGAACAAAGAGCACCCCGCAAGGCCCGTAATCAATACCAGCAGAGCGGCCTGAGCGACCGAGGTCTGAGCCATCCTGCGCATATGTGTGTTCACCTGCATCCGCCTACAGATCCAACTTGAGGCCGAGTTGTCGAAGCTGGGCCGTATCCACCGTCGACGGTGCCTCGGTAAGCAGGCAAGCCGCGCGCTGGGTCTTCGGAAAAGCGATCACGTCGCGGATCGATTCGCTGCCGCACAGCATCGCCACCATGCGGTCGAGGCCGAGCGCGAGTCCGCCGTGCGGCGGCGCACCGTAACTGAGCGCGTCGAGCAGGAAGCCGAACTTGTGCCGGGCCTCCTCTTCGCCGATGCCGAGCAGCGCGAACACACGGCTCTGCACGTCGGCACGGTGGATACGGATCGAGCCGCCGCCAAGTTCGGTGCCGTTGAGCACGATGTCGTACGCATCGGCGCGCACGCTCTCCGGATCGCTTTCGAGTCGATCGAGGTCGGCCGGTTTAGGTGCGGTGAACGGATGGTGCAGCGCGAAGTAACGCTTCTCGTCCGCGTCCCACTCCACCGACGGAAAGTCGATGACCCACAGGAAGTTCCAGGCGTCGGCGGGGATCAGGCCGTGATCGGCGGCGATCTTGCACCGCAGAGCGCCGAGTACCGCGCGGACGACCTTGACGGTGTCGGCTGCGAACAGCACCAGGTCGCCGTCCTCGATGCCGACCCGCGCAGCCAGTCCAGCGCGCTCGCCAGCCGACAGGAACTTTACTATCGGCGACTGCCACTCGCCGCCTTGAGCCTTGATCCAGGCCAGCCCCTTGGCGCCGAAACCGGTCGCGTAGGAACCGAGATCGTCGATGTCCTTGCGCGAGAAAGTCGCGCCGCCCTTGACGTTGATCGCCTTGATTACACCGCCGCCTTCAGCAGCGGCGCGGAACACCTTGAACTCGCTGGCGCCGAGCAGATCGGTGAGATCGACCAGCTCCAGACCGAAGCGCGTATCGGGCCGATCCGAACCGTAACGGGCCATCGCTTCGTCGTAGGTCATGCGCGGAAACGGCTCGTCGAAGCTGCGACCGAGAACATCCGTGAAAACAGTCTTGACCAGGCCCTCGACCAGATCCGTGATGGTATTCGAACTCGAAAACGCCATCTCCAGATCGATCTGCGTGAACTCGGGCTGGCGGTCGGCGCGCAGGTCTTCGTCGCGGAAGCAGCGCGCGATCTGATAGTAGCGATCGTAGCCCGCAACCATCAGCAGTTGCTTGAAGAGCTGCGGTGACTGCGGCAACGCGAAGAAGTTCCCCGGATTGACGCGACTCGGCACCAGGAAGTCGCGCGCGCCCTCTGGCGTCGAGCGTGTCAGCATCGGCGTCTCGACGTCGACGAAACCGCGATCGCCGAGATACTGACGGGCGATGCGGCAGACCTTGTCACGCACGCGCAGGTTGCGCTGCATCAGCGGACGGCGAAGGTCGAGAAAGCGGTAGCGCAGGCGAACGTTCTCGGTGAGCGACGCGGAATCGTCGATGGCGAACGGCACCGGCTTCGAGACGTTCAGCACTTCGAGTTCACGCACCACGAGTTCGATCTCGCCGGTCGCCATCTTGGGATTGACGGCCTCGGGGCTGCGCCTTCGCAGCGTGCCTCGCACTCCGACGACGTACTCGCTGCGCAGATCGCCGGCCCCGGCATGAGCGGCCGCAGCGGTCTCCGGATCGAAGACGGCCTGCACAATGCCGGTATGGTCACGAAGATCGACGAAGATCACGCCGCCATGATCACGACGCGAATCCACCCAACCAACCAGGGTCTGCTCACTGCCGTCGTCGTTGGCACGCGGTTGCCCGCAGTAAACGGTCCTCTCCACTTCAGCTCACCTCTGCTCGAATTGCCCGATCTGTTCGAGCTTCGTCACGATCGCAGTCGCATCGTCGGCCAGGCCGAACAACGACGCATGGTCCAGTTGTGCCCGCATGTCGCGCACGGTGGCCCGCCCGCTCGCGATTTCGGCATCTCCCAGAATCACCACGAAGCGCGCGCCGATCTTGTCCGCGTGCTTCATCTGAGCCTTGAGCCTGCGCCCCGGCGATTCCATTTCGACTCGCAGGCCTGTTTGCCTCAGCCGTCTCGCCAGAGCCAGTGCAGGACCGGCCGCTGCCTCACCGACCGGCGCCATCAGGATCTTCACAGCGGCCGCGGCGACGCCGAGATCGTCTCCGTCGGGCCGTGAAGCGAGGTCAAGACGCTCGAGTCCGAACGCGAAACCGATGCCCGCCATGTCGGGTCCGCCAAGCGCCGCCACCAAACCGTCGTAGCGCCCGCCACCGCCCACGGCGTCCTGGGCACCGAGGCCCTCGGCCACGACCTCGAAGGCGGTGCGACAGTAATAGTCGAGCCCGCGCACCATGCGCGGATTGGCAGTGACCGCAACGCCGGCCACGCCGAGCAAGCGCAGAACCTCGTCGTGATGAGCGCGGCAGGGGTCGCACAAATGGTCGATCATCAGCGGCGCGGCCGACATCGCAGCCTTGCAACCGGGGTTCTTGCAATCGAGCAGACGCAGCGGGTTGCGTTCGAGCCGCGCGCAGCAGTCGGTGCAGAGTTCGGATGCGTGGAGCCGGCCGTACTCGCTCAGAGCCTCGCGGTAGGCAGGTCGGCAGGCCGCGTCACCGAGGGAGTTGAGGTCGATGCGGGTACCGCGAACCCCTACCGCCGCGCAGATGTCGGCCACCAGGCACAGCGTCTCGGCGTCGGCGGCCGCATCGTCGCGACCGAAGAACTCGGCACCGATCTGTGAGAACTGACGGTAGCGTCCCTTCTGCGGGCGCTCGCGGCGGAACATCGGGCCGCTGTACCAGAGGCGGCCCACCGGCAAAGAGCGGGTCAGACCGTTTTCGACGTAAGCACGAACCGCAGAGGCCGTACCTTCTGGTCTCAGTGCGATCAGCGTCCCGTCACGATCCTCGAACGCGTACATCTCCTTCTCGACGATGTCGGAAGTGGCGCCTACCGAGCGCTGGAACAGTTCGCCCTTCTCTAGAAGGGGAAGCTCTATCTCCGCGTAACCATACGACTCCAGCACGCCGCGCGTTGCATCGAGGATGGCCCGGCGCCGAGCCGCCTCGTCGGGCAGAACGTCACGGAAACCTTTGATGGAGGTCACGTTCATGGAGTCTTACGGTTCCGAAAACGAAGACGCTGCGGGCCACCGTGCGGCACACGTCGCAGCGCAATCTCGCTTACTTATCGGCGGCAACGCCAGGGTGTCAAAGTTACGGCTGGGCGCAGCGCCGCGCAGTCACAGCGGTGAGGCCGCCCTGGTCGACCACCACATGCACCGCACCGACCTGATCGGTACGCAGCCACCGAACGCCGCGTGCCAGGTAGCGCTCCTCGACGCTGCGGTCGGGGAACCCGTAGTGGTTCTCCAAGCCCACCGACACCACGGCCGTGACCGGCGCCACCGCGTCGAGAAAAAGTGACGTCGAGGAAGTGCGGCTGCCGTGATGCGGGACCTTGAGCAGATCGGCAGCGAGCGCGACGTTGGCACCCACCAACGCCTCCTCGGTCGGCGCTTCGATGTCGCCGGTGAACAGCAAACGGCGGCCGGCGAAAGTGGCCGCCAGCACCAGGGACTGATCGTTGGCGTCGCAGGCGGAGGTATCGCCGGCCGGCGCCAGGACTTCAAGCATCGCCGCGCTTGTTACCTGCCTGGGCCCGCCGTTGTTAAGTAATTGCGGTTCAATGTCGGTCGCGCTGTAGCTTTGGCCAGCGCGCACTCGCCGCACCGGCACGTGGTACTCGCGGGCCTTGTCGAGCAGCGAGGAGGCCTCCGGCCCCTGGCAAGGACCGGCCGCAATCCACATCTCGCCGACCTCGAAGGCTTCGAGCAACTCGGGAAACGCGCCGCTGTGATCGGACTGCAGATGACTGGCCACAAGAAGGTCGATGCGCCCTATCCACAGGCGCCTCAGCAGCGGCTCCACGACCATGTGCCCGCGCCCGCCGGGACCGGCATCGATCACCGCCACCTTACCGCCCGGCAGACGCACGACCGCCGCATCGCCCTGCCCCACCGACGCGAACCACACGTCGAGGCGATCGCTGCGAAAGCGGTCGTGCAGACCCAGCGCCAGACAAGCGGCTGTCACTGCGCCGAGCGCGGCCACGGTCGCGCCGCGGCGCCCGCCGCTGGTCAGCAGCGCAGCAAACGGAAGCGCGGCCAGAGCGACGCTCAGCACCGGCCCCGGTGCCGGCACCGCCACCGACGCAAATGGCAGAGATGCCGCTGAGGTAGCCACGAATACCAGCGCATCACCGAGCCTGGCACCGACCAAAACCAGCAGGTGCTGGGCCGCCGGCCACGCCGGTTCGACCACCAACGCTGCCAGCCCGACCACCACGATCGCGCTCACGAGCGGCGCCGCGAACAGATTAGAGAGCGGCGCGACGACCGACACCCGGTGGAAGTGCTGGGCGACTATAGGCGACGTAACCGCGCAACAAACCACGGTAAGATGGACAGCCTCGCGAATCAGCGCGAGGTAGCGCCGCGGGCGTGATTCACACTCCTGTTCGGGCCGGCTCGGCGCGTCCTGCGCGGCCGTGCGGCGCCGATGGCGGCCGTAGGCGATCAGGACCGCGACCGCGCCGAAAGACAGCTGGAAGCCGGCCTCCTCACCCACTCCCGGAAGCGCCATTGCCAGCACCACGGCGCTGCCGCCCAGCGCGCGCAGGTCGTCGCCGGGACGGCCGCGCCACAGCGCGAGCAGTGAGGCCAGCGCCATCAGCACCGAACGCGCCACCGACACGCCGCCACCGGTGACCGCCGCATAAGCAAGCACGGCGACCGCCCCGGCCAGCGCCGCAGGACGCGCGACATCGTAGCTGGCCAGCAGACTCGGGCTGCACCCCAGGGCCCAGCGCAGCAACCCCACGGCCAGCGCCGCGACCAGCACCATGTGCGAGCCGGAGATGGCGAGAAAGTGCGAGAGCCCTGCGTCGCGCAGAGCGAGCGCAGTGGACGCGCTGAGACCGAAGCGATCGCCGGTGATCAGCGCTTCCAGGATCGCGGCGCCCTGCCCCGCGACCTCGTCGCAGGCCACCGACAAAGCCAGCCTCACGCGGTCGACCAGACCGCGCTGCCCGTCCAGCCGTTCGACGTCCGATTCCCGCCACGCGTAGGCGCAGACGAAGATGCCGCGCCTGGCGTTGTAAGTGGCCCAGTCGAACTCGCCGAAGTTGCCGTAGGACGTCATGCGTCTGAGACGCGAACGAAAGCCGACGCGGTCACCCGTGTGCCAGCGCTGCTTCGCGTAACGGATCGACAACGCAACGATACCGGTCGCGGCACGCGGCAGTTCCAGATTGTGAGCGACGTCTTCGACCGCGACCGCGAGGCGCAGTCCGCCGCTCGAAGTCGGCGCAACATCGACGACAGTGCCGCGAATGTTGTAGCCGACGTCAGTCGAAAGTTGACCTTCGAGCAGCGTCTCTACACGCAAAGCGTGCAACGTGTCGCCGCTTCCCAGAAAATCCCATAGCGCGGACGACGAAAGCTCCAGCGGTCGCTCGCGCGTTCCGACACCAACCACGAACAGCGCTGCGAGTGCAAGATTGCGCCAATGCCGCCAGGCCGGCCCCGCGCATCCACCGCGACCGGCGCGTGCCGTTCGCAGCACGGCGATAGACGCGACAGCGGCCAGCGCGCCGACGCACAGCAAGTCGCTCCACTGCGATGCGACAGCGGCCTGTGCCAACAGCGCAGCCAGCGCGAACAGCACCCAGTCCACAACCGCGCACTAGCGGTGGCGGGGCGACGGAGAAAGAGCGGCCAGCGAAGCTAGAACAGCTTCTACATCAAACAGCCGCGCTTCATGTCAAAGCCGTCATGAGGGCGAAATCGGAGCGCCGCCGGACTCCTGCCCTGAGTCCTCTGGCATCAGATCAGGACGAGCGACGGCGAGCGCCCCCCTGATCTTCTCCGCCAAGGCCGGACCGATGCCGGCAACCGCGGCAAGCTCCTCGACACCGGCCAGCGCCAGGCGCTTGACGCTGCCGAAGGCCGTCAGCAACGCGCGGCGTCTGGCAGGCCCCACGCCGTCGATGTCGTCGAGAACCGAACGCAACCGCGCCTTGGCGCGCAACTCACGGTGAAAAGTGATCGCGAAGCGGTGAGCCTCGTCGCGAATCTGCTGAAGCAGGAACAACGCGTTGGAGTTGCGGCGCAGCACCACCGGATTGGCGCGGCCGGGGCGAAAGAAACGCTCCTCGCTGTGTTCGAGCGTCTCGCCGCGCACGTCGGCGGCAACCCTGTCCTTGGCGATCGAAGCAAGCTCGACTCCTTCGATGCCGAGTTCCCTGATCGCCTCCACCGCCATCGCGAGCTGGCCGCGACCGCCGTCGACCAGCAACAGGTCTGGCAGTCCGCCCTCGGCTTTGCCGCGCACCAGCCTGCGCGACAGCACTTCCTTCATCGCCGCGAAGTCGTCGTTGCGCTGCACGCCTTTCAACCGATAGCGTCGGTAGCTGTTCTTGTCGGGTTCGCCTTCGTCGAACACCACCATCGATGCCACCACCGCTTCGCCCGACACGTGCGAGATGTCGAAGCACTCGATGCGTTTGGGCGACGAGGCCAGAGCGAGCTTCTTCTGCAATTCGTCGAGCATGCGTTCGCGACGCGCGGTCTCGTCGGTGCGTTCGCGGAAAGCGTGTTCGGCGTTGTCCACGGCCATCTCGACCAGACGACGCTTGTCGCCGCGCTGGGGCGCGAACACCGTCACCCCGATACCGCGCAGACGCGTCAAATAGTCGGCTACCGCCTCCATCCCCTCGAATGTGCTCGGCAACAGCACCTCTTCGGGAATGAAGCGCCCGCCTTCGTAGAAACGCCCGACCAGAGACGACAGCACTTCTTCGTCAGGGAACTCGAAGTCTTCGAACTGGTAGCCGTTGTTGCCGACCAACTTGCCGGCGCGCACCAGCAGCACCTGGGCCTCGATGAAACCGCCCTCGCGATAGAAGCCGAAGACATCGCGGTCACCGCCTCCGTGAACCAGGGCCTTCTGCTTTTCGGCAACCTTGGAGATCGCTTCGATGCGGTCGCGAAGGCGCGCTGCATCCTCGAAGCGCTCGGACCGCGAGGCGCTGTCCATCTCGACGCGCATTTCACCGAGCAGGACCTCGGTCTTGCCTTCGAGCAACTGCACCGCGCCGTGAAGCTGGCTCTCGTATTCGCCGCGATCGACCGGCAACACGCAGGGCCCCAGGCAGCGCTTGATCTGATATTCCAGACACGGCCGCGAGCGGTTGCGGAACACGGTGTCCGAGCAGGTGCGCAGCGGAAACAGCTTGCGCGCAACTTCGAGCGTTTCGCGGATCCCTGACGCCGAGCCGTAGGGCCCCAGATACATATTGCCGTCGCGTTCGATCCTGCGCGTCACCAGGATGCGCGGCCACGCGCTCCTGGTCGTGACCTTGACCGACAAGTAGGTCTTGTCGTCCTTCAGGTTGATGTTGTAGCGCGGCTTGTACTGCTTGATCAGGTTGTTCTCGAGAATCAGAGCTTCGGTTTCGCTCACCGTCACCAGAGTCTCGAGATCCCAGGCGCGGTCCATCAGGAAACGCACCTGATAGCGGCCGTCGCCGCCGCGGACGTACGAACGCACTCGTTCACGCAGGCTCTTGGCCTTGCCGACGTAGAGAACCTTGCCGCGCTTGTCCTTGAACAGGTAGACGCCGGGACGCGGCGGCGCTTTGTCGGCCTTGTCGGCCAGGCGCGCAGCGGCCACCTCGCGGGCCGCGACGGCTGCGGCGGCGCGTGCCGCGTCGGCAGCCGGATCGCCGGCGGCAGTCGTGTCCTCGGCTTCGGCGTTGTCGGCCGCCACGCTGGTGTCGGCGTCGACATCGACGGCCGCGCCACTCTCCACGGCTGTCGCTGAGGCCTTCCCCGCCTCTGCGTCCGCGCCGTTACCGGAGCCTCGTAGCCCTTCAGCCGCCAAGCCCGAGTTCCTCCTGCTCGAGGCGGCGCGCCTTGTCGCGAAGATCCGCAGCGCGTTCGAAGTCGAGCCGCGCGGCGGACTCGCGCATCAGCCGGCGAAGCCTCTCGATCTCCGCGCGCACGGCACGTTCGTCGGCGTAAACAGGACCGCTCTCGGCAACTTCGGGGATGTATCCGTACTCCGCTTCGGCCATGCGGATCAGGGGATCCTCGATGGCCTTGACGATCGAGCGCGGCGTGATGCCGTGCTCGATGTTGTAGGCCTCCTGCACCTCACGACGGCGATCGGTCTCGTCAATGGCGCGTCGCATGGAGTTCGTCACCACGTCGGCGTACAGGATCACGCGCCCGTTGACGTTGCGCGAAGCGCGGCCGATGGTCTGGATCAGCGCCCTCGTCGAACGCAGGAAGCCTTCCTTGTCCGCATCCAGTATCGCCACCAGAGCTACCTCTGGAAGGTCCAGCCCCTCACGCAGCAGATTGATACCGACCAGCACGTCGAACACGCCCTTGCGCAGATCGCGGATGATCTCGGTGCGTTCGATCGTGTCGATGTCGGAGTGCAGATAGCGCACCTTGACACCAAGGTCGTGATAATAGTCGGTGAGGTCTTCCGACATCTTCTTGGTCAGCGTCGTCACCAGCACGCGCTCACCAGCCTCTGTGCAGCGACGCACTTCCTCGAGCAGATCGTCAACCTGATTGCCGGCCGGACGCACTTCGATAGGCGGATCCACCAGGCCGGTCGGCCTGACCAATTGTTCGACAACCGCCCCGCCCGACCTGGCGATCTCGGCATCGCCGGGAGTCGCCGACACGTAAACGCAAGGCCCGACGACGGCCTCGAACTCCTCGTACTTGAGCGGACGGTTGTCGAGCGCCGACGGCAGCCGGAAGCCGAACTCGACCAGGGTTTCCTTGCGCGAGCGATCGCCGCGGTACATCGCACCGATCTGTGAAACCGTGACGTGGCTCTCGTCGAGAAAGATCAGGAAGTCCTTCGGAAAGTAGTGGAGCAGCGTCGGCGGTGTCTCGCCAGGCTTGCGCGCGGTCAGGTGACGCGAATAATTTTCCACACCGGGGCAGGTGCCCATCTCGCGCAGCATCTCGATGTCGTAAAGGGTGCGTTGCTCCAACCGCTGCGCTTCGAGCATCTTGCCGCCTATACGCAACTCGGCCAGTCGCCCGCCGAGTTCCTGCCGAATCGCCTCGGACGCCTCCTTGAGTCGCTCGGGCGAAGTTACGTAGTGGCTGGCCGGATAGACGCACATCCGGTCGACGCGTCCGAGTACCGTACCGCGCAGCGGGTCGATCTCCTTGATCGCTTCGACCTCGTCGTCGAAAAACTCGATACGTACCGCACGCGAGTCTTCGTAGACCGGAAAGATCTCGACGACATCGCCGCGCACCCGAAACGTGCCACGATGGAAATCGACATCGGAGCGCTGGTACTGAATGCGCACCAGCTTTTCGAGCACATCGTCGCGGTCGATGCGCATACCCTGTTCGATGAACAGCAGCATGTCGAAGTATTCGGACGGAGAGCCCAGACCGTAGATGCACGACACCGAGGCGACGATGAGTACGTCGTTGCGTTCCAGCAGCGCCCTGGTGGCAGAGTGGCGCAGCTTGTCGATCTCGTCGTTTATCGAGGAATCCTTCTCGATGTAGGTGTCGGACGAAGGAAGATAGGCCTCGGGCTGGTAGTAGTCGTAGTAGGAAACGAAGTAGCGGACCGCATTGTCGGGGAAAAGCAGGCGGAACTCGCTGTAGAGCTGAGCGGCCAGCGTCTTGTTGGGCGCCAGCACCAGCGCAGGCCTTTGCAGACGCGCCACCACGTTGGCCATCGTGAAAGTCTTGCCGGAACCGGTTACGCCGAGCAGCACCTGATGGCGCAGCCCCTGATTGACGCCTTCACACAGCGCCTGGACAGCTTCGGGTTGATCGCCGCGCAGTTCGAAATCGGTAACGAGATGGAAACGGCCGCTGCGCTCGATGCGGCCCGCCTGCTGCTCGTCTGATCGCGATGCGGACGCGTCATCTGCCGTGCCTTCCATCAGCCGAGATCTCCGCGCTCCGCACTGCGGCGATCGACCTCGCTACACGCGGATTTGCCGCACCCCATTCAGGGCCGCGCCGCGGGTGGCGGAAGATCGCCGGGTGGTCGCCCGGGCACCGTCTCCCACACGAAAACCAGTTCGCCGGCTCCTTTGCCGATCATCGCCTGTACCGTGCGCTGCCCGAGAACGCCGTGTTCGAATACGACGCGATAGGTACCGGCCGGAAGGCCGTCGATGGCGAAGTGCCCGTCGGCAGCGGTCCGGGTCGCGAACACGGCCTTGGGATCACTGCCGTCGACCAGCGATACGCGGACACCGCCGATGCCGAACTCGGGGCCGAGCACCAGATCGGTCCGGACAGGCTCGCCTGCCGCACGAGGCGCGGCGGCCCGGGCCTGTACGGAGCGGCCGGCCAGGACGTGCCCCTGCAACGACTCCGCCGAAGCGGGCGGCGCGAGCCAGGCCAGGATCGCGAGAACGACAAGGAACCTCAGCAGCAGATAACTAGGTCGAATGGAAGATCGCATCCGCGCAGACTAACAAAGGCGAACGGCGGCGGCCACAGGCAGAGCACTCCGCCAAATTGACTGCCCACAGCCGTCTCTCTAAGGTTGCCGCGTGATTCGCCTGATCTTCACGATGGTCTTCACGATTTTGCTCGGTCTCGGCGGCGGGTACTTCCTGTGGGGCGGTCGCGTGGCTCGACTCACCGAGTCGCTCACCAACCTGACCTTGGAGTACGACACCCTGCGTACCGAACTGGCCTCGAGGCCGCCGCGCAGCACCGAGGCCGGCTGCGATTCGGGATCCGCGGCGATCACGGAAAATCTCGGCGCCATGCGCGGCGATCTTGCAGCGCAAAAGCTGATCCTCGAGCAGCAGGGCGCGGCTCTCGCCCAGCTTTCGCAGGGGCGCCCCGGCGCGTCATGCGACGCGGCCACGGCTCAGCTTCGCGTCGATCTCGAACGCTGTGTCGCCGACAAGAAGGATCTCGAAGCCGGCGCGCTTCCGACTCCTGGGCCGCGCGGCCCCGGCTTTGCGACACCACCGCCAGCCCGCGGGACGATTCCTGACGGAGCGGCTCCGACCGTCGACCCTCGCTACGGCGGAAATCAGTACTAACGAGTTTGGTCGCCGGCGATCCTGGCCGCGCCCGCGCCACGGGGGCTGCGGCATTGCTGCCCTTTGGGTTGCACGCGCGGTCGTGACTGGCCCGCGGCCTTATCGGGACGTTTGGCGGGGTTCGCGGGCTTGTCAGGCTTGGCCTGTCTGACCGGTTTGTTGTCCGGCGCCGCTCCGTCCTGCGCGCGGGCGCCCGGCTTGTTGTCCGGCGCCACTCGGCCCTGCACGCGGCCGCCCGGCTGGCGCTGCTGCTGTTGCAACTGTTGTTGTTCGCGGCGCGGCGGCGCGCCGTCGACGTAGCCTAAACCGCGCAGTTGCTCCCAGGTCGCATCGTCGACCGGCCTATCGTTACCGCGGCGATCGCCGTGCTCGTAGGTATCGACCGTCTTTACCGCACGCCCGAGATCCGCCGTCACCTCGGCGATGGGCTTGCCATCCATATCGTCGCCAATCGGCATTCCCATCATGTAGAGCAGCGTCGGAGTCACGTCCTCGATGAACGCACGCGCACCGCTCTCGGGTTTGATGCCAGGTCCCCACACCAGATAGATGCCGTCAGGATCGTGAGCGCCGATTGCCTTGGTCTTGTCGCGGGAAGAAGCAAAACCGTGATCCGAGACCACGACGACGGAGAAGGCACCGTTCGAGCTGCTTTGCGCCCGCTCGATAATCTTGCCGAGCGCTTCGTCGCTGGCGCGGTAGGCGTCGGCGACTGCACTCTCGTAACGTTCGGCCTTGTCGCGATCGAGGTCGGGATAATCGTCGGGGTGCGAGTACGCCCAATACGGATGCGAGACGCGATCGACCAGCGTCATCACGTACAGGAACAGCCCCCAATCGGTCCCCGCGTATTCCAGAGCGGCGCGGCTTTGGATATCGAAGACCTGCTTCAAGTGCGCGTAGAGAAAGTCCGCAGTGTCGGGTTCAGCCCAACGGCTCCACCCCGGACCTTCGGGTATGTAAGGCTCGCGCAGGCGCTCGGAGATCTTGCCGCGCAGATCCCGCGGTTCACTGACGACGATGCCGTCATCGGTGCGATACAGCGGCGTCAGATAGATTTTGTCGGGCGCAAGACGCATCGCACGCATGGCGCCGACAAAGCCCGCACGGGAGGGAACCTTGCCGGGAAACCACGGCGTCCACTGCCCTGTCTCCAACCTGGCCGTACGCGAACGTATCTCGTCGAGGCTGTCACGATACGCAGCCGTAGTGCGGCCCGCATCGAGCTGTTCGCTGGTCAGCACTTCTCCGGTATTGCCGGCGTAGGTGGAACCGCTGAGCGGAAAGCCCGACAGCATCACGCCTTCGACCGGTTCGGGCGGCCACGTGCCAGGCACGTTGAACACGTCGGTCTTCAACTTTCTTTCGCTGTAGATCCCCCAGATCGCCGAGACACGGCGATTGGTCGATTGCGACGTCTTCCAGTCCGTGACGCCGTGAGTGTCGGACTTGAACCCGGTAAAGATCGTCGTCCACACCACCGGAGAAAGGATCGGCGGCCTGGATTGCAGAATGCCGTGCAGTCCTTCGTCGTAGAGCTTCTTGATGTGCGGCAACTGACCGGCCGCCATCATCGGCTCGATCACGTTCCAGGTGCCGCCGTCGATGCCGAGCACCATGACGCGGCCCTTGGGGACGCTATCCTCACGAGATGCACATCCCGAAACGATACCCGCTGTGACCAGCAGCACGGCCAAGCACACCATGCGGATGCCGGAGCAAGTTCGCTCAAACCTCATGCGACCTCTTTCAATGGTGCTCATCATCGCGTCTGCTCGTGTCGCTTAATCGGAGGTAAATCCACCCGCGCTCATGTGCGCGGACAGCCCCATCGCTTCGCGCAGCTGGAAACTGACCTCGCGTAGACTTTCCAGGGTAGCCCGCCTACAGTAGCCGACGAGTTTTCAATGGCAAGTGTTGTACTGCGTGCGTTGGCGCTGGCACTGACGGCTGTCTCTCTGATGCTCTACTCGTCGCAGATGCCGCTGCCGGTCGCGCGCTCTGAGCGGCCTTGGTGCGAGCACTGCAACATCATCCTTATCTCTTTTGACACCGTCAGGGCCGATCACCTCGGCGTTTACGGCTACGACAGAGACACATCACCGAACATAGACCGTTTTGCCGAACGCGCCGTCGTCTTCGACGAGGCCATCGCACAGGCGGCGTGGACCCTGCCCGCTCACGGCTCGATACTGAGCGGACTCTACCCGGCGCGCCTCGGCGTCCTGCACTATCCGGCGGCGCACAAACTGCCGGTCACCAACCCGGTCCTGCCCGAAACGCTGCGCAACGCCGGCTATGCCACCGCAGGCTTCACCGGCGGCGGATTCGTCTCGGAGCACTACGGTTTCAATCGCGGCTTCGACGTTTACTCGACCTCCGGACGTCACTTCGAACACAACATCGACCAGGCCATCACCTGGATTCGCAGCAATAAGGAACGCCCGTTCTTCGTGTTCTTTCACGGCTACGACGCTCACCGGCCCTATTACTCCAAACCCGTCGACAAGAAGTCGATGGGACTGCTCGAAAGCGCAGCCAGCGAGCAGGGCCGCTACTGTCTGCGCGACAACCGCGCGCGTCCCGACCCCACCCACCTCGACGAGATCGTCCGTTATTACGATGCCGCCATCCACCACGGCGATCGCACCCTCGGCGTATTCCTGCGCGCCACCAACCAACTCGAGTTGATGGACAATACCGTAATCCTGCTGACCTCCGACCACGGCGAGGAGTTCTTCGAACACGGCAGTTGCGACCACGTGCGCTTTCTCTACCGCGAGTCGGTGCACGTACCGTTCATGCTCTACGTTCCCAATTTCACGCGCGGGACCCGTCACATCGCCGGATTGGTTCCGGCGTCGATCTCGGTGGCCCGAACGCTGCTCGATATCGTCGGCGTCCAACACTCGATGCCGGGCGTCACCCTGCTGCCGATGATAGACGGAACGCAGCACGACTTTCCGGTCGTTTACAGTGAAGCCGACAGCGATCCGGGGGCGCTCGGCAGCCGCGGTGCCTGTCGCGCAATCACTCGTCCTGACCAGAAGCTGATCTCCTACACGGACGAAGGTGGCGACGAAGGCTACGACCTGAAGGCCGACATCCAGGAAACCAGGATTCTGCCGCAGACCCACGAGGTGTACGGACTGCGCAACACGCTGCAGGCGTTCGCGGACGCTCAGAAGGCGCTGCCAGAGGCTCCCGATGCCGACCTCAACAGCGAGGGGATTGGAGAGACAGGCGGAGGAACGGGGGCGGATTCAGCTAGCGGCCACGCGACCGAACGCGGCGTCGGCAACAAAGAGCGCGGCGACGAGCGGCCGGGAGTCAAACAAGCCGGAAGCGGAGGCCTCGAAGAGACCGAACCAGGTGCCGCTCCCAATGCGCAGCCGGGCACCAAAGAGCAAGGTACCGGCGGCAATTCGGGAGCAAAGAAGGACGCGATGACCGTTCCAAAAGATGTGCAGGACAGCCTTCGCTCACTCGGCTACCTCGAGTAACGCAACGCCTGGCCTCACCGCCTTTTGCCCGCGGCCCCCTTCCTCGGTATAAGCGCCGCCAGGTTCCCCGGTAGCTCAGTCGGTAGAGCGGGTGGCTGTTAACCACCATGTCGCTGGTTCGAGTCCGGCCCGGGGAGCCA
>CAITLU010000012.1 GCA_903893315.1 uncultured bacterium
AAAGGCGCGACCGGCGACCAAGGCATCCAGGGCGTGGCCGGCGACAAAGGCGCTACCGGCGACCAGGGTATCCAGGGCCCGACCGGCAACACCGGCCTGACCGGTGCCACGGGTGGCGCCGGTTCGGCCGGAACCAACGGAACCAACGGCACTAACGGTGCCGTGGGTGCAACCGGATCGCAGGGTATCCAGGGTCCGACCGGTCCGACCGGCAACACCGGTCTGACCGGTGCCACGGGTGGCGCCGGTTCGGCCGGAACCAACGGAACCAACGGAACCAACGGCACTGTGGGCGCAACCGGCGCGACGGGCGCAACGGGTCAACAGTACATATTGATGAGTGATTTTGAGACCATGGCGACCGCGGCCACCAGTAACATGCTAGTCGGTACGTCGATGACGCTGAGTACGTTGACGGCACGCACCGCCGTTACGACTACTTCCAGTGGTGGCACCGGCGTCTATACCGTCACGGTGGCGAAGTGTAATAGCAGCGGTACGTGCGGGAGTATCCTGGCCACTTGCACGATCGCTACCACCGCAACGACCTGCACCGGTGGCGCGCAGTCACTAACTGGGGCGCCGGTCTCCTTCGTTGTTGGTGATTATGCGCAAGTCATCATGACGCGCACTAGCGGCAGCGGCGGCAGCGGCACCGGCGGGTACTCAATTCTCTTGAACTAGCTAGCGAACTGAGGACGCCGCACTAGGCAGCGTCTACTTGGCTCAAGAAAGAACCCCGGCAGGGCAACCTGCCGGGGTTCTTTGTATCTGTGTGCTCCGCTTCGGACCCCGACGAGGTTCAGGCAGCCACGTCACGCAGGACGGATCCTGTGAGACGTGGACACCGGTCACACAACGCTGCTCGGTTCACCTTCAATCACCTCGCGCGCGCTGCAGGGCACCGCGCGCAGATGGGCTGGGGCTCGGGTGTAACCGACAACAGCCCCACCAACGTCACCCGGCCGTGGGGTAAGTTAAAGGCAAAAATACTCGCCGGTCTAACTCCCTGTAGATAGACACCTTTTCGGATGTTCGTCGGTGCGTACCTGGCGCGGGGCTACCTCGCGGGGTGATCATGGAACATGAGGACGCAAGTCGTCTGCATGGAGTGCCACCCGATATGAAGAACGAAGTTCCCGAGGCGGGGTTTCTCCGCCAAAGCCGACTCATCCCCTACCTGCTGCCGTTCTCGACGGCGACGCTCTGGCTCATGGTCAGGGCAGGCACTTTCCCGGCACCCGTGAGGCTATCGGCGGGTGTGACCGCGTGGCGGGTCGAGGATGTGCGCGCCTGGATGCAGTTCCCGACACCCGAGGGCGCAGCGTGAGCGTCGCGCTGCTCTACGGTCGCGGCACGAGCGCGATCGGCGAGAACATCACCCTCACCCAGGAGCAACTGGCCGACCGGTTGGCAACGCCAAAACGCTCGTCGGTCACCTTCTCCGAGTACCTGGCGATGAGCAGGCCGGGGAGGCTGCGCGTAAAGGGTGCGGCGGGGTGGCTCTGTAGCGGCGCCAGCATCGCCGGATGCGGCCACGAGGGGCACCGCTGTAACCGTTGCATCACCTCGCACGTGGCGTTGCCTCTCGATTTCGAGGTAGCGCCCCCCTCGTGGCGCGAAGGCCTCGCGGCGAGTGAGGTGCCCCGCACTTTGGCACACTACCTGCGGGTACACGCCGGACCGCCCGCGCCTGCGGGTCTGGGTACCACTAGCGAAACCGATCCCGTCGTCGCGCCTGCAAGCTGTCGGCCTACATCCTGCCGCCCGTCTGGGATGCGGCGATCTCGACCTGGCTTGTCTCAAGCCCTCGCAACCGGCGTTCCTTCCGGGAGTCCTCGCGCCTCCCGTCTCAAACCTGGAGGCTCCGTTGGAAACAGCGGGGCCTCTCTTTCGTTGCGGCCCGAGAAGGCGACTTGCGGCCGGGGGTCCGCACCGCTGCGGCGAAAACCGGTCTGGCCGGTCTTCCTTGCGTTTCCTGCGCGGAACTCAGGATGCACAACGGACGACCACCAATCCGTCCGAGGACACGTCGTGCTCGACGATCCGACCAAGCGCGCGTCCGCTCAGCGCGCCGCTTCTTCGTCCATCGCCGCCCACACTTCTTCCAGCACGCGAAAAGCGCTGACAGCCACGGGCCAACCGGCGTAGTGGGCGACGTGGGTTATCATCCCTTCCAACTTCTCGCGCGCGATGCCGAGGTTGCGGGCGCCGCGAAAGTGCAGGCGTTGTTCCGCTTCGCGATTGAGCGCAACCAGGACCGTACAGGTAAGCAGCGAACGTTCCTCGATCGCCAGTTCGGGCCCTTGCCAGATGTCGCCGAACAGGTGTTCTACGGTGATCCGCCGAAATCCCTCGGGCAAAGGCCCAGCTCCAGCGGTTCCGCCGAACAGCCTGAGGATGACGCCGATCCCTTTTTCCGCTTTCGATTCCGACATGATTTTTCCTCCAGGCAGTGGCGCTCCCTATTTACGGAGCGGTCGTTGCTTCAAGTGTTCGTTCTGGCATCCCGGGCGTCGTCGAGTCAACGAGACCGCGCGAACGAGCCGGCTGCTTGGTCAACGTTCGGGTATGACGGTATGGTTCCGCGCGGCGCCGGCAGCACGAAGGCGGCGGGGAGTGCCAGTTGAAACAATCGATCGACACCATCGTCCTGGCTCGCCGTGTCATCTCGATGGCGGGCATCGAGGCTCAAGCGCTCGCAATCGCGGCCGGCCGGGTTGTCGCGCTGGGCACCGGCGACGACATTCTCGCGCTGCGGACTAGCGGCACCGAGGTTATCGATCTCGGTGCGTCGGTGGTCTTGCCGGGGCTCATCGAGCCGCACACTCACCCGGATCTGTGCGCCCAGTGCTACGCGTGGGTCGACGTCAGCGGCTTCACGCACGCCAGCGTCACGGGTGTAGAGCGAGCGCTGCGCGATGCGGTTGCCCGCACCCCAGCGGGCGAGTGGATCTTCGCCTTCGGCCTCGACTTCATGCTGACGCCGGATCTCGGTGTCTGGGATCGCGCGCGGCTCGACGCGCTGGCACCTCACAACCCGATCTTCGTGCTGATCCAGTCGATGCACACGGCGTTCGTCAATTCTGCGGCGCTGCACGCGGCCGGGATCGACGACTTGACGCCGGATCCGATCAATGGCGGCCGCTACGTTCACGGCGCCGACGGCCGTCTGAACGGCAAGATCGAAGAAAGCACGGCCATGATGCCGTTCATGCTCGCGCTCGACTGGTCGCCCGAGGCCTGGGCGGCCCGCATCCGCGATCAGTTCGCACGCTACACGCGGGTCGGCATCACCACGATCGGCATGCCGGGCATGTTCGTTCCGGCGCCGTATCTGGATGTGTACGAATCGGTGAGTCACGCGGCATCGGTGCGTACGGCGGCCTACCTGCGCTTGGAACAGGTTGGCACGTCGCGCTGGCGTCCGGGCGACGGCTCCGATCGTTTTCGCGTGCAAGGCGCGAAGCTCTGGTACGACGGATCTCCCTATTCAGGAACGATGCTGCTCGACGATCCGTATCTGGCTTCCGAACTGTGCTGTTGCCGGCTCGGCATTGCTCAGGGCAGCGCGGGTTATGCCATGCAGGATCGCGCCACGCTGGTTCCGCAGCTACGCGAACTGCTCGCGTCGGGCTGGCAGGTTCTCACCCACGCCCAGGGAGACCGGGCTGTTCGCGAGACGCTCGACGTCTACGAGGACGTGCTCGGTTCGCGAGGCGGCGAGTCAGACCATCGCTGGCGCATCGAGCACGTCGGGCTGATTTCGCCGGCTGACATAGCACGCGCGCGGCGACTTGGCGTAGCTTTCAGCTTTCACGTCAACCACGTTCACTACTACGGTCCGGAACTGCGCGATCAGATCCTGGGGCCGGAGCGCGCGGAGCGGATGATGCCGGTCGGCAGCGCGGTGCGGGCCGGGCACCGCGTCAGTCTGCACGCCGACTCGCCCATGTTTCCGCCCGGGCCGCTAGGGCTGGTGCGCACCGCGGTTACGCGCCGGGCGCGCAACGGCGAACAGATCGGGCCGCGCGAAGCGATCTCGCTCGAACAGGCGCTGCGAGCGATCACCATCGACGCGGCCTGGCAACTGCGTCTCGACGACGAAGTCGGTTC
The DNA here is from genome assembly GCA_903893315.1 of uncultured bacterium. Classification (GTDB taxonomy): domain Bacteria; phylum Desulfobacterota; class Binatia; order UBA1149; family CAITLU01; genus CAITLU01. Next base: position 4,117 of record CAITLU010000012.1, read on the forward strand.
GCTCGCACCGGGCAAGCGCGCCGACCTGACCATCCTTGCCTCGGATCCGTTCGAAGTCGCCGCGGAAGACCTGGACCGTATCGAGGTCCGCGCCACCTGGCTCGACGGCCTGCCGACGAACTGAGCCGGCGCGACGCGACAGGCGGTGGTCGCGCTCCGTCAGTTGGTGATTGACGAAGCTGCCGAACGATCGGGACTCGTCACCGGCAGGCTTTCGCCGGGCGTTACTCGTCCGACGATATGCGCAAGGACCAGGGACGGGAGATCGGGACTCTGCGCGTCGGCGTCGTAAAGAACTTCTTCGACGTCGTACGTCACCGCTTCTCGCCCGGCGCTTACCAGACCACGCGCTTCCTCCTTCAGGGCCGGAAGAGAGGCGCGCCATGTCAGCAGCCAGGCTCCGTCGGGCTGGGGAATGTCGCTGAGTCTTGCACGCAAGGGGATTGGCGCTGCGCGGTAGAAGACCGCGGCGTAATCGAATCCCCCGTAGAACGAGAGCGCGGCGCCCGCGGGCACGACCTCGGCGATGCGCCGCATGAAAGGCTCAGGCGTGCGACGCTGGGCCATGGCCGGCAAGATGCTGCTCGCGGCCAGCGCGGCCAGCGCCAGCACCGATGCCGCGACGCAAGCCAGCGCCCGTGACCACTGTTCGCGCCGCATCGAGTGCAGCAGCGCCGCCAACGCGGCCAGCGCTATCACGCACCAGATCAACTGAGGTCCGGGATGTTCGTCGAGAGACGCGAGCACCGCAGGAACGTTTTGCATGTCGATGTTGCCGAGTACTACGTCGAGTGCGGCGCTGACCGGTAGTCCGGCCAGGTGCGCCGCCACGAACAGCACGGGAAGTGTCGTTACGATCGCTACCAGTCCGGTACCGACCAGCAGTGCGACGCGCGCCCAGCGCGCTGATGATATCGGCTCCGCGGTCTCGTTCAGCAAAGCCGCCGCGGCGTCCGCCGCCGGGTCGGCGTCGATCGGTTGCTTCGCCGCGTTCCCTCCCGGGCGCGCAAGCGCGTTCCAGGCCTGGGCTGCCAGCAGCGCCAGCGCCGGATAGGCCGGCAGCAGGTAGACGCCGCGCTTGGAGCCCGCCAACGAAAACAGCGCGATTGTTACGCCGCACCACACCGCTGGCAGCAGCAGCGGAACGCTGCGCCACTGGCCGCGGCGTGGCCACAGTGAAGTCGCAAAGGCCGGCAGGAACAGGCTCCACGGTGCGAACCCCGCCAGCAACAACGGAATGTAGAACCAGAAGGGCCGCACGTGTCCGGCTTCGACCGAGTCGGGATCGATCACCCGATAGAAGTTCTCTTTGAGGATCTGCTTGGCGATGAAGGCGTCGCCGGCGTTGGCGAAGGCCGCAAGGTACCAGAGCGCTGCGACACCAACGGCGACGGCGAGTCGTCGCAGGTCGCGGCGGCCCAGACATCCGAGATCGCCGCGCAGTGCCAGAAAAGTCAGTACGATAGCCACCGGCAGCACGACGCCGACCGGTCCCTTGGCGAGCACGGCGGCGGTTATCAGGACGTAGGCCAGGCGCGGGATGGGCCGGGTTTCTTCATAGGCCTTGGCGAAGGTGAGAAGAGCGAGGCTCACCGCGGCGGCCATCACCATATCGACGCGCGCGGATACCGAAGACGCCAGCCACTGCACGCTGGTCGCGAGCACCAGTGCCGACAGCAGTGCGGTTACGGCGCCGAACCAGCGATAGGCCGTCAGCGCGGTCGCGACCAACACGATCAGCCCGGTGATCAGCGATGGCGCGCGAACTGCGGCCTCGCTGACGCCGTGCGCGTCGGCTGTCGTCACCGCGTCCGGAGCCTGGCCGGCAAAGCGTGGTGTCAGTCGATCCTGACCGAGACTGACCAGCGCACCGAGCCAGTGGAACAGCGGCGGCTTGGACGGAATCTCGTCGCCGTTGCGAAGCGGAAGTATGAACCCTTCGCCGCGCGCGATGGCCTGCACCACCAGCGCTTCGCGGGGCTCTCCCTTGGTGAAGAACGGAGTCTGGCTGATTGCCGGCCACGCCAGCATCGCCAGGACGGTGACGATCGCCGCCAGGCCGGCTCCAGTGCCGACCCGGCCGGAGGCGAGCGATCGCACCTGCGTAAGCCTTTCCTACAGAATCTTCTGCTGCACGAGATACTCGGCGACCAGGATGGTCCCCTTGGCCGCGCCCATCTTCGTGTTGTGCGAGAGCAGGACGTACTTGACCCCGTTCTTGTACAGCGGTTCCTCGCGGATGCGCCCGACCGAAGTGGTCATGCCGTCGCCGGCGTTGCGATCGAGACGCGGCTGGGGACGGAACGGATCGTCGTGCACCTTGATGAGCTCGGCCGGCATCGAGGGAAGCCCGAGCTTGGCCATCTTCGCGCCGGCTTTTCGGAAAGTCTCGGCGACCTGCGCCATGGTGGCGGGCTTGATGAGTTCGACCGACACCACTTCGGTGTGTCCTTCGAGCACCGCAGCGCGCGTGCACGTTGCCGACACTTCGATATCGGCGTCGGTGATGCCGCGGGCGTGGGCCTTGCCGAGCAGTTTGCGCGCCTCGCGACGTACCTTCTCTTCTTCCTTCGGGATGTACGGGATGATGTTGTCGATCGAATCGAGGGCCGCCACGCCCGGCGAGCGCCCGGCGCCCGAGATTCCCTGCATGGACACCATCGACACGCGCTTGACCCCGAAGCGGTCGTGCAAGGGCCGCAACGTGATCGCAAGTCCGGTCACGGTGCAGTTGGGCTGCGGGAGAATGAAGCCCTTCCAGCCGCGGTTCTTCTGTTGGAGCTTCACCAGGGAAGCATGATCCATGTTGACGCCCGGCAGCAGCAGCGGAATGTCGTCCTCGTAACGGAAGGCCGAGGCAGTGCTGAGCACCGCCCTGGTGGCGGCGTACTTGGGCTCAAGCTCGCGGGCGACGTCGGCCTCGACGGCCGAGAAGACGATGTCGATATCTGAAACGTTCAGCGCGGGCCCGTTCTCGACGATGATGTCGAGAGACATCGCGGGCGGTTCACCGTCCGCCCACCAACGCATCTGTCCGGTCGACGCGTCGCGCAAGGCATCGCCGTAGCGTTTGCCGGCTGAGCGCTCGGAAGCCGCCAGACGGCGGAGTTCGAACCATGGGTGGTTGGCCAGGGCCGCGACGAACTGCTGGCCCGCTATGCCGGTGGCGCCGAGGACGGCGACGCGCTTCTTCTTCATTGGAACTTCCTCGTCGGATTGCTCGTGAAGCCTTCTTGGTCAGATTTACTTCGTGTGACCTTCTGCGCGGGGTCTGGATCTCCGCGCCGAAAGCGCGCCGCTTTATATCCGCACCCGTGTGCGTTTGCTAAGCTTGCCCCGCATAACGGCCCTGGCTATGGTCCGCCCCCATGGCACGCAGTTCGGCGTCTAGAAAGTCCCAGCAAAGCGCTGCGGTCTTCGACTTCGTACCTTTCCTCGTACGCCGCCGACTTGATTGGCGCGTGGGGAACCGCGGCGCGGTGCTCGCGCGCAGCGCACCGGACGGCATCATCACGGTCGTGCATCGCACCAGCGCCGTCGCTGCCGTGGATGTCGTCGAGCACCGCATCGCTCAGTTGCGGCCCGAGGCCGGTGGCTTCCAACTGTTCTGGAAGAAGGGCAACGGACGCTGGACCGCCTACTGCGATCGCAGCGGCAAGGGCGTGATCGGCTCGCTGGCCGCGTGTATTGCCGAGATCTCGCGCGATCCTTTCGGGTGCTACTGGTCGTGATGAAGCGGCCGCTTTTCGTTTCGGCCTCAACCGCAGCCTTCGTCACCGCCTTGGCATTCCTTTCAGCCTGTCACGATCCGCTCCCGGTTCCCCGCATCGACAAGCCGACACTGGACGGCTGGGCGCAGCCATATCAAGGCGTGCAGGGTCTCAAGGTGCACGCGTTTCGTACCGGCGCGGTACGCGGCGTTGAAGCTGCGGCGTTCGCCGGCGGAAGTTGGACGACGCGGATGGCGATGGGCGCGTGGGCCTTCGTCATCGAGCACCCGACCCATGGTCTCATAGTCTTCGATACCGGCCTGAGCGACAGAGCGCGCACCGAACCCGAGCACTTCGTGGGTTGGCTCGGTACCAAGCTCGCGGTGCTGGACGTGCCCGAGCACGCAGCACTCGGCGAACAGATGAAGGCCGCAGGTCTGGATCCCGGCGACGTGCACCTGGTGGTGCTGTCGCACCTTCACTTCGACCACACCGGCGGCATTGCGGCGTTCCCGAACGCGAAAGTGGCGGTGGCCGCGGCCGAGAAGAATTGGGCGGAGACCGGTGCGCGCCGCATCGATTTCGTCGATACCGACTCCCTGGTCGGCATGGCACGATGGCAGACGATCGATTACGCAGCGGAAAAACCGCTGGCCACTTTCGTGGCTTCCCACGACTTCTTCGGTGACGGCAGCGTGATCGGTCTCGACCTGGCAGGTCACACGCCGGGGAACCAGGGCCTGCTCGTGCGAACGCCCGAAGCTCCGATCCTCTTCACCGGCGACGCCGCCTGGACCGAGAAGAGTTGGCGCTGGACCGCCAGGCCCATCAGCGCCTACAGCATGCCGCTCTGGTGGGAGAATATCTGGCGCATCAACAAGTTCGCCATGCTCGAGCCGCGCCTTGTGGTGGTGCCCGGCCATGACGACTTGGCGGTAGCGTCGATCGGCATCGCGTCGTTCATCCATCACCAGCCGCCCGGCGCGGGCCGCTGACGACGGCGTAGCGCCTCGTCATTCATCAACATCCCGCTCGTCCACGGGAATCCTGGGTCGGAGTCCTAGCCGAGCGACTGGCCGTACGAGAACTCTATCTGATTGCCGTCAGGGTCGCGCAGCAGACAGAAGTAGCCGACGATCGGGCCGGCCTCGACGGGGCCGTGAACGGCAACGCCGGCGGAGCGCCCTTTGGCTGCCATCTTGTCGACGTCTTCGTGCTCGGCAACCGCGTAGCCCAGGTGTGCCACCGGCGCAGGATCGGCAACGTCGTTGTGTTCCGCGGAAATCAACACGAGCACGAAAGCCCGCGGCCGCGCCGGCTCTCCCATCCACACCACGGTGACGCCGTGATCGACGCGGCGGTGTACTTCGACGAGTTCGACGTACCTCCCGTAGAAGGCTACCGAGGCTTCGACGTCACGGCATAACAGCGCGATGTGGGTGCAGGTCGGTTGCATCGTTCCAACTCCGATGGCGGCTAGTTAGCCCATCCCCGAAGATTTCTCGACCGCTGGACATCCACTGAAGGTCCACTGTCGTATGGTCGCTGAAGTGTCCGGGCTTCGCGGGATGAGTCAGTGACCGGACCAGGTGTAGATCGGACGTCGATGCGGACCGCAATGCTCGTGCACCGTCGAGCGGGCACGGCCGCCGCCGCCTTCGCGGGTCATCGCGACGGCATCCGATTGATCGTGCCTTGTGCGTTGTGGACTCACTTGCTGCGCTGATACATGAGTGACCGATTGCGGGGGCGGTGCGGTCCCGCGGTGTTTCACAGTCGACCCGATGAACAACTGCTCGACACCAGGCACTGGGCCCGACTGCAACCCGGCCATGTCCAAGACCGGCGGCAGTAATCCTCCGGCGTCTCGACCCCAGTCAGTCGGCATATCCTACGAACCGGCGCTCGACGGTCTGCGCGCGATTGCCGTGCTCGGCGTGATGTTCTACCACGCCGGTCTTCCCTTCTTTCGCGGCGGCTTTCTCGGGGTCGATCTGTTTTTCGTGCTTTCGGGGTACCTCATCACGACCCTGCTGCTGGTCGAACGACGGCGCACCGGCTCCATCGACATGAAGTCGTTCTGGCGCCGCCGCGCAAAGCGCCTGCTTCCAGCACTCTTTCTGATGCTGGTCGCAGTCGCCGCCTACAACGCGACGGCCGTTGCGGCGGAAGAGCGGCGCGTGTTGCGCGATCACGGCATCGCGACTCTTTTCTACGTCGGCAACTGGTGGCAGATCGCCAACGGACAGTCGTACTTCGCGCAGTTCGCGAATCCTTCGCCGCTGCAACACACCTGGTCGCTGGCGATCGAGGAGCAGTGGTATCTCATTTTTCCATTGGTTTTCGCCGGCGTGCTCAGACTGCGTTCTGGCAGGCTCTCGGGACTTTCCGCAGGTCTGTTCGGTTTGGCGGTGGTCTCGGCCGCGTGGATGGCGGCTCGCTTCGACCCCGTGGATCCGAGTCGCGTCTATTTCGGTACCGGGACTCGGTTGCAGGACTTGCTGGTCGGAGCGGCGTTGGCGGCGAGCCTCGCCGGACGCTACGGGATCGCAACGAAAGCCGGCGATAAGTCTGACGGGAAGCGCCGCGCAGCGGCGACCGTGCGCGGAACTATCGCGCTCGGCCTCGTGCTGGTGACTTTCATTGTCGTGCCCGATACCCAACCGTTGCTGTACCGCTCGGGTTTCCTGGTGTTCTCACTCGTGTCGGCGCTGCTGCTTTCGGTAGTGATGGACCCGCGCGAAAAGGTCCTGCGCGCGGCACTTTCTCAGCGTTGGCTGGTAGCCATCGGCCTGATCTCCTACGGCCTGTACTTGTGGCACTGGCCGGTGTTCGTGCTTCTAGATCCTTCTCGAACCGGCGTGAGCGGTGCCTGGCTCGTCGTGCTGCGATTCGTCGCGACATTCGGCGTTTCGATGCTTTCCTACCGCATGATTGAGCACCCCGTGCGTAGCGGGGTGCTGGCCCGCCGCTTCGGGGCCGGCGGCGAAGTGGCAACGCTGGGTCTGGCCGTGCTGGTGGTCGCGGCGTGTACGCTGGCGCCGGCGATCGGCGCTCCGGCGCTTCCCGAAAACACCTCCGTAGACGTCGTGCGAGTGACGACTGCGGGGCACGGCATCGCGATGCATTTCATCGGCGACTCCGTGGCGCTGGGTCTGGAGCAGCATTTCGATTCGAGCAGAGTGGGCGGCGGGATTGAGCTGGGCGTGACGGCAAGGCTGGGATGCGGTCCCTTGGCGGAGCCGTTGTTCGTCGATGGGGAGCCGCTTCCACGCGATCCCGAGTGCGAGAAATGGGCTACGACCTGGATGGAAAAGGTAGCCAAGGCCAGGCCCGAGGTCGCGGTGTTTTTCGGCGGCATGGGGCAGTTGTTCGACGTAGAGGTCAACGGAGCGGTTCTGGGTTTCGGGACGCGTGAGCACGATGACTACCTGCGCCGGCGTTACCTGAGCGCACTCGCCGGACTCAAACGCATCAGCCCTCACGTCGCGGTCGTGAACGTGTCCTGCAATCGCGTTTACGATGGGGGAATGAATCCGGTGCCGAGGATCGCCAACGACGATGGCCGGGTCGCCCATTTGAACGGCATTATCCGAGAGGTTGCTTCGAATGCCGGTGTGCCCGTCATCGACATCGACTCATGGCTATGCGGCGAAGGACACGACCCGGCCTATCGTGACGGAGTGAAACTGCGTTTCGATGGTCTGCACTATACCGACGAAGGCGCACGCCTGGTCTGGGATTGGCTTGCTCCGCAGCTTCTCGCGTTGGTCGCCTCTCCGTCGCAATTGGACGTCGACCGCGGCGCGCCGATCGTCAAGTAGGTTACCCGTCGCGACGTCGGTACGGCCTTGGACGAGGACGGTTACCTGGGCCGACTCCTACAAGATAGCTCTTGGTGTTGTCGCGCCGGCCGCCGCCGCCTTCGCCGCGCTCAGTTCTCTACGGCGCGGCAGTAATCGAAGAGGATGTCGAGGGCCGCGGCGCGGAACTGTCCCCAGTTCCTCCATTTGGGATGGATGTCGCGCAGTGCGGAGGCGTAAGTCGGCAGGTCGGCCGGAGCGGCCTCGCACCAGTGGGTGATCTTCTCGTCGGGATCGTTGCTCCGCAGTTCGCCGCTGATTTCGCTCACGACGAACAGATAGGAGGAGAACCTGGCGTGATTCCCCGCATGCTCGTAAGTGATGTGGGCCACGAAACGATCGACCTCGACGCTGAGGTTGGTTTCTTCCCAGATTTCGCGCAGCAGCGCCGCGTCCACCGGTTCGCCGCGGTGAATGCCGCCCGACGGCAGGCGCATGACGGAACGCGGGTAATTGGCCTTGGTCTGCAACAGGAAGTGTCCGCTTGGGCGGCGGATGGCCATGCACACTTCGCCGTGATCGCGTTCGCTGACGGGTGGAAACTGTATCGACGGCAAGCTGCACCGAATGCTGCGTGGTGCGCCGTAGCGCTCAGCGAGAACTTCCAGGGATTCGGTCATGTCGCCTCCGTGTCGGCCTCGCGTTCGAGGGCTTCGGCGACCATGTTCATCAGCGTTACTGCCCGGTTCGGTCCCGGCACTTCGACTTCGCAGCCGGCGGCCGCTTCGTGTCCGCCGCCACCGAAGGCGTTGGCCAGGCGTGACAGGTCGACCGAACAATCGGGCGTTCGACGGAAGCTGATGCCGCCGCCGCGCCGGTCGTAAAGAGTGAAGACGCCGCGCTTGTAACGCTCGCGCCAGCGGTCGGCGATTTCGCCGGCGTAGCCGTCGCACTCGGCGGCGATCACGGTGAGGTCGCGGGCGTGGACCTGGCGGATGCTGCGAGTGGCGGTGGCGAGCAGCAGGGTGGCCTGGAGTTCGCGCTCGACGCGATCGCGGGCGCGGCTCAGTTCGATTCCGTAAGTGAGGCTGGAGTCCATCGCCAGCAAGGCCCGGTAGGCTTCTCGCTGGTCCATCGCGCGAACTGCCAAGGCCAGCTCGCGAGAGCCGTCCACTTGCAGGACCCAGCGATCGACGTCATCGGCGGTCATGACCAGGTTGCGCAGGGCCAACAGACCCGGCCTCGACTCGCCGCGCGCGGCGATGCGGCGCGACAGGTATTCGAACAGCAGCCGGCTGGCCGAATACTTCATGTCGAGTATGAAATCGGTGAAGCGGGCCTGAAGGCGTCCGTGTTCGCGCGCTTCCAGCGCCGTTTTGTGGTGGTCAACCCAGTAAAGTTCGAGGCCGTGATCGACGAGTTCGTTGAGGTGATCCGTAGTTTTGTCACTTCGCCACGAGATGTCGGTGATCCACAGTTCTTCGTCGCTGGGCTGGTCCGGGTTGAAGTTCTGAAGGATTTCGTCGATGGCGCGATTGCTCGAGAAGATCGCCTCCAGGGGGCGCCTGGCAAAGTAGCGCGCTGCGACTACGGCGCAGGTAAGTCCGTCCAGGCAGTTTGGCCCGTGGCTCACGACGGTGACGCGACGTCCGGACTTCATGTGCCCGACTCTATCGGCTCGGGAGAACAAGACAACGCTGGTTCGGAGCATCAGCGGGGGTCAGGTCTCATGTTTCCGTCGATTCTTCGATTCGACGGAAAGTTTGTGAGTCCGATCCGACCCTGCGCGGTCAGCGCAATCTTCGGCGCCGCACTTGTCCTGCGCGCGTCTTGCCTGATAGGCAGCCGAAGCAGTCTCGCGCCGCCGGGACGCTGAAGGCCGATGGCGGTGCATTCCGAGAGGAAGTACCCGGCTAAGGCCCGCAGCCGTGAGCGGTGTCGAGACTCGAAACGCGCGTCAGCAGTCATGCCGATCTACAGTTGCCCTGCGAAGATCAACCTCGCTCTCAGCGTCGGTTCTCCCCGGCCCGGCGACGGCTACCACCCGCTGTGTTCGTGGATGGTGCCGGTGTCGCTGAGCGACGATCTGCTTATCGAGCGGGCTGCGCACTCCTCATCGTTCACGGTCGAATGGGCCGCCGATGCGCCGAGCCCGAGCCCGATCGACTGGCCGCTCAACAACGATCTGGTCGTTCGCGCGCACCGGCTTCTCGAGTGCGAGAGTAGGCGTGAGCTTCCGGTGCGCGCCGCCCTGCGCAAGCGTATTCCCGTCGGCGCCGGCATGGGCGGCGCGTCGAGCGATGCCGCGGCCATGCTCGTCGCTCTCGACCGCCTCTTCGGGTTGGAGATGGGCACCGCCAACTTGAGACGCTTGGGGTCGCGCCTGGGCAGTGACGTTCCTTTCTTTTTCGGGAATTGCGCCGCTGTCGTGTGCGGCGTGGGCGAACTCGTCGAAGACCTGCCGACGACGCGACCGACGATCCACCTCGCGCTGATCCTGCCGCCTTTGCAGTGCAACACCGGCGCGGTCTACAGAGCCTACGACGTATTGAATCCCGTTGCGGCGGTCGACGAAGCAGCGGTGCGCAGGCTTGCCATCCGGCATCCGTTGCCGCCGGCCGGACCGTTCAACGATCTGGCTGCCGCGGCGTTCGCCGTCGAGCCCCGCCTTGGCCGCCTGCACGACTCCTGCGCAACCAGACTGGGAAGGCCGGTGCATGTGACGGGATCCGGCGCGGCGATGTTCGTGGTAGCGGAAGATGAGGCCGACGCTCGCTCGCTCGCCGAACGAATCCGGGCGACGGGAACCCCTTCAATTGCCGTATCCGCTCCGTAAAAGCGAAGATGCCCGCCGTCTCGGCGGGTCAAGCAGTCGGTTCTTGAAGGTTACGGCGAGGTTCCGGATTACGCACGGCCTTCCATGTCTTTCTTGAACGCGAGCAGCCCCTCGCGTGCCGACATCAACCGTGTCCGCAGCAAGGCCTGCGTGCTGCGGTTGTCGACTCCACCGTAGACCGGCCGGGCCGCGGCTTGTCCGAGTTGTGAAGTCGGCGTGGCTTGCAGAAACGACGGGTCGAGGCCGAGGATCTCTGCCGCCAGCCGTGCGAACTCGATCCGTACCAGAAAATCAGGTCCCACCGGATGTGCGATGCCGACGAAATCGAGTTCGGCCAACTCCTGCACCGCCTGCGCCAGATTATCGACGTAGGTCGGCGTGCCCCACTGGTCGGAGGGGACGCGCATCGGTTCCCCGCGCCGGCCTTTGTCGAGCAGCGCCATGATGAAGTTCTTGCCTTGGGGATGAAATCCGAACACGCCGCAGGTGCGCGCGATCACATAGTTGTCGAGATTCTCCCGGATGAAGACTTCGGCTTCGAGTTTGTGTCTGCCGTACACGCTCAGCGGATCGGTAGGCGCGTCCACCGGCGCGGGACCGACCTTGCCGTTGAAGACGTAGTCGGTGGAAAAGTAGAGGTAGCGTGCGCCGGTGCGCCTGGCGGCGCGTGCGACGTTGACCGTGCCGGTGACGTTGACGCGGTACGATTCGTCGATCTCGCTTTCGCAGCGGTCGACGTTGGGCTGGGCCGCAGGGTGGATGATGATTCGCGGCTGGAGCCTGTCCACCAGCGCGTCTACCGCCGCCGCGTCGCACATGTCGAGCCGTTCGAGCCCGGGCGTCGCGCTGTGCCAGTAGGTTCCGATCGCGCGGCGGCCGTAGGCCCGCAGCAGCGCACCGCCGACGAATCCCGAGGCTCCGACGACGAGGATGTCGGGGCGCATCAGATTGCCGCGGGCGAGGTTACCAAGGCGCCCCAGGGTTTTTCTTTCACCGAGTACTCTGGTGTTCCGCTCATGCGCGAAGGTTACGGCTAAGGCACGGCTTGCTCAACCGCGAGCACCGCGTCGCTCGCGAGATACCGAGGAGGGAGTCGCCGGCCTCTCGGCCTTGCGCGGGCGCGTCAGCGCCCCGGACGCGTCGCGATCGCGGCGAGCGAGACGCCGAAGGGCAGACCGCAACGAACCGCGATCTCCGCTTCGGCCCGGTAGACGCCGCGCAGAACGCGGTTTATCGGGGCCGGCACCACACCGAGGTCCGCGCCGTCACCTTCGCGGCCTATCATTCGTCGCGTCCAACGCACCGCAACCGCAGGAAGAAAGATCGCGCAACTCGCCCAGCCCAGAGACTCGAGCCGGAGTCCGTTGCTTTCCAGCAGCGTCTTGAGCGAGCGCCGCGTGTAGCGCCGCTTGTGCTCGAGCACTTCGTCGTGGCGGCTCCACAGCGAAGGCCAGGCCGGCACGTGGATGGCCAGCGCTCCGCCCGGAGCCAGCACGCGGGCAAGGTCACGAACGAAGGCCGCGTCGTCGTCGATATGCTCGAGGATGTCGTAGGCCGTGACGATGTCGAAGGCGCCGTCGCGGAACGGAAGCTGCGGCGCCGAGGCTGCGACGGTGCGCAGGATGCCGCGCGAACGCACGAAGCCGAGCGCGTCGAGACTGCGATCGCAGGCCACTACCTCACCGTATGCGGCCAGCTCGACGGCGTTGGCACCGGCTCCGCAGCCGACGTCGAGGATGCGTAGGCCGCGCCGCACCAGACGCTCGCCGAGCAAGCGCCGCATCAGCAGGCGTTTGCCCGAGAACCACCAGTGATTCGCCTCGACGGCGTACATTTCCGCGATCTGTTCTGGTTGCACGAGCCGGGTATCTCCGCTGCGTCGTCGTTGGCCGCGCCGCCCTGGTGGTCGCGGCCGAGGCAGCGCAGCGTGTCCCGCACACGCCGCGCCGTCAACGCGGGCAAGGACGCCGCGCTGCGGTGCTTTAGCATCGGAGAGTCTGAACCGGAAGGCCGGTTTGATGCGTCTGTTCGGATCTGGTTGCCAGGGCAGGGAAAGTCGGCAAGGGTGTCGCGCCGCGCAAGCTCGAGGTTACGCGGCATTCTTGACGGAGCGACGGAGAAGCAAACGCAGTGGATCCAAAGAAGTTCACCGGTGAGAGGCCGGGCTGGGGCGAAGGCTTCGAATACGATTACGGCCGTCACATAGCGGCCTATCGTTTCGCCGCCACCATGGCCGCCGGGCGCCGGGTTCTCGACGCAGGCTGCGGCGAAGGCTTCGGTACCCAGACCCTGTGCGACGCGGCGGCGCAGGTGACCGGCGTCGATTACTCGGACGCCGCCGTCCTGGAATGCCGGCGTCTGTGGAAGAAGCCGAACCTGAACTTCCAGCGTGTCGACCTGACCCATCCCGAAGGCTTCAGCGAGACCTTCGAGGTCGTCATCAATTTCCAGGTACTCGAACACATCCGCGATCCGAAGCCTTTTCTGGCGGGTCTGCGCGAGCGTCTCGGCGAAGGTGGAGTGCTGGTACTGACCACGCCCAACCGGCTGCGGACGATTTCCGAGAACCCCTACCATGTGCGCGAATACACCGTGGCCGAACTCCGCGAACTGCTCGACGGAGTGTTCGGCAGCGTCGAAATACGAGGAATGCACGGCAACGCCAGGGTCGAAGCCTTCGAGGCCGGCCGCGCGCGAGCGGTGCGCAACATCCTGCGTCTTGATCCGCTCGGCATCCGCAATCTTCTGCCCGCCGCGCTGGTGCAGTTCGCGTTCGCGCGTCTGGCAAAACTCGTGCGGCGCAGCGCCCAGCCGAGCGGGGCCGAACTCATCGTCCCCGATGACTTCCACGTCGGGAGCGAGAACGTCGATCGCGCTCTTGATCTGGTGGCGCTTTGCCGGCGATGATGGCGCCATGGGTGCAGGGACCGTTCGTGGTGTGAACTGCCCGTCGATTTATTTTCGGTGGGCTGCTGGCCTGCATGCGCGTGTTCGAGCGCAGGGTCTGGCATACCTCCCTGGTAGGTCGCGATGACAGACTCCGCGCAGACGCCGCAATCGCCGGACACGATCCTGGTGGTACCTTGTTACAACGAGAGCCGCCGTCTCGATATCGGCGCCATCGGCCGTTGTGTCCGTGACAATCCGCGGGTGGCGCTCCTCTTCGTCGACGATGGCAGCACCGATGCAACGGCGGCGGTGCTCGAAGAACTGTGCAAGGACCCCGCGGGTCGGCTGCGCTGGAAGAAGCTGGACCACAATTCGGGAAAGGCCGAGGCGGTGCGCCAGGGCGTGTTGGCGGCGCTGGAGCGCAAGCCGGCCCTGGTCGGCTATTGGGACGCGGACCTTTCGACTCCGCTCGACGTTCTCGGCGACTACCTGGCGATACTCGATCGCGACCCTCGCCTGCTGGCGGTACTGGGATGCCGCGTCCGGCGTCTCGGAGCCAGGATCGAGCGCAAGCCGCTGCGGCACTATGCGGGCCGCATATTCGCGACGCTGGCATCGGTGGTGCTCGGGATCGCGGTTTACGACACCCAGTGCGGCGCCAAACTGTTTCGCGCGAGTGATGCGGTGGCGAGCACGTTCGGCGAACATTTTCTGAGCAAGTGGATCTTCGATGTCGAGGTGCTGGCGCGGCTCCGCCGCGCGTTGGTCCCCGAGCCGCTGGCTCCGACTCTCTTCGAATATCCGCTTCCGTGCTGGCGCGATGTCGCGGGATCCAAGCTCACCATGTGGCACGGTGTCGCGGCTTTCGGAGACCTCTGGCGCATCGCGCGCAAGTATCGCTGAGAGACACGCGAGCCTTGCGGCGCGGCCCGCGTCGGTGAGTTCAGTTTCGAAAGGTGGCTGCGATCCTTACGGTGCGATTTCCGGTGAAGACTTCGCGGTAGCCGTCCTCGCGGCCTTACGGCCCAGTATCGAAACGACCAACCCGCTCGCGAGCAGCAGCAGGAACGGCTCCATGGGTGCGCGCAGGCGTTGGATTCCCCACGTCATGGCGATCTGGAAAAGGTAGAAAGCCGGGATCGCGTACAGCCACGACAGGCGTCGGATGTCGGGCGCGAAGCTGATCGCGCCCAGCAGTGCGGCGATCAGCACGGGATAGAAGGTCCACGCGGCGGCGAGCGTGAACTGAGGTCGCCGGCCTTCCATCGTTTCCAGGAAGGCGGAGATGCGCGGATCCCACATGTCCAGCGCGCGTCGCAGCCGCCAGAGCGCCAGTTCCGGCCAGCGGGCCTTGTTGTCTATTGCGTAACCGATTGCCGCGCGCGTAAGGCACGCCGAGTAGGCCGGCTCCTGTGCGGGCGGGAATTTTGCGCAGTCGGCGTACTGCGGCATCTTGCCGAACTCCGCGGTCCAGCCTCCGGTGCGGCCCTCGTCGTAGTACACATCGGGGTTGTTCGCGCCGGCCAGTACCCAACCACCGACGGTCGAGCCGGGGATCAGTGCCCCGAACGTGATGTAGTTGCGCACCACCCACGGCGCGACTACCAGCGCCGCGGCACCGGCGGCCAGAACCACGGATCGCCGGCGTTTCGCGCCCGAGGTGGAGATCGCAATCCACAGGATCAGCAGCGAACCGACCAGCATGCCCTCGGCGCGCGTGAGCGTGAGCAGGCCGGCGCAGGCACCGGCCGCGATCGAGGGTCGCAGGCTGGCGGCAAGGTTCTCGTCGGCGATCCGGTCGGCAAGGCAGACGAGTGCGACCAGCAGGAAGACGAAGAGTGTTTCCGTCATCAAGCCGGTGCTGGTGATCCACATGCCCGGATAAAGCGCAGCGGCGAGTCCGGCCGCCCACGCGGTGCGTTCTTCGAAGAGCCTTCGGGCGAGCGCGGATACCAGTGTGCAGGTTCCCGCTCCCAGCAGGCACAGCAACAGGATGGGCACGGTGCGGCCGTTTCCGAAGAGCGCGAAGCAAGCGGCCAGCAGCAGCGGAAACAGCGGTGACCGCCGCGCCGTCGGCGCACCGACGAAGCCCGGATGGATGATCGAGTAGCTCTGTGTGGATACAAGTTGAACGGCGATCGTGACGTACTCGGAGGCATCGCCCACCGGTTTGTCGGACGCTAGATCGTAGGCGAAGCAGAGGCCGACGCGTACCGCGAGTGCGAGCGCGAAAACGACTGCGAGTCTCCTGAGTCCGGATCCTGCCGCGAAGTGCGGCGGCCGCAGCGACGTATCAACTACAGGCTGAAAGTCTGTCATCTATGTTCGCTCCGAGGAGCGGTGGATGGCGAGAGGCGTGGCACGGTACATTACTTGATCGCCCGCCGAAGGCGGCACTCTTCGGGAGCGGCCGGTGCCGCCGGGATCAGCGCAATCGCGGCGATAAGGAGAACCGCACCGGCGAGCAGTTGTACGTGGGTTCCGCGCACCAGCGCTACCAGGTCTGGGCACGCGATACCGGCGTCGAAACACACGGTGATGCAGGCGAATACCGCTACGTCACGTTGTCGAAGCCTCTCGTTTTGTTGTCCGGGTCCGGCCAGAAGTTTGAGCAGCAGGCCGCACAGAACCCCGGCCGGTACCGTCGCTGCAGCAGCGGCCGCGATCCGTTCCCAGGAGCAAAGCGCGTCCACATCGGCGGGCGATGAGGCCGGCGCGACCGCGAGCCAGAGCGCTTGCAGAGCGACGAGCAGAACCGTACTGACGAGAATCATTTTTCCTCTCGTCCCGGCCGCCAGGCTCATCGAAGCGGCGGCTACCGCCATCAGCGCGATGGACAAGGTCTGCACGCTCGTCTGGAGGCTGCCGAGGAAGATGCCGGCGGCGATAATCGCGGCCGGCGCAACGATGCCGGCGGCTGCCGCTGCGGTCGCGAGTCCGAGGTCCCGGCGAAGGTATGCGCGACGGACACTGCCCGGCCCGACTGCCAGCGTCGTTGCTGCCACGATCGCTGCGGCGACAACGAGACATGCGAGCGCGATCAGCGCTACGAACTGTTCCTGGCGTTGCGTCGATCTCGGCATCGCGGGCAGAGGCGGACGCTGCGAGCCGGGAAACAGGTCGCGCGTGTGCACGACCGAGCGGAAGTACGGCATCCGATCGTCGACCGGGCGTATGTCGGTCCGTCCCGCTGCGTAGTAGTTGCTCAGGTCATCGCTTTGGAGCGTGAGCATCGAGTGAAAGGGTTCGCTGGGGAGAGTCGTGGGGTCCACGCCGATGAGCGCCGATCCAGGGCTACTGGCGAGGAACGCGTCGAGAGCTTCGGACTGCGCGGAAGTGAACGGCATGCGCTTGGCAAGGATGTGGTAGCGGGGCAGATCGTAGGCGGTGCGGAACACCTTGATGAGCGAGGCCGTGTCGCCCAGATTCAGCGTGTCGATGGCGTCTCGCAGATTCGCCAGGGTGTAGGCTGCTGCGCTGCTGCCCGACTCTATGAACGAAACCGAAAGAATGCCGTCTTCCGTCAGATGTTCGAGCAGCGCTGCGGCGCCTTGTCTCGTGAACAGACGGCTGGCCGTGTCCTGCATGGCGGTGAGGAAAGGCAGAGGCGAGCCGTGGGCCTCGGGCGCGACGATCTCGATCACGTCGCGCCGAGTCTGATCGGCGTCGATCCACGACCTCGGTTCGGCGGTGACGAAGCTAGCCGGGGCCGACGCTGCTTGCGGGTCGTTCCTGCCGGATTCGTGCTCGACCAGCAGCGCGCGGACCGCCGCGTCGGGTACGACGACCGTCACGTCGCTCGCACTTGATTGTAGAGGGGCTTGAAGTTCAGCGAGACCGGCGATTCCGAGGAACACTACGCTGGGCGCTGGAGAGGCGAGCGAGTAGACGACTCTGCGGCACTCCTCGTCGGGGGTTCTCGCAGGTGGAACGTTCGTAGTCGCGCGGTCGAGGGTCGCAACCGGGCTGCCTTCGACGGCCAGCTGGTTCATCGCCCCGAATACCCTCAAGTCGAGCATGTCGACGTGGAACAGCGGGCTCCACGTCGAAGTGTTGGCGACCGGCATGCCGCCTCGAAGACCGCTCAGTATCTTGGCGGAGTCGATGCGCAGAGGGGGTTCGAGCGCCGGTATGAAACCAAGCAGCGCTACCGCGAGGGCTACGGCGACTGCCTGAACGCGGGTCCGCTCGGGAACGGCGGCCGCAACCGTGAATGCGAGGGCGGCGGTCGAGACGAGATGGGGAGCCCCGATGGCGCTCAGCAACGGCCACGCGCATGCCGACCCGAGGGCGATGCCACTGATCAATGCTCGATGGCAGCTGCGTTCCGAGAGCAGCGAACCAAGCGCGAATCCGCACAGTGCGAAGACGCCGGAGGTGATCGCCGCCGCGCCGACCAGAACGGGGAACTGCACGGGGATGGTGAGGCTGGTTGCCGCTGGCACGAAGCAGTCTGCGTAGGCGAACAGGCCGGCAGCAGTGACCGCAGAAGCGGCCAGGCAGCAGCGCGTCGCATCGAGGCCGAAACGTGCTCGAAGGTTTCTGAGCCGGTCGGTTGCAGAAAGGAACACGCCGATGCCGGCGGCCGTGAACGCCAACGGAATCACACGCTGGGCAAAGTCGGCCGGAAACTTGAGGTACGAGACGCGTGTCCAGCCGACCGCCAGCAGCACGGTGCCGAGAGCGACGGCGCTCATACCGACATACGCAGGCAACTCGCGGGATGGCGCGTCGTCGCTTTGCGCGGGTGCGTCGTCGGGCGGCGCCGCCTTGCCGATCCGCTGCGATCTACCCGGCGCCGCTCGGCGGATCTTCTTGCGTAGCTGGTCGATCGGAATTTCGACGAGTCCGTGCACCGCGAACGCGACGGCGTTGGTGGCCAGGACGGTTGCCAGAAACCAGCGCTCCTGGTTGCCGGAGAACTCGGGAAACAGCGCCGCGATCACGTAAGCGACCGGGATGTGTGCGAGGAAAACCGGGTAGGCCAGGTCGCCAAGCCGCCGGTCGAGGTTGGCCCAGGCTCCGGAAACTCGTTGATCGCGCAGTGCGTAGACACTCGCTACCGCGAGCATCGTCGAGCAATAGAAGCCGCCCCACCGCACGTCGGCCCACAGCCGGTCGCTCATCACGGCGTGGACGAAAAAGATCGCGGGTATCGCGAGCAGCCAGCGCGAGTTCCGGTGTTTCAAGTAGTACAGCCCGGCACCCGCGGCGAAAGGAAGGGATGACGCGAGCTCGTCGCTCAAGCGGTCGGGAAAATCGAAGACGCTTGCCAGAGCCCAGGCTGTCCAGACGCAACTCGCCGCGATCCACACGATGGTCGAGCCTCGCGTCCGTCCGAGCCCGAAGGCCATGAGCATGTAGAACACGAGTTCGATGTGCAGTGACCAGGTCGGCGGGATCAGCGCCGGTGAGTGGTTGCGCATACCGAAGATGAGCAGGTTGCGGGCCCACGAATCGGCCGTCTCGGGAAGATAGAAATTGACCTTGAATGCTTCACCGTGCGGCAGCGCGACGAGGGCTGCAACGCCGAGCGCGATGACGATCAAGTACGGAGGGTAGACCCGTAGCGCCCGGTTCAGCAGGAAGCCGGCAGTACCGCGCAGGCTGTACCCGTATGTTTCGTGGATGACCTGGGTCATCAGGAGGCCGCTGAGGGCGAAGAATGCGAACACCGCGTACCACCCCAGCCAGTTCAGTTGACCTGCGAGCGACCAGTGAACGTGGCCGTGGACCACCATCAGCGCGAGGAGATAACGGAAGAGACCGAACATACTGGCTCAGGAAGACACGCGCCCGACGGACGCGCGGGACAGTGATTGCCGAAGAGGATCGCGGAAGGCGTTTTTACTCATGGCGACCGATCAGGTGACGACGCGCTATCACCGGAGCAGGGCTGGTCCAAGCGGCGGAAACAAACCACCTCACGCTTCGTCTCCGCGCCACGACGGGTGCGCGTGGTGGTCGGCCGGTCGCCTGCGGGAACCGGCCATCAGTCCCCGACGGCTTCCTTATTGCGCGTAGCCGAGCGACTTGAGCCGATTGCTCGTGCCCTCGTCCATCTGCGGCACCGGCGCTTCTAACTTGAGTTTCGCGTTCGACGCGGCCTCTGACTCAAACAACTGCCTCATGGCGTTGCCCAGTACCGGTTTCGACGCCCACAGATTGACGCTCTCGGCCGGGTCTGTCGCGAGATCGTAGAGGCTGTAGGTGGCCACGGGCCGATCCTGGTCCATGCTCTGCCGGCCTTTGCGGATCAGCTTCCAGTCGCCGAAGCGCACCGTGGCCTCGGAAAGCCTCGCGACCAGCGTCGCCCCGTCCGTGGTCTTGACGAAGCGGAAATCGGAGTATGCAAGTGCCGCCTTCCTGTCGATGAACGAAGCCGCGTTGGTCGCATAGGGAACAAGGCTGCGTCCGCGCATCTGGGCGGGCGCTGCGATCCCCGCGAGTTCGAGCAGTGTGGGAGCGACGTCAAGCAATTCGGCGTGAACGGCAGGTCGCTGCCCCGTCGGCAGTACGCCGGGGAACGACAAGATCAGCGGCACGCTCAGATCTTCCTGATAGACGGTCGGCCCATGGGTCCAATGCCCGTGCTCGAAGAACTGCTCACCGTGGTCGGAGAGAAAAACGACGAGAGTATTCTCGGTCAGCTTCGCTTCTGCTAGGCGCCGCGTGATCCAGCCGAGATAGGAGTCCATGTAGGACACCTCGGCTCCGTATCGAGAGCGCAGATAGCGGATGTCAGCCGGACCGACGACCGCTGGTCGGTTGTTCAGCAGTTTTTCGAGATTGACCACCTGCACGAAGTTCATGAAGTCGATGTCTGCCCCTTTCCCGTTGAGCAGCGGTTCGGCGGCCAGGGCGCCCCTGTAGCCGAAATCGTCGACGTGGCTGTAACCGGCCGGGGGATCGTAAGGGAAGTGGGGGTCGATCTCGTGAATGTACAGGAAGAACGGCTGCTCGCCATTGTCTGGCAGCGACGGCGAAACGAGAGAATCCCAGGTGTCGCGTGCGAGTTCCTCGGGTGCACCGCGTCTTTTCTTTTCGTGGTACACCGAGTCGAACAGCTCCGTGAAATGGTCGAAGCCGCGCGAAAAGCCGTACTTCACCGAGACGTGAGGGTTGTCGCTTACACCGATCGTGCGATAGCCGGCCTTGCCCAGGATCGCCGGCAGATACGGCGCACTATCCGCGAGCGCGGTGTCCGATATGTTCACCTCGTGGACCGGCGGCAGAAGGCTGGTCAGCAGTGTCGCTACGCTCGGGCGGGTCGACGGTGCGTTGGACGTGGCGTTCACGAAGGTTACCCCTCGTTGTGCCAACTCGTTCATGTTGGGCGTTCGTATTGAAGTCGCACCGTAGGGTCCGGTG
This sequence comes from uncultured bacterium, assembly GCA_903893315.1. Classification (GTDB taxonomy): domain Bacteria; phylum Desulfobacterota; class Binatia; order UBA1149; family CAITLU01; genus CAITLU01. Next base: position 24,726 of record CAITLU010000012.1, read on the forward strand.
AAGTCAGCCCTCAGCGCGTCGAAGAGAATCATGACGATGTTTGGCCGCTTGGCCGGTTTCGGCCGTTCGCCGAGCACCACAGTCGTCTCGGAACCGCGCAACTGTGGACCTTGCCACACGACCTGGGGACCTTTCGCGCCAGTGCCGCCGGACGTTGTTGCCCGCGGCGCGATGAGAGTCAGGGCTATCGGCCTTCCGGCGTAAGGCGCGAGATCAAATTGGAAGGCACGTGCTGCCGGTGCCTGTAGTTCGGCAGCCGGCCATTCAAGCAGTACCTTCGCCGGCGCGCCGTCCTGCTGCAGTCTGAGTGAGACGCCGGCGTCGGCGGCCATCGCTCCGGCATTGGAACGAATCGAAACGGCGCCGCTGAGCGTGGCCGCCTCGGGAACGAATTCGTAGAAAGACACGGCAGTGCCCGCTTCCTGGACAAGGTCGTCGCCGTCGGCCACTAGCGGTGTTTTTGGCTGCGGCGCGTCTGCAGCGCGGTCGACTCGGATGCCGTCGACCCTGAATCCGGGCCTGAGATCGGTCTCGGAGAGACCCGCGTCCATCTTGTCGATCCAGAAGTGTGGCAACAGCGTGAGGGTGTTGAGCCCGAGCCGTTGCTGCTCAGGTGCGATGTCTAATTCGATGGCGTCGTTGTCGTGCTCTATCTGGCGGCGATCCACCAGCGCGTCGTTCCAGAGGAACGTGACGTACTGTACCGGAGAGTCCGTGACGGTCAGAGGGCTGAGAGTCAGCGTAACTTTGAGAGCGAGACGTTCGGCGATCGGGATCTCGACGATAGAAGCCGGCCCTTCGGTTCGGATGATGGTCCTGAGCTCTCCGGCCGGGCCGGTGATCGCTCGCGGCGGGTTCCACCCGGACGGCAGGTAGTCGCTCGACCGCGGATCACTGAAGTCGAGATCTCCGGGTGTCTGACGCACATCGGCTACTTCAGCGCCGACTCGTGCGGCCAGCTTGATCACGAGTGGCTGCTGCCGGGTTGTCGGTTCCGACCGGCAGCCGGCTGCGCCCCCTGCGGTCCAGGAGAACAAAGCCGCGACCAGCAAAATTCTCTGCGCGTGACACCGCGCTCGAAAAAGTTGCCGCGAATGCGCGACCTCGCACGACTCGTCGACCATCATTTCGTCGTGCCCCATCGTCAGTATCCGAACAGGCGCCTTGCTACCCGCGGTCCGACGACGCGACGTACTGCCTCACCGAAAAGCAGCCCGCCGGACAGACCGACCGCGGTCAGAATTGCGATGCGCAGCGGCGGTGGCCAATCGGCAATCTGATAACGCAGCGGCTCCTGGGCCAGGAAGTGGTAGAGGAAGATGCCGTAGGTCGCATCGCTGGTGCTCTGGATCAGCGCGGGCGCCGGCCGCGAGTTGAGGAAGCGCCATGCGAGCTTCCATACCAGTACGGCGTAAGGAATCTTCGCGAGCAGGATCGTCGGATACGGCGAGCCGAGTTCGACGCAGACCGGCCACGCCGACGCCGCCAGGAGCACGATCGCCAGATCCGTCTTGCTGCTCCACCGCAGGGGCCGGTGCCGTTCGGCGGCGGCAATCCAGCCGAGAAGGAAATAGCCGAGCGTGAAGGACTCGACCGGATTGCGCATCGACCAGAAGAAGTCGAGGCTCAGTCGGAGTTGCGGAAACACGCACATCGCGGCCAACGCGAGAAGAAGAAGTCCGACGGTGGCTTGCAGAATCCGGAGCGGCAGCCGCGAGAAGAGAGGCAGCATTGCTACGAACAGCACGAGCAGGAAGACGTAGTAGTAGATACCGAGCGCGTTCGCGCCGAGCAGTGCCACGGCCATGGCCTTGGCTGATGACGGCGCCTGTGACGGCATGACCGCGAACACCACCAGCGACGCGACCAGATACGGAAGCAGGATGCGCTCGAGCCTTCGCCCCACCTCCGCCAGGCCGACGGGTTGCGAGCGGTGGTACAGGAACCCCGAGATCATCAACAAGCACGGTACGTGGAAGTCGGTGAGCAGATGCCGGAACACGGAGTCCCACCACGTGTATCCCGGAGTTCCCGGGAAGGCCGCGGTTCCGGCGTGGGTGGTGATGACGGCCACGACCGCGAGGGCCTTGAGCCAGTCGATGGCTGGTTGGCGTTCGCTGCCGGTAACGCTTCGACTCGGCGAGGACTGGTTCACGATGCAGGCTCCGTCTGCGCGATCCTGGAATTGGTCGGCAGCGACGGACCTTCGAGAAAATCAGGCGACTCGATCGATCCGTCGTTCCAGGTGACGCTCAGCCTGTTCGGATCCGGAAACGCCGCGTAGATCTCGCCGTTGACGATGGAGCGAAGAATCACGGTGACGATCGATCCTTCCCAGGGACTCAGATCGACGTCGAACTCGCGAGGCCGGGGACCTTCCATATCCAGTGTGGTCGCCAGCGGCCATTCGGTAGCGAACAGTCGCTGCGGCTCACCACTGTCGGGCCACAGCCAAGCGTCGGCGTTCACGTTGCCGGCCTCGAGCGCCGGGTCTTGCTGGCGAAGATCCAACAACACATGCAGACGACCGGAGCGGGGAACCTGAAGCCGGCAGATGCTGAGTGCTTCGGCGTTACTTCCCCACATGCCGGCGAAGGAGTGATAGATGGTGCGGAACAGCATCCGTTCACGGCCGAAAGAGGACGGAAGTCCTCCCGCGAGCGAGCGGCAGAACAGGTTCAGGGGTACTGACGCGGTGGTGTCACGCGGCTGCGGCCTGCGCTCCAGGATCATGTGGGTTTGTCCCGCGATCGAACGCACCGGAACGAATCTCTCCCGCAGGTAGTTGGTCAACTCGGGCGCGTATGTGAGCATGCCGACGGGATCGGCGAAGAAGTTTTCGTAGTTCGCCAGCACGATCCGCACGCCGGCTTTCTCCATCTCATCGACGACCGTATGGCCGCCGTCGAATCCGATGTGCACCGAGTAGTAGTTGAAGAACCGCGTCGGCATCGGCCGTTCGGCAAGGAAGGGAATCATCGACAAACCGGGCAGGGCCATGACCGGTTCGCCCTCGGCGGTCAGCTTGCGCAGTGTCTCGACCTCGTAGTCGACCAGGTCCGCATCCGCGCGTTCCACCAGCACGCCGCCGCGCGGCGCTGCGAGCGGCACCGAGAACAGCTTGCGGATGTCGTTCATCCACGCTGCCGCTACCATCGAGTAGGCGAAGAGGACGGCCGCGCAGGCCGCGGCGCCGGCCGTGCGCAGGAGTCCCGTTCTCCATCGTCCTTCGGCAAAGCACGCGGCTGCCGCCGCCGCCGCCAGACACAGGACGGGCTGGTAGACGTTGATCAGGTGGTTGAGGTCGGCCCGCGGAAAAACTCCCAGGAAGAACAGCGAAGCGAACACGGTGATCGCCGCGAGCGCACGGTCGCCGGCACTCGGCGTCCGGCGACGGAGCCAGGCGCGCACCAGCAACGCCGCGAACAGGAAAGGAGGAATCCAGTACAGACCGTAGTGCAGAAGATTGATAAGCCAGAGCCCGAACGCGGGCCAGCGCGAGGCCAGGTCCGTGACGCTCATCGGGACGCTCATGTAGACGAAGCCAGCGCTGCGGTGCAGTTGCTCGAAGCCGGCGAAGTCACCGAAGGATAGGTAGGAGATCGAGTGAGCGTCGGCGAAACCCCGAAACGGTCTCAGTACCAGTGAGTTGAAGGCGGGCAGCAGCGCTCCAGCCCGCGCCAGCACCACCAGCAGCGGTATCACCGGCACCAGCATCCCGGTCACTGCCGGCGCACTGATGCGCGCGAAGTCCGCCGCCAGTGTCCGTAGCGTCGAGTTAGGGCGACGGGTGAGCAGCAGGTCGATGACGACCGCGAGCGCGGATCCGACCGCGGCGAACACGCCGTAGTTCTGCTTGAAGACCACACACAGACCGCAGCCGATTCCGCATGCGAACATCCATGCCGCCCGCCGGGTGCGAATCCACGCGAGCACGCTCGCCAACGCCGCCAGCGCAAAGAGCGTCGCCCACGGGGAGTAGAACGCGAAAGACCACGCGGGGAAGGCCCACATCGAGAAGACGGCGATGAGCAGTGGACCGAGGTCGCCCCAGCGCGGTCCGCCGACTTCGGAGACGACGCGCCGTGATACCAGCATCGTCGCGAGCAGGCAGGCACCGGCGGCCCAGCGTGTAATCAGAACCTGAGGACCGGTGACGGAGAAGAGAGCCGCCAGGAGATACCAGATTCCGGGCGTGACGAAGAGATCGAGATCGCGGTAGGGAACCTTGCCGTCCAGCATCGCCGCGGCCTGTGAGAGCAGGTATCCCTCGTCGCCGAGAGTGAGCGAGCGGCGGCAGATTCCGACGGTGTAGATTACCGCGACCGTCCAGAACAGGACACGACCGAGCGTCCAGGTGATGGATACCCATCGATCTCGATCGCTCGCGATCAAGTCGACACCTTGCGTCGCGTCAGGAACTGCCATGTGGTTCCTTCGACGGTCATCGACCGTGCGGTTTCGAAATGTTCGGTCATGTAGGCATGCAGGTGCGGAAAGAGTTGTTCGAATGGCGCGAACTGAGCGTACATCGCCGGATCGAACACCACGCAGTCGACCCGGGCGCGGTCCATCCTTTCGACGATCACGTCATCGCGCACGTCGCCGGGAATGATCAGGTCGTATGGGGTGGGGTTCCGATGTCCCGAGGTAACATAGAGCAGAGGCATGTCCGGAACCACCAGGATCGGAGCTCCTGCCGCCGCGCACCCGCGCAGGAACTCGTCGGCCGCCTGGTAGAGGGCAGCGTCGCGCCGCGACACGAGTACCGAAGCTGAGGGCAGCCGCGTCTTTTCTCCGTAGGACGAGCGGACGTCGATCGACACACCTGCCGCGACCGCGGCGATGCCGAAAGCCGCGACGCAGCCGGCCGCGCCCGCCACGGTGGAAAGAACGCGGCCGTACGAGCGCAGAGTTGGCCACGTTGCCGCCACGAGCGCCGCCAGCACGACGAGCAGGGGCGGGTAGACTGCCGCCAGGTGAGACCATATCGCCGACGGAAAGATGCCGAGGAAGAAGAGGCCGGCAAACGGCAGGAACATGCGGGCAGCGACGCGTTCGGTCGCGTTCTTGCCCGACGCAAAATGCCAGGCGACGAAGGGAATACTCGCAATCGCGACGTAGGCGCTTCCGTAGCCGATACGGGTGGCGAGCGAGAGCAGCCAGGGCCGTGCCCATGTCTGGCCGTGCAGCATCGCGCCGAACAGCCCGCCGGGTGAATAGAGGAACAGGAAGAGGCCGTCACCTGTCGGATGCGCGCCGAGCACCGGCGGCAGAGGCTGGTCGAAAGCCTGCATCTGGCTGTGGAAGATAGTGAGGAACGTGGACTCGACGAAAGCCGGCCAGGCGCCGGTCGCCGCGAGCACGGTTCCAGTCAACAACGCCACAGTGAGTCCCGCTGCCGTCGGCCACGCTAACGCGAACCACGGCGATTGATCGGCGAGCGCTCCCTCGCGGCGTGTCAACAGTGCCGAGAGCGCCGTCGAAAGCAGTGCCAACGCACCGTAGTTCTGCTTGAAGATCACGCAGAGGCCGAGCAGGACGCCTGCCAGTACTCCGCACCCCGGCCTTGCTGTCACTAGGAAGCGCCGCGCCGCAATCAGCGCTCCGAGCGCGGCCAGCAGCGCGAGCGACGAGTACGTGAGCATCGTCAGGACGGGAAAGCTGAGCGCTATCAAGGCGAGGTAGCCGAGTGGAACGCTCCAGGCGAGCAGGCCGGGTACCATCGGCTCGACCAGTACGTACAAGGCACCTGCGGTCAGTGCGTTGACCGCGACCTGGGCGGTTCTCAGCACGATGACGTCGGTGCCGAACACCGCGAAGAGCGCCGCCGCCAACCAGTAGATGCCGGGAAAGATCCCCGTGTAGATGTCGCGATAAAGGATTTCTCCGCCGAGCAGCCGTACTCCGATGGCAGTGAGTTGTCCCTCGTCGAGCGACACCAGCGAGCGATTGAAGATCGGCGCTTGCGCCGCGACGGCCACCAAGACGACGAGCATCCAGCGCGGAATGCCGGCGAGCCTGCTCCCCGCCGCCTTCAACGCAACTCTCCGTGGATGCCGATCTGATTCCGGCGCCACCTGGATTGCAGTCCTGACGCATCGGTTCTCATGCGAACTTGCGCGGTCGACACGCGACCAGTCACGTTTCGAACGGCGACGCGGTCAGGACAACCGGGCGTCCCGTCGGCGCGATCGCCTCCTCGATGAGTGTCAGGGTGTCGTCGGCCACGCGATCCCACGAAAAGCGCTCGCCCCAGGTCTTGCCGCAACGCGCGAGGTGGGTACGCAACTGTACGTCGGTCAGTACGCGAATCACCGCGCGTGCCAGGCCGTGGCAGTCGCCGTATTCAAACAGCAGGCCGGACTCGCCGTCGCGCACCGAGTCGCGCAGTCCCGGAACGTTGCTGGCCACGGCGGGAGTGGCGCAGACGTTGCCTTCGATCACGGTCATACCCCACCCTTCCTTTTCCGAAGTCTGCACGACCACCGCTGCCTTCTGCAGCCAGGCGATCTTGTCTTCTTCGGAAACGAAGCCGGTGAACGTCGTTACGTCGCCGAGATCCAGTTCGCGCACTCGGGCTTCCAGAGCCGGCCGCTCCGAGCCCGCTCCGACGATCACCAGACGCGCGTCGGCAACGGCAGCTCTTACGGCCACCATCGCGTCGATCATCAGATCGGCGCGTTTGTACGGCTCCAGGCGTCCCACCCACACAACGATCGGCTCTCGCGAGCTGCCGTCGTCGAGAGCCCGGTGGGTGGTCTGGTCGACGCCGGGCGGTACCACGTACACCTGCCCCGGCGCGATTCCGCGTTCCACGAGATCGAGCTTGGTGCTCGGAGAAATGGCCAGCATCGGCACGCCGCGGTAGGCCGGCGGAATGAGTTTTTCGGACAGGTAGGTAAGCAGCGCGATCGGCAGCGGCACTTGTCGAAACGCCGTGGTGCCGAAGAGATGGTGGACGATCGAGAAGCACGGCAGCGGCACCAGCCACGGGCTCAGGAAGGGAAGTTTGTTGAGCACGTCGACGACGACGTCGTAACCGCGGGCTGCTTCGCGGCGCGCCGCGAAAGGAACCGCGCCGTAGTAGAAGTAGCGATTGACCAGCCGCCGCACTCGCACTCCCTGTATGGTTTCTTCGCGCTTGCAGCCGGCAAAGGACGCCGCCAGGTGCGTTACCTTATGACCGCGCGCCGCGAGCCGCCCGAAGATTTCGTAGATATGGATCTCGGCGCCGCCGGCCAGCGGATGCGACGGATCGCGTTCGTTGAGAACCAGGATGCGGCGCTTCATGACGCGACCCGGCAGGAGCGTGGCAGTCCGTCAACGGAAACTGGTAACGGCTCTTTCAACGGACCGCTACGCACCGCTGGCCGGCAGCGCGCGGCGGCCGTTGATGCGGCCCAGAAGACTCTGCACCCGCAGCCACCACACCATCAGCAAGGCTTCGGTGGCGATCGACATGTGCATCTTGGAAGTGCCGAGGCGCCGGTCGGTGAAGATGATCGAGGTTTCCTTGATCCGAAAGCCAGCGCGCCAGGCCCGATATGTCATCTCGATCTGGAAGCCGTAGCCGTTGGCGCGCACGTCGTCGAGCGGGATCGCCTCCAGCGCGGCGCGCCGCCAGCACTTGAAGCCGCCGGTGGCATCCATCACCGGCATTCCGCCGAGTACGATCTTGACGTAGACGTTGCCGAAGTAGCTCAGCATCAGGCGGCTCATAGGCCAGTTGACGACCGTGATGCCGTCGATGTAGCGCGAGCCGAGGATGAGGTCGCAGTCTTGGGCGAGAGCGAAGAAAGTAGTCAGCGAGGCAGGCGGATGCGAGAAGTCTGCGTCCATCTGGACGATCAGGTCGGCGCCGAGTTCGAGGGCGCGGCGAAAGCCGGCGCGATAGGCCGGACCGAGCCCCTCTTTGCCGCTGCGGTGAAGCACGTGAACGCGAGGCGTGGAGGCTGCCAGCACATCGGCGATGGCTCCGGTTCCGTCCGGTGAGTTGTCATCAACCACCAGCACTTCGACTTCGGTATCGACCGCGAGTACCGCAGCAACGATCTTCTCGAGATTTTCCTTCTCGTTGTAGGTGGGTATGACGACGATCTTTCGCATGCAGAATCCCGCCAAGGCTACACGAAAAGCCGGGGCCATCCTACGGCAGACCTCGCCATCCGGTGATGGCTGAAGCCGCTGCCGGTCGCTGCCGGACAGGGCGCCCTGCTTGCCTTACTGTCCGTCCTTGGTCAAGCGGCAAAGCCGCTTTTCCCGATCGTCTCGCGCCTCTGTTTCAGCACACGCGTGTCAGGCATTTTGAATGCGTGCATAGGAGACGCACGCGCAATGGCCGAGCCGAGCCGCCTTGCTTCCGTTGACGCAATCCTCGGCGTAGGAGGTTCGCCGAGGTGACGAGATGACCGACACGGAGCGCGCCAGCACTGCACGGCCCGCCGCGCGCCCTGCGGTGCGATGGATGGCTCGCGTGACAGCCGTGGTCGTCAGTGTGGCATTCGGGGCGGTCGCCGCCGAAGCTCTTCTGCGGTGGCACGCGCAGCCGGTCGTCAATTCAACGGCGGTGCCGCCGGCCGATGTCGGTGGCGTGCCTTCGATCGACGGCGTGTTTTCACTGGCGGTGCCGAACCAGCGAGCGAACTATCTCGGCGTCCCATACCTGACCAACAGCCGCGGGTTTCGCGGGCCGGAGTTCGCTTTGGACAAGCCGGCGGACACGTTCCGGATCGCGATGATCGGCGACTCCTACACGATGGGCTCCGGCGTGCGCTACGAGGAAGCGTATCCGGCGGTGGTCGAAGCCGCTCTGGCCGCTGACGGTTTCAGCAAACGAATCGAAGTTCTCAACTTCGGCCTGTCGGGCCTCAGCCTGGAGGGCTGCGTGCGTCTGCGTCTGCCGATGGCGCTCGAGTACCATCCGGACCTCCTCGTTTACGGCTTTACCGTCAACGATCTGGAGGGCCCGAACTACCGCTCCGACAGTGTCTGGGTGCGAGCCCCGGGCCGGTCGCATCTGCTGAACCTCGTGCGCGAACGTTGGAACTATGTCTGCGAAATCTTCTGGCCCGCTGAATCCAGGTACCTCCGCGAACTCGACGATAACTACTTCCACAACCCGCAAGCATGGAAAGAGTTCACTGACGGGCTCGACACGGTCGCGAATGCCGGTCGTGAGCATGGCGCGTGCGTCGTGGTCTTCCTGAACCCGCAGGTCACCATGCTTACAGCCGAGCATCCGTACCTGCGCTACTACGCCGCCGCTGCCGAGGCTGCGCGCGAGCGCGGGATGTTCGTCGTCGAAGGATTCCCGCCCTTTCTCGGCAAGTCAGAGGACGAGCTGCGCTGCTCGTCCTACGATTGGCACCCGAACGCGAAGGGCCACACTCTGCTTGCAGGGGCCTTGGCCAGCGGTTTGCGTTCCTTGCCCGCCGATTGTCTTCCGCGACGACCGGGGAAATGAGCCCCGATTCCGCGCGTTCCCGGAGCTTTCACCGCAGTCGCAAGACTCGCTGCCGCATGGCCTTGGGGGCGGCACTGTGACAATGAGGCCGCGACGAATGCGGCAGCTTCATTTAGAGGGAGACGGCCAGGCGGCAGCTTCGGTTGCCACCCACGACCGCCGCAGGCTGGAATCGATCGACGCGCTGCGCGGCATCGGCATCGCGGCGGTCGTCGCGCTGCACACGAGTTGGGCCCTCCTGGACCGTTCGACGATCGTCTCCGATGCGGGTCGCGTGCTCGCCGCGGTGCACCTTGGCGCGGCCTTCGGTGTCCCGCTGTTCATCGGACTCTCTGCATTCGGGCTTGCTCGGCGTCACGATTTTCGCGTCGAGGGCGCCGCGGCTTTCGCCAATTTTCTTTCGCGGCACGCGTTGCAGCTGTTGCCCGCGTACGTGGTGTGGAGTCTGCTGAGCGCGGGCTTGCGGGATACGGCTCTGCTCGCGACTCCGGGACGCGTGCTTTCGTTGCTCATCGACGGTTCGGCCGGTGCGCAGTTCTACTTCGTACCTACGCTCTTCGGACTTTACCTGTGCTGGCCGCTGCTCGGTCTGCTGGTGCCGCGCCGTAGCCACGCGGCGCGCGTGGCGCTGTTCGCGGCGGGCGCCTTGATGTCTCTCGCGGTCTGGCAAGGGACGCTGCCGTTGGCGTGGACGTCGCCTTGCTCTTTTGCGGTGTACATCGCCGGCGGCATGGCCGCGGCGCTGCTCACGTCTCCTTCGCGACGCGCCTGTGTGTACGCGATGCCTTTCGCGTTGCTTGCGGCCGCGGTCACGTTGCGGATTGACGTAGGGCGCTTCATTGCCACGCCGATGACCTCGGACAAGACGATGGAACTGGCCTCGACGATCTTCCAGCCGGTGCCTGCGGCCTACACCTGCGCAGCTATCGCGTTCCTCGCGCTCGCGGTCACGCTCGCCGCGCCGAGCACGGCGCTGCGCTGGGCGGCCGAGCTCGGCCGTTCGGCCTACGGCGTGTTCCTGAACCACCTGCTGCTGTTGCAGTTCGTGGTTCACCCGCTGCTCGGCGGCGCCATCGCAGCGGACTTATCGGCGGCTTCGGCGGTTCAGCGCTTTGCGGTCGAATGGGCGGTGACGCTTGCCGGCAGCGTTGCGATCACGAGGTTGCTGGCGCGCTCCGCGCGCACGCGCTGGCTGGTGGGCGCGGGCTGAGCCGGGTTTCAGCGCTGCTCGGTGGCGGCTACGACGTCGGCGTATTCCGCGTACGTCGGCAGCGCGGCTTTTGGGATGTCGCGCAGACGCGCAAAACCTTGGTCTCGCGGCGCGACCACCACGTCGGCGCGCGGCCACGCGATGGCCAGGTCGGGATCGTTCCACAGAACGCCCAGTTCACTGCCCGGGCGATATGGCGTCGTGCACTTGTACGCGACCAGGGCGTACTCGCTGAGGACGCAGAAGCCGTGTGCGAAGCCCGGCGGAATCCAAAGTTGCCGGTGATTGGCTCCGGAAAGAACCACGCTGGCACTGCGGCCGAAGTGCGGCGAGCCGACTCTTACATCGACCGCGACATCGAATACCTCGCCCTCGATGACGTACACGAGTTTGCCCTGCGCGTGCGGGTGTTGAAGGTGCAGGCCTCGCAGTACCCCGCGGGCCGAACGCGACAAATTGTCCTGCACGAAGTGGCCCGGCAGTCCGAGCGCCGCATAGCGCTCGGCTTGCCAGGTTTCGAGGAAAAACCCTCTTTCGTCGCCGAAAACATCGGTTTCGACGACCCGCAGGCCGGGCAATACGGTCTCGATCACATGCATGGCAACCTCGATCCGGTCGTGAACCACGGCGCGCTTACGGCGCGATGTCCTTTCGGGCGTTGAGCCACGTGCTGACCGCACGCCGTCTTGCGCATAGGCGTCGCGCTTGCCGGCGGAGACGGTCTCGCGGCAACGGCGACGCCGGCCGGGATGACGCCTTTCCTGGTCATTCCCGGTGATCCCCGCGCCCGCCGTAGTTGCGCTCGATCCAGCCGGTGTAGTCCCGTGTGCGAATCTGTTCGACCCAGCTGCGGTTGTCGAGATACCAGCGAATCGTCTTGCGCAAACCGCTTTCGAAGGTTTCGCGCGGTGCCCATCCGCACTCGCGGCGAATTCTGGTGGAGTCGATCGCGTAGCGCAGATCGTGGCCCGGCCTGTCACCGACGAACGTGATTAGGTCGGTGAGTTCTCCCTCCGAGCAGCCCGTGCACTCAGCAAGGACGCGGCAGATGCTGCGCACGATGTCGATGTTGCGTGCCTCGAAGCTGCCGCCGACGTTGTAGGTTTCGCCGACCCGGCCTTTCTCGATCACGGCCCAGATTGCCTCGCAGTGATCGTCGACGTAGAGCCAGTCGCGCGTGTTGCGGCCCTGTCCGTAGACCGGCAAAGGCTTGCGCTCGAGTGCGTGCAGGACCATCAGCGGGATGAGTTTCTCGGGAAATTGCCTGGGGCCGTAGTTGTTCGAACAGTTGGTGATCTTGACGGGCAGTCCGTAGGTGCGTGACCAGGCTCGCACCAGGTGGTCGCCGGCAGCTTTCGACGCCGAGTAGGGACTCGACGGATCGTAGCGGCTCTCTTCGGTGAAGGAGCCGACCTCGCCGAGCGAGCCGTACACCTCGTCGGTGCTCACGTGGTGAAAGAGTCCGCTGCCGGAGGCGAAGTACTTGCGCGCCGCTTCCAGCAGGTTGAAGGTTCCCTCGATGTTGGTGCGAATGAACTCGCGTGGGCCGACGATGCTGCGATCGACGTGACTCTCGGCCGCGAAGTGTACGACGAGGTCGGGACGATGCCGCGCGAACGCTTCGTCGACCGCTTCGTGTTCGGCGATATCGACCTTCTCGAAAACGTAGTTGGGTGAGTCGTCGATGCCTTCGAGGCTGGCGAGGTTGGAGGCGTAGCCGAGGCTGTCGAGATTGATGAACTGGTGCTGGCGAAACCTCGGCACCAGAAGCTGGAGGAAGTTTGCGCCGATGAATCCGGCGCCGCCGGTTACGATGATCTTCATCCGAATCTACGACGTGAGCGCATGAGTGCCGTCAGCAGGGGCGTCGCGCGGCGCCCCGGTCCGCTCACGTCCTATAACCGGTCGCCCCGGCAAGGTACACCCAGCGGCTTTCGGGCCTCGTCGCGTGGTGTCTTGTCGCAACCTTCTTCCCGGGATAGTTGCGGACCATGGGCGACGAATCGGTGCGGCTGCGGCGGCAGACCTGGCGGCGCGCACGAAGCCGGATCGGCGGGGTCTAGCGCCGTGTCTGCCGTGCCGGTCACGCCTCTGGACAACCGCTCGCTCGCGGCGGTGCTGCGTCATCTGCGTGTCGAATATGCGCGACACGAAGCACCGGTCGTCACGCTGATCGCCGTCAGTACCCGCGAGCCGTACCGGGTACTGACATCGTGCATTCTCAGTCTGCGCACCCAGGACGGCACTACCGCCAAAGCTGCCGCGCGTTTGTTCGCCATCGCGCCGACTGTCGAAGCGCTGGCGGCGGCCGCTCCGGCTGACATAGAGAAGGCCATCTATCCGGTCGGATTCTATCGAACCAAGGCTCCGCAGCTCGTCGAGATGGCAAAGCGCATCGTCGCCGAGTTTGCCGGCAAGGTTCCCGACGACATCGATACGCTTCTGACGTTCAAGGGAGTTGGCCGCAAGACCGCCAATCTGGTGGTGACCGCCGGTTACGACAAGCCCGGCATCTGCGTCGACACCCACGTCCATCGCATCACCAACATCTGGGGTTACGTCGAGACCACGACGCCCGCTCGGACCGAGGCCGCGCTGCGCGAGAAGCTGCCCAAACGTTACTGGCGCGAGATCAACGACCTGCTGGTGTCGTTCGGGCAGACGCTGTGCAAGCCGCTTTCGCCGAAGTGCAGCCAGTGCCCGATTGCGAAGTGGTGCCCTCGCATCGGCGTCGGGCGCAGTCGCTGAGAGGAAACGGCGGCTGCCGTGCTGCTTGAGACGGAGCGCGTTGACCCGCGCTACGCGTCCTCGGCGAGCAGCCCGTTCATCCGCTCCATCACATCGACGAACTCTTCGATCATCTCGGCGACGACGCGGCGCGCGGGCATCGGCGTGTTCATCTGCCCTACCACCTGGCCGACGAAGTAGGTCGCGAGCTGCTCGGCGCCCGAGCCGTGGTTGTGGGCGACGCGGTGGATGCGGCGCTGCGCGTCCATCACCAGCACGCCTTGCAGCGGCATCGGCAACGTTTGCGGTGCGCCTTCCTCCTGCCATGCGTCGGTCCATGCGGTGCGCAACATGCGAGCCGGTTTGCCGGTCAGTGAGCGCGAACGCAGCGTGTCCGAAGAGGCTGCAGCCAGGAACTTGTCTTTGACCACCGGCGGAGTCTCGGCTTCGTTGGTAGTCAGCCACACCGATCCGCACCACACACCCTCGGCGCCAAGCGCGATCGCCGCTGCCACCTGTCGTCCGTTGGCAATACCGCCGGCGGCCAGTACCGGGATCGGAGCCACGGCATCGACAACCTGCGGAACCAGTACCATCGTCGCGATTTCGCCGGTGTGCCCACCGGCCTCGGTGCCCTGCGCGATGATGATGTCGACGCCAGCCGCTTTGTGCGCCAGCGCGTGGTCGATGCGTCCGGCGAGCGCGGCCACCGCAATGCCGGCGGCGCGGCAACGGTCGATCAACCAGACCGGCGGCGTGCCCAGCGCCGAAGCCATCAGCGCCACCTTGTTTTCGAAAGCCACTTCGATCAGCGGCAGCATGCTCTTGGGATCCACACGCAGAGCGCCCATTCCCCGTTCGTCGCGTGTGCTGCCGGGAGAGCGAGGTGGAAGCGGCGGAACTCCGTAGCGCTCCAGCAGCTGGTCGAGCCACTCTCGGTGTTCGTCGGGTATCATCGAGCGCAGACTGCTCTGGTCGAAACCGCCTTTTTCGGAACCGAGGTACTTGCTCGGGATCAGCAGATCGACGCCGAACGGGCGGCCCTTGACCTGTTCGCGAATCCACTTGAGGTCGATGTCGAGTTGCTCGGGCGTGTGCGCCACTGCGCCGAGCACGCCGAGGCCACCGGCGTTGGTTACCGCGGCCGCGACGTCGCGACAGTGCGTGAAGGCAAGAATCGGAAAGTCGATGCCGAGCATCTCGGTTACTTTGGTGCGCATTTTTACCTCGTCGTGCCCCAGCGGCTCGGGAAGTGATCGAGGAAACGGCAGGCGAAGGAAAACGCGGGCGGTCAGCAGCGGCAAAAGGTAGCAGGAGGCCGGGCCGGTCATGTCGGCGCCACGCCTTCATTGGCTGCGTCTGACGAGGCCGCAGCGAAGTTACCGTTCTCTCAGGTCTCCGTCAGCAACCGGGCGAGATCTTCTTTGGCGAGCCGACGGCCGAAGGTCGCATCGTCGACGACCGCGTCGGCAAGCGAGGCCTTGTCGCGCTGCAATTCGAGGATCTTCTCCTCGATGGTGTCCGACGCTACCAGGCGGTAGGCCATCACCGACCTGGTCTGACCGATGCGGTGCGTGCGATCGATGGCCTGGGCTTCGACGGCGGGATTCCACCACGGATCGAACAGCACGACGTAGCTTGCGGCGGTGAGATTGAGCCCGGTGCCGCCGGCTTTCAGCGAAATGAGGAACACGCTCGGTTCGGTTTCTTCCTGGAACGCAGCGACCACTTTGTCGCGCCGCTGTGTTGCACCGGTCAGTACGTGGTGGCGCACCTCGCGGCGCCCGAGTTCGGCGGCAAGCAATGCCACGCAACGGGCGAACTGGGAAAACACCAGTACCTTGTGGCCCTCTTCGAGAAGCGGTTCGACGATCTCCATGAGGAGGTCGAACTTCGCCGAAGGCAGAGCCGCGAGAGTCGGTTCGACGAGTCCCTGATGACAGCAGATCTGGCGCAGTTTGGTCAGCGCGGCCAGGACGTGGATGCGCGCCCTCTGTCCCGCCTGCCCGCTCTGATCGAGATCCGCGACCAGCCTGCGGCTGGCGCGCAAGGTTGCCAGGTAGAGCTTGCGCTGTTCGGCGCCGAGGTCGCAATAACGAACTTCCTCGGTTCTGGCGGGCAGATCCTGCGCTACTTCACTCTTTCGCCGCCGCAGCATCAGCGGCCGCAGCCTGGCTGCGAGCAGCCTGCGGTCGGAGTCCTCGAGATCGGGGCGATCGAAACGCTGTTCGAAGCGCCTGCGGGTGCCGAGGTAGCCGGGACTTACGCACTCGACGATGCTCCAGACGTCGCGGGTGCGGTTCTCGAGCGGCGTGCCGGTCAGAGCCAGGCGATGACGCGCCGGCAGCGAACGCACGATGCGGGAAATCTCCGCGTCCGGATTCTTGACGTTCTGCGCTTCGTCGAGCACC
The DNA here is from genome assembly GCA_903893315.1 of uncultured bacterium. GTDB lineage: Bacteria > Desulfobacterota > Binatia > UBA1149 > CAITLU01 > CAITLU01. Next base: position 40,540 of record CAITLU010000012.1, read on the forward strand.
AGCGCGCCGATTTTGTGCTTCTTCCAGAGTTCGTGGTCGCGCCTCAGCAAGGCGTAGTTGGTGATCACCAGATCGAAGTCACCAAGGCGATCGAGCAGGTCGTGGCGTTCACGGCCCGAAGCGAGCGCGGCCACGCGCAGCTTGGGAGCGAAGCGCGCGGCCTCGTCCTTCCAGTTGTGAACGACGGAAGCGGGACACACGACCAGCGCTGGGCCGTCTTCTCGAGAGCCTCCCGCGGCTCCTGAGCGCAGGCGCTCAAGCCACGCCAAGGCCTGGACGGTCTTGCCGAGTCCCATGTCATCGGCGAGCACCGCGCCGGTTCCGAGCGACGAGGTGAACGACAGGAAGTCGAGACCGTCGCGCTGATACGCGCGAAGTTCACCGTGGAAACGGCGCGGCATCGGCACTCGCGGCAGCGTGCTGAAGGCCGCGACGCGGCGGCGCAGTTCCCTGGCAGCCTCGATGGTATCCGCGTCGGCGCCGAGCATCTCGAGTTGTGCGAGCGCTTTGGAAGGGGCGCTCGCGAGTTGCCACAGGCTCACGCGTTGCTCTCCCGCCAGCGCGTCGATGCCGGCGTCGGCGAGTTCGTCGATGGCTGCGCGCGCGTCGCCGAGCGCCGCGGTGTTGACCCACGAATCGCCGAGGCGCACGAAAGCCTCGCGACTGCGCAGCAGCGCGGCGATCTCGTCGGGAGTCAGAGCCTTGCCTTCGAGCTGCCAGTCGAGCTTGATCGCGAACCAGTCCTTGCCGCTCGACTTGATCGCGATCTGCGCCTTGGCGCTCGGGCCTTCGTGGAGCATTCGCTGTACGCGGCGGGTGGCGTAGTAGAGCGCGTCACGAGGACGGCTCTGCCACGCTTCGACCAGGCGTTCGAAGTGCGGCGGCCGCAGTGTCAGCGTCCACGGCGATACTTCGTGCGGATCACGCTGGAACGTGACTCCGGCAACCGCGTTCAACCATGCCGTCGCGGCGGCGACCGAATCGGGATCGGGCTCGGTCTGCCAGATCGCGGCCTGCGTGAGCGCGGGAGACTGGGCGGCGTCACCGGCCGCGGCCTGCGCAGCCGCGGCCGCGAGATTCTCCGCAGCGTCGATCGGCAGCGAATCGAATGCGGTGGCTTGCGGCGTATGGCTCGGCGGCTGGCCGCCGCTCGACTCCTGAGTGGGGACAGCCGCGACCTCGTGCCACGGTTGTTCTCCCTCGTCGAGTACACTGCGTGTGGTCACCGGCAGGCCGGGATCGGCGAGCGGTTGCCAATAGCCGGGACGCAAGTACTCGAAGACCGCGAGCGAACCGCCCGCGAGAGACTTCGTGGCCGATCGTGGGTTCGATTTTGAGCGCCCCCGCGGCGGCGCGTTTCCTGCGATGTTTTCGGTGTTCCCGCCCGGATGCCACGCGGCCTGCGCCGGCGCGGCGAAGAGGCGCAGGTGAAGCTGGCCGGTGGAATCGGCGTCGAGCAGGAAATTAGCGCGCGCTTCGACCCGCACGGTGTGGTCGGCCAGAGTGCGCGCAATCGCCGAGTACTGGGTCCCGAGCTTGCGCAGCACTTCGCAGCGCTGCTCGGGCTCCAGCTCGATCGTGCCGAGCGCGTGGAAACCGTCGAGGATGGCGCGCGGCGGCTGGGAAGTGACCCGCCATAGCAGACCGTCGGCGATTACGTAGCTGGCGCCGCTGTCGTTCGTGTCGGCGAGATACAGCACGTCTCTCAAAGGGCGCTCGCCGCAGTCGCCCAGGCGCACTTGCAGTTCGATGCGAGCGTCGTTCTCGCCGGCACAGACCGGGATGATTTCCGCGGGTGCTCTGGCCATTCGGGCGACCTGCCCGTCACAGCAACCGGCGAGGCGCGCGATGTCGTTACCGTCATCGGTGCTGAGCTTCCACGTCACCAGCCCGCTCTCTCCCGCGGCGATCAACAGACTCTCCAGAGAAGTCAGGCCGAGCGCGCCCTGATTAGACCAGGAGGCGGCGGCGTAGTGGCGGTTGACCCAGCGGAGCAAGCCCGTCGAAGCGGGCGAAAGCACGTCGGGACGATATGCGATCTCGTCCGCCAGTGCGGTGAGCTGTTCACGCCGCCGGGGTTTGTCGCGCAGCATCTTCGACGTCAGCAACGTCGACAATTCAACACGGAACGAGCCGCGGGTGTCGAGGTGCAACCGTACGACCGCCCGCAACTGTTTCTGGTACGACCGTTCCAGCTCTCCTGACCATCCCGCGAGACTGCTGCGGAGCTGTTGCTCCAGGCGCTTGTGTGCCTCCTTGCGGACGGTTTCAGGATTCATGCGCGCTGGTCGCGGGTTCGGGCTCTGGCTTGTGCGGCGAAGCGGCGTCGCCCGCCGCGCCGGTGCGCGGTGGGGATGCTCGTCCCAGACGTCTCCGCCGCGGTCGTCATCTTCGAAATCGGTGTCGTCGTCGACTTCTGAGTCGTCGAAGTGCGGGCCGGCGTCGGTGAAGATGTCCTTGACGAGGCGGACGGCGGGCAGACGCGGGCTGCCGACGAGTGGCAGCGGAAAGCGGTGGCGAAGTTTGGCCGGGATGTCGTCGCGACGAGCCACGAGCTGCGCGACGAGTACCGCGGTCGTCGCGTATGCGTGCTTGCAGTCGCCTCCCAGCGGGCAACTGCACACGTTCACCCAGTCGCCATCTTCGAAGAACCACGCGACACGATAGAGATGAGTACCGCGTACTTCGGCGGTGAAGCCTTTGCCGTCGGCCTCGACTCCAAGAACCCCGACGCGATCCTCCAGCGCGTAGATGCAGCCGCGCGCCGCGTTGGCGGTCGCGAACTCCAGCATGGAAGTGACAAGACCGGGAAGGTCGATGGTGATTCGTCGCGTGGCCTTGGGCGTGGGTCGGCGCATGGTCGAAGCTGTCCTGGATGGCGAAACGTTTCGGACGAAACGCTGCCGCTACTCCAGCAACGCCAGGATGTCGTCGCGCGTGACCGTGGCGGCGCCGCCCTGATCGGCGCCCGAGAGCGCGGCTTCGGCGATCTGCCGCTTGCGGCGCTGAAGGTCGATCACCCGCTCCTCGACCGTGTCCTTGGCAACCAGTCGATAGACGATCACCGGACGATCCTGACCGATGCGGTGGGCGCGGTCGGCAGCCTGGTCTTCGACGGCGGGATTCCACCACGGATCCATCAGGAAGACGTGGTCTGCGGCTGTCAGGTTGAGGCCGGTGCCGCCTGCGGTGAGTGAGATGAGCAGTACCGGCGGTCCGTCGGCGCTCTGGAAAGCATCAACTACGGCGCCGCGGTCGCGCGTGCTGCCGTCCAGGCGCGTGAACGCGATGCCGCGTTCACGCAGGTGAGGCTCGATGCGGTCGAGCAGGCCGGTCCACTGCGAGAACACCAGAGCTTTGTGGCTGTCGGCGACTACGTCGTCGAGAGCGTCGCAGAGGGCTTCGACCTTCGAGGAGGTCGCTGCCTGACGGCTTGGCAGCAGGCCCGAGTGACACGCGGCCTGGCGCAGGCGCAGCAAGGCTTCGAGCGCGGCGAGCACGTTGGAACCGTTGGCGAGCTGGCGGACCACGTCGGCGCGCGAAGCCATGCGGATGGCGTTGTAGATGGCGCGTTCTTCGCCATCGAGTTCGCAGTAGAGCACGGCCTCGGTGCGCGGCGGCAATTCGGTCGCGACCTCGCGTTTGAGACGCCGCAGGAGGAAAGGACGGATGCGCCGGCGCAGACGCTCGGTGGCGTCGGCATTGCCTTCGATCATCGGCTTTTCGTAGCGCTCGGCGAAGTCGCGCCTGCCGCCGAGAAGCCCGCGATTGGTGAAGTGCACCTGGCTCCACAACTCGTCGGGACGGTTTTCGATCGGCGTGCCCGACAGCGACAGGCGAAAGCCGGCGCGCAGACGGTAGGCGGCGCGGGCGACCTGACTGTCGGGATTCTTGATCGCCTGAGCCTCGTCGAGCACGACGATGTTCCAATCCGCTTCGGCCAGGATGTCGATGTCGCTGCGCAAGGTGGCGTATGTGGTGAGCGTGACGTCGGCGTCGCCGAGCGTGCGGCCGGGTCCGTGGTAGAGGCCGATCGAGAGGCTCGGGCGGAAACGTTCGATCTCGCGGGTCCAGTTGTGGATCACGCTGAGCGGACAGATCACCAGGGTGCGACCCTTGAGCACACACAGGGCTTGGATGGTTTTCCCGAGGCCCATGTCGTCGGCGAGGATGGCGCCGAGTCCGGCGTCCCGCAGGCGCGCGAGCCACACCACTCCGGTGGCCTGATAGTGGCGCAGCTCGCCGTGCAGATCCGGACAGATTGCCGCCACTGCCGCTGCGGTCGCAGGGTCGGCCGTGGCCGCGGGCGCCGGTGTGGTTTCGCCCACCTGCCTGTCGTCGGCGCGCGCTGCGATGTCGCTGCGGACGGGCTCTGCCGCCGTCACCGCATCGAGCAACGGTCGCAGCCGCGCCAATTCGAAAGGCTCGGGCGCATCCAGTGCCTCGCACAGTTCGCCGAGGATAGGCAGCGCGGCTTTCGGAACCTTGCCTTCGTTCTCGTCGCGAGCGGCGAGCAGGTCGGCGACCAGATGGCCGTAAAGATCGAGCCATCCGGCCGGAATGCGCGCGTAGCCGCCGTCGCTGAGCGGCACCAGACCGATTCCGTCGTGCCACGCGGCGACTACGGCATCGGCCGTGGCGGTGGCTCGCTCGGGACGTCGATGCTTGCCTCTGCCGCGCTTGGCCGGGCCGCCGGGCGCTTCGAATATCAGCGTGAACTCCTCTCCGTTGACGCTCAGGCGCGGCGCGAGTTCGACGTGGCGACTGCCGCCGCGCCCGGGTCGGCCCGGCGCGGCAACATTCTGGGGGCGCCCCGAGTCGAACACGTCGAGAGCGGAGAGAAAGCGCGCCGCGTCGGCCACCGTGAAGTGCACGCGTCGGCCGGGCGCCAGGTTGAGTTCGTCACGCAGGCGCAGCAGCAGCGAACGTTCCTTCTTCTCGTCGCGCCGCGGGACGTCTCCCTTCAGGTGCTTGAGGCGGCCGTCATCTATGCGCGCCACCGGAGGATCGCCGTAGACCAGCAGCGGCAACACGTCGATGCCGTGTTCGCCGCTGCGGCGGTCGGGGAAGTCGATTTCGAACTTGATCCAGGGCTCCAGCGTGAGTTGATGCTTGGGAAGACGTCGCGTCTTGATCTCGACCGAGATGTGGCGCTCGAGTTCGGGGATCACCGTGCCGACGAGGTCGGCCATCTGCGCCGAGCCGAATACCTTTCGGAACGGCAGACGCTCCCACATGTGGCCGAAACGCGCGTGTGCACCGAACGGATGCAGCGTGGTCCCGCTTTGCAGCACACCCGGTGCGACGATCGCGGTGACGGTGGGATCGGCTTCGACAACGACTTCGACGGCGCCGTCGGGCGCGTCGACGACTCGCGCCCTGGGGAAAAGCGGCTCGCGTGAAGCGTGAACCGAGTTTCCGTCCAGGTAGAGGTCAGTAATTCCGACCAGGGCCGGCAGCAGGGCTGTGGCCTTGTCGAAAGAAAGCGGCGCTTCGAGCGAACGCCCGAGCAGGCGGTCTACGGTCAGATCGGCGTGGGTCGGAGCGAAGGTCAGCTCGGGATTGGCGCGTGCGATGAGATCGACGATCGGTTGCTCCAGACGCCGGGGCGCCGACGTCCCGTCGACCAGGAAACGCTCGAGAATCAGACCGCGGGGACCGTGGCTGAGCTCGTAGCGGACGTGCCCGTTGCGTTCCTCGGTGTGAAACAAGGTCTTTTCCGCGTCGCTGCCGTGGGTGAGAGCGATCAGACAGGCGGCGACGTGTTCGCAGACTTCGAAATGCCCGCGGCAGTCGCAATCCCACTCTTCGTCGTCCGGATACAACGTGACCGTAGGAGCGATGAGATGGCTGCCCGACGGCACACGGAAGGTCCACATGTCGGATTCGCGGGTCTGCCCGGCCACCGCGCCGGTGCGGGCGAGTTCCACGCCCTTGGACCACAGCCCTACCGGGCATTTCGCCTTGGCGGCGTCGAACAATTGCTTCCAGTTCACGTGGCTGGTCACTTCAGGCGTGTGTGATGCGGCGATAGATGCGCACCAGTTCGCGTGGGAGTTCGTTGATGTCGTCGATGATCGCGTAGCGCGAGGCCTGACACATGTCGCCCAGGTAATCGTGACCGGCGGGGTCGACGGTTATGCAGAAGGTCTGCATACCGCGCTTTTCGAGTTCCCTCAACGCCTGCATGGTATCGCGGATACCGTAGACGTTGGAACGGCGGTCGTCGCCGTAATCGAAATCCTGGGGAAAGCCGTCGCTGAGCAGTATCAGGTGTCGGGCTCGCGCGTTGGCGCGCGCCAGTTTTTCACCGGCGTGACGCAGCGCGGCTCCCATGCGGGTCGATCGTTTGGGCCGGATGCCGCCGAGGCGGCTCTTGACCTTGTCGCTGAGCCGTTCGGCGAACGACTTGACCCAGTAGACCTCGACGCCGTCACGGCCATGGCCCGAGAAGCCGTAGATCGAGTAGCTGTCGCCCATTTCTTCGAGAACCTGTGACAGCACGACCAGGGTGTCCTTGGTCAGATCTATCACGCGGCGGGGATTGTCGTTGCCCTTGGCGATTTCGGCCGGCAGCGGCTCGTCGGTCGAGGCGCTCATGTCGATCAGGAACAGGGTCGCGACGTCCCGCTCTTCGGGTTTGCGCGCGATGTAGAGGCGGTCGCTCGGCGTTCTGCGAGTGCGGCGGTCGGCATGGGCCTCGACGAGGGCGTTGAGGTCGAACTCTTCGCCGTGTTCCATGCGCGGAACGCGGCGCAGCTGCTCGGGCCTCAGCAACTGAAAGTCGCGCTTGATCTGCTGCACCAGTTCGCTGGAACGTTCGAGCGCTTCGGCGAAGTACTCGCCGGCGTCTTCCTCGCCGTCGAGTTCGCGCAGTTTGCACCAGCGTCTGCGGTAGTCGCCGATGCGATAGTCCCACTCGTCGTAGAAAAACTCGGTGCCGGCAGCCTGACGGGTCAGCCACGCTCGCACCGCCGCGACGTCCCCGGCGGCGATCTTGTCGCGCAGCGCGCGCAGTTGCTCGGCCGGCACCTTGCCGAGCAGGTCGGTGATGTACAGGCCGAGGCCTTCTTCGATGCTGCCCTGGGCTTCGGTGATCTTCAGGTCGCCGCCGCGTTCGAGCAGCGAGCGCAGTTCTTCGAGGCTGAGCGGTCTGCCTGCGCCGGGCGGCATGCCGTCATCGTCGCTCAACTCCAGCTTGAGCTTGGCATCGCTCGTTTCGTCGGTGAGCGCGCGCGTCGGATCGGGGCGCCAGGGAGCGGTGTTTTCGCCGCGCTCGCCGCCTTCCAGGTGTTCGAAAGGATCGACGACGGTGGCGCCGCCCATGTCGGTGAAGTCGAATTCGTCGCTTTCGTCCTGGCTGCGGCTCTCGGCGAACGCGAGGCCTCCGTAGTAGGCGATGGTCAGCGCCGCGCTGTCGTAGACGCTGGCTTCGCGCGAGCGCAGCAACTCGACGCTCGAAGCCAGGAACTCGCCTTGAGCGCGCAGGCGCGGCTCGAGTTCGGCGACCTCGCTGCAGCCTACGCCGAGGTGAAACAGCGCGTCGAGCAGTCGCTCGTCGTAGCGGTCCTGGGCGCCGGGAACGATCGTGGCGGCGTAGGCGCGTCCGAGCCGCAGCAACTCGCCGCGCAGGCCCGGGAAATCGCGTCCGAGCGCGGCGTCGATGCGTACGCCGTCGAGCATCACGAACAGCGCACTGGCCAGCAGGGGATTGGGAAACCTGGCCAGGAAGCCGACGATGTCGCGAGCGTCCGGGGCGCAATCGGCACGCTCCTCATCCGGTGAAGGAGGCGTCCAGCCGCGCCGCGCCAGCTCGTCGAGATCGAACGCGTAGGTGCCGTACTCGTAGCGTCCGGCGATGTGCGAGGCGATGATCTTGTACAGGGCCTGGTTGTCTTCGGAAGTTTCGAAAAGGTCGATGCGTTCGGGAAGCCTCAGTGCGACGTCGTCGGCGGCTGCCAGAGGCGGCCTCATCCACAGTCCCGGCGCTGCACTCAACTGGAAGGAACGCCGCGACATCATCGTCAGGTAGCGCCGCAGCATGCCTTCGACTTCTTCGAACGAAACGGCGGTGCTGTGCTGCACCAGCAGCTTGTGCGAGGTGCGGCTTTCGAGGTGGAAGTGCGCCAACGCGGCTTCGTGACGATCGCGCGCGAGTTCGAGGCCCCGCTCCACCCACAGCGCCACGCCTTCGCGGCCGCCTTGTTCGACGGCGCGGTCCATGGTTCGAAGGTAGGCGCACAGCATCGCGGGGGTCTGTTCGCCGATGCGGCGCGCGTGGTCGAGCAGGAACGGCAGTTCGGTGGCCGAAACGCCGTGGAGAATGCCGGGCAGCAGCGCGATCGCGTCGGGCAGGCCTTCGTCGTTGATCGCGGCGCCGACCAGCTCGATCAACTGCACGCCAAGATTCTCGCCGACGCACGCAGCCAGAGCCGGTACGACCTCGAGCATTCGCCTGGCGTGCTGGGCGCTGGTCCTGGACGCAGCGGCGCAAAGCATCAGCGCACCCGATGCGGCGCGCGGCGACAATTGCAGTAACGTCGGCGGAATCTCGGGAGGTTTGGGGCTGCGTCCGCTGGTGCCGATGGCAGCGACGAGTTCGGCCCAGGCGTCGACGGCCTGCACGTCCAGCAGCGCCATCAGGCGCGCACTCGATGCCAGCAACGCCTCGGCCAGGAATTCGCTGCGCCAGCCGCCGCGCGCGAGCAGCCCGAAGGCGGCGTTCCTCCAAGCCTCGATGTGTACGTTTGAAGGCGCCGTGCCGGACCAGGACTCGGCGCCGGCTTCGAGAAAGGCGGTGGCGAGGCGTCGCGAAGCGCTTGCCAGCGCGTGGACGGTTTCCAGCCACGTGGTTCGTACCGCAAGATTCCATCCGGCCACCGTCGACGGTGTCATCTTGAGGAACGCCAGCGCCGCGTCTCGTGAAGCCGCGGGGTCTCGCGTGATGTCGGCGAGCAGGCTTTCCCAGACCGTGTACACGTCGTCCCCCGCTTCGGCGGCGTCCGCGGCTCTTACAAGGAAAGCGTGGGCGAGACTCACCGACTGCGCGGCAGCGCCGTCGCCGCGCGCAAGAACGCGCAGCCTCAGGTCTTCGGGAAGTCGATCCAGGACGGCCAACGCGCGGGCCCCTTCGACACTGTCGCGAAGGTGACGGCTTTCAATCCAAGCGCGGGAACCGGCCACGGGCTGGTGCTACGCGAAGATCGCGCTGACCAGTTCGGCGATTGCCGACTGCGTCTGTCGATCGTCGCTCAGGGCGCGCACCACGGTGGCTTCGCAGGCCCGACGCGTCGACATGCCCTGGGCGATGAGCTGTCCCGCGTACACCAGCAGCCGCGCCGACACGCCCTCTTCGAGACCGCTCGACTTGAGCTCCCGGACGCGCTCGCCGAGGTGGGCCAGATCCATCGCGACATCCATCGCCACGCCGCTTTCGTGAGCGATGATCTCGGCTTCCTTGTCACGAGGCGGATAGTGGAACTCGAGAGTGACGAAGCGTTGCCTGGTCGACGGCTTGAGGTCCTTGAGCACCGACTGGTAACCGGGGTTGTAGGAGACCACGAGCATGAAATCGGGATGCGCGGTGACTATCTGGGCGAGCTTGTCGATAGGCAGGATGCGGCGGTGGTCGGTCAGAGGATGGATCAGCACCATCGTGTCTTTACGCGCCTCGACGATCTCGTCGAGGTAGGCCATCGCTCCGACGCGCACGGCCTGAGTCAGAGGTCCGTCCAACCACACCGTTTCGTCGCCGCGTACCAGATAACGGCCGACGAGATCGCTGCCGGTGAGGTCTTCGTTGCACGCGACGGTGATGAGTGAGGTCGGCCGCTGCGCTGTTTCGGGCAGCAGCTTCCAGGCCATGTATTCGACGAAGCGGGTCTTGCCGCAACCGGTCGGGCCTTTGAGCAAGACCGGCAGTTTGCGGCGGAACGCGGCTTCGAAGACCTCGACTTCGTCACCGAGGGGGAGATAGTACGGGGCTTCGCTCATCGGGCTCCTATCGTTGGGCGCCCAAGTGGTCCATCACCTTGCCATCGGCCGCATCGACGAGGTCGAGATGTATGCCAGTGGTGAGACCCTTGTCGGCGGCCAGCTTGGCCAGTTTGTCGTTCATGCTCGACTTGAATTTTTCGAGCGCGAAAGGCGGCATCTGCGCCATCGGGAAGGCGGCCAGCAGCACGCGGCAGTCGCCGTCGCCGATCCACTGGAAAGACTGCACGTGGGACCCGATGATCGCGTGCGAAGCGAGCATCGTGTCGGCTTCGCGTTGCAGGTCACTGGCCGCGTTGCTGGGCCTCGGCTCGCCGGCCGGTGCGCTGGCGGTTGCTGCGCCCATTCCCTGCTGCATGCCGGGCGCCGCGCCCGGCGGCATTCCCTGCGGCATCGCGCCTGCCATCTGTCCGCCCTGCGTCGAAGCGTCACTGCCGGTGTTTCTGGGCACGCCTTGCAGGTCGGCTATCGCGTTGTCTATCTGCTCCTGCTGTTCGGCCGAATCGGCCAGCGAGCGGGCGCGTTGCAGCTCGGCGAGGGCTTCCGGGTTGTTGCCTTTTTTCTGCAGGCCGATGGCGAGGTTGAAATGGGCCTGCAGGAACTTGGGATCCTTGTCGATCGCGAGCCGGTACTTGGCAATGGCGTCGTCGGTGCGCTCCTGGAACAGCAACACTGAACCGAGGTCGGTGATCGCGCTGGGATCGTCGGGAGACTTGGCGAGGAAAGCTTCGAAACGTTTTTGAGCTTCGGGAAAATCGCCGGCGTCGTAGGCGAGGTCGGCGGATATCCGCAGTCCGACGATGTTCGCCGGATCGATGGCCATCAGTTTGTCGACGGCCTCCTGGGCGGATTGGAGATAGCTGGGGTTGATCGAACCAGCGCGGTAGCGCGCACCCGCCAGACGCTCCCATGCTTCTGCTTTGGTCGGGTTCTTTTCGGCTTCGGCGGTGAGTCCCGCCAGGAAATCGATCACCTGCTTGGGAAGATCGATGCTCGGGTGGCCTTCGGGGAGGCTGCGCACATCACCCTCATCGCCCTGTTCGCCGGCCGGCATGCCGGGATTACCGGCTACTGCGCGGGTCGCCGGCTGATCGTGCTGCGACGAGAAGAAGAAGGCCGCTCCGCCCGCAGCGAGCAACAACAGGAAGACGGCGAACGCCGGCACCGGAGAGGCTGCCGCGCGGGGCGGGGCCGCTGCAGCCGGCGCGGCACCGCCGCCGAACTCCGCACCGCAGGCCGTACAGAACTTCACTGCGGGGCCGCGAGGCGCGCCGCATTGGGTACAAAAATCGCCGGGGACTTGATTGGCCATGGTCTTGCTCAGTTTGATCGGTCGCGTCTGGTCACGCTTTCCAGTTCTTCACGGGTGACGGAGTGCAGGGTCGGGTCGCGGCGCAGTAACAGGATGATGCCGCCGGGTATCGAAAGCGGCACCTTCTCGATCCAGAAGCCCAGGTTGCCGATCAGGAAGGCCTTGACGGCCCCGGCCTTGTTACCGAGCAACCACACGAACACCAACTCGCGCACTCCTTCGCCCGACGCCGACGGCGCGACGAAAGTTCCGAACGTCATCACCGCCGATGCGAACAGCACCTCGGTGGGATGAACGCCCGAGGTGGACAGCGACATCGCGTTGCAGAAATACATCAGCGTAGTGGTGACCTGTCCGACGATGGCGAGCAACAGTGCAAACAACAGATGTCCGCGGCGCGTAGAGTAGGCGGTCGCAGAGTCGATGACGTTGCCGGCAAAGCGCCGGACCTTCTCGCTCGGAACCGCGCGCAGGAAACCTCGGAACCAGGTCGGTTGCAGAAGCACCAGGGTGCCGAACACGGCGGCACCCACCAGCGGGATCTTCATGGCTCCGATCATCTCGCCGAAGGACTGGCCCTGGGTCAGGCGCCCCGCAAACGGCATGAACATCAAGATCACGACCAGCAGACCGACCAGGCCGATCACGCGCTCGACGGCCAGCGCCGTGGCGCATTCGATGGGCTTCCTGGTCAGCTTCGCGCTTTCGTAGAGACGCCAGGCGTCCAGACCCATGGTGCTCGGCGTGACGATGCCGAAGTAGCGCCCGATGAAGTAGGTGCTCGACAGGAACCCGAATTTGAGGTCGATGCTCTGACCTTGCAGCAGCACCTGCCAGCGCCAGACGTTGGCGAAGATTCCCACCAGCTTGATCAGCATCGCGGCCGTGAACCAGAACAGGAACACCCTCATGTCAAGGCTGCGAATCTCGGCCCACAGGTCGGAAAGTTCGGCCGGGACGAGTTGGAAGCCTTGCAGTCGCACGAAGGCTTCGGCCGGCGCTGCGTCGAAGGGAACCGGCTCGTAGTCGCCGGCGGCGTCGCGCCGGTAAAGCATGGTGAAGCCCTGTTCCGTGCAGTGGCGCAGCGGCTTGAAGCGTTTCACCGCACCGTCGGCGCCGCGCACGAAAACGGCACGCTCGTCGGCGTGCGCGCACACGTCGTTCAGCGATGCGGGCAGCACGGCGGGCGGCAGGGGCGCGCCCGAAAACCGGCCTTTCAGGCGACCGACAAGGCCCGGATAGGCGGGGTTGGCGACGGCGAACGCTCCGGGACTGCGTAGCTGAGCCGGAGACACGGGCTCATACCCGCCGCCGAACTCCAGGAAGATTCCGACGAAGATCCCCAGCGTGACGCCGAGCTTTACAATGAGGCTGATCGCACGCTTCATCAGCGCCGAATCCTTTCACATTCCCGAGCGAGACCGAAACCTTTTGGGAGACTTGGGGGACTGGTGAGACTGAGCCACGAGGGAGCGGAAACCCGATGCCGGGGTCGATCTCCGAATGGAGAAAGACCCCGGCATCGGATGCCGGTCGAAATACGTCAGGGCTTCTTCTTGGCCTTGATCTCTTCGTCGATGATCGACTTGTAGAGTTCGAATGAACGTCCTGCCGGCTGCTTGCCGTTGATGTAGAACGTCGGCGTGCCGCGCACACCCACCGATCCCGCCTGCTTCATATCGTCGGTGATGGCAGCCGCGGTTTCCGGTGCTGCCAGGTCGGCCTTGAACTTTTCGATGTTCAACCCGAGGTCCTTGGCGAACTCCTGGTACTTGTCGTCGGAGAGCGCACGCTGGTTCTCGAAGAGCTTGTCGTGCATCTCCCAGAACTTGCCCTGCTTGCCGGCCGCCACCGCCGCCTTGGCCGCAGGCATCGCGTTGGGATGGAAGGGCAGCGGGTAGTTCTTGAAGACGAATTGCACGTCGTTCGGATAGGCGGCGATGATCTGGTGGGCGAGATCTTTGGCCTGGGCACAGAACGGGCACTGGAAGTCTGAGAACTCGATGATGGTCACCGCCGCGTCCTTCGGGCCTTTTGCCGGAGAGTTCCCGACCGCCACGTCCCAGCGCTTGTTGGGGTCCGGCGCATCGGCCGCGGGCCGTGCCGCGGGAGCGGCCGCGGCGACTTTGGTCGCGAGGTCCTTCTGGCCCTTGGAGAGGTCGTCAAGTTTGGTGACTACGTCTTTTTGCTGGGCCTCGATCCGATCGACGGCGGCCTTGATGTCGCTGACCTGCTGCGGATCAGTACAGGCCGAAAGCGCCAGTGCGCTGAAGGCAGCCAGCGAGAGAACTGCACGGGTGGACTTGGTCATTGTTTCCTCCGGTCGGTTGTTGATTGCTACGGACGGTTCTTTCAGCAGAACACTTCTGGGAAACGAGAAAGGGGGACCGCCCCGGTGGGCAGTCCCCCCTAACAAAAACGAGCCTAGCCGCGTACCTGGCCTACGGCTTTTTCTTGGCCTTGATCTCTTCCTCGATCATCGACTTGTACAGCTCGAATGAGCGCGCTGTAGGAATCTTGCCGTTGATGAAGAAGGTCGGCGTGCCGCGCACGGTCACCTTCCCGGCCTCCTTCATGTCGTCGGTGATGACCGCCGACGTTTCGGGCGATTCCACGTCGGTCTTGAACCGATCGATGTCGAGGCCGATCTCCTTGGCCCAGATCTCGTACTTGTCCGGCCCCAACTCCTTGGCGTTCTGGAAGAGCTTGTCGTGCATCTCCCAGAATTTGCCCTGTTTTCCCGCAGCAACGGCGGCCTTGGCTGCGGGCATGGCGTTGGGATGGAACGGAAGCGGATAGTTCTTGAAAACGAATCTTACGTCGTTCGGGAATGCTTTCAGGATTTGGTCCACCAAACTGGCGGCCTGTGAGCAGAATGGTCATTGAAAGTCCGACCACTCGACCACGGTCACGACGGCGTCGGCCGGGCCCCTCGTATATGAATTCCCTACCGAGACATCGTAACGCCTGTTGGGATCCGGCGCGTCGGCCGCGGGCCTGGCCGCGGCGGTGCCGGCCTTGGCCAGGATCTCTTTCTGGCCCTTGGCCAGGTCGTCGAGTTTGGTCAGGACATCTTTTTGCTGGGCCTGGATCTCGTCCACCTTGCTCTTCATCCGACTGACTTCCTGCGGATCGACGCAGGCCGCCAGGTAGACGCTGAGCACGGCGGCGAAAGCCGAAGCCGCTCTAGCCGATTTGCGCATTCTTACCTCCGGGTCGTGCACTCTTGGCAACAGCCGCGCATTGTTTAGGCGCCTGGATGGGGTGTCAAGGCGGGTTTTCCTTCAATCGCCAGGTTCGGCCGGGAACGCGGCGGGGCAGTCAAAGAGCCGCAAGCGGACTTGACGACGTTCCTGGCCGACCCAAGACCACCCGCAGCTATGGTGACACTGACGTTTCGCTGCTATGCAGTGCCGTTAGTGTTGTCCGCGCAGACCAACTCATCGTCGGCCGCCTCGGGGCTTCGCCGCGCCGCCGGCACGCTGGCCAAGGTCGGGGTGTCGGCCCTCGCCCTCGGGATCGTGTGGCGCGAGGTCGATTCGGCGGCTCTCGTCCGCGTTTTCGCCCAGACCGATCCATGGACGGTCGCGTTGGTGATCTTGATCTACCTGATAGGTCAGGTCCTGACGGCCTACCGCTGGAAGTTCATATCCGCGAGGCTCGGCTTCGACCGCTCGATGCGTGAAATGACGCGCATCTATTTCATCGGGATGTTCTTCAACCTCTTCGGTCCGTCCACTCTCGGCGGCGACGTGGTGCGGTCGCTGTATCTAGGAGCTTCGGACGGACGCCGGACCGTGGCCTTCAATACGGTGATTTTCGATCGCGTATCAGGATTGGCGATGCTCGTGTTCGTGGCGGTTGCGTCGCTGGCGATGTTCGGGCGCTTCGATCTGCCCTGGCCGGTGGTGGCGGTGGCTGTGGCGGCGGGCGTGGCACTGACCGTGGGGTGGTGGGTGGTGCCGATGTTGGCGCGCCGGATCCTGGACCGTGACAGCCGCTGGCTGCGCCTGATCGAGGATGAACTCGGACCGTTCTGGCAGGACCGGGACCTGTTGCTGCGCGCTGCATGGGTGTCGATAGGTTTTCACGTTCTCCAGGTCTGCTCGCTGATCCTGCTCGGCATGGCGGTTTCGATGCACGTGGACTGGCGGTACTATTTCATCTTCCATCCGCTGGTGACGGTCCTGAGCGCGCTGCCGCTTACTCTTGCGGGCCTTGGCATTCGCGAGGGCGGCTACTTGTGGTTTCTGCATCGACAAGGCGTCAGTGACGAGACCGCGGTGGCGTTCGCGCTACTGTGGTTCGTCGTGTTGACGGTATCGTCATTGACTGGAGGACTCGTTTATCTGATCGGCGGCACTGCTGTGCCGGCTCTGCGCGGGCCCAGGAGCAAAGCCAACCTCACGGTTGCGGAGTAGAGCTTGCGCGCGAGGGTCGCCTTGATCATCGCCAGTCAAACCAGGTCTTGTTGCCGCCGGTGGTTCGGGCGCTTCCGTGGTCAGCGCCGCCAGCCTATGCTCCCCCGCGTTGGGGGTGATGTCAGTATCGATGAGGTTCATCGTTTCCTCGGTTTGCTGCGAGTGGCGCGTTTGCGCGCGCTCGGTTGATGAGCGGCCTCATGCCGCACGCCAGTCGCGAACCGCTCATTACGACAGCGTCCGCGTCTTTCGGCCAGCGCGTTTTCTTTTCTATCCACACCTGAGTCGGTGCTGATGGATTCTGTCGGCTCTCTGTTACCCTACGTTTCCAACAGCGTGCTGCAACGCCTCAGCGCGGATCCCTCGTCTGCGCTTCGCAACGAGATAGAAAGCTTGGACGTTGCAGCGTTGTTTGTTGACGTCGCTGACTCGACTCGCATCGTCGAGGGCTTGCTCGTGCGCGGTAGCGAAGGCGCCGAGCACTTTTCGGCTCTGTTGAACCGCTACTTCGTCGTGATGATCGACGCGGTGGGACGTTTCGGCGGCGAAGTGTTCAAGTTCGACGGCGACGCCGTGCTCGCGGTCTGGCGCGGCGCTGATGCCGAGGCTTTGGCCGACGCCGCAACGCAGGCCGCAGCCTGCGCTTTTGCCGTTCAAGAAGCCGTGCAGGCGCTCGCCGGCAGCGTCGACCGGTTGTCACTGCGCGCGGGCGTAGGAGTCGGCCCTGCCAGTCTCATTCACGTCAGTGACGGGGCACAGCGCAGTGAGATGTTCCTGATTGGTCAGGCCATGGTCGAGGTGTTTGCGGCCGCCAAGGCAGCCGAACTCGGCAAGGTCGCGTTCGGCGCGAACGCCAGCCGTGTTCTTGGCATCCTCGACGGTGCGAGCGGCGGGGCCGCAAAGATGGCGGCCGTGTCGTTTCCGTGGCCTGAGTCCGAAGCGCTATCACGGCCTTCGATTTTGGTGGAAGCCGGGATGGACCTCCAACTTGCGCCGTCATTGTTGAGCTATGTTCCGCGCGTCGTGCGAGTTCGTGCCTCTACGCAATCAAACATGTGGTTGGCGGAACTGCGCACGCTTACGGTCGTGTTCGTGGGTCTGGACCTGGATGGAGTCGTGGATGTCTCGCGTCTCGTCGATGCCGTAGCCCGGGTCTTGAACCGCATAGGGCGCTTCGGCGGCGATATGGCCCGTGTCGGCGCGCACGGTGGCGGGGTCGCCGTTCTGGCCGCATTTGGCCTGCCTCTGCATTCCCATGAAGACGATGCCGCTCGCGCTTCGCGCGCGGCGATGTCTTTGCTCGACGAGTTAGCCGACGGCGGGATTGAAGTCTCTATCGGGGTTACTACCGGCGGCGCGTTCTGCGGCTGTGTGGGGAGCGACACTCGCTGCGAGTACACGATGATAGGCGATGCAGTCAATGTTGCCGCCCGTCTGATGAATGCGGCTCGTGGAACTGTGCTTTGCGATGCCGCTACGCGGCAGGCTTCACGGGGTGGAGTACTTTTTGGTCCGGCGCTGATGCTCAGCCCGCGCGGTAGGTCAGGCTCTGTCGAGGTCTTCAAACCGATCGGGTATGGGCAGACAAGGCGGATCTCGGCCGGGGCCCTGGTGGGACGCGAGAGTGAATGCGCGCAACTGGAGAATGCGCTTAGCGCTCTGGAAAAGGACGGGCAGGGAAGCACTATCGTCCTCGAGGGCGAGGCCGGAATCGGCAAGTCACGTCTGGCGATGTTCGTTGCCGATACCGCGAGCGATCACGGTCTGGAGGTCGTGACCGGGTACGGTGAGTCGATAGAAAGTCGTGTGCCGTTCTACGTGTGGCGAGCGATCGTGATCACGCTGCTCGGGCTGTCGATGCCGAGCGATGCGCGTGACCAGGCTGCGGATGCCGACCGCATCTCGGGGTCACTCGAAGTCACGGCCATTGCCTCGCGGCTTGAGCGGTCGTGCGGTTTGGAGGCGTCGCACGCGCGCCGCGTGGCGCCGCTGCTCGGCGATGTTCTGGGGTCTCCGTTCAAGGACAACGGGTGGACGGTCAAACTGTCACCTCAAGCGCGCGTCGAGCAGACTGCGGCGCTGGTCTTGCGCGTTCTGCTGTCGCGTTCCCGGCCATCGGCGGTCGGGAGCCAGTCTTCGGCGGCGCTACGTGTCCGGCCTCGGGTCATCATGTTGGAAGATGCCCATTGGTTCGACGCCCGATCGTGGACCTTGCTGCGCACCGCGGCGCAGGCCTCGGCGTCGTTGTTGCTCGTCGTTACCTCGAGGCCGAGCCAGAACGCCGATTATCGGAATCTGCTGTCCGCTGCCGGGGTGAGCCACATCGTCGTGGGAGGTCTGGGGAGTGATGCAGTGGCGGAGTTGGCCGAACGCCGGTTGGGCGTTGCCACCGTGGGTGCTTCGCTCGTGCGTTTTTTGTTTGAACGCTGCAAGGGCCACCCGTTCTTCACGGAGGAACTGCTGGGACTGCTGCGCGGCGAGAAGGCGCTCTCTGTTTATGGCGACGAGTGCCGTCTGGCGATGTCGCCTCTGGAAATGGAGCGGCTACCCATTCCCGCTACGGTAGAAGGCCTGGTCCGTGGTCGTATCGACATGCTGAGCGATAGTGCAAGCATGGTTCTCAGAAACGCTGCTGTCTTTGGTTATACATTCACTGCTGCCGACGTCTCTGTGATCGATCCGGCGCGGCGGGATGCCAGCGAAATAGACGGTGAGTTGGAGGGACTGGTTTCCGCTGGTCTCGTGGTTCGTGTCGTCGATCGCGATGGTGTTTTTATGTTCAGGCACGCCATCATGGAGAGGGTAGTCTATGACAGTATCCCTTTCATGCTGCGCCGCAGCCTTCATCGCGTCGTGGCCGAGCGTTCGAGTGAGCGGGGAGAATCGGCCGTTGTGCTTGCCCGTCACTGGGGGCGTGCGATCGATCAGCAGATCCCGAAGGCCGAAGTCCTGACTCGGGCCGTGGAGGCGATGGAGGCCGGCGGTGAACAGTGTATGCGTTTGTTTGCCAACGCGGACGCGATCGAATTGTTTTCCGAAGCGCTGACAGCTGCGAAGTTACTGCCTGGCCTTGTCGAGGCGAGGCGAATGTCGCGCTGGCATCGGCAAATAGGGGAAGCAGAACTTTTCAACGGGCGGCAGCGGGAGGGGCTGCACAATCTGATGATCGCCGTGGATCTGCTCGGGCGCGGGTTGCCTTCTTCGCGCGCGAAACGGTACGTCTTCATAGCCAGCGCTGCCGTGAGGCAGTTAGCCAACCGCTTGTTGCCGGCGGCGATCATGGCCCCGGCGACCGCGGCGGTCCGACTCGATTCAATTCGTGTCGCCGCGTTGAAAGAGGAGTCGTCGATTAGCGGAAGGCTCGCCTACGGATTCTTCGCGAGGCATGAGTTGGAGGCTGGGTTTCTTAGTAACCTGCGTGCTCTCAACGCCGCGGAAAGTGCCGGGGCGTGCGACGAACTGGCGAATAGCGCCGCGTACTTCGGACTGGCGGCCGGGATACCGTTCGGCGACCGCGTCGCGGAGCACTACTTCGAAATTGCAAGGCGCGCGGCAGAGAGCATTCGCACGCCTTCGACACTGGGGAGGGTGTTGTTTTTGCGCGGTTTGTATCTTGTGGGGCGGGCCCGTTGGGATGAGGCCTCTGCAGTGCTCGAGAGTAGTCTCGGCATACTTGAAGAGACAGGCGATACCCGCTGGGTTGAGCACGTTTTGTTGGCGATGGGCGTGCTCATGATGATCTGTTTGCGTATTGAGCGTGGCCTGAAATATTTTTCGCGCGTCCAACACTCCGCGCACCTTCGCGGCGATCTCCGGGACGAAGCGTGGTCTTATCTCGGGATGTCGTTCTGCGAGTTGTCATCCGGTCGCCATCAGGAAGCGTTGGCTATGCTGGACAAGGCTGAAGCGAAGCTGGGCGGCGATCTCGGCGATTTCGGCGACCTTGCTTCCGGATTCGTCGCGCTTGGTACGCGTGCCGTGGCCGTACTTCGAGAGGGTGACGCAGTAAGCGCGCGTCACTTACTCGAACAAGGGTATGCCATGATTGGAACGGCTCCGTTCTTGCTGCCTTACGCCATCTTTGGCTACACGTTTCTGATTGAGGTCGCTCTGCGGCTAATGGAAGCCGCTCAGCGGGATGTTGGAAAAGGTGACCGGCAGGTGATCGCAGCAGGCGTAGAGGAACGTCTTTGGTGGGACGAGGATGTCCACTTGGCGCGCATGGCCAGGGACCTTGACAGTACGCTTTGGAAGTTCGCTCGCCGCATGCCGGTCGGACGCGGGCAGGCATGGGTGTGGCGCGGTCTGAGGCTTTGGCTTCGAGGCGAACATGCCCGTGCCCGTCGCGCCTGGGCCCGCGGCGCAGCGGTCGCGGCGGCCATGAGCATGCCCTACGACGAGGGGCTGGCACGCTACGAGGACGGGCGCCATCGTTCGGCAGGTGATCCTCGACGGTTGCCGCGGCTCGAAGAGGCTCGTGTCCTGTTTGCCGGTATCGGCGCGGATTACTGGGTGCAACGCGTGGAAGAAGAGATGGCGGCGCTAGTTTAGGACACTACTGCCGACGATTCGTCTTCGCGGCTCTAGGCGCCTGCACGTCCGAGGCCGGCGGCGGAAGCGCTAGTGGTTCTCGGCTTCGCGCGCCAGTGCTCGCTTGTTCTTGATCAGGATCGAGCCGGTCCGAGTCTCGACGAGACCGAGACTGGACCAGGACTGGAGTTGTTTGTTTACCGATTCGCGCGAAGCGGTGATGGCGGAGGCCAGTTCTTTCTGCGGCATCTTGTGCTTGATGAGCAAGCCTTTGTCGGTTTCCTTGCCGTGAAGTTTGGCCAGTACGAGAATATGACGGTAGAGCCTGGTCGCTAAGCTGAGGAATGCGACATCTTCGGCGAGCCGGGTCGTGAGGCGCAATTTATCGGTAAGTATCTTGAGGAGATGGATGCACGCTCGCGGATGGGTTTCCAGGAAACTCAGGAAGGCGCTGCGGGGCAGTTTGACGGCCTTGACGTCTTCGAGAGCAACGACGTCTGCCGAGCGCATGCCGCCGTCAAGCAGAGCGAATTCTCCAACGACGCCTCCCGGTTCGACGATGTTGATCAGAAGTTCGGCGCCGTGGTCTGAAGTCGTTGCGACCTTGACGTGTCCGCTGGTCACGATGAACATCGCGTCGCCCTGTTCCCCGGTGCGCATCAGGAATTGGCCTGCGCGGAATTCCGCCGACTGGGCCTTGAGCGCCAGCGCATCAAGATGGGCTTCGTCGAGATTTCGGAAAAGGCTTGAGCGGCGCAGGAACGTCGTTACGTCATCACGTATCAGATTATGCACTTGGGCCTCATCTTCCCCCAAAAAACAGCGCGGAATCCATGCTGACGAACGCCCGATGCTCCCCGCCCGCGTTCGCGTCATGATGGTACACAGGGGGGATGGAGGAAAGAAGGCGGGTAAGGGGGTAAAGTGACCGACTTCACCAAAGTCGTTTAGGAGTTTCCGCCGCGACCTGGAGTCGTGAGAGGCGTGGGTATGTGATCGACGTCACACGCGGAGTTCGCGAACGTCGAAGGCGTGATTTGCGTCACACCCTCGACGCGGCGAACGTCAGACGGTTTCTTTCTTCGCGATCCAGTTTCCGCTCGCGTCGTACTCGACGTGATACGTGGTGTTCATCAGAGTGCGGAACTCAGCAACCGACTTTTCCTTGCCGGGCTTGAGGAACCCGGGGTGTTCGGAGGCGTACCACAGGACGTCCTGAGCCAGGTCGCGGCCATGCACGCCGTTGACGACGAACACCGGGACGTCGGCGAGGAAGAACTTCCAGATGTCGATCTGGGCTTCGAGGCGATCCAGGACGATGCGGCCGAGGGCTTCGTCGCCGTTCATCAGCGCAGCGACGTCGCCGGCCTTGGCGGCATCGTAGGCGGCGAGCAGGCGATCGCCTACTACGCCCTGGCTGATCAGCAGACTCGAGAGGTCGGTGTAGTCATTGTAGAAAGGCTGGAACGACCCGTCGGGCGCGCCGCCCTTGAGAAGGAATTCCAGTGCCTGGCTCTGGCTGAGGCGGCGAATGACGAAGTCGTACTCCGTATCGCGTTCGAGCAGCATCACCGTCGAGATCTGGTGCACGTCGCGATCGCAGTAGTAGGTGTCGGAGTCGGGATCGTAGAGCAGTCTCTCGTCGGGGTATTCGTGAGTGACGCGCCCGAGACCGCCGCGGTCACCGGCTGCGCCGTAGTCGCCGGTGGCGTTTTCGATGATCGGCTCGGTCTCGGCGAGGATGAGGTCGCGGCCGAGCAGGCCGCGCGATCGCATGTAGAAGAAGCGCTCCGAAGGCCATGCGTCCCACTGTGACTTGCCCGAAGGGACGATGTGGACCCAGTCGTCCTGGCAGATGTACCCGACGACGGCGAGGATCTCCTTGGCTTTCTTGCGGTCGTTCTTGTGCTCGATGGCGTAGCGCCGTTCGAGTTCGAGGCGCCGGTCGTGGCTGTTGCGTTCGGCCCAGAAGGTGGCTCCGTCGGTCTTGCCGGCCCCGCTGGCGCCGAGCATGACCGTGGCACCGCCGGTGCTGCTCAGGATCGCGCACGAGGCGTGGGCAGACAGCACTTCGGCGCGGGCCATCACGGTCGAGACGCCGGCGTGGATGCCGCGGCTCTTGACCTCACCGTGGTAGTCGGTGTTGATCGTGATCACGTAGATCGCGTCGCCGATCTCTTCCAGCGGACAAGCGTAAAGGAAGCACGAAGGTGGCAGTGACTTGGAGGCTCCGTCGAAAAATTGCGAGTCACGCAGTCGGCTCGGCAGACCCAGCGTCATGGGGTTCTGCTTGCGGGCCTTGAGCTGGGCGACGAACTCCTTGTAGGCGCGTTCGTTGGGCGGGATGCCGACAACCGAGATCACCCTCACCATCGGGACGGGCTTTTCGAGGAGGCGGAAGCGCTCTTCCAGCGCGGTCTGGAGTTCGAGGGCCACCGGGTCGTTGAGCTGGAAGAAGTTGGCCTGGGTGGTGCGGTAGAGCTGGGCGACGTTGCCGCGATGTTCGCACTGCACGCCGCCTGACAGGAAGCGGGCACGCAACGTCTTTTCTTCGGACAGCACGTTCATGGCTTCGAGCCAGGCACGGGCCTCCTTGACGTCGCGGTCGTGGGTTTTCTTGTCGATGCGTGCCACCAGACGTTCGGTCAGCGTGGACTGGGTGGTGTTGTGG
This sequence comes from uncultured bacterium, assembly GCA_903893315.1. Lineage (GTDB taxonomy): Bacteria > Desulfobacterota > Binatia > UBA1149 > CAITLU01 > CAITLU01. The sequence continues at coordinate 63,467 of CAITLU010000012.1, forward strand.
GAGTTGAGAACCGGGCCGACCGTGGGATCTTCTGCAGTTTCGGCGTCCTGGCGCAGCATTATGTCGCCGCGGTCGCTGATGCCGATCTCTCGCAGGCCGGGGTTGTGACGAATGTACAGACCGCCGAGCGCGATCAGGCGTCCCACCTGAACCTTGGCGCCATCGGACGGCTTGGCCGCGTCGGCGCTCAGTTGCGAGACTTCGGCAGGAATGATGTACGAGGCGAGCTGCTTGGTCATGTCCGAGGTGTAGACCCGGACTCGTTGACCGAGGTCGGTCACGGTGATGCCGGCGTCACGGATGCGGTCGACGTCGAGCGCGCTCTCCTCGGCCATCAGCAAGCGGCCTTGGGCGTCGCGTGCGAGCTTGCGCGACGAGACCGCCTTGGGCTTGAGAAAGCGCTCCATGCGTGTCGACGATACTGTCTCTTCCATAGTCGGTACCTTGTGAGAAAAAGTCTGAGAAACCCGCGCTTTTACAGCATTCGTCGCAGTGCGTCAAACAGACACTGTCGATGGATGCAGTTTGGCAATGAAGAGGCGGCGTGTTCCGCGCAGGAATCACATCGGGGAGCCTGTTCCGATAGCGGACCGGGATGCACGGGGGAACCCAATGACCGACGGTTGCCGCCATGAATGAAAGAGTCCTGGTGGCCGGTTGTGGCGCGATCGGTTCGGTTGTGGCCTGCCTGCTGGCCGAGGCCGGCCTTGAGGTCGACGTTCTGGGCCGTGGAGAACATCTGCGGGCGATAGCCCGTCCGGTCGTCGGCGGCATCGAAGTCGACGGAATCTGGGGCCGCCATCGCGCTGTACCTAAGAACGCCTTCGATGATCCCGGCGCCGCCGGTTTCGGCTACGACTGCGTTCTGGTCGCCTGCAAGTCCTTCCAGACCGAGGCACTGGTGTCGGCGCTCGGTCCCGGTCGCCTGGCCCGCCACGGCCACGCCATTTCGCTGCAGAACGGTCTCGGCAACGTCGAGCGGCTGGCGGCCGTTTTTGGCGCCGAGCGCTCTCTGGCCGCACGGGTGATTTTCGGCGGTGAGATTACGCAGCCTGGCCGGGTGCGAGTCACGGTGGAGGCCGAACCGCTGCTGATCGGACACCCAAGCGGCGGTCGCGATCCGGGCGCCGAGCGCTGGGCCGCCGTTCTCGATGCGGCTGGCGTGAGCTGTCATGCGACCGAAGACATCGTCGCGGCGATGTGGGGTAAGGTGTTCTACAACGCGGCGCTCAACCCGCTCGGCGCTCTGCTCGGTTTCAACTACGGCCGCCTGGCCGAGGACGAGCAGCTTCGGCGCGTGATGGACCGTGTGATCGACGAGGCTTACGCGGTGGCGAGGGCCGAGCAGGTCCTGCTCCGCTGGCAAAGCGCGGCCGAGTATCGCGGCCACTTCTACGGCAAACTGCTGCCGCCGACCGTCGAGCACCGCTCCTCGATGCTGCAGGACCTCGAACGCGGCCGCCCTACCGAGATCGACGCCATCTGCGGAGAAGTGGTGCGCCGCGGCGATGTGCACGGCATCGACGTTTCCGCCAACCGCGTGCTTCTGGCACTCGTCAAGGCACGTTCCGGCCCCGCCTGAAGAACGCATGATGAAGATGCCTACACTCAGCTGCACGGTGATGGATGAAATTCGACGCCACTGTGTCGAGGAGTTTCCCAACGAGTGCTGCGGCGTCGTGGTCGCTGAAGCGATGGGGCAGCAGCGGGTCATGCGGGTGCGCAACATCCAGGACGAGATGCACGCCAAGGATCCGCAGCGCTATCCGCGAACCGCGCGTATAGCCTATGCGGGCCATCCGGGAGACCTGCGCGTCGCGCTCGAGATGGCCGACGCCCCCGGTTCGTCGTTGCTGGCCTTCTACCACTCACACCCCGACCACGACGCGTATTTTTCGGCCGAGGACACGGCCCAGGCCACGCCGTTTGGCGAACCTTCATATCCTGATGCGCTGCAGATCGTGGTTTCGGTCTACGGCCGCGAAGTCAGAACCATCAAAGCCTTTGCCTGGTCGGACCAGGCCCTCGCTTTTGTCGAGAGTCCATTCGAGGAGAAATGAGCCGGTGAATGTTCCCAGTTCGAGAAAAACAGCGAGAGTCGGAAAGCTGAGCGTCCGTTACGAGTTGGCCGGAGCCGCCGACGCGCCGGTGGTCACCTTCGTTCACGGCCTGGTTGCTTCGCTCGAGCATTGGTCCTCGGTTTCCCGGGTTCTTTCGGCCCAGGGCTTTCGAGTGTTGCGCTACGACCTGCGCGCCCACGGTTCGACCACGGCGCTTCAGGAACCTTGTTCGCGTCACGATCTTGCTGCCGATCTGGTCGGCCTGCTCGACGCGCTCGGAATTGCCCGCACGGCAGTGATCGGACACTCGGCGGGCGGCGTGATCGCCCAGCAGACGGCGCTGGATTTTCCCGAACGCGTATCGGCGTTGGGACTGATCGGTACCTCCAGCGCGTGCAACGACAAGGCAGCCGGGTGGTACTCGCAGTGCATCGAGGTGGCGCGCGACAAGGGCGGCGCGGCGTTGATGCAGCTGATGGGCGCCAACCCGGAGAAGGTCGCGGTGCCCGACGGCCCGGGCATCGTGCCGGTGATCGAGGCCATGCGCAGCCTCAATACCGATCCGCTGACCGAGCGACTGCGCGCGCTTCAGGTGCCGACGCTGATCATCGTCGGCGACAAGGATTTTCTCGGAGTGGGCGGGTCGGTGATCCTGAGCCGCGCCATTGGCGGCAGCGAACTCGAGATCGTTCCCGGCCGCGGGCACGGCATCTACCAGGAAGATCCCGACTGGTTTGCGCAGAGGCTCGGGACCTTTCTCACCAGACACCTGCTCTGAAGCGCCGAGCTGGCAATCCGGCCTCGACCACGCGCCTCTCCTTCGGCGATGTAGGGTTCAGCGGCGATTGAGGCCGCGCTCACGCGTTGGTGATCTGGCGTCCGCTCAATGTGTGGGACGTTACGGATTCTACGAGTACCGTCACGACATCGCCGGGACTGGCACCGGCAGGTTCGAAGCAGACGGTTCGGTACTGAAGATCCTTGCCGGCCAGCCACTGCGGCTGGCGCTTGGCCGAGCCCTCGACGAGCACTTCAACGACGCTTCCGAGCAGGGTTTGATGAATACGCAGCGTGCGGGCCAGTTGCTCGGCGATCAGGCGTTCGAGGCGGCGCCCCTTTTCCTGTTCCGAGAGTATCTCCGGCGTCTTGAACGAGCGGGTTCCTTCGCGCGGCGAGTACTTGAACAGGAAGGCGTGGTCGAAGCCGACTTCTTCCATCAAGCTCGAAGTTGCTTCGAAGTCTTCCTGGGTCTCGCCGGGGTAGCCGACGATGATGTCGGTGGACAGCGCAAGACCCGGGATTGCGCTGCGAAGACGTTTTACCAGCGCGCGGAATTCGGCAACGGTGTGACCGCGCTGCATGTCACTGAGGATGCGATCGGAGCCGCTCTGCAACGGCAGGTGGATGTACGGTGCCAGTTTGGTGCACTCGGTCATCGCCTCGATGGTCGAGTCGGTGAAATCGGCCGGGTGCGGCGAAGTGTAACGGACCCGTTCGATTCCCTCGACCTCGCAGGTTCTGCGCAGCAGTTCGCCGAAATCGACGCCGTCGTGACGGTAGGCGTTGACGGTCTGGCCGAGCAGGATCACTTCCTTGTAGCCCTGTTCGGCGATGTGGCGCAGTTCGTTCATGAGCACGTCGGCCGGCAGACTGCGTTCGCGGCCGCGCACGAACGGCACCACGCAGAAGGTACAGAAACGGTCGCAGCCGCGCATGATGGTGAGCCACGCGCGCAGTCCTTCGCCGCGCACCGGGACTATGTCGTGGTAGGTTTCGCTGCGATCGAGTTGCACGGCCGCTGTCGGCTGGTCGGCTTCGAGAAGATCGGGCAGGCGCCGGTAGCCGTCCGGACCGACGATGAAGTCGAGCCCCGGAATTGCGTCGAGCAGGCGGTCGCGGTGATGCTGGGCCATGCAGCCGGCCAGCCCGATGCGCACCGGCCTGTCACTGCGTCGCACCGAAATGAGCTGTCGCACGCGGTTGGCAACCTTGTCTTCGGCGTGCTCGCGGATCGCGCAGGTGTTGAGCAGGATGACGTCGGCCAGCGCGGGGTCGCTGATGCTGCGGTAGCCGCGGGTTTGCATCACGCCGGTGATCAACTCGCTGTCGGCGACGTTCATCTGGCAGCCGTAGGTTTCCAGGTAGAGGCTTGGCGTCGTCGCGGCCGGGCTCGACGTGGGATCGGAGGACGGGGGCATGCGCGCTCGTATAGCCCGGATGCGAGAGCGGACAAAAGGTGTGCAATGGCTTGGACGGGGCTCGTGCCTGTGGAATTAGAGGCCGGTGAGTCACGCTCCAACCGGTCACGGTACGCGAAAATCTTCGTCCCACGGCGGCGGCGCAGCTGCCTCCGCGTCTGACGGTGCCTCGGCGCACTCTCAGCACCACCGCGATGATCGAGCCGGCGTGCGCTGCGCGATCGTGACCGTCAGCGATACCCGCACTACCGAGACCGACGGCTCCGGCACCGAAATCCGGCGCCATCTGGAAGCGGCAGGGCACGAAGTGGTGGACCGGCGAATCGTTCGCGACGATCCCGCGCTGGTGCGCGAAGCCGTCGTCGCCCTGGTCGCTCGCGGCGACATCGACGCGGTGATCACTAACGGCGGGACCGGCATCGCCGCGCGTGACAACACCTACGAAGCGGTCTCGCAGCTGCTCGACAAGCGCATCGACGGCTTCGGCGAGCTCTTTCGCATGCTCAGTTTCGGCGAGATCGGCGCGGCCGCGATGCTGTCGCGAGCGGTGGCCGGCACGGTCGGCTCCACGGCGCTGTTCTGCATGCCGGGTTCGACCGCCGCGTGCCGGCTGGCGATGGAGCGGCTGATCATTCCGCAGCTCGGCCACGTGGCGGCGCTGGCGCGGCCGGTGGTCGTGGAGGGTTCTTCGCGGTGAAAGTTCAGGTCCTGTACTTCGGCATCGTGCGCGAGAGGCTCGGGCGCAAGAGCGAGGACGTCGATTGCGGAGACGGTACCGGAGTCGGCGAACTGCTGGCGCTGCTCGCCGAGAGGCACAGCTTGTTCGCACTCGGGGCCGGCTCGATAAGAGTCGCGGTGAATCGAGAGTACGTCGGCAACGAGTACCGCCTGAAGGCCGGCGACGAGGTTGCCATCATCCCGCCTGTAGCAGGCGGAACTGGAGAGAGCCGTGTTTCGTATCATTGAAGAACCGATTTCGATCGAGAGTGTGACGGCGGCGGTAGGCGACCCGGACGCCGGTGCGATCGTGACCTTCATTGGCACCACGCGCGCGACCAACCGCGGCCGCCGTGTAATGCAGCTCGAATACGAAGCCTACGCCGAGATGGCCGTTTCGGAGTTTGGAAAAATCGGAGAGCAGGCGCGCTCGCGGTGGGAACTCACGCAGGTGGCGATTGTCCACCGCATCGGCGTGGTACCTCTCGGCGAAGCGAGCGTAGTCATCGCGGTGTCAGCGCCACATCGCCGCGAGGCCATCGAGGCCTGCCACTTCTGCATAGACCGTCTCAAGCTGGTGGCACCGATCTGGAAGAAGGAGCACTTCGAAGGCGGCGAAGTATGGATCGGCTCTCTGGCCGACTGCGATCACGGCCACGAAGACGGCCATGACCACGAAGACGGTCACGGCCACGAACACTGATCACTGCAAGGGGCGTTCGGCTTCGATCAGCACGGCAGCCGGCAGGCCGAGAGCCTGGGCCTGGGCGCGAAAGTAGGTGTAGAGCACGCCCTGGACCGTAAGGGCGAGAATCTGGCAGAGCAATTCGGCTGGCAGTTGCAGCGTGGTTCCGGCCATGCGCGGCAGATTAGGGACGATCCCGATCAGCAGGACATAAGGCGTCAGGCGCCAGCGTACCGTTTCGGTCAGCCTCGCGCTCGCCACCAGCGGCCACGCGAATATCCCCAGCCGCGGCGCTCGCGGCACGTTCCAGAGAGCTTCGGCGATTTGCCCGCGCTCGTGGAGGATGGCCAGAAATGGAAGGAAGCTGAAGCGCACGGCGAAGAGGAGAAACACCAGCACGGCACTGAAGGCGCTCAGCGGAATTTCCGCCGTGGTGCCTTCGAGCGCAACGCTGAAGATCGTGCCGACGACTACCGCGGGGACCAACGCGACGAGCAACGCAAGAATCCAGTAGGCCAGCATTATCGGCGCTCTGAGCAGCAGATAACGCCACACTTGTCCCCACGTGACTTCCCCGCCGGTCGCGGCTGCGGTGAACAGCACGGGAGGCAGGGTTGCGGTGACCAGAGCCGTGGTGAGGCCGATGATCGCAGGCAGAACCGGGGCGGGGTCTTCGCTGCCGGCCGGAAGGGCGAGCGCCGCAACCGACAGCAGGGCGGAGAGCGCTGTCCACAGTACCAGGTCGGGCCTCACCAGACGCCAGCCCTGCATCATCTCTGCGGGAAAGACCGAGAGTAGCCAGCGCAGTATCTTCTGCAGGATCATTGCGGGAGGGCTTAACCGGCGTGAGTCCCGCGCGCAAATGTCTTTCCGGCTCCACTTTGACGGCCGCGCGGTTGAATTGTTCCTGCAACTCGCCGCGTGGTAGGGTTGCCCTCTTTCCGATGCACGAACCCCTGCTGAAGGCGCTCCAACCGCTGCGCTACCCCGTCGTCTGCTTAGGCATCGCGGCGTTGATGCTCGCCTCCGGTTGCAGCGTCACCGGCCGTTTCCCTTCGACGATGCACGGACCGGGGCGTCACGCTGCGGCCTCTTGGGAAACCGGGCAGCGGTTCGCCGAGGCTCCCGGTCTCGACGACAACGATCGTGCGGCCGGCCATTTTCTCGCGGCCCTGGTGGCGCGCTTCGACGGGGATTACCAGACCGCTACGCGCGAGACGCTGCGCGCCGTGAGTCTTAATCCGCGCCAGCCCAAGCTGCGCGAAGATCTGGCCACACTCTATATCCGCAGCGGTGACCTGCGGCGCGCTCTCGAGCATGCGAGCGCTCTGAGTACGCTGGAGCCGACCAGCGTTGAAGCACGACTGCTGATGGCTAAGCTCAGGCTCGCTCTGCAGCAGTACGACGAAGCGGCAACCGAGTACCAGAAAATCCTGGAACTCGACCGTGAAAACGAGGAAGCGCTGGTGCTGCTCGGGGCCGTCTACAGTCGCCTTACGCGTCACGGCGAAGCGGTCGAAGTCCTGGAACGGGCTATCGCGCTCAACCCCGATTCTTTCATGGCCAACTTCGGCCTCGGCAAGGCGCTGGCGGCCTCGGCCAGATACGACGAGGCATTGAGAACCTTCCGTCACGCGGTGCGGCTCAATCCCTCGATTGCCGAACTCCACCTGCAGATGGGCTTCGTTTACGAACGGCTCAACCTTCGGGGCAAGGCCGTCGAGGCGTTCAACAAGGCCGTCGACTTCAATCCCGGACTCGAAGCCGCGCGTTCTCAGATCGGACCTTTGAAGGAAGATGACCCGGAAATCGAGGCGAAGTTGCGTCGCTACGAACGCCTGGTCGATTTCGACGAGGATCCGCTTGCGACCTGCGCGAAGATAGGACTGGTGCACTTTCAACGCGGCGACTATCTGAGGACGATCCTCGATCTCGACGTGGTGCTGGCGGCCAGACCCGGCGACGACGAGATTCGTTACTGGCTGGCCCTGGCCTACGACAAGGTGGGTGACATGGATGGGGCCGCGGCCGAACTGAGCGCGGTTTCCGCACGCGCACCACGCTACGTCGACGCCCGACTCTTCCTGAGCAGCGTGCTGGAAGAACAAGGACATCCGGAGGCGGCCATCGACGCCGTCAAGCAGATGCTGCGCAATGCGCCCGGCAACTCCGACGGGCTGCGCCGTCTGATCGGACTCTACCGTGACGGTAAGCACTACGACGAGGCGATCGCGACGGCGCGCACGTTGTCGGACAGCGAGCCGCAGAATGACGGATACCTCTACGCGATGGCGTGGCTCTACGACGAGGCGGGGGACAAGGAAAAGGCGATCGCGTCGCTGCGCCGCGTGATCGAGATCAACCCTCAGAACGGCGATGCGCTCAACCATCTCGGCTTCAGTTATGCCGAGCGTGGCGAGAACCTCGTCGAAGCCGAAAGCCTGATCCGCCGCGCACTGGCCCTGCATCCCAACAACGGCGCGGTAATCGACAGCCTGGGCTGGGTCTTCTACCAGCGCGGCGATTACAAGAACGCGGTGAACGAACTCGAGCGCGCGGTGGATCTGGCCGGCCACGAACCGGTCATTGTCGAGCACCTTGGCGACGCCCATCTGCGGATGGGACGCGAGGTTGATGCGCTGCGTTCCTATCGCGACGCCGAAGCGCGCACCGAGGATGCCGAGCAGCGCCGACGTCTGCTGGAAAAGATCGACAACATTCGCCGTAAGTGGGCGGGCAAGCCCAGTGAGACCGCCGGTGGGTCTCTCTAGCAGTACCCGCCGGGTCTGGGTCGTTTTCGCGTTGGCGTGGCCGCTCGGCGTGTCGGGACTGGCCGCGTGCACGCCATTGGTACCCGCATCGCCCGGACCATCGCTCGCCGTCGCAGCCGCTCCGACTCCCGTCGATATCGTCGAGATGCTCGAACGCCGCGACCGCAGGCTGGGTTCTTTTCGCGCCGAGGCCAAGCTCGACTACCGGAGTCCCACCCAGCATTTCCGCTCTTCGCAGATGATCGCGGTGCTCGCGCCGGCCAGCGTTCGCATCGACGTCATGAATCCGTTCGGTGTCAGCTACACGGTAGCCACCGACGGCGAAAGACTTGCGGCCTTCGATCGGCGCAAGAAGATCTACTACGAAGGCAAGGCGACCGCGGAAAACATCCGCCACTATACCGGCGTGCCGTTGTCGCCCTCCGAGTTGGCGGCCCTGGTTCGCGGGCTTCCGCCTCTGCTCGGCGCTGATCGAGGAGGCTCGGTCGAGAGTGCCGACGGCGCCTGGCTCTGGCGTCGCAGTCTTCCCCACGGCGGCAGTTTCGAACTTTGGCTCGACCTCGAGTACTGGGATCCGGTGCGACTGCGCGTGATCGACGCGCGCAGCGGGCGTGAGGTCGAAGTCACCTACTTCGACTATCTCGACCTGGACGGAGTCAGGGTTGCGCGCCGCATGGCGGTGTCTTTTTCCGACGGAGGAAAGCTCGGACTGACGTACCAGAACGTGTGGCGCAAGGTCGATCTGACGCCGGAGGCCTTTCGCATCCAGAGGCCCGAGCAGGCTGCCGTCGTCGACATGGACAAAGAGAGCGCCGGTGGCTGAACGCAAGGCGTCGGGTCCGGCGGCACTCGCACTTGCGCTCGCGACGTTGGCAGCGGCGTCGGTGCTGCTGTACGGCTGCGGAAAAGGCGCGGAAGAAGCGCGGCCAGCCCGGGAAAAGTCGCCGCTCGCGGCGGTTGTACCCGCAACACTCGATGCCGCGCCGGCCTACGGTGACGCGATAGTTTTCGGCACCATCGGTGACGGCTCGACGCTGATCCCGATGCTGGCCTCCGACAGCTCCTCGCACGAGTACGCGGGCTATCTGTTCGACGGCCTGCTCGAATACGACAAGACCCTCAGCCACCTGGAGCCGCGCCTGGCCAGCAGCTGGGAAGTGTCACCGGACGGTCTGCAGATCACCTTCCACCTGCGGCGTGACGTGCACTGGACCGACGGCGTGGCGTTCACCGCGCGCGACGTACAGTTCGCGTTCGACACGATTCGCGACCCGAAGACGATGACCGCCTACGCGGAGGACTACAAACAGGTGCAGCGCTTCGAGCTGCTCGGCGATTTTGACTTCCGCGTCACCTACGAAAAGCCGTTCGCGCCGGCGCTGGCGTCGTGGAACTCGATGATGGTGCTGCCGCGCCACCTGCTCGAAGGCAAGGACATCAACGAGAGCGACTTCTCGCAGCATCCGGTCGGGCTCGGCTCGCACATATTCGAGTCCTGGGAACGCAACACCAGGTTCACGCTGCGGGTCAACCCCGATTATTATCGCGGCCGGGCCCACGTCGCGCAGGTCGTCTATCGGGTGATTCCCGACGAATCGACGCAGTTTCTCGAACTCAAATCCGGCGGTCTCGACATGATGGGACTGACGCCGCTCCAGTTCCGACGCCAGACCTCATCGGGGATCTTCGACCGCGACTTTCGCAAGTACCGATACGTCTCCAACAGCTACACGTACATGGGGTACAACCTGGACAACCCTTTGTTCCAGGACGTGCGTGTGAGACGGGCCTTCACCTACGCGATCAACAAACAGGAACTCGTCGACGTGGTGTTGTTCGGGCTCGGCCAGGCCACCGAGGGGCCGTATCGTCCGGGAACCGCCTGGCTCAACAAGAACCTCAGGCCGTACGGGTTCGATCCAGCCAAGGCCAGGGCGCTGCTGGCCGAGGCCGGCTGGCGCGACAGCGACGGCGACGGCATTCTCGACAAGGACGGCAAGCCGTTCTCGTTCAAGATCCTGACCAACCAGGGCAACGACCAGCGTCTGAAGACCGCCACGGTGATCCAGAAGCGCCTGCGCGACATCGGCATCGACGTCGCGGTGCGGGTGGTCGAATGGTCGGCGTTCATCAACGACTTCATCGACAAGCGCCGTTTCGACGCGATCGTGCTCGGTTGGAGCCTGTCGCTGGATCCGGATCAATACGACATCTGGCACTCGTCCAAGACCGGCTACAAGCAGTTCAACTTCGTCGGTTTCAAGAACGCCGAAGCCGACGAACTGCTGGAAAAGGGCCGCCGCACTTTTGACGACGCCGAGCGCCGGCGCATCTACGACCGTCTCCAGGAGATCCTGGTCGAGGAGCAGCCCTACACCTTCTTGTACGTGCCCGACTCGCTGCCGATCGTGGCGTCGCGTTTCCACGGAATCGAAGAGGCGCCGGCCGGTATTTCGTGGAACTTCCCGCAGTGGTACGTTCCGAGCGCCTCGCAGAAGTACACAATCACGCCCTGACCAAGCGCCGACGATGCTTTCCTACCTCGCCAAACGTCTTGCCGGTTTCGTTCCGCTGCTGCTCGGGATCAGCTTCGTGTCGTTTCTGGTGATGGCGATGGCGCCTGGAACGCCGGTCGATCTGATGACCGACCTGAACCCGAAGGCGAGCCCGGAAGCCAGAGAGAGGCTCGAGAAGTTCTACGGCCTCGATCAGCCGCTCTACGTGCAGTACGGCCTGTGGCTTGGGCGCATCGTCAAGGGCGATCTGGGCACCTCGTTCTCGCGCGATCGCCGTCCGGTACTCGACAAGATCACCGAAGCGCTGCCGATCACGCTGTTCCTTAACGTTCTGGACCTGACGCTGATTCTCGGCCTGGCCATCCCGATCGGGATCTACTCGGCGTCGCGGCAGTACTCGCTGGTCGACCGGGCCACGACGGTGTTCGTGTTCGTCGGTTTCGCGATGCCGAGTTTCTGGGTGGCGTTGCTGGCGATGATGCTCTTCGGCGAGCAACTGGGCTGGCTGCCGATCTCGGGACTGCGCTCGCTCGACTACGATTCGATGAGCCTGCTCGGCCAGATCGGCGACCGCATCCGTCATCTGATCCTGCCGGTGGGGATCGCGGCGCTCACCGGACTGGCGGGGCTGTCGCGCTATATGCGTTCGAGCATGCTCGAAGTGCTGCGGCAGGATTACATCCAGACCGCGCGGGCCAAGGGGCTGTCAGAGCGCGTGGTGGTGTATCGTCACGCGCTGCGCAACGCACTGCTGCCGGTCGTGACCATTCTGGGTCTGTCGATTCCAGGTCTGATCGGCGGCTCGGTGATCGCGGAGACGATCTTTGCGATTCCCGGCATGGGCCGACTGTTCTACACCAGCGTGCTGATGCGCGATTATCCGGTGGTCATGGGCATAACGCTGATCGGCGCGGTGCTGACTTTGTTCGGCAACCTGCTCGCCGATCTGATGTACGTCGCTGTCGACCCGAGGTTGAGGAACCGCTGATGGGCAGGCGATTGCTGCGTAATCCGCTGGCGGTGGCCGGTGGCCTGATCGTCCTGGTATTGTTCGTTGCGGCCGTGCTCGCGCCGTGGCTGACGCCGTACGATCCGAGCGACTTCGACGCGGCCCACGTGCTCGAAGGTCCGTGCGCGCTGCACCTGCTCGGCACCGACGGTCTGGGCCGCGACGTGCTGAGCCGTATGCTGTTCGGAGCGCGCGTCTCGCTGATGGTCGGTTTCGTCTCGGTCGGGATTTCGAGCCTGGTGGGCGTGACCCTCGGCGCGGTGGCCGGTTACTTCCGTGGTGTGGTCGATACCGTGCTGATGCGTTTCGTAGACGTGATGCTGACGTTCCCGACCTTCTTCCTGATACTGGCGGTGATCGCGTATCTGGACGCCAGCATCTGGAACATCATGCTGGTGATCGGGCTGACTTCGTGGATGGGCGTGTGCCGTCTGGTGCGCGCCGAAGTGCTGAGTCTGCGCGAGCGCGACTTCATGGTCGCGGCCGAGGCGCTCGGCATGAAACCTTCGCGGGTGATCATGCGCCACGCCTTGCCCAATGCGATGGCGCCGGTTTTTGTCGCCGGCATCCTCGGCGTGGCCGGTGCGATCCTGGTCGAGAGCGCGCTGTCGTTTCTCGGCATCGGCGTGCAACCTCCTCAGCCGAGCTGGGGCAACATACTTACCGAAGGCAAGAGCACTCTCGGCGTGGCCTGGTGGCTGTCGGTGTGTCCGGGCCTGGCAATCTTGATCACGGTGCTCGGCTACAACCTGCTCGGCGAAGGACTGCGCGACATCCTCGATCCGAGACTGAGGTCCAGGTGACCGGCAGCGACACTACGCATCTGCTCGACGTCCGCGGGCTGGTAACCGCATTCGACACCAGCGATGGCGTCGTGCGCGCGGTTGACGGCGTTGACTTCCACGTCGCCGAGGGCGAGACGGTGGCGCTGGTCGGCGAGTCCGGCTGCGGCAAGAGCGTCACTGCTCTGTCGATCCTGCGACTGGTGCAGGCTCCGGCCGGCCGCATCGTGGCGGGCCGCATCGAACTGGGCGGCACCAATCTGCTCGAACTTCCCGAAGTCGAGATGCGCAAGGTACGCGGCGCCAAGATCGCGATGATCTTTCAGGAGCCGATGACTTCGCTCAATCCGGTGCTGACCGTGGGCTATCAGATTGCCGAAGCGGTGCGCCTGCATCGCGGCCTTTCCAGGAGCGATGCGTGGAAAGAGGCGGTGCGTGTGCTCGAACTGGTCGAGATGCCCGATGCTGCCGAGCGTGCCGCTAGTTATCCGCACCAGCTCAGCGGCGGCATGCGCCAGCGCGTGATGATTGCGATGGCGCTGTCGTGCGATCCGCGCCTGCTTATCGCCGACGAGCCGACCACCGCTCTCGACGTCACGATCCAGGCTCAGATCCTCGAACTTCTCGATTCGCTGCGCGCAAGGCTCGGCATGGCGCTGCTGCTGATAACCCACGACCTCGGAGTGGTGGCGGAGCGAGCCGAGCGCGTGCTGGTGATGTACGCAGGGCGCGTGATCGAAGAAGGGCCGGTGGATGCGGTGTTCGCCGATCCCCACCATCCCTACACCCGGGGTCTGCTGCGTTCGGTACCGCGGCTTGGCCGTGAGCGCGGACCACTGGCAACGATCCCCGGCGTGGTGCCTAAACTCAATGCGTTGCCGAAGGGCTGCCGCTTCCGAGATCGCTGCGACGCGGCGGTGGCCGAGTGTGCGAGCGTGGATCCGGCGCTTGCGCCGCTCGGCCAGGGACGCCGCGTGGCCTGCATCGTCGCCGCCGCTCACGGAGGGTTACGCTGGTGAACGCCTCTAACGTGAACGTTGCGCCGGGAAATGCGCCCGGCGTCGGCGCAACTCCGCCGGATTCCAGCAACTCGCTGCTGCGCGCAGTCGGTCTTACCAAGACGTTTCGCGTCGGAGGCAGCCTGTTCGGCGCCGAACGCAGCGTTCACGCCGTCACTGACGTCAACCTGGAGTTCGGAGCAGGACGCACCATCGGCATCGTCGGCGAATCGGGCTGCGGCAAGTCCACTCTCGGCCGCCTGCTGCTGCGTCTACTGGTGCCGACCGCTGGCCGCGTCGAGTTCGACGGCGTCGATCTGGCAACGCTGACGCCGCGCGACCTGCGCAGCGCGCGGCGCAACATGCAGATCGTCTTCCAGGATCCCTACGCCTCGCTCAATCCGCGGATGAAGATCGGCCGCATCGTCGGAGAAGGACTCGAAGTGCACGGCGTCGCGACCGGCAAGGAAGCCCGCGAGCAGGTGCTGGCCTTGATGGCCCGCGTCGGACTCGGCGCCGATGCCTACGACCGTTATCCGCACGAGTTCAGCGGCGGCCAGCGCCAGCGCGTCGGTATCGCCAGGGCGTTGGCTCTGTCGCCGCGCTTCGTCGTCGCCGACGAGCCGGTATCGGCTCTCGACGTCTCGATCGGAGCGCAGATACTGAATCTGCTGATGGAACTGCAAGACGAACGCGGGCTGGCCTATGCGTTCATCTCGCACGACCTGCGCGTCGTCGAACACGTCAGTCACGACGTCGCGGTGATGTACCTAGGCCGCATCGTCGAACTCGCACCGGCCGCCGAAATCTACGCAGGCGCGCGCCATCCTTACACGCAGGCCCTGCTGTCGGCGGTGCCAAGCGTCGAAGGCAAGGACCGCAAGCAGCGCGTGATTCTCGGCGGCGACGTACCGAGTCCCCTTGATCCGCCCAAAGGCTGCGCCTTCCATCCGCGCTGCGCGATTGCCGTCGCACGTTGCCGCGTCGAAGAGCCGCAGTTGATCGATGACGGCGGTCATCGGACGGCTTGCCATCTGGTCGCAGGCGACCATTTGTCGGGGCACGGTATGGCGGGCGGCGCCGAGGCGCATCTGTCGCGGCCGGCGTGAGACCGCCGGCATGTGAGTGCGCACAGTGATCGCGACGCCGTGAGTGGGCTGGGCCGCGTTCTGCGCCGCTTGCCGCGTGCGTTGCTGCTCGTCAGCCTCGGCGCCTACTGCTACGCCTTCGCGTGGTTGCTTCACCTTCGTCACTCGCGTTTTGCGACTCTCGACTTCGATCTGGGAATCTTTGACCAGAACGTGTGGCTTCTCGCTCATGGCCGCAGCTTTCTGACTACGCGGGGTCTGGAGGTCTTCGGTCATCACGCCAACTTCGGTCACTTGCTATTGGTTCCGTTCTACTGGTTAGGCGCAGGGCCGAACTTTCTCGACAACGTGATGGTCGCTTCGGTGGCCGCCGCAGCGGTTGTCGTATTCCGAATGGCGGCGCGTCTTTCTGGCAGCGAGTGGATAGCGCTGGCGTTGGCCCTGGCTTTCGCGTGGCAACCGACCACGACCTGGCTGTTGCAGGAAAGCTACCATCCCGAGGTGATGGCGATTCTTCCGCTGTTCCTGGCCTTCGACGCCGGACAGCAACGACGCTGGCGCGCCTACGCGCTGTGGCTGCTATTGGCCGTCTCGTTCAAGGAGGACGTGGCGCTGGCCGCGCTGATGCTCGGCGTCTTGGTGGCGGTGCGAGGGCACAGGAAAGCCGGAATCGTGACCGCGCTTGCAGCACTGGCCTATTTTGTCCTGGTCATCGAAGTGCTGATTCCGCACTACGCTCCCCAGGGTGCGTTCTACCAGCAGTTCTACGGTCATCTCGGCGCCACTCCCGGCAGCGCCGTGGGGACTGTCCTGACCGCGCCGCAGCGGGTCTTCAACCAACTGAGAAGTGCGGGCGCGGCAGGTTACGCCCGCGACATGACGATCGGTTACGGGTTCTCGCCGTGGCTCTCGCCGCTACCCTTGCTAATCGGCCTGCCGCAGTTTGCGGCCAACCTGCTTTCTCAGCACTCGTTCACCTGGAGCCCGCGTCTTCACTACGCGGCGCTGGTGCTGGCGGCGGCGACGCTGGGAATGGTCGAGGGAGTCTGCTGCCGGCGACGCGTGCGCCACCGCTGGTTGTTGGCCGTGCTCGTCGTTGCCTGCACCGCGTCGACCACGCTGACGCGCGGAATCGGCCCGGGAAGCGTCGACTTCCGCGCCGGCTACTGGCCGCTGGTGAACGGCCCGCGTTACGCGACACTCGCCAAGGCGGTTGCCCTGCCGGGACCTTCCGACGCGGTCGCGGCTACGTACAACCTCGTCCCTCATCTCACACATCGCGAGTTCATCTACCGTTTTCCGAATCCGTGGCGCGCGTCTGACTGGGGCGTCCGCGGCGAGAATCCTCAGGATCCGGCGGGCGTCGATTGGCTGGTGCTCGACAAGCTAGTGTTGGGTACCGAGGATCGCGCGCTGCTCGACCAGTTGATCGCCGGTGGGCAGTGGAGCGTCAGCCTCGACCGACGCGACGTACTGGTGCTGCGGCGGAAAAGATGACGGCGTCGTGCGGGCGCGAAACTTAGCGCCGATCTGGTGGCGCGAGTCGCGACGCACATGTAGCTTGCTGGAAACCAACGACCGAGCACTAATCACCGCGCTGCTGTGCGGGCGTGACGGCACGGCCCATGTCAGGCAAACGCGCGTCAGCCAACCTTGGCGGTCTTGTTTTTCCTGGCCGGCCGGCGCGTCTGTGCGACGAGACGTATTTCGACGCGGCAACCTATTGCGCGTGCGTAGCGCTGGAGAGTTGCGATGGACGGAGAATGGCGGGCAGTGCCCGACTCCAGCCTCGCGATCGCAGACTGAGTCGTCCCGGCGCGTGCGGCCAATTCGGCCTGCGTCATTCGAGCCGCGGCCCGAGCACGGAGCAATTCGCCAGGAAATACGAACTCGTCCTCGAGTCCGTCATACGCGGCGCGCACGTCACGGTTAGACAGCGCGCTGGCCTTGAGAGGCAGCAAGGACGAGGTTGCGATGCCACTGATCTACCCAGAATCTTTCGGTCGTAAGGCGAGGCTGGTGTTTAGAAGGCTCAGGACGATGCGCGCTTGTGGCCGCTCCGCTGACTTCTGGCTCCCCGGCGGTCTACGCCATCGCTGCGAGTGGATGGTGGCGTGAAGTTGGTCCGGTTTGAGTTTTTCCGAGAGGCAGTGGGGTGGAGGAATCTCGGCTCGTCGTGTCGGCAATGCGTCGCCGCTATTCCGCGCCTGCTTTGCCGTAGGTCTCACACGCGGTCTGCGGCAGGCGCTCACGAAAACGCTCTGCGAGTTGTGCCAATTCCTCGTCACTGAGCGGCGATAACGAAGTTTCCGCCGTTCGCCGAGCGGTAGTGTAGAGTTGCACGAGGCCGATTCGGCAACCCGCCGCGATCAGTTCGGCCAGCCGGTCGAGATAGGCCTCGAACTCGGCGGCCGGCATCATCTGTCCCTCGACTTTCGCAAGCAGCGACTGGATCACGAGTTCCTGAGTGCGACCAGCGTTCGAGATGTTGTCGAGTACGCGCCGCAGCGTCACGGAACTGCGGTCGATGAGGCGGAAGTACTCTTCGGTTCCGGCGTCGAGCTTGGCCCAGATCTCGCCTTGGTTCGCCGCCAGTATCTTCATCGCTGCACGCACCTTGGAATGGTGAAGCATGGTCGCGTTGGTCAGCACGGCAATCTTGACGCAGGACAGGCCGTGCTTGGCCTTCATTTCCGCTGCGACTGCGACGGCCGCGTCGAAGTGCGGATACGTCGTCGGCTCCCCGTCGCCGGAGAACGCGATGTCGTTGATCCGCCGCAGCGCCGCCGGCACCTGCGCGAATTGCGGATCCTTCCACGCTTCGCCGCTCGCCGCCCACTTGAGCATCCAGTCGAGTTCCGCCCGCACCTGAGTCAGGTCGACGTCCTTGCGCGGCGGTGGGGTCGAGCGATCGACCTGGCAATAAACGCAGTCGAAATTGCATACCTTGTCGATGCTGAGGTTGATGCCGATCGAGAGCCCCTTGCTGCGTCGGCTGAGCACCGGGTAGACGTACTGGAATCCTCGCCACTGTCGCGGATGATCCGTCACCAGTCGGTGCAGCGGCTGGCCGGTGCTCTCGGTGCTCATCGAGGCATTATAGGGAGGGCAGCAGGCAAGAAGAAAGGACTTAGCGCCTGCCTGTGACTCGGGCGTGAGAGTTGCCACCGCGCCGGCGGCGCCGATCAGACGGGTTCGAAGCCGCTCTCGCCGCCGAGCTTCATCAGTTCGTCGCCGATCGAGGTCCACGGCGTTCGATCGGAGAAGAAAACGTGGAACTCGGGGGCTCGATCGATCGGCTCGTAGAAGTTGGCGAGCGCCACGTCGATGCGTTCGGGGTGGTGACTCGACTCGTAACACAGGGTGCTGCCGCAGTTACCGCAGAACATTCGCCGGCCGTGGTCTGATGATTCGTAGCTGCGCAGCAACTCCGCGCCGGCGGTCACGCGCCACTGCTCGACCGGGACTCCGACCCAGGTGACGTAAGCGGCGCCGTGGGCACGGCGACACATCGTGCAGTGACAGTGGCAACAGAACAGTGTCGGAAAGCCCGCTTTGAACTGCACGCTGCGGCATAGGCACGCGCCGCGTGCGGCGCCGGAAACTGAGTTGTCGGTCATGGCTGTCACGCTACCACGCGGTCAGCGACCTGACGATCCGCCGCGCATCTGGCTCTTGACGATCTTGCCGGCGGCGTTGCGAGGCAACGGTTCGTCAAGGAACTCTACGATGTCGGGGACCTTGTAGGCGGCCAGTCGTGTGGCCACGTGGGCGCGCACTTCATCGGCGCCGAGCTTTGCGCCGGGGCAACGGTAGACGATGGCCTTGACGCGCTCGCCCATCTCCTCGTCCGGCACTCCAATGATGGCGGCTTCGTCTATCGCCGGGTGTTCCATCAGACAGTTCTCGATCTCGACGCAGTAGACGTTCTCGCCTCCGCGAATGATCATGTCCTTGAGCCGGTCGACCAGCGTGTAGAGCCCCTGGGTATCGCGAAACGCGATGTCGCCGGTGTGCAGCCAGCCGTCGCGAATCGCTTCGGCGGTGGCTTCGGGCCGATTCCAGTATCCCGGCGTCACCGTCGCGCTTCGCAGCAGCACTTCGCCGAGTTCGCCGTCGGCTACTTCGCGGCCCGCGGCGTCCACCAGTTTGACGTCGAAGAACGCTACCGGACGTCCGACCGTGGTCGGGTTCTCTTCCAGATCGCGACCGCCGGCCAGCATGATGATGCCGTGGGTTTCGGTCATGCCGTAGCCGTTGGTCAGACTCGGAGGGATCTGAAAAACGCGGTGGGCCAGCGCCATCGTTTCAGGCGCCGTGGGTGCGCCGCCGAAAGAGATGCGCACCAGACTCGACAGGTCGTAATCGCGCAGCGCCGGCGAGTGCACCACGCGGTGCAACATGGTCGGGATCGCGCTCCAGGTGCTGACGCGTTCCTTCTCTATCAGTCGCAGGACCTGTTCGGGATCGAAGCGGCCTTCACTCAGGACGACCTTCGCGCCGGCCGCCATCGCGGTGCAGACGCCGGTGTGGATGCCGGCTACGTGGAACAGCGGCGCGGTCATCAGCGAC
This sequence comes from uncultured bacterium, assembly GCA_903893315.1. Classification (GTDB taxonomy): domain Bacteria; phylum Desulfobacterota; class Binatia; order UBA1149; family CAITLU01; genus CAITLU01. The sequence continues at coordinate 82,863 of CAITLU010000012.1, forward strand.
GTGGGCCGACTGCCGTCGGTGGGCAGAGGGCTCGGTTCGCCGAGCAGGGTGGAGACGGTGCCGTGCAGCAGGATTCCCATCACCTGCGTGATCGTGCCCCGGTGCGTGGTTATGCAACCCTTGGGGCGACCGGTTGTCCCCGAGGTATAGAGGATCACGAAGGCATCGTCCTCGGCGAGCGCTTCGTCCGGCACTTGCTCGCTCTCGCCTGTCAACTCGCTCGCGGCGAGCAATCCCGGGGGCGGCGCGCCCGCGCCGACGACGAAAACCTTTTCGAGTGACGGAAGCTTGCCGATCAGGCCGCGCACGCGTGTAAGCAGGCGGTCTTCGACTATCAACATGCAAGCGCCACAGTCGCGCAGCGCGTATTCGAGTTCTTCCTCGACCCACCAGCCGTTGAGCGCTACCACGACGGCGCCGATCGAGGCGCAGGCGAACGCCGTGGCGACGTAGTCGATGCTGTTGTAGGCGAGAATTGCGATGCGGTCGCCGTGGCGCAGGCCATGGCGTTGCAGCCGTTCGGCGCTGCCCCATACCCGACGCGCGAACTGCGCGTAGGTCAGGCGCTGCTCGCCCTGCACGAGAAATTCAGCGTCGCCGTGCTCGGCGGCGCGCACCACCATCTCGCGCAGTGAGCGCGGGCGCAGCGCGAAGTTGCGCAGTGGGATGCCGCGCACTTCCGATACGGCGAGCTCGAACGGTGAGCCCGGTCCGGTCAGCTGGGCCAGCGCCTGCTCGTAAGTCGCGCGATCGATCGTCATCGTGTGTTACCTCGTTTGCGATGTCTTGGTTGCGTCTGCAGCGATGCGTTCGGCCAGCAGGCTCGCGTTGCGCGCTGCCAGTGCGTAGATCGACAGACACGGATTGACGCCGAGGCTGGTCGGGAACACCGAGCCGTCGATCACCAGCAGATTCTCTACCTGGTGATGGCGACCGTCAGCGGCCACCACCGAAGTGTGCGGGTCTCCACCCATCGCGCAGCCGCCGAGTGGATGCGTGGAGTTCAGGAAGACGTTGGGAGTACGTAGCGGCAGCGCCGCAATTGCGGCGCGAGCCTCGGGCCAGCTGCGGTAGGTCCTGGCGTCGCTGCACGCCGGATGCACGCTCTCGGCTCCGGCCGCGAACTGGCACTCGGCCATCGCCAGGTACGAACTGCGCACGCCGTCCCAGATATAGTCGTTGATCGGGTAGTCGAGAACCGCGCTGCCGTCGCTGCGCAGTTTCACCTCGCCGCCCTGGCTGTCGGGATGGAAGCCGTCGCGGATCTGCGACACCAGGATGTGCAGGTGGCGCAGTCTGCGCGCGAAGGTCGTCATCTCACTGCCCATGCCGCGCCAGAAATTCATGCTGACGACGGGTTGGGCACCGACCACTTCCATGTTGAAACCGGCGCGGCCGGCCACTCCGTCACGCCAGGTGAACTGGTCGGTGTAGATCGACTGCGGCGCGCCGTAGAAGGGATCGATCGCTTCGGGCATGAATGACAACGAGTAGTTGTGGGTCTGCAGGAAGGTGCGCTTGCCGAGGCGCCGGTACGGATCAGGCACTCCCGAACGCATCAGCAGCGCGGGGCTGTTGATCGCGCCTCCTGCTACCACCACCGACGGCGCGCGCAGTTGTACGCGCTTCCCGGTGGTTCGTACTCCGAGTCCGTCCAGCGCCAGGCCTTCGATTCCGACTACGCGATTGGTGTCGAGTTCGAGCCTTTCGGCGCGCACCCGCGTGACCAGCACGCCGCCGTTTGTCAGTGCGTCGGGGATCGCGGTGCGATCCATGCTTTGCTTGGCTCCGACCGGACAGCCGAGTCCGCAGAAACCGTGACCCGCGCACTCGTGAACGTTGCGCTTTATGGCACCGTAGTTCCAACCGAGTGCCTGCGCGCCGCGCGCAAGCAGTTCGTTGTTGCGGTTGTGCTCTTCCCACGGGCTGATGTGCAGCCTTTCTTCTATTGCCTCGAACCATGGAGCCAGATCGTCGGGGCTGAGTCCCTGCAGGCCGTGGTGCTCGCGCCAGTGGTGCAGCGCGGGCGGCGGCGTGCGGAAGCTGCTGGTCCAGTTGACCGTCGTCGATCCACCTACCGTGCGGCCTTGAACGACCGACAGCGCGCCGTCGCGCGACGGAATTGCGCCGCCTTCGCGGTACAGACGTGCCAGGCTCGGCACTTCGCGCAGCGGGAAATCCTCCGGCTTGCGGTACGCGCCTTCCTCGACGAGCAATACGCGCAGTCCCGCTCCGGCCAGGATTTCCGCGGTGATCGCACCGCCGGCGCCGGTTCCGACGATGGCGACGTCGCCTTCGAGCACCAGGTCGCGCTCGAGTGTGCTGCCGTCGTAGATCTGATGCGCACTCACAGCGAAGCCTCCGGCCACGGCGGCCGCTCGATCGGAGGACCGGGGTAGCCGAGCTGATCCCAGGCCGCGCGTTGATCGAACCATGCGATGATCGTCAGTGAATGCAGCAGCGCGAAGAAGCGGCGCAGCACCGCGATGCGGCTGACTTGCGCGGAACGCAGGAACGCTTCGATGCGGGCCGGTTCGGCGCTGCGCCAGCGTTTCCAGGTTCCAAGCAGCAGCACGCGCGCAGGTAATGACGCGAGCAGGCCGAACACCAGTTGCACCTGCTTCTGCAGAGGCAGGGAAAAATTCGCCAGGTAGTCGTCGATGGTTGTCATTCCCTCGTCGAGTGCCGCGACCCGGGCCGCGCGGTCGGCCGGCAGCAACGAGCCGAGCACCACCGGCGTGACGGCGCGCAGGATTTCTTCGCCATGGCGCGACAGCGCAACGCGCGCAGGTGCCGCGCCCGGCGTCTGCGGCTGCGAGTGCCGCGAGCGCGAAGGCGAACTTGCTGGTGGCGCCGCTGTCACGTCGCTCACTTGCGCTGGTCGAAAGTACGCCCGAACACGGTAGCGGCGATCAGGATTTTCTGGATCTGCAAGGTCCCGCCGGCCAGCGGCCAGCCGCGGCTGTCACGCAGCATCCGTTCGATCGGGAAGTCGGTCGTGTAGCCGTAGCCGCCGAGCACCTCCATCGCCATGTCTGTCACTGCCTTGGCGGTTTCGTTCGCGAAGACTTTCGCCATCGAGGTCTCGCGGATCGACGGAAAGCCGCTCTGCGAGCCGACGGCGGCGCGGTAAACCAGCAGGCGTGCCGCATCGACGCGGGTTGCCATGTCGGCGATCAGCATCTGGATAGCCTGCCGTTCGGCGATCGGCTTGCCGAAAGTCTTGCGTTCCATCGCATACGCGGCGGCGACTTCGAGCGCACCGGAGGCGATGCCGAGCGCCATCGTGGCGTTGCCGCAGCGTTCGATGTCGAAGCACTGCATCAGCGAACCGAAACCGCCGGCGGCAACGATCAGATTCTCGTCGGGAACCACACAGCCGTCGAAGATCAGGTCGCAGCCGGGAAAGCCGCGCATTCCCATGAACTGTTCCTGCTTGCCGAAGGAAAGGCCGGGTGTGTCTTTTTCGATCAGCAAGGCGCCGATGCCTCTGGCCCCGGCTTTCTCGTCGAAGCGGCAGTAGACCATGTAGGCTTCGCTGTGACCGCCGCCGGTACAGAAAACCTTGCGGCCGTCGACGCGCCAGCCGCCCGCGACCTTGGTGGCGCGGGTACGCAGATCTGTCAGCGCGCTGCCGGCTTCGGCCTCGGTCATGCCGACGCTGATCTGCATTTCGCCGCGGCACACGCGCGGAATGTAGCGTTGTTTCTGCTCGGGGGTGCCGAAGAACTCGATGACGCGAACCGGGCCGACGTTGCTTTCGAACACAGCGGCCGCACACAGCGGCGAGATGCGCGCGAGTTGTTCGATGGCCACGATCGCGGTCAGCAGGTCCTGGCCTCCGCCGCCGTACTGGGGCGGCAGGCACATGCCGACGAGTCCCATTTCGATCATCTGCCGGATCACGCGGTCGTCGGGAACGCGCGCTTCACGGTCCCACAGGGCCGCGAGCGGTTTGCACTCGCGGTCCGCAAAATCCCGCACCGTCTGTTGCAGCAGCCGCTGTTCTTCGCTGAGTTGGAAATCCATCGAAGGCCTCCGTCGCGATATCGGGTTACGCCGCTGCAGAAGTGCTGCGGCCGAGATGGGCAAGGGCGTCCAGTACCAGGCTCTTGGTGTCGTCGCCGAGTTCAGACAGGGTTTCGTCGACCAGGGCGCGGTAGAAATCGACTTCGCGCCGGTAGGCGGTTTCACCCTTGCGGGTCAGGCGCAGCATCGTGGCTCGCCGATCGCTGGGATGGGACTCCCGGCGCAGAAATCCCTGTTCTTCGAGACGGTCGACCAATCCGGTCATCGTCGACGGAGTGAATCCCAGTTGCTGGCCGATAGCCGCGATCGGGCGGCCGTTGTCCTGCCCGAGCGACTGTATGACCAGACGTTGGCGCACGTTCAGTCCCAGCGTCGGCCTTTCGGCGTTACCGGCGGTGACGCGGTGAATGAGGCCCATGATGGCCTTGCCGTGGTGATCGTCGGCTCGTTTGTTTCGGCTCTTCATTTCGTTCGGTATCCGCGCGTCGGCATTCGAGCGCCGGTTCGTCCTTCGACGCCGGTGTTTCACCGCGCGACGCCGGGCCGAGCCGCATCCCGTTTCGCGCTGATATTCGGAATTGAGATAGTTTGCAATCCGTAGTAATTGCCGGGCGTCGTGACGGAGGAAACCAAATGAGCCACATTGTCGTGATGAATCCGATCAGCAGCCCGCCTCCTCCGGAGGCACTCGGCGGGCGTCTGGACAGTCTCGCCGGCGCGACCGTGGGCTTCTTCAGCAACAACAAGCCCAATGCCGACGTCCTGCTGAAAGAGACCGCCGCCGCCCTGCAACGGCGCTTCGCGATCAAACCGCTGTTTTTCACCAAGGAAGTTCCGTCTCTGGAGGCCGAGCACGACATGCTGCAAGCGTGCGCCGAGAGTTGCCGGGCGGTGGTGCTCGCGGTTTACGATTGAGGATCGTGTACGTCGTGGAGTGTCCACGACCAGATCGAATTGGCGCGCGGAGGATGCGCAGTAGTCGGGCTTGTGACTGACGAATTCGTCGGCTTCGCGCGCGAACTGCTGGGGCAGCGCAACGCCGGTTCGTTGCCGCTGGCGGTGGTGGAGCATCCGGTCGGCGGCATCCGGTCACAACAGGCGGCGGCGCGGGTTACCGACGAGGTGATCTCGGCGGTGGTTGCGGCCTTGCAGGACCAGCAGCAGGAGAATGAATCGTGAGTGAGCGCGAAACGCCGCCGGCTGCCGATCGACTCGAACTTGAAATCGAGGGTGACGAGCACGATGCGGCCGAGCGGTTTCACGCGTGGGGCTTCACCGACGGATTGCCGATCGTTGTTCCGACGCGCCAGCGTGTGGATCAGATGGTTGCCGGCGCCAAGCACTACCCGCTCGAAAGTCTCGGCAACCTGGCGCCGCGCGACGGCGCCGCCACCATTCAGAAGATCGCGATCAATGCGGTGATGGCCGGTTGTCTGCCCGAGCATATGCCGGTGCTGGAAGCGGCGGTCACTGCCATGACCCAGGCCGACTTCAATCTGATCGGGATGCAGACCACGACGCATCCGTGCGCGTTGCTGGCGATAGTGCAGGGGCCGGTGGCCGAGCAGCTCGAAATGAATTCGGGACACGGCTGCATGGGGCCCGGCAATCGTGCTAACTCGAGCATCGGCCGCGCCCTGCGTCTGATCCTGCAGAACGTCGGCGGCGCGATTGCAGGCATGACAGACAAGGCGACGCAGGGAAGCCCTGCCAAGGCCGGTTTCTGTTTCGCCGAGAACGAAGCCGTAAGTCCGTGGCCGCCGCTGCGCACGACGCTTGGGCTGGGTCTGGATGATTCGTGCGTGACGGTGGCGGCGGCCGAGGGTCCGCACAACGTCAACGATCACGGATCGAGCGACGGTGAGTCGATCCTGAACACCATTGCCCAGACCATGGCGACGGTGGGCAGCAACAACCTCTACGTCGGCGGCGATCATTTCGTCGTGTTCGGTCCCGAGCACGCGCAGGCGGTGGCGAAGTCAGGCTTTTCGCGCGAGGACGTGCAGCGCTATCTGTTCGAGCACGCGCGCGTCAGCGTCGATCGCATCTCGCCTCAAAAACTCGAGGAACTCACTTCGTGGGGCGGCTACGCAGGTCAGTTGGAGGCCTGGGGCGGACGCATTCCGCTCGCGCGCAGCGCCGAGTTGCTGCGCGTGCTGGTTGCGGGCGGCGCCGGCAAGCACTCTTGCTGGATTCCGACCTTCGCTGTCGGTTACAGCCAGACCTGCCGCATCGAAACGGAGAAGCAGATCTGTCTGCTGTGAGCGCGGTCGCGGCATCGGAGACGGGACGTGGAGTACAGGGGAATCAGTCTTGTTACCGGAGCCGGCGGTTTTGTCGGCCGACACCTGGTCGCGCTGTTGGTGCGGCGCGGCGTTAAGGTCCGTGCCACGGCGCCGCAGCGCGAGAACGCCGACGCGCTGCACCGGCTCGGGGTCGAGGTGGTCCGCGCCGACCTTACCGACCCACAGACATTGCCGCCGCTGTTTGCCGGCGGCGTCGATCGTGTCTTTCACGCGGGCGCGATCTGTAATCTGTCGACACCGTATTCGGTACTCAAGCGTGTGAACGTGGACGGCGTCGAGCGGATCACCGCGCTGGCGCTGGCATCTGGTGTGCGTTCTTTCGTGCATCTTAGTTCCACCAGCGTGTACGGTCCTTATCGCGCAGTAGCGTTCACCGAGGACGCGCCGCGTGAGCCCCAGGACGATTACGGGCGCAGCAAACGCGACGGCGAAGAACAGGTCTGGCGGCGCACCGGGGAAGGACTACGCGCGACGGTGCTGCGGCCGTGTACCGTGTATGGTCCCGGCTGCACCGATGGAGCCGGCAAGGTCTTTTCACGTCCGACCTCGATAGGAGCGATTCCGGGCGGCGGAAGGCAGAGGCTATCGAATGTACGGGTCGAGGACGTGGCCGCGGCCGCGTACCATCTTTCGCTGCGCGATGACGCGGTCGGTCAGGCTTTCAACGTGGCCGATGACAGTCATCCTGGAATCGAAGAGGCACTGAGGCTGGCGGCCGAGGCCTTCGAGACGAAAGCCCCGACGCTGCATCTTCCGCTCGCGGTGGTTGCGGCGGCGGCACGCGTGCAGGGATTGGCGGCGCGGTTGGCGCGGCGGATTCCGGATCTGGAACTCGATGCGGTGCGCTATCTAGGCGCCGATTACGTGGTCGACAACGCCAAGCTCAAGGCCGCCGGTTACCGCCTGTGCTATGCGGACTTTGCCGAGTCGATGCGGGAACTGGGCGGACGCCATCGCCAGGAGCGTTCGACGCGACTGACATGAACGGGAGGGAACGACGATGCAGGTAGTGGTCATCACCGGACTGGCGCAGGGGATGGGACGCGAAGTGGCTCTGAAGGTGGCGGCCGCGGGCGACGTGGTGGCCGGTTTCGACGTCGATTCCAAAGGGGTCGAGTCTCTGCGCGCGGAGTTGCAGGCGAAGGGATGCGACGCGTTGCTCACGACGCTGGACGTTTGCGATCGGCCGGGGATTCTGGCGTTCCGGGACGAAGTGCTTAGCAAGTACCGTCGTGTCGACACGGTCCTGTCCAACGTCGGCATCGGCTTCTTCGGACCCTTCGAGGAAGTCGATCTCGAGAAAGCCAACCGCTGTCTGGAGATCAACGTGATTGGTCCGGCCGCGATCTTCCAGGCCTTCGTGCCGGGGATGCGCGAGCGCCGCTCGGGAAAGCTGGTCGCCGTCTCGTCGCTGGTTGGGCAGGTTCCGTTCCCGTTCGAGTCGATCTACTCCGCGAGCAAGTTTGCGCTCGAAGGAATGGTCCTGTCCTTGCGCTACGAACTCGAGCCCTTCGCGATCCAGGTGGCGCTGATCCAGCCGGCGCAGGTCTCGACCAGTTTCGCGGCCAAAATCCACACGCTGCCGCCCGAAGGTTCGCCGTACCGGGAGCGGGTACGGCGCTTCATCGCCCGGGATGAGGAACTCATCAAGGGCGCGATCGACCCGAGCACTGCCGCCGAGCGCATTTTCGGAGTGGTCGCCGCGGCCAGGCCGAAGCTGCACAATCCGATCGACGCCCAGAGCCGCCTGTTCCTGGCTCTAAACCGTTTCCTGCCGCGCCGCGTCCGCGACGAGATCCTGCTGCGTCAGATGGACATTCGCTGAGCGGCCATCGGGCGTCCTGCCGCGCGGGTCTTGAGTGCCAAGACGGCCGCTGTTGATCTTCACCGCAGCCCTGCGTACTGCGGTAGCACCGATTCGGCCACGGCTTCGTGTTTCGCGATCAAGCTCCGGGATGGTCCCGCGGTTTCGCGATCCACGGGGCTGACAGGAAGGGTTCAATGAAGAGGTTCTTCGTATTTCTCGCGTCGCTGCAACTTGCCGTCATTCTGCTCGTACTGCTGGTCATCGGCCTGGCGCTCGGGACCGTGGTCGAATCGCGCTCCGGCGTCGAGACCGCAGGCCGCCTCGTCTACTACTCGTGGTGGTTCCTCGGGTTGCAGGCGATCTTCGCGATCAACGTAGCGCTGTCGATTGCCGAGCGTTACCCGTGGGGGAAGTGGCGGGTAGGATTCGTGATCGTGCACGCCTCGCTGCTGGTGATCTTCGCCGGATCGGCGGTCTCTTACTTTTTCAAGATCGAGGGTCGCATCGGTCTGTGGGAAGGAGAAAGCGAGCACGAGATGATCGAGACCGGCCCGGACAATAAGGTCACCTCGCGGCATGAACTGCCGTTCTCCGTCAAGCTCGATGACTTCGTGCTCGAGACATATCCAGGCACGGAACGCCCCTCAGGTTTTCGCAGTTTCGTGCAGATCACCGATCTGGATACCAAGCAGTCGTTCCCAGTCCAGATCTGGATGAACCACGAATTTCACCACCGCGGCTACGCGCTGTTCCAGTCGAGTTACCGGCAGCAGGACGGCCGCGAGGCGACCGTGTTGTCGGTGGCGAAGGACCCGGGCCAGATCATCGTCTTCATCGGCTACATCCTGCTCGTCGTCGGCATGATCGTCGTACTCTTCACTCGTATTCAGCAGGCCCGCGCTGTGGCGCTTCTCGAGCAGCAGGCGGCTGCGCGCTGGTCGGGCGCGAGCCGGACTGCGGCCGGCGCCGTGCTGGCGCTCGCCGCGATGCTGGCCACGAGCGCGGCGGCCGCGCCGGGGATTTCGCCGGACGTGCTGCGCAGACTGCCGGTGCAGCACGACGGCCGTGCGATGCCGCTCGACACCTACGCGCGAGAGGCAGTTTGGACCATCACCGGCTCGTACTTCTGGAATGGCGAGGACCCGACCGCCACCGTGACCGGCTGGCTATTCGACCCCACGGCCGCCGCTGAAGCGCCGATCGTGAAGATAGGCAGTCCTGATCTGGCCAGCACGCTGGGCCTGTCGTCGTCGATGACCCACGCATCCTTCCATCAACTGGTCGACAACCCGCGCCTGCGGCAACTCACGCAGGATGCGCGCCGTCAGGGGGAGATGCCGCGCAAGGGCGTCATGCAGGATGCTGAGAAGCTCGAGGGCCGTCTGGTTTCGATGCAGGAGATTCTGCAACACGAGGCGGTGCGTCCGATCCCGGTTCCCGGAAATACCAACGCTCTGTGGGCGGTGCCGGCGGTGGTTACCGCGGAGTCTCTCGCGAAGCTGGTCGGCGGACCGCGTCAGCCGGGTTGGCCGTCGCCGGAGCAGATCGACCGTGAGATCCTCTACAACCAGGTGAACCCGGTACGGCTGTCGTGGGTCATCCTGCTGGCTTCGCTGATCATCTCCGTAATCGGCTGGAACAGGCAGGGCCTGTTGCTCGACCGCTGCGCTTTCGGGTTCCTGATCGGCGGTTTCGGGATGATGAGTTGGGGCATCGCGATGCGCTGGATGGCTGGCGACCGCATCCCTGCCGCCAATATGTACGAGTCGATGCTGTTCCTGGCCTGGGGCGTCGGTTTCTTCGCTGTGATCGCCTACGGGCTGCTGCGCAACAAGACCGTGGTGCTCAACGCCGCGATCATGGCGGCGCTGACGATGGCGATGACCGACCTGCTGCCGATCGACCGCTTCATTCATCCGGTCCCGCCGGTGTTGGCGGGAACGCCGTGGCTGGCTATCCACGTACCTATCATCATGGTCGCGTATTCGGTGCTGGCGCTCGGGCTGGTCATCGCCCACATGCAGATCGGTTTCACGATCTTCAAGCCGCGAGCGTTCGAAGTCATCGCCAGGATGAGTGAACTGCTCTACTGGTACATGTTCGTCGGATCGATCCTTCTGATCGCCGGCATTTTCACCGGTTCGATGTGGGCGGCTTCGTCGTGGGGCCGTTACTGGGGATGGGATCCGAAGGAGGTCTGGTCGCTGGTGGCCTTCCTTGCCTACATGGCGATCCTGCACGCCAAGCACGCCGGTTATCTTGCTCGCTTTGGGATCGCGGCGGTCAGCATCCTGGCGTTTCAGACCATCATCATGACCTATCTCGGCGTCAACTTCGTGTTGACTACCGGCATGCACTCGTACGGCATGGGTGACTCACCGGTGGTGATGTGGATGGTGATCGTGGCTCTCGCCGAAACGGCTTTCCTGGTGTGGGGATGGGCAGCTTACCGCAATCAGGCGGCGATTCCGGCCGCGCGGCGTTGAGCACTTCGCGGCGCGTTGAGCATTACTTCGATCCGCTCGCAGCGTGCTTCGGGCCTGCGCGGTCTGCTGCGCTGCTAACCTGACGTGCCGGCGGCGGAGGCGAGGCTCGAGCGCGAGCGGCGTACGGTCGACGCCATGATCCGGCTCTACTGCCGCGATCATCATGCCGGCGGCCCTGCTCTGTGCGAGGGGTGCGAGGCGCTTCGCTGCTACGCCGATGCCAGGCTTACGCGCTGTGTCTTCAAGGCCGAGAAGCCGACCTGTGCAGCCTGCCCGGTTCACTGCTACAGACCCGACATGCGCGAGCAGGTGAAGGTGGTGATGCGATACGCCGGGCCGCGGATGATCCTCAGCAATCCGGCGCTGGCGATCCGGCACATGATCGACGCCAGGCGCGAGGTCCCCGAAATTCCGCGCAGGCGCAGGCGCTCCGAGTCCGAAAAGACCTGACTTACCGCCAATCCCATTCGCGAGCGGGCGCAGGAGGCACGATGCCTCCTGCCTGCCCGGGAGATGCCTGCCAGCCTCGGCGCCGGCTCACTGATAACCGAACAGCATCGAGTAGACGATAAGTCCTATCAGCGTCAGGCCGATCGCCAGCGCGGTAAATCCGAACATTCGGAATCCGCGCTCTACGGGTGCGGGATAAGGCTCGACCAACAGTTCGTCGAGTTCGCCGCGGGCGAGCATTTCCTCGTACTCACGCGGCTTGTCGAACTTCAGTTCTTCGAGCGGCACCCGGCCGGTGAAGATCACCGGGTCCATCGGGAACTTGTCGGGCCGGAAGTGGGTATTGAAGAAGTGCACGGTGAAGATGAAGGCCACCGCCAGCAGCGCTTCGTCGCTGTGGATGATGGTGGCCACGTTCACCGACCAGCCCGGGAGGATGTAGGTCATGATTTCCGGGAACCACAGCACCAGACCGGTCGAGCCGATGATCGCGACGCCCCAGACGACCGCGAAATAATCGAACTTCTCCCAGTATGTGTAGCGGCCGTAGTGCGGCCGCTCGCCCAGACCGAAGAACCAGCGGAACGACTGGTAGAGCTCTTTGAGATCGTTGGAGTTGAACATCATCGAGTCGGGGTGCGTGAGGAGTCCCAGTAACGTGAGTTTCTGCTCACGCTTGTACACGAACACCGACCACAGATGTGTGAAGAACACACCGCCGAGGACCAGCGCTCCCATGCGGTGCAGAATACCCATGGCCTGGAAGCCGCCGAGCGCACGCGCCATGCCCAGCGCCCATTCCATGTAGGAGAACTTGAGCGCCATGCCGGTGAGCGCCAGAGTGAAGAATGACAACATCATCGTCAGGTGCGTTCCGCGCTGACGGGTCGTGAAGCGGCGGTAGAGCTTGCCGCTCGGCGCATGCTTGTGATGACGCCACTCCTTGCGCGAGAGGTACAGGCGCACGAGCCACGCCAGCGTGTGGATCAGCGCGAAGCTGAGCGTGCCCACCAGCAGTCCGGTCATGCCCCAGAAGGCCCAGAAGAGCCACGGATACTTTTCGCGGTCGTGGTGTGTGGCGTGGGTCAGGTAGCCGGCGAAGCGCCGGTGCGATCCCTCGTGACACTTGCCGCAGGTCTGGACGACGTTGTCGCGGCTCAGGTGCGAGCGCGGATCGTTTGGTGGAAGGATGTCGTGGGTGCCGTGACAGTCGTAGCACTTGGCCGCGCCGCCCGCGCCCAGACGCGAAACCTTGCCGTGATATGTATCGAAGAACGTCTCGGCTTCCGTCTCGTGGCAACTGCCGCACTGGTTCATCATGCGCACGCGGAAATCGGCCTGGTCGGTGCGGCTGATGGTGTGCGAGGTGTGACAGGATTCGCAGGTGGGCTTGCGGTGTTCGCCCGCCTTCACCTCGGCCTCGGGATCGAAGGCGTGTACGCTGTCCTTGTATCGTTCCTCGATGCCGTGGTGGCACTTGCCGCAGGTCGCGGCGACGTTTCGCGGGTTGACCGACGATTTCGGATCGTCGGGCGGCAACGGCGAGTGCGGCGTGTGGCAGTCGCTGCAGGTGGCGGTGACCACCAGGCCGCTTTCAACCAGCCCTTTGCCGTGGATGCTTTCAGCGTAGCTGGCGACGACGTTGGGCGCACTGCTGTGGATGCGCTTGGCGGCTTTCTCCCCCTCGCGATGACAGCGTGCGCACAGATCCGGCACGTTGCGCGGGTAGGTTGGCGAACTCGGCGTGTGTTTGCTCTTGGTGGTGTGGTGCTCGTGACAATCGAGGCAGCCGGGGGCGTCCTTGTCTCCCTTCGCGGCCAATTGGCCGTGGATGCCGCCCTTGTACTGCGTGACGACTTCGGCGTGGCAGATACTGCAGTCGACCGGAGACTGGATCGCCTCGCACGGACGGGTGATCGATGCCCGGACTTCGTTGTGGCACTGCGCGCAAGCCACCTTGGCGTGGGTCGATGCGGTCAGTGCGGCCTCATCGACGAAGAGTGAAACTTCCTTGCCGTCGCGGACGGTCTTGATGTCTGGCTTGCCGTGACAGCCCAGGCAGTCGGCCGTGGCGAGGCCGGTGGGCGAACTGGCGCGCTTGATCGTGTGCGGGGAGTGGCAGTCGGTGCACGCCGGGATCTTATTCGGAGCCTCCTCCCAGAGGCGCCCTTCGATGACCTTGCGGTGCACCTGTTCGATGAGAGTGTGGCACTGCGTGCAGGTGTGCGCCACGTTCTTCGGATTGATGCTCGAGGCCGGGTCGGTGTGCGGAAGCTGATTGTGCGCCGTGTGGCAGTTTGTGCAGACGGGGCTGACGCTCAGACCGCGTTTGAACAATCCCTCGCCGTGGATCGACTCGGAATAGTTCTCGAGAATCCTTTCCTGGGGAATGTTACGGTCGCGCGATACATCGGTACCCTCGTGATGGCAGCTCCCGCACAAGAACGGGATGCGCATCTTAGTGATGGGCGACTGAGGGTCGGTACGCGGCAGGATTCCGTGGTTGCCGTGGCAGTCGGGACAACGTGGCGCGAGTTTGTCGCCGCGGGCGGCGGCCTGACCGTGGAGGCTCTTGCTCTGCACCTCGACGACGTCGGAATGGCACGAGTCGCATTTGGCGGGCTGCGGGTCTTCGGTGTGTGGAAACTCGACGCCGACGAGATCGACGTGGCAATCGGTACAGTTGTTGTCCGCGTGCGCCGACTTGGCGAGCACGGCGGGATCGACCGCGACCGACACCTCCTGCCCGTTTCTGGTGCCGACCAGATCCGGGTCGTCGTGACAGGCCAGGCAGTCTGAATTTTCTTGCGCCGACCCGGGAAGGGCAGCGAACAACAATGCGACCAATGCTACGGCGCCGCACACGCGCGGCGCTCGGAAGTGAAACTTTGCCATTGGCAGGCAGCCTCGTATGGAACGCGAGCCCTGTTTTTGGGTCCCTCTCTAGAGCGGCGCGGCGATCCTAGGTCCCGCTGAAATGTGAGTCAAAGACCCGCACGGTTTCGTTGATGTCGTAAAGACGAAAACGTTGACGATGGCGAAGCGTGCAGCGAAGACGTGATGACGAGTGACGGCGGACGGACTGCCGTGTCACATTAAGCGACGGTGCGAGCCGTATTAGGCGACGGAATCCTGCGGCTAAGGCCTCGGTTCGTCGTCGATGTACTTCAGCAATTGGTCAGATAGCAGATCGCCTTCTGATTGAGGCAATTCGCGTTGATGAACAGACGCTCGCCGCCCGCTTCCCGAATGTCGATCACTTGGACGACTTCGGACCAACGCGACTCTTCGGGAAGCAGGTCCGCGAGGCGGTTCCTGCGCCGCTCGAAGAATGCTTCGTTCAGTGAGTTGCCTGATCTTCCCGGGTGGAGCGCGATGTACAGCATGTTCGCTTCCACCAGTTCGTTGAAGAAATGAGTGCCCAGCGACACGTCTGGCACGATGTCGTCTCCCATCGCTACGATCTCGCAGAGCACCGAAACGGTGTTGATCTCGGCAAACGACACCGGCACTCCGAGCGACGGCGTGCTGGTGCCCCAGCGTCCGGGCCCCAGCAGCATCAACGTAGCCGGCTGTTCGGATTGGAGGCGCGTGAGACGGCCGATCATTCGAGCGATGGAAAAACGAGCGCTGATCGACAATTTTGCGTAGGCCCGGGGAGCCACGTAGATCAGCCGATCGACAGTGGCGAGGGAACTCCTGCCGATGATCGTGCCGAGGGCTTCGAGCACGACGTGGTCGGGTTCCAATTTCTGCGGCGGTGCGACGATGCTGCCGCCTTCTTTGACTTGCAGTGGCCGGCACTGGACCAGATTGATGCGGTAGCCGCCGTCCGCGAGAAAATTGGCGGTGAATTCGGTATCGACCGGATAGTCGTAGGCGTCGCGCAGGAGTCCCAGCATCTCGCGCATGTCCTGTACGAAGGGCGTGTCGCCGAGAAGTTTCTCGAAGGTGAGCACCCACGGCGTCGCGGTGTCGGTGGTGGATTGGCGATTGTTACGGGGGTCGATTCGACGCGAGGCGAACATTTCGACGGGAAGTCCCGGACTGCGATCGATCACCGCGTCGCAATGGCGGGACTCGAACCGGTTGGCCGCAAGGTCGAGGACATCCACGCGACGTTGGGCGTATTCTCTGACTCCGTCCAGATGGGCTTCGGGTCGCCGCAGCGGCGCGTTCAGAGCGACTACCCTGGTGTAGTCATCGTCGGAGCGGTCGACGGCGCGGGTTCCGAGTCCGAACACCAGCCGCAGCATTCCGGCCTCGGGGTCGATGTACGGGCTCCAGACGTAGGGATTGTACGACAGTCCGACCCCGGCAACCTGGGGATAGAACAAGTCTCCGTACACCGCTCCCGAAACGCGCTGCACCAGAATTGCCATCTGTTCGTCGGAGTCGAGCAGGCCTCGATGAGCGCGGTACAGCAGTGCCTCGCGACTCATCGTGCTCGCGTAGACTGTCCGGACGGCGTGTATCAGCGCCGCCAGTCGCTCTTCCGGCGAGCCCTGATTGGGACAGAACACACTGTCGTACTTGCCCGTGAACGCATTACCGAAGCCGTCCTCCAGGAGACTGCTGGAACGCACGATGATCGGAGACTGTCCGAAGTACTCGAGCATCGCGATGAACTGCTCGTGGATGAAAGGTGAAAACGTTCCGGTCAGGATCTTTTCCTGCGCGTCCTCTGCGCCGTCGAGGAAGCACGAGAGGTCGCGCTGGGTGCGGCGGATACGCCAGCAGCCGGCGCGCACCAGGAAGGTATAGAATACGTCGGAACCTATGAAGAAGGAGTCGTGCGTCTCCAGCGTCTCGCGCCAACGCTGGTCGTGGTCGCACAGGATCGCGCGTGCCAGCAACATCCCGACAGACTTGCCGCCGATCAGCCCGGTGCCGATCATCCGCTTGCGGATCGCGAGGATGTCGCTGAGGTTCAGGTACCTTCGGGCCAAGCGAATGAGCCGCTCGTCGCGGGTCACGACCATGCGGAGCAGGTGCTCGAATACCTCTGCGGCGTCGGACTCGGGGCGCGCGGCTGTCTGGATGTCTCCCAGAATCTCGCTTGCCTGCATGAATCTGCGATCCCAGACGTCCAGCGTGCGGGATAGCGTATCGGTACGTCGATCGGTGATCTCGACCAGTACCTGCGACAATACGGCGCTTTCGGTGAGCGGCCGGAAGTTTCCGTCGTCCAGCACGTGCGGCAGGTACATCGTGGAGGAGTGCCGCTGATCCACCTTGAGCGGATGAACGTAGAGGTCGTCGTCACGTCGAAATACATCCAGCAGCAATTGGGTGGTGTCGCGGATGGCGGCGACCGCGTCGAACGAGTGATGATCGCGCAGCAACGTGAAGTAGGTCACGGTCTCGAGTTCGTAGAGGTAGGGGCAGGTGACCATGAAGAAATTGCCGAGCATCGAATCGCTGCACCAATCGGCGGCGAGGTCCGACAGGCAGTCGAACACGTAGAAAGCGCCACGGCCGTTTTGTTCGATGACCTTGTGGATCCCGGCGGTGAATGTTTCGAAGCCGAGTTCCGGGGAGAGCCTATGGATTTCCGCTTGCGTGCCGTCGGGAATCAGCTGCGCGTGTCGCGCGAAGCGGAAGTAGACAAGTTTCCTCGCTTGTCGCAGCGCCTCGGCGCAGAACGGCTCGACGAAGGTAGCGTAGTCCTCGATCTCGTTGATCTGCCAGACGATGTTGTCGCCCGGCAGCACCCCCTGGATGACTTTGTCGAGGCTGGGCAGTCCGGTGCTCGGTGATGTTTCTTTCGAAGTCACGTCGATGTCCGACCGCATCCTCGATGGAAGCGGATCGCCTTCCGTATAGCCTCGTACGAAATGCAGAGACATCCGCCGCGACTCGCAGGACGCTGACCTGGAGCAGGTCCGATGGCGGCGCGGCGAGACGCACTCGGGGCGGCGCTCGGTGGGCGCTCCCGGCCGGCGCGGCCGTGTCTTCCGCTGACCCGGCCGCGATGCGGAACTTTTGACCGCGGTGCGCCGTCGGGTCTTGACCGCAGGAATGGGGTAGAGTAAATGCTCTAGCCAAGTAGAGTATTTACTCTTCGCCTGCCACTGCGCGGACGAAGACGGCAGGATTCCATGAACATTGGTTTGGAAGATTCCTCAGTCTCACGGCCCCACGCTGGAAGATCTCCGCAGCCGCACGGCGCTGCGTCGGCCGTCCGGATCCAAGGGCCGCCGCTCGCCGCGGAACCTTCGCGGCACTTCGGGGTCCACAACCGTGTCGTGCTGGCGCGCTTCGGTCCGGTGACTCTCGTCAACTTCGGTTTGCTCGCAGCGGTCGGCGGCGCGCTGGCAGCGTGGGTTTCGTTGGCGCGACAGGAGCAGGCGGGAATGCGTCCCGAAGCGTATGCCGCACTGCTGTTCATCGCGCTGCCGGTGCTTGCGGTGATCGGGTCGCGGGTCTTCAGCCTGGTTCTGGACTGGCGGGAGTTTCTGGTTTCGCCATGGGCGACGGTTTTCAAGCCGGGCTTCGCCTTTCAAGGCGGATTGGTCGGCGCGGCCGTCGGAGTCGTCGGCGTTGCCGCGTACGCTCATCTCGATCTGTTCATGCTGATGGACACGATGGCGTTGGGATTTCCGCTGGGACACGCGGTCGGCCGCCTGGCGTGTCACACCTACGGCTGCTGTCACGGCAGTCCCACTAACTCACGCGTGGCGATTCGCTACACCAATCCCGATTCCAAGGCGGTGCGGTGTTCGGCAATGGGAGGGATTCCGCTCCACCCTACGCAACTGTACAGCGCCGCCGGAAGTCTGTTCCTGTTCGCCGTACTGGCAACCATAGCGTCGGGCGATATGCGCGCCGGAGAGATCGCCGCGACGTTTCTCATTGTCGGGTCAGCCGGCCGTTTCTTCGTCGAGTTTTTTCGCGGTGAGCCGGTCGAGCGTCTGGCGCGGCTCACGCCGTTCCAGTGGTTCTCGATCGGTTCCTTCACCTGCGGTCTGGGGCTGCTCAATATCGCCTCCGGCCATCCCCTCCACGCGAGATTCGCCGATACGGCGGTGTTCCTCGCATCGCTCAGGCACACGGCGTTCACTGTCTATCCATTCCTGGTTTTCACGGTCATCTTTCTGTCCTTCGGCGTCCAGGGCCGTCAGGTTGGGACATTTTCATTCAGGGCGTCCCGCGTCTCTCGCGCTCCCCATTGACGCATCCTCGGGCTATAGACTTCCCCGGTGTCGCGGACCTCGGGAAATAGACACGAACGCCGCTCACCAGGCACGTCATGGCGATCAAACGTACGGAACTCGGCGCACGGATCGGGCGTTCCGCGGAACTTCCGCAGGTCGTCGCACGGCCAGCGTCGGTCGGCAATCGCGCGAGGATCATCGAAGCGAGTCTGGACCTCATCAACCAGCATGGCGCTCACGCCGTTTCGACGAATCATATCGCCGCCCACCTGTCGATCAGTCCGGGCAACCTGTACTACCACTTTGCCAACCGCGAGGAGATCATTCGTGCGATCTTCCCCCAGGCGGCCGAAGCCGTACACGCCACACTCCCCGTTTCGCGCGATCGCCAAGTCACGGCGGCCGATATTGGTCATTACCATCTGACCGGCATCGAGACGCTGTGGCGCTTCAGGTTCTTCTTTCGTGACCTCGATGAGTTGTCCGCGCGAGATCCGCTGCTCGCCGAGTCATTTGGAGAATTGCAGCGCTGGCTGATCGGGCAGTTCAACGTGTTGTTTGAACGTCTGATCGAACAGGGACAGATGCGGCGCCCCGACTTTGCCGAAGATCTGCCACGCCTCGCGACCAATGCGTTCATTCTGTGGACGAATTGGATTCGTTACTTGACCAGCGCCAGGACCAAGTTCGACATTCGGCACGGCGATATCGCCGATGGAGCCCTGCACGGTTTCCTGAGCTTCGCACCGTACCTGGAACCGTGTTTCGCCGAGGACGTCAGACAGTTCTTCGATGCGTCTGCGCGCGAACGATCGAAGGCCGACGTCGTCAAAGTGCGCGGCGCCAGGCCGCAGAGCCGACCTTCAAGAAAGCGGAGCGACAACTAGGTTAGCGCTGCGTGACGCGGGTGCCTCTCGGGCGTTTTCCTGCGTCTGTTGCCGTGCGGTTGCGGGCGGAAAGTTTTCAAAACTACGGAAGAACGCCCTGCGCGCGCAGTTCCTGTTCCGTACGCCGCATACCTTCGGAGAGATCGACCTTGGGCTCGTAGCCGAGCATTCGCCGCGCCTTTTCTATCGAGAACGTTTCAGTCTTGCTGAGCATGAGCATCGACTGCCGGTTGGCTTCGGTGTGCTTGCCGACGAGTTTGGATCCCAATCTCACCAGTTCGGCGATGCGTATCGCCGTCTTCGTCGAGAATGAACGGGGCGCGCCGCTCCTGCCGGCCCAGCGCATGTGGTGAGAGAAGAACTCACTGCTTGGAACCCCCCGCCCGCCGGTAAGGTTGAAGATCTGTCCAGCGCCGGCGTCGAGGCCTGCTGCCAACATTATTCCGTCGGCCAGGTCGTCGATGTAGATCGGCGAGAACAGGCCCTTGCCGTGGGCTGGCAGCAGGAACTGTCCTTTGCGGATCAGTTCGAGCGGAATCAGTGCCCACGGTCGTGAGCCTGCGCCGTAGACATCGCCGGGGCGCACGATCGTACACGACATTTCACCGCAGGCATGGGCGGCCAGAGCCGGGTGTTCACTGGCCGCTTTCGCGTCCTGGTAGCAGTTGCCGCTCAAAGTTGTGATCGGGCAGGTTTCGTCGGCATCGGCAGGATGATGCCAGCCGTAGGCTCCGCACGAGGAAATGTGCAGTAAGCGTCTTGCGCCGCCTGCCACCGCCGCGTCGATCGCGCGGCGTACGCCTCCGACGGTGATCGTGCGGTAGAGTTCCGGCGGCGCCGAATTGGAAACGACCGCGGCGGTATTGATCACGAGTTCGCAGCCGCGGGCGTGTTGTTGCCAGCTTCCCGCCTGGCCGATGTCGCCCGCGACGACGTTTCGCTGCGGGTCCGCGTTAACGTCCATGCCTCGGACCTCGGATCCGGACTCCAGATAGCGTTTCATCAGCGCGCGGCCGATGAACCCGTTGGCTCCGGTAATGAATACCTTTCTGGCGAGCTGCGGCGTCTGGCCTGCGGTGCCCGTGGGCGCCGGTCGAACTTTCATACGTACCTCCAACCAAGCGCGGTCGCCGCAACGAATCGGCTTCTTTTGATGCTCGCCATCTACGACGACGGTTCTTGTCCTGCGGTTTGCGGTTCTTGAGGAAGGTCGCTGCTTACGCGAGCGACCCGGTTGCGTCAACGCTGCAACAAGACGTCAACGACGACGCCTGGTCGAGCCTGCTGCGGCGTTGCCACAAGTCGGTCTTTCTGTCAGACAGGCAGAACCCCGCGAGGAGGTTCACCGTGTCCACGACTATCAATCCCACCGCTCTCGGGTTCGACGCCAAACGACTTCAGAATCTGCGCGACGCCATCGGCCGTGATGTCGCCGCCTCACGCTACGACGGTTGCGTACTGCTCGTGGCCCGTCGAGGCGAAATCGCTTTCCATGAGGCCTTCGGTTTTGCCGATCGTGCCGCGGCGCGGCCGGCGCGGATCGACGACGTGTATTTCTCGATGTCGATCGCCAAGCAACTCACCAACGCGATGGTGATGATGCGCGTGGAACGCGGCGAGATCCGCCTGAATTCGCCGGTGGCAGAAGTGATTCCCGACTTCGCCCAGAAGGGTAAGCAGCACATCACGATAGGAGACATCATCGTGCACAAGGCTGGCCTGCCCTTCGGCTTGCCGCCGATGCCGCCGGAACTGATCGGTAACCTCGAAGCCATGACTGCCGTTGCCTGCACGCTGCTGCCCGAAGGCGTGCCGGGTACGCGCGTGAACTACTCGGCGATACTGGCCCATTCGGTACTGGCCGAACTCGTGCGTCGTCTCGACGGAGGAAAGCGGCCATACCGGCAGATGCTGGTCGAAGATCTATTCGCTCCTCTCGGCATGAAGGACACGAACCTGGGCGCTCGCGCCGATCTCGCTCCGCGCCGGGTGCCGGTGATAGCGCGTGACCGTCGGCCCGATATGTTTGATCCCGACTTGATGGAGGCGGTTCCGCCGCTGATGGGCGAGGACTTCGAGATGCCCGCCGGAGGTTGCCTGACTACCGCCTACGATTTTTATCGCTTTGCCGAGTGTTTCCGCCGCGGCGGCGAACTCGACGGTGTGCGTCTGCTGTCCCCGTCTACGATTCGTTTGATGACGACCAACCAGACCGGCGATATGCCCAACGGGATCTGGGATTTCGCGCGTGCCATGAACGGCTGGCCGACTTTCCCGGCGTACCTCGGCTACGGATTTTTCGTACGCGGAGAAGGCGCCGACTTCCCGACGCCTTTCGGTCTGGCGACCTCACCGCGCGCGTACGGCGGCTTCGGCGCAGGCTCGAACTGTTTCTGGGTGGATCCGGATCGCGAGTTGACGGTCGTGTACTTGTCGGCGGGTCTGATGCGCGAGACGGAGAGCACGCCGCGGCATCAGCGGATCGGCGATCTGGTACAGGCCGCCGTGGTGACCGACTGAGCGACTCTGGCTTAGTCTTCCGGTAGGTTGCGCTTTTGTCGATGTCGGTGCGGGTTGCCTGATGCCGCTTCGGGGCGGATATTTCATTTCTGCCCGCCGCGTGGAGGGTATATCCGGACATCATGAACGATCACGACGTCGTAATGATCGAAGGCGATGGAATCGGGCCTGAGGTGGCGGCGGCGGTGCGCGAAATCCTGGCGGCGGCGCAGGCGCCGGTTCGCTGGGTGACGCGCTACGCGGGTCTCTCGGCGCTGGAGCACGGTCAATCGCTGCTGCCCAAGGAAACGCTCGATGCGATCCGCGAACACAAGATAGCGCTCAAGGGTCCGTGCACGACGCCGGTTGGTGAAGGCTTCACGAGCGTGAACGTCGGGCTGCGCAGATCGCTGGATCTCTATGCCGCGGTGAGGCCGGTGCGCAGTCTGCGTGGGGTTCCCACCAGTTTTGACGGCGTAGACTTGGTCGTCGTGCGTGAAAACACCGAAGGCCTCTACGGCGGTATCGAGAACGAAGTGGTGCCGGGCGTGGTAACCAGTCTTAAGGTCGCTACTGTTACAGCCTGTACGCGCATCGCGAGGTGGGCGTTTCTCTATGCTCGCCGCCGCGGCCGCAGCAAGGTCACGGTGTTCCACAAAGCGAACATCATGAAACTGACTGACGGACTGTTCATACGCCAGGCCAAGAAAGTGCGCGACGAAGAGTTTCCGGAGATCGGTTACGAAGAGTTGATCATCGACGCCGGCTGCATGCGGCTGGTTCAGGACCCGACGCGCTTTGAAGTGCTGCTGATGGAGAATCTTTACGGCGATCTGATAAGCGACCTGTGCGCCGGACTCGTAGGTGGCCTTGGCGTCGTGCCGGGCGCGAATATCGGAGATGACATGGCGGTTTTCGAGGCCGTCCACGGATCGGCTCCGGACATTGCCGGCGAGAACAAGGCCAATCCGCTCGCGTTGCTGATGTCGGCGGTGATGATGCTGAACCATCTCGCCGACACGCTAGGCGACGAGGGTTGTCGGCAAGCCGCTGTGCGCATCAAGACCGCATACGACCGCGCGCTGGCCGATGAGCAGAAAACTCGCGATATCGGCGGCAGGCTCGGCACGCGTGAGTTTGCCGCTGCTGTCATCCAGCGTCTCTGAGGTCTGCCGTCGAGATTAGTCCGTGCGGACTATCCAGGGCGGCTGAATGCAAGCCCGGTGCAATGTCGTGTCCGCGAAGTAACTTCGCGGGGGTCGTGGCGTGGTTTCGCGAAGGACGGTCGGCTTGGCCCGAGGGTCGCTGCCTAGCGTCCGAATTCCGCGGTGGGCGGTGACCGGAAGCTCAGTTGTTCGTCGCTGCGCGGGTGGCGAAACGCGAGTTCAACGGCACGCAATGCGATTGCGGTCGAAGCGGCTTGTCCGGGTAGCGAAGACTCTTGGCGCATGCGTGCTGCATCATCAGTGCCTTCGGCTGCAGTAGAATACCGGGAAGAATACAGGCGATCGCCGACGATGGAGTGACCGATGCCGGCCAGATGGGCTCTGATTTGATGGGTGCGACCGGACAGCGGTTCGATGTCGAGCAGGGTCCGATCTTCGAAGCGTTGGACGACGCTCCAGCAGGTGACGGCGCTTTGACCGCCGCATTCGGTGGAGAGCCGGCCTCGCCGGTAGTCGCAGCAAGGGTCGCGTCCGAGTGGATCGTCGATGATTCCCGCTGCTTCGCGCACATTGCCTAGCACCATTGCGCGGTAACGCCGCCGAAGCCCGCCGCGTTGTTGCAGGCGGACGAGCGCGTCTTTCATCATGGGGCCCTTGGCTACCAGCAGCAGTCCGGCTGTAGGCCGGTCGAGACGCTGCACGATGTGCGGCCGCCAGCCGCCCCACGGTCGATTGGTGCGCGCGCCTGCGTGAAATATCAGCGCGCCGAGCAGCGTGGCAGCGCGGTGGGCGCCGAGCGGGTGGACGTGAACTCCGGCGGCCTTTTCGACCACCAGCAAGTCCTCGTCCTCGTGGTGCACGCGGAGCGTAGTACTCCACGGCGTGATCCATCGGCCGCTCGTTTTAAGCGCTGCCAATGCCGGTGACGCGACGCCAATCCTGTCGCCCGGGGTGAGCAGATCGTAGGTGCGACCGGTGGTGTCATTGCCATTGTGACGGATACGCACGAAGCCCGAGGTGATGAGAGTTCCGACCTCGCGGCCGGGCACTGCTATCAGCCGCGCCTTCAGATAGTCGACCAGCCGCGTCGGGGCTTCTATCTGTGAGACTTCATGTTCGCTGTCCATATCCGCGGCCAGCGCGCTCGCGAATTCGTCGCCGGCAAGAGTCGACTCGTAGGGTGTTGGCATCGGGGTTATTGGGGCCAGACACTGGGCGGAAAACAATGGGTCGTTCGAGTCCGACGGCGCACGCCTTTCTGCGAGGGAAGCCGAAGCAGCGTTCGCACGGGCCGGCTTTTCAGACGCCTCCCGATGGTCACGTCCTTTGCTTCTCCCGGATCTTGCGTTCCTTCGGCGATTCCTCGGCGCTGCGCCGTCTCAGGACCAAGGCTCGGGTCTTCCCGATTCCCTTGAGCTTCACCTCGTGCATTTCGCGGAGCGTGAACGAATCGTCCGTATCCAGGCGCCGCCCGAATTCGTCGGAAACCAGCACTGTTCCGGGATGTGCGATGCCGACGAGCCGGCTCGCCAGGTTTACGGTCTTGCCGTAAAGGTCGCCTTCCCACGCAAGCATCGGTCCGAGCGCGACACCGACGCGCGCGTCAGGAAGCAAATCGTCTGCTTTGCATGCTTCTGCCAGGGCGAGCGCTGTTTCTGCCATCGCTCGCGGGTCGGAGTTGCTGAACATGACTTCGTCGCCGAGCATCTTGATGACACGGCCACCGCGATCCGGGATTTCCTGATAGGCGATGATCTCAAAGCGATCGACCATCTGTGCCAGTTCGTTCTCGGAGATTTGCTGGCTGACTGATGTGAAGTCGACGAGATCGGCGAACCCGATGGCGCCAGACTCGAGGTCCCCGTCACTGCTGCCGCCCGCACCGATCACGGTTTGCGAGATCGCGGCCAGCAGATGGCGGCGCCACACGTACTCGAGGAACGGGACGTGACTCTCGACGAGTGATTCGGCGAGGGTCGCTATCACGTCGGCGATTTCACTGTCGGAAAGATCGACAGACCGTGCGGCGTCGGTGATCTCGCCGGCGATCGATGAGACGTGCATGGTCGCGATCCTGGCGAGGGACTGGCCGGTTGCTCGCGCCATCTGCAGAAGCACTTCCGGGTCGGACTTACGGTCCTGGAACAGACGCGAGATGAAGCGAAGGACGTCGGCATCCTTACGCGTGAATACTCGCTCGTCGGCCGATACGGACGGAAAGCCGAGAGCCTGCCAGAGCCGCCTCGCGTGTTCTACGGGGATGCCGGACAGGGCGGAGACCTCTGCACCGCTGAGCTCGAGTTTGCCCAGTATCGCCGCGCTCGCGGTCTCCAATACCCTGTCTGCTCTCTGTGTCATGTCTTTGAGTTCATGTCCTATACCCGATTGAGCGATACCGCTCGGATCGGCTGATTATAACGCCCCCGTTCGATGCTGTCTGGCCGAGCAAATCGAAAAACAACTGACCACGAATTCTGCGTAATTATGCGGATAGAAAGGGAAACATCATAGTCGCGCAGGAGTTTATCGTGCTACCAAAGTCAGTTGGTTTGGGGTTGGTTTCAAGTCTTGCGTCGGGAGAGAGGTCGGGATGTTTTCCCTGGACGTTTTCGAGAATAGCCGAGAAGCCGTCCTGGCGGTTGATGAGAACGGGGTGGTCATCATGATCAACCGTGCGGCAGCCTCGTTGTTTGGGGTTGACCGTCGCAGGGTTCGCGGAATGCGGTGTTGGCAGACGGCACGGCTGCTCACTGAAGACGGGGCTCCATTGTGCCGTCCTTTATGTCAAATCCAGAAGGAATTGTGTGGTAACGACCGCCCTGTGGCTCGTGACCTGGTGATTTTTCACTCATCCCGAGGCGAGAGGATCGTGCTCGATTGTTTGACCATCCCCAGGATAGCGAAGGCTTCAAAGCGGTCGGCCTGCCTTCACCTGATGGCCCCGACGATTTCCATGGTCTCGGGTTTACCCGACGTTTCCGCAACGAAAGGTGCTTTTGCTGATCGGCCGATGACCAAAGACATCGTGGCGAGAATGCTGACCGCGCGTGAGGTCGAAATTCTCGAACTCCTGTCACGGGGGCGCCGAACCAGGGATGCCGCAACCTTGCTCTCGGTGAGCGTCGCCACCGTCCGCAACCA
Source organism: uncultured bacterium (assembly GCA_903893315.1). Classification (GTDB taxonomy): domain Bacteria; phylum Desulfobacterota; class Binatia; order UBA1149; family CAITLU01; genus CAITLU01. The sequence goes on from CAITLU010000012.1 coordinate 108,791, forward strand.
TATCGAGCATATCCACTCCAAGCTTGGAGTCCATCGCCGCATCGATGCGGTCTTGCTGTGGTTGGCTTCTGCGGAGACGCCTCGATCCTAGCACTGACAGCGACTTTGTCTGGACCTGAATTAGGTCCGTGCAAAACCTACCAGCTGGTTAACCGGCATGAGATCGGAATCGATGGCAGGATGACCGGGAGCGACGGCAAGACCGACGCATCCTCCTGGTTTCCGAGCGGGCGGCCGCGCCGGTTGCAGTCTCAGACCTTGATCTTGCGCTCTTTGATGCGGGCGGCTTTTCCGGAAAGATCGCGAAGATAGAAGAGGCGGCTACGACGTACCTCGCCGAGGCTCTTTACTTCAATCTTGTCGATGCGGGGCGAGTGCAGCGGGAAGGTACGCTCGACGCCTACTCCGTATGAGTTCTTGCGTACCGTGAACGTGCTGCGGATGGCGCCGCGGCTGCGGCGAATGCAGACGCCTTCGAACACCTGCACCCTCTCCTTGTCGCCCTCGACGATACGGGCGTGCACGCGCAGCGTGTCACCCGGGCGAAAATCGGGAATGTCGGAACGGATTTGCTCCGCATTGAGGGCCTTAATGACGTCCACTGGGGGCTCCTTGAAAGTGTCGAGTCGTGAGTACTACCGCGGACACCTTAGGCGGTCAAGGATTATGGCCGCCGCGGCTCGCACTGAAAGATGATTGTATGCTGAGGGTCCACGCAGGGGATCGAGGGCATAGTGGCAGCGGTCCAGAATCTCTTCGGTCAGACCCCAGCCGGTACCCAGAAGCAAGAGCCACGGTTCGTCGCCTTCAGTGTTGGACGAATCCTCGATCCGCTCCCGAAGAGCATCGTAAGTGATCGGTACATTGGAGCTATCGGCACCGGGTCCGGCGCTGCGTGACCTTGCGGAACTGGAGACGAGCAGTGGAAGGCGGCCGTGGCGCCGTTCGATGTCGATCTCGACGCCCTCCAGGTTCGCTTCCAGGTGGACCAGGGCGAGAGCCTGGGAACGCGACGGGTTATAGTCGCGACCCTCACCCTCCTCCCAATGGTGGATGATGCGGCGGACCAGCGCTCTGAGGGCATCGACCGGAGTTACCACATAGAAGCCGGCAACGCCGTAGGTACAGCAGCTTCGAGCGATGTCGTGGACGTCGATGTTGGTGACGGCGCTGGTGACCACGTCGTGGTTCTTGTCGTAGACCGGATAGTGGATCAGCGCGACGTATAAGGAGCCCAAGATCAGTCCTCGCCTTCTCGTGGTTTCATGGCGTCATCGCGTCAGATGGCGTCGTTGGGCCAGGTCGGGACGTCGAGCGCTGGTTCTTTCTTCCGACTGGCCCCGCCGCCAGCGTGCAATAGCGGCGTGGTTGCCCGACGTGAGGATGGGCGGGACGGTCATCCCGCGAAACTCGGCCGGGCGCGTGTACTGAGGGTACTCGAGAAGGTCTGGATCCGAGAACGACTCGCAGGTCGGTGATTCCGCGCTGCCGAGTACTCCTGGCACCAATCGCGAAACCGTGTCGATGATTGTCAGGGCGCCGATTTCACCGCCTGTGAGCACGTAATCTCCTACCGAAAGTTCCTCGTCGAAAAGAGGGCGGACGCGTTCGTCGACACCTTCATAGCGCCCGCAAAAAAGCAGCAGTGACATATTGGTTGATGCCAGTCTCGTGGCTTCGGCCTGACGGAACGGGGTTCCCTGAGGAGTAAGCAGGATGCTCCGCTCCGGGGCGTATCGCGCAGTGATGTCTTCGACGGCGGCGTAGATCGGTTCTGGACGCATCACCATGCCGGGGCCTCCTCCGTATGGAGAATCGTCGACGGGGTGAGGGCTACCGCCCGTGTAGTCGCGGAGTTGATGAGCGCGTATGACCAGGATGCCGCTCTCCAGCGCGCGTCCGAGCACGCCGACGCGAGCACCGGCCTCGATGAATTCGGGGAACAGCGTGACGACGTCGAAGGTGATCATTCTACCTTGGGCTCGCGCCGGGCTTTGGGAGCCTTTGGGGCCTCGGGGTATTCGATGGCTTCTGCGACTACCGTCACGCGTTTTGCCTGGAGATCAACGGCGACGACCGCGTGTGAAACGGCTGGAACCAGGAACTCTCCGTCCTGGCCGACAACGACGTAGACGTCGTTGGCTCCAGTTTCGACGATTTCCGCGATGGTTCCGAGCAGGCGACCCTTGCCCGTTACGACTTCGAGTCCGAGCAGGTCGGCGTCGAAGAACTCACCTTCGTTCAGGCAGGAGAGGTCGGTGCGTGAGGCTCGCACCACCGCGCCGGTCAGCGCCGCGGCTTCGTCGCGGTCGTCGACGCCCTCCAGGAAAACCCGGAGCCCTTCGCCCACGGCGCCGCACTCACGTATCTTTACGAAGCGGCGAGTTTCGCCGACCGTGAGTTCGAGCGTGAGACCGCATCGAAGGTCGGCTGCGATGGAGGCATCGCAACGGAGGAAAAACGCACCGCGGACGCCGTGCGGACGGCCTACCCGACCGACGACTATTAGGCCGTCGCTGCCGGCAGCCACAGGCGGCAAATTACTCCTCGATGATTTCGAGGGCGGCCTTGAGGTTGGTGCGCGAAGCGGCCGCGTTGATGATGGTCCGCAGGGACTTGGCGGTGCGTCCCTGCTTTCCGATGACACGGCCGAGGTCCTCTTTGTGGACACGAAGCTCGATGGTGGTTGCATTCTCAGCCACCGTCTCGTGCACCTCTACCGACTCGGGGTGAGTGACGAGGTTGCGAGCCAGGAATTCAACCAGCTCGCGCAAGGAGGCGTTGGCCTTCAGGCTGCAACTCCCGCCTGCTTCATGAGCTTGGCCACGATTGGCGTCGGCTTTGCGCCCTTCTTGATCCATGCTCCAATCTTCTCCGCGTCAAGTTTCACCTCGGCGGGTTCCGTTAGAGGGTTGTAGCTGCCTACTTGTGTGAGGTTGCGCCCATCGCGGGGCGCCCGGACATCGGCAACGACGATCCGGTAGTAAGGTCTTTTTTTGCTGCCATGCCGGGCAAGGCGGATCTTGACGGACATTCTGTTACTAGGTCTCCTGTGGCTCGGAATCCGACCCTTTCAGCACTATCTCCACGCTTTGTAAACACGCGAGACGGGTTGCCGTCATTGCGACCGCCCGGGCCGGTCTAAAAGAAGAGGCCCCCGCCCTCGGGCTTTCGCTCGAAGGCGGGGGCCTCTTGACGTGCTCCACTTCTTTGTCCCACGAACCGACGAGGTATCCCGCGTCGCTGTCCGGGTCCAAAGCCGTGAGGTTTTACATCATGTCCATGCCGCCCATTCCGCCCATTCCGCCGCCGCCGCCGTGACCGGGGGCTCCGCCCTTGTCTTCCTTGGGCTTCTCGACGATCGCTGCCTCGGTGGTCAGCATCAGACCCGCCACTGATGCGGCGTTCTGCAGAGCGGTACGCACGACCTTGGTGGGGTCGACGATGCCGGCCTTGATCAGATCTTCGTACTGGCAGGTTGAGGCGTTGAAGCCGAAGGCTCCTTTGCCGCTGCGGATACGGTCAACAACGATCGACGGCTCCGCGCCGGCGTTGCGGGCGATCCAGCGGGTCGGCTCCTCGATGGCTCGCGCGAGAATCCGGATCCCGATGTTTTCCTCGTCGCTGGCGCCCTTGAGGCTCTCGAGGGCGACCTGACAGCGCACCAGGGCGACGCCGCCGCCCGGAACGATACCCTCTTCGACGGCCGCACGCGTGGCGTGCAGTGCGTCTTCGACGCGGGCCTTCTTTTCCTTCATCTCCACTTCGGTGGCCGCACCGACCTTGATCACCGCAACGCCGCCGACGAGCTTGGCCAGGCGTTCCTGGAGCTTCTCTTTGTCGTAGTCGCTGGTGGTGTTCTCGATCTGCTGACGGATCGTGCTGATGCGTCCCTCGATGTCGCCTTTCTTGCCGGCGCCATCGACGATGGTGGTGTTGTCCTTGTCGACGACCACGCGCTTGGCGCGTCCGAGGTCGCTCATCGTGACGTTTTCGAGCTTGAGGCCGAGCTCTTCGGAGATCACCTTGCCGCCGGTCAGGACGGCGACGTCCTTGAGCATCTCTTTGCGACGATCACCGAAGCCGGGGGCCTTGACCGCAACCACGTTGAGCGTGCCGCGAATCTTGTTGACCACCAGCGTGGCCAGCGCCTCGCCTTCGATGTCTTCGGCGATCAGCACCAGCGGGCGGCCCGCCTTGGCGATGGCTTCCAACACCGGCAGCATCTCTTTCATGTTGCCGATCTTCTTCTCGTGGATGAGGATCAAGCAGTCCTCGAGCGTTGCGTTCATGCGCTCGGGGTCAGTCACGAAATAGGGCGAGAGGTAGCCTCGGTCGAACTGCATTCCCTCGACGACGTCGAGGTTGGTCTCGAGTGCCTTGTTCTCTTCGACCGTGATCACGCCTTCCTTGCCGACCTTGTCCATGGCCTCGGCGATGATGTCGCCGATGGTGCGGTCGGAGTTGGCGGAAATGGCCCCGACCTGCGCGATTTCCTCGCGGCTCTTGGTCGGCTTGGAGAGCTTCTTGAGCTCGCCAAGGACGTTCTCGACGGCCTTGTCGATGCCGCGCTTGAGCGACATGGGATCGTGGCCGGCGGAAACCATCTTGGCGCCTTCGTTGAAGATGGCGCGAGCCAGGACGGTAGCTGTGGTGGTTCCGTCACCTGCGACGTCAGAGGTCTTGGAAGCGACTTCCTTGACCATCTGGGCGCCCATGTTCTCGAACCGGTCTTCGAGTTCGATTTCCTTGGCTACCGAGACGCCGTCTTTGGTGACGGTCGGGGCACCCCAGGATTTCTCGAGGCAAACGTTACGACCGCGTGGTCCGAGGGTAACGGTAACTGCGTCGGCAAGGATATTGACGCCGCGAAGAAGTTTGTCGCGGGCCTCTTGGCTGAAATTGACGATCTTCGCCATGGTTTAGAATCTCCTTCGATCAGGATGGTAGAGGGGTTCAGTCGAGCACGCCGAGGACGTCGTCCTCGCGCATGATCAGGTGCTCGACCCCGTTCAGGGTGACTTCGCTGCCGGAGTATTTTCCGAACAGGATGCGGTCACCCTTCTTCAACGTAAGCTTGTGGATTTTGCCGTCGTCGCCGAGGCGGCCTTCGCCAACGGCAATAACTTTTCCCTCTTGGGGCTTCTCTTTGGCGGTATCCGGAATGAAAAGCCCGCCGGGGGTCTTCTCTTCTTCCTGGACCCGCCGTACGAGGATGCGGTCGTACAATGGGCGGATGTTCATCGGTTCTCGTTGCCTCCTGAGTGCGTCGGCCGACTTGATGTCGGCCGTCCGGAATTTCGTTCTTCTCTGAGCCCCGAGCCCTGAAACGGACCGGGGATCCAAGACGGCCTCAACGCTAAGTCTGTCAGGCGGGGTGTCAAGGCGAGCCGCGGAAAAACGTCGGCCCGGTTGGCCTTCGTGGTTCACGCTTGGCGAGTCGGCGAAGGGACGGCCATGAAAGCCCTCGGGTCTGGCGACCGGAGGGCTTGCCCGTTGTCGCTATTGTCGCTTGGCGAGCTGCTCGCTGTACTGGCGGTACAGAAGATCCCACTCGCGACTACCCTCCGGGACCTTTCGGCTCAGCGAGGCGATGCGGGCTCGCACGGCGTGGTCGAGGGTAAGGCCATCGGGACTCAGCGCCGTTTGAAGACGGGCCGCCACTCGCTTGACCGCTCCGCCCGGGCTCAGCACCTCGACGCCGGGGGCCGCTTTGATTGCCTTCATGACCGCCAGGGCCAGGGCTTCGATACGGGCTTCGCTCAGGTTCTCCATTCGGACTTCCCTTACAGCACGAAGCCGCGTTGTTTGGCGATGCGTTCGCGGAGCCCTCTCAGCAGGCGGGCTGGGTCGAGTTCGGTACTCTGACGCCCCATCGCCTGCAGGGTTTTTTCCGCTTCCACGTCGATCGACGCCTCTTCGGCGAAGTTGGCGGCGATCGCGTTGGCAGCGGCGGCCGCAATTTTCGACATATCCCCGCGCACGACCGGAGGGTCGTTGCGGCACAGGTCGCTGGCTATGGAGATGGCGAGGCGGTGAATCTGATCTCTGGTAAGGCCTCTCACTGGCGTAAGTGTGGGGGTTGGAACCGGCGCGATCAAGCCAATCGCCGATCGCCGATTATTCTTTCGGTTTGTGAGCGACGCTTGCTCGCAGATCCTGGAGGACGCTTCGGGGAAGCTCTATCCTACGGGCGCAATGCCCGCTCTCTGGAATGACGCCGCCCGTGTCTTGGATGAGGCCGTCGCCGCGGGCGTTTTTCCCGGCGCCTGCGCCCTCGTGGCTCGCGGCGACAGCGAGGTGTTCGAGTACTCCTGCGGCACGTTGGCCCTTCCTGCGTCGGACCGTGCCGTCACTTGTGCGACGGTCTGGGACCTCGCTTCGCTGACGAAGCCGTTGGTGACGGTTGCACTGGTCCTGGTTTTGATCGACCGCGGCCACCTGCATTTCGACGATCGGGTTGTCGATCTGCTGCCAGCCTTCGGCGCTGGCAGTGACCTGCGCCGACACGCGGTGACATTGCGGCACCTGCTGCACCACGACTCTGGACTGCCGGCCCATCGGCGGTTCTTCGAAGCATTTCCACGCTTATTAGAGAATCCGTCCGCATCCGCAGCGCAGGTCGGGAATCGTCGGCACATATTCGAGCAGGTCATGGCTGAGCCGCTCGAACGGGATCCCGGTACCGAGAGCGTCTACAGCGATCTCGGATTCCTGGTGCTCGGTGCCTTGGTCGAGAGCGTGACCGGTGAACGTATCGATCGCCTGGCCCGCCGATTCTTGTTTGATCCGCTGGAAATCGACGATGCCTGGTTCGTCGACGTTGCAGGGGTAGAGGCGAGTGGGGCGGGTAGAGCCGCGGGGAGTTCGGCCCTGCCACTGGAGCGTACGGCGGCCACCGGTCTTTGCCCCTGGCGCGGCCGCGTAATTCACGGTGTCGTCCAGGATGAAAATGCCTACGCGATGGGCGGCATCGCGCCCCACGCCGGACTCTTCGCGACCACGCGTGCGGTCCACGCATTGGCCTCGGAATGGTCGCTGGCTTCCGGCGACCAGGGGCGGGTTCTCGACGGCTCCCTGGTACGCCACGTCTGGGACCGCAACTCCGGCCGTGCGCGCTCGACCTGGGCGCTGGGCTGGGACACTCCTTCTGTCAGTGCGAGTTCGGCGGGAGTACGTGTGTCCGAGCAGGCGGTGGGCCATCTTGGTTACACCGGAACTTCGCTGTGGATCGACCGCCGCCGCTCCGTGCACGTCGTGCTTCTGACCAACCGCATCGCATCGGATAGGAAGGGCGATGGTATTCGTGCGCTGCGCCCACGGTTTCACGACGCGGTTTCCAGGGCTCTCGACGAGGAACGGATCGACGGCGCCGGAGCGGCCAGGTGATGCGCCACGCTCGGGCGCCGGAACGAAACCCCAGCGATTCAGACCAGAGCACGACGATGGCGATGCAGGCGAGCGGCCGGATAGGACGCTGACGGGCCGAGGCTGAGGAGGAGAGGTCATGGAGGAGAGGATTCGACACGTCCACTTGATCGCAATCTGCGGAGTCGGAATGGCGCCTTTCGCCGTCATGCTTCGCGATGCGGGGTTGCGCGTTACGGGTTCTGACGTCGCGGCGTATCCGCCGATGGGCGATATGTTGCGTGAGGCCGGCATCGATGTGCGGCTCGGTTTCGACCCGGCGAATCTGGAGCCGCGCCCCGATCTGGTCATCGTCGGCAACGCCGTGACCAGGGCCAACCCGGAAGCGATGGCGACCGAAGCCCTCGGTATCGAGCGAACATCGTTTCCGGAGGCGCTGTCTCGCTTTTTTCTTGCTTCCAAGCGTTCCCTCGTCGTGGCCGGCACTCACGGCAAGACGACCACCACGGGGATGCTCGCGCATTGTCTGCGCAGTGCCGGTCTTGATCCAGGCTATCTGGTAGGAGGGCTGGTCCGGGATCTGGATCGTCTGGCGTCTGCGGGAACGGGCGAGTTTTTCTGTGTCGAGGGCGATGAGTATGACACCGCATATTTCGACAAAGGCCCGAAGTTTCTCCACTACCGGCCATCAGCTGTGATCCTGACCAGCGTCGAGTTCGATCACGCCGATATCTACCGGGACGTCGAACACGTGAAGTCCTCGTTCCGTCGCCTCGCGGAAATCGTGCCGGCCGGGGCGCCGCTGGTGGGTTGTGTCGACTATCCGCATCTCCTGGACGCGATCCGCGGCGTCGGCGCTTACCGGCTGGTGCCGTATGGGAACCGGGCTTGCGATGGCTGGCAACCTGTCGACCTGAGGGAAGCGAGCGACGGGACTCACTTTACCGTACAGTGGAAGGGGCGCCGTGAAGCTGAACTGAGGATCGCGATTCCAGGTGCGATGAACGCCCTCAACGCGACGGCTGTGTATGTGCTGTGCCGGGAACTCGGCATCGATTCGTCGGCGGTCGGTGCCGGGCTGGCCAGTTATCGCGGCGCGGCGCGCAGGCAGGAGGTCGTCGGAGAGGCGGCCGGCGTCACCGTCATTGATGATTTCGCCCACCATCCAACTGCGGTGGGCGTCACTCTTGACGCAATCCGTGCCCGCTATGCCGGTCGTCGTCTGTGGGCGGTCTTTGAACCTCGCTCGAACAGCAGCCGGCGAGCGGTTTTTCAACAAGACTACGCCCGCGCCCTCGGCGGTGCCGATGTAGTCGCGCTCAGCGCTGTGTATCGCAAGGACAACGATCCTCTGGCCGAGAGTGAGATGCTTTCAACTGATCGTATCGTCGCCGATCTCGGCGGTGCCGGAGTGGCTGCGTGGTCGGCTCCGGGCCCCGATGAAATACTTGCGCGCCTAGTTGCCGAACTGTGCCGCGGCGACGTGGTGCTTTGCATGTCGAATGGTGCGTTCGGCAATCTGCCGCGGCGTCTGGTTGCCGCTCTCGACGCCCGTTGAAGTGAGTCGCGTCAGGGCTCGGTGCGGCCATGGCGTGGACGGCTTCGACTCCGTACAGACGGCGATACGTGCGCAGGTTGCGCAATACGCTCTTCACGTAAGCTCGGGTTTCCCGGTAGGAGATCTGCTCGATCATTTCATCCTCATCGTAGCTCGAGGCCAGGCTCTGCCAGCGCTGGGCGGCATTCTCGCCGGCGTTATAAGCGGCTACCATCAGCGCGGTATTGCCGGCGAACAAGCGCGACAGCTCTGAGAGGTAACGCACCCCGAGGCCGATGTTGACGCTCGGTTCGAAAAGGTCTTCGCGTGCCGGCCGCGCGATGCCGGCCTGGGTTGCCATGCGCTCGGCGGTGCTTGGCAGGAGTTGCATGAGACCCAGCGCGTTGGCCGGCGAAACCGCGTGCGCGGCGAAAGCAGACTCCTGACGCATGAGCGCATACACGAGCAAAGGATCGATTCCGGCCGCTCCGGCTTCACGGACGACGATGTCGAAGTGGGCCGTCGGGTACAGATATGGCCTGGCTTCTTCGCGCGAGAGCCGGCCGCTCTTCTGTAAGTCGGCGGCGATGCGAAAGGCGGCGTCGTATGCGCCGACGCGACCGAGGGTAGGCAGAAGCTCTAGTCGTGTGGTGTCGTCGAACCCGCCTAGCCTCGACGCGAGGTCGCGTGCAGCAAGTGAGCCGAGGCCCGCTGCGTTCAACAGTTCGGCACGAAAAAGAGCCAGTTTCGCGGCTGCGGGCAATTCGGCCTGGCGTGAGGAGTTCGTGTCCATGGAAACGAGAGGTCGGCTGTCGATTCCCTGCACGCGTCCCAGGCGTTTTTCGGCCATCAGCGAGTAGTAGCCGACGGGAAACTCGGCGAGGATCTGGGTGTAAATCGGAGTTGCTTCCTTGCTTCTCCCGAGTTTTTCCAGGCACCGCGCTCGCCAATATAGGGATTCACCGCGCCCGTCGTTTTCGGCTCCAGGTTTGGTGCCGGCGACCATTGCTGCGAAGCGGCGTTCGGCATCCTTCCAATCGCGGGCGCGGTAGGCGACCCATCCTTGACGCCACAGGCTGTCGATTCGTGTTGGGCCACTTGCGTTGATCGCGGCCTTTCCGTACGCCGCTATCGCATCGGCGCGTCGGCCCGCGACATCCTGGATGCGGGCGATCGCGTAGTACGCCTCGCCCTCCTCCTCGATTCTGCTGCGCATCGCCAGCATCCGTTCAAAAAGCGCGAGCGCTTCCGCGTCGTGGTTGTCGTTCCAGCGGTAAGTGGCGGCTTCGTAGATCCAACGTGCCTTTCCTGAAGCGGAGGCCGCGGTCGCGCAGCGCTTTTCCAGGTAGTCGGCTGCCGCCGATTTGCCCCGGCTGGCAGCCAGCGCGTGTGCGTAGGCCAGCACCGCCTCGCCTTCGTAGGGGCCGGCAGCGAAGCGCGAAAACAATAAATCGAGCGCAGCAATCTGTTCGCCGCTGCGCGCTTCGCGACCGAGTTGCCGCGCTTCATTCATCAACGCCGCATCGGTGTCGGGCCGCAACTCTGGGTGGTCGTTACGCACGGTAGTGAGCACGCCGTATGCGGCTCGACCGCTGGCCGATTGCGGCGCTTTGGCACGTGCGCATTCAAGGTAGGCGACCGCGCGCGCTGCGTCCGAGGAGGTGAGCAGACGGCCGGCAGCCAGGCACGCGCGTGCAGACGACGGTCCGGAGGGACCGCGTTGGCCGAATCGATCGGCCAACGCGATGGCGGCAGGAAGATCGGCCTGCTTTTCGATGAGTTCCGCCAGCAGCGCCACGGACTCTGATCTGAGTACCGAATCCGGCATCGTGTTGAGCACTTTTTCCAACATGATGCGGGCGCCGCTCGGGTCGTTATCTACGCGTGCGACCGCGCCGTAGTAGCAAAGGACGTCTTCGATCTGCGAAGTCTGGTCGCGCATGGCGTCCAGGGCTGCGGCTGCGCGGGCAGGGTCCGAATCAAGGAAAGCAAGTGCGCGACCGAGTTCCGAGTTGGTCGCTCGGGCCGCCGTAGCTGCCGAGGGCGATGCCTGGGTAGCGTGCGCAGGCGGCGCTACGTCGGCCGTTCTTGTCTTGCCATCGACGGTGGCAGTCGCTGCGGATGAACGCGGCGGTGAATTTATGGTCGCGGCCCCGGTTGTACTCTTGATCACGTGCGGCGGGCTCGCGCTGCACGCTCCGAGGCCCATCAAGAGGACGGCGACGACGACGCGCGGCCGCGAAAGCGGACGGAGTTCATCGCCACGGCGGGCGAGCGTGGAACTGGTGCGGTTCTTCGATCGTCGGATGTCACCGCTGCGGTGAGGTTTGCATGTTTTGGTTGGTTCCATACGAAGACGTTGACTTTACCGCAGCGGCCCAAAGAATGCAGCGATGCAAGTGAACCGTTTGGTATTGGCCTCCTCCTCTCCACGCCGTCGTGAACTGCTCGGCGCCGCCGGCTTCAGCTTCGTCATCGAGCCATCCTCGATCGATGAGGTGATTGCTGCGGGCGAAGACCCGTGGTTGGCCACCGTCCGACTCGCCATCGAGAAAGCTCAAGCGGTTGTCGGCCGGGTCGGTGTTCGGGACGTGGTTCTCGCCGCCGATACCGCCGTCGTGATTGACGATCGCATCATTCTGGGCAAACCGGCTTCTCGCGCCGAGGCGGTGGAAATGTTGTTGTCCCTTTCGGGGCGCAACCACGTCGTTCTGACCGCGTGGGCGATCCTGTGCGGTCGGGGTTGCGGGCAGGGTTCGCCGCAGGCCGGTTTAGGGGTCGAAGTCCAGGGTGGTGTGTCTCGTTCGGTGGTCCGTATGCGAGAGATCGCGCGTCGCGAAGCCGAGGCCTACGCCGATACGGGTGAGCCGATGGACAAAGCGGGTGCCTACGCGGCCCAAGGAGAAGGACGCCGTTTTATCGGCGCTATCGTCGGTCCTCTCGACAACGTGATCGGTCTTCCGATGATACCGGTGGTGATGGCCTTGGCTAGAGCCGGCGTCCTGCCAAAGGCATGAGTCCTTCTCGCACGACTGGGAAATGAGATGAGTTACGAAAGTGTGGGTGAACGCCTCGCCGAAGTGCGCGAACGCGTGGCGCAAGCCGCTCGTCGCAGTGGTCGCGGCGAGCGGGATGTTACCGTGGTTGCGGTAACCAAGAAGCTCGGTCTCGACGCGGTACTTGCGGCGGTCGAGTACGGACAGATGGATTTCGGTGAGAACTACGTCCAGGAAGCCGTCGATAAGATGCGTGAGCTTGGGCAGAGCACTTGCGGGACCGGCTTGCGTTGGCACCTGCTCGGCCGTCTTCAGTCCAACAAGGCGGCGGTGGCGGCGCGGTCGTTCGCCGTCTTGCACGCTGTCGATTCGCTGAGCGCGGTGCGGACGATTGCCAGAGCGGCGCGCGAACACGGCGTCGCTCCCGAAGTCTTCCTGGAGATCAAACTCGGCGGTGACGATCAGCGCGGTGGTGTCACGCCGCAGTCTGCCGAGGGATTCCTGCGCGAAGCCGTTCTCGCGGGACCGATACAGTTCGGGGGACTCATGGCTGTGGCCGATCCCGCCATTCCTGCACGCCCCCAATTCGCTGCCCTTCGTGATCTTCGCGACCGTTTGGCCGGCCTCGATATTCCGGGCGCCTTGCTCGCCCATCTTTCCATGGGCATGAGCGGGGACTTTGAAGATGCCATTGCCGAGGGGGCGACGGTGGTGCGGTTGGGCACGGTGATTTTCGGAAAACGTCCCGCAAGGTGAGGGCCGTACCGGCCGTTGCCGGGCAAGAGGCGCTCAGCAGTGCGGGACGCAAGACGCCAATGAATAGGCGACAGGGGTTGGCGTACGATACCGGCCAGGAGAAAGGACGACGATGAAGAGAAAGGGCGACAGTGACAAGACCGGCAAGGGCCACAAGCCCGTGAAGACAGTGCGCGTCGGTTTCATCGGCGGCGGCAACATGGCCGAAGCTCTTGTGCGCGGCTTGCTGGCGGCCGGCTATGGGACTGAGGAACTCCTGGTGGCGGAGCCTCTGGCCGCGCGTCGGCGCTTGCTTGCGCGGCGCTACCGCATCGGGGTGACCGACGACAACGGCGCGGTCGTTGGCCGCGCGCAGACGATCGTGCTGGCGGTCAAGCCTCAGATCCTCGGCGACCTGTTGAGCTCTCTGGGAGCGGTTGCCACCAGCAAAAAACTCTTCGTGTCGATTGCGGCCGGTGTTCCGCTGGCTCGTCTGGAGGCGGGACTCGGCGATGGCGTCAGGGTGGTGCGCGTGATGCCGAACACGCCTTGCCTGGTTGGTAAGGGAGCGGCGGTGCTTTGCGGCGGCTCGGCGGTTCGGGCCAGTGATCTTCGCACGGTCCGCAAGCTCTTTGCCGCTGTCGGCGATGCCCACGTCATCGAGGATGAGAAACTGATGCACGCGGTTACCGCGCTGAGCGGTTCGGGACCAGCCTACGTCTACCGTTTTGCCGAGGCCTTGGTCGCGGCCGGCATCAAGGCCGGTCTCGACGAGGAACTGGCCTCTGCGCTGACGTTTCAGACCCTCGCAGGTGCGGCGCAGATGATGCTCACGACCGGACAGACTCCGGAGGAACTTCGCCGCGCTGTTTCCAGTCCCGGTGGCACTACGCTCGCCGGGCTGGCGCGGCTTGACGAAAACGGGTTGGCTGGCGCGGTAGCCGCCGCCGTGCGGGCAGCGGTCAAGCGTTCAGTTGAACTCGGGAAAATGTGAAATCGTGATGGCCGTTCACTGCGTCAGGCATCGAGACGAAGTGGAAGGCACGAGGTCCGGTCGGTGAGCCGTAAACGCGTAAGCACACCGACTGACCGGGAACCCGAGTCCGCCGGTCGGGCCGGCGCGCAACGGGAAGTGGGTGCCGCCGCCGAGTCTTGGTTTTCAAGGCGGGCAGGCGGTGTCGAGGTCAGAGTCAGGGTGGTGCCGAGGGCATCACGCCAACGCGTCGTCGGCGTGCTCGACGGCCGCATCAAGGTGCAGATACACGCTCCACCGGTCGAAGGAGAGGCCAACCGGGCGCTGTGCGCGCTGCTGGCCGAGGTCGCCGGCCTGCCGACGTCCGCCGTGCGCGTGGTCGCCGGTATGAAAAATCGCTCCAAGACCGTGTTTCTCGAGTGTGCCGAGTTAGAAATGGTGCTCGTGCGGCTCGAGGCCGCGCTGACTGAGGCTGCATCGCCTTCGTGCGGTGGTCGATCCTCACGTTGACAACAGGATAGCCGCTGCCTAACTTCCCGGCGGTCTGACGGGGCCACCCCGCGAGGTCTTTGCGATGCCTATCTACGAGTACAACTGCGCCAAGTGCGGGACGTTCGAGGTCAACCAGTCGATTTCGGAAGATCCCCTCAAGCGCTGTCCTCAGTGCCGCTCCAAAGTTACCAAGCTCATCAGTGCCTCCGCCTTCCACTTGAAAGGAGGCGGTTGGTACGCCGACGCGTACCAGAAAAAGTCTTCAGACAGTGCGCCATCGACCGTCTCGGGACCGAAGACCGCCAGCACGAAGGCTTCAAGCGCCAAGGCTGAGCCTTCGGCGCCATCGACGCCATCATCGACGACCACCACCTCAAGCGACTGATCCATCACGGGCGCCCTCTGTTCGAGGGATGGCTGCGATATTTTTGCCGCGCTGCGTTGACACTCATGACGCAGCGTGTTAATTCAGTCTCAGTAAGCGAAGAGACACAGAAATAACCCTTCCTGACTGGCGAACTAGAGCTGTCAGGGGTCTTCGAGAGGGGACGGGGCGTCTGGTCGGAAGGATCGAGGAGTCAGCCATGGCAACCAAGACAAGAGCAGCCAAAACCACCATTCCAACGTTGAAAGATTTGACGAAGCAGGTCGACCGTTTCCGCAAGGACGTCGAAAAGACCGTCGAGACCGTCGGTCGCGAGGCCAAGCGTTACCTTCCGGCCAAGAGCCGCCGTCAGATCGATGATCTGATCGATAGCGTAGCCAAGACCGTCGGTAACGTTCGTACCGATGTGGAAGATCGCGTCAGTGACATCCGCGGCACCGTCGACAAGAGGGTCAAGGCCCTGCGCAAGGACACCACGTCGCGCGGCCAGAAGGCTCTCGACGCACTCGAGAAGGAAACCCGCAAACAGCTCGATCGCCTTCTCAAAGCGATAGGAGTTCCGCTGCGCGGTGATCTCGATGGCATTCGTCGCCGCGTCGGCGCGATCGAGCGCAAGCTCGACGAGCTCCTGGCGGGTCATAAGAAAGCCGCCTGAGGCGGCGAGGGTCTGCCTGTGGTGAAGCGCTCGGTCGGCGGTTCACCATCTCCTCCTGGGCAGTTGGGCGTAAAGTCGTAAGGCTTTACGCCCTTTTTCGTTTTGTCTTCACGACGCTTCGTTCCTCGTTTTTGTGCCGGGTCCTATTTCCGGCCGCGTGACTCGTCGTGCCCAGTGCGTTTCCCCACCCACCACCGCCCGGAGTCGCGACTTCCACGCGATCACCCGGCTGCAGCAGCAGCGAGACTTTGGCTGGGATTTGCATCGCACGATCGGAACCTGCCCGTGTGCATCGATCACAGCCCGCCTTCCCTTCACCTCCACCCTCGAGTCCATAGGGACCGCGGTCGCGCCTTTCGGCCAGCAGGGTCAGCTGGGTTTCGGCCAGCGCCTCGATCTCACGTTCAATGCCGTCGCCGCCTCGGTGCAGTCCTTCTCCGCCCGAAGCGCGACGGACTGCATATCTTCTCACGCGCAGCGGATAGTAGGCTTCCAGAGTTTCGACCGGCGTGTTCCAGGTGTTGGTCATGTGGGTTTGCATGGCATTGGCACCGGCCCGATCTGGTCCGGCGCCGGCGCCGCCTCCCACGGTTTCGTAGTAAGAGAAGTAACGCTGACGGAATGGGTCGAATCCGCCCAGCGCCACGTTTGTCATCGTGCCGCAGCTTGCAGCCGGAACCTTGCCGGGCAGAGCCGTCGCGAACGCGCGCAGCAATACGTCGACGATGCGCTGCGAAGTTTCGACATTGCCGCCGGCTACCGCGGATGGGTACTTGCAGTTGACGACGGACCCTTGCGGGGCTCGGATCTTGACCCGGGTCATCATGCCGCTGTTGGCGGGAACTCTGCGTCCCGCCAGGCACGCAATGACGTAGAAGACCGCCGAGGTGGTAACAGCGAGGTTGGCGTTGAGAGGCCCGCGGACCTGCGGGGAAGAGCCGTCGAAATCGACTTCGAGCCTGGTTCCCTTCCGACGGATCGCCGCCTTTATGATGATATCGGTCCCGCCCGCGCCGTCATCGTCGAGAACGTCCTGCGCCTTCCATTCACCAGCCGGCAATTCGGCGAAAAATGCCGCTACCAGTCGCGCTGAATAGTCCTGCAATTCCTGCATGGCTTGCGCCACGGCCGTCACTCCGAAACGCGTCATCAGGTCTCGGATGCGCGCGGCGCCGGCCTTCAAAGCGGCAACTTGGGCGTCCAGATCACCCAGCCGTTCCTCGCGCACCCTGGTATTGGCCAGAAACAACTCCAACGTGTCGCGCACGAACGCGCCGTTTCTACACAGGTGGACAGGAGGGATGCGAAATCCTTCCTGGTGGATATCGGTGGTCAGTGCCATCGAGCCGGGGCTCGCGCCACCGATGTCGGCGTGGTGCGCCCGGTCCGCCACGAAGGCTACCGGTTTGCGCCCATCGGTCAGGAATACCGGCGCTACCAGTGTTACGTCGGGCAGATGCGTGCCGCCTGCATACGGATCGTTGAGAATGACGATGTCACCGTCTTCCATGCGCGTCTGCTGAATGGCTGCGCGTACGGAGAGTGGCGTCGATCCGAGGTGAACGGGGATGTGAGCGGCGTGGGCGACCATGGCACCGCGCGGATCGAACAGGGCACAGGAAAAATCGCGTCTTTCCTTGATGTTGGGCGAGAAACCGGCGGCTTGTAGCACCACACCCATTTCGTCGGCAACGCCGATGAGTCGATTGGCGAACAATTCCAGATCGACCGGACTCAGGCGCGGGCGCATCAGCTGCGGCCTCCCTTGTTGCGGGCGCGGTGCAGTCGCAGATTGCCGGCTTCGTCGACGACGGCGTCGAAGTCCGGATCCACCCACGTCGTCGAACTGTATTCAATGATGACGGCCGGCCCGCGCAGTCGCGTTCCGGCCCGCAATGAATCGCGTCGATAGGTAGGCACTGCCATGTGACGCCCCTTCACGAAGACATCGACTTGATCTTCAACGACCGGCCGGCGGATTCGAGGAGCCTGCGAGGGTTGAAGCAGTTGCACTATCGGTCGGGCATCTTCGCCGCAGCCGGTGAGACGAAGGCTCACCACTTCGACCGGACGCGCAGGGGCGTGGCTGTGGTAGAGCTTTTCGTGCGCGGCGCCGAAGTGTCGCCTCCAACTGCGCGTCAGGGGGATTTCTATTTCGAGTGACTGGCCGAGGTAACGGGCGCGCAACATGGTGGTCACCCGGATGCGACGTTCGGCGATGCCCTCGCGAGCGATTTCGCGGCGTATCGCCGACGCCGGGCCGCGCGCCCTGCGCGTGAGAAGATCGAAGCTCGGATCGACGGCGCGCAGCGGCTGGATTCCGTCCATGGTGACGCGGCCGTCGAGCACGCCTTGCGCCGAAAGAAGTCCGGGGTCGATCGGAATCAGCACTTCTCGAAAGCCCACCTCGTCGGCCAGTCCGCAGGCGTGCAGGCCAGCGGCTCCACCGAACGCGACCAGCACGCAGCTGCGCGGATCTTCGCCACGCTGCACGGTGATGGCGCGAATGGCGCGCTCCATGTTGCCTTCGACAACACGCAGGATTCCCGCGGCTGCCTGCTCGGCACTCGTCGCTCCGATCACGCGGGCCAGTTTTTTCATGACCGCCCGCGCGCGCTCGACGTCGAGCGCCATCTCGCCACCCAGAAAGTGCCGTGGCTGCAGGCGTCCCAGTACCGCGTTGGCGTCAGTGACAGTAGGCAAGTCGCCTCGCCCGTAACACGCCGGGCCGGGATCGGCACCCGCGCTCTCGGGCCCCACTCGCAGTGCGCCTCCCGCGTCGATGCTGGCGATCGATCCGCCGCCGGCTCCGACGGTGTGGATGTCGATGCACGGAACTCCGAGCGGAAGCCCGCCGATTTCAGTGACGCTCCGGCGCGGTGCTTTTCCGTCGACGAAAGCGACATCGGTCGAGGTTCCGCCCATGTCGAGGGTCACGATGCGCCGCAGTCCTACGCGTGTGGCGACCTCGATGGCGCCCGTCACGCCTCCTGCCGGTCCCGACAACATCGTTCTCACCGGCTCGCGCCCCGCCGTTTCGGCTCCGATCGTCCCGCCGTTGGATTGCATCACGCGCAGGCGGCCCACGCCGCTGCGTTGGGCGAGTCTGCGGATATGGGTCGAGACCTTCGGCTGTACGAAAGCATTGGCGGAGGCGGTGCTGCAGCGCTCGTATTCGCCAGCGAGAGGCGACAACGCGTGCGACAGCGTAATAGGCACTCCAAGGTCTTTCAGGGCGCGGCCGAGGCGCAGTTCGTGGGAAGCGTTGACGGTCGAGTGCAGCAGGCAAACCGCGATAGCCTCGGGCCCGGCCTCCTTGACGGCCTGCGTGATGCGCCGACATTCATCGTCCGAAAGGACTGTCTCGACACTTGCGTCGAACAGCATCCGTTCGGCGACGCCGAGCCGGCGCGACGCGGGTATCAAAGGTTCTGGACGAATCGGCTCCAGATCGTAGAGATCCGGGCGGGCCTGGCGCCCGATTTCGAGCACGTCTTCGAAGCCGGCGGTCGTTACCAGTACGGTTCTGGCGCCGCGGCGCTCGAGCATTGCGTTGGTGGCGACCGTTGTGCCGTACGTGAGCAGGTCGGGCCGCCGGTCGGCGAACAGCTTGGCCAGTCCTTCGAGCACCGCCCGCGCCGGGTCGTCGGGCGTTGAGAGCAATTTGATACGACCGCGGATGCCACCGTCACGATAGACGATATCGGTGAAGGTTCCGCCGGTATCGACGCCGACGACGATCTGGTTGTGACGTGGTGGGGCCACTGGCCTTTCTCGAAAGAACGCGACCATTGCATCCGTCAGGAGGACGCACAAGCCCGCACAACGCGCACCGACCGAGGGTGACGTAGGCCGCCGGGCGTGATTCAATCAAGAAACGTCGAATGATCGGGCCCGCGCCTTTCCGCGGATTCTTGCTCCGAGTTGTTGCCAATGCGTCACTCCACCGCGATCTTCAGTTTCAGGCCTTCTAGTGCATCCGACTACCTGCCGTCGGGCTTGTTATTGCTGCTGTCGGTCGCGGCGTTGTCGTTGGGGGCGGGCGGGGTGGCCCAAGCGCGCGAACAGACGTTCCGCTTTCCGCTCAAGCGTGAACTGCACGCGGTCGCGGCCAACGGAGCAGCGCCCGCGCCCTACACCGCCGAAAAGATCGGTGCGTCGACTGTTCCCGTCCTCGGTATCACTGGTCGCGTCGTTATTTCGCGCCGTCTGATGTGGGTTGACGAAGGCGGGCAGTTGTTCGTCGAGGCTACGATTCCGGAGTCGATGGCCGAGCGGCGCCACGATCTCGACGTGTACGTTCAAGACCCGCGGGGCGCCGGACAGGCCGTGAGCCTCAGCCTGCGCGGCTCGATTCATTACGAACCTGGTCGCAAACCGTACAAGGAGCCCGGCACGCTGCCGGTCGACGACGAAGTTTACAAGCCGACCGTGACAACGGCCGACACGCACCGCGTTTCGCGCATCTTCGTATTTCCTGATCTGGCACCAGGACCGGTACTTACCGAAGTCCATCTTCGCGGCGCTCACTCCAATGATTGGGAGGAAATCACGACCGAGCCGGTCGAAGTTCCAGCCGGCGGCAGGCTGCACTTCGGCTTTGCTCTCGACGGTGCTGATTCCAGGAATCAGCTGCCGATCGATCTCGTGGTCGAGGCCAGGCGCGTTGGCGGCGTGGATGGTGGCAGCCCTAAGGATCCGGCGGTTGTAACGGTGCTCAGCCGTCGCGCTGCCGCGGTAGGCGCGTCGCCCTGGCAAGACGTCAGCGAGGATCTGGCCAAGCTTGCAGGGAAGAAATACCGTTTCGTGTTCCGCAGCCGTCCCGTCTCGGGTGACGGTGCCAGCGCGCCCGGTGTGGTGTGGGGAGCTCCGGGCATCGAGTACGACGAAGTGCGCCGCGCCTTTCCTATCGTGCTGGTCGTTTCATTGGACTCGCTGCGTACGTCTTCGGTCGGTCTTTACTACAAGAGCGGCGCAACTCCGGTTCTCAACGATTTCTTCGACAGCCAGGGCGCGGTGATGATGCAGGCCTCGGCCCAGGCAGTAACGACTCTGCCCGCCCACATGACGCTGATGACGAGCCTCAACCCCTCGGTGCACGGTGTCGTCGACGAAACCCGCAGCCTCGCATCGTCGATTCCCACGCTTGCGGAGGCTCTTCACAAGGAAGGCTGGCGCACCGCCGCATTTACCGACGGAGGTGCGCTGGCAGGTGAGTTCGGCTTCAAGCGCGGCTTCGATTCGTTCGACGAAGGCGCCGCGCTCGAAGTGTCGCCGCAGTCCGCCGACGCCCTGGAACGCGCTACCCGCTGGCTCGAACAGTATAGCGGCGAGCCTCTGTTCTTGTTCGTGCACACTTACCGGACGCGTCCGGTTCACGTCGGTGAAGATGCGGGCGACGAGATGGTACGCGAGCGGCAGATCGCTGCCTACGTCGAGCAGGTGCGGGCGGCGGATAGAAGCCTGGGAAAACTCATCGAAGTAACCAAGGGGCGCGTCGTTGAAGACAAGTCTCTGTACGTCGTGACTTCGGGGCACGGCGAGGAGTTCTACGAGCACGGCGCCGCCGGGCACGGAACCCAACTCTACGAAGAGAGCCTGCGGGTGCCGCTGTTGCTGCGCGGCGGCAGAGTGGAGAAAGGCGGCCGCTATGACACCGAGGTAGGGCTGATCGATCTTGCTCCTACGATTCTCGACTTGGTCGGCGCCGATGTCCCCGAGGGAATGCAGGGCAAGAGCTTCTACCGCGTGGTGCACAGCGGACGCTCGCTGGAAATGCCTCCCCGTTTCGCCGAAGCATATCGGCCTCTGCGATTGCTGCAGAACGGCGTACTGACGGATTGGCAAGCACCGGCGTATTCAGTGCGCGAGGGGTCCTACAAGGTCATCTTCCATGCCGGAGGTAAGGGAGAACTGGAGGCCTACGATCTGAGCGCCGACCGGCGCGAACGCAGGAACCTCGTGGACCAATCCCGTCCGCCTGATTGGGTGTTGCGGCTCGGTGCGATGGCGCGCGGCTACCCGGCCCTTGCGGCCAAGACGGCGCGTCAGCGACCATCCAAAGTCGAGTTGACGCCGGCCAATCGCAGCCGCCTCGAATCCCTCGGCTACGCGCACTGATTCACGGATCGTGCACCGCGAGCGGCTCGGGTCGTGAAGTCAGTTGACTAGCCGGCGGTAACGGAAACGTCTTCGGCGCGCAGTGCCGGCACCAGAGCCTGTCCGCCGACGTCATGACGTTCACGCGAGACTGCCGAGATCTGGTTGAGCAGTTCGAACACGTTGCCGGCGATCAGTACTTCACGCACCGGTCGACGCACGCCGTTTTCGATCAAGAAACCGTTTTTGACCACACCGGAAAACTCCCCGGTCACCGGGTTGGTGGCTCCGGAGTAGCGTCCGACCCAGACCGCTCTTTCGGAGCGCGCGATCATGTCCGCCATCGCGGTGGTGCCGGGATCCACTTCGAGGCGGTGCGAACCGACCGTGGGCAAGGACGCGGCCGAGCCGGTAGCGTTGCCGGTCGACCGCGTGCCGTTTCCCTTGGCGCGGGCCTCGTAGTGGTTGAAGAGGAAAGTCTGCAGAAGTCCGTTGCTGAGAACGGCGCGCCGACGGGTCGGCATGCCCTCGCGGTCGAATGCGCTCGAAGATACGCCTCCGGGAACGCGGCCGTCGTCCCAGACCGTGAGCAGTGACGTCGCTACTCGTTGGCCGAGACGCTCGGCCAACGGGCTGCGTCCCTTGCGCACGTTGTCGGCGCACACCGCATCGATCAGTGCGGGCAGGAGGAACTCGGCGACCGCATCGGGCGACAGCACGATCGGACCACGAAAACTCAGGCCGGCGGTGGCGCCGAGTCCGGCGGCACACTTGGTTACGAAGCGATCGCAAGCGGCGGAGATTTCCTCTTCGAAACCGCGTCGTCGCCGGCTGATAGCATTGTCGTAATCGAAGCTGGCCACTTCGTCGCCGCTGACTGCCATACCGAAAGCGCTGGCGTCCATCAACGTCGAAATCTGGCTCACTGCCACGCCGGTTGTCGAAGCCAGGGCAGTCATCGAAACCGTGGCGCTGACCGATCCCGAGTCGACCCTCACGCGCGAGTCGAGGTCACGGATGTGAGCCAGCATCGTCGCGGCCAGTTGAGCGGTTTCATCGACTCCGACTTCGGCAACGTCTGCGTCATACAGTCCCGAAACCTTGGTCACTGCCTCGGGGTCGGGCAGCCCCACCCACGCATCCTTCGGAGTCACACGAGCGCACGCGACCGCTTCGGCCACGCGCTTGGCGAAGACTTCCGGTTCGCTGTCGTTGGCGGTGACGAAGCCCTGGGATCCGCCCACCATGACACGCAAGCCGTAGATGGTTTCTTCACGGCTTTGAACGGTGTGTACGGCGCCGTTCTCGAGATGGGTTTCCACCGCGCGTTCCCAGGATGCGGTCGCCTCGGCGTGGTCGGCACCAGCCTTGCGTGCGAGTTCTACCAGGGTGCTGCACAGGTCGAGCAGGTTGCGGTCTTTCACTGGGTTTTGCCCTTTGCCGACTCGTGTTCGTTTTTCATCGCACTCTTCTACTGCTCGCCGCCGAGCAATGCGCGGCAACGGATATAAGGCCCGCCCGCGTCGACCTTGGCCGGCTGGCCCTTGCCGCAGTAGCCGGCGCCGAGATCCCAGCGAAAATCGCGCGAGACCGCGTCGACACTCTGCAGAACCTCAAAAGCGATTCCGCTGAGGGTTACACCGCGCACCAGTTCTCCGAGTTTACCGTCACGGATACGCCACGCTTCCTGAACGCCGAACATGAACTCGCCGGTGGCGTCGGCCTGGCCGTTGCGAGGACCGTCGAGCAGGTAGCCGTCACGCGTGTTCGCGATGATTTCGTCGAGGTCTTGGGAGCCGGGCTCCAGGTAGGTGTTGCGCATCCGGATCAAAGGCTGGTCCGAATATTCCCACGCGCGCGCATTGCCGGTGGGGGCAACGCCGAAGCGGGCCGCGCTTTCGCGGCTGTGGAGGTAGGAAACCAAAATGCCGTCTTTGATGATCGTCGTGCGCGAGGCCGGTACGCCTTCGTCATCGACCGGAATCGTTCCGCCTGCGCCCAGGTAGTGCTCCGAACCGCCGCTGTCGCACAGCGTGACGAGGTCGCTGGCGACTCGATGGCCGATCTTGCCCGCTGCTACCGAACCCGCCTGCACGAAATCCGCTTCGACGGTGTGGCCGATCGCTTCGTGAACGAGCAGCCCGACTATCGAAGGTGCCAGGATCACAACCGAGCGTCCGCCTTCGGCATGGCCGGCGCCGAGAAGATCCTGCGCGGTCTTGGCGGCGCGTTCGGCCAGCGCCTCGCCGGCGGCGCTGTGGAACAGGCAGTCCCAACCGCCGGTGGCTCCGACAGCTTCGTTGCCGGTGGAAAGTTGTCCGTCCTTCTCTGCAACCGCCTGCACGCGCAGTTCGGGTCTCACCAGACGAAAAGCAGCCTCGGCGCCGTCGGTGGTGACGATGGCCTTGTCTTCGAAGATTTCGTTGTAGGTACAGCTGGCTGAGCGAATCGTGCTCGACGCCCCGCGCATATGGGCCTCGAGATTGGTGGCCATGGCGATCTTTTCTTCGAGGCTGCGTGCTGCAATTTCCTCGAGGCCCGGCTGATCGAAGATTCCCCGTGCCAGGGTGCACGCGGGCAGGCTCATGAGCGGCGGATGCTTGGCCGAGCCCGCGGACGAATGACCGGCACAGGCTTTGGCGGCGGTCCGAGCCAACTGGATCGCGCGCTCGATCGAGACTGCATCAACCTGGCCGGTGGACGCGAAACCCCAACCGCCTCCGGCGAAGACTCGTACTCCCACGCCCTTGCGGTGGCGGACCTGAGAGCGCTCTACCTTGCCCTTGTCGACTCCGAGGCTCCGGGAAGTCTTGGCGTGATAGCGAATCTCGACGAATCCATCCTGGCGGGCTGCGATCTCACGTAGAAGTTCGAGGGCTGCAATCATTCGGGCATTCTAACCAGCAGAGGCCACGCGTCCAGCGGGTTCCCTTGCATGTGACCAACTCACACGGTCAAGATCTTGCGCTTGCCAGGCCGCGGGTGGTCGGATAACCACTGCGCTGTGAGTGAACCCGCGAGCAACCCGACCAAGAAGAAGGAAATAAAGGTACACGTGATGCGCTGCCGCGGTGAAGGCTGCGGAGCGCTGCTTGCGTTGGAAGAGACCGATGAGGGACTTCTGCTCGGCAACATGATCGATGTT
Organism: uncultured bacterium; assembly: GCA_903893315.1. Taxonomy (GTDB): domain Bacteria; phylum Desulfobacterota; class Binatia; order UBA1149; family CAITLU01; genus CAITLU01. The sequence goes on from CAITLU010000012.1 coordinate 133,176, forward strand.
GCTGAGCGTGACGGGGATCTCGCATTCTTTCGCTGTCGGCGCTGCGGGGGACGTAATCTGGTCGAAGAAGTCGAGTTCGAAGGCAAGATGCGCAGCAGGGTTGCGGGTTTTGTCGCGGCCTGAACGCGGGGACGTGTCTTGATGGAAGTCTCCTGATGGATGCTGCCTCGTTCCGTCTCGATCCGTTCCTGCGAACCAGCGCCTACAACATGGCGACCTGGGCCGTCGTCAATATGCTGCTGAGCCTGCCCAACTATGCGCTGGCTGCCGGGGCTGCGTGGCCCGCGGGGCTGCTCGGAACCTACACTTTAGGGCTCTTTGCTGCCGGTGTGGCGCTGGGTGCGGTGCACGAGCGGCGTGTCGGCAAGCTGATCGGACCCGCCGGCGAGGCGCTGTTCCCCGCCGGCAAGCTGTGGGGCCCTCTGCTGCTGATCGGTTTTGTGGGGACGGTGCTGCTGCTGACCGGCGGGCGCCCTCAGTACGTTCAGCCGTTATGGCTGCTGGTGGTCGGAATCGCCTACGTCATATGGGGCGTGGCGACGCGTCTTCGCCTCTACCAAGTTCTGGGTGGCGTGCTCGGCGTTGCGGGCCTGGCGGCCCTGGCTCTGCAAGAGCCGCGAGCAGGTGCGGCCCCCTCGGTGCTCGGGCTCCACATCTGGAATCTGACGATGGGGGCATTCGCGTTCGCCATCGCCATGGCCACCAATCGGCGCTATCTCTGGTTCGCGCCGGTCGGCGCTGACAGGCGTGGTCAGTGAAGTGTGCGTACCCGGCGGTTGTCGGCGACGACCATGCCGTCGTTGAGGTCGCTGCGACGGACTCTGGCCGGCAGTTTGGATTCCATAGTCCAGGTGCCCTGCAGTCTCTTGCCTGTGTAGACGATGCGGGCGCTGCGGGTTGCGGTGGTTTCGATCTTGGTACGCGAGAGTCCCATGGTCATTTCTCCTGGTGGTGTAGGCCGGACGCTACCCACTAAGCGAAGCCCGTGCCGTTTCGCGCAATGCTCATAACCAGCCGATCTAAAAGGCGTTTCCCGAGATCGCCGGAATTCCAATCGAACAATGCCGTACGCCGCGGTACACGCCTGAACCTTCGCACGCACCTGCCGCCCCGCACCGCGTTGCTCCCGCTATGCGTGTCGCGTATCCGCACCGGGTGAACTTCTTGTCTGGTCGCGGTGGGCGTGCGGTCGTAGCCGTCACCTTCTTCGCTTCTGCTTTTTTGGCCATGCCGGCACTTTGTTCGGAACTCCGGCCGCTGCCCGCCGCCCTGCTCGACCCCGTCGCAGACAAGGTCCTCAGCCGCGTCGTCGTTCCGAATCCGGCGCGCCGGGTCGGTGAGGTGCGACTGCTGGCGCGCGGCGGCGCGGTGGTCGTGCAAACCCTGCTCTCGACCAAGGTGATGGGCCGGGTGGTCGGCGAGATTCGCAAGAAGGAGGAAGCTGCCTGGCCTCAGGGCTCGGCGGCGCGCGCCGATTCGGAGAGCTATGTGGGCGCGCTCGAGGCGCTGGCCAAGGATCTGGACTCGCGCCAGGTGACGGTGAACTGGGCCGAGCGCAGACAAAGGTTGCTGATTGAGTTTGTCGCCGACGATTCGAGCGCCGGCGTAATCCTTGGGTCGTGGGACGGCGACGAAGTCGATGGAGCGCTGGAGCCGAAGCAGCGGGGCACGATCACGCGGCTGGTGCCGAACCGCGACTACGTGTTGCGCAATATGCGGCTGATCCTGATCGATTCTTTCCACATGGCCGACGCGGACCTCGATCGTCTCGGAGCCCTCGGTCCCGTGCGTGCCGTTACGGCCTACTCGGCGGCAGGCACGCCGCCGCCCGCAGCTGTCGCGCCGGGTGATCGGGGCGTTTCTCCGTGAGCGAAGAGCCTTCTCCGAAGCACGCCGCGGCCTCGCCGCGGCCGCGCGTTCCCGGTCTGGCGTGGATTCTGGGCCGTGGCCGCGTGACTTGCCTCGTCGGTGCAGTGCTCGTGACCGCGGTGCTGGGGCTGCGCGCGGCGCATCTCGGAATCGAGAAGGACAACGCTTCACTTGACGCCGAAGATCCGGCCGAGCAGCGACTCTACGCTGACTTCAAGAAGTCTTTCGGTAACGACGAAGACATGCTTCTGGCCGTCACGCCTGCGCGCCTGCTCGAGCCCGAAGGTCTCGCGGTCATCGACGACATCACCAGGACCATCGCGGGTTGGGACGGCGTTCGCCGCGTGTGGAGTCTGACCAACATCGAAGAACTCGTGCGCGGTGACGTCGGTGCCGAGCCGCGCGCGCTGCTGTCACCTCCTTGGGATGGGCCGGACATGGCCGCGCGTGCGCGTGCGGCCGTGGATCGCAATCCCGACTTCAACGGCTGGCTGGTTTCGTCAGACCGACATACAGCCGGCGTCGTCGTTCAGATCGACGACCGTCCGGGCGACAGTGACTATTCCGCGCGCTTGATTGATCAGCTTCGCGCGCTTCAGGCCTCTTACGCGAAGAGCGGCGTCGCGCTTCACCTGACCGGCGTACCGGTGCAGAAGCACGACGTCTCCGAGTACGTCGACCGCGACCAGCGAGTGTTGTTGCCGCTGGCCATGCTGGTGCTGGCCGGTGCGCTGGCGGTCTTTTTTCGTCATCCGTCGGGTGTGATCGTGCCGCTGGTGGTTGCTGGTGCGACGGTGGTGTGGACGCTGGGCCTCTACCAATGGATGGGGCATTCCCTCAATGCCATCACGTCGTTGCTGCCACCGGTGCTGTTGGTCGTGGCGATGGCGTCGAGCGTGCACGTCTACGACGCGTGGCAGAGTGGCCATAACGGAGGCGCTGAAGGGCGCGACCGGGTCGCGAGAGCGGTCGGCGCCATCGCGCTCCCCGCGTTGCTGTGCGCGATCACCAACGTCCAAGGTTTTTTCTCGCTTGCGATAAGCGGAATGCCGGCTGTCCGTCAGTTCGGGATTTTCGCTTCGATCGGTGTGGCGGTAGCCTTCGTGATCGGAATGACGGCGGTGCCGGCAGCACTTACTTTTCTGCCGCCGCCCCCTACCAAGCCTTCCGACGAGCACGGGCTGACTCTCAAACTCCTCGACATCACGTCTCACCTGGCTACCTCGCGGCCGTGGACCGTATTGCTGTCGTTCACGGTAGTGACTCTGATCCTTTCGGCAGGAATTCCGCTTATCCGCAGCAACACCGACCTCGTCGGATTTCTGCGTGCCGATGCTCCGCTGCGGATCGACACGGCCTTCATCGACGAGCACCTGGCGGGAACCATGCCCGTCGATTTCGTGCTGGGGCGTAGTGACGGAGGCTCGGTGGCCTCGCTCGATGCCTACCGGCGTCTCGAGGATCTGGAGAAAGCGATCGGCGTCAGGCAGCACGTCGCCGGCGTCACCAGCGTAACGGCTCTGCTGCGCCAGGTGCATCGGGCCGAGTCGCCACAGGGACAGCTGGCTCTTCCCGCCGACGACCGCGAGTTGGGCGCTGACCTCGGCTTGCTCGAGGAGAGCGGGCACGACCTGGTTCGCCGTTTCGCCGCGCCGGAGTTCCGTTCGCTGCGTGTCACGGTGAGGCTTCACGCGATCGGGACCGCGCTGTCGGCGCCGCTGGTCGCGGCTGTCATGGAGGACGCGCGGCGAATTCTCGGTCCCGACTACACGTTCGTTCCCACCGGCGCGCTCTGGCACGTGGTGCGCGATTCGGATCGCCTGGTGGTCGAACAGACCCAGAGCTTCGGCAGCGCCATCATCCTGGTGGTGCTGGCCATCGGGCTGCTGCTGCGCTCGGTGCCGTTCACGATCCTGGCGATGATCCCGAACGTGATGCCCATCCTGTGGACCGGGGGGCTGATGGGATATGCGGGCATCGAACTCAGTGTCGGGACCGCGATGATTGCCTCGGCAACGCTGGGCCTGGTGGTCGACGATACCATCCATTACCTCTGGTATTACCGAGGCGTTTACGCGGGCGACGCGGTTGCCGCGATCCGCAATTCGACGCGCGCCGTGGGGGCGCCGGTGACGGTAGCCTCGACGAGTCTGGTGCTGGGGTTCTGGGTCGGTGCTTTCGGCAGCTTCCAGCCGACGATCTATTTTTCGCTGCTGACCGGTCTGACGATGATCACCGGCGTTTTCTGCGATCTGCTCGTGCTGCCTGCGTCTCTGGTCCTGCTCGACCGCCTCAAGCCTGTCCGTTCATAAGGGCCAAGCTGCGGCGTCAGGCTCCGTGCCTGGGGTCGCTGCGAAGCGTCAGGCAGTAAGCCTCCTCGGCGGCCAGGATCGGTGCCCGTCCGATGGTTCGAGGCGCGGTCCCTCGTCACGATTCCGATGCCGGGCCCATTGTGTGGCCGATGTGCTCGGTTGTAGGCGGGAGGACTCGCTGCTAGCGTTGCGCGTTAGCTGCGGGCCGCAAGTGCGGCAAGCAGCCGTTTTCCAAAAGGAGTCTATGGCGAAAGACGGAATCGAAGTGAACGGCGACGTGGTCGAGAGCCTTCCAAATGCATTCTTCCGCGTGAAACTCGAGAACGGGTACACCGTACTGGCCCACATCTCGGGAAAGATGCGCAAGTACTACATCCGCATTCTTCCGGGTGACAAGGTCAAGGTGGAACTCTCCCCTTACGATCTCACCCGCGGCCGTATCACCTGGCGTGACAAGAACTCCTGATCCGAGCGTTCTGCCGATGCTCGACGAACGTCGCGGGGACGTGATACCCGACGCGCGTGAGGTGGACTCCGGCAGCTTCTTTTGCGATGTTACCGCCCTTCGGACGGCTTTTTGGGGAGTGGCCAAATTGGTAAGGCACCTGACTCTGGATCAGGGAATTGGAGGTTCGAGTCCTCCCTCCCCAGCCAAACTTTCAAGTTTCAATACGGCGCTCGCGTGACTCCGACCCGCGACGCCGCCACGGTTCTCGCCCTTCGCGAAGTCGAGGGGCTCCTGCAGGTCTTCATGGTCAGGCGCGATTCGCGTCTCGGCTTTCTCGGTGGCGCGCATGTGTTCCCCGGCGGTGCCCTCGACGAAGGCGACTTCGCCGCGCCGATGCTCGATCTGATGGTCGGCTCTGATCGTGTTGCCGCGCCCGGGAGGCTTCATCCTGAAGGTCCCCGAGCTTGCGGCCTGCTGGCGGCTGCGGCGCGTGAGCTGTTCGAGGAAGCTGGCATCCTGCTCGCGCGCGACCCAAGCGGTGGGTGGGTGGATCTCGACGACGAGAGCGAAAGGGCGCGTCGACTGATTGCCGCACGCGCCGCGCTCGGTGCCGGCACCGGTGACTTTGCCGAGGTGCTGCGAGGTGAAGGCCTGACGCTGGACGTGGGCGAACTGCGCTTCTTCGCTCACTGGATCACTCCCGAACGCGAGAAGAAGCGCTTCGACACGCGCTTCTTCCTGGTGCGTGCGCCCGAGTGTCAGTCGGCTACCCACTGTGCGATCGAATCGACTGCAGGCGAGTGGCTGGCTCCGGGTGAGGCGCTCGCGCGCTATCGTGCGCGCGAGATCGAGTTGGTGCCACCGACCATCGCCAGCCTCGACCGTCTGGCCACTTTTTCTACCGTCGATGCGGCGCTCGCGGCGTTCGTTGACTGTGAGATTCCTCAGATTCTCCCCAAGCTCGTGCTCGGCGGTGAAAACGTCGCCATCCTCTATCCCGGCGACGACGACTACGAGAGCGGCGTGGTACGCGCGCCCGAGGGACAAAAACTGAACCGGCTCGTTCTTCGTGACGGGCTGTGGGATCGACCCTGAGCGTCTGCGACCATGCGCATCCGCTGGTCGGCCTTCGAGAGCATCTTTCGCGAGTTCGCCGATGCGGCCGAACAGAGCGTGTCGTTCTTCGTCGATGACGAGGAAGGCCAGGTGCTCGCCGGGGAGTCCAAGGTCGGCAGCCCGCCGGTGGCGCGTCACCGTTTGGCCGGCGACGTCGGGCGTTTGAACGTTTGCGGCTCCCCTTCGCGTGAGACCGTGCGGCTTTGCTGGGCGGCGTGCGAGCGCGAACTCGGACACCAGATAATCATCAACGACATGGCCGAGACCACGGCTCGGTTGTGGCGTCAGACCAACGCCCTTCTGCGCATGAGCGCCAGTACCAGTCTTGCCCTGGAGCCTGCAGCGATGCTCGGGCGCGTGCTCGGCATGCTGGTCCACTCCACTAGCTTCGAGCGCGGAGTAGCGCTGTTGCGCACGCCCGGTGAGACTTCCTACACGTTGTTCGGCATGGATACTCCGAGCCTCGTCGAGGCCTCGTCGCTCCCGGCTCTCGAGGGCATCACAGATGACGTGGTGGTGGCCTCGGATCCCGTCGAACATGTCGGCCTCCTCGACGAAGGTGCGGAACTGTGCGGACGTGTGTCTTCGGTGGCTGTGGTTCGTATCGCGACCGAAAACGCCCGCTACGGGTACCTGGTGGTTCCTTTCCACCGTCTTGAGAGCATAAGGTCGGAAGATCTGAAGGTGTTGCGTGCTGCCGCTCAGATCGTGAGCATCGCGGCCGAAAACGCCCACACTCTGCGCGAGGAGCGTGAGGCTACGCGTCTGCAAGTCGAGAATGAGATGCTTACGACGCAGGCTCGCGACATGGAAGAGATGCTCCACGTCGTTTCGCACGACCTGCGTTCTCCGATGACGGCGATGTACGGCTACATGCACATGGCTCTCGACGAGGCTGAAGAATTGACCGCGGCCGTCGAGGATGGCGTGGGCGGCGAACTGGTCGAGGTGGGCACCCGTATTGCCACGCCTCTTCAGGCCGGCATACGAAGCGTCGAAAAACTCAATGGCATGGTGCAGAGGCTGTTGGATTTTTCGCGGGTGGCGCGCCTGGACTACCACTTCGAGATGCTGGACATGACGCAGCTTGCGCGCGGCGTGCTCGACACACTCGGCTTTCAGATCAAGGAGCGTGCGATAGACGCGACACTTGGAGTGCTGCCCGACGTGGTCGGTGATCGCATCCAGGTCGAAGCCGTCTTTCGCAACCTCGTCGACAATGCCATCAAGTACATGGGGAACGGCGACAGGCGCGCGATCGAGATAGGCGGCCGCTACGAGAGCGGCGCCGTGGTATTTTTCGTTAGTGACACCGGGATGGGGATGACCCAGGACCAGTCCGCCAAGGCTTTTCTCCCGTTCCGGCGTTTTCGCGTCGATGCCGCACCGGGCGAAGGAATCGGTCTTTCCTACGTCCGTAAGATCGTCGAACGTCACGGCGGACGTATATGGTGCGAGTCGGAGGAAGGCGTGGGTTCGACGTTCTTTTTTACCTTGACGGGCGGAGTGGCCGCGACCGCGTCGGGCCCCGAACGCTGAAATGCGGCACGGCGCCGTTACGTGGCTTCCACCTGGCGAGATGCGTCGCCTGCGCGACTAGGAGGTTTATTGTGCCCGAGTTCGTAGCCGTTGAATCATCGCCGACCATCGAAGGCTGGTACACGTTGCACGAGGTCTACTCGCTGGATTGGGCGAGATGGCGCGCGCTGCCGCCGCCGCGCCGCGCCGCGATAGCGGGCCAGGCACGTCAGTGGTTGGAAGCCGCGGCAGCGGGCCGCGGCGATACCAAGCTGTACAGCGTGGTGACGCACAAAGGCGACATCATGCTTTGCCACTACCGCGACAGCCCGGCGGCTCTCAACCAGGCGGAACTCGCGCTTCGCCAGCAGCCGCTCTTCGAGTTCCTGAACGCCACATATTCTTATTTGTCGGTCATCGAAGTGAGCCTTTACGAAGTGCAGGCGGTGGCGATGCGGCGTCTTGTCGAGCGCGGGTTGAAGCGCGGCACGCCCGAGTACGAAGCGGCCTTCGACGGCGAGATGGAGACGCAGAAAACGCGCATGAACGAGCGCCTATTCCGCGACATACCGACGCAGCGCTACATCTGCTTCTATCCGATGAACAAGCGTCGCGGTGAGCACGTGAACTGGTACGCGCTGCCTCTGGAGGAACGCCGGATGATGATGCGCGGCCACGGCGTGCTCGGTCACAAGTATGCCGATCTCGTCACTCAGGTGATCGGCGGCTCGACCGGACTAGACGACTGGGAGTGGGGCGTCAGTCTCCATGCCGACGATCCTCTCCAGTTCAAGAAGCTGATCTACGAGATGCGATTCGATCCGGCCAGTTCGTGGTTCGCCGAGTTCGGGGCCTTCTACGTCGGTGTGTGCGTGGAGCCCGGCAGCCTCGGCGCTCTGTTGGAAGGAAGGCTGGAGTAAACTCGGCTCTCCTGCCTCCTCGAGACGGCGCTACCGGCGCGCGGCCACCGCTTTCCAATCCGCCATCAACGCCCGCGTGGACGCTGCCTGTGTGCCGAGCACCTGGGTGCGATTCTCCAGTTCGATGGCGTTGCGAAGGGTCGGCGCGTCGACGTTACATGCCAGCACCTGTTTGGTCATTGTTACCGCATAGTCGGTGTTGGCGCAGATCTCGCTGGCGAGGCCGCTACACGCCGCGAGCAGTTCATGCGCCGTCACCACACGATTGACCAGACCGATGCGTAGCGCTTCGTCGGCGTCGATGAGGCGACCGGTCAGGCTCAATTCGGAGGCGTGTCCGGAGCCCACCAGACGCGGTAACAGGTAAGAGACACCGACGTCGCAGCCCGAGAGGCCGAGTTTGACGAACGCGACGCTGAAACGTGCGGTCGGCGTCGCGTAACGCACGTCGCACGACAGCGCCAGTGCGAGTCCGCCGCCGGTGGCCGCACCGTTGACCGCTGCTATGAATGGTTGCCGCGCTTCGCGCATGCGCGGCATCAGCGACGCGATGCGCTCTTGTATCGCGAGGGCGGCATCGACCGAGTCGAGGCCTTCGGCCAGGGTCCACTTGCCGTACTCCTTGAGATCGAGCCCGGCGCAGAAGCCGCGCCCTGCGCCGGTCAGGATGACGACGCGTGCGGCGCGAGTGCGACCCAACACGTCCAGGCACGAGTGCAGGCCGTCGACGAGGCCGGGCGACATCGCGTTCAGGCTATCGGGTCGCGTCAGCGTCAGGGTGGCGACGGCTTCGTCCAGTTCGAGGCTGACGGAATCGGTACGCAGTAGTTCTGTGGGCATCGCAGAATCCTCTGCGACTCTTAAGCCGCAGGCCCCGCGTCGAGTAAAGTTGGCTCGATACGGCCCGCGTTTCGGAGGTCGCGGTGTCGACAGCGGCGCGGCGGCGGCCGTGCTCAGGACTCGTCGAGAACGCTGGCAGACGCGCCCAAGAGTGGACTTCCATCGCCGAACGGACTAACCAAACCGGCTTTCGGGTCGCATAGCTCAGTTGGTTAGAGCGCTCGCCTCACATGCGAGAGGTCCCTGGTTCGAATCCAGGTGCGACCACCACCTTCACTTCCACGCACCCACAACACCTCGCTAGCGGGGCAGGACAATGCGGACGCAAGCGGGCTACCTCGACGGGCTGAAGTCTGGCTCGAAGGTGTGATCCCGTTGTCCAAAGAAGAGGACGTAGAGAAGTGGCCTGGCTTCGCCGGAAGCCCGTGCCGGTCTTGAAGGACCGCGAGGCCGAACACCCGGTCTTACTTTCCTACGGGGCTCCTTGGCCCCGGACTCCCGTTTACCTACCCTGCGGAGCGTGAGTCTGCTTTGCCGTATCACCGTCGATCCGGGCTCGTGTCATGGCAGGTCCGTCCGTCTCCGAGTATGTCGTGATCATTTTCACTTCGGGGTCGTCCTCGCTGGCGTGCACTGGCACCGCCGCTCGACGACCGTTGGGATGGACCGGGAGGTGTTTGCTGTTTTCGTCGAGAGGTCTTGCTGGGACCGACGGCTGAAGGCTGCCGACGATTCAGGAACCGCAGACGTTCCCGTCGCCGAAGAGCCACCCGTGCGTGACGGGCGCTGCCTTCAGCGATCGCGTTTGTGCTGAGCCTTGCAGCGAAGGGCGACGTCGCGGACGCCGTGTTCTCTTGATCGCGAGTCGCCGTATCTTGCGCGACTACTCGCCCATGAAGGCGATCTGGATGCCGCCCAGTGCGACTGGCATTCCGGTGATGCGGCCGCCCTGCACCGCGCGGTGAGGAGGCTTGACCGCTATTCCGGCGTTCTGCAGGAAGGTTGCGGTAGCGTCGATGTCGGAGCTTCCAAAGGCGACACCCCAAGCCCCGCCCGAAACAGGTCCGGGCGCCGGTTTCATCGGTCCGACGATTTCCAGCAGCGATGACCCGGTCTTCAGGAAAGCATAGTAGCGGTCGTTCATCGCGGCGGTCTTGGACTTGAGGCCGAAGTGGCGCTCGTAAGTCTGCGATACTGTCTTGGACTGGCTGACGTTCAACACGATGTGGTCGAGACGGATGATCGAATTAGGGTGATGAGGGGGTGCGGTGATCGAAGGCTTCTCCAGCCAGGTTGCAGCGGCCGGGGTAAGTTCCATCGGAATCTGCACCAGCGTTTCGTCGCGCAGCGCGCAGCCCTCGTGAAAGTCGCTTCCTGCCAGCTGCGAGATCGCCACCGCCGAGTGGTGCGGCTCGGCGCAGGTCCAGGTCCATCCGAGCATACCGGCGCCTTCAATCAGGCGTGCCCTGACCAATTCCACCAGGGCGGTTGAAGGAGCGCTGTTGTCGACGGCGAGGAAACGAATCCCGCCTCCATCCAGATCAATGTGGGCGGCCTGGCAGCCGAGCCACGGGTATGCCGCCGAGACCACGAAGCCGAGTTTGCGCCAGGCCTTCACGGTCGGGCCGATGGATGGCACCGCCGCCAGTGCATAGCCGAGCGAATCGACGACGCGTTCGACCGGAACCTTGCGGGGCCTGTCGCTGACCGTTGCGGAGGTCATCGCGGCGCTTTCCGTATCGGCCTCAACGACGACCGGAATCTGCGCCTCGGGCGCCTCTTCCTTCTTTTTCCTGCGTGATTTGAAGAACGGTAGCTTCATCGATGGAACGCAGCGGGGGACGTCTCATGCGCGAACCAAGGTCGGTCGGCCTGTACGACGAGCCTGCGGTTGACTGGAAGGATGTAACTCTTTACCCACCGCAAAGACAAGGCCGCGACCGCGCCGGCTTCGTCGACTTGTAATGACCGACGAAGAGTTGCGAAACGCCCTTCAGGACTTCCTCGTGCAGCGCACCGGGCAACAGGCCCGCGTGGCGGCTTTGCGACAACTGGCCGGTGGCGCTTCTTGCCGCGTCTACTCTTTCGAACTCGACGGCAGCGGCGGACATCGCACGCTGGTGTTGCGCCTTGATGCCGTGGGCGGCACCGCCGGCAACTCGGAAGGGACGCTTCGACGCGAAGAGTACGAGTTGCTTGCTGCCGCCGCGCGGGCCGGCGTAACGGTACCTGCGGTGCATTGGTGCGGGGACGAGAGCGAGGGGCTTGGCGGGGCCTTCTTCGTGATGGACCTGGTCAGCGGCGAGGCGATCGCCAGGCGTCTGCTGCGTGATCAGCGCTATGCACGTACCCGCTCGGCGCTTCCGCGAGACCTCGCTCGCGAACTCGCCCGTATTCACGCTGTTGATATCGGCGATCCGCGCCTGGCTTTTCTCGCCGAGCGCGCCGCCGGCGGCGAGGATCCGCGCCGCTTCGCGCTTGCCGAAGTCGGCAAGTACCGGCAGCTGCTCGCGGCCTTCTCGGGTGAGCAGCCGTATCCGCTGCTCACTCTGGTGGCGCGCTGGCTCGAGCAGCACGCGCCGGTGCTGGTACGGCCGGCGTTGGTCCACGGCGATTTTCGTGTCGGTAATGTGATGTTCGACGAAGATGGTCTCACCGCGGTGCTGGACTGGGAACTGTCTCACTTCGGCGATCCGGCCGAGGATCTTGGCTGGCTGTGCGTGCGCACCTGGCGTTTCGGCAGCGACGACAAGCCTGCCGGAGGACTGTGTTCGCGCGAAGAACTCTGCCGTCTCTATGCGGAACAGGGCGGCAGCGAAGTTGCACCCGAGGCGCTGCGTTTCTGGGAACTGTTCGGAAACTGGAAGTGGGCTATCATCTGCCGCGTGCAGGCTGCCCGCGCCAGAGCCGGCCGTCATCCTGACGTCGAACTCGCTACCATCGGCAGGCGGGTGGCTGAGACCGAGTGGGAGATCCTGGAGTTGTTGGAAGGTCGAAGTGCTGCGGCGTGGTTGCCGCGTGCGCAGTAGCGGGGCGTCACGAGAGCGGCGGCAGAGAGACGAAACGATGCAGGACCGACCGAGTGCGATCGAATTACTGGAAGCCCTGGGGGCTTTCCTTCGCGAAGAAGTCGCGCCGCGTCTGGATGGCGGCCTGCGCTTCAAGGCGTTGGTAGGCGCTAACGTCGCCGGCATCGTTGCTCGCGAAATAGCGCTCGGCCCAGTTCAGGATCGCGCTCAGACCGAGCGTCTCTGGAGGCTCCTGGGCCGCGCTGGCACTCCACCCGCGGATGGCGATTTCGCCGCTCTCTCTCGTGAACTCTCCTACGAACTTACCCGCCGTATTTGTGAAGGCGACGCTGATGCAGGCCCATGGCGCGTTGAGGTCATGGAGCACCTGCGTGAAGCCGTCAAGGAAAAACTGGCAGTAGACAACCCCAAGCTGCTCGCCGGTGAACAGCAGCATTAGCGGCGGGTTCTGAGGCCGGGAGTCGACGCGGGCTGACGAGCGCGGCCGCGTACCGACAGACTTGCGGTTAGCGGCTTCGATGATCGATGGTTGCCACGCTTTAGAGATAGACTGCCCGGGTAAGCTGCATCCGAGTTTGGAGAGAAGCCATGGAGCACTTCAGGATTCCCGACAAACTTTACGGCAGGGATCGTGAGATAGGCACGCTCCTCGACTCGTTACGGCGCGTTGGCCGCGGTTGCGGCGAGGTCCTGCTGGTACCGGGTAATTCCGGAGCGGGAAAGACGGCGCTGGTGCAGACGCTGGGGATGCCGGTTCGGGAAAAGAACGGCTTCTTCGTCCAGGGCAAGTTCGACCAATATCAACAGAACATTCCCTATTCGGCTTTTCGCCAGGCGCTGGCGGCACTTTGCCGGGAATTGCTGTCCGAAGACGATCTGCTGCGCGAACGCTGGAGAGTCGACATTTCCAAGGCCGTCGGTGATCGGGGAGGACTGCTGGCCGGTCTGGTTCCCGAGTTGCAATCGCTGCTCGGCACTTTCTCGCTCTTGGCAGACGCCAGTCCTCAGGAGGCCCGACTCCGTTTCTTCGGCGTTTTCCGTGACTTTCTGGAGGTTGTCTGTCGGCCCGAACACCCCTTGGTTTTGTTCCTTGACGACTGCCAGTGGGCTGACGCCGCATCTCTTGAACTGCTCAGACAGATGCAGGTCGGAATCTCTCTGCGTTATTTGTTGGTGATCGTCTCCTATCGTGACGACGAGGTGGGCTCTGCCCACCCTCTGGTGTCCACGATAGATGACCTGAGGAGTCACGATGTTCCCATCGTAGTGCTTCGCGTCGAAAACCTCGGCGTCGCCGACTTGCATACTCTCGTGGCCGATGCGCTGGAGCCGGCCGCCGAAAACGTGGCGGGACTTTCGTCGATCATCCACGGCGCGACTCAGGGAAATCCGTTTTTCGTAAGGTCGGTCCTGGACTTTCTGTGCGAGTCGAATCTTGTCCGGTTCGACGAAGGTCGGGGACACTGGCGATGGCGCATGGCCACGGTTGGTGAAGCAGGCCTGCCCGGCAATGTGGTCGAGTTGTTCGGACTGAAAATCTGCCGCCTGGATCCAAAGACCCGTCGTCTTTTGGCCCTGGCCGCATGCCTCGGCAGTCACTTTGATGTCGAAAGCCTGAGGGTAATCAGCGGTCGTTCGTACGACGAGTGCCTGGCGACGCTTCTCTCGGATCAGGTTGGAGGCATGCTTCTGCCGTTAGAGGACGGCGGCCTCATCGGGGAAGCGCGAAGTGTTCCCGAGGTGTGGAGATTTTCGCACGACCGCGTGCAACAGGCTGCTTACGCGCTGATCGAACCGTCGGAACTGGAGCGTGTACGCCTGGAGATAGGCCGACATCTGCTCGCCTATCTCACGCCGGAACAGTTGGCCGATAGATTGTTCGAGGTAGTCGGTCACCTGAACCAGGGGCAGCGTCTGCTCGGAGCTATCTCCGAACAGACCCGGCTGGTCGAGTTGAACATGACTGCGGCGCGCAAGGCCTATGACGGCACCGCCTACCGCTCGGCACTTCAGTTCTTTCGCGCGGCGAGCCGCATTCTGGAAACTCCCGGCTTTGCCGAACACCTCTGGCGTGACTGCCATGAACTGGCGATGCCATTTTTCAAGGAATGGGCGCGGTGCGAATTTCTCGAAGGCGATCGTGGGGTGGCCGAAGATTGTACGCAACAGGCGGTTGTACATGCGCGGACGGCGATGGAACGTGCCGAGGCTCTCATTATTTTCATCGTTCAATACACCATGCTGGCCAAGTATCCCGAGGCTATTGTGGTGGGGCGGCAGGCGCTTGCCGCGCTCGGCATCAGTCTGCCGGAGGAAGATTATGAAGAGGCGCGCGACGAAGAAATAGCGCAGGTGCGAAAGCAATTGGAAGGCCGCTCGGTTGCCTCGCTCTTTGATCTGCCGGTGATGAGCCACCCCGAGATGCTGATGGCGTCAAGACTCCTGATAACGATGGGGCCGCCTTGCTATAGGTCGCACCAACGGCTCTGGAGCGTCATCGTTGCCAAGGTCGTGAACCTGACGCTGCGCTACGGCAACATTGCTCAAGTTGGCTACAGTCATACGGCGTTCGGTGGACTGCTTGGGTGGGTGGACAATGACTACGCCACGGCCAGAGCGTTCGGCGAGTTGGCAACCAGGCTGATGACCGAGAAATTCCGCACTCCGTCGGATCAGAGCGTGTTCTATCTGATGCGCGGCAGTTCGATCAGCCACTGGTTCAAGCATCTTAAATACGGCTCCCAGGATTATGCCGAAGCCTACGATGTCGGGCTGCGGTCGAGCAATCTGCAGTACGCGGCCTACGCGTTCGGCCATGACATGTATTGCCGCTTCTACCAGGGGGTGATGCTGCCGGACCTGCTGCACGAGTCGCGGCGTTCTCTTGAATTCAGCCGGACACGCACCAATCAGTGGGCCATCGATCTGATAGAGGGAGGCTTGAATATCTTCGGCGTGTTGACGGGTGAGCGTCGGGCGCCGGACGGACATGGAGGCTGGTCGGACCACGGGTACGCACTTCGTGTCGAGGCTCGGCACAATTCCCAGGTCGCCTGCATCTACAAGATTCTCGAGGCGTTCTCCTGTCTGGTGCTCGGCCATCATGATCGCGCGCTGGCGCTGTCCGACGAAGCCGAACCGCTGATTTTCACGGTTGGCACCCAAGGATTGCTGCCGTGGGCCGAACATCTGTTCGCGCGCCTCCTGATCATCACCGCCTTGTATCCGACGGTGGACGCGGAGCGACAGTCGGCGTGGCGTGATGAACTGGGCCGGATAATGGACAGGCTGCGTGTCTGGTCGGAGACTTGTCCGGAAAATTTCGAGCACAAGTACCGGCTGGCGGCGGCGGAGCTGGCGCGGCTGGAAGGCCGCCCGGTCGAAGCCATGGGGCTTTATGATCAGGCCGTGGACGCTGCGCAGGTCGGCGGCTTTCACCAATGGGAGGCGATTGCCAACGAGCGCGCCTACCGCTTCTGGTCGGAACGCGGGGATGCGCGCCTGGCCCAAGTCTATTGGCAGCAAGCCTACGCTTGTTATGACCGCTGGGGTGCTGGCGCCAAAGTGCAGTCGATGGAAGCGGAGTACCGCGCGTCCATCGCGGGAACGCTTCTTGTCGTCGGCAAATTTGGCACTTCGGCGGAGGCGTTTGAGCGAGCGCAGTCATCCGATGTCTTGCTGGACAAACAGGTGGGACAGCTTCGCAAGTATGCGGACGAGATGCACCAAGCCAGGCTGCGGCCTGGATCCGAGGCTCTGGCCGATGATCTGGGCAGAGCCGTTGAACGGCTGCGGACCGAGACTTCCGAGCGCAAGCGGATGGCGGAGGCGCTGCAAAGTGCGAACGAACGGTTGCGGGAGAGCTACACCGAACTCGAGATGCAGAACCACGAACTGCGCCGTACCGAAGAGCAGCTGGATGTTGCGCGGGCGCGCTATTTCGACCTCTACGATCTGGCTCCGGCGGGTTATGTAACAGTCGGTGGGAAAGGACTGATCCAGGAGGGCAATCTCACCGCGGCGACAATGCTGGGAACGGTCCGGAGTCTACTGGTCAAGCGGCCGATCCACCGCTTCATCGCCCAGATGGACCAGGACATTTATTACCGGCATCGGAAATTGCTTCTGGAGGAGCGCTCCACGCCCGGGCAAGGCGTCGCTGCGCATGCCGGAGAAGTCGGCCGGCCGCATAAGTGCGAACTGCGGATGGTGAAGAACGACGGAACGGTATTCTGGGTAAGCCTCGATATGACTGTCGCGTCAGGGCCCGACTCGGGCAGCGATGACGCGGACGCAATCCGGATCGTGCTCAGCGATATCGGTGCGCGCAAGCAGGTCGAAGAGTCGCTGACGCAAGAGCGTCTGCGCCTGGCCAATATCATCGACGGCGCGCATCTCGGGACCTGGGAGTGGAACGTCCAGACAGGGGAAACCAGTTTCAATGATCGTTGGGCGGAGATCATTGGATATACGCTGGAAGAGCTCTCGCCGGTGTCCATCGAGACATGGACCAGGTTCACCCATCCCGACGATCTCAATGTCAGTGGCGAGCAGTTGGAGAAGCATTTCCGTGGCGACATAGACTACTACGATTGCCAGGCGCGGATGAAGCACAAGGACGGGACGTGGGTCTGGGTCATAGATCGAGGCAAGGTGACCACCTGGACCGAAGATGGAAAGCCGTTGCTGATGCAGGGAACCCACACCGACATCACTCATCAGAAGAGGCTCGAAGAAGTCCAGGCCTTTCTCGCGCAGCACGCCGCCGGGATTGTGGAGGAGTCTTTCTCCGCGAGTCTGGTCCGATATCTGGCCGAGAGTCTGCGCCAGGACTTCGTCAGCGTTGACCGCATCCAAGATGACGGGTCTACGGCGCGGAGCGTGGCGGTGTGGTGTGACGGCCACTTCGAGGACGACTTAACCTACGATTTGAAAGGCAGCCACGGCGGTGAATTGTTGGGTCGGACGAGCTGCTGCTTCCCCGCCGATGTCCGCCGATCATTTCCGCATGATCGGGTGCTCAGAGATCTGCGGGCGGAGAGTTATGTCGGCGTGACTCTCTATGGTCGCCGCGGCCGGGCGATCGGCCTGCTCCGAGTCATCGGACGTCGCCCGCTGGGGAACAGCCAGTTGGTCGAAGCCGCGCTGGGACTGGTGGCGGCGCGCGCGGCCGGTGAACTGGAGCGGCTGGACGTAGAGGCGGAAAAAGCTCTGCTGCGTGAACAACTCGTTCAGGCCCAGAAGATGGAAGCGATAGGGCGATTGGCCGGCGGTGTGGCTCACGACTTCAACAACATGAGCATGGCCATCATGGGTTACGCCGAACTGTGCAAAGACAAGATTGCACCCCAGCATCCGATCAGGGAGTGGCTTGACGGCATCACGCTTGCCGCCGAACGGTCTGCCGAAACCACCCGGCAACTACTGGCCTTCGCCCGCAAACAGGTCGTCGTGCCTAAGGTCGTGGACGTCAACGCCGCCGTGGCGGTCATGCTCAAACTGCTGGTGCGACTGATCGGTGAGGACGTGAAGCTGGTCTGGCAACCCGGCGCTGACCTGGGGCCGGTCATGATCGATCCGTCGCAGCTCGACCAGATACTCGCCAACCTGTGCGTCAATGCGCGGGATGCCATCTCCGGTGTCGGCGAGATCGTCTTGAAGACCGGAGCCGTTCTGATCGACGAGAGCGTTCACGCGGAGCGGCGCGATGAAGTCACTCCGGGCAAGTACGTGGTCTTGACGGTCAGCGATGACGGCGTGGGCATGGATCCTGAGACTTTGGCGTTGATATTCGAGCCTTTCTTTACGACCAAGGACGTCGGCAGCGGGACCGGCCTCGGGTTAGCCACCGTGTATGGAATCATCAAGCAGAACCACGGTTTCATCTTTGCGGACAGTTGTCCGGGGAAGGGCACCACGTTCACCATCTATCTGCCGCAGGTTGCGCAGGAGGCAGTTGCGACGACCTCCACCGGCACCGAGCCGAAGGAAGCAGCACCAGGAGGCTGTGGGGAGACGGTGCTGCTGACGGAGGATGAGGGTTCGCTGCGCAGGACTTGCCGCCTGTTCCTGGAGAGACTCGGGTACAAAGTCCTGGTCGCCGAGACAGCCGACGAGGCTCTGGAGATCGCGGAGCGGTATCCGGGTGACATCCATATGTTGTTGACGGACGTCGTGATGCCTGGGATGGACGGGACGCAGCTGGCAAGACTGATCAGTTCAACCAGGCCGGGTCTGAGAGTTCTCTTGATGTCCGGTTACGGCGCCGACGCGGTGGCCGAGCGCGGGATGCTGGAACAGGGGATGGCTTTCATCGCGAAGCCGTTCACACGCGACGAACTCGCCCGCGAGGTGCGCCAGCTGCTCGAAGGGGCGTGACGATTTTCGGACCCCGCAAGGAACGAGATCCGGCAACGGTAACTTAGACAAGGGCGCGCGGCGGCGACTGAGGTCTGCCGGTCGCTCGAGCGAATCGCTCGCGGGGGAATGCCTTCAGGACTTCAGGCGAGCTTGGCCGCCAGGTCGGTAGCTTCCCAGGGGAAGAAGCCGTCCACCGATATGCGCCCGAAGTGCCCATAGGCTGCGGTCTGCCTGTAGATCGGGCGCTTGAGTTTGAAGCGCTCGATGATCGAAGCGGGACGCAGATCGACTTCGTTCCTGAGTTTCTGCGCCAACAACGCCGAGGCGATCTTGCCGGTGCCGAAGGTGTCGACGTGTACCGACACCGGTTGCGCCACACCGATGGCGTAGGCGAGTTGCACTTCGCAGGCCCGGGCGACGCCGGCAGCCACCACGTTCTTGGCGAGGTAGCGGGCCATATAGGCCGCTGAGCGATCGACCTTGGAAGGATCCTTGCCCGAGAAGGCGCCGCCGCCGTGGCGGCCCCAACCACCGTATGTATCAACGATGATCTTGCGACCGGTCAGGCCCGAATCGCCCGAGGGGCCACCGACGACGAAACGTCCGGTCGGGTTCACATGGTAGACGGTATCGTTGTCGAGGAGATGGGACGGGATCACCGGCGTGATGACCTGGGCCATCACGTCGGCGGTGATCTGCTCGAGCGTCGCCGATTCTTTGTGCTGGGTCGAGATCACTACCGTCGCGACGCGCACCGGACGCCCGTCGCGATATTCGATGCTGACCTGGCTCTTGGAATCGGGGCGCAGGTAGGAAAGTTTGCCGGTGTGTCGAAGGTCGGCGAGCTTCGCCACCAGGCGATGCGAAAGCGAGATCGGCAGCGGCATCAATTCCGGCGTCTGATCGCAGGCGTAGCCGAACATCAGGCCCTGGTCACCGGCACCCTGTTCTTCGTGGAGCCCCTGGCCGACTGTGACGCCCTGGGAGATGTCCTGAGACTGGCGCACCAGCCGCATCATTATCTCCAGGCCCTTGGAGTCGGCGTCGAAGCCTTCGGTGCCGATGTAGCCGATGTCGCGAATGACATCGAGAGCGACCTGCTTGTAGTCGACTTCGTGCGCGCTGGTGATTTCTCCCGCCATCACCACCAGGTTGGTGGCGCACAGCGTTTCACAGGCGACGCGGCTGTTGGGATCGCCGCTCAGGTGTGCGTCGAGCACAGCGTCGGAAATCTGGTCACAAACTTTATCGGGGTGGCCTTCGGAGACGGACTCCGAAGTAAAGATAAACTCGTCGGCGGGCATGGCGGGCATAGCTACAAGGCCCGGGGAGGGGGGTCAAGCGACGGTTTACTCCGCGAAGTTGCGGGTAATGAGACTGCCCAGGGCTGCTACCGCTGCTTCGGCGTCCGGGCCCTCGGCTCGGACCACGATCGTGGTTCCCTTGCTTGCCGACAGGGTGAGCAGGTCGAGGACGCTGCTGGCATCGGCTGTCCCGCCGTTGGTCCGGATCGTAACTTTGCTCTGGTAAGGCTGGACGGTGCGTACCACCATTGCCGCGGCCCTTACGTGCAGACCGAGTTGGTTGCTGACGACGAACTCGGCGGTGGCTTCCTGACTCATACGGCCTTCCTGTCGAGATCGCGGTGACGGATCGTGACCGATGCCCCGTGCTGCCTCAGGAGTCTGCCGACCTCTTCGGCGACGGCGACCGAGCGGTGACGTCCGCCCGTGCAGCCGAAAGCGATGGTGAGATAGGCCCGGCCTTCCTCGACGTATAGCGGCAGAACGAACTCGATCAAACTCATCACACGTTCGAGATAACTGCGGGCGACGTCGCGATCGAGCACGAAGTCGGCGACGGCTTTGTCGCGACCGCTGAGCGCGCGAAGCGAATCGACGAAGTGGGGGTTGGGCAGGAAGCGAACGTCAAGAACCATGTCCGCGTCGGCCAGGGCGCCGAACTTGAACCCGAAACTCTTGAGCGTGACCGAGGGGCCGGTGTAGGCCGCATTGCCTTCTACCAGTCGTTGCAACCTCTTTTTCAGATCGTGGACAGTCAAGCTGCTGGTGTCCAGAACGAGGTCGGCTGCTCGCTCCATCGGCGCAAGCAGGGCGCGTTCGGCGCCGATGGCGTCGGGCAGATCGCGGCCGGTACCCAGAGGGTGAACGCGACGGGTTTCCGAATAGCGGCGAACCAGCACCTCGTCCGTCGAATCGAGATAGACCACGGTGACGGTGTGGCCGGCTTTCTCCAGAGCCTTGCGCAGGCTCGGCCAGTTCTCGACGTAGGTGGCATCGCGCACGTCCATGCCGAGCCCCACCTTTGGTTTGCCCACGCGGGCATCGGCGCACAACGCGACGAACTGGGCCACCAGCGCTGACGGAAGATTGTCGATGCAGTAGTAGCCGGTGTCTTCGAGAGCGTGAATGGCCGTGGAACGTCCCGAGCCGGACATTCCCGTTACCACGATGACGTTGACGGCAGAGGTGCTTGCGGACGGCTCCGTCACGCCCCGGCCTCTCGTTCGCGCTCTTCTCGGGCGAGCACCTGCAGCACCTCTTGGGACGTCGCCGCCTCAAGCAGTGCCTTGCGCACGGCCGGGTTACCGAGCAGGCCGGCGATGTGGGCGAGCCACTGCACGTGCAGCGAGGGGTCGGCGGCCGGCGAAACGATTGCGAAAAACAGTTGCGTGGGGCGGCCATCGACGGACTCGAAATCGATGCCGGTGTTCGAACGTCCGAAGCACGCGATGACCGTGCCGCCCTTTTGCACCTTCGCGTGCGGGATCGCGATGCCATCGGCGATGGCGGTGCTGCTGGCCTCTTCGCGCTTGACCAGCGATTCGAGCAGGTCGAGCGCGTCGATGTCGCTGCGCAGTCTCGCTATCGGTGCAGCCAATTGGGCGAGCGCCTCACGCTTGGTGCTGCCGTGCAGGTCGAGCACGACGCAGCCGGGCGCGAGGATTGTCTCCAACCGCATGAAGCGTGTCTCAGGTGTTGGGAACGATGAGCCCGTAGTTGCCGTCGCGACGGCGGTACACCACGCTTATCGAGTTGGTCGAGGCATTGCGGAACACCAGGAACTCGCTGTGGTGCAGGTCGAGCTGAAGCACAGCGTCCTCGACCGATAACGGCTTTGCCGGAAGCGCGCCGGTCTCGATCACTCGAGGGCCGCCTTCGTCTTCGTGGCTGGTCAGGACGTCGACCGGGACCATGGTCGCCGCTTCGGGCGCGCCGGTGCGGCCCTTGCGGTCGTTGATGCGGTCCTTGTGCTTGCGAAGCTGGGCCTCGACCTTGTCGACCGCAGTGTCGATGGCGGCGTACAGGTCGTCGAGATCGGCGTGCGCCGAAATGTCGAAGTGCGAAGCGTGAATGTTGATTTCGGCGCCGTGCTTGTGGCGATTCTTGCGCGCCGAAAGGATCACGTGGGCCTCGACGGCGTTCTTCAGGTACTTGCCCGCAACTTTTTCCACCTTTTCGGAGGCGTAGCTGCGAAGCGGATCACTCGCGTCCATGTGACGAAACGTTACAGATACTTCCACGATCAATTCCCCATTGCGGCCGACCTTTTTTGCGAGCCGCGAAGTCTCGATGGCGCACCGTCAAATCCAAGTGACGGCCAACCGAGCGTTCAGTCGAGCGCGACGACGCGCCTGCGCTTGGACGAAGGCAGAATCCCCAAACTTTCACGGTATTTCGCTACCGTACGGCGCGCGATGTCAATGTGGTCCTTTGACAGTTTTTCGCAGATGTATTGGTCACTGAAGGGATGTCTCGGGCTCTCGCTCTGAATGATGGCCTCGATCTTCTGCTTCACGCTTTCCGACGAAACGTCATTCCCACCGTCCGTGCTGTGCAGGCTGCTGGTAAAAAACCATTTCAGTTCGAACAGGCCCTGGGGCGTGTGGACGTACTTGCCGGAAGTGGCGCGGCTCACGGTCGACTCGTGCATGCTGATGTCGGCGGCGACGTCCTTGAGAACCATGGGCCGCAGCTGACTGACTCCGTGGACCAGAAAGTCGTGCTGGAAGCGCGCTATGCTTTCCACCACCTTGCGAAGCGTGCGCTGTCGCTGCTCGATTGACTTGATCAGCCACATGGCCGAGCGAACCTTGTCCTGAAGGTAGCCTTTGGCTTCGCCGACTTCGTTGGCCCGGCCGGCATTGGCCTTGAGGATATCGCGGTAGTAGGGGCTCACCTGCAGGGCGGGGATTCCTTCGTCGTTCAGCATCACCTGGAACTCTTCTTCGAGTTTCACGATGTAGGCATCGGGAGTGATGTAGCGCGTGTCGGAGGCGCCGAAATTATGTCCCGGCTTCGGGTCGAGGGCGCGGATGATGCGATGGGCTTCCATGATCTCGGCCGGCACGGTGCCGAGATCACGCGCGATCTTGTCGTATTTCTGGGATTCCAGATCCTTCAGGTGACAGTCGACCACCTGGACCACGTAGTCGTCGGCTTCGTAGCCGATCAGACGCAGTTGCACGAGCAGGCAGTCGCGAAGGTCGATGCTGCCGCAGCCCGGTGGTTCGAGCTCCTGGACTATTTCCCTGGCTTCTTCCGCGGCTTCGCGTGAAACCCCGGCGGCGAACGCGATTTCGTCGACGTTGCCCGTCAGGTAGCCCTCTTCGTCGAGATTGCCGACGATCATGGTGGCGATACGTCGCTCTTCGTCGCTCATCATCAGGAGCGCGAGTTGGTCGATGAGGGCGTCGGCGAGCGAATCGTTGGCGGCGGTGGCGTTTTCGAAAAGGCGGTCGCGATTGTCGTCGCGATCCGAGCCGGTTCCAACCGACCCGTGGATGTCGCCGGAGTGGCGGTCGAGGTATTCCTCGAGTTCGACCTGGCCGATCTGCTCGACGGCTTCGGGCTCGTGGTCCTGGGGCGCCGCTTCCCCGACCTCGCTCTCGCCGGTCTCGGGGTCTCCGCTCCTCAGTTCGAGGTTACGCTCGGCGGGCTGGTCTGCGGATTCTTCCAGAACCGGGTTCTGGCAAAGCTCGTCGGTGATCATGCTCTCGAGCTCTGGGCGTGAGAGCTGAAGAATTTTGATCGCCTGCCGCAGCTGAGGAGTCATCCTCAGTTGCAGGCTCTGCTTGAGCTGTAGTCTTTGTTCTAGCGCCATTCCCGACCGATTCCTGATCCGGCGTGTCCGGGAAAGTCTTTTGACCGATTCTTGCTAGAGGTGAAAGCGCTCGCCCAAGTAAATCTCCCGAGCCTGACGGCTGGAGGCTATGTATTCAGGCGTACCCTCCTCGAGAATGCGGCCTTCGTTGAGGATGTAGGCCCGGTCGCAGATGCCGAGGGTCTCGCGGACGTTGTGGTCGGTTATCAGGACGCCGATGCCTCTCTGCTTGAGCTGCTCGATGATGCTCTGGATGTCCAGGACGGCGATCGGGTCGACCCCGGCAAATGGCTCGTCCAGCAGCATGAACTGAGGCGAGATCACGAGTGCGCGGGCGATTTCGACGCGGCGACGCTCGCCGCCCGACAACGAGGCTCCCATGGTCTTGCGCACGTGGCCGACGCCAAGTTCTTCGAGCAGCGCTTCCAGGCGCTCACTGCGCTGGGCGGCGTCGAGGTCGAGGGTCTCCAGGATGGCGAGCAGGTTGTCCTCGACGCTCAAGCGTCTGAATACCGAAGGTTCTTGAGGAAGATAGCCGATTCCGGCCCTGGCTCTCTCGTACATCGGCAGATCGGAAAGCGTACGGTCGCCGAGGCGGACCGTGCCTTCATCGGGTCTTTCGAAGCCGACCACCATGTGGAACGTGGTGGTCTTGCCGGCGCCGTTGGGTCCCAGCAATCCCACGACCTCGCCGCGGGCGACGTGCACCGACAGGTGGTCGACTACCATGCGTCTGCCGTAGCGCTTTACCAGGCCCTCGGCGCTCAGGATCGTGGTATTCACGGTTTCTTGTCCTCGGTCTCGGTGGCGCGGCTGTCCGCGGCGGCCTTGGGGTCATTCCTGGACTTGATCGAGTCGGGCATGATGACGACCCGCACGCGGCCCGCCGTTGCCGCGCTGCCGGCCGGTGCGGCAACGGTGCCTTCGGGACGCGACGGGATCGCCGCCGCGCCGCCCTCGACGGTTGCGCGTCGTTCCTGCAGGTAGACGACCACGCGCTCTCCGCTGAGCGAGTTGGGTCCCGACCCCAGACGGGCTTTCTGGGACAGCACGATGGTGGCGGCCTTCGGGTCGTACTCGGCGAGTTCTCCGTGGGCCGTTTCGTCTCCGCGCACGACCTCGACACCTCCGCGTGCCGTAATCTTCTGAAGCGCGCGCTTGCCTTCGGGCTCGAAGAAAATCTCGATCTGCTGGGCGCGAATGGTCGCTCCGGCGTGCTCGACGCGGACGTTGCCTGTGTAGCGCAGCAGCCCCTTGTCGTAGTCGAACTCGAGCCGATCGGCGGTGACGTCGATCGGTGACGGTACTTCGGCAAGCTTCAAGTTGCGCGCGATGCCGGCCACCGATGACAGCACGTCCTCGGTCTTGTTGACGGTCTCCTTGGCCGTGGAAGGGACCACGCCGACGGCGACCACACAGGCGACTGCGAACCAAAGACGCAAGCAGGACGGTTTCATTGCGCCTCTCCCGGGGTCGCGCGCAGGATCATGTGGACGTTCCCGTTCATGACGCCGCTGCGTTCTAGCATGTCTATGCTTAGGTCTGTACCCGACACGGTCAGTTCGGCCGCATCGATCCGGGCGGTTCCCCTCACCATGATGTGGTTGGCGGTGCGATCGTAGGAGAGGTTCTCCGCGGTCAGGCGCAGTCGCCCGAGTTCGAACAGCACCGTGCCCAGGACTTCGACCGCTTGTACGTCGGTGCCATCCAGGTAGAGGCGCCCGCGTTCGGCGGACACCTGGCCAGCGACTTCGCCTTTTTCATAGAAGACCACCTTGGGCTCAACGACCTCCACCGCACGATCGTTCTTGAAATAGCTGGCTTCCTTGGCCGACACCTCGATTATCTTGCGCCCCTCGCGGGTTATGACCCGGTCGAAGTTGCGGATGCGCTGCAGCAGTTCGGGAAGGTTTTCCAGCGCGAAGCGGGAAGGATCGAGCATCGATTCGAGAGAGCCGCGCTTTTCCAGGTTCAAAGCGACCGTCGCGAAAGCGGCGAAGAGGGCAATGCCCAGGACTATGCGCCAGACGCGGCGGCTCATCGCAAGTCCGCTGGCACTTGGAATCCCGAGAGAGCGCTGGAACTCAAACGACGCCCGCCTTCAGCAGGTCGTGCAGGTGGATGATCCCGACCGGGCGGCTGTTCCCGTCCAGTATGAAGAGCGAGGTGATCTGGTAGCGCTCCATTGTCGCCAGCGCCTCTTCGGCCAGGGCATCGGCTGATACCGTCTTCGGACTCTGCGCCATCACGTCACGGGCCGCAAGTGGCGAGAGGTCTCCGTGACGCAGCACCGCGCGACGGATGTCACCGTCCGTGATGACTCCTACCAGGGCTCCGCTGGAATCGACGATGCCGGCGGTGCCGAGGCGCCCATCGGTAATCTTGTTCAAGGCGGCCAGCACCGAGTCGTCGGTGCCGACCAGCGGAACCAGGGAGCGCTCGTGCATCACTTCTTCGACGCGCAACAGTTTGCGTCCCAGCGCCCCGCCGGGATGCAGCATCGCGAAGTCCCGGTCGGTGAATCCCTTGGCCTCCAGCACTGCAACGGCCAATGCGTCGCCCATCGCCAGCGTCGCGGTGGTGCTGGCGGTGGGCGCCTGGCTGAGCTGACAGGCTTCCGTCTCTACGCGCACGTCGAGCACTACGTCGGCGGCTCTGGCCAGCGCCGAGTCGGTCGCGCCGGTGATCGCCACGAGAGGCAGCCCGATGCGCCTGACTCCCGGCAGCAGGGCCAGGACTTCCTGGGTGCTGCCGCTGTAGGAGATCGCGATGCAGACATCGCCGCGCGCGAACATTCCAAGGTCGCCGTGAACGGCTTCGCCGGCGTGGAGGAAGAACGCGGAGGTTCCGGTCGACGACAATGTCGCGGCGATCTTGCGGCAGATCTGCCCCGACTTGCCCATGCCGGTGACGACTACGCGACCCTTGCAGGCCAGTACCAGGTCGACGGCGCGAGCGAAGTCCTCGGTCAGGCGCTCGCCTATGTCTTCGAGCGCGTCCCTCTCGATGCGTATGACGCGGCGGGCAATTTCGAGGGCAGACTTCGGATCGATGGTGCGTTTCATCTGAGAGGCCGGGTCCGCGCTTCGTGTATGGCCAGAAGGCGTTCGAGCAAAGCCGGAAGTTCGGCCAGCGGCAGCGAGTTCGGCCCGTCGCTCAGCGCCGCGTCGGGATCCTCGTGCACTTCCATGAAGAGACCGTCGACGCCCACCGCTACAGCCGCTCGAGCCAGCGGTGCGATGAAGTGACGTTCGCCGGTCGACCGGTCGCCCGCGGCTCCCGGAAGCTGCACCGAATGCGTGGCGTCGAAAACTACCGGCGCTCCCAGTTCGCGCATGATCTGGAGGGAGCGGAAGTCGTTCACCAGATTGCCGTAGCCGAAGCTCGTGCCGCGCTCGGTAAGCAGGACCTTGGCCGCGCCGGCCTCGCGAGCCTTGGCAAGTACCGGACGCATGTCCCACGGAGCCAGGAACTGCCCCTTCTTGATGTTGACCGGTTTGCCGCTGGCGGCCGCTGCTTGGACCAGGTCGGTCTGACGACAGAGCAGGGCCGGGATCTGCAGGACGTCAACCGCGTGGGCCGTCGCCTCTACCTGCGCGGTCTCGTGGACGTCGGTCAGCACCGGCAGCCCGCTGACTGTGCGCGCTTCGGCGAGTATCGCCAGGCCTTCGTGAAATCCGATGCCCCGGAACGAGGAATGTGAAGTCCGGTTGGCCTTGTCCCACGAGGCCTTGAAAATGATGCGGATGCCGACCTGGTCACCGATGCGGGCAAGTTCGTCGCAGTGGCGCAGCACCGAGTCGCGCGACTCGATGACGCAAGGGCCGGCGATCAGGAACAGTTCTCCACCGCCCGCATACGCCGCCCGCGTCCCGTTGCCGATCGAAAACGGTAGGACGTCCAATGGTGTTTCAGCTCTGCGGTTCGACCGCGCCGACTACGCGCAGGCCTTTCAGCGGGGGAGTTTCGCGGCGCTGCTGCTTTTGCTGCAAGGCAGCGCGGACGAACCCCTTGAACAGCGGGTGAGGATCGAGCGGCTTGGACTTGAACTCGGGGTGGAACTGGCAGGCCAGGAACCAGGGGTGATCAGGCAGCTCGACCATCTCGATGAGGCTGCCGTCGGGTGAGGTTCCGCTAAGCACCATGCCGCCTTTCTCGATCGCGCTGCGGTAGACGGTGTTGAATTCGTAACGGTGCCGGTGCCGTTCGCTGATCTTGCGTTTGCCGTAGACGCGGTGGGCGAGAGTGCCTTCCTTGATCGTGCACGGATACGCGCCGAGGCGCATCGTCCCGCCCTTTTCGGCCAGGGTCTTCTGCTCGATCATCAGGTCGATGACCGGGTACTTGGTGGCGGGCGCGCACTCTGTGGTGTTGGCGCCTTCCATGCCGCAGACGTTGCGGGCGAACTCGATCACCGCCATCTGCATGCCGTAACAGATGCCGAGGAACGGAACGCCGTTCTCGCGTGCGTACTGCACGGTACGTATCTTCCCTTCGGTGCCGCGTTCGCCGAAGCCCATCGGAACCAGAATGGCGTCGGCGCCGAGGATGTCGGCGGTGATGCCCTTGGCCTCCACCTCCTCGGAATCGACGTGGATGATCTCCACCGCGCATTCGTTGGCGATGCCGCCGTGCGCCAGGGATTCGTTGAGGGACTTGTAGGAATCGGTCAGATTGACGTACTTGCCCACCATCGCGATGCGCACGCGGTCTTTGGTGTTTTCGAGCGTGTTCACGACCCGTTCCCAGGCCATCAGCTTGGGCGCGCCGGTCCAGATCTTGAGTTTTTCGGTGATGCGGCTGTGGAGTCCCTGCTCCTGTAGCGCCAGAGGCAGCTTGTATATGCAGTCGACGTCGCGGGCTTCGATGACCGACTTCTGGTCGACGTTGCAGAACAGCGCGACCTTGGCCTTGACCGCGTCTCCGAGCGGGCGGTCACAGCGCAGCAGCAGGATGTCCGGCTGAATGCCCAGACCGGCGAGTTCCTTGACGCTGTGCTGGGTGGGCTTGGTCTTGATCTCGCCGGCGGCGCTGATGTACGGAACCAGGGTCAGGTGCACGTAGAGGACGTTGTCGGCGCCGGCTTCCGCGCGCATCTGTCGGATGGCTTCGAGGAAGGGCAGGCTTTCGATGTCACCGACGGTGCCGCCGACCTCGCCGATCAGCAGGTCGACGCCTTCGGCAGCGGCGCGGATGCGATTCTTGATCTCATCGGTGATGTGCGGAATCACCTGTACGGTGGCACCGAGGTAGTCGCCGCGCCGCTCTTTCTTGATGACTTCGTAGTAGACCGAGCCGGTCGTGACATTGTTGCGCCGTCCCATCACGGTGGAGACGAAGCGCTCGTAGTGACCGAGGTCGAGGTCGGCTTCGTAACCGTCGTCGGTCACGTAGACCTCGCCGTGCTGGAACGGGCTCATGGTCCCCGGATCGACGTTGATGTAGGGGTCCATCTTGAGCATCGAGACCTTGAGGCCCGAGCTCTCGAGCAGTGCGCCCATCGACGCCGACGCCAGCCCCTTACCGAGCGCGGAGACCACGCCGCCGGTCACGAAAATATATTTGGTGGCTCTGCTTTCACTCACGATGTCGTGCCTCCATGGCTGCCAGCACTCGGCGGGCCTCGGCTAGATCTTCGGGGGTATCGACTTCCAAGGGCACGCTCTCGGCGCGACGTATGACGCCGATCACGATGCCGTTCTCGATGGCGCGCAACTGCTCGAGCTTCTCGGTCTGCTCGAGCGGTGTCGGTGCCAACGCGGCAAACTGAAGTAGCACCGAACGGCGGAACGCGTAAATCCCGACGTGCCGGCAGGCGTCGCCAGGCTCGCCGGGGTGGTCGCGGCTCCACGGGATCGGCGCTCGCGAAAAATAGAGAGCGTGGTTGCGCCGGTCGCACACCACCTTGACCACCGAGGGGCTGCGAAATTCCTCGGCGTCCAGGATCGGCACCGCCACGGTAGCCATGCCGAGGTCACGGTCGGCGCGCAGCAGGGAGATCAGATCGTCGATCAATGTGGGGTCGAGAAGCGGCAGGTCGCCCTGCACGTTCACTACTATGCCGCACTTCACGCCGGCAACGGCTTCGGCAACCCGGTCGCTGCCGCTCGGATGATGGGGAGAGGTCATGATTATTTCCGCCCGCGCAGGCAGGGCGTGACGGATGCGTTCGTCGTCGGTGGCGACGATTACCCGCTCGGGCAGCGTGGCCAGGCAGGCGCGTCTCCAGACGTGATCTATGAGCGGGCGACCGCCGACGTCGGCCAGGGGCTTTCCCGGCAGCCGTGTCGATCCATACCGGGCAGGGATGACAACGACAGCAACGTCGCTCTGTGCGTCTAGCATGCGGGGTCGGCTGCCTTCACGATCCTTGCGGCTTCAACTCTCCGGCCGGTTGAAGACAGCGGGTCGAGGCGACCGCGGCCCGTATATCGACCTGCCGGTCCGCAAGTCAAAGGGGCGTCACCGATCGTTGCCCGACAGCGCACGGTGCGCTTGCGTGCAGTGGCCGAGTGGCATTGGTGCCAGCGGCGGCGGGCCGGGCTCTGCTGCTCACGTCATGTGCCTGGAGGACTTGAAGAGGGATTGCGGCGATCTTCTTGAACAGAAGGCGGGCTCCGGTCTTCGCTTCACGAAAACGCGAAAAGCCCGCGCGTTCCAGCGGTTCCGGCTGCTTGACACCGGCTTGGTGGTGCCATAGTCGCGACCGATGGAGCTTTCATGAGCAAGCGTGCGTTCATCACCGGAGTCACTGGACAGGACGGTTCCTATCTGGCCGAGTTGCTGCTCGGCAAGGGCTACCAGGTTCACGGCCTGGTACGGCGTACCAGTTCGATTTCGCGCAGCCGCATCGACCACCTGCACGTCGATGCTCACGATCCTGACGCCCGGTTCTTTCTGCATTACGGCGATTTGACGGACTCGTCGCGGCTACGCGATCTGTTCGCCGAGGTGGAGCCTGAAGAAGTCTACAACCTCGGGGCTCAATCCCACGTGCGGGTGTCCTTCGACGAGCCGGTGTTTTCCGTCACTGTGGACGCGCTAGGTGCCCTGAATGTGCTCGAGGCGGTGCGGCACATGAAGACGCCGGCCAGGTTCTACCAGGCTTCGTCGAGCGAGATGTACGGCAAAGTGGCGGCGGTGCCGCAAGACGAAAACACCCCGCTTCACCCCCGCAGCCCCTACGCCTGCGCCAAGGTTTACGCCCACTACCAGACGCTCAACTACCGGGAGGCTTACGGCTTGTTCGCGTGCAGCGGCATCTTGTTCAATCACGAGTCGCCGCGCCGCGGTGAGAGCTTCGTGACTCGCAAGATCACGCGCGCCGCGGCCCGCATCAAGCTGGGTCTCCAGAATAAACTCTATCTCGGCAACCTCGACGCCAAGCGCGACTGGGGCTACGCTCCCGACTACGTCGAAGCGATGTGGAGGATGCTGCAGCACCCCACTGCGGACGACTACGTCGTAGCCACCGGCGAGACTCATTCGGTGCGGGAGTTCCTCGAAGAGAGCTTTTCGCACCTTGGTTTGAAGTGGAGCAGTCACGTCGAGGTCGATCCGAGCTTCGAGCGCCCCTCCGAGGTCGATATTCTTCTCGGCGATCCCACCAAGGTTCGCGAGGTGCTCGGTTGGAAGCCGCGGGTCACGTTTCGGGAACTGGCTCGCATCATGGTCGATGCCGACCTTGAAGCGGCGCGTAAGGAAGCGGCGGGACTCTAGATTCAGCCGGCGGCGATCCTGACGATCACGGCATCGCACAGTTCGAGGCCGCGCTCGCTCAGCCGAATGCGGTCGCCGTCGTCGATCAGCAGTCCGGCGTCTCGAAGTTCGGATGCTCGCGGCGCAGCCTCTGCGAGGGCGACACCGAAAAGTTCGACGAAGCGGCTACGCGAGATGCCTTCGAGAAGGCGCAGTCCCACCATCAGATACTCGGCGATCGCCATCTCGCGCGTCAGGCTTTCTTCGCTGGCGTGCCACGCGCCGGGTTTCGCCGACATGTACGTTTCGGGCAGGCGCTGGTTGGCGTAACGCCTTCCCCAGGAAGTAGTCGCGGCCTTTTCGTGGGACTGAACGCCGGCGAAGCCGTGGGCGCCGGCTCCGAGCGCCAGGTAGTCACGCCAGGTCCAGTAGGCGAGATTGTGGCGGCTGGCACGTCCGGGCCGGGCGAAGTTAGAGATTTCGTAGTGCTCGAAGCCGGCTGTCGAGAGCCTTGAGCGCGTGGCTCGAAACATCTCGAGTTCGAGATCTTCATCGGCCGGTTGGACCAGGCCGGCCTTCACCATCCCCGTCATCGGAGTCCCTTCCTCGTAGGTGAGGCTATAGGCGGAGACGTGATCCGGCCCGAGGGCCAGGGCGTGTTCGAGATCGGCACACCACTCCTTGAGGGTCTGTCCCGGAATCGCGGAGATGAGGTCACAGGAGAGGTTGTCGAAGCCGGCCGCGCGCGCCGCATCGACGGCAGCGATGGTGTCGTGCGGGGAATGTATGCGATCGAGCGTTGCCAGGTGCCGGGCGTTGAAAGACTGGGCGCCCAAGCTGATCCGGTTGAAACCGGCGCGGCGAAAACCGGCCAGACGCTCGGCTGCGCTTCCCTCGAAACTGCCTGGGTTCGCCTCCAGCGTAAGCTCGGCATCGGCCTCGATACCGAAGAGGCGGTCAAACGTTTCAAGCAGCGAACCAAGGACGGCCGGTGAAAACAGCGAGGGCGTGCCGCCGCCGAAAAATACCGTCGAGATGCGTCGCCCTTGCCACTCGGGCCGATTCGCCGCGAATGTCAGCTCGCGCCGCAGCGCCTCGGCATAACGTTCTTCGGGAACGTGTGCGGCCGCGTAGGTGTTGAAGTCGCAATACGAACACCTGCGCACGCAGTACGGCAGGTGAACGTACAGGGAGAATGGGTCGGTCATCGCAGGCGCAGCGTCGGTTTCAGGCCTTGACGCGCTGCTGCCGTTACCATGGCGGCGCTGCTTTTCAGTGATACTGACGCAGCAAGCCGACGACGGCGCCGCGGATCTCGAAGGATCCGTCGCGAACGATGATCGGTTTGAATTGGGGGTTGGCGGGCTGCAGTCGGACGCTGCCGTCCTTTTCCCGATAGAAGCGCTTCACGGTGGCTTCGCCGTCGATATTGGCCACCACCACGTCGCCGTTGCCCGGCGATGGGCGTTCTTCGACGACGATGACGTCGCCGTCGAGGATGCCTTCGTCCATCATCGAGTTGCCGGTTACCCGCAGCGCGTAGCTGTCGCGCTTGCGGACCATGCTCTCGGGAACTTCTATGGTGTCGCTGCCTTCAATGGCCTCGATCGGGCGGCCGGCGGCGACGCGGCCGAGCAGGGGAAGACGCATGGAGCGCTGGCTGCGCTCGTTTTCGACCACCTCGATGGCGCGGCTGTGGTTCCACTTCCTGCGTATGAGACCTTTGGTTTCAAGATTGGAGAGGTGCTTGTGCACCGTCGCCATCGAGCGCAACTGGAAGCGTCCACCGACTTCTTCCAGGGTGGGAGCGTAGCCGCGATCGCGGATGCTCTCGTCGATATAGTCGAAGATCTCTTTCTGGCGTTTGGTGAGCGTGGCCATCCGGCGTCTCCCTATTTCCGACCGATTCTCGCTAAGTGCGCGAAGGGTGTTTCCAGGCCCACCCTTCCCCGCTATGTCGCGTCATTCGAAACCCGGCTAGGTTAGGCGAAAAAATGGCGAATCTCAAATCGATGGCGTTCCGGTCCTAACGAATCTGGAAGCGTTGCACGGCGCGGTTGTGGTCGGCCAGGTTGGTGTTGAACTCATGCGAACCATCGCCGCCTCGCGCCACGAAGTAGAGGAATGGTACGTCGGCCGGGGCCAGTGCGGCTCGCAGCGAAGCTATCCCGGGATTGCAGATCGGGCCCGGGGGCAGTTCGCGGCGGGTGTAGGTGTTGTAAGGGGTCGGGGTCTCGAGGTGGTGCCGAGTGAGGTTGCCGTCCCAGGGCTGCCCGCTCGCGACGACTCCATAAATAACGGTCGGATCCATTTGGAGGGGCATGCCCAGGCGCAGCCGATTGTAGATGACGGCGGCCACCAGCGGCCTTTCGGCGGCCGCTGCAGTTTCCTTTTCGATGATCGAGGCCACGGTTAACAGCGCCCAGAGCCGCTCCGAAGCGTCGGGGCCGTTCTGGTCGGCCAGGGTCGTCGTCTGCGTGGGGCCGAGCGCGGATGCCAATGGAGCGGCCACCGCGCGGAAGCGCCGCAGTTGAATGTCTGCGATCTGCCGTGCGCTCATGCCCGGCGCCAGGTCGTAGGTGTCGGGGAACAGAAAGCCCTCTGCACAGTCGGCGGTCTGCGGCGCTCCTGCCTCACGGCGGAAGTCTTGGCCGCACACTACTGTTTGGTAGTCGGCAGCGCTGACGGCACCGGCGGTTTCGAGCAGCGTGCCGATCTCGCGCCAGGTAAGGCCTTCCGGGATGGTGACGCGGATGACGGGTCTGGGTGTGCGCGCCAGTTCGATCAGCACGTCGTCGGCGGTCAGGGAGCCCTTGAATTCGTGCCGCCCGTAACGAAAGACGCGATCGGCGCCTCGCCAACGCGACAGGGCCAGAAGCACGCGCGCACTGCGGATGATGCCGGCTTCTTCGAGGCGCTTGGCGATCTGCGCTGGACTCTCGCCGGGTGCCACGTCCAGGATGACGGGCTCGTCCGTTCCCACCTGGGTTCTCGCACCGAGTTCACGTTGAAGCAGAACGACTGAGGTTCCAGCCAGAACCAGAGTTGCCAGGGCAGACCCGGCCAGGAACAGGGAGCGCCTCACGAGCCGGGCAGCGTGTCGAGGTAGGCCTGCAATATAATGGTGGCGGCTACCTTGTCGCGGACCTCGCGGCGCTTCTTGCGCCTCATCCCGGACTCGATCAGCATCCGTTCGCCCTGGACCGTGGTCATCCTCTCGTCCTGGTAAACCACCTCCAGACCGGTCATGGCGGCGAAGAAAGCGGCGAAATGACGGACCCTGTCGACCTGCTCTCCCTCGCTGCCATCCATGCTAAGCGGCAGCCCTACCACGACTTTGTCCACGGGGCGGCCGTCCAGGAGCGCCACGATGGCGGCCGTGTCGGCCTTCTGTGAACGCCGTTCGACCACGCCGATGGGCTGGGCGGCGATGCCCAGAGGATCACTCAGGGCTACGCCGATCCGTTTGTCTCCAACGTCCAGTGCGGCTAACCTACCCATCGTTCGTTAATTGAAGGTCGCCGTCGGCTCCTGGAATGCCAACCGGATCCTGCGGCGGGCCGTCCCAAGGGGCGGCAGCCTTACGGAGACCTCGAGTAGAGTAGCGATGCGGCCCACGCGGGCAATCGATCAGCCCGGATGCAGGACGCAGTGGGCGCGGATATTCGGTTTCTGACATCGCTGGCATCAAGTACTCAGGGAGCCAACGTATACATGCTGTCAGCTCGACAAAGATACTATCGCCTGCGGCGTGCGGACCTGGACTGGAGGTGGGGATGATGGGTGGAATGGCAGGTCGGACACCGCGCAATTCTGATTTAAGTCCCGGTTCTCTAGTCCTTCTCGGGCTTTGCGTCAGTATGGTTTCGTTCGCCGGTTTCCGGTTGGTGACCAACGCGAAGCCTCAGGATCTGATGGCGGAAGGCAATGGGCCGGTACGGATTGCCGCCGCTTCTGTCGCACCGTCGGCTTTCGACGACTTCGCACCTCACGGCTACGCTCCCGTCCAGCCCGCAATCATCGCCCCGCCCCCCTCTCCGATTTCGGATTCCGTTGCCTCCGTCCCGTCCGCGACCGCATCGAACGTATCGGCCGGCAGGTCGGCATCGGTCAGCGCTACTTCGGCTGAGGGTCCCCAATTCCGGGACATTCAGCACAGCTTTCAGACCGGCGAGACCATCTCGCAGGTGCTCTCCGGCTACGGCGTGAGTGCGCAGAATGCCGAGGTCTGGATCAAGGCAGCCCAGCGCGTCTACAACCTTTCGCGTATCTTGGCCGGCCAGAAGTTGAGGCTGAATGTGGACACGCGGGCCGCGGATCTCGTCAGCCTCCAGATGGAGGTCGACCTCGAAACCAGCCTGGTGCTGCGCCGCAAGGAAGGCGTCGTCGTCGCGACCCGGGAAACGGTCGAACACGGCCGCCGTCTGCGGGTTGCGCAAGGCACCATTACCCAGAGCTTCTACGTCTCCGCGTCGCGCGCCGACGTTCCCGAAGAAATCATTTCCGACGTTGCCGAGGTGCTCGGCTGGGATCTCAATTTTACCAGTGACGTGCAGCCCGGGGCTACGTTTTCAATTTTCTACGACGAGACACCGCGCGGCGGCGGCGACGATGCGCCGGCCGTTCCCGGCAAGCTGCTCGCTGTTAGGATCGAGAACAAAGGCAAGGTCCACGAAGGGATTTTCTTCCACAATCCGGCCGACAATTCCGAAGGTTACCTGGACCGTGACGGTCGTCAGCTCGGCCGCGCCTTCTTGCGCTTTCCCGTGGCCTTCACTCGGATAAGTTCGGAGTTTTCTGCTTCGCGATTTCACCCCATCCTCATGCGTGCGCGGCCCCATAACGGAGTGGATCTCGCGGCGCCGACCGGAACTCCGGTCCGCGCGGTGGCCGATGGCAGGGTGGAGATGGCCGACTGGAGCAACGGTCTGGGGCGCTACGTGTTGATTCGGCATGATGACGTGTTCGAGTCGGGCTACGGGCATCTCTCGCGCATCACGCCCTCGCTGCGTCCCGGGTCGACGGTTCGCCAAGGGCAGGTGATCGGTTTTGTCGGCGCGACTGGTCTGGCCACCGGCCCTCACCTGCATTACGTGATGTACAAGAACGGTGAGTACATAAATCCGATGAGCGCCGCGATGCCGCGGGCGCGCACTCTGGCTGGATCTGCGCTTGAGCGTTTCCGCGGTACCGTCATCAAGATCGACGCGGCCTACGCGGCCGCGGCGCGCGCCGGTGGAAAACTGGCGGTGGCTTCGGTGTCGACCTCCGACTCCCGCATCCGCAAGAACTGAACAATACCGAACCCTGGCGGCAGCGGCCGGTCCTTTCTCTCAGAAGAATCTTTCGCCCTTAGGGGCCGCGGCGGCGAGCAGACGGCTACTGGCCGCTCTCCTGTTTGATCACGTCACGCAGAGGTCCCCACAGCGCGGCGCCCGCCGCTATGAGTCCCGGCAACAGGGTCTTGGCGTTGTTGAAAGTGAGCGGTTTGCCGAAGCGGTCGGTGACGACGCCCCCGGCTTCTTCCACCAGCATCGTTCCGGCGCAGATGTCCCACTCGTTTTTCGGCGTCAGCGAGAAAGTCGCGTCGGCCTGGCCGGCGGCGATCAACGCGAATTTGTAGGCGACGCTGCCCGTCAGTTTCACGCGCATCAGCGGCTTGTACGGATCCCACTCTCCGCGTTTGTCCTCGCTGCGGCTGGCCAGCACCAGGGAATCGGAGACGCCATCGCGGGGCGTGCAATGGACCGGTTTGCCGTTGAGCGTGGTGCCACCGCCGCGGCGCGCGGCGAAGAGCAGGTCTTCCACCGGGTTGAATGAGACACCTACCTGGACGACGCCGTCGACGACCAGAGCCACACAGACGCAGAACTCGGGAATGTGCTGGGTGAACTCCTTGGTGCCGTCGAGGGGATCGACGATCCACACCCGCGACTTGGAAAGACGCGCGGCCGAATCCGCGGTTTCTTCCGACAGCCATCCGTCATCCGGAAACGCGCCGAGGACAACGGCCTTTATGGCGGCGTCGGCCTCGGTATCGGCAATGGTCAGCGGGTTGTCGGGGGCTTTCTCGTGGACCTCGTAATCGCCTTTGTAGTACTTGGCCACGATGGCGCCGCCCGCGCGTGCCGCCTGAATTGCAACTTCGAGTTCGCTTTGCATCGAGAAAGTTCCTTCAGATGAGATGGCCGGGATGGCTTCCAATCCCATAAAATGTCGGGAATCGGACGTCTACCGGCGGCGGGCGTGTATCAGGTCCGGTGAACGCCGCAACTTTGCCGGGCGGCCGCTCTTTGCAGGAGTCCGCGCGATAGTTGGCCTGAGGCCGATCCCCAAACTGTGAATCCAGCCACTTCGGCTCGGGCTGCTGGAGTGTCACGGGTCGCGGTCGAGAGAGGAATCGCCGAAATGCACTTGCACAGACACGCGTTCGCCTGGATTCTTGCAGCTCGGACCTCCGAGGCCTTTCCTGATCGTGATGAATTACCCTACTCGCTTCATGTGGCCTATGGCCCCGTTCGCTTTGTTCATGTTGTTGTCGGCGCCGAGTCAGGTGCTTGCGACCTTCACGGTCGAGCAACTCACCGACGACGGGACCGGGGCTTCGTGCGGGAGTTATCTAGCCGACGAGAGTTCGACCGGCGACTACGTCGCTTTTGAGTCCGACTGCAACCTGGACGCCAAGAACTCAGACGGCAGCTTCGAGGTGTACCGGGTTTATCGAGGGCAAGCGCCTAAGCAGTTGAGCGACGGCGCTGCCTGTACCAGCAGTTCGGCTACCGTCAACGGGGACGGCTCGCGCATCGCCTTCGAGTCCGACTGCAACCTTACCGGCGGCAACGCCGACGGTAACGTCGAAATCTTTCTCTGGAAGAACGGGGTCATCACTCAGCTCACCTCGTCGAGCGCCTGCGACAACCTGGCTCCGTCGATCAACTCGGCGGGAAACGTGATCGCCTTCGACAGCAACTGCATCTACAGCCAGTTGAACGACGACGGCAACGCCGAGATTTTTCAGGTGACCGACGCGGGTACGCTGACCCAGCTCACCCGCGACGACTCGGGTGCCTGCGACAGCATCAACGCGTCCATCAACGCTGCCGGCACCGTGGTAGCCTTCGAATCTGACTGCGATCTGAAAGGAACCAACGAGGATTTCGGGGTTGAGATCTTCACCGTTACCTCGGCCGGCGTCGTTACGCAGGCCACGATGGTTCAGGACGATTCGTGTTCGAGCATGTCCGCGTCGATTGACGACGCCGGCTCGCTGATCGCCTTCCAGAGCGACTGCGACTTTACCGGCGCCAATGCCGACCGTAGCCAGGAAGTCTTTACCGTCGATGCGCTCGGCGTCGTCACGCAACTATCCAGCGACCCTGGACCGTCACCGTGTTCGAGCAGCCGTCCGCGACTTTCGGGCAGCGGACTCCTCGTGACGTTTTCGTCTTACTGCGATCTCGCAGGCGTTAACGCCGACGCCAGTTTGGAAATCTTCCAAGCGGCGGTCGGACAGGCGCCCGCGCAACTGACAAGCGGAACTTCGTGTGACAGCCTCGTCGGCGACACGAGCACCAACGGTCGCGACGTGGCTTTTGACAGTGATTGCAACCCCCTGGCCACCAACGCCGACGCCGGAACCGAGATCTTCCGGCTGAATTCGTGCATGTGCGGCGCTCCGGCCACGCGCAAGACCCCGCCCAAAGCCAGCGACGCGCTCTTCGTGCTGAGAGCTGCGGTCGGTCAGGTTTCCTGTCTGCTCTGCGAGTGCGACACCGATTCGAGCGGGACGATCGTCGCCTCCGACGCGCTGCGCGTGTTGCGCGTCGCGGTCGGCATCCCGATCACTCTCACCTGTCCCGCGTCCTGAGCGGAGTATCCGCAGCACCAGTTGATGGCGTGGCATACTGACGCCATCGCCACGGGTGTGCCCAAACATATTGCCAGTCGGAAGGGTGGCGCATAGCCTCCGGGCCCTGAGGCGAACAGTGGCAGGTGAAGGGTCAAAGGCACGCGGAATCGCGCATCTGGTCGCGACCGGGTTTTACACCGGCTATGCGCCGGTGGCGCCGGGCACCTTTGGAACCTTGGTCGGGGTGATCATCGCACCCTTTCTTGCTCGTGTGGCGGTGGCCAGCTCTCTTGCCTACCTGCTGTTGCTCGGCCTCGCCATCGCCTGCGCGATCTGGGCCGCACAGATCGCGATAGGGATCTTCGAAGTCGAGGATCCGCGCCCCGTGGTTTGCGACGAGATCGTCGGCTACCTGGTCGCGATGGCGTTTCTCCCCGTGGGTCGGGGTTCTCTGCTCTACGCCTTCTTGTTCTTCCGGCTCTTCGACATCACCAAGCCGGCGCCGTGTCGCCAGGCCGAAGATTTACCGGGCGGATATGGCGTCGTCATCGATGATCTTGCAGCCGGAGTCTACGCAAATCTGGCAGTTCGACTGGTGCTCGCGCTCGGCGCTCCGGTTTTCTGAAAAAAGTTCAGCGGGGGTGACTGGAATTGTCCCTCGGGCAGGCGTAGAAAAGGCGAAAGTCATGAATGACCGCATCCGCACTGCTGCCCTGTTGGCCACCGGCGACGAGATCGTCGGCGGGCGGACCCTGGATACCAACTCGTTTTACCTGGCAGACAAGCTCGCCGCGCTGGGCATCGACGTGGTTTCGATCATGGCGGTCAGCGACGACGTCGATCGGATCGAGAGGGCCTGGAAAATCTCTCTGGCCGCCGCGGATCTGGTCATTTCCACCGGAGGGCTCGGCCCGACCTCCGACGACCTCACCACCGAGACGGTGGCCAGGGTTGCGGATGCTGAGCTTCGCCTGGACCAACGGCAGGTCGCCCGCATACGCGAGATTTTCGGCAGGCGCGGACGCCCGATGCCTGACAACAACCTTCGCCAGGCCATGATTCCGGTCGGAGCCGAAGTGGTCGACAACGCCGATGGCACCGCGCCGGGCTACCGCCTTCGCATCAATACGGCCGAGGGTCGACGGCCCTGGGGCGTGGTGCTTCCGGGAGTGCCGAGAGAGATGAAGGCGATGTTCGAGGCCAGCGTTCTGCCCTGGATCGCCGAGTGCACGGATCCGGGGCGCGTGATCGTGGCCACGACCTTTCAGACTTTCGGCCTTCCCGAATCGGCCCTCGACGAGTTACTGCGCGGCGTGGTGCCGGCCAGCGAGGGCCGTCTGGCCTTTCGCGCCAGCTTTCCGAAGATCTCGGTGCGCGTCAGCGTTACCGGCGGTCCCGAAGGGGCGGCGTCTCGACTCCAGACTATGGCCGAGGCGGTGCGCACTCGCCTGGGCGGCGCGGTCTACGCCGAGGGCGATGCCTCGATGGAACAGATTGTGGGCGAGCTTCTCACCGCGGCCAACAAGTCGCTTGCCACCGCCGAGTCCTGCACCGGCGGGTTGATCGGCAGTCGCCTTACCGACGTGGCTGGAAGTTCGATCTATTACAGGGGTGGGCTTGTCGCCTACAGCAACGATTTGAAACAACGTCTCCTGGGAGTGGACGCGCAAACGCTGCGTACTCATGGAGCCGTGAGCGAAGAGACCGCAAGGGGGATGGCACTCGGTGCTGTCCGTGTCGCAGCGACCGACATTGCCGTCGCGACCACCGGCATTGCGGGGCCCGGCGGCGGGACCGAAGACAAACCGGTGGGAACCGTCGCCATCGCATTGGCCACGCGTTCGGGCGGCGATGATTACGAGGTCGACTCGCGCATGTATCGATTCTGGGGAGGTCGCGAGTGGGTCAAGACGCTTACGTCGCAGGTCGCGCTGGATTGGGTGCGCCGCAGCCTGCTCGGTCTGCCGCCTCTGGAACCCGAAGCACTCTCGCCGCGGCGCCGGGCCGTGAGCGCGGCGCGCGGTGGAGAGATCTCGTGAGCGGCGCTTGCATCGACGCGACGGCGGTCGTGGCGCCATTGCAGTAGAGAAAGAACGATAGACGACGGTTCTCGCGCGAAGCGCAGGGACGAGGAAGGAGACGGAAGATGTCGACGGAAGAAAAGAAGAAGGCTTTGGACTTGGCGGTTACGCAGATCGAGAAGCAGTTCGGCAAGGGCTCGCTGATGCGGCTCGGTTCCGACGAACATCTGCCGGACGTGGAAGTTGTGTCTACCGGATCGCTCGGTGTCGACGTGGCCCTCGGAGTAGGAGGCCTGCCCTGCGGTCGCGTTGTCGAGATCTACGGACCGGAGTCATCGGGCAAGACGACGCTGGCCCTGGAGGCGATCGCGCAGGCCCAGCGCAAGGGCGGCATCGCCGCCTTCATAGATGCCGAGCACGCTCTGGACATCAACTACGCGCGCAAGCTCGGCGTCCGCACCAGTGAGTTGCTTATCTCTCAGCCCGACAACGGCGAGCAAGCCCTGGAGATCACCGAAACCCTGGTGCGCAGCGGAGCGATCGACATTCTGGTGATCGACTCCGTCGCGGCCCTGGTTCCGCGCGCCGAAATCGAAGGCGAAATGGGCGAGCCCCAGATGGGCCTTCAGGCCCGCTTGATGTCGCAGGCTCTGCGCAAGCTCACCGGCACCATCTCGCGCAGCAACTGCATCGTCGTCTTCATCAACCAGATCCGCATGAAGATCGGCGTCATGTTCGGCAATCCCGAAACCACCACTGGCGGTAACGCGCTCAAGTTTTATGCGTCGGTGCGTCTGGACATCCGCCGCATCGCTTCTCTCAAGCAGGGAGACCAGGTGATAGGCAACCGCACTCGCGTGCGCGTGGTCAAGAACAAGGTGGCCCCGCCGTTCCGCGAAGCCGAATTCGACATCCTTTACGG
The DNA here is from genome assembly GCA_903893315.1 of uncultured bacterium. GTDB lineage: Bacteria > Desulfobacterota > Binatia > UBA1149 > CAITLU01 > CAITLU01. The sequence continues at coordinate 175,202 of CAITLU010000012.1, forward strand.
CGTGGGCATCAGCAAGGAGGGCGAACTGCTCGACCTCGGTTCCGAGATGGGCGTGGTTGAGAAGAGCGGCGCCTGGTATTCATACGGCGGTGAGCGAGTCGGTCAGGGACGCGACAACGCCTGTGAGTTCCTGCGCGAACATCATGACATCGCGACCCAGATCGAGTTCAAGCTGCGCGAGGCCCTTGGCCTGCCGTCCACCGCCCCTGTTCTGAAGGTGGTCGAAGGTGGTGCCGGCGAGCCCAGAGTCGTGGGTGAGAGCGCGGATGGCAAAGAGGCCAAGGCCGCCAAGAAGGCGAGCGCGAAGTAGCTGAAAGGGCGGGTAGAGAGGGTGTCATGGTAGCCGGCTCTCCTGGTGATCCGGGAGGGCCGGCGTTGCGCAGCAAACGGGGCGCAACTCCGCGGTGCGGGCCAGGCGGCGGTGGCGGTGAAAAAGGCGAGAAGGGCGGCGCGACGGCGCTCGACTCGGCCTTTCGTATGCTGGCGCGGCGTTCCTACACGGAAGCTGAGTTGCGCTCCCGACTGGAGCGGACCTGGGATTCGCCGTCGGTTACGGCGGCGCTCTCGAGACTGGCGGAACTGCGTTTGATCGACGACCCGGCCTGGGCTGAACGCTTCGCCGTCGACCGGTTCGAGCGCGCCGGTCGTGGGCGTCATCGGATACTTTCCGAGCTGGTCGCCCGTGGCATCGACGCCGAACTTGCGGCGGCGGTGGTCGGTCGTGTGATCGATCCGGCGCGGGAACGCGAGTACGCACGAATTCAGCTGGCGAGTCTGTTGGGCCACCGGACCGGACGGACCGGACTGACCGAACGGATCGACCGCGGCGAAGGAGCCGCAACGGGTGATGCTGGTGAGCGCGAACTTGCCGCCGCATTTCGCCGTCTGGTCGCGCGCGGCTTCCCGGCTGGGCTGATACGTGACTTGCTGGGCGGTTCCTAGTACATCCCGCGCCTGAATGAAGGGAGCAGAAGTCCGCAAGAGCTTTCTCGATTTCTTCGCGTCCAAGAACCACCTGATCGTGCCGAGCGCTCCTATCGTCCCCATCGGCGATCCGACGCTCATGTTCACGAACGCCGGCATGGTGCAGTTCAAGGACGTGTTCCTCGGACTGGCCGAGGCGCCGGCGCCGCGCGTGGCGGACAGCCAGAAGTGTCTGCGCATCTCGGGCAAGCACAACGACCTGGAAGACGTCGGCCGGGATACCTACCACCACACCCTTTTCGAGATGCTCGGCAACTGGTCCTTCGGGGACTACTACAAGCACGAAGCCATTGAATGGGCCTGGGAGCTTCTGACCGGCGTGTGGGGTCTGCCCAAGGACAAGCTCTACGCCACCGTCTATCGCACCGACGACGAGGCCGAGACCCTCTGGAAGAAAATTACCGATATCGCTCCTGAGCGCGTCCGCCGCTTCGACGAGAAAGACAACTTTTGGGAGATGGGCGATACCGGCCCCTGCGGTCCCTGTTCCGAGATCCACATCGATCGCGGCCCGGCGGCCTGCGACATGCGCCACGTTCGGGGCCACGTCTGTGACGTCAACGTCGGTTGCGCGCGCTTCATGGAGTTGTGGAACCTCGTATTCATCCAGTACAGCCGTGACGAGCGCGGACGCCTCCACGAGCTGCCGGCCAAACACGTCGACACCGGCATGGGGCTGGAGCGAGTAGCCTCGGTGCTCGAAAAGGTCGAGACCAATTACGACGGTTCTCTGCTGAGGTCGCTGATTTCGGCGGCGGAGCGCCTCTCGGGAGGCCGTTACGGGGCGGACGCCGACAAGGACATCTCCTACCGCGTGCTGGCGGATCACAGCCGGGCGGTCTCGTTCATGATCTGCGACGGCATCGAACCCGGCAACGAAGGCCGCGGCTACGTCCTTCGGCGTTTGCTGCGGCGTGCGGCCCGTCACGGCAAGAACCTCGGGCTTGGCGACGCGTTTCTCTACAAGATCTGCGACGCGGTGATCGAGACCATGGGCGATGCCTATGCGGAACTCGGCGCCCAGCGTGAGAAGTTGCTGTCCGTCGTGCGCGACGAAGAAGAACGGTTCTCGGTTACGCTCGATCGCGGCCTGGTACACCTCGAGAGCGAGGTCGCCAGGTTCTCGACTACGGGCGACGCGGGCGAGGCCGGCGACAAGCAGGGCGGTGCGGCGATTGCGCCCGCTGCGGGCATCAAACTGCCCGGCGACGTGGCCTTCCGTCTGTACGATACCTACGGCTTTCCGCTCGACATGACCGAAGACATCCTGCGCTCGCGCGGCATGACGGTGGACCGCGAAGGGTTCGAGGCGGCTCTGGAGGAACAACGCGAACGCGCTCGGGGTGCGCAGTCGGCGCGCGGAGGTCAGCGCGACTACACGCTGCTGGTTGCGGCCGCGCGCGGGCGTGGAGTCGAATTTGTCGGTCCGTTCGCGACCGCGGAGCGTTCACAGATCACCGCGTTGAGCAGCGGTGGGCAGTTGCTCGACGGTCTGGCCGAGGGCCAGGAAGGCGAACTCACCACGGCGCTGACGCCCTTCTACGGAGAATCGGGAGGTCAGGTCGGCGACACCGGCGTGATCGAAGCCTCAGACGGTTCGCGAGCGGTGGTGCTCGACACGCAGAAGCCTGCTCCCGACATCATAGTGCACGTGGTGCGTGTCGAGCGCGGACGTATTCAGGTCGGCCAGCAGGTCGAACTTCGCATCGACGCTGATCGCCGCCAGGCCATCCGTCTCAACCATTCGGCGACCCATCTGCTGCACGCAGCGCTGCGTCACCACCTCGGCAGCAGCGTCCACCAGCACGGTTCTCTGGTCGATGCCGGGCGGCTCCGTTTCGACTTCAACAACTCCGGGCCGGTGGCGGATGAAATGCTCGCCGATGTCGAGACCGAGGTGAACGGGGCGATCCGCGCCAATCTCGAAGTGTCGGTCACCGAAACGCCGTATGACGACGCGATTGTCGCCGGGGCGATGGCGTTCTTCGGCGACAAATACGGAGACATCGTGCGTGTCGTCAAGATGGGCGACTACTCGATCGAACTGTGCGGCGGTACCCACGTCGCGCGTACCGGTGATATCGGGTTGCTGCGCATCACTTCGGAGAGCGGGGTTGCTGCCGGAGTTCGCCGCATGGAAGCGACCACCGGCGGCGCGGCGCTGGCGCTGGTTCAGCGCCGTGACGACATCCTGCACGAGATCGCGCTACTGCTGCGCATCCGCGAAGAAGACGCGGTGGGCCGTATCGAAAAACTGCTGGCTGAGCAGCGCGAACTCGAAAAGAAACTTTTGCGCGCCGCCCAGGGGCAATCACGTGACCGGGTTTCCGAACTTGGCGCCACCGCTCGGACGTTGCGCTCCGGCAAGGCCATCGTCGCGCGGGTTGAAGGCGTGGAGCCGAAGGACCTGCGTTCGCTGTCCGACCGCCTGCGCGAAATTATCGGCTCCGGAGTAGTGGTACTGGTAGCGCAGGATGATTCCGCGGTTTCGGTGCTGGTAGCGGTGACCGCCGATCTGACCTCGGCTTACAGTGCCGGCGACATCATCCGTCACCTCACGCCGTTGATCGACGGGCGCGGCGGCGGCAAGGCCGACTTCGCGCAGGCCGGCGGAAAGAACCCGGCGGGTATCGCGGCCCTCCTGGAGAAAGCCAACGAAATCATCCGCTAGTCTCGAGTTCGCCGACCCTCGTCGTTTGCACGAACTGTTCGGAAACCGTGACGAAAACGTGCGTGTGCTCGAAGACGCGCTGAAGGTCAGCGTGGCGATGACCGACGCTGGAGTGTGCATCGAGGGCGACGCGCACGAAGCCGAACTTGCCGGTCGCGTGCTGCGCGAACTCTACGGCATCGCCGGTGAGAGCGTCGTGGTGGCTCCTTCCGATGTGTTGCGCGCCATCGAGATTCTCGGTGAGAGCCGCAGCGCCACTCTTGCGAAAGTGTTTCGCGAGCCCGTCTACGTGTCGGCCCGCGGCAAGGAAATCGCGCCGAAAACCGCCAAGCAGCGCCACTACGTCGAGGCGATGCGCACCCACGACCTCACTTTCGCGATCGGACCGGCAGGAACCGGCAAAACCTACCTGGCGATGGCGATGGCGGTCGCGGATTTTTTCCGCGGTCGCTTCTCGCGCATCATCCTCACCAGACCGGCTGTCGAAGCCGGCGAGAAACTCGGCTTTCTTCCAGGGGACCTGGCCGAGAAGGTCAACCCGTATCTGCGACCGCTCTATGACGCTCTCCACGACATGGTCAGTCTCGACAAGGCCCAGACAATGCTCGAGCGCGGGACCATTGAGGTCGCGCCGTTGGCCTTCATGCGCGGTCGCACCCTCAACAATGCTTTCGTGATACTCGACGAAGCCCAGAACACGACGCGAGAGCAGATGAAAATGTTCCTGACGCGCCTGGGCTTCGAGTCGAAGGCCGTGGTCACCGGCGACGTCACGCAGGTCGACTTGCCGTCGGAGTCACACTCGGGTCTGAGGGACGCGCGTCAGGTGCTGGCGTCGGTCGAAGGCATATCCTTCGTGGAATTCGACGACCGCGACGTGGTCCGTCATCCTCTCGTCAAGCAGATCATCGGCGCTTACGAAAAATCCAAGCCTGCGCGTCCCGCCAGGAGTTGAGGCGCGCGCCGCTGTCGTAACTCCGATGCCAGCGGAAATAGTCGACGAAACCGGGCTTGCAGCTGCGTGTGCTCCCCGAGCCGAAACGCGCGAAGAGTCTTCTCAGGAGGCTCTGCCGTCGCCTGGCGCGAATCCGTCCTTGGTGCGTGTCGCCGAGATGGTGATGGATGTCCTGCTCGAAGCGGTCGGCCGTGCCCGCAGCGAAGTCGTTGTGGTCCTGGTCGGCGACGAGCGGATTCGTGTGCTGAACCTGCTGTGGCGGAGCAAGGACCAGCCGACAGATGTGTTGTCTTTCTCCCAACTCGAGGGCGAAGATATCGGTGGTGAGGCCGATCTTCTCGGCGACATCGTCGTTTCGGTCGATACGCTGCGGCGTCAGGCCAGAGATGGTAACTGGAGCGACGAAGAAGAATTGGCGCGTCTTCTGCTTCACGGTCTGCTGCATCTGCTGGGGTACGACCACGAACAACCCGTCGATGAACTCGCGATGAAGGTGCAGGAAGGCCGTCTTGCACGGACTCTGTTGGAGCGTGGATTCGGGTGCGCCTGGGAAGAGGACTCGGCATCGTGACGAAGGCGAGTTCATCGGCAAGGCGAGTTGCGGCGTCTCTGGGTTCCGGTGTTGCAATGGCGCTGGCGTTTCCGTGGCTTGAAGCGTGGCCATTGGCCTGGGTTGCCTTGGTTCCGTTGCTGGTCGTGACGCGCGGCGCCCGGCTCCGCGTTGCCGCGGCTTACGGATGGCTCACCGGCCTGTCGTTTTTCCTGGCTACGCTTTACTGGATCCCCGACACCATCAGCAATTTCACGCGCATCTCGCCGCTGATCGCGGCCGGGCTCTGGGTTCTGATGTCTGCGGTTGCGGCCTACAGCTTCGCGCTGTTTGCGGCGGTGGTGGAATGGTTAGTTGCGCGCGGCGGCAGTCGTCTGGTGGCCGCGCCGCTGGTGTGGGTGGTCGTCGAATGGATGCGCACCTTCGTGTTCGCCGGCTTTCCGTGGAACTCGCTCGGTTACTCGCAGATTGAAGCGACTGTCATGGTGCAGGTTGCCGACCTCACCAGTGTCTACGGAATCTCGGCTGCCATCGTGCTCACCAATGTGGCGATCGCCGAGGCGTGGTTGCGCAGAGGCAGGCGTGCCGGCAACGGTGCGGCCGCAAGTGCGACGAAAGGCGCGGTCTACTTCCTGGCGATCGCGGCCGCGTCTCCGTCGTTGCTCTTCGTCTACGGAACGTTGCGGTTGGCGGATCTGGAGGCCAGGCCTTTCCAGGGTGCGCTGCGTGTCGGGGTGGTGCAGGGCAACATCGCGCAGGATCGCAAGTGGGACCAGGCGTTCCAGGAGGAAATCCTGGCCAAGTATCTGCGGCTTTCGAGAGATGCGGCTGATGACGGTGCGCGCCTCATCGTGTGGCCCGAAGCGGCATTGCCCTTCTACTTCCGTTACGACGAGCGTTCGCGGGCTCTGTTCGAGTTCGCGCGCGACCGCCATGTGGATCTGCTCGTCGGTGCGCCGGGCTACCAGATCGGCGACGACGGCAAACCACAGGCCTTGAATCAGGCCTGGATGGTGACTTCCGAGGGCGACGTCCAGGGTCCGTACGACAAGATTCAGCTCGTGCCGTTCGGTGAATACATTCCTCTCCACGGTCTGTTCGGAATGGTAGCGATCGCGGTGGAGTCGGTCGGAGAGTTCGGCCGCGGGAGCCAGTACACGCTGTTCGAGACCGCTGCGCTGGAGCCCCCGCTGCCGCAGACCGTGACGGTGCGCAGGCCGGCCCGCTTCGGGACCTTGATCTGCTACGAAGGCATTTTTCCGGCGCTCACCCGTCAATTTGCGGCTGCCGGCGCCGATTTTCTTGTCAACATCAGCAATGACGCCTGGTATGGAGACACCGCTGCGCCTCATCAGCACCTGTCGATGGCTGCGCTCAGGACGGTGGAAAATCGTATGCCGATGGTGCGCTCCACCAACTCCGGAATTTCCGCCTTCATTACCGCCGAAGGACGCATGGGCCCGACGACGTCTCTATTCGAGGACGACATCGTGGTCGAGACCATTCTTACCAGACCTACGTGGTCGCTGTATCGCACCTACGGCGACGTCTTCGTCTATCTTTGCCTGGCTGCCCTGGCTCTGTTGATGCTCAGACGCTCGCGTCAGGCATGAACTCCGACAAGTCGGCTAACGGTCGGGCCGGGTGGTGTCGTTGATCCGCCGCCCCTCTCGTGGGATGTTGCGCCTATGGGAGTGATGGAACCCGAAATTCGAGACCGAGGTACCGCCCTGCAGGAGAAAATCGATCTCCTCGGGCGGCGTCTTTGACGTCGCTACACTCCGTCGCAGCTTCGAAGAACTAGACGCGCGCAGCCAGGATCCTTCACTGTGGGGCAACCGTGAGGCGGCGGGTCGCGTGCTGCGCGAACGCTCTACTCTTCAGTCCAAGCTCGAACATTTCGAGAAGCTCCAAAAGGCGATCGCCGATGTTGGCGACTACTTCGAGATGGCCGACGAGGGCGACGAGGAAGCCGCCGCCGAGCTGATGAGCCTGCTCGATGACTGCGAAAAGCGCGTCGGCGAACTCGAAATGCAGCAGATGCTGGCGGGCGAGTACGATCGCAGCAATGCCATCGTCGAGATCCGTCCCGGCGCCGGCGGCACCGAATCCCAGGATTGGGCCGAGATGCTGCTGCGTATGTACCTGCGCTGGGCCGAGCGTCACGACTTCGAGGTCAAGCTGACCGAATACCAGCCCGGCGAAGGCGCCGGCATCAAGGTTGCCTCGTTGCTGGTCGAGGGCGAGTACGCCTACGGCTTCATGCGCGCCGAAGCCGGCATCCACCGGCTGGTGCGTATCTCTCCGTTCGACAATGCCGGGCGCCGCCACACCTCTTTCGCGTCGGTGATCGTGTGGCCGGAACTCGACGACACGATCGAAGTGGAGATTCGCGACGAAGATCTACGCGTCGATACCTTCCGCGCCGGCGGCGCCGGCGGCCAGCACATCAACAAGACCGACTCTGCGGTACGACTGACCCACCACCCTACCGGCCTGGTTGTGAGTTGCCAGAACGAGCGTTCGCAGCACAAGAACAAAGCTCTGGCGATGAAGATCCTGAAGGCGCGCATCTACGAGTTGGAAAGGATCAAGCAGGAGCAGAAGATGGCCGAACTTGGCACCACCAAGGTCGAAGCTGGCTTCGGCAGTCAGATACGCTCCTACGTGCTCGCGCCCTATCGGATGGTGAAGGACCTTCGCACCGGCGTCGAAACCGGCAACCCAGATGCCGTTCTGGACGGCGATATCGACCGTTTCATCATCGAATACCTGATGCAGTCTTCGCAGGGCACGGCGGCATCGCGTCCGGCGCCGCTACGCTGACCGGTGCGGCCTTCGCGCTGCGGCATCCAGGCGGCTCGCTGACCGAACTCGCGTTCTGAGGTATCCGGATTGCGCGGTCTGGTTCTTCCGCGGCCCGTGAGAAGGACAGCGGCCACGCGAGGAATCAGCGCTGCTTTCCCGCCGACCGCTGCCAGCGCAGAAACTGAGGTTCGACGTCTTCGCCGGCCAGACGTCGCCGAACTTCGCCGATCACGAAGCGCGTGACCGACGGCAGATCGAGTTCTGCCGCTTGGTCGAAATCGAACCACTCGACGTGCAGAAGTTCGTCGCCGCTCGCGCGCGGACGGTCATCGAGCAGCACGTCCTCGGCTTCGGCGAAAAAGAACCGGGCGTCGAAACGGCGGGTCCGGTACGGCGGCGTAATCGCGCGCCCGATGAACGCAAAACGTGAAAGATCGGGGGCTGCCTCGTGGCTTGCGTATTGAGCCCAGGCGGTCGGAACCGACCCACGCAGCGCTCCGGGTTTCCCGACCACGAGGCCGGTTTCTTCGAATGTTTCGCGAACGGCGGCTAGAGCGAAGGCACGGGCACGGCGTCTCACGTTGCCTTCAGCGAGGCGCGCTTCGACTTCCGGCAGCAACTCGGCGGCCGCGGGTGCAAGCGTGTCGGTGCGGTCCACCCGGCCGCCTGGAAAGACCCACTTGTCGGGCATGAATACGTGACCTCGCGAGCGCTGCCCCATCAGCACGCGCGGCTTGGGGCCGTCACGGCGCACCAGGATGAGGGTAGCGGCATCCTTCGGCCTCACGGCGCGTGGGTGCTTCTCGCCCGGCGGCGGATCGAAGTTCGCGTTGCTCATTGTCGTCCTCGCCTCGCCCGTCTACAGCGCGCGGACTTGAGATTCTAACGTCCGGTATCCTTGATCGCAGCGACCTGTGATCTCGTTACTCCGACACCGTGAGCGCCTTTCGTTCACGGATGCTGCGATCGCCCATGGTACTGGACGCTACATGGTGCTCCACACGGTCGTGCATCACGAGAGAAATTGGTGACCGGCCTGTGACCGCGGAACTGGCGTGCCGATATCGTGTCGCCGTGGCCAGGCGTCGCGATCGGGTCTAGCATGCGTCTCATGAAGACGCCGATCGTTTCCAGGCTCCTCGTTTCGTCACCGCATGAACCAGCGCAGGAAGTTTTCGAACCCATCGTCGAAGGCGACGGGTTTCTCCTGGAACGCATCGTTTCCGTCGGCCACGTGACGTCTCCAGGGAACTGGTACGACCAGGACCGCGACGAATGGGTGCTGCTGCTTTCTGGAGGCGCGCGTCTGCGCTTCGAGAATATGCCGGAACCCGTCGAACTTACGCCCGGCGATGCCCTGCTGATTCCGGCGCACTGCCGCCACCGTGTCGATTGGACCAGGCCGGACTGCGAAACGGTATGGCTTGCGCTCCATTTTCAAGCGGCAGCCGCGAGTGCGACCGATCTTTCGTAGTGTAAATGCGCGGTTGTCGGTTTTGCAGCGATTTTTCGCCGAGCATCCCTGCGTCGGTGGTACAGCTCGAAAGTGCGCCTTCAGCGCGTCTTGCGCTCGGTCAGGAAACGGTCGAGAGCGTTGGCGAAACGTTGACGGTCGGCTTGTCCGAGCGGCGCAGGCCCGCCGCTTACAAGCCCGTCGCTGCGCAGTTCCTCCAGCAGGTCGCGCGCGGCGAGTGCCTGGCTGACGTTCTCGCTCGTGTACAACTCACCGCGCGGGTTGAGTGCGTAGGCTCCGGCCCTGACCACTTCGGCGGCAAGAGGTATGTCCGCGGTGATGACCAAGTCTCCCGCCGCGAGCGAGGCGACGATGCGCTGATCCGCCACGTTGAAACCTGCGGAAACCTGCAGCGAATCTATCCAGCGACACGAAGATGGAGTACGCAGGGGCCGGTTCGCGACCAGTGTCATCGCGCATTCAACGCGCGCGGCAGCTCTAAACAAAATGTCGCGGATTACGGCCGGACAGGCATCGGCATCGACCCAGATGTGCATACGGTCAGCCGCCTTGAGCGGAGGCGTCGCGATAACAAACCACGCTCTTCGAACTTTCTTGAATCACGGTGACTCGCGTAGTCGCTGAATCGTAACCCGCAACTTGGTAATCGACCGCCGAGCAGTCATCGACTTCCGGGTGACTTTACGGTGCGAACGGGTCCGTGGCTGCGCAGCGCAAGAGTCACAGCGCGCCGATGTGCCGCGCGATGACCATGCGTTGTACTTCCGACGTGCCTTCGCCGATCTCGAGCAGCTTCTGATCCCTGTAGAAGCGTTCTACGTCGTAATCCTTCATCAGACCGTAGCCGCCGTGCAGCTGCACGGCGTGGTTGGCGCAGCGGTACATCACTTCGCTGCAATTGAGTTTTGCCATCGCCGCCTGCTTGGAAAACGGCATCTTATTGTCGCGCAGCCAGCACGCCTTGTAGAGCAGCAGCCTGGCACACTCGATCTCGAGCGCCATGTCTGCAAGCTTGAAAGCGTTGACCTGAAACTGGGCGATCGGCCTTCCGAACTGCTCGCGCTGTTTGCTGTATCCCAGTGCGAGGTCGAAGCAGCCCTGAGCTCCGCCGAGCCCCATCGCCGCGATGGAGAGGCGTCCTCCATCAAGCGTCTGCATCATCTGCTGGAAACCCTGGCCTCGAACTCCGAGCAGGTTGGCTTTCGGAACGCGGCAGTCTTCGAATACGAGTTCGCTGGTGTTGGAACCTCGCCACATCATCTTGTCGTGCATGACGTTGCTGGTGTAACCGATGGTCCCGGTTTCGAGCAGTATGCACGAGAGCTCGGGCCGGCCATCGGCAAGCGTACCGGTACGACACAGCACCGTCACTCCCGCACTGATGTCGGTGGAAGCGTTGGTGATGAAGATCTTGCCTCCGTTAATCACCCACTCGTCTCCGTCCAGGACGGCGTGGGTGCGTGCGCTGCCAGCGTCAGATCCGGCGTTGGGCTCAGTCAGGCCGAATCCCCAAAGCGCATCTCCGCGACAAAGCGACGGGAGGAATTTATGCTTTTGTTCCTCGCTGCCGAAGTAATAGATTGGGCCTATTCCGAGTGAGTTCTCTGCAGCGACCGTTGCGGCGTGAGAACCATCGACCCTGGCGATCTCTTCGGTGGCAATGATGTAGGACAAGTAGTCCATTGCCTGACCGCCGTACTTTTCGGAGACGAACATGCCGAAAAGTCCGAATGTGGCCATCTTTCGCATCGTGTCGTAGGAGAACTCTTCGTTTTTGTCCAAGTCGGCGGCGACCGGCTTTATTTCGTTCTCAGCAAAACCGCGCACGGATTCGCGCAGAATCTGCTGTTCGATCGAAAGGTTGAAGTCCATGAGTCCTTACCTCCGGACGTGCTCGGGCGGATGCTGAAGACGTTGCCGATGCCGGCGATACCGGCTCGATGCAAGTTGAGCTTCGTGTGGCAAATACCGACAAAGCGGGCTAATAGCAACGCGGGTTACGCGCCCGCACGCGGCCTTGCGTGTGGGTTTCGCGGTCAGACTGCGGGTCACGGAGTGATCACCGGGTGATCGCGGAGAGAAGATTGCCAAAGGAGAGTCGCAATGAGCGCATCCGATACAAAGTGGAGCCGCTACGACAACTTCGTCGACGAACTCAGCCGCCACCTGGACGAAGCTTCACCGACGCCGGTAAAGCCGGTTGGCGAGCGAATCCGCAGCATTCGAAAAGCCAGAGGGATATCGGCCGAAGCTCTCGCCGCCGAAGTCGGGATCGGAATGGACGCGCTAGTTCAGATCGAGAGCAATCTTGTATCTCCGCCTCTTGGCACGTTGATGAAACTGGCTCGATACCTCGGTGCCGAGGCCGGTACGCTCATCGGGGGCGAGGGCGAGAAGAGCTACTGCATCGTCAGAAAGGACGAGCGGCATCAGGTCGAGCGCGTGGCTTCTGCGGCCGCCAGGAACAGGGACTACTCGTACATGTCTCTGGTTTCCGAAGTGAAGGGCCGGCACATGGAATCGTTCCTGGTGAAACTGGAGCCGCATGCCCAGCACCAAGAGCTTTCAGTTCACCAGGGTGAAGAGTTCATCTTCGTCCTCGACGGTTCGATGAGCGTGCGTCTGGGCGACACCCACGAAGTCGTCGGCGTCGGCGACTCGATCTACTTCCACTCTTCGGTTCCGCACGTGGTAACGGCCGCGGGACAAGATTCGGCGCTGGTGCTGGCCGTGATCTATTCCGGAACCTGACAGGAACTCTGCTTTGCCAGCAGCTCGCGCTGGTGGCTGGTCGGTGGATAGCCGCCGAGTGTTCCGCTCAGCACGAGTTTCCCGTCCTGGTTGGTCCACGAGGCTGATGCTTGGGTGAAGTTCTTTTCGCTGACTGCCACGACGGTGACTTCCAGGCTGATGGTGTCGCCGGCGTAAACCGGAGCGAGAAAACGGAACGTCATCGCGGTTGCGAGCCACGCCCATTCTCCACCGATTTCGGTGAGCATCGCGGCTACCAGCAGGCCGTGTGCGATCGGCCGTCCGAAGCGGCTGTCGGCGGCGAATGCGGCGTTGAAATGGTACGGGTTGCGATCTCCGGTGATTCTACCGAAGGCCTCGATGTCAGAAATGTCGAAGGTGCGAACGGCGCGCGCGCTGGTGCCCGCGGTGAGTCCGCGTTCGATGACTTGCCGGCGACATTGCGACTGCTGCACGTGGCCGGGTTCAGCGTCGTATGGCATTGCCGACTCGTCCGCGCATGACCGAGGAGGTCAAGCGGCGGCGGACGTCATCTGGCGGCGGTAGCCTGCCCACTTTGTGTCGATCTCGTTTTGAATTGAGTCGATGTCCGCGGGTGTGAGCGCGCGGAAGCGGCCCTGGGCCTGCATATACTGGCTTACCGGAGGCAGCTTCTTCTTGCCGAGAAGCTTGGCCGACGGCTCGCTCAGCTTCATCTGGCCGTTCTCGATTTCATAGAGGACGTAGAGTCCGGTCGTCACCGCAAGCCTGGCGACGCTCACGGCTATGCGTTCCTCCATCTGCCAGCCGGGTGGACACGGCGTGTGGGCGTGGATGTACTTGAAGCCTTTCATGCTTAGCGCTTTGGCGATCTTGTCGTGGAAATCCAGCGGATAAGCCGCCGAGCAAGTAGCCACGTAGGCCGGGTTGTGAGCGGCGACGATTGCGGCGACGTCCTTACCGCGTTCGCGCTTGCCGCCGATCGACGTATTCGCCGTCAGAACGCCTCTCGGGGTGGTTCCGGAGCGCTGCACTCCGGTATTCATGTACGCTTCGTTGTCGTAGCAGATGTAGAGGATGTCCTCGCCGCGTTCGATCGCGCCGGACAGCGCCTGAAGCCCGATGTCGGCGGTCCCGCCGTCTCCGGCCCACGCCACAACCTTCGTGTGGTCGTTATTCTGTGCGCGCAGCGCGGCGCGAACTCCCGATGCGGCAGCCGCGGTCGACGCGAACGTGACGTTCAGCACCGACACCTGCGAGCACGTGATCGGATACAGACCTTGTACCACCGTCAGGCAACTCGGCGGCACCACCAGGATGGCGTCTTCACCGATAGCCTTGAGCCCTATGCGATAGAGGATGTTGAGGCCGCAGCCGGCGCAGCCGCGGTTTCCCGGATGGACCAACTCCTCGTCGCACAGATCGAGTATCTGAGTCTTCTTCGCTTCCATCGCCGTGCGCCTACCTGTTGAGTCCTATCCAACCCATGTGGTCTCCGCAGGCGGAGTCGCGCGCCACGGATTGCCGAATCGCTTCGCAGAAATCCGAACTCTTGTAGCTCCTTCCTCCCAGACCGAGGATGTAGTTGGACATGATCGGTTTGGTGTCGCACGAGTACAGGGCCGCTCGCAGGTCGGAATAAAGCGCCCCCGACTGTCCGAAGCTGAGCGCCTTTTCGAACACGATCACACGTTTGCGGCCGGCCAGTGCGGCGGTGAGGATCTCGCCGGGAAACGGACGGTACATCGACACCGCGAGCACTCCCACCGCGAGTCCTTCTTCTCGCAGCGTGTCGGCCACGTCCTTGAGCTGGCTGGCCATCGATCCCAGCGCGACCGCCACGTATTCGGCGTCGTCGCACAGGTGGGTCTGCACGATCGGGCTTCCGCCGCGGCCGACGGTCTTGGCGAACTCGCCGTCGATGCGTGTGTAGATGTCTATCGCCCGCTTCATCTCGAGGTCGAGACTGTGGCGCAGTTCCATGTATCCCGGAGCGAACTCGCCGTGAATGTCGAGCCTGCCGCCGGGCAATGTCACGGTGTTGAGACTTGCCGGATTGTCGGGTCCGAGCGTGTGGCGATAACTGTACGGGGGCAGGAAAGCATCGACCGCGCTCTGTTCCGGAACTTCGTAGGGCATGTATGTGTGGGAAAGGTAGTAGCCGTCGTAGCAGACCATCACCGGGATGCAGAGTTCCTCGGCAAGTCGGAAGGCCTTGATGGTTGCATCGAGGATTTCCTGGTGGTCGGCGACGTAGATCTGGATCCAGCCGGCGTCACGCTGTGAGATGGAATCCTGGTGGTCGTTCCAGATCGAGAACGGTGCGCCCACCGCGCGATTGACGACGCACATGACCATCGGCAAGCGGGCGCCGGCGGTCCAGTGAAGCTGTTCGGCCATGTAGAGCAGGCCGTGGGAAGACGTCGCCGTGAAAGCCCGCGAGCCGGCGCTCAGCGCACCGATGCACACGGCCAGCGCGCTGTGTTCGCTCTCGACGGCGACGTATTCGGCTTCCATCGTACCGTTGTCCACGTACTCGGAAAGTTTTTCCGTCAGCGGCGTCTGCGGTGTGATCGGGTAGGCGGCAATGACCTTGGCCCTGGCCAGCTTCACCGCGCCGGCGGCGGCCACGTTGCCCGATTCGAAGACGAACATGCTAGCGATTGTCCTCGTCGGAAAACTTGCTCTCCTCGACCATGGTGATCGCGCCGGGAGGGCATTCCTCGGCGCAGATTCCGCAACCCTTGCAGTAGGTCAGGTCGATCTGAGGTTGCAGCGTTTTCGACACCACGGTGTCGGGGCAGTAGAGCCAGCAATAAAAGCACGAAGGCTTGCCGCTCTTGGCCGGGGCGCACTTCGCGTAGTCAATCACCGGCCTCAGGACGCGCCACGAGCCGGTACGTCCTGCATCGCCGGGCCCGGCGTGACTGTCGGATGTGAGTACGCGCAAGTCGTCGGTGGCCATGGTCGGCTACTCCATCTCCGTGTGTTCGTGGGTCAGCCGCGCGGCCTCGATGTTCGCGGCCGCCCTTTGGGCACCGAATTCGGTTCCGATCGCGTCGAGCAGTGCCGCCAGAGGAACTATCGGCAACGCTCTGGCCAGTGCGCCGATGATCCCGGTGTTGACGATTCCGCGCCTCAGCCCCGCCTGTTCGGCAAGATGAGTGACGTCGGCGGTGGCGAGCTTTACGTTGGCGCCGCGGTACACCGCCCTGCCCTTCGGCGTGTTGATGACCAGGATGCCGCCCGGCTTTATGCCTGCGGTTACGTCGGCGTCTCGCAATATTGAATCGTCGAGTACCACGACCACGTCGGGAGATTCGATCGGGCAAAGGTCGTTGATCTTGGTCTTGGAGATTTTGAGCGAGACCTCGACCGGCGCGCCGCGGCGTTCGGTTCCGAAGCTCGGCGCCATCACCACGCCGGGAAACCCATGGGTAAAGGCCGCCTGCGCGAAAATCTTCGCCGCGGTAATAGCGCCCTGGCCGCCGCGTCCGTGCCAGCGTATCTGGATTGTTTCGTCGTGCATTTGTCGGCTCGGCAACCGCAACTGATATGGGATTCGCTCCAGGTCCGCAAGAAACCGTCGGAGCGAGAGGGTGCGGGCGCGAGCCTCAGGAGCGCGCGGTTTTCGTCGGGGCCAGCACGCGGGCCAGCGCTCTTTCCATTCTGAGCGACGCTTCGTCCAGTTCGGCTTCGCTGATCACCAGCGGCGGGGCCAGTCGCACGACCTTGTCGTCGTGCAGCGTCCAGCCCAGCAGCAGTCCTTCGCTGCGACAGGCTGCGGTAAAGGCCGACGCGAGCGCGGGCGACTGCATCTCGATACCGATCAGAAGCCCGGCGTGACGAATGCCGACGACTGCCGGCGGCGGCAGTCGTCGGCGCAGTTTGTCGACGAGCCAGTTCCCCACCCTCGCGGCTCTTCCGGGCAATTTTTCTTCGAGGATTACTTCTAGCGCTGCAAGGCCGGCTGCGCACGAGAGCGGATGCCCGCCAAAGGTGGTGACATGGGCGAGAGCAGGATCGTGGGCGAGGCACGACAGCAACTTGCGCGAAGCGACGAACGCGCCGAGCGGTAGTCCGCCGCCAAGCGCCTTTGCCAGCACCAGCACGTCGGGGACCGCCTCGTGTTGCTCGAATGCGAAGAGGGTGCCGGTACGTCCCAGTCCGGTGATCACTTCGTCGAAGATCAGCAACGCGCCGACTTCGGTGCAGCGTTTTCGAAGAGCCGCCAGATATCCGGGGGCGGGAAGCACCACGCCGGCCTCGGCCTGCACCGGTTCGACGATCACTCCCGCATAGCGTTCGTCGATGTGTTGGAGCGCGCTGAGATCGTTGAAGGCGATCTGCGTGACGTTCGGCAGCAGCGGCTCAAAGGGGGTCTTGTAGAGAGGATTGCCGCCCACCGATACGGAACCCAGCGTATCGCCGTGAAAGCCTCCGTGAAACGACATCAGCCAACTGCGGCCGGTGGCCTTGCGTGCCAGCTTGAGCGCACCTTCGACGGCTTCGGTTCCGGAGTTGGTGAAATAGACGCACCCGAGTCCGGCCGGCAGCAGCGAAGCGAGTCTGGCAGCGAGCGCAACCTGGGTTTCCTGTACCAGTTCGCCGTAGACCATAACGTGGAGATGTCGCGCGGCCTGAGCCGCGATCGCGTCGAGCACGCGCTGATTTCCGTGGCCGAGAGCGGCGACGCCGATGCCGGCCAGCAGATCGAGGTACTGACGTCCGCCGGCGACGTGGAGCGTCGAGCCTTCGGCACGCTCGACGACGAGAGCGAGAGGGGAGTCCGAGGTCTGCGCGACGTGGCGCAAGAAGGCGGCGAGTTGCTCGCCGGGGGTCAAGCGTTCTCCTCGACGGTTCGCCATTCGAGCAGGTCGGCAAGCCGAGGGCGTCCGTCCTGGGCCCATTCAATGGGCGGTGCCTGCATCCGGCCCGGCTCACACACCAACGTAACGCCGAGATCTTCGAAGCCTGCGGATAGATCCGCCCAGGCGTTGGCCTGTGTGTCCAGCCCGAGACCGACCGCGGCCAGCGGGACCTGTGAACGGCGCAGGTGCTCGAAGAGATCGTTCCGATCCGCCACCGGCGCGATGACGACGCAGCGAAGTCCCGGCCCGACGCCGAGCGCGGCCTCGGAGCGGTAGTGAACGACGAAGCCGTCGCCGCGCCCGCGCACCAGAAAACTTTCACGCTGGCGGGCGCAATTGATTTCGGCTGCGTCGATAAAACTGCGGCGGCGTGTCTCGGCCGGCAGATCGCGGGGCACGCGAGGGTAGAGGGCTTCCAGGCGGCTGAGCGCGATACCGAGCAGACGGGCCAGACGTTTGGCGCGTCTGTCGGGACCTTCGACGTAGATTACTTGGGGAGTCAGACAACCGAGCCCCTCGTACATGACGATGTCGGTGGCGAAGCCGTCCTTCCACTGGTCGGTGTCGGATTCCCGCGGCACGACGCCGACGCTGATACGCGAACCGCGCGTGACGATGGGACGGCGCGGGTGGCGCGAAACCATTGAGCGCATGGTGCTGTCGGAGCCGGTGAGTTCGACGCGCTGGGCCTGTTCGAAGACCAGCTTCTCCATGCCCATGTCGCCGGCCCGCCAGGACGCCGGAATCACCATTGCCGCCAGGTCTCGCGAATACTCGGCCAAAGTGGCGGTGAAGGCCGCGGTCAGGTGAGGTTGCCGGTCGCTGTCGCGCACTATGCAGATCGAACGCGACAGCAATGCCGCGACGATCGGGGGAATCGACATTCCCGGAACATTGCCTGCCAGTGAGTGGAACAGGACGCGGGGTCCGAGCAGGCGCGCCGTGCGGCTGTTGGCGAACGGCACGGGTCGGTCCAGCGCGCCGGGATCTTCAACCTCGGTTGCCACGAGGTTTGCCAGGGCGTCCTCGCGTACCGCGCCGAAGATTGCGTCGAAGCCTTTTTCGAGCATCCCTTTGGGCATCCGCAGGTCGCGGGCCAGCAGGCCGATCAACCTGGTGCGAGGGGCGAAGTGTGGCTGAAGCCAAGCGTTGGCTGCGGCCGAAAGTATTTCGATGATCTCGGCCGTGGTCACGGTGTCGAGCACGCGGGCGCGAGCGCGGACGGCCTCTCGCATGGCCTGATCGAGAGCAGCGGCGGTGGCGACTGAAGCGGGTGCGCCGAGGCCCGTGCGGGCGAGCGTCGAGGCCGGGTCGTAGTGCGACGGTGAACCCGCGTGTGAGGCCGGGTCACCGAATTGGGGAACCGTCCGAGGAGTGAGTGTGGGGAATTGAGTCTTCACGATTGCGATCCCGTCGATATCATCGACAAAAGCTGACTGCAGCCGCGGGTTTCCGCTTCCGGAGCCCGCCCGATTATCTCAAAGCCTCGCCCGATTCCGTATCCGACATCCAGGGTCTGGATCGCCGAGACGCTCTCGCAGTTTGCCAGGTCGAAGTGCCGGAGCAGGCCCCGTTGTCCCGGCGGCAGCGGCGTCAGAGTCGTCGGATCTACGACCACGCTGCGAACCCAGGCCGGGCCTACCTTGGATCGGGGCTCGAGGCGTCCCGCCCAGCGGCTGTGAAGCGCGTCATCGTAAAACTGCGAGAGCAACTCCGTCATGCCGTACTCCGTTACACAGAGGTAGGCGGGAATGTGCAGAAAGCGCCAGGCCGCCTTCAACAGCCCGTTGCGCGACAGTGCACGGCCTCCTTTGCGCCCACCGGTGTCGACGATGCGGCTGTCGGCCGGCAAACGAAGCTGGAGGCGGCGGTCGCGGAGTTCCTCGAAGACCGCGGTGATCGTGGTCGTAAGGCACAGCAGCAACACCGGCCGGGTAGCGGCCGCTGCGCGCTCGAGCCACGCGACCGCAGCGGCGAGGTCAAGATGTCCTTCGGCGTCGAATGCGGCGTCGAAGGCGGGGGTCGGGGCCTGGCCGATTTCGCCAGTCCGGTCGGCGTCGGTCGGTTCGCGCTCTTGTTGCGGCGAAAAGCCCAGTTCTTCGCCGGCCCATTCGAACATGTGGCCGAGAGAAGAATTGGGGTGGGTAGCTGCGGTCGGTCCGAGCACCAGCACGGCCATCGGACCGGGACGGTCGGGGAGCACCATTGATCGCAGGTGCCCCAGCGAAGAGCGACGGTAGAGGGAGAGACTGCGCGCGCTGATGCTGTGGCGGCTTCGGTGCTCGCTGCCTTTGGTGGTACCGCTGCTGAGGAAGACCCGTGCGGGAGGCGCGTCGCAATTGCGTGCAGGGCCGTCGGTGTCGAGGTCTTCTTTGAGCGCATCGGCCGGAAGCGCTGGGGCTTCACGCCACGATGTCACTTTGCCGGGCCGAACCCGGCGCAGGTCGCACAGGCGCCGGTAGAGCGGAACCGTCTCGTACTGGAACGCGAAGACCTCTAGGGCGAGTCGTTCG
Organism: uncultured bacterium; assembly: GCA_903893315.1. Lineage (GTDB taxonomy): Bacteria > Desulfobacterota > Binatia > UBA1149 > CAITLU01 > CAITLU01. Next base: position 194,758 of record CAITLU010000012.1, read on the forward strand.
AAGTGCTCCCGGCGTTCGGTGCTGTCACCGTCGGCAAGGCAGGAGTCGATGAACTGGGAGACTGTTTCGATCACGGGCGCGGGATCCTAACACAGCCAAGGGTGCTTTCTTGCCGAACCCTGCCGGTGTGCGCGGCTCCTCTGGTTTGGTGGCTGAGGCCTCTTGCTCGCCGCCGCGCGGCCGGCCGACGCGGCGATCAACTTCGGGGTTTTGTCGGCCTACTCGGCCGTTTCGGCGCTAAGGCACCGAAGCGGAATGTTGACGGACGCGGAAGCGGCCGCCTGCGAAACCGCGGTTCCGGGCTGCAAGCGGTCGACGGAAAGCTGATCCGACGCTCCGCGTCCCCGCATGGGCGGCCGGTAAGGTCGGTGCATTCGGGATTCCGATCGGCTCCGAGGTGGCCAGGCCATCCCACAGAGCCGATCGGTCCGGACTATTGTCCTTCGATGACTACCGGAGCTGCAGGGGCTGCGGCCCCGCCCTTCTTGACCGCGGTGAGTTCCTTGACGCAGAGTTCCTTGTCGCGGCTTTCCTTGGCCAGGCGGGTGCTGATGGTTTCGCGCTCGTTCTCGAGGTCCACGACACGATCCTGCTGTTGCTTGACCTGCTTGCGGAGGAGGGCGGCGTCGCCGTACTGCAGATAGGCGATCAAGTACCCAGCCCCAACCAGGACCGCCATGATCACCGTGCGGTTGGCTGCTTGCCAAGCCTTCTCTTTCAGTTCCTCTTGGGGGCTCTTAAGTTCCTCGGCCATTCTCTCCTCCTTAAATCTCTCAGGTAGCGTCGACGTCGACCATCGGCATTTCGCAGGTCGCGCCGCCCTATAGCAAACGTCCCGCCCGACGTCCATGCGCGGAGCACCACGCCGGCATCGCTTGCGGCGAATGGCGTGCGGCTCTACGGTCGCGCCCCATGACATCTTTGACGGGCGAATGGGCCTTGGTTCTCGGAGTCTCCAGCGGCTTCGGTGCGTCGGTGGCACGTGCGATGGCCGCCAAAGGTATCAACGTGTGCGGCGTCCACCTGGACCGGCGCTCTACGATCACTTCGGCCGTCGCGACGCGCGAGGCCTGCGAGGCAGCTGGGGTTCGGACGCTCTTCTTCAACGTCAATGCGACCGATGCCGAGCGTCGGGCGGAGGTTCTCGACGCCTTGGCCCAGGTCTGCCCGGTCGGCGGGCTTCGCCTGCTGTTCCACTCCCTGGCTTTCGGGTCTTTGTCACCTTTGGTGGGAACCGGTCCCCAGGAATCGGCAAGACAGTCGCAGGTGGCGATGACCATGGACGTGATGGCAAACTCGCTGGTTTTCTGGACCCAGGAGTGCGTCTGGCGGGGGCTGCTGGGTTCACAAAGCCGAGTTTTGGCAATGACTTCGGCCGGTTCGACGAGAGCTCTCCCTGCTTACGGGATTGTTTCTGCGGCCAAGGCGGCCTTGGAGGCCTACGTTCGCCAGCTCGCGCTCGAACTGGGGCCGAGAGGTATTGCCGTCAACGCGTTGCGGGCAGGGGTCACCGATACGCCGGCCCTCAGGAAGATTCCCGGCCACGAAGCCATGATGGACGCCGCTCGGCGCGCCAACCCCGGCGGCAGGCTCACCTTGCCCCAGGACGTGGCCGGCGTTGTTTCCTTTCTAGTAGAGCCGCAGGCGCGCTGGATATCCGGCACCGTTCTGGCGGTGGACGGCGGCGAGGACGTGGCGGCATCGTAGTTTCCGGTGGCGGGGATGGCGCGCTAGCGAGGTGACTAGATGAGCGGCCGTGATTTGTTGTGATGTCCTTCACATCACGCCTCACCGGGATCGTTGCCTGCGCAAAGTGAAAGGTCAGCCCGGACTCTCAAGCGCGTTCGTGCGGAAGGGGCCTTGCGGGGACGTTTCCGGGATCTCCAAGGATGGCAATCGCCGCCAATATTCCTCGCTGAACAGGAAAAACCGGGTGCGACTCGCTCATCACGGAGTCGAGACGGGTTCACAGTCCCATTCTTGGATTAGGAGAGGATCGGCTTGGCCTGGTCGCGCAGTAGAAAAATGGCCCCGGCTTTTGGGGAATTCTAATATTTAGATGGTTCGTCGTCTTGACCGTGCGCCCGCCACGCGGATTATGTGCACGCTGCAGTCGCGGTTTTCGATTGGGGTTCTGGCTCCCGGGGTCATTGCTGGCTTCTTGGAGCCTTGTCGGGATCGCGACCAGCATCGGATATCGCAGTAATAGTTTTCGTAGAGGGGCGTTGCCGTCCGCTCTG
>CAITLU010000013.1 GCA_903893315.1 uncultured bacterium
ACGAACTGCTTCTTGTAGAGCCCGGCGTCGATGATGACCTTGCACATCGCCAGCGCCAAAGCCGCATCGGTACCGATGCGAATCGGCTGGTGATGATCGGCGTGAATCGCCGAGGGGCTGTAGTCGGGGGCGATCGTGACCACTTCTCCGCCGTTGTAACGGGCCTCGGCCAGGTAGTGGTACCAGTGAATGTTGGTGTAGACCGGATTGGCGTGCCAGATCAGCGTGAGCTCGGCCAGGAACCAGTCGTCCATCGTCGAAGTGGGATTGAAAAGGCCCCAGGTGATGTGCCAGCCGGGGCTGAAATCCTGGAACTCCGCGTTGCCGTCGGTCGTCGGAGTTCCAAGCAGTTGCGAAAAGAGGCGTGCGGGCGCGGCGCCTGGTTCCGGGGTGAGCAGAGTAAGAATCGACTCGCCGCCCTGCTCGGCAATTGCATCGAGCATCGCATCGGCGATATCGGTCAGGGCGACGTCCCACGAAACCGGCTCGAACTTGCTTTCACCGCGCTTGCCGACGCGCTTCATCGGTTGGGTGATCCGGTCGGGCGAGTAGTGGCAGTGGCTCCACGAGGCGCCCTTCTGGCAACCCATCGGGTTCATGTCGGGAATGCCGGCTTCGATCGGGGCGAGCGAGCCTGCCTGTTCCTCACGGACGATCTTGCCGTCCTTGGTGTACACGCGCCACGAACAACCGCCCGGATAGCAGTCGACCGAGTGGCTGCCCCAAGTCACCTTGTCCCACGTCCACTTGTTTCGATACGCGTCGGCCCACTTGCCTCGGGTCTGTGTCATTTGCGCACTCCTCAAATTCACTTCTTTGCCGGCTTCTGACGCCGGCCATGCTGGCTCTCTCCCGACAGACGCAGTCTCTGATTTCGGTCGGGGGCCAAATTGATAGACGGGCGCCGAGTCTACCGAACGGTTGGAAGGGAGGAAGTGGCTCTCGTCAGCCCGGAACATGATAAAGGCCGGTTTTTGACTCCATGTACGACATAGCACCTGCCGCCGGTACCGACGTGAAGGCATTGAAGCCGCCGCTGGTACTTTTCAAGGCGCACCCAAGGCGGCGATTCCTGCTCTGCGCGGCCTCCGGACCGAAGATCGGGAGCCGTCTTTGACTGCTGCCATTCGCAATCGGCCAACTCGGCTCCTGAAGTCTCGGCATGGAAAGCAACCGTCGCGTACCCAAGAGCACCTGAATCGGATGCCGCGAGCGACTTTCCTGGAAAAAGAGCATTGACTCCAAGCAGGGTGACGGGAGAAGAGGGCGTGGGCGTGTGTCCATGCATCGCCACGCCATAGCGGGGCCGCTGCCGTACACCGGCGCGGGAATGGATTGAGGCAGTGATTGGAGCGCAATCGAAGACTGCGCTCAGTGCAACTCGAAAGGAGGGACTCCATGAAATCGCGTTGGAATCTTTTTGGAATCGCGGTCGCTGCGATCGGGCTGACGTTGATCGCGATCCCCTCGCGCGTCGTGGCCGAAGAATGCAGGCAGGCCTGCGGCGCCGTGGCCTCAACAGCAGCGAGCGAAGGCAAGGCGGCGCTGAAAAGTTGCAAACTCCAGTGTCGCGCTGGCGCTGGCTCGGCGGCGTGTCGCACAAGTTGCCGTGCTGCTGGCAAGCGCGCGCGCAGCGAAGCGAAAACGTCGCTCGTCCAGTGCGGCCAGACGTGTCAACCAGCCAGCCCGTGTGAAGAACAGTGCCTCGCTCCGGCGCGGCAGTGCCTGGCGCCGATCCTGGACCAGGCAAGAAGTTGTACCCAGGACTGTGCCGGCATTGCGGCGGCCGCGACCGCCGACTGCGCGAACGCGGCGCAACCCCTCACGTGCCTGCAAGAAGCGGCCGACCAGATGCACCTATGCGTTCAAGGGTGCGCCACGACCACCGGCGACAGCGCCGAGGCGTGCAAGTCTGCGCTGAGTAGTTGCAAGGACGCTTGCGCACCTGCAAATCCCTGCGAGGGTCAATGCGCACCGGCATTGCACGGGTGCCTCGAACCGGTCGTAGACAACGCGAAGCAGTGCGGAGGACAGTGCGCCGACTCCGCGCGCAATGCGGCCGGCGACTGCCTTAACCAGCCGAATCCTGCCGAATGTCTGTCGCAGGTAGCCCAGCAGTTGGGCCAGTGTGCGCTTGGCTGCAAGGCCACGGCGGAACAGGAAGCTCAGCAATGCCGCATGACGTTCGAGGGCTGTGCTCAGGACTGTCTGCCGCCCGATGCGTGTCGGGACACCTGTTACGGGCAACTGCGAGAATGCGCAGCGCCGATAATGGACGACGCGCAGACCTGTGGTGCGCAGTGCACCACGGATGCGCTGGCGGCAGCGACGGCGTGCATTGGTGCGCAAGACCCGATGACGTGCCTCCTCGAGATGGAGCGAGCGCTCGGAGTCTGCGCTCGCGCTTGCGCTCAGGACGCGCGGGACCGAGCAGAAACTTGCGGTGAAGACTTCCGTCAGTGCACCCAGGCCTGCGGACCGACAAACGACGGCACATGCCGCGGCGGATGCCTCGCAAGCGCCGGGCAATGCCTGATACCGGTGGCCGAAGGTGCCAGAGAATGTGTTCGCACCTGCGCTGACGACGCGGGCGCGAACGTGCTGCCGTGCCTTGCACAGCCAGACCCGAGAGCATGCCTGCGCGAAACGGCGCAGCAGGTCGTGCAGTGCGCCCAAGGTTGCAGGCCGGCGGTCCAGGCTGGCGCCGCCGATTGTCGCTCGGCACTGGATATCTGCGTCCAGCAATGCCCGGCCGATCCGTGCCAGGACGGATGCGTGGGATCGCTCGAGGACTGTGTCCGGTCAACGGTCGAACAGGCCGACGCGTGCGCGACGGGTTGCGTGACGAGAACGCTGAGCGCTGGCGATGCGTGCATGAACCAACCTAATCCGTTCCTGTGTCTCGGTCGCGTTGCTCAGCAAGGCTTGCAGTGCGGCACCACCTGCCTGGCAACCGGCCGGGCAGACGCCGGTACATGCTGGAGCGCCCACCAGGACTGCACGCAGACCTGCGGTCAATAGGACTCCCTCCGGTCGCAGGATTTCGGGACAGACACGTGGCGCGCCGATCATTCGACGGCCGCCGCGTGTCTGTCGGTTCCGAGAGGAGCGAGTCCAGCGACGCGACTTCGATCATCTTTCGATATGACCTTTGGCATACTGGCCTTCCGACTGTTCGGTAGACTGACCGAAGGAAACACGAAATGTCATCCAAAATTGCTCGGCCCTTGGTGCACACGGTGCACCTGCTCACTTTCACCGTGCTGTTTTTATCCGGGTTGCTCCTGTTCGTCCCGGACCTGCGGGCGGCCGTGACCGGCGGCTACTCGCTTGTCGCTCGCGAGAGCCACCGCTGGGGCGGCGTCGCATTCTTCGTGCTCCCGGTAGTCATCACACTGCGGTTCGGCGTGCGCAGCGTGTTCGTAAGGCCGGCCGAGCGGACGTTGCGATCGCTGTGGCAGGGACTTCACGTCGCTCTGACGCTCACCATCGGCGGCCTTTTCAGCGTGACCGGACTGGTTCTGTGGGGAAAGCGTTTCGTATCGGAATCACTGCTGGAGCGGTCGCGCGATCTGCATGATTGGCTGACCTACGTCGTGGCAATTCTGGTGCTGTTGCACTTGGTGGAAATCGGAATTGCGTCGCTGGTCAACCGCTTTCGTTCGGCGGCTGGGACTGTCGAAGGCCACCCGCCCGCTTAGCGCCGACAACGGACCGCCTGACACCCGAGGACTTCCGCTTCCTCGAAACGACCGGGAGACAAATGAAACTGACACGTCGCGATTTCCTGCGCTCGGCGGGGGCCACAGCGCTGTTGCTATCTCTGGAGCGACTCGGGTTCGCACAACAAATCGCGCGGGTCGGACGGGAGGCCGCCGCGCTGCCCGGTAACGCTCCGGCAATTCCGGCGTATCGTTCCTGGGAAGACGTCTACCGTCGCAACTGGACCTGGGACCGCATCGTCAAATGCAGCCATAATCGCGCCAACTGCCTGTCGGCTTGCGCGTGGAACGTCTACGTAAAGGACGGCATCGTCTGGCGCGAAGAACAGGCGCCGGCCTATGACGAAGGCGGACGCGGCGGTGCACCGGACTTCTTTCCGCGCGGATGCCAGAAGGGCGCCTCCTACAGCAAATTGATGGCATCACCGCAGCGCCTGCTCTACCCGATGGAACGCGTCGGGGAACGCGGCAGCGGCAACTGGAAACGCATCAGCTGGGACGCAGCGCTCGACAAAGTCGCAGACGGCATCATCGCGGCCGCGACAACGCACGGCGCCGAAACCGTCGTCGGCACACCAGGCCCAAACTTCGATCACGGCCCGGACTCGGCCGCAGAGTTTCGTCTGCTGCGTCTGCTCGGAGCATCGACTCTCGACACCTATTCCGGGATCGGCGACATGGCAGTGGGGATGACGCAGACCTACGGCATGTTCATGGTCGACGGCACCAGCGACGACTACTTCAACTCCGATTACATCGTCCTTTGGTGCGCGAACCCCGTCTACACGCGTATTCCCGACATGCACTTCTTCACTGAAGTGCGCTATCGCGGCGCTCAACTCGTCGTCATCGGACCGGATTACAACCCTACCGCTATTCATGCTGACCTGTGGCTCAACCCCAAGATGCAGACGGATCCGGCACTGGCTCTGGCGATGGCCCAGGTCATCCTCACGGAGAAGCTGCACAAAGAGGAATACATAAAGGAGCAGACCGATCTTCCGTTCCTGGTCCGTACCGATACCGGTCGCTTCCTGCGCGAGCGTGACATCGTAAAAGGCGGTCGCGACGATGCGTTCTACGTGTGGGACGAAGCGCAACAGGCAGCGGTTCTGGCTCCTGGTAGCCAGGGCATGAGTAAGGCCTCGCTCGCACTCGGCGGCATCCGCCCGGCACTCGAGGGACGCCGGCAAGTGACGCTTGCGGACGGAACTTCCGCGCAAGTGGAACCGACCTACGAGATGCTGCGCCGGCACCTCAACGAGAACTGCACGCCGGAACTGACCGAGAAGATTACCGGAGTCAGCGCGCCGTTGATCCGCAAGGTAGCGCGCGACATGGCCACCGCGAAAGCGGCGATGATCTATGCCTCCACCGGCGCCTGCAAAAACTACCACAGCGATCTGATGCACCGTTCCTTCGCGCTGTTGATGGCGGTGACCGGGAATCAGGGGCGTCCCGGAGGCGGGCTGCGATTCGGTTCGTGGTGGGGAGTGACCGGCTTCGACGAACTCGGCCTCGGCGAGTTGCCCGCATGGCAACAGATGGTGCTCAAGATCACCGGCCGCCCGGCGGTGCGCGACATCGAATCCTACCTCGTCAAGCGCAGCCGCGGTGAAACGTTCAATCCGGTCCTGCCGTGGCTCCATGCCCATGGCGGATACGCGAAGACGATGGGGAATCCGGCGTACAACGACCCCGCCAACCCTCTGGGCATGGACGAAGCAATGAAAACGGCCGCCGAGAGGGGCTGGGTTCCTGTCTACCCCCGCCCCGGCAAGGACCCCAAGGTATTCCTCGTCGATTCGGTCAATCCGCTGCGGCAGTGGCCGACACCGCAGATCGCACTCGAGCATCTGTGGCCGAAGTTCGATCTGGTGGTGAGCATCAATACCCAGATGTCGACGACCGGAATGCATGCCGACGTGGTGCTGCCGGCGGCGTGTTTCTACGAGAAGATCGGCATCAAGTACGCGTGGGGTTTCGTGCCCTACCTGGTCCTGAACGACAAGGCAGTCGAGCCGCTGGGCGAGTCGCGTAACGAGTGGTGGATATACGGCAGCATCGCCGAGCGCATTCAGCAACGCGCCAAGGAACGTGGCACGGCGACCGCCAAGAACGCGTTCGGCAAGGACATCGACTTGACGAAGGCATTCGACGCATGGAGCGACGATGGCGCGTTCAATCCATCGGATGCCCGCACCGGCATGGATTACATTTTCCGACGTTCGGAAATCTGCGAGGGAACCACCTGGGACGAAGCCATCAAGCGCGGCGTGATTCCGATCAAACGCGACGGAGGTTACGGCCTCTTCAACAACATGTGCAGCGACATAGATTATTCGAAGCCGCTGTACCCGAACGCCTGGCAGGTCGAAGGAAAAGAGTCGTGGCCGACACTGACCGGACGCCAGCAGTTCTTCCTCGACCACGACTGGCTCGTCGCGGCCGGTGAGGCGCTTCCGGTCCACAAGCAGCCGCCTACACAGGGTGGCTCATATCCACTGACCATGACCGGCGGCCACACGCGCTGGAGCATCCACTCGATCTGGCGCAGCGAGGCGAACCTGCTGCGGCTGCAACGCGGCGAGCCTGTCTTGTACATGAACGACGGTGATGCACAGACACGCGGTATTTCCGACAACGATCGGATAAAGACCTCGAACGACATCGGCGAGTTCGAATGCGTGGTGAAGATCTCACCGTCGGTACAGGCTGGGCAGGTAATCATCTACCACGCGTGGGAGCCGTTTCAGTTCGCCCGCCACAAGGGACAGCAAGAACCGATTCCGGCGCCGTGGAAGACCCTCCACATGGCCGGCGATTACGGACAACTTCACTACCGGGCCTTGTACGCCGCGCCGAACTTCGGCCCTCGCGGCGTCAGCGTCGAAGTGCGGAAGGTATGACCCGGGCCGCGTTCATGACGGAACCCGGCCCGGCCTTCTCGACAGCAGCGAAGAAGTCTCGAATGGGCTTCGGACCGTCGCAGAGGCGGCGCGGCCCGAAGCCGTCGGCAGCCTGCGGGCAGACCGCCCCGGCCAGCCCACCGGCACCGGTCATTACCTGGCATGACATCCGTCATCGCCACCTTCCGACCGTTCGGTAGTCTGTCGGCCTCGCATGAAACTCTACGATCGCTATGGGCGGCAGGTGACATATCTGCGGGTGTCGATCACCGACCGCTGTAACCTGCGCTGCTTTTATTGCCTGCCCCGCGGCTGCGGCATCAGCACGAAACCGCTGCGGCTGGACCTGTCCGAGATCGCCACCATCGTGCGCGTCGGAGTCGGACTCGGCATCGGCAAGATTCGCATCACCGGCGGCGAACCGCTGGTCCATCCGGGCGTGGTCGATTTCGTCCGTGACGTGAGCCGCATCGCCGGGATCGCGGACTTGGCGCTCTCCACCAACGGAACGCTGCTGGCCGAGCACGCCGAGGATCTGAAAGCCGCCGGCCTCGGGCGCGTGAACGTCAGTCTCGACTCGCTGCGGCCTGCTGTTTTCCGGGCCGTGAGCGGACGCAACGATCTCAACCGCGTCGTTGCCGGGATCGACGCCGCGGCAGCAGCCGGCCTTGCGCCGCTCAAACTGAACGTCGTCGTCATGCGCGGCGTCAACGACGACGAACTTCCCGCGATGCTCGACTTTGCCGCCGCGCACGGCGCACAGATCCGCTTCATTGAATACATGCCTCTGGGACTGGCTCAGCGTTGGGCGTCTTCCTACGTCAGCCGTGCCGAAATCCTCGAGCGGATTCACCCTCAACTGGCCGCCGAGCTGCCGCGTCACCAACCCGGCGACACCGCCACCTACTATGCGCTTCGCTCGGGCGGCGAGGTCGGCCTGATAAGCCCGGTGAGTTGTCGATTCTGCGATCGCTGCAACCGGCTGCGGCTGACGTCGGACGGTAAACTCCGGCCTTGTCTGACCAGCGAAGGCGAGGTCGACCTGCGCGATGCGCTGAAACCCGGCGCGTCTCTTGAAGCTATAGCCGACTCATTTCGGGCCGCGACCGCGGGGCGCCCTGCCCGCGGCACCTACACGGACGCGGCAAACGAAGAACCCGCGAACGCAACGCGGGCGATGTCATCGATCGGAGGCTGAGGCGCCGACGGTCAAATGAACGTCAAGATGGCTCTTCCCGGCGTCCGTACGATCCGCAGCACGCTGCGCACTGCCCACCTGATTGCATTCGGGGCCTTGTACGGAGGCCACGTCTACGGGGTAGCGCCGGAGAGATTGCACACCGCACTGCTGGCAACCATCGCCAGCGGCGGCGCGCTGATGACGCTTGAGATCATCCGCAACCATATCTGGCCGGTACAGATCCGCGGAATCGCCACGCTCGTCAAGATCGCACTCGTCGCGAGCGTAGCGCTCTCCTGGGACTCTCGCGTCTGGATCCTGACAGCGGTCATCGTGATCGGCGGGGTCGTCTCACACATGCCGAGCCGCTACCGTTACTACTCGGTCGTGCACAAGCGCGTCGTCGGCGGCCAGGAACGCGGATAAAAGTCAGCCGAGACCCGTTCCGTTCAGTCTCCCAGATTAACCCCGACTACGCCGAGAATTATCAATCCGATCGCGATGCTCTTCGACACCGTCATCGGCTCCTCGAACCACACCAAGCCGATCAGTGCCATCAGACCGGTACCGAGCCCCGACCAGACCGCATAGGCGACACTGATGTCGAGACGCTTCACCGCAAGCGTCAGAAACACGACGCTGAGGCCGTAAAAGACGAAGAGGAGCAGCGACGGCACCGCCTTGCTGAAACCGAGCGACAGCTTCATGCAGGTCGTACCGGACACTTCGAGACAAATCGCGAGGAACAGGTAGAGCCAGCTCACACGGCACCTGTCATCATCAGTTCAAACTCAGCCGAACTGCCGGTCGAGAATTTCCAAGCAGCAGCAAGTTCGATTTCCACAACGCATTAGTACCAAAAGACGAACGTTCGAGGCACTAAAGCCGACGGCCGAATGGGCGTCGAGCATCACCGCTCGCCGATGCGCAGTCTTTCTCTACAGACGCTCAGAACGGGACGCTAGCGAAACGGCGAAGCTTGTCGGTATCGGTCACGGTCAGTTCACGTCCGTGAGTCGTTATCACCCCTTTGCTCTTGAGCTTGGCAAGCAGGCGTATCGCCGTTTCGGTGGACACGCCGATCATTTCGGCAATGTCACGGCGAGAGTACGCGAGGGTCACCTGGCATGTAGTGTCACCGTTATGCGTGCTGCCGCTGGTCAGGGTCACGAGCAATTCAGCCAGACGGGTTTCGGCCGGTTTCAGTACCATGTCGCGCACCTTGTGGCGCGCGGTAATGAGCGCATCGCTCAGGGCGGCGATCAACCGCACACCGGTCATAGGGTGCAACTCGATAAACCGCACCAGACGTTCGCGCGGCAGGTAGCAGACCTGCGACTCGACAAGCGCCTCGGCCGATGCCGAATACGGGTCGGTCGGCTCCAGTGGCAGTTCGCCCAGCACCTCGCCCGGCGCCGCAACGGCAAGTATGTGATCGCGACCGAAGCGCCCGGACTGGTACAGCTTGACCGCACCGTGACAAAGCACGTAGAGGCCGCTCGCCGGCGTGCCCTCGTGGAACAACACCTGTCTGGGTTTGTAGACCGCGGACAGGCTGAACGAACGGAACTCGTCGAGCTTGTCGGGAGTAAGATCGGCGATACAACTCGTGTCACGAATCGGGCAGCTCTCGCAGGAGATTTTCTTCACGCGTGACTCTTCATGGTTGCCATGCTGCCCGATTCTCCAAGTTTCTCCCAACGCGGCAAGCGCCGCCCACCCGATCGCCGACCAAGTCCAGGTTCCGTCACAGCGCTTCCAGTTCCACGCTCGTTTCCCAGTCGACTTGGTTCGGCTCCCAATGCCCGTACGTCCAGCGGAACTGTCCTTGTTGGTCTCCCATCAGACTCGTCGCCTTCGGGTGGCCGGGATGATCGAATGGCCACCGAGTCCGTAGCGAGATTGAAAGGCTCCCATGCGTAATGGATGACCTCACTAGGGTGCACGTACGGTGCAACCTAGGCATGCAAGACAAAGGCGCCCAAGCCGTCGCGGACGCGAACCATAGTTCACCAGGACCCAGCCGCACGTACCCTTCTGACAATCGCGTGGATTGAAGTCGGGCAGGCCGGTCGACGATGCCTTGCATGGCGAGTGTTGTTTCTCGCACCATACAGGGCCGCCTTGACGTAGAGATCCCAGGAGCAGGAGGACACGCAACCGACCATCGTGTGCGTGCCGCGCGCGACAGAGCGCCGACCCGCCGCGCAGGTGCCTTCCCTGCGTACCGATGGCTCCTCACACCGCTCTCCGTCGCGATCAGTACTGGACTTTAGACCAGTCGACGGCTTCCTTCTTCTGCTCGGCCTTCTCCTCTTCCTCGAACCCCTTCAAGGTGGTCTCGGCGTCCTCGGTCATCCCCATGACGTACGAGACGATGTCCTTTATGTCCTCGTCGGGATGCTCGACCTTGGGCGCCCCTTCCACAGTGTAAAAGATGGTCGGCATACGGGTCTGGTTCCCAGCAATCTGCTTGGGACGAGCCAGGAACTCCATGAACCACTCGGGCCGCAGGCGCTCTTTCGCAAGCATCAGATTGATCGAGAGATCGTCCGGATCGACGCCTTCGGGAAGCGCTCCGCCAACCGCGCTCGGGTGGCACTGGATGCACTTGTAGTGGCGGAAGCGGCGAATACCGCGATCAAAGTGCTCCTTGTCTATCGCCGCCTTCGCAACGTAGGTGTACGGATTGTCGGCGTGCGCGCGCCCCGCGAAACCGTCGACCAGACTGCGGGCCTGATCTTGCGTGAACCCGAAGTTCGGCATCCGCAACGTTAACCAAGGCCGTACGGGTTTCGGCTCCATCAGAAAACTGTACAGATACTGTCCCTGCAAGCGGCCGCCCACACCATCGAGCGTCGGCCCCACCCGGCTCTTGCGTTCGAAGTACGTCGCGATGTAGGCGTCCTTGCCGTCAATACGATGACAGCCGTTGCAATTCAGGCGCCCTATCATCCAACTCACCGTGCGCGCCGCACTTCCAGCAGCCGATGCCTTGACCAGATAGCTCGCAGGAAGAGCGGGCGCGGGCATTGCCATCGAGTACGAGATGAGCGAGTCACCTTCGTCCTCGACCATCGGGAACACAGGCATCCTCAGTTTGATCTGCCCCCATTCATAGGCCCGCGGCTCGCGAATCTTGCGGCGCATCCAATCCCACTTTGTACGCGGCAGATCCTTGACGGTACCAAAGTCCAACTCGGCAACCGGCCTGCGGGCGAACTCACCGAGATCAGGTACCGCGGGACGCACATCCTGAAAGCCGTCGATGGCGTGACAACCGAAGCACTCGTACTGCTTGATGAGTTCCTTGCCCTCTGCCGCGTCGAACTTGCCGCTATCCGCTTTCCGGGGCAGCGGCTCGGTCCGCTTCAGTGACATCAGATAAGCGACGATCGCGCCTCGGTCAGGCGCTTCGAGCACGACCTTGGGCATCGCAGTTTCCGGGTTGGCCTGCTTAGGATCGGCAATCCACGCATCCAGCCACTCGGCCGTCACTTTGGAACCAACCGTTCCCAGATGCGGCACCCGCGCAGAGATGCTGCGTTCGCCCGGCTCTACTCCGTGACAACCGCGGCAACCGCGTTCCGTGAACAGCCGCTTACCTTGTTCGACCAAGGCCGCATCGACGACAACGGGCTTGGTCACCGTCGGTTTGCCGAGCGTGAGCAGGAAAGCCGTGATCTTGCCGGTTTCTTCGTCGCTGAGCAGAAAGTTCGGCATCGCAGTGCCCGGAGCGACGAGCGCCGGTTCCTTGATCCAGCTGCCGATCCACGCAGGAGCGTCGGTAAGCTTGGACTTGAGGTTGTTCAGCGGCGGCCCGAACTTCGGCAACGGCCCGGCGCCTCGAACATTGTGGCAGCCATAGCAGCCCTTGTTGATGAACAGATCCGTGCCGAGGCTTACGCGTTCGCCTCCCGCCAGCCCGTGCGTGACTTCATGGCAACGCGAACACGCGCTTTGAACCACCGCTGTCGGCATCATCACGCGCGGCCAGTTAGCCTCGCGTCCATGAGCGGCTTCGGTCGCCGTAGCCGATCCCTGGCCGTCATGGCACATCGTGCATCCGAAGCGGTTAGGCTCGTGCGACTCCAGAAGCTTGCCGGGATGGCTACGGTACGGTTGCGGGGCATCGGCAAACAGCGGGTCGTCGATCCCAAGATGGCAACTGGCACACCGATCCGCGACGCCGAGTTCGGAAATGAAGGCCTGTTTTATTTCAGGTTGAAGCTGCGACACCTCGCCTACGACGCGGGTCCAGCGCGCCGTCTCGGCCGCATCACCGCGCGTCTGCGCATCCGCGAGTTTTGCTTGAGCCCGCTCCGTGAAGATACGTTTGAACTCGTCCTGGTATTGCCTCCATTCACCAGTCTCCTCCCCGTGGATCGCGACCACGCACAGAAGGAGAAAGATCGGGCTCAGGATTCCGAACACGAGCCGCATTCGTAGAGTTGCCTTCATCATCGCCGATACCCGCTTTTCAGATGTTGAACCATGACGTCACCAGTACGTACTTCACATTAAACAACAGACGCAGAAGCATCTTGATAGGAACACCGTAGAAGAGCAGCGCCAGCGTGATCGACCCGACATAACGGGCGGTACCGAGACGCTCCAGAAGCCAAGGCCAGCGCTTCTGCGGAATGACGAACCCACCCACGAAGTAGGCTATGAGCAACGGGAGTCCCACCCATACCGGGAAATCCCACATCGCGCCTTCGGGGTTCTTGACCATGGACCAGTCCTGCCATGGCCAGTAGATGTGCCAGTTCGGGCCGCGCAAGAACTGTCCTATCGCGATGAGCACCCACCAGAGCGCGAAGCCGAGGCCAAAGTGGCTGATGACCAACCGCCGCTCGCGGATCGTGTAGCGCCCTACAGCGTTGGTGCTCGTGTCAAGATACGGGATTGCCATCAAACCGACGATGATCAGGGTCGGCATCATCACGCCGGCGATCCATGGATCGAAGTAGACAAGCAATTCCTGCAGACCGACGAAGTACCACGGGGCCTTGGCTGGGTTCTCCGTGATTCCCGGATTGGCCTGCTCCAACAGCGGCGCGGCCACCGTCAATGACCAGACCATCAACACGATCGAGCACAGCAACGCAGCCAGGAATTCGCTGTAGACAAGATACGGGAACACAGCCACGTCGCCGGGCCGTCCGGTCGGCATCGTGCCGATCTCCTGCGCGAGCGATCGCTCGGTCGTCGTATTGGTTTCGCCGGCTTCTTTCACAGTTTATCTCCGACTGCCGCCATCAATCGTCATCAAAGCGGCCGCGAGATGCCACCGTCCTTTCGCACCCGCCAGAAATGCACCACCATTAGCACGCCCGCCACCAGCGGCAGCGCCACGCAGTGAAGGACGTAGAACCGCAGCAACGCGCTCCCCGCCACACGCACGTCGCCCAGAAGAAGAAAGCGTGCGTCGTTCATTCCGTTGACTCCGAGCAAGCCGTGAAACGGTCCTTCGGCGCCCAGAAACGGCGTCGCAGCAGCCATGTTGGTACCTACCGTGACCGCCCAGAACGCGAGCTGATCCCACGGCAACAGATAACCGGTGAAACTCAGCAGCAGCGTCAGCACGAGCAGGTTGACGCCGAGCACCCAGTTGAACTCACGCGGCGGACGGTACGAGCCCGTCAGAAACACCCGCAGCATGTGCAGCATGACCAGGACCACCATCAGATGGGCGCCCCAGCGGTGCAGGTTGCGCAGGATCATCCCGAAATACACCGCGTACTGAAGCGTCTTCATGTCCGCGTATGCGTACTCCGGCACCGGCCGGTAGTAGAACATCAGCAGTACACCCGTCACCGTTTCCACCAGAAACAGGAAGAATGTGAGACCACCCAGACAGAAGGTGAACCGAACCTTCAGGGCATGGGCCGGAATCGTGATCGGGTGCAGGTGAAGAAAGGCGTTGCTGGTGACTTCAAGCGCACGGTTACGCACCGTATCGGCGTAACCGTGGCGGAAGACGGAGCGGTAAAGTTGTGACGTGGTGATCCAGTCCACGGCCTTGCGGCGAAATTGGTCAGTACGGGAGCTGGCCATGCTCGTCCTCCCATTCCCGTGTCGGCACCATCACGATGGCGTCCCAGGGACAGCCGTCAAGAAAAGTCTCGTTTGGTCCCTGTCGCAGACACTTGCGACAGCCGACGCACTTCAGCGGATCGACCCAGATACGCGAGAACGGGAACGCGTCTGTGGTAATCCGCAAAATCATGCACTCTTCTACCGGGCAATAGATCTGACACACCGGGCCGCCGGCGCATCCACTGCAGCTATCGGTGATAACCGCGAGTTGTTTAGGTTTCTTGGCGCGTCGCCCCGTAAAACGCTCGCTCGGCGCGCGCAGCCGTGCGGTTTTCGCCGCCGACGTCAGCGTCGTTTCCTGTGTCATTTCAGTTTCGCCGGACATCTTCGCCTGCTCCGAGTTCACGCGAGCGCTACGAATGCGCCTTCGGTGTCGAACCGATCGACCCCGTAGACGACGCTGGTGTCGACCACGAGGTCACCGCTGACCCCCACCGAGATCCTCAAGCGATCGAGGGGCCGCGGGGCCGGACCAGCGAAATTACGCCCGTCGCTGTGGTACTGGCTGCCGTGGCACGGGCACTTGAAGATATCGAGGCTCGAGAACCAGTTGACGGTGCATCCCAGGTGCGCGCAGCGCGCCGTCAGCGCGTAGACTCGGTCCTTGGCGCGGACGACGAAAAACCGGTGCTCGGGTTTCCAGCGCTCGTCGACGGAGATCACGCCGTAGGCGTCCGCATCTCCCTTGCGTGCGAGAAAGCCTTCGGGCGTGCCGATGCGGAACGTAGTGGGCGGTTGATAGAGAACGCGCGGGAAGAAAAACCGGACGGACTCCAGTGTTCCCGCTCCCAGCACGACCGCGAACGACCCCCACCCCGCCGCGGTAACCCCACGGGTCAGGAACTCACGGCGGGAAAGCTCGACAAGTTGCTGCAAAGCCGCTTCTTTCTTCATCTTGCAGACCCCGCAATACGCCGCATCGAGCTACCTCCGCAGGCCAGAAGCCCGGCGGCAGTCTACCAACCGGTCGGAAGGGCACCATGACAAATGTCACGCCAGGGTATGATCAGCGCCGGCCGGCGGCTCGGACGGCGCATATGCGCGGTTGGTTACGCCTCCGGAGTTCCAGGCTCGAAGCGCTCAATCTGGACTGGGACGTGCCGCGGTACGTGAACCGGTCCGCTCTCGAAGACCCGGTAGCTCAGATGCCCGTAGTCGCCCACCAGATGCACGGGTTTGAGCGGAGCCGTGTTGAGCACCATGTCGCTGCGCCAATCCGCGAACTGATACGGCTCCCAGGCGTGATACAGGATCGCCACCCCGGCCGGCAACGAGTTCGCGACCCGGGCCCGCACGCGGAACCTGCCGCGGAAGTTGCGCACCACCACCTCGTCGTTGTCGCCGATGCGGCGGGACGCGGCATCCTCGGCCGACATCCACATCGAGGGCTCCCCGCGCTGCAACCGCAGCAGCAACGGCGCGGTACGCCAGATCGAGTGGATGCTCCAGCGCGTGTGGCCTCCTGCCAGCAGGATGGGATACTCATCCCCTTTCCGCAGGACCGGCTTGAAGCACGGCAGCACTTCGTCGGCTTCTTCGAACCACGCATGGTCGAGATAAAACTGCTGACGTCCGGTCAGAGTCGGCCACGCGTGCTTGCCTTCGACGTGGATGCGCGACGGCGAAAGACTTCCCTGCTCTTCGAGGTCGCTGCCAATGCCGCTGGTAACGCCCCAGCCGCCGACCGAACGCGCGCGGATTCCGCCCTTCTCACACATTTCCTTCCAGCCCAGCCCGCCGGTGGAAGAGGTGCCTTTCAAAATCACGTCGGCGACCACTTCGTCGTCGAGAGGCCCGAACTTACCGTTGTCGGTGAAGCGATCGCCGATCTCTGCCAACGGGCCTGTCAGCCCTCGCGCCAGTGCACGCTTCTGAATCTCCAGCGCGAGCAGGGCCATGATCTCCCACTCCGGCTTGGAATCGCCGAGCGGGAGCACGGCACGATCACCGACGACGATGTACGGCGAAAGTGCCACCGCGTATTTGACGCCGCGCTTCTCGTAATAGCTCGCCGCCGGCAGCACCAGGTCGGACTTGGCGCCGGTGGTCGACAGACGCGGGTCAACCGCGACGATCAGATCGAGCTTCGGCCACAGCACCCGCTCGACGACGTCCGGCACCGGCCAGCGACGCAGCGAGTTGACTCCCGACGTGATCAAGACGCGCGGCGGCCGGTCCTGCGGAGGACGTGGTACCAGCCAGTTGTTGGCCACGGCCGTGCGCAGATACTCAAGCGGCTCGCGTGGAAGCTTCGGGTCGTGAAGGCCGTTTTCCCAGGCCTCGCTGAGACCGCCGTGAACGTACAGGAACAGGTGCGACGGCGTGTACTCCAGACGCGGCGAGACTTCGCGGATGGCCTTCTCCATGTCACGCGGCGGCGGCGTGTAGACGCGCAGCATCTGCTTCACCAGCCAGTTAGGTTTTGCGCTCGGCAGCAGCCCGTCTGCACCTTCGAACGGCAGCCAGGCCGCGAAGCGCACGCCGGAACCGGTGCGGCCGTGCTGGCCGCGCAGAGCCGACAGCAGAATGAGCGCACGCTGCAACAGATCGCTGTGATGTGTCTTGCACGAACCCCAACTCGCGTAGATCAGCGTGCGCTTCGATTTCGCCAGCAGATCAACGAGTTGTTCCTGGGTCTTGGCGCCGACCCCGGTGACCTGAGTGACGTACTCCGGCGTGTACTGGACCAGCTTCTGCCGCAGGCGATCCATCACCGGCCGCACCGTCACGTTCCCCTTCGTCGTCTCCGCCTTGAAGGTGCCGGTCAGAGCCGGAACAAGATCGCCGAGCGCGAGCGAATCGCTCCAGGTTCCCTGCGTTGCCGGCGCTTCGACGATCCTGCCGCTTCCGACTTCGGCGACGTAGAAGATGTCGTCCTTGCCGCCGGCTGCCAGATCGGACTGGCGCAGGAATTTTCCGTTGTCGTCGCGCACCAGAAACGGCAGATCGGTCTGCTCCCGGACATACGCTTCATCAACGACGCCGCGTTCCATCAGCGCACGCGCCGCCCCCAAGGCCAGCGCGGTATCGGTGCCGGTATGCGGGTTGATCCACAACGAGGCGTGAATGGCGCTGGGAGAAAAATCCGGCGTGACGGTCACGACCGTCGTGCCGCTGTACCTTGCCTCGGTCAGAAAGTGCGCATCCGGAATCCGTGTCGACAGCGGGTTGCAGTGCCAGAAGATCAGCGTGTCAGCACGGAACCAATCGTCCGATGTCCCGTCGACGAAGGAGGTTCCCCAGGTCTGCCGTGCGCCCATGGCGAGATCGCCGGTGCCCGCGAAACCGTCCAGCATCGTCGCGCCGAGCATCTGGAACAGGCGCATCTCGCCAATGCTGCTCGGCCCCCAATCGACGTTCGAAGTCCCGTTGTCATAGACCACGGTATCGGCGCCGCTTTGCTGGTTGGCGTCGACGATGGCGCCCGCGATACGCCCGATGGCGTCCTCCCACGAAACGCGGCGCCAGCGCCCGGAACCGCGCTCTCCAACACGCTCCATCGGATAGGTGACACGGCCGGGGGCCGTCATCAGCGTGCTGTAACAGCAGCCTTTCTGACAACCGCGAGGCCCGTAATCTGGCAATCCCGGCGCCTCGCGGTCGTAGATGTCAGCCTGCTCTTCGCGCCAGACTATTCCGTCTTTGACGAAGACGTTCCACGAACAGGCGCTGAAACAGTTTGCACGCGAGTGCGTGCAGCGCACGACGCTGTCCCAGTTCCAAGCCTTGCGGTACAGGTCTTCCCAGGTGCGATAGGAAAGCGGCAACGGCGCTTCGCCCGCTTCGGCAACAGCCACCGCGACGCTACCATCGCCGCGCACCGACGGGAGCAATGACCGTAACGAAAGAGCCAGCGTCCCGGCGGCACTACGGATCAGGAACTCGCGGCGGGTCCACGTCTTCATACAATCAACTCATGTCGAAACCGTGCAGGTCCTACGAAAGATCCTGCACGCTGCTAGGCACGTACCACGTCCACCGTGGTACCGCGTGGTCCGTGGCTCGGAGCCGCGAAATACATGCGATAGCGGATGTGACCGTAACCGCCCGCTACGTGAGTAGGCTTCCAAGGCGACGGCACCGCGACCTGGCTCTGCATCCAGTCTCGGAACTGGTAGCTTTCCCAGGCGTGGTAAATGATGACCTGCCCCGGCTGCACCGCGGCAGACGGCCTGACGTGGATGAAGAATGACCCCACGTCGTTGTACACGCGAGCCTCGTCGTGGTCCTTCAGACTACGGCTGGTCGCATCGTCGATGTTCATCACCATGATCGGCTGGCCTCGTTGCAGGCGCAGCAGATGGCGTTGATCGCGCCAGATCCCGTGGATCGACCAGCGGGTGTGTCCACCGGTTAGCCGCAACGGATAGTTGCCGCCGGCCTTGGGGCTGTCCTTGTGCACCGGCAAGCCTTCGCCGATTTCCATGTACCACGGGTGCTCAATCAGGAACTGTTGCCGGCCGCTGAGCGTCGGCCACGGCTGTTTTTCTTCGACAAACCACCGCTGCGGATAAACCGTTTCACCCGCCTTGTAGTCGCTGCACACTTGATTGTGCGGGCCGTAGTGACCGATCGCCTGCACTGGTAGTGCGCCGCGCTCCTTTGCGTCTTTCCACGTGAAGCCCTTGGTCACCGACGAGTCCCGGATCAGGTGGTCCATCGCGGCGGGTTCGTCGTTTTCGCTGTAGGCCCCGTCTTTCGACCACGCCTCGTAGAATCGGGTGTAGTCCCGCTCGATGCCGTAGGCGTCCTTGAACGGCTTTACCCCGCGAGCCACCGCACGCTCTTGAATCCTGCGGGCCAGCAGGCCGAAAATCTCCCATTCCGATTTCGATTCTTCCAGCGGCGGCACCGCCTGATCGCCGAAGATCACATAAGGCACCAAGGTCTGCGGATACTTCAGCCCGATCTTCTCGTAGTACCCCGCCGCGGGCAGCAGTACGTCAGACTCCAGACCGGTGGTGGACATCTTGAAGTTCACGTTGATGATCAGGTCGAGCTTCGGCCACAGATGCTTGCGCACCAGGTGTGGAGCCGGCCAGCGCCGCAACGGGTTCACGCCGGTATAGAAGTAAACGCGCGGCGGCCGATCAGCCGGCGGACAAACGCGCAGCCATCCCTTCTCGGTAGCCTCCCGCACGTACTCCGCTGTCTTGCGCGGCAACGCGGGATCGTTGAAGTCGGGACGATCGGTGATTTCCTTCAGGCCGCCGTGCACGTAGAGGAACGGCAACGTCGCGGTGTACGCGCGTTCGTTCGTTACTTTGTAGAGAATGTTTTCGTAGTCACGCGCAGTCGGCTTGACCACCTTGAGCAACAGGCGCAGATGCATCGGCATCTCGAGCCCGGTCCCCATCTCGTCCATCGCGTCGACGCTGTACCAGCCTCCGGGACGAACACCGCCGCCGCGTTTTCCCTGATTCCCGGTCAGCGCCATCAACAGGCACATGGTCCGCTGCATCAGATCGGAGTGGTAGTGCTTGCACGACCCCCACGAAGCGAAGATCGACGCGGTTTTCGCGCCGGCCACACCGCGAGCGACACGGATGATGGTTTCGGGTTGAACTCCGCAGATAGCGGACGCCAGTTCGGGCGTGTACTGTTTCAGGTGTTCTTCGAGAACTACCAGCAACGGCCGCGCATTGACCGTGACGCCGGAAGCAAGCTTGACCGGGTAGCGGCCCGTAAGCGCCGGCACGACCGAACCGAGCTTCAGACTTTGGTTGCTGTCGCCTTGCGTGCCGGGAGCCAGCGAAATCTCCCGCACCGTCTGATCCCAGAAATAGAAAAGGTCTTCCTTACCGCCGGCCTCGACGTCCTTCTCGCAAAGGTAGCGCCCGGTATCCTCGCGCACGAGGAACGGCAGATCGGTCTGTTCGCGCACGTAGTCAGGCTTGAACAGATTCTCCTTGATGATCACGTGCGCCATGCCCAAACCGAGCGCAGCATCGGTACCGATTCTCGGATTCATCCACAGGTCGGCATGAACCGAACTGGCGTTGTAATCCGGCGCAATCGACACCACCGTGGCGCCTTTGTAACGCGCCTCCCAGAAAAAGTGGGCGTCAGGAATCCGGGTGTAGACGGGATTGGCGATCCAGATCAGGATGTAATCCGAATTGAACCAATCATCCGAAGTGCCGTCGGCGTTGAAATGGCCCCACGTCTGGATCGCACCCATAGGCAGGTCGCCGACTCCAGCCCACGAGTCCATGATCGTCGCGCCGAATTGGTAGAAAAACCGCATCTCTCCAGCAGTACTGGTGCCGAAGTCGATGTTGGTCGTACCGTTATCGTAAACAACGGTGTCAGGGCCGGACTCGATGGCGACGTCGAGCAGCTTGTCGGCAACCTGCGTCAACGCTTCGTCCCATGACATGCGCTCCCAGCTACCGGAGCCGCGTTCACCCGCGCGTCGCACCGGGTACTTGAGGCGCGACGGCTCGTACATGAGTTGGCTGTAGCAACCGCCCTTCTGACATCCGCGCGGATTCATGTCTGGAACGCTGCTGTTGGGCGCCTCGTAGATCGTGTTCTGCTCTTCGCGCCACACGATGCCGTCCTTGACGAAGAGGTTCCAGGAGCAGGCCGCGATACAATTGGTACGCAGGTGCGATCCCTTGACGATCTTGTCCCAGGTCCACTGCTTGCGGTACAGATCTTCCCACCGCCGATAGTCCGGCAGCGGAGGAAGCGCTGTGGCCTTGGTCGGCGCAGCAGGTGCGGGAGCCGGCGCTCCTGACGGCGCCTTTCCATCAGGTCCACAAGCGAACTGCAGATTCGACAGCGTCAACCCCAGCGCCGCCACGCCGAAATTACGCAGGAAAGTTCTACGCGTCAGAATCATCGTATCGTGCTCCTCAAACGAACTTCGTCACCTCGACGCGAGTATCACGATCGCTCTGCGCCGGTTGCAGACAAATCGACATCGGCCGCAGGTGGAACTGGCCACCGGCGAGCTCGACGGGATTGATGGGGCTGGGAATCAGGTTCTGGAAACCCTTTTTGTCCGGGAACTGATGGTTCTCCCAGGCATGATAGACGATCACCTGCCCCGGACGCACGCTCGGCGCCACCTTCGCGTGAATCCGGAATTTGTCGATATCGTTGCCGACCTGCACTTCCTCACCGTCGGCGATGCCACGCGCGGCGGCGTCGTCGGTGTTCATGTACATGATCGGCCCGCCGCGCTGCTGGCGCAGCATCAGTGCATCGTCGCGCCACGCCGCGTGAATGCTCCAACGCGTGTGCCCTCCGGTCATGATCAGCGGATAGCGACCGCCGGCGGTCGGCGGATCCTTGTGCACCGGCAGCTCTTCGCCGAGTTCCAGATACAGTTCCTGATCGATGTAGAACTGAATACGCCGGGTCAGCGTCGGATAGATCATCTTCTTCTGCGTGTGCCAGGTGAACGGAGAGATCGTCTCGCCGGGCACGATGTCGCACGCGTTGCCGACCGAGGTCGCTGCCTTACCGATGCCGGTAAAGCGCGCGTAGCCCTTCTCCTTGAGAGCTTCCCATTCCACCCCCTCCAGGTTGGATGAACGCCGGATAAGTTCTGCCGAAACCTTTTCCTCGTCGGATTCTGTGTAATTTCCCTGCAGCGTGAACGCGTCATAGACCGTGTCCAGCGATTTCTCGTTGCCGTGGCGATCCTTGAATGTCGCAACCCCGGCGGCCTTGGCACGTTCCTGGACTTTCTTCGCGAGCAGCGCGGTGATCTCCCAGTCCGACTTGGTCTCCTGAAAGCTGGAGACCTGGGCGCCGACGTGCACGAACGGCATCAGCGGCGTCACCCACTTGTTCTCGGTGCGCTCGTACCATGCCGTCACCGGCAGGACGTAATCTGAATACTGAGCGGTCGATGACATGCGCCAGTCCAGCGTCACGAGCGCGTGCAGCTTTGGGATAAGGTGCTCGAGCAACTTCGGATATCCGCGCAGGCGGCGCAGGATGTTGCTGCCGACCTCGAAGATGATGCGCGGAGTTTCGCCTCGCCGTGGCCACACGTACTGCCAGCCCTTGTCCAGCGACTCCTTGAGATAGTCCTTGACCTCGCGCTTCAGGTAGGGATCCCACTTGTGTCCGTCGGCAGCCAGATCGAGCAGGCCGCCGTGGATGTTCCAGAACAACACCCCGGAAACCCACGGCCCCTCCTTGTAGAGCTGCCGCGTCATTTCGTAGGTGATCATCTCATCGGTAAAGCCGCGCAGTTTGAGCGGTACCGCTTCCTTCATGATCCGCGCCGTCAAGCTGAGCTCGCCGAAATTCCCCGAACTCTGCAGGAACGAGAACGTGTCGATGCCGTCGGCGACCAGGAACGGGAACGCGCTGAAACCGCTGCCCTTCTTTCCCATGTGCCCGCACAACGACAGCAGCAGGATCTGCGAACGCTCCATCAGGTTGCCGTGATAGAACTTGCCCCAGTTGCTGCTGGTTACGTTGGCGACCGTCTTGGCTTTGGCGATGTCGCGAGCCAGCTGCCGAATAGTCTGCACCGAAACCCCGGTCACGACCGTGGCCTGCTCGGGCGTGTAGCCGGCGCGAAGCTTCTCTTCCAAGACGACCAGCACAGGCCGCACGGAAACCTTTCCTGTCAGTGTCATCGCTTCGTAAACACCGCTGGTGGCCGGCACAACCGCGCCGAGTTCGAGCGTCGTCTGCGACGCGGCGACGATCGCCTGGCTCGCGCTGTCGTACACGTACAGGACTTCATCGCTGCCGCCGCTTTCCAGGTCAGACTCGCGCAGGAACTGGCGAGTATCCTCGCGCACGAGGAATGGCATGTCTGTCTGCTCGCGGATGAAAGCCTCGTCGTAGAGGCGCTCCTCGACGATCACCTGGCACATCGCCAGAGCCAGCGCCGCATCGCTGCCGACGTTGACCGACACCCACTGGTCGGCATGAATCCCCGACGCGTTCAGGTCAGGCGTGATTGCCACGATGCGCGAACCCTTGTAGCGCGCCTCGGTATAGATGTGGGCGTTCGGAATCTGCGTGTAGAGCGGATTGCAGCCCCAGACCAGGATGATTTCAGTCGCGAAATAATCGTCGAGCGAGCGCTCGGCGATGTTCTTGCCGAACGTCACCGCGGCGCCGTTGTGGCCGTCGCCGATCTCGGTGTTCATGTCCAGAAACGTGCTGTCAATGGCCAGCCCGAGACGCAGCACGCCAGCCGTCATGTTGCCGAGCGTGAACAGCGGGCCGGGACTCCACACTATCTTGTCCGAACCTTCCTCGCGGATGGTTTCGATCATCTTGTCGGCGATCTCGGTCAGTGCCTGATCCCACGAGATCCGCTGCCACTGCCCGCCGCCGCGTTCGCCGACCCGTTTGAGCGGAAACTTCAGACGCGTCGGATCGTACATCCTCTCGCTGAAGCACGCGCCTTTCTGACAGCCGCGCGGGTTCATGTCGGGAACGTCAGGATTGGTCTGCGGATAATCGGCCGCCTGCTCTTCGCGCCAGACCAGACCGTCCTTCATGTAGACGTTCCAGCAGCAGTGGGCCTGGTACCAGCAGTTGACGAAGTGCGTGCTGCGACTGACCTTGTCCCAAGTCCACTTCTGCCGGTACAGATCTTCCCAAGTCCGATAGACGGGAATCGCAGGCGCACCAGACTCGGCGGCGCCGGCAGTCGAAACCGGGAACGCAAAACGGCGCAGCGAAAGCGCCAGCAAACCCGCACCGGCACCCTGCAAAAACCGTCGTCGAGTAATCGTCATTGCCTCTCTCCCCGACGCGGCGTGGGCCGGATCGCTCAACAACTGGCCGCGACCGCCGACACGCCAATCCGACACGCCGTCCGTAAGGGCACGATAGTCATCGTCTGATTCGTTCAGGCGACCTTCGCCACCTCGACTCTTGTATCGCGGTCGCTCTGGCCCGGCTGCAGGCAGATGAACATCGGCCGCAGATGAAACTGACCTCCGGCCAACTCCACCGGGTTCATCGGACTCGGTATCAAATTCTGGAAGCCCTTGCCGTCTGCGAACTGATGATTCTCCCACGCGTGGTAGACGATCACCTGCCCGGGACGCACACTCGGAGCCACTTTGGCGTGGATCCGGAACTTGTCGAGATCGTTCCCGACTTCCACTTCGTCCCCGTCGGCGATCCCACGCGCAGCGGCATCGTCGGTGTTCATGTACATGATCGGCTGGCCGCGTTGCTGGCGCAGCATCAACGCATCGTCGCGCCATGCAGCGTGAATGCTCCAGCGCGTGTGACCTCCGGTCATGACGAGAGGGTGGTTGCCTCCCGCACTCGGTTGATCCTTGTGCACCGGCAGTTCTTCACCAAGTTCCAGATACAGTTCCTGGTCTATGTAGAACTGTATGCGCCGGGTCAGCGTCGGGTAGATCATCTTCTTCTGAGTATGCCAGGTGAACGGAGAGATGGTCTCGCCGGGATTGATATCGCAGGCATTCCCGACCGACGATGCTGCGCCGCCGACAGCGGTGAAGCGTGCATAGCCCTTCGTCTTCAGATCTTCCCACTCGACGCCCTCGAGGTTGCTCGAAAGCCGAATGAGTTCCCCGGCTGCCTTGTCCTCGTCCGCCTCGGTGAACTCCCCATTCATGCTGAAACTGTCGTAAACGACGTCGAAGCCCATTTCATCGCCGTTGCGGGCTTTGAACTTCGTCGCACCGGTAGCTTTGGCTCTCTCCTGGACTTTCTTTGCCAGCAGCGCCGTGATCTCGAAGTCCGACTTCGTCTCCTGGAAACTCGACATCTTGGTGCCGGCGTGAATGAACGGCATCAACGGAGTCGCCCACTTGTGCTCGGTGCGCTCGTACCAGGCCGTCACCGGGAGAACGTAGTCAGAATGCATCGCGCTCGATGACATGCGCCAGTCCATCGTGACAAAAGCACGAAGTTCCGGGAACAGTTTCTTGAAGAGCTGCGGATAGCCTCGCAGGCGGCGCAGGACGTTGCTGCCCACTTCGAAAATGACGCGCGGCGGCTCGCCCGGCGGCGGATAAACGTACTGCCAACCTTTGTCTAGCGACTCCTTGAGGTAGTCCTTGACGTCACGCTTGAGATGCGGATCCCACTTGCGAGAGTCGGCGGCCAAATCGAGCAGACCGCCGTGAACGTTCCAGAACAAGACTCCCGACACCCAGCGTCCGTCCTTGTACATCTGACGGGCCAGTTCATAGGTGACCATCTCGTCGGTGAAACCCCTGAGCTTGAGAGGCACCGCTTCCTTCAATATGCGGGCCGTCAGACTCAGTTCACCCAACCTTCCGCGACTTTCCAGGAACGTGTACTTGTCGGTTCCGTCATTCGTAAGGAACGGGAACGCGCTGAACCCGCTTCCCTTCTTTCCCATGTGGCCGCACAGCGAGAGGAGCAGAATCTGGGAACGCTCGACCAAGTTGCCGTGATAAAACTTGCTCCAGTTACTGCTCGTGACGTTCGCTACCGTCTTGGCCTTGCCGATATCACGCGCCAACTGCCGGATCGTTTGCGCGGTGACGCCGGTCACGACAGCCGCCTTCTCCGGAGTGTAGTTGGTGTTGAGTTTTTCCTTGAGCAGCATCAACACCGGACTGACGGAAACCTTACCGGTCAGCGTCTGTACCTCGTAAACACCGTCGAGTGCCGGCACGACGGCGCCTAGATCGAGCGTCGTCTGCGACGCCGCGACTATGGAGTTCTGTGCGGTGTCGAACAGGTAAAGAACTTCGTCGCTTCCACCCTTTTCGATGTCCGACTGGCGCAGGAACTGATGGGTGTCCTTGCGCACCAGGAAGCCGAGGTCTGTCTGCTCGCGAATGAACGCTTCGTCCTGGAGACGCTCCTCGAGAATCACCTGGCACATCGACAGTGCCAGCGCCGCATCCGTACCGGTGATGATCGGCACCCACTGATCGACGTGAATTCCAGAAGCGTTGAAGTCCGGGGAAATCGAGATCAGCCGCGACCCGTGATAGCGCGCCTCTGTGTAAATATGGGCGTTGGGAATCTGCGTGTAGAGCGGATTGCAGCCCCAGATCAGTATGATTTCAGTGGCGAAGTAGTCATCGAGCGACCGCTCGGCGATTATCTTGCCGAACGTGACCGCTGAACCGTGGTGGCCGTCGCCAATCTCGGTGTTCATGTCCAGTACGACGCTGTCGAGCGCCATGGCCAGACGCGACACGCCGGCCGCCATGTTCCCCATCGTGAACAAGGGACCAAGGCTCCACACTACCTTGTCGGTCCCTTCTTTCTGGATGGTATCCATCACGGTGTCGGCGATCTCGGTGAGAGCCTGATCCCACGAAATACGCTGCCACTTTCCCGAACCACGCTCGCCTACTCGCTTCAGCGGAAACTTCAGGCGCGTCGGATCGTACATGCGCTCGCTGAAACACGCGCCCTTCTGACAGCCACGAGGGTTCATGTCCGGAACGTCGTCGTTCGTCCGAGGATAGTCGGCCGCCTGTTCTTCGCGCCACACGACGCCGTCCTTGACGTAGACGTTCCAACAGCAGTGCGCCTGGTACCAGCAGTTCACGAAGTGTGAACTGCGACCGACCTTGTCCCAGGTCCATTTCTGGCGGTACAGATCTTCCCAGGCCCGATAGGCCGGAATCGTCGGAAGCGAGGACTCGGCGGCCTCGACGCTAGAAACGGGAAAGGCAAGCCGGTTCATCGACAGTGCCAGCAAACCCGCTCCGGCGCCCTGCAAAAATTGTCGTCGAGTAATGTTCATCGCCTTTTCCCCTGGCGTTTCGTGAGAGGGACCGCTCAGTTGTCGACAGCCGCGGCCGCGTAAGCGCGGTCAGCTTCGAAGAACGCAAGCGCAAAGTTGACCAGCGCCGTGAAGAACGGCGCCGGCTTCTGCTTGGCCAAACGGTCGCGAAGTTGCGGCACCCAGCGGCACAGATGACGTTCCAGGAAATCCCGTTCCGCACGCAGCAGCGATGAGACGTCGTCCCCCTGCTGCCCGGCCTCGGCCTCGCGGAACGTCAGGTAATGCAGGAACTCCAATTCAGTCGTGATGTGGTCGGGGAGTTCACGGACCTCCGGCGAAAGGTGCAACTCGAAAAAATTATAGAAGCGGGTCGCCTCTTCCATGTTTTTCATTCGGTCGCCTATGTACACGCCACCGTAGAGCGGGCACGGAGGCCCTGCCGCACCGACGTCGAAGAGTCTGATGTACTCGGACTCGAACTCGACGTAATCGTCGGGCGCAGCGGCCAGATCGGCCGTCACCGCCGCCGACAACTGGTGTGGCAACGCGGCACAAAGGTCGGCAATAGCCTGCACGATCAACCCTTCGCGGATTGCGCCGTGGAATTCCTCGTCAGGAAATCCGAAAGCGGCGGCCAGCAGCGCATACAGCTGCGAACGACTGGCCGCCGTGCGTTCGAATTCGCCCTCGAGACCGTTCAGTTCCGTCATCACGCACTCCGCGGCGCGATCGTCGCGGGATCCGTGGTCAACGGGCCGAAAAGACTCTTCCACTCGTAGACGATCAAGGTGTCCAGCAACTCCGACTTGCCGCCGGCCTTGGTCTTGGCCATTTCGGCGTTGAGAATTTCGAGCGCGGGCTCGACCGCATCGCCGAACAGGAACTTCAGGTACTCGGTAGGAATGCGCGGCTTGGTGAGGTCGAGGTTTCCCTGCTCATCCAGACGCGGCGGCGAAATCGGCGGCACGTAGTAGATGTTCGGCTGCGTACCGCGGTCCGGATGAAGGGGCAGAGCCACCTTCCACTTGTTCACCAGCTTGTGAATCGGGCCGTTTTCGTCGTCCAGATAGCCGACGAACCGGAGGCGCCCCGGACACTGGCGTGCGCACGCGTTCGCGACTCCCTTCTCGACGCGCGGGTAACAGAAAATACACTTCTGCGACGTCTGGGTGACGTGGTTGAAGTAGATCTTCTTGTAAGGGCACGCCTCCATGCAGAACCGGTAGCCCTTGCACTTGTCCTGGTTGATCAGGACGATCCCGTCTTCTTTGCGCTTGTAGATGGCGTTGCGCGGGCACGCCTCCAGACACGCCGGATTGGTGCAGTGATTACAGATGCGCGGGAGATAGAAGTAGAAGCTGTTCGGATACTTTCCGCCGCCCTGATCTTCATCCCAGTTCGGACCCCAGTCCGGGTCACCGCTGGGCTTCAAGTGCGTCGTGTTGCCCTTGCCCCCGTAGAAGACTTCCTCGTAGTTGAACTCCCAGGCCTCGCCGAAATCGCGCTTCGACGGCAGTTGACCGGCGCGGGGTTCCTCGCCTCGGAAACCGCCGCCCATCTGCTGCCAATCACGCGGCGTGCCCCTGCCGGGCTGAGTGTTGACCGTCGCCCACCACATGTATTCCATGCCTTGGTCGCGGGTCCACAGCGTCTTGCATGCAATCACGCAGGTCTGACAGCCCAGGCACTTGTTCAGGTCGAACACCATCGCAACCTGACGGTCGCATTGCTTGAGCTGGGCTTTCTGGCTCTTTTGCTCGTTGGCCAGATCCTTTAAACGCTGCTCTTTTTTCTGCTCTTCGGTCATCTCTGCCATGAGTGTTCTCCCTAACGATAAATTCCGGAGTCGCGCGGCGGCCTTCAGGCTTCCAGCGCCAGCTCCCGCCACTCCTTCGAAAACGACTTCACGCCGGCGCGTTCGCCGCTACCACCTTCCCAAACCGCAAAGCCGACCTTGACGGTCTTGCCGACTGCCAGTTGCACCGCTTCCTGCTGTAACTCGGGCACCGACAACGGACGGGTAAAGACCACCGACCATTTCCCCTGCTGCCAGGCTCCCCGCGCGCGGATCGGGGACTTCTTGGAAAACTCCGTCGACCCCAGGCCGTGCGCGATCGTGTTGCGGGCTTCGTCCTGCTTGTAGTTCGCTCGCCAGAACCACGCGTTGACCGGCACATCCTTGCTGCCCATCTCTTCGATGGGAGTGTCTCCGCCGCCGATCGGCATCAGAATGCCGCAGCCGTCGGGGAACATGTTCGTGTCGATCACTTCCTTGTTGTTCTCGCTCTCGTCGCCCCACGAGAGTCGGAAGAATACATCGTTGCCGTTGTGCGCAGCCTGCACTTCCAAACTGCGGCACTTACCGATCTGCTTCTCGTCACGGCTGGCCTTGATGTACTCCGAAGGCTGATTTGCCAGCGGAGTCGCGGACATCGTCAAGGTTTCCGGCGGCACGCTGGCCCACGCCGCAGCCGCTGGGTCCAACAACTGATCAGCCGCACCACTAACTTTCGTACACTGCATGATGACTCTCCTTGCCCGTACGCAAACGCGGACTCTCCGTCACCGATCCGCTCCAGGGTCATTCCCCGGAGCTATGCCATTGCCACTTCTGCACCAGCCGTTGTCGGCGCTCTTAGCGGCGCCTCCAAACCGGCGGCGAGACAATTGTGAACGACACTCGTTACGTGTCGCTTGACGCGCTCGACGTTATCGACGTTGAGCGGGTCGGAAAACCAGTCGGGCGCCAACACTGGCGCCGAGGTAAAGAAAAACGCGACCATCCCGATGACTCCCACGATCACCGCGTGCACATCGACCGGAGGACTGCCCGTTGCCAACCGCCATTCCGACAGAAACTCGACGACCAAGCCCAGGACGCGCTGTGCTTCGTCTGCTCCCGGACCTGGCGGCGCATCCCCGAGCGATTGGCGCACGAGCATCTTGGTCCGCTCCGGGTGGGCGACGACCATGTCGACGTAAGCCTCAACCAGCGACCGGACTTTTTGGAGAGGCGGCGCCGCGCCATCGAGCGCTCCCTGAATCGTCAACTTCGTTTCGTAATACCCGTACTTGAGAACCTCCCGGTAGAGGTCCTCCTTGCTTGCAAAGTGGTGAAACAAAGACGCTTTCTGCACGCCCACGCTGTGCGCGATCTCGTGCAGGCGCGTGCCGACATAGCCGCGGTCGGCGAACAGCACCTCCGCCGCTCTCAGGATCCGCTCGCGCGTACCGCCTACTGATACGTCTTCCATGTGCGCGGGCAGTCTACCGAACGGTCGGACGGTTCGTATGACCAATGTCAGTCGCCGCCCTGATTTTCGTCAGCCGGAACCGAATGCCCATCCAACTGCTCCTTAACACCCGCTGAGCGTGAACTCGGGAGCGTTCCTCCCCACCCCGGACCGGCCGATCACCCCAAACCTCAGTAGATGAGGACTCCATTGTGGGAGAGGAACGAGACAACTTGGCTACGTCGGCGTCGCGCCTCTACACCACGGCCGGCGCTGCTCTCGAATTCCTTGAGTCTCAGCAGGAGTTCCTCACGGCGCTGCTTGCTGGCGAAAACCTCCCCGGTAAGCCGCTTGCGCAGAAAGCAGAACGCCACCAGTTCGTCGGGATCCTTACCTACGAGTTGGCAGAAGGCCTCCAGCACCTGAAGCTTCAGCGGATCTTCCGCCAGCGGGTCGCCGCCCCATTGTTTCTGCAATCCCGCGGACCAGACTGCCACGCTCTGGTATTTTCCGATCGGCTCGACGAGCACCTCGCTACTCGGGAAGTCCCAGTTTGCGAGCGAGGTCACGCAGTTCCTGCTGCCGGCCCGGCAGCGGCGCCGTCGCCTGCAACATTCCCTCCTGTCTGAGTTTCTCGACAACCGCCTCGTCGCGCCGGAACGGGTTGCCGACGCGGCCTTCGAAGTACAGTTGCTCAAACGGCGGTCGAGGCCGTTGCCCGCCGGCCTCCTTAGATTCGAGCGGGTAACCCAGATTCAGCAGGTAGTGGGGAACCCAATCGTCGGGAATGCCGAACGCCTCCTTGGCGGCCTCGGTGTCGAACGCGGTCCAGCACGCCCCAAGGCCTTCGTTGTAGGCCATCAGCAGCCCCTGGTTCGCGCACCCGCCGTTGTCGAAAGCCATCGCGACCGGATAGGCCTCGCTGGTGCTGAGCGGCTCCAGCAACTGAGGCCAGACGAACTCATCCACGAATCGGTGGGTCCAGCCGTGACTCGGGGCCAGCGCTCCGACGTCGATGAGCTGCTTGGGACTCGCACCGTGGTCCTTGGCGATCACCGACATGTCGCCGTAGCAGTAGATATGAACCGGCGCGAGTTCCATGATCACACCGGCAACCGGCAGCTTGAGTTTCTCGAACGTCTCGGCCGACAAATCGTCGCGATACACCACGACGGCGCGCAGCCAGTGAGCGTTCATCGCGCACGACCCCAGCCGCATCGCCTCGAGGATCTTCTGGATCTTTTCGCGCTCGACCGGTCGGTCCGGGTCGAAAAAACGGATGGACCGTCGAATACCGATGACCTGCGTGAACTCCATCGCCTTTCTCCTTGTGCAGGCTAACCCGCCGCCTCTTCTCGCCTACGTGCTGTCCCGAAGCTGTGTCCGGGCCTGATGAGTATCCTCAGCCGCCGGTGAGGGCGCGAAGCAGCGGGCGCTGCACCCACCCTTCGGCCAGCGGCGCCATGTGGAGGATGTGCGCCGCGCGCTCGGAAAACTGCCAGCGGCCATCCACACGACGATAACGATCGATGTAACGCCCGGCGCCGACAACGGCGTCGCCGGTGGCCGGATGTTTGGCGGTCAGCTCGAAGTAGCACTCGCCGGCGGCGGTATCGCCATCTATCACGATTCTTTCGTTGTGGACCGTGTGACTCATGTCTTGCAGCAACACGGCCACGACCCCGGTAAAGAATCCGAGAATCTCCGCGCGGCCATTCGAAATCAGCGGAGATATGGCCCCCGCAGCATCGTGAAAGTCGCAGCTCGCATCGTGGGTGAACCAGCACGTCACCAGTTCTTCGAAGTGCCCGTCGTCGACTAGGAAGCAGTACGTCGCCTGTAGTTCGCGAATAGCTTCCCTGTCTTCGAGACGTTGAAGGCGGTCGGTAATGTTTTCTTCCATGTTCAACCTATGGGCCATGTCACAGCAGCGACGCGGCGACTTGCGCCAGGAAAGCGTTTTCGCCGTCGGCCACCGTCAGTGCCGTTGCGTCGCGCAGGAACATCTCCACCGGGTACTCCCTGGTCATTCCGTTGCCGCCGTGGAGCTGCACGGCCAACGTGGCTACTTCCAGCGCCGCCTGCGTGCAGTAGACCTTCGAACCGATCGAGAGTTCGAGGCGAGCCTGCCCACCTTGTTGAATCTGCGTAATGTTGTAGACCCAGGCATCGCGCGACAAAGAGAAGCACGACTGCACCAGCGAGAACATGCGAAAGAGCCTGGCCCGCACCGACTGGTGTTCGAAAATCGGGCGCCCGCCCTGCACCCGCTCTTTGCAATACGCCAACGCACTCTCGTAAGCGGCGCGCGCCAGCCCGGTCGCGATACAGCCGACACCGGCGTTGAAAGCCGACAGATGGTTGTGCATGTAGGCCGCGTATCCATCGGAGCGCAGCACCATGTTGTGCGCCGGAATGCGCACGTCTTCGAAAAACAGTTCGCCCTGCGGCAGCGAGCGCATGCCGTGTTTGTCGAGCGGCGTGCCGCGGCTGATCCCCGGCAAATCGAGCTTCAGCAGGCAGATGCCGCTGTCGCTCATCTTTCCCTTCGGATCGAATTGGACGTTGAGCATCGCGTGCGTGGCGATCGGGCCGTTGGAGACCCACGCCGATTTCTGGCCGGACAGTATCCAATTGTCGCCGTCGCGCCGTGCCGATACCTGACCAGTCGCTTTGGTGTCCAACTCCGGTCGCATCGCTCCGAGCGTATCCGACCCGTGATCGGGCTCGGTTACCGCCCAGCACCCGATGATCGACCCATCCGTGCAGCCGAAATAAGGCAACGCGAACTCCTCGATGAGAACCGGATTGCCACTGAGCAGCGCCACCTCCGCGTGCGTGGAGGCGAGAAAGAGCACGCCGGTGATCCCGGGGCTGCCCCACCCGAGTTCCTCGAGCACCAGGTAGCGACTCAGCGGCGACAGGCCGAGCCCGCCCACCTCGGGAACTCCGCCCAGCTTCATGTAGCCGAGTCCGGCCGCCTCGCGCACCACGCGAAACAACAGTGAGTCGCGCGCAACGACCGCGCCGGGAGGCAGACGGTCTATTTCAATGCCCGCAGGCCGCAGCACCTGTGTCGCAAAACGCCTGGCTGCAGCGCGCAGCTCACGTTGGTCGTCGCTAAAATCGCTGTCCGGATAGTCCATGTTCATTCCTTCAGGAGCGCTTCAAGACGGCTTCTTCTTTACTTCGATGAAGCGCGTCTTGTGCGTACTGCGTTCGATCTCGTACGGTTGGGCCCACTCGATATGCGGGGTGAATTTCAGGCGTTCTTTCAGGGCGTGGCAAATATCACGCTCCAATTCCGGCAAGGAAGATTCGAGCGTTTGCTGCCCGCGTTCGACGCGCAGCCTCAGCGGCGGCACCACACGCGGCGGCGGTTCGTCGAGCAGAATGCGAAATTCGCCGGTGACGCGCGGGATGAAGCTCGCAATGACGCTGTCGATCGCCGCCGGATAGACGATCACACCTTTGACCTTCAGCATGTCGTCGACGCGACCGATGATCCGATATCGAAAGCCGGTGGAACCGCACGGACACGGCGACATCTCGACCCGGTGAATGTCGCCAAGCGTCAGGCGCGTCCACCCCAAACCGCCGCCGACAAGCGTGGTGAACACCGCTTCGCCCTCGGCGCCATCGGTGAGCGCCATCGGCTCGTGGGTACCTGGATTTACCAGCTCATAGATCGCGAGGTCATCGGCGATCCAGTGCATGCCTTGGTATTGCGGATGATCGCACGACACTCCGAGGCCGGCACCGGCATCGTAGAGTTTTGCGCCGTAGGCCGATTCGATACGCCGTCGCACCTCCGGAATTCCCGCTCCCGGCTCGCCGCCGCACATCAATATCTTGATGCCGAGCGACGCGATCGGCTCACCGAGTATTTCCGGAGCGCGCTCGATCATGTGCTCGGCCAGCGACGGCGTACACGACAACACGTTGCCGCGGAAGAAGCGCGCCATCTTGAGAATGCGAGCCACGCCGCCTTCGGCGCCGACCGGGATCTGCATGAGTCCGCCGTCGTGACACGACTGCAACGGAGGAACACCGGCAGCGAACATCGACAGCGCAAAAGCGTGTACCAGCCTGTCACCGGGCCGCACACCGGTACGCCAACGAGCGCGGCGCATGTACTCCCCCCAGAAGTCGTCGAGATCGCTGCGCGTGAACGGGTATGGCTGGGGATCGCCCGTGGTGCCCGAAGTCGCCGCCATGCACACGATATCGCCGAGCGGGACCGGCAAAGTTTCGTCGAGAAAACGATATATGTCGTTGTCGCACTCTTCGACGAGGGCTCGATAGTCGGTCTTGGTAAATGGCGGCAGAGCCCTGGCCCAGTCCTCCAGACTCCGGATGTCCTCAGGTCGCTCCACCCCGCACTGCTGCATACGGCGCCGAAAGTACGGCGCGTGAACGAACAGCGCCCCCACCCGTTCGCGTAGCCGCCGGAGTTGCAGAGCACGGATCTGCTCGCTGCCCAGGTGAGGCTCGATCTCCATGTTCGCGTAGGGTTGGGCTTCCATCCTTACCTCTGCGGCAGCCGACACTTATTCTCACTGCGCTAGCGATGAATGAGTCCGCTGTTACTTTTCCGGCGCGATCAAGTCAACGAACCGGACAACGAAAGCGACAGACACCACCGCGGTTTCGAGTGCGATTTTAACGCGCAGGCGTTCGCGCTTGCGTTCTTCTGCCAGGTTTCGCTTCGCACCGCGGCCGAGTCCGGAGGCTTTGATCTCGTAACACCCGTTGCGCCACTGTTGCCATCGTCAATTCCACACCGAAACACCGACCCCTCTTGCACCCCCTCAGCACTCAGGTCTACGGTCATCGGCACTCTGGCGGTCGCTGAGCGGCTGCCCTTGCTGCCCGCGTCTCACACCAGCCGCCGGCTCGGTCCTGAGAACCGAGCGGACTTTCTCACGGCGGACTACGGTTCCGTAACAAAGGGGAGGGGATTTCAATGCGACTATTCGTTGTTTCTCTGGCGGCAGCAGGCTTGCTCGCCGCAGCGACCGCCGCCTATGCGGTGCCGGTCAGTTTCAAACAGGTGGCCCGCAACACCGACTGGACCTCCGCGGCAGTGGGTGGTGTTGGCGGCGGCACCGGAACCATCACGCTCGGTGGAGTTTCCGGCCCGGTCACCAAGGCTTACCTCTACTGGCACGGCATGAATTCGAGTGGAGCCTACGACAACCCGAACATCACCTTGAACGACAGCCCCGTCACCGGCACCTCGCTCGGCGACGCCGGCACCAACTGCTGGGGCGCCGGTTCCAGCCGGGCCTTCGTCGCCGACGTGACGGCATTGGTGACAGGCAACGGCGCCTACGTCCTCGCAGGCCTGGGCGCGCTGCCAGGCAACAACGCCAACGGCGCTTCGCTGATCGTCCTGTTCGACGACGGCGACCCGAACAACAACCGCGACCTCGCCTTCTTCGACGGTAACGACTCTAATAATCCCGAAGGCTTTCCGGGCGAAGATTGGGGCTGGAACTCCACTCTGGCAGGCATTCGTTTTCAAGGCGGTACCGTCAATGCCCAGGCGCACACCGCGGACGGTCAACGATTCTATCAAGACGGACTCGACGATCACCCGCTGTTCTTCTCGTCGGCATCGGGAAGCGTGACGATTCCCGACGCCGGCGGACTCTGGGACGGCGAATCGGTACCCAACGCCGGGACCAGCCGCGCCTCCAACGGCTCGCTCTGGGATCTTCATACGTTCGACATCAGCTCGGCCTTCACCACGCCGGGCTGGTACACGCTCAGCATGTACGGACAGATTCCCAACTACGACTGTCTCGGACTGGTCGTGCTGCTGATCGACCTTCAAGCCGGTTCGATGGCATGCGGCGACGGGATCGTCGATCAGAACGAACAATGCGACACCGCATCACAGATTCCCACGTGTACTTCGCCGTCGGTCTGCACCGGGAAGTGCATCTGCGGCTGCGAACTCGACTCACAGTGCGACGACGGCGATGCCTGCACCGCAGATGTCTGCACACAGACGTCTGGCGAGTGCACGCACCACGACATCTGCAGCACGACGACTACGACTCAGGGAATCTACGGCGCCTGCTGCGCCAACGGCCAGTGCTTCGTCACAGCGCAGTGGTACTGCGAGAGCGGCGTCGGCGGCACCTACCAGGGCGACAGCACCAGCTGCGAAACGCCGGGCATCTGTTCCACGTGCGGCAACGGCGTGGTGGAATACGGAGAGCAGTGCGACGACGGCAATACCCTGAGCGGTGACGGCTGCGACGCCAACTGCCAGCTCGAGAGCATCACGACCACGACGTCACTGCCCTCGTCGTCGACGACTACATTGCCGCCGGCCACCGGTGCCTGCTGCGCAAACGGCCGCTGCTTCGTCACAGGATCCGGACTGTGTGAGTTCGGCACCTACCAGGGCGACGGCACCAGCTGCGAAACGCCGGGCATCTGCTCCGCGTGCGGCAACGGGCTGATCGAGTCCGGCGAAGAATGCGACGACGCCAACACCACGGCCGGTGACGGCTGTGACGCTTCGTGCAAGGTCGAACAATGTTGGGCCTGCAGTGCCGATGCGATCCCGACAACCACTCTCGGACCGCCGGCCACCGGTCTGCCGGGACCGTCCCGCTGTTCCTACGACAACGGCGCTTCCTGCGACGACGGCGACCAGTGCACGGTCGGCGATACCTGCTCGGGCGGAATCTGCGGCGGCAACGCGGTGATGATTCCGGCAGCGTGCAGATGGGTGATGGTCGGGAACACCAAGGTCCAGTCGCGCACACGTGGCCAATCCAGCGTCACCGGCCACATCTGCGGCGGCAGGGTTCGCCTCGGTGAATTCACCACCAACAGCGGGGATGCAGTCGCTACTCTCGCCAGCGGAGTCGGCATCCAGATCAGTTCCCACGCAGCAGTGGCCGGCAACATTGTTACCGGCGGTAGTGCGGTGCGCGGCAAACCGCGTCTGGTTCACCTGCCCGGCCTGAGCAACGACCTAGTACCCGGCGGAACTACTGCCGTACGGGCCGACTCCACCTCGATCTACGACACGCTCGCTACCAACGCGAGGGTCGGCGACTGCGCCGATGCCCAAGGCGACATCAGCGCTGGCAACTCGCTGCTGGCCGGTCTGCCGGCGGGTACGAATCTCGGGAGCACGCTCATCGCCGCGAGCACCGCATTGACGCTTACGGCGGCCAATCCAGGCGGCGTCAATGTGTTCGACTTCAGAAAACTGATGTCGGCCAGAGACGCCACCTTGACGTTGGACGCAGCCGGCGACCCCGGCAGCGTCTTCGTGCTGCGCGTGCAGAAGAAGCTCGACCTGCGCCTTCGCAGCAAGATCGTGCTTGCAGGCGGCGCGGTGCCCGGCAACGTGATCTTGTACAGCCAGGCCAAGTGCCGTTTCGGTCTCGAGGTCAGCGGTGTCGGCACAGTCTTCTGTCCCAACGGCAAACTGATCCTCGAACCGCGAACCAAGTGGCAAGGCGCTCTGGTTGGGGGCAAAGGCCGCGTCGAACTGCGCGACAGCGGCGTCCTGGTTCACATGCCCCTGCAAGTGGGATCGTGAAGACCTACAGCAGATAGCCGACCGCAGAGAAGGCTTCGACGACGAGAGCCGGCGTTCCGCAAGGAGCGCCGGCTCTCGTCGTCAATGGGCTCTCGACTACAACGTCGGCCGCGACGCGACACGTCCATGTGTCCCGTAGTCGCTTCACGCCGGGTGCCGGGCTAGGGTGCAGCCTCGAACAAACAGCGCCAGTTTCACGCAGGAAGCGCGGTCGAGAATGAACCGGGCCTGACTCTTCCGCGAGCCAACGGCGCCGCTGAAACCGAAGACCACGTTCTATGCGCAGGCGCCTGTTCCCACTTACTCTTTTTCTTCTCGCAGCAACGCTCACGGTAGTGTTGTCGGAGGCCGCCTACCGCGTTTCCTGCCTCTACATCTGCACCGGCCGTGGCCACTTCGCGGTAAAGTTGGACCCTCTCTTCGGCTACACCCACGCGCCCGGAGCAAGCCACGAAACCCACAGCTGCGTCGGGCGCAGCTTCGAATTCCGCAACACAGTGCACATCAACTCGCACGGGCTGCGCGACGCCGAAACTCCATACGAGAGAACTCCTGGCTTAGCGCGTGTGCTCGCTCTCGGCGACTCGGTCGTCGAGGCCATGCAGGTGCAGGATCGCGAACCCTTCACCGAAGTCGTCGAAAGTATCCTCTCCGCGCGCGGCCTTGCCACCGAAGTCGTCAATGCAGGACACGCCGGCTACACGACCGACAATCAGGTACTCTTTTACGAGAACGAAGGAAGGCGTTACCGGCCCGATGTCGTGCTTTCTGAGTTCAACCTTCTGAACGATGTCGCCGAGCAGTCACCGATCGTGTTCGCGCGGATGTACGCGGACGCCGGCATCGAAACGGTGCCGCGCCCCGGACTCTCGATCGACGGACGCGGCCGGCTAGTCACGGATTCGTCACCCTTGGCGCGCTACGCCGAGTCTCACCCCGGCGGCTTCGACACGGGCCGCAACTGGGCGGCCTGGCTGCACGACAACCTCTACCTGTGGCGCTTCGTCGAACGTGCGCTCAGCGAGCCCACGCCGCGCACCGAGCCTGACCTCAGCCGGCAGGCAGCGGGCCCCTACGGCGTATTCGCGACGGATACCCGACCCGAGTGGGATGAGGCGTGGCGCTTCGTCGAAGCCGGCTATCGCCGCCTGCGTGATCAGGTCGAAGCAGACGGTGCCAGACTCGTGGTGCTCGTGATGCCATCCAGGGAAAACGTGGACCCGAAGCACTGGGAAGTCCTGGCCATGGGAATGCCGGCGCTCACACAAGGCAAGTGGGACATCGATGCTCCACGACGACGCATCCTCGCATTCCTGGAGCGGGAACACATCGAGGCCATGGACGCGACGCCGGCCCTCCAAGCTCACCTTGCCGCGACCGGCGACGTCGGCTTCTACGATTTCAACGCTCACCCCACCGCCAGCGGCCATCGCGTGATCGCCGAGGCTATCGCGCCGGAACTCGAAAGGCTCCTGCGCAAAGTCGGCGGCAGCAGGACAGACCCAGGACACTGAACAGCGCAGCGCGTTTGACGCCTCGCCACGCGACCTCAATAGTCACTGGCCAGTCGTCGTCACCCGCACACCAGCAGTAGGACGGCGTCGTTTTTCCGAAGTTCCTCAAACCAACGCGAGAGGTTTTCAGCAATGTCAGTATTGGTTGGCAAGCAAGCGCCCGATTTCACCGCTGCGACGGTGACGGGAGACAACGAAATCGTCGATAATTTCCGTTTCTCAGAGGCTACGAAGGGCAAGTACGCGGTGCTGTTCTTCTATCCCCTCGACTTCACGTTCGTGTGTCCGTCCGAGTTGATTGCCTTCGACCACCGCCTCGGTGAATTCAAATCGCGCGGCGTCGAAGTGTTCGGCGTCTCGATCGATTCGCAGTTCACGCACCTGGCGTGGAAGAACACACCGGTCGACAAGGGCGGCATCGGCAAGGTCGGTTACACGCTGGTAGCCGACGTCAAGCACGAGATCTGCAAGGCCTACGACGTCGAGTCCGACGGTGGGGTGGCCTTCCGTGGATCCTTCCTGATCGACAAGACCGGCATCGTGCGTCACCAGATCGTCAACGACCTGCCGCTGGGTCGCGACGTCGACGAAATGCTGCGCGTAGTCGATGCGTTGCAATTCACCGAAAAGCACGGCGAGGTCTGCCCAGCCGGATGGATCAAGGGCAAGCCCGGCATGAAGGCCGACTCCGCCGGAGTCGCCACCTATCTGGCCCAGCACGCCAAGGAACTCTGAGCGGAGTCGCGACCAACAAAGCAGATGGGCCTCTTGGGACAGACCGCCAAGTCAGAGGATGCGCAGGCCGCAGTCCGGACACTCCTCAGGCCCAGTAACAAAAGTAGTGAGGCAGGCCGGACAGGTAGTCTCGGCCGCATCGGGGTCGATGACGATGTGCGCGGCCCGTTCCAGCGCCTCGATCTGATGAGGGTCGAGTCCCGACCTCCAGTCACCATCCAGCGACGCCAGCGCTGCTTGCGCGTCGTCGCTGGCCACAGCCAGCCACAGCTTGGGCGCACATGAACCGCAGCCGTCGCCTTCGTGACGGCCGATCGCGGACTCTACGCCGCATTCGGCCAATAACTCGGCGGCGCGCTGAAGATCGGCCAGCGGGCCGCGCAAGACGATCACTGCGTCCACGGTCGGTTCGGTTTCCTGTGTCTCTTCCATCGTGCGCGCTCCGTAGCCGCCCGCGGCCGAGATCTCAAATGGCGACTGCCGTCTGTGTGGACAGCGGTGTGGTCGATGAAGTTCTCGCCAGCCCGGCCGACCTTCACGGAGCCTCGGCCCGGCACGAAGCGCAACCAGACACGCGCTTCGCACCGGGCCGTTCAGGCTACCAGGCCTCGTCGTGGCAGGTGCCGTCGACGGTAAGCTCGAAGTCGAGGACGTGTCCGAGATTGAGGGAGCTTGCACCCGGCACTCCCTTGCCCTTGACGTTGACAACCCAGAAGTCACCGCGGGATGTCGATTTGTATTGCAGCTTCACCTGCCTCAGGCCGTCCAACGTTCCGTCGCCCTTCCAGCTGAACCGGTGACCCAGTGGTTTCGACTTCGCCCATCCGGGATCACCCGTGGGAATCTCGACGTGCACGGACGCCGCGCCATCCACCACGGAGAGTCCGAAACCGTTGCGCGGATCGAGAGCGGCGTAGTCGCCGACGGGATCGCCCAGCTCGGCCTTGTACGTGAAACGGGTAGAACCAGTGGCCAGAAGCAATCCGTAAAGATCCCCGCTCGAACAACCGGAGGCCGCGCAGTTGCAACTGCCGTTGCATTGGCCCGGACACGCCGCATCGGCGGTGCCGTCACACTCCTCGCCGCTCTCGACCACGTTGTTGCCGCACACCGGTGCCGGACAGGTGCAACCGACTTCGCATTGGCCCGGACAAGCGGCATCGGCGGTGCCGTCACACTCCTCGCCGCTCTCGACCACGTCATTGCCGCACACCGGCGCGCTTCCGCCGAACACCGTCGTCGTCACCTGATATTCGCCGCTGCCCGCAGTGCGCTTCACGAACACGGACCAGGTACCGGCCGCCGGAGATGCTAACTCGCAGGCACCGTACATGGTCGTGCCGTCGCTCTTGCAGTCGTAGTTCGAAGCGCTCGCCCCCGTTCCTTGCTTCACGAACAGATCCGGATTGAACGAGCCGTTGTCCGTGCCGTTCAGAGTGAAGCGCACCAGCGAAGGCGTTCCCGTCAGCGTGACCTCGAAGGCGTCGTCGAGATTCCCGGAGCCGAGGCTGCCGGAATTCGAAGTCTGGGTAACGCCGGCATCGCCGACGGCCGGAATGCCGCCACATGTCGACGTTGAGTCCGCGCCCAGCCGAGTCGTGATCCACGACGCGTTGTGGAACACCGACGCGTCGACGCTGTTGTCGGTAGGCAGACAGTTGTTGGAGGTTCCATAGGAAGTCACGCCCACTACTTCCGTGACGCCTGAGAAGTCCGCGAAGAGAGGACCGCCGGAATCGCCGTTGCATGTGTTCGAATCGGTTCCTGGAGATCCGACCGGAGACTGGTAGTTCCAGCACACGAGCACGTCGTCCCCTTCGCCGCCGGTCACGCCCGTGTCGCAGTGAGCGGTCGAGACAAGACCGTAGCGCTTGATGCCGTAATCGTTCCCGCTTCCCGATGTCTGGCCGAAACCGGCGATGGTGCCGACGAGGCCCACGCCGATGGCCTGCAGGTTGTGCGTCGAGTTGAACTTCATCGGTTTGATGCCGGTGACAGGACTCGAAAGCTTGACGATGGCGACGTCGCGGCCTCCGCCGTTAGGATCGTAGCTCGGGTTATAGGTGACCGACGACACATGCGCGATACCGCC
This sequence comes from uncultured bacterium, assembly GCA_903893315.1. Taxonomy (GTDB): domain Bacteria; phylum Desulfobacterota; class Binatia; order UBA1149; family CAITLU01; genus CAITLU01. The sequence goes on from CAITLU010000013.1 coordinate 41,746, forward strand.
ATGCTGCAGGTACACCCAATAATGCGAAGCGACGGCGTCATCGATCACGCAATGGGCGGCAGTCAGGAACGTCGAGCACCCGATCAGCGTGCCGCTGCAGGAAGTCGTCGCGTTCGCCGTCGTGATGTTTCCGCCCGTGCTCCAAAGCAGGGCTCCGGTGGTCGGGAAAGCCTGGCTCTTCAGGCCGTTGACGATCCTCTGGCCGGCCCCGGCTTCAGTCGCCGCCAACCCGAAACAAATCCCGATAGCCGCAATTAGGCTCGCTGCGGCACTCCCTCGTCTCTTCATCGCCCTCTCCCTTTCCCGGCGCGATCCGAATTGCGAAATCCTCGGCAGACGCCTCTAACTCTAACCTAATCCATTTTTGCTGGGTTTCGTCGTGTAGCACGGCACCACCCCGATAGGAAATGAAGCGGCGCGCGGAGTGAATGCAGAAATTACAGCCGTGGCCCTCCACGCCGGAACACTGCGATTAACGAAGGTTGGCGAAGGCTGACGCCGAACAGCCGAGCACGAAGCGCGGCGTCAAACGTGAATCACGGAAGTTTCGGCTTCACGCATTTGAGCGACTCGCCGCCGGTCGCCATCTCGCATGTGCGCGTGCGCTCCAGGCAGGTGCCGCCCACACGCAGACGCACGAAAACCCTATTGTCGGCTGGTGTAGCGTCCACGTTCTTCGCCACCAGCTTGAAGCGCCAGCGCCCGGCCTTGAGTTGCAGGCTCACCTTGATCAGCCCCGGTGCGGGCGCGGAGTACGCGAACTTCGTCCCGGCGCTGTTGCCCTTGAAACTTCCGGCGGGGATCACGACGTTCAGCGCCGCAACGCCGGGACCGCCTACCTGCACCGCAACTTCGTCGTTCTCGGGATCGAGCATGCGCCCGGTCAGATTGGCAAAGCCCTGGATGGTGAACTTGTCGTTGGCAGCGCCAGCCGGAATCTTCAGCGCCACTTTTTCCAGGATCGCGCGGAAGCTGCCGCTGCAGCCGTCGGCTCCCGGAGCGGTGGCCACGCCGGAGTTCAAGTTGCCGCTGCGATGACGGTCGCGAGCCAGCGTTGCCCACTGCACGCTGGTAGCGCCAGGGCCGTCGTACGGCGCGCTGGTGTGCCACGCGTAGAGTCGTCCTTCGCGCGTGACCGCAGCCACGTCGAGAAGTCCGTCACCGTCGATGTCGCCAGGCGCCGCCGAGCCGACCATCCACCCTCCAGTGAACTTGGGCCACCCTGCCGGTTCTCCGCCGGAGGCCGAGAACGCGTGCATTATATAGCCGCCGCTGCCTTCGAGAAGTTCGGCCACTCCGTCACCGTCAACGTCAGCCACCGACGGCGAGGCCAGGAACTGCATGTCCTCGACGATCTGCGGGAAAGCCGGGATGGCTTTCCCGTCGAATGACCACGCCATCAACTGATGGTCGCCGGGTCCCTGCAAGGCAGGCGCCTGCGCGTCGAGCAACTGCCTGGTGCCGATGCTCGGCAACGCAAAGTCCACCCTGCCGTCACCGAGAAAATCGCCCGCCGCTCCGCCGCCGAGCAGACCGAACGTGAGCGGGAAATCGGCGCTGCCCGCGTCCGGGTTGGCCGACGCCGAAAGCTTCGGATTCATCACGCGGTACTTGCCCGAAAAAGATCCGAAGAAAGACTTGCCGTCACCTTGCAGCAGGTAGGCCGGGCCATTGCTGGCATTGACGAACACTTCGTCGTCGCCGTCGTCGTCGACGTCAGCCAATACCGACGCGGCGTTGATGCCGTGGCCGACGGTGGGCAACACGTCCTTGAGAAGCATGCCGATACGCACCGGCCATCCCGCCAGAAACGGGCCGCTCGGATTGGCCGCGACCGCAGGATCGCTCGCGCCCAGATGCGAAAGCGCGTACACGCGCCCGTTGGGAAGATCGAAGGACCCTTTCAGCACGTTGAACAGAGTGTCGCTCAAATAGAAGTTGGCTTCTTCGCCACGCACGTACTCTTCGTTTGAACCGAGCACTATTTCGAGTTTGCCGTCGCCGTCCAGATCGCCGACCGACGGCGAACTGAGCAGCTTGGTACCGATCGAACCGACCGGCTCTCCACCGTCGAGCTTCCAACTCACCTGGTGATTCGTCGGATTCACGCTCGCCATGCGTTCCTGGTCGACGATCAGCACGGGAAAGCCCGAAAGCGTCGCGCCGTTGTACTTCCACGCATAGAGGTGGCGGTCGTGCGCAGCGACCAGGATTTCGAGTTTGCCGTCACCGTCGAGGTCCGCCAGCGTCGGCGCTGCAGTCACGGCGAAATCCAGACGATTGGCTTCGTTGCGGATCGACGGTGCCGAGTAGACATGATTGAGCGTGACCGGAAATCCCGGCACCGCGCTTCCATCGGCGGCAAACGCGTACACAGAGCCGTCCATGTCTGCCGCAACAACTTCTTCCGAACCGTCGCCGTCGAGGTCGCCGACCGCCACCGGTGCGATGATCGCCGAATGGAAGTCGCTGCCGAGCGCAGCCGGTTGCAGCGACGGTGACGCCGTGACGAGCGGCAGCAAAGCGGTGTGGACCGGCCAACCGGACGGCTCCGAACCGTCGGCGCGGAAGATGTGGACCTCGCCGGCCGCAGTACCGATGACGATGTCCTGGTGGCCGTCGCCGTCCATATCGTGAAGCACCGGAGCGGAGTCGCCCGACGCGCCGAGTTGCAGCGGAAAACCGTCCAGCAGCGTCGCGTCGTGATGCACGGTGACGTTGCGACGGGCCTCAGCGACATTGCCGAGCGTATCGACGACGTCGACCCTGATTGTGATCGCATACGACTCGTCGAAGTCGTCTTCGTTGGTGCGGGGCAGCACCAGGCTGTCGAACGAACACTCGGTGCTGACCCCGGTGACGTCGAAGGTCGCGAGCAGGTCGTCTTCGATCGCGGTGCCGGCCAGAGGCATCGAAAACAGTTGGTGCCCGAAGGCTGCAAAATCCTCTTCGGCAGGATCGACGCCGCAGCCCCAGTCCACCGTGTAACTGGCGACGTTGGCGTGGCGCTTGGCGGCGGCGCTTCCGGTGATATTGACGACCGGGGTTATCGTCGGATCGATGTTGGTGAACCAGCCCGGTTCCACGATGTCGGCTTCGGGAGGAATGGTGCCAGCGCCGATCGCATCGAGAGCCGCGCGCACGTTGGCGCGCCCGTATCCGAAGTACTTGTCGTAGCCGGCCTGCGAGGGAAAGCGCGTCGAGGTGAGGCCGGGAATGAGTCCGGTCAGGAAAGAAGAGACCGTCAGCGAACGATCCGCGTCCGAAAAGTCGATGTCGTCGGCCGTCATCATCAGCAGCTGATAGGCCTCGGTGGGAGACAACGGCTTGGTGCTACCGGGATACGCAGTGATCACACCACGTTCGAGCTGATTTTTGGCGTGCGAGTAGATGAGCGCCATGATTCCGGCGGCGCGGCCGGTGGCTTCCGACGAACAGGAGTTGGAAGCGATCGCGACCTGGGCACGGCCGCCGTAGTTGGTGCAGCCGTTGAGCAGCAGGTTGGTGGGGTCTGTGACCAGTAACCCGTCTTCGCTACGCACTGAATTGGCCCAGAACGAGTGGTTGTAGAGAGACGGGAAATTGTGGTGATAGCTCTGCTCGTCGGCCGACGAAGCGATGATCGGAATCCCGCTCCGGTAGGCGTACTCCAGAGCCTGCTGCGCCATCGGTGTGTTGTCGAGCGCGCCGAGCGCTTCCGAAATGATCGTCGCACCCGCATCCACCGCGTAGGCCGCACCGGCGCCGAAGTCGTTTCCGTCGGCAACGAAACTGTCGCCGACCTTGACCGGAATGAACATCGCGTTGGGTGCGACACCCCACCCGCCGCCGTTGTTGACCTCACCGCTGAAGTCGCCGGTTACGCCGCTGCCGTGCCCGTAGCCGACGTCGTCGAACGGATCGTTGTCGCGTTCGAAGGCGTCCCAACCGCAGATATCGTCAACGTAACCGTTCCCGTCGTCGTCGACGCCGTCGCTGAAGAGCAGGATCAAGTCGCGCGGATCGACCATGCCGTTTCCGTCGACATCGCTCACCCGCGAGTCGGAAGCGTAGTCCTTGATGTTGAAAACACCGTCGTGATTGGCGTCGTAGTCGGGACTGCCCTGCGGCAGCGGCAGTTCGCCCGCGTTGAGCGCCGCCTTGTTCACGTTTTCGGCGGAGTAGATGATTCCCGAATCCAGGTGGGCGACAACGACGTCGGGACGACCGGTGCTGAGCTGCCAGGCGCGGTCGATGCTCATGCCGGCCACACCGCCCAGTTCCTCGGGAGTAGCGGGAAGCGACGGATCCACCAGCGAAGAGGCGCGGTAGTCGTAGGCGCCTACCTCACTCGGCAGCGTCGGCGGACTCGTGGTCGGCGTGAAGAGATAGGATTTGTAATCGCTCGGGTCGGGACAGGCGCCGCAGGAAGGATACGGAAACTCGGCGTGCGCTGCGGCGGCACCGAGGAGCACCACCGCGGTGGCGGCCGCCAGCCGTGGCAACATCGAAACCGGACGGACGAGTCTGACGGTAGTGGCGACACGAAGCATGGCGAGGACCTCCCGCGCCACGGGTTGCGCCTGTCAAAAAGGCTGGCCGGCGGCGTTCGAACCGTGCGGTAGTGAACGACCGTCGGGGCTACGTCAACCCCGGCGCTGCGCCGGGGGACGACAGAGAATGGGACATGAGAAAGGACGCTTGTCGTGATCGGCCGTCTGCCGGCGAGGACCGAAGGCATCGCCGGTCACGACTGCATTGGAACAGCAGTTTTTGTGCGGGATTGAGAGGTCGAGGCGTAACGCCGCGATCCTCAGGACATCTCGTCCATCCTGCCGTCTTCGGCCTTGTCCGCGCGAACGACCTTGGGTTCTTCCGGCTCGCGGACCGCCTTCTTGAAGTCCTTGATGGTCTTGCCCATCGCTCCACCCAGATCGCCGAGCTTGCTCGGTCCGAAAACGATCAGACAGATGACCATGATTACCAGCAGATGAGAGGGCGCGAACAGATCCATAGCATTCTCCTGAGCAGCACTGCACGTCGGCGGCCGACGCTACGCCGTGTGGACTCTCATTGCCAGAGCGACCTTCAGCCCCCGGGGCGACACCCCGCGCCGAATCGCCGCGGATTTCCGCGAACCGGGGGCCGCGCATCCCCCGTCGGCCCCGCCGGATCCGGCGAACTCCCCGATATTTCACGGTTGCGGCCGATTCTACCCCGGCAGACCGCGAACCCCGCGGCGCGCGATGGACACCTGCGACCCGGTCAGGTAGGCGTCCTCGGTGGTCGGCATCCATGAGCAGAGGCGCTGACCGACCGGTCGAAATGCCGGGACACCGCTCGGACATCCCGACGCCTTCGCCGCGCCGTCTTCTCGTCACGATCGACACCGAAGGCGACAACCTGTGGGCGAATCCGCGCCGGATCACCACGCGCAACACGGCGTTCCTGCCGCGCTTTCAAGCCATCTGCGAGCGGTACGCGCTGGCTCCATCCTGGCTCGTCAATTACGAAATGGTCAGCGATCCGACATTCGTCGAATTCGGCCGCGACGTGCTGGCCAGGGCGGCTGGCGAAATCGGCTGCCACCCTCACGCCTGGAACACGCCGCCGATCCATCCGCTGACACGCGACGACTACGCTTTCACGCCTTATTTGACCGAGTATCCCGACTCGATCATCGCCGCGAAACTCCGCACGCTCACCGATTTGCTGGAGTCGACCTTCGACCGGAAGGTGGTGAGCCACCGGGCGGGGCGCTGGGCATTCAACGACAGCTACGCCAAAGCACTCGTCGGCCTCGGATATCGCGTGGACTGCTCGGTTACGCCGGGGATCGACTGGCGCACGGTGCCCGGGAACCCCGCCGGCGATGGCGGAACCGACTACACAGATGCACTTCGAGGGGCCTATCGTTTGTCTGCGAAGTCGGACTCAGGCGCGATTCTCTGGGAACTGCCGATGACGATCCGACCTGCGGGCAGGAGCGTTGCAGCGACGATCCGGCGAGCGCTGCGCACGATCACACCGGCGCGCAAGATCTGGAACCGGCTATATCCGGCAGTGCGATGGCTGCGCCCGCGACCGGGCAACCGAAACGACATGCTTCGGTTGCTGCAAGACGTGGCCGTCGAAGGTGCCCCCTACGCCGAGTTCATGCTGCATTCTTCGGAGTTGATGCCCGGCGGCAGTCCGACATTTCGCGACGAGCGAGCGATCGACCTGCTGTACGACGACCTCGAAGCGTTGTTCGAGCAGGCCCGATCACTGGGTTATCTCGGCGTCACGCTGCAAGCCTACGCCGACGAACTCGACCGCTCCGTGACTTCCACGGCCTGACACCTGCGCGAAGCGCCGCCGTATGCGTTGCGCAGTACGGTGCAGAGCTGCCTGCTGCCCCTGGATTTCGCTTACCGGCTGATCGTAACGAGAATCATCTCGACTTGTCGCGCCGCGTGTTCGCCGTGGCGGGCGCGGCCCTTCACGACGCCTTCGCGAGCAGCCGGGTCGGCAATATTTTCAGCAATAGCGCGACCAGAGTCCACGGCACCACCGGCACGTAGCGGAAGCCGACCTGCTTCTCGATCATCGCGATCATGATTTCGGTACCCTTCTCCGCCGAGACCAGGAAAGGTCGGCTCGGCAGATTGCGATTGATGGCGGTGTCGATGAAACCCGGCGCGAGGTCGGTGACGCGAATCGCGGTCCCAAACACGTCCGCGCGAACCGATTCGAGATAGCGAGTCACCCCTGACTTGCTGGCCGAATAGGCGCTCTGCGTGGGAAGCCCGCGCACGCCGGATACCGAACTGATCCCGACAATGTGGCCGTGGCCCTGCTTGCGAAACAGTTCAACCGCCGCTTCGATCGTCGCCATCGCGCCGAGCAGATTGGTGTCGATCACGCGCCGGGCGGCCTCGAAAGAGCCGCGTCCGGCCGGAGTCGCGGTGGCGATGCCGGAGTTGGCGATGACGATGTCGAGTCCTCCGAGTTCCGCCGCGGCTTCGCCCATCACGCGAGGCACCGAGTCATAGTCGGTCACGTCGAGCGTGTAGACCACGACTTTGGCGGCGCCGCTGCGCCGCAGTTCCTCGGCAAGCACCTCGAGTTTGTCGCGGCTGCGCGCCGCCAGCGCCAGCGAATAGCCGCGCTTGGCGAACCCTCGCGCCATCCCTTCGCCAAGACCCGCGGACGCACCTGTGAGAAAAATCGACTTCGCCATGTTGCTCCTCTTGTTCGCCGGGCTGCCTCGGTACGCTGACCGCGCAAGCCGCCGTCGCTTTGCTGTCACCTGATACAGGATCGCCGTCCCCGCCGACAATCGCTCGACACCGATGCCTTGGGCGAATGCATCGTGGCCGCCGCGCCCGCTCACGGCGCCGTGCCGCCGCGCAACACCCCGCCGCCGGCACCTCACGCCCGCTGCGCACCACGAGCCGGCTTCACCATTGGGCTCACCGCCGCTCTTGCCTTATGGTCGCGACGACTTCGGCGCGGCCATGCCGGGGAGCTGCCGGGCCGCAACGCAGCACCCGGCGGCAGCGCCCCGACACAGGAGACCCTCATGGCAGACGAAACCCTGATCGCCGTCTTCGTCGACTTCGAGAACCTCGCCATCGGTGCTCGCGACCTGCACAGCGAAGAGTTCCGCATCGACCTCGTGCTCAAGCGCCTGCTCGAAAAAGGCCGCATCGTTTTCAAACGCGCCTACTGTGACTGGAATCGTTACCGCGGCGCGGTGCGCGAGTTCCATTCTCAGGGCATCGAGATGATCGACATCCCGCAAAACAAGATGAGCGGCAAGAACTCCGCCGACATCCGCATGGTCGTCGACGCCCTCGACCTCTGCTACGCCAAGAGCCACATCGACGCGTTCGCATTGCTGTCGGGCGACAGCGACTTCTCGCCGCTGGTCTCGAAGCTCAAGGAGAACAACAAACGAGTCATCGGCTGCGGCGTAAAGGCCTCGACTTCGGAGCTGCTGGTGTCGAGTTGCGACGAGTTCCTCTACTACGACGACTTGGTGCGTTCGGCCGAAAAGAAAAAGGCCCCGCCGCGGCCGGCCAGCGCGCGTACGCCGAAAGAGGCCAAGCAGGACGTCAAACAAGAAGCGATCGACATGCTGGTCGCCATCGTCTCGTCGCTCGAAGAAGATTACGACCCGGTGTGGGGATCTCTGGTCAAGCAGACGCTGCGGCGCGTCCACCCTGATTTTCGCGAGGAACGCTACGGCTACCAGGGCTTCGTGGAGCTGCTCAAAGATGCCGAGACTCGCGGCCTGGTCGCGCTCGATTACGATCAGGCGCGCGGCAACTACAAGATTCGCGGCAAAGGCTGAGTGGCCCTGCGGTAGCGTAACATGAAACGGCGGTCGATGCGGTCCTTGAGCAACCACGCGAGGCGGCCACTTACAGCGACCCAGCCTTTGATGGCCAGTGCGCGGCCGTCACCGAGATTCAGGATCGAAAGGAAGTCACGCTGAGGGCGGTAGGCGCGCGGCCGGCGGCCCGACAGATACGCGCGCAGATTGGCATCGAGGACCGGCCCTTGTCGTACCGCGTAGACGCCGGCCTTGGGCACCCACGGCGCGGCGTCCATCGACGCACAATCACCGACCGCGAACAGATCGTCGTATCCGGGCACCTGCAGCGACGAACGCACGCGCAGAAAACCTCGCGCGTCGAGGGGAAGCTGCCTGGATGCTGCAAGCACCGGCGGCGGCGCCGGGCCGGTCGCCCACACGACCAGATCGGCGTCGATGCGTGATTCGTCCGCCGCGCGCTGCGCCGTCGCACTCGCGACCAACCGCACCCCGGCTTCATCGACCGCACACGCGCGTCGACCATGTACGACGCTGATGACAAAGCGCGCCGCTTCGCGCTCGATCGAACGCGCGGCGCGCGGCGTGCACCCCGCCATCCCTTGCCCGCTTTCGCTGACGACGAGGATCTGAGCATCGACGCCCGAGCGCCGGATGCGGCTTCCGAGCGTGAACGCCAGTTCGAATCCGGCCGCGCCACCGCCGACCACCACCACCCGCACGCTGCTGCCGCTGCGCTGCACGCAAGCCTCGACCGCCTCGCCGACGCGACCGATGAAATCGCCGATCGGTCGGGTCGCCAGCGCGTGTTCGCGCACTCCGGGAAGTTCGAGCCCCCTCACCGAAGAACCGACGTCGAGACTCGCCACGTCGTACGAAACAGTCGCTGCCGGTGCTCCCGCCGCATCGGCAGCGGCGTAGGTCGCAAGCGATATCGAGCGCCTTGCCGGGTCCAGCGATGTTGCGGCAGCTTCGACCACGCGGGCACCGGCCGCGCGCGCCAGCGCCACCACGTCGATTTCGATATCGCCGCACCGGTAGTCGCCGGCAACGAAACCGGGAACCATGCCAGAGTAGACGGCGCGGGGCCGATCGACGATCAGCGTCAGATCGACACCGGCAAGCGGCGCGCGGCTCCAGCGCCGCAGCACCTCGATGTGAGCGTGGCCGCCGCCGACCAGCACCAGATTCATGGGGGCCGCGACCAGGCCCGTGTTGTACGGGACATCATCTTTCATGAGTCGCTTCGTCCGCGCCTGGCTGCGGCGCGACGCGGCGCCGGCCTTGGGCGGCTGGCCTCGACAACGCGGCACGTCTATTGACGACAGAAGTGTCACGGCGATCGGCGCTATGCCAATCGGGCCTGCCGCCCTGCCGTCGCCGTCACGCGGAGAACAAGCATGCAGATATTGAGAACACCCGACGAGCGCTTCGCCGCCCTGCCCGATTTCCCGTACACGCCGCGCTACGACCTCATCACCGATGCCGCCTCGAACAAGCTGCGCATCGCCTGCATCGACGAAGGCCCGGCCCAGGCCGCGCCGGTGCTGCTCATGCACGGCGAACCCTCGTGGTCATTTCTGTACCGGCGCATCATCGCCCGCCTGGCCGCGCAGGGGCATCGAGCCGTCGCACCGGACTTGGTCGGGTTCGGACGCTCGGACAAACCCGCTGCGGTGACGGATTACACCTACGAGCGTCATGTGGCGTGGATGACTTCGTGGCTGATCGCGAGCGACCTGCGCGACATCACACTGTTCTGTCAGGATTGGGGCGGCCTGATCGGACTTCGCTTGGTGGCTGCCTTCCCCGACCGCTTTGCACGAGTGATCGTCGCCAACACCGGGCTTCCCGAGGGAAGCGGCGCGTCCGAGGCGCTGCGCAACTGGGTCGCGTTCAGCCAGACGGTTCCGGAGTTCCCGGTAGGCGACATCGTCAACATGGGCACGGCGCGCGAACTGTCCGCGGCAGAGAAGGCCGCCTACAACGCCCCGTTTCCGGAGGAGAGCTACAAAGCGGGTGCGCGCGCTTTCCCGCCGCTTATCCCGGTAACGCCTCAGCACGCGTCCGTGGCCGAAAACAAGGCAGCGTGGAAGATTCTCGAGCGCTTCGATAAACCGTTCCTGACCGCCTTCAGCGACCAGGACCCGATCTCCAAGGGCGGCGAGAACGTATTCCAACAGCGCGTCCCCGGAGCCAGGAACCGCAAGCACGTGACGATTACCGGCGGCAGCCATTTCCTGCAGGAAGACAAACCCGACGAGATCGCCGCCTTGATCAATGAGTTCGTAACCAACTGAGCGATGCCGCAGGATCACACCATGAAAGTTGAAAACGCCGTCTACCCGAAACGCGAACAAGTGGAAGCGCTGCTGAACCTCGGTGGAAACGCACCGATCACGATGCTGAACCTGCTGAAGTTCAAGGACGAAGCGAGCTACGCCGAGCCCGACGCACCGCGAATTTCCGGGCGGAAAGCCTACATGCGCTACGCTAACGCGATGCGGGCAATCGTCGAAAAGGCCGGCGGACGCTTCATCTTCAGTTCCACGATCGATGCGCTGGTCGTCGGTGAGGTGGACGAACTGTGGGACATGGCGGCGATCGTCGAATATCCGTCGCGTGCGGCTTTCGCGGAGATCACGAGATCACCCGAAGTGCTGGCGATCGGCGTGCATCGCCAGGCAGGTCTGGCGGGACAGTTGCTGATCCAGTGCACGCAACAGACCGCGGCCTAGTTAGAGCATCCGGTCGCGCCCGATCAGCGTCTCGAGGACTCCCGCGCTGATTTCCTCGAGCCTGGCGCAAGCCGAGAACAACTCCCGCACGGCCGCGTGCCGGCTGGCGCCGGCGACCGCCTTCCAGGTAGCGGCGGCGAGTCTCTCGCCTTTGGCCTGGATGGCGTACTGCTCGCGCAACGGACGGCCGGCGAACAGCGCACGGTCGAGTTCGACGAGCTCGGAGTGTTCTTCAAGAAGACGGCGCTGCACCGCCTTGGCTTCGGGCCTGAGCGATTCAATACGCGAGGCGATCTCGTCCTCGCGATCCGCGCATCCAAGCAGCAAAGCCTTGTCGGCCGCATCGGTTTCGCGCGCCGCCCACTCACGGTAACGCTCGGCACCCAGCCGCTCGGCCAACGCCAGCAGCAACGGCTGATCGCCAACCGACACCTTCGCCAGGATCGGCCCGAGAATCCCGGCCACGCTTGGAATCTGCGGGCTCTGCTTCAACATGCGACTCGCGCTCCTTGCTGGATCGAGTGGTAGCGACACGGCCACCGAAAGCGACCGGCGGAGATTGGCCGACCATCTCCACGGTTGCAATGCGGGACGCCCGGTTCCAGTGAGAGATTTGCGGCGACTTCGGCGCGGCCGCATTGCGCCACCGACCGCACTGGTCGACAACAACCATATGCCACGCGAAACTCCCCGATCGATCGTCGAAGTTCTCAACCACACCAGTTCCCACGCATTGGCGCTCAACGTCGTTGCCACCGTCGGCGCGGCGTCGCTCATGAACGGACTCATCTTCACGCTGGGATGGAACGCTACGGTCGATCCCGCACGTGAACCATTCTTCGCGCCACCCGGTTTCATCATCGGCCTGGTGTGGATGCTCCTGTTCGCGCTGATGGCCGCGGCGCGCTGGAACCTGAACTGCGCTGCAATCAGCCACGCCCTTGCCGACAACGCGCTATCGGCAAGAGCCCGCCTGACCACACTCGTCTTGTCTTGCCTGTCATGGCCGCTCTACTCGTTGGCGATCGGCAGCGTCGTGGGCGGACTGATCGGATGCCTCGCCAGTCTGGCCCTCGCGGTTTCGGCGGTGGCGCGGGCGTGGTCCGTTTCGCGTTCGAGTGCAGCCCTCGTCGTACCGGTCGTGGTCTGGCTGATCTTTGCAACCGCGATCCTGGTCGCGGAACTCCTCGCGGCCTGAGCCCGCCGTCACCGCAACCGCCCTGCGTCGCACCCGCGGCGGCACATCGAAAACACGTTCTTCATCACATCTGCGTCGTTGCCGCGCAGGTCAGCGCTGCTCTAGCCTCGCGGTGTGTCGACCAACGCAGGCAATTCCCGAGAGACGCGCCACCAGTCCACGCGCATGCGCACCGGCGGCGATGCGGCCGGCGACACCATCGCGCCGGCAGTACGGTTGCTCGACGCGGTTCTCGCAGATGCGATCCGGGCGGAGGCTTCCGATCTGCACTTCGAACCGGATCGCGGCGGGCTGCGCATCCGCATGCGCGTCGACGGCCACCTGCACGACCTTGCGTCACCTCCGGCATCGCTGGTCCCGGCGCTGCTGACACGCGTCCGTCTGCTGGCCCGCGCCGACCTGGCCGAAAGACGCCTGCCCCAGGACGGACGCTTCACGTTTGCGGGACCGGACGGCGAGCGCGTCGACGTACGCGCGGCTTTTCTGCCGGTTGCGCGCGGCGAGAAAATAGCGCTGCGTCTGCTTCATCACGGCGGCGCCGCACCGACGCTCGGCGACATCGGCATGCCTTTGCGCGAGCGGCGCCGCTTCGAAGCTGCACTGGCACGATCCAACGGACTCGTGCTGGTTGCAGGACCAACTGGTAGCGGCAAGTCGACCACCTTGTACGCGGCGATAGCCGCGCTGCGCGGACCGACGCGTTCGGTCGTCAGCGTCGAAGACCCCGTCGAACTCGACGTAGAGGGCGTCTCGCAGGTGCCGATCGACGACGATGTCGGGCGCAGCTTCAGCGCAGTGCTGCGCGCACTCCTGCGTCAGGACCCCGACGTCCTGATGGTGGGAGAGATCCGCGACGCGGAAAGCGCGCGCATCGCCTGCCGCGCTGCGCTGACCGGCCACCTGGTGCTGACCAGCGTCCATGCCAGCGACACGCGCGAGGCGCTGTTGCGGCTTCCCGAAATGGGCGTCGCCGATTATCTCATCGACGCGACGCTGTCGCTGGTGATCGCGCAACGGCTGGTGAGGCGGCTCTGCATCCACTGTCGCGTTATGACCGCGTGGTCGGGCCGCACCGAGGCGCGCCGGTTCTTCGAACGCGCCCGTGTCGGTTTTCCCGAAGCGATGCCCGCCGCGAGCGGCTGCTCACGCTGCAACGGCAGCGGCTATCGCGGTCGCATCGGGCTTTTCGAAATCGCCGGCGGCGAAGACGATGCGCCCGCGCCCTTCAGTCCCGGCAGCCTCGGCGCGGCCGGCCTCGTCCACGTGCTCGGCGGCCGCACCACGCTCGAAGAAGTGCTCGCGCACTGCCCGTGGCCCGGCGACGAATGCACCGCACCCTTCGACGAAAGCGACGAGGAGGGAAGAGCGTGAACCCGCTGGAACTGAGTCTTTTTGGACGCACGCGCACGCCGGCGATTTCTCGCCACGACGCCGTGCGAGCGCTCGCGCGCGTGGCGGCCCTGACCGCCGCAGGCATGACGACCGGTGACGCGCTGGCGGCATCGGCGCGTCGCAAAGCGCGCAGCGGCAGCGACGCCTGCCTGGCGCGTCTGGCGGTGGCGGTTCGCCGCGGCCACTCGCTGTCGACCGCGATGGCCGGCCCCGGCCTGCCGTTTTCCGAAGCCGAAATTGCCGTCGTGCGCGCCGGCGAAGCAGGCGGCGCCACCGCACGCACGCTGACGCTGCTGGCCCAGCGTATCGAACACGACAGCGCGGGCCTGCGCCGCATCGCTTCCGCGCTGACCTATCCGTGCATCCTGATGGTCGGCGCGTTGGCCTCGCTGTCGTTCCTGTCAATCGTCGTGCTGCCGTCGTTCACGAGTCTATACGCGGGCCACAAGGCTCAACTGCCGGCAACGACGCGGGGCCTGCTCGCTTTTGGAGACGCGGCTGCACGCTACGGTCTCTACGTCGTGCTCGCAGCGGGAACGATGATCGCCGCTGCCGGGTTGGCGCGGTCCCAGAGCCTGCGATGGCGGCGCCTGTGTGCGCGCGCCGCAATCGCAGTCCCGCTGCTGCGAGCGCTGTTTGCGCCCAGTGCGATGCACGCGAGTTGCGGGTTGCTGGCGCTGCTGTTCGCGGCCGGATGTGAAGCCGAAGAAGCACTCGCACTGGCGGCGCGGGCCTCGGTCAACGTCATCGTAGCCGAGCGTCTGACGCGCTGTCTTCGCCTGCTCAGACGCGGCGTCCCGCTCAGCCAGGCGTGGGTCTCGGCCGACCTCGACCGCAGCGGCGACGCCGTTGCACTGCTCGAGATCGCCGAGGCCACCGGCAACTACGCCGACGCCTTCTCGAAGCTCGGCCTTCTCGAAGGGCAAGCCGCCGACGAAGCCGTCACGCGCCTGTGCCGCCTGGCCGAACCCGTTTCCGTCGTCGTGATGGCCTGCGCCGTCGGCGGCGGAGTGCTCGCTCTGTATCAGCCAATGCTCGGTTCCGCATCACTGCTGCTTGGAGGTTCCCAATGAATACCCGTTCGCTTCTTCATCGTCCGCGGTCCGCCCGCGGCTTCAGCCTTCTCGAACTGCTCGTCGTCGTCGCGATCCTCGGCATCCTGATCGCGGCGGCACTGCCGCGCTTCGGCGAGTTCCGTGCCGCCGCCTACGACTCCAGAGCCCAGCAAGACCTTCGCAACCTGGCAGCGGCGCAGGAACTCTACCGTGCGAGCAGCGCGACCTACGCGGACAACGCCGGGGCTTTGTCGGGCTTCGCTGCTTCCGAAGGCGTCGACGTCACGATCCAGGGCGCCGACGAAACCACTTTCGCGGCGACCGCCTCGCACCCGGCGGGCCATCGCGACTTCCGCTGGAACAGCGGCGCCGACCCGGCCCTGAGTTCCACCGTGCGTTGAGCGAGCGTGAGACGAACTTGCTCGAGGGCCGGAGCCGGGTAGCATACGCGCGATGCGACGGTTCCGGCCCTGCTCTCTCCCACGCCAATCCGGCAAGCGGCCGGCACTGCGACGCGCCTGAGAGCCGGAGTAATCCCTGGTGATCTTGCTCTTCGCCCTGCTGCTCGGCCTGATCATAGGCAGCTTCCTCAACGTCTGTACCGTCAGGCTGCCGCACGACGAGTCAGTGGTGGCGCCGCGCTCGCACTGCCGAAGCTGCAAGAACCCGCTGGCCTGGTACGACAACTTTCCGCTGATCAGCTACGTCGTGCTGCGCGGCCGCTGCCGCACATGCACCGAAAATTTCTCGATCCGCTATCCGCTGGTTGAAGCTCTGACCGGCTTGCTGTTCGTGCTCGTCGTCGCCGCCGGCATACCGCCGCGCGAAACGGTTCTCGATCTCGTGATCGTGTCGGCGCTGGTGGTCGTCACCTTCATCGACATCGACTACTTCATCATTCCCGACCAGATCACCTGGCCCTCGATCCTGATCGCTCCGGCGGCCGCGTTCGTCGTCGGGCACATCACTGTGCGCGATTCGGTCACAGGCATCCTTCTCGGCGGCGGAATGCTGTGGGCCTTCGCGTGGACATACGAGAAGGTGCGCGGTCACGAGGGCATGGGCCTCGGCGACGTCAAGCTGCTGGCGATGATAGGCGGACTTCAGGGCTGGCAGGCGCCGCTATTCAGCCTGATGGCCGGGGCCATCGTCGGATCTACCGTCGGGCTGATACTGATGGTGGCGCGGGGGCGCCGCTTCGACATGGAAATCCCCTTCGGTCCCTTCCTGGCATTTGGTTCGATCCTGTACATGCTGGCCGGCCCCCGCATCATCGAACTCTACCTGTCGCATCCGCCGCTGTTCTGACAACCGCGCACGACGCCGCGTTTGCGAGTCCGCCCCCGCGAAGCTGCCAAAGCGCGCCGCAAGGAGGTTCTTCATGAGTCTGCCCAGCTACGAGTTCGTAACCGCCCAGGCCGAAGGACGGCTCCTCGTCGTCACGATCAACCGTCCTGATTCGCTGAACTCGCTGCACCCGCCCGCCAACAAGGAAATGAGCGACGTATTCGACCGTTTCGCGGCCGACCCTGACCTGTGGGTCGCGATCGTCACCGGCGCCGGCGAGCGCGCGTTCTCGGCCGGCAACGATCTGCGCTGGACCGCGCAGAACAACGGAGTGGTCGACATTCCACCGGCGGGCTTCGGCGGCCTCACCAACCGCTTCGACCTTTTCAAGCCGATCATCGCTGCCGTCAACGGCTTTGCTCTCGGCGGCGGATTCGAGATCGCACTGGCCTGCGACATCATCATCGCGTCCGAGAAGGCGAAGTTCGGTCTGCCCGAGCCCAAGGTCGGCCTGGCCGCGCTGGCCGGCGGCATGCACCGCCTGCCGCGTCAGATCGGACTCAAAAATGCGATGGCGTTGATGCTCACCGGGCGCCACGTCGACGCCGCCGAAGCCTATCGTCTCGGCATCGCGCAAGAGGTAGTCGCCCCCGACAAACTGATGCAGCGAGCGCGCGAGTGGGCCGCCGAGATTCTCGAATGCGCGCCGCTGTCGGTGCGCGCCAGCAAGCAGGTCGCAATGGGCAGCCTCGGCCATCCTTTGGAAGAAGCCGTGAAGATCAAGTTCCCGGCCGTCAGAGACCTGTCCCGCTCCGAAGACTTTCGCGAAGGCCCGAGGGCATTCGCCGAAAAGCGCAAACCAAACTGGAAGGGTTGCTGAGAAGTCGGCGCACCGACTCACGTTCGCCCGGCGCCGTCGGATCGCCGAGCATCCGACGCTCGTGACCGGCGCCGCACGCGGAACCCATGAGGCCGCCACCCGTCGTGGCCGCGGATTTAACGCCGGGCGCCGCGGCCGCGAACACGGCGCTGCTGAACATTACGCCGACGGCATTGCGCAGCACGCCGCGAAGGCGCGACAAACACGCCATGTCAGCGGGCTTCTCAGTGTTGGAGTTGATCGTCGTGTTGGCACTGATCGGCATGACCGCCACGGCGGGAATCCAGGGCGCCGGAGCCTTGGCCGATTCGCTGCGCGTAGAGGCCGCGCGGAGTCTGGTAATCGACGCGCTGCTCGATGGCCGTCGCCTGGCTTACCTTCAGGAAACCACCGTGACAGTGCGCGCCGTGGTCGCTTCATCCACACTGGATATCGTGCCTTCCGGCCGCCACGTCGAGCTGCCCGACGGCGTGACCATCATCGACTCGCCCGCCGACGCCGGCGTCGACTTTCGCGCCACGGGCCTGGCCGACAATGCCACCGTAGTGCTGGGCAAAGGCAAGGCCGCGGCAACCATCGTCGTGAACCAGCGAGGCATGGTGCGATGAGTGGCGGCTGCGCGCGCGGCACCACGATGATCGAATGCGCCGCCGCGCTGGTCCTGACGGGAATGCTCTGCGCCGAACTGGGGCGCTCGCTGCAGGCATCGGCCTCCATTCTGGCCGCGTCCGAGATGCGCACCGCCACCATCGACGTCGCGCGCAACCTGCTCGAAAGCGAAATCGGCTGCCCGTGCGGACCGCCTTACTCCTGTCCGTCCGCCTTCGTCTGCTCGATCAGCCGCAGCGGCGGCGGCAATGGACTCGACCGACTTCATGGGTCGGCGGCCGTTCGCCGCACGGGAGATGCCGTCGAACTGTCGGTTCTGGTCAAACCGGCGGCGTGCTCATGAGACTGCACCGCGCACGCCGGCCGTGAGGTGAAACGATGTTTTCGTTGCTGGAGACCACCTGCTCACTGGCCATTGCGGCCATCCTGCTCGCTTCGATCCTGGCCGCGATGCAACAGGCGGTACGCATCGAAGCGCAGGCCCGAGATCTCTGCGGAAGGCTCTTCGCCGTGCGTCAGTTCGAGACCTTGATCGATCGTGCAGCCGCTGCCGCCGGATCCGGCCCCACGCGTCCGGCCGCGCTGCGTGATCTGGCGAGCGACAGAGCGGTGTTTCGCGCTGACCTTAACGGAGACGGCAACGTCTCTGACAGCGGTTCGGAAAGCACCGCCATCGAAATCGTCAACGATGCTTCGCGGGTCAGGCTGCGACACCGCCTCGGATATCAGACCATGACGGTTCTCGAGTTCGAGCGAGCGAGCGCCGACATCACGGCCTACGATCGCTTCGGCGCCAGTACGCTGGCACCGACCGCGTCACTGCTCGAAGTAAACGTGGAGCCCGGCAGCGCGCCGGCTCCGCTTGCCGGCAACGGCAGCCAGTCTCTGCATCTTCTATTCGCAATCCCGGAGGCGACACGCCGATGAACGGCCTGCGCCGGGGTCCACCCGGCACCGCAAAAGCGAAGACGGCGGCGCGAGATCGACGGCGCGTGAATCGCCGGCGGTGCGGCACGGTTTCGCTATACGAACGCGCACGCCGCGGCGGCAGCGGCGACGGGCAGCGCGGCGCGGCGCTGCTGCTGGTGGTGCTGCTTGCGGCGGCGGCAGCCGTGCTGTCGGCAGCGCTGCTTGCCAGGGCCGGAGCCGTGGCTCGTGAAGTGCGAGCCAGACAGGACGCACTCTGTGCCCGCTACGCCGCATTGTCGGGCCTGGCCATCAACGCCGTAGTCACCGATCCTTCGGCGGCCGCGGCGTTGGTTGCGAACGAGGTATTCAGCCTGACCACCGCGCTGGTGCGCCGCGGCCCTTCCTGGTGCGTACTGCGCGCCACCGCCCGCTGCGGCCAGGCCACACGCACCCTTGAGCGCACCCTCGAAGACCCCGCCCGCTGCAACCAGTGATGAACACTCCGCCAAGACATTCCAGCAGTCTCCTCGCAAGCATCCGGATACAACAGGGAAGGCGCGGCGATATTGAGCAACTGCGTACCGCAAGCCACGTTCAGGCGAGCATGCCGCGCCCGCCGCCGATGGGCCATCGTGAACGGACTGCCGCCGGTTGCCTCAGGAAGCCGGGGCGGCAACACTCCGCGCGCCGTGCCGTTGTTCCTGACTCTCGAAGGCATCGAAGGATGCGGCAAGTCCACACAGGCAGCCCGCATTGCCGCGCACCTGCGCGGTAAGGGCACCGAGATCGTCGTCACCCGCGAACCCGGCGGCACCGAAGTCACCGCCCAGATCCGCAGCCTGCTTGCCGATCCGCGCAGCAATCTCGACCCGAGCGCGGAACTGCTGCTGTTCATGGCCGATCGCGCCCAGCACGTGGCGAGCGTTATCCTGCCGGCCCTCGACAGCGGCAAGACCGTCATCTGCGATCGTTACAGCGACTCTACGATGGCCTACCAGGGCTACGGCCGCGGCCACGATCTGGCATGGCTCGAAGAACTCAACCTTTTCGCATCACGCGGAGTCGTCCCCGATCTGACACTGTGGATCGACTGCGAAGTGCGAGTCGGCCTGGGCCGCGCCAAGACCCGCAGCGGCGGACCCGGCGACCGCTTCGAAGCCGAACCGCTCGCGTTTCACGAGCGCATCCGCAACGGATTCGTCGCGCTGCACTCGGCGCACCCCGAACGCATCGTGCGCATCGAAGGCAACGCGGCTGAAGATGCCGTCACGCTGGCGTGCATCGCGGCGGTCGAAGCGGGACTCGCGGCAGCCGCGGCTTCCCCGGCCGCGGAGTCCGGCACAGGTGCCGGCACCGAGTCGAGCGCCCCGGCGCGCCGGGCACACCCGCGGCGATGAATCGCGTCCTCGAACCGCTCGGCCACACAGACGTTCGTGCTTCGCTGCGCGGGTTGGCGGTCGCACTCGCCAATGGTCACAGCCGCGGACTGCACCACGCCTGGCTCTTCTCGGGACCGCGCGGCGTAGGCAAGTTCCTGACCGCCCGCTGGTGGGCCACGCTGCTCAAGTGCCCGCAGGCAGGAGACTGCGAGCCGCCTTGCGACAGTTGTCGTCTGATCGCCGGCGGCGTTCATCCCGACGTGGTTGAGATTGCGATTCCCGAAGACAAGCGCTCGATCGGCATCGCCGAGAGTCGCTCGCTGCTTCAGCGACTGTCACTGCGCCCGACGCGAAGCGGACCGCGCATCGGCATCGTCCGCGACGCAGGCGACATGACCGTCGACGCGCAGAACGCGATGCTCAAACTTCTCGAGGAGCCTCCCGGGTTCGCCGTCATCGTGCTGGTGGCCGACAACGCTTCGTCGATGCTGCCGACGGTACGTTCGCGCTGCCGGCACCTCGCGTTCGGGAATCTCGACGACGCCGACGTAGCGGCGGTCCTGGTCAGCCTCGGGCGCGAGCCCGAAGAAGCCGCGGCCGCCGCGGCCTGTGCCCACGGCAGCGTCGCACGCGCCGCAGGCTACGATGCCGAAGGTCTGGCCGAGCGCGAAGCCATGCTCGTGGCCTACGAACAGTTGAGAAGCGGCGACGTCGAGATCGACTCGGTCGTGCAGACCCTGGTCTCGCGCAAGGAGTCCGGCTACGCCCTGGGCGAACTGCTCGAATGGCAACTCGCCAAAGTGAAGAGCAGCCTCGGCGACAGAGCGCACGAACCATCCGCCCTGCTCTGCGGGATTCTGGACCGCGCGGCCGGCGCCGACACCGCGGCTCTGCTCGAAGAAGCGGCGCGCATCCACTGGACGATGACGGCGCTGAATCGCAACGCCAACGCGCGTCTGGCCATTCGCGACATGCTGTTGAATGTGAGAGCCTGACCCGCTCGTCATGGCAGAAAAGATCCACCTCACAACGCCCGTCTACTACGTCAACGCCGAGCCCCACCTCGGCCACACCTACACCACCGTGGTCGTCGACACGCTCGCGCGTTTCCATCGCTCGATGGGCCGCGACGTATTCTTCCTGACCGGCACCGACGAACACGGCGACAAGATCGCCCGCGCCTCGGAAGCGAAGAACCAGGATCCGAAGCAGTACGCCGAGGGCGTGTCGCGCATCTTCCGCTCAACGTGGGACACCTGCGGGATCTCCTACGATCACTTCATGCGTACCACCGACGACTACCACGTCGCCTTCGTGCGCGAGGTCCTGCAGAAAGTCCACGACGCCGGCGACATCTACTTCGGCGAATACGGCGGGCGTTACTGCGTCGGGTGCGAACGTTTCTACGCCGACCGGGAACTGGTGGACGGCAAGTGCCCAGACCACAAGACCGAGCCCGAGTGGATCGCCGAAGAGAACTACTTCTTCCGCATGAGCCGCTACCAGGATGCGCTGCTTGCCCACCTCGAAGCCAATCCCGAACTCATCACTCCGGTCGGCTATCGCAACGAAGTCCTGGGACTGCTGCGCGAACCTATCGGCGACCTCTGCATCTCGCGGCCCAAGTCGCGGCTGACCTGGGGTATCGAGCTTCCGTTCGACGACCGCTACGTCTGTTACGTGTGGTTCGATGCGCTGATCAACTACCTGAGCGCGCTGCGTCACGCGCGCCCCGACGACTGGGAGGCCTACTGGGCCGGAGCCCACCACTTCATCGCCAAGGACATCCTCAAACCGCATTCGGTCTTCTGGCCCACGATGCTGATGGCCGCCGGGATTCCGGTGTACCGCGCGCTGCACGTGCACGGCTACTGGACCATGGACGAGTCGAAGATCTCCAAATCGCTCGGCAACGTGATCCGGCCGCTGGACATGCGCGAGCGCTTCGGCATGGACGGCTTCCGCTACTTCATGCTGCGCGACATGGCTTTCGGTTCAGATTCGAGCTTCACGGAAAAGGCTTTCGTCGAACGCTTCAACGCCGATCTCGCCAACGGCATCGGCAACCTCGTCAGCCGTGTGCTGTCGATGCAGCACAAGTATTTCGAAGGCCGCGTGCAGGCGATCAACGAAGACACCGAGCGCGTGGCCGACCACACGCTCGAACAGGCTTTCGTCGAAGCCGAGACGCGCGCGATCGCGGCGCTCGAAAGAACGATGCCCCACGTCGCTCTCGAGGAAATCTGGAAAGCGGTGGCGGCGTGCAACAAGTACATCGTCGAGATGGAGCCGTTCAAGCTCTGGAAGGACGATGAGCAGAAACCGCGCGTCGGCGCCGTATTGCATGTGCTGTGCGACGCCCTGCGCCATCTGGCGCGCCTGCTCGCACCGTTCATGCCGGAAACCTCGGCAAAGATAGCCACGCTGCTGGGTGCAGAGGCCGGACGACTGGCCGATCCCGCGCCGCCGTGGAGGCGCAGCTTTTGTCCCGGCCACCTGGTCGGGCAGCCCGAGCGGCTGTTTCCGCGCATAGAAATCGAAGTCGACGAAGTTGCCAAGTAGTGCGTAGCTGATGAGCGTCGGCCTCGTCGATACCCACTGTCACCTCGCCGATCGCCGTTACGACGCCGATCGCGATGCGGTGATCGAACGCGCACGTCAGGCCGGCCTCACGCACATGGTTGCGGTCGGCGGAGGCGGGCCGATCGAAGACAGCGAAGCATCCTACGAGTTGGCCAGACGCTTTCCCTTCCTGCGTTCGACGGCGGGAATCCACCCTCACGACGCCAGGAACTACGACGATCTGATCGAAGCGCGCATCGAGGCGCTGCTGGAGAAACCCGAAGTCGTCGCGGTCGGCGAGACCGGACTCGACTACTACTACGGCCACAGTCCGCGCAAGGCCCAGCGCGAAGCGTTGGCCCGTCACATCGCGCTGGCGCGGCGCACGGCCAAACCCATAGTTCTCCATTGCCGCGACGCCGACGACGACCTGCGCGAAGTGCTCACCACCGAAGCTCCCGGCGGCCTGCGCGGCGTGGTCCACTGCTTCACCGGCACCTACGAAAACGCACGCTGGTACCTCGATTACGGACTGCTTATCTCGTTTTCGGGCGTCGTGTGCTTTCCGAAGTCGCAGGACCTGCGCCACATCGCGGCGCGTCTGCCGCTGGACCGTTTGATGGTGGAGACCGACTCCCCGTATCTGGCGCCGCCTCCCCATCGAGGCAAACGCAACGAACCAGCCTTCGTCGCCCATGTGGCCGAGACTCTCGCAACCGCGCACGGAGTGACAGCGCAGGCCGTGATCGAGGCCACCGCACGCAACGCTGCCGACCTGTTTTGTCTCGCGTGACGGTGGAGCCGCAAGAAACCGGAGTGCAAAGCGGGGACGGTTGGGGCACACTGCTTGGCATTCGGGCTGAGACTTGCCGACTGGTCACGCCGGGTCGAGCCCCTCGAGGACGAGATTTCAGATGCGACAATTATTTCCGCGCCTCGTCGGCGCACTAGTCGCCGCCGTGTTCATGTGTACTCCGGCCTCGGCAGCCGGTTCGCGAACGTGCAGCGTCGTGCTGCGCCTGGACGACCCGACGGCTCTCGGTTCATTGCAGGTGACGGTCGATTACACGGCTGCTGCCGGCGCCTTTGCCCTCAACCTCCAGAACAAAGTCGATTGCACCAACGACGTCCTCGCTGCCGTGGGCCTGTTCGCCGACAACGTCGACGCCAGACAACTCAGCGCCAGCTTCATCAGCATTCACGGGTTTACCGGCCCCGCGACCATAGCTCACTGCACCTTCACCGACAGCGGCGGCATCCTGGCCCCTGCGGATTTCACGGTGACCATACTCGATGCCGCCGCGCCGGACGGAAGCCCGCTGACAAAGCTCCCGGCAATCGTCGTTCGACTCCCCGACTGCACGACCTCCGACACATCCACGACTACCACCAACCCGGTCACGACCACTGTTCCGCCGCAGATGTTCTGCGATTTGACCCTGCGCGTGACCACGGCTGCCACGATCGGATCACTGGACTGGCAACTCGGCTACCAGAACGCTCCCGGCGAATTCACCGGTTCGGCTGGCAAGGTTGCATGCACCAACCTGAGACCTGGCTCGAATGCTTCGTTCAACGACAACGAGACCGCGCGAACCATCCGCGGCGCCTTGATGAACCTGGACGGCTTCACGGCGCCGGCCGACATCGCGCGCTGCCAGTTCCTCCCGCTGTCTTATGACGAACCGATCGCCTCTGACTTCACGCTGACGCTGATTCAGGCCACCGACCCCGCACTCGTCACGATCAACCCGAAGCCGAAGATGATCATCAGCCAGATCCAGTGCCGCACGCCGGGAACCAGCACCACGACAACGCTGCCGGTATGCGGGAACGCCATTGTGCAAAGCGGCGAGGAATGCGACGACGGCAACGTCAGCAACAGCGACGCGTGCTTGAACGACTGCACCCTGGCAACCTGCGGCGACGGCTTCATTCGCGCCGGTGTCGAAACCTGCGACGACGGCAATACCCGGAGCCGCGACGGTTGTTCATCCACCTGCGTGGTCGACACGATCTGCGGCGACGCCAATCAGAACGGCATACTGACCGCTTCCGACGCCCTGCAGATCCTGAAGAATGCGGTCGGTGTTAATATCGCGTGCCCGCTCTTCCTGTGCGACACCAACGCGAGCGGAGCGGTCCTTGCCGGCGACGCGCTCGCGGTTCTCAAACGTGCGGTAGGTACCGACATCGTACTCAACTGCCCGCCGGCGCCGTAGCACCACTACGACCCAGGGCCGGTCGCAAGGAGTTCTCCGGCTATCCGGCCTTGGGTCTGCACGCCGAGCACAGACCGTACAGTTCCATCCGGTGGCTCCTCAGCAGGAAGCCGAAACGGTCGGCGACCGAATCCTGCAGTTGCTCGATCTGTTGGTTCTCGAACTCGATGATCTCGCCGCAGCCGGTGCAGATGCAGTGGTCGTGGTGAACCGAAAGGTTTTCGTAGAGGGCTTCGCCGTCTCCGAAGTGACGTTCCGCCACCAACGCGGCTTCGACCAGCAGCTTCATGGTCCGGTAGACGGTCGAGAAACCGATCCCCGGCATGACTTCCTTGACTTCGCGATAAATCTGCTCGGCGCTGACGTGACCGCGGTGGCAAAAAAACCAACTGGCGATCTCGTCGCGTTGGCGCGTCGATTTAAGTCCGCTGTCGCGTATGAACTCGCGGAACTTTTCCAGCTTCTCCATCTTCGAGCACCTGGCAGCAAGCCTCGACGCGGGGCGCAGAGCCGGGCAATCGCCCGGCGGCCCTTCAGACGGTTGCGCCGGCGGCCTCGCCTTCGTCGACCGTCAGCGCCTTTCCGCCGATCTGGCGCCTTAATTCCGGTTCTATGAAGAGGGAATCGAGATTACGCTCGGACAGGATCGCACAAATGGAGTCGATCCTCTCGGCGGTGGCGCTGTTCTTGTCGAGCAGCAGGACCTCCTGCTCTCCGACGCGGCAGACTCCGCTGTGCACCGAATAGCCGACTTCGCGGTAGAGCCTCTCCTCGCGAACATCCATACCGCTCGCTGCGGCGATTTCCTTGAGGCGCTCCAGAAGAGGGTTAAGTTCGTCGACCTGTTTCTTGGCAGGTCGACGCGAGCGAGAAGACTTGGCCATGGGCCACTTGGTTCTACCGACGCTCGGAGCGGTTGTAAAGATTGGAGGAAGGAACTTTCGCGAACCCGCTCAGTGGCGGTGACGACCTTCTTGGTCCGAACGTTCGCCGTTCTCGTCGCCGGGCTCGACTTCGATCTCGAGAGCCGGGTCTTCGTCTTCGTTTGCGGCGCCGCTGCGCTGCTCGGAATCATGCTCCGCGCCTGCCTCGTCGTCGCCGTCGCCTTCACCTTCGCGAAGCCGCGTCAGCAGCTCCTCGATCCCGCGGATGCTCTTTTCCAGGCGCTCGATTTCGCGCTGCATGGGCTGAGACTGGCGAATCTTGTCTACTTGCTTGCGGGCAACGTCGCGAAGGCTTTCCAGACGTCGCTGGGGAAGGCCGAGCAAGTCGTCGATGAACCCGCGACCCTCGTCGATGACGTCGTCGATGGCGCGCGTGGCGCGGTCGGTGAGGTCCTGCACTGCCACCTCACCGGAACGGATGAGCTTGCGCAGGAAAGGAACCGACATGAGATTGGTCTTGCGCTTCTCCTCTTCGAGGATGATCTGCGCGAAGGTGACGGCCGTCAGGTCGCCTCCCGTCTCGTTGTCGATTACCCGGACCTCTTCGTTGTCCCTTACCAGACGCGCGATGTCCTCAAGGGTCACGTAGCGCGACTGATCGGTATCGTAGAGCTTCCTGTTGGTGTAACGCTTGATGACCCGCTCGGTCCCCATTCCAGTCCCTCTTTTAACTCGGCGCGTTAAAGCAAAGGCCGCCGGGGACAGCAAATTGCCGCGCCGTGGCATGATGAGCCCCGATGGGGGCGTGCAAGAGACCGAGCAGCCACCGCGTCAGGAGGCCCGACGGCATGCCGACATCTGCCTAACGGTTGACCCCAAGCACCCGCGAACGTAGCTTCCGCCCGGCTCACAATGCAGTCCTTCATCGCCTCGGTCGTTCAACTCAAGTCTGTCTCCGACAAGGCCGCCAACCTTGCCGAGGCCTCGCGCCGGATCGAAGAGGCTGCCGCTGCCGGAGCACAACTCGTCGCCCTGCCTGAAGTTTTTGCGTGGCGCGGACCTCACCAGGACGAACGGGCCGAGGCCGAGACGGTGCCCGGACCGATCACCGAAGAAATGGGCGCCGTGGCCCGGCATCTGGGCATCTACCTGGTGGCCGGCTCGATCCTGGAGAGGACCGAGAATGATGCCAGGCCGTTCAATACTGCGGCCTTGCTCGGCCCCGACGGGCGCCTGCTCGGCGCCTACCGGAAGATCCATCTGTTCGACGTCGACATGCCAGGGCGCGTCACGATCCGCGAATCGGATCTTCGGGCTCCGGGCAGCCAACCGCTTTGCGTGACGACCGAACTCGGCCGCATCGGCCTGGCGATCTGCTACGACCTGCGCTTTCCCGAACTGTTCCGCGCACTGGCCGACCAGGGAGCCGAAGTGGTCGTGATGCCGTCGGCCTTTACCAGACCGACCGGACAGGCCCACTGGGAAACGCTGATTCGCGCACGCGCGATCGAGAACCAATCTTTCCTGCTGGCGCCGGATCAGTTCGGTGCCGCCGCGGCGGGCTTCGAGGATTACGGCAACTCGCTTATCGTCGATCCTTGGGGCAAGGTCCTGGCCCGCGGCGCCGACGATCGCGCCGAAGTCCTGACGGCGCACCTGGACGGCGACTTACTCGCCCGCGTACGCCGGGAGCTTCCATGTCTGGAGCATCGTCGCCTAAAACCGTAAAGCCGTTTCTGAACGTCCTCACCGCCGAGCAGGCCTACGCCCAGCTCGCGTGCGTGGAGGCGATGGCGACTGAAAACGTCCCCAGCCGGCGCAGCCTCGGCCGCGTACTGGCCGCGTCGGTCACCGCCCGCGAAGACGTTCCGCACTTCTTCCGTTCCAGCATGGACGGTTTCGCGGTGCGCGCCGCGGACACCTACGGCGCCGACGAAACCTCGTCGGTCGCTCTGCGTCTGATCGGTGAAGTGCTGATGGGAACCGAGGCCTTGCAGCCGATCGAACCGGGTACGCTGCTGCGAGTCTCGACCGGAGCGATGATGCCGCCGGGTGCCGACGCCGTGGTCATCGTCGAAGACACCGAAGAAAGCAGCGGCCGCGTGCTGGTGAGGCGAGCGGTGGTTCCGGGTCAGAACACCGTCGCAATCGGCTCGGATCTGCGACAGGGCGATGCGGTCTTCGAAGCCGGCCACCGCATCCGCGGCAGCGATGTCGGAGTGATCACCGGCGTCGGCTGCTCAGAGGTGACGGTCCACCGCAGACCGACGGTCGGCGTCGCCGCTACCGGCGACGAAATCGTCGAGCCCGAAGATGAGCTGCCGCGCGGGCGCGTACGCAACGTCAACGAATACCTGCTCGAATCCATGTCCGCGGCCACCGGCGCCACCGTCATCGACTACGGCGTCATCCGCGACGACGAATCCGCGCTCACCGCGATGCTCGAACGAGCCCTCGTCGAGTGCGACGTGCTGCTGCTTTCCGGCGGCAGTTCGATGGGGACCCGCGACCTGGTTCTGGCCACCATCTCGCGCACGCCGGGCGCCGAGGTCCTGTTCCACGGCATCGCCATCGCACCCGGCAAGCCCACGATGCTGGCCCGCGCCGGACACACCGCCATTCTCGGCGTTCCCGGCAACCCGGCTTCGGCAGCAGTGGTCTTCGCACTCTTCGGCCGCACGCTGATTCGACTGCGCGAGGGCGAACATCTCGATCGCATCCTGCTGACCAGGCCTCGTCTGCGTGCACGCGCAGCGCAGTCGATTGCATCGACGCCCGGACGCGAAGATTACGTTCGCGTGCGTCTGCAGCGTGGCGACGGTGACGACGACTTGCCGCTGGCGGTGCCGCAGCGGGGCAATTCGGGAGCGATCTCGACGATCGCACGCGCCGACGGCCTGCTGCGCATCCCGCGTTCCGTCGAAGGCGTCGATGCCGGCGCCGAAGTAGAGGTGCTGCTGCTGTGAGCCCCCACGCGAAGTTCCTGCAACGAAAAACACTGTCCGAAGCACGCGCGTTGCTGCTCAACGGCGTTGCAAGCGTCGATGCCGAGGAACTCGAGGTCGGTGATGCCTGCGGCCGCGTAACTGCCGAAACACTCTTCGCCGTGCATCCCTCGCCGCACTATCGCGCTTCGGCGATGGACGGGGTCGCCGTGCGCGCAGCGGACACGTTTGCCGCGTCGGCGCAGACACCGCTGCGATTGCCTTTGCTGGCGAGCGGACAGACTGGCGGCGAGCAGCAAGCAGCGGCCCAGCCATTCTGTCAGGCGGTCGATACCGGCAGCCCGCTCGCGACCTGGGCCGACGCGGTGCTGCGCATCGAAAACGTGACGATCAGCGACGGTGTCTGCGTCGTGACGAGTCCGGTACCGCCGGGGCGCGACGTGCGGCGTGCAGGCGAAGACATCGACGCCGGCGCAGTCGTGGTACCGGCCGGCGCTCGGCTGACTCCCTATGATCTCGGCGCTCTGCTTGCGACCGGAACCTCGCGACTGCGCGTGAGGCAGAGGCCTCGCGTCGCGATAATCGCCACCGGCAGCGAAGTGGTCGAACCCGGCGGCACTGCCGCGCCTGGACAAGTCATAGAATACAACTCGCGAGTCATGGCCGCTCTCGTCACCGAGTGGGGAGGCCAACCTCAGCGTCTCGGCATCGTTGCCGACGACGAAGCATCGCTCGCCTCTACCATCGGCGCCGCGTGCCGATCCTTCGACGTGGTTTGCGTGATCGCGGGCAGTTCGGCGGGTCGCAAGGATCTGACGATTCCGGTTCTCGAAACCCTCGGTGAAGTGTTCGTCCACGGCGTCGACATCGCGCCGGGTCGCCCGGTGGCGCTGGCTCGCGTCGAAGCGACGCCGGTGGTGGCAGTGCCGGGCTATCCGGTCTCGGCCATCGTCGCCTGCGAGCAACTCCTGCAGCCGCTGATCGCGGCGCTGCTCGGCAGCGCGCAACTCGCGCCGCCCACTCTCGAAGCGTCTGTGCGGCGCAAGATCACTTCACGGCTGGGCATCGAAGAGTTTCGCCGCGTATGTCTTACGCGCGGCCCCTGCGGCTATGTGGTGGCACCGCTGCCCGGCGGCGCCGGTTCGATCAGCACGGTGGCGGACGCTCACGGCTGGCTGCGCATTCCGTTCAATCGCGAAGGTGTCGATGCCGGCTGCGACGTGACGATCGAACTGCTTGTCACCCGCGATGAAATAGATGCCGCCATGGTGGTGGCTGGCCATCCCTGCGGGGCGGGATACGAAATCGAGAGGCGGCTGCGCGCCCTCGATGCGCGTGCCCGCGTTCACTACCTGCGCCTCGGTAAACTCGATGCCGCCGCAGCGGTGGAGCGCGGCGAAGCACACCTGATGCTGGACGACGAGGATCCGCACCAAAGCGCCGACGACGACGCGAAGCCGCTGGTGAAACTAAGCGCGTGCGGCGCCGGCGCGTGGACCACGGCGGCGGGATTGGAAGAGAACCCGGTACTCGGCGTGCTGCTCGAAGCGTCGATCCTCGAAGTCATCAAACCGGTCACCGCGACGCGGCGGTGACTACAATGGATCGCCCTTGACGTTTCGACGTTCGCGCTGCCGGTGCGAACGTCGGCATTCAATCACAGTGCTTCACGGAACCGCAGATAATCCTGGGCGCTGCGCTCCGGGACCTCCATCATCGGCAGGTGACCGATGTCCTTCAGGATCACCACCTGCGACTTCGCCAGCAGGCCGTGGAGCACTTCGGCGGTGCCGACGCTGAGAGCACGGTCCTTCTCGCCCCACACGATGAGCGACGGTGTTCCGAGGCCGCGGATCCGTTCTTCCACGGAGTCCCCGCGCAGCTGCTCGAATATCTTGGCTTCAAGCGGAGCGTTGGCGATCCTGGCCGCGGCCATCACGTTCAGGAAAGGAGCGGGAATGTAAGGCGGATCGCTCATCGCGAACTCGAACAGCCGCGCGAACTCCTGCGTGTTCCTCGCCATCAGCGGATTGCGCCCGGTCTTCTCGATGGTTTCGACGAGTTCGCTCTTCGGCCCGCTCCACACACCGCCGGGATCGAGCAACCACAGGCTCTGGACTTCGCCCGGGTGTGCAGCCGCATAGCTGAGCGCGATGTGACCGCCCATGGAACTGCCGCCGAGATGGACCTTGCCGATACCGATGGCCTGAGCGAACAGGCGCAGGCGCTCAGCCTGGGCGAGCGGTGAGTAATCGGCGTCCATTGGATGCGAAGACTCACCGAAGCCGATGTGGTCGGGAATGATCACGCGATAGCGCGGCGTGAGGTAGCGCGCGACGCGCGTGAAATTATCCTTGTCCGCACCGAAGCCGTGCAACAGCATCAGCGGCTCGCCGCTTCCGCCCTCGAGGTAAACGTAGTGGAGCCCGCCGGCGAGGTCGATTTCCTTTCGTACTAGGCCCGACCGGGCGCGCTCGGCATCGAGGGCCAGATGCAGCGCCGTCACGGGAGCAACGTGGACGAAGACGACCAGACCCACCAGGCCAATCAAGATTGCCGCGGCCAAAGCCTTGAAGATGCGCATGGCCGAATACCTAGCCGCTTCGTTGCGCTATCGGAAATTGTCCGGAGAACCCGGCAGCGGCGACGGCTGCGCGTTCAGTTAACACACCTGCAAAGGCGCGGCCCGCTGCGCTCGCGTCGCAGCCGGCACCGGCGTCAGGTGCCGCGACGCCGTCAGCCCTTGCGACCTTCCGCAAGTGTTCGCGCCAGCGATCCCTTAACCAACGTCGCCGGAGCCATGAACCTCATGAGCCACCCGTCACGATGGCCCGCTGCGGTTTGACACCCGGCGCACAGCGGTAGTAAACAGCCAAGTCCCCATGCGGGGACTTTTACCGCCGATGATCAGGAACCGCGAAGCAACCACCGCACGCATCGTCGAAGCCGTCGGCCGCGTACTGGCCCGTGAGGGGTTTCGCGGTCTCAGCATGAGAGCCGTCGCGCGCGAGGCGGGCGTCGACAAGCGGCTTCTCTCGCGGTACTTCGGCGACCTCGATCGGCTGATCGCCGCCTACGCGGCAGGCAGCGATTTCTGGTGGACCGTGGACGAACTGGTCGGCGACCATCTGCCCGGCCCCGCCGAAAACACCTGGGCGGCCTGGCTGGTCCTGGCCGTGCAGCGGCACACGCGGGCTTTGCGCGAACGCGAACTGACCCAGGAAATCCTGGCCTGGGAGTTGATCGCGCCCAACGCGCTCACCGAAGAGCTTTCGGCCGTGCGCGAGCGTCGCGCCGCCGAACTGGTGCAGCGCATCCAGGCCAAACTGGGTACCGATGCGGACTTTTCCTGGCGCGCCATCGGCGCGCTGATGGCCGCCGCGACGACCTACCTGATCGTGCGCGGCCACACCTGCGAATTCTATCTCGGCATCGACCTGCACGCCGAAGACTCATGGAAGCAGTTCGACCAGGCCATCGAAACCATCGCTCGAGGAGCAATCTCCGAGCCCGAACCGCGACTCGGCGCGAAAACCCGAACGGCGGCCGCCGTCTCGACCAACCCTGCATCGGCGAGCCGGCCGCGACGCTGAACTGAAGAGGAGTCTAAATGGAACGCTACGGCATCGGTATCGACGTAGGCGGAACCTTCATCGACGTGGTTGTAGCGGGTTCGGCAGGACCCCGTTACTGCAAGGTTCCCACCACCGCGGGAGTCCAGGCCGAGGGTATCAGGAACGGCATCGCGCGCGCGGCCGAATCCATGGGGCTTAAACTCGGCGAATTGCTCGAACGTACCGATCGCATCGTCCACGGCACCACCGTCGCCACTAACATGATGCTGGAAGGCAACGGGGCGCGGGTCGGAATGCTGACCACGGCCGGCTTCCGCGACGAATTGGAGTACCGGCGTGGGTTGAAGGAATCGGTCTACGATCCTACGTTGCCGCCGCCGCGGCCTCTGGTGCTGCGCCGCCATAGACTCACTGTCGCGGAACGGATTGACGCGCGCGGCAACGTTGTCGAGCCGCTCGACGAGAACGCGGTTCGCGAACGCGTTCGTGAACTAAGGAGCGCCGGATGTGAATCGCTGGCGATCGGTTTCCTGTTCAGCTTCCTCGACTCCGGCCATGAACGCCGCGCCGCCGAAATCGCGGCCGAGGAGTGGCCCGGCGTGTATATGTCGGTGTCGAGCGAGGTGCTGCCGCAGGTGCGCGAGTACGAACGGTTCAGTACCACCGCCGTCAACGCCTACGTCGGGCCGGGCACCGCTAGTTATCTGGAACGGCTCGAACGCGAACTCGCCGAGGCCGGTTTTGCCGGCGAATTTCTCGTCATCTTGAGCAACGGCGGCGTCATCGACGGACATTTCGCCGGACGCCGCGCCGCCTCACTACTGCTGTCGGGACCGGCCGGTGGCGTGCTCGCCGCCACCGAGTTGGTAGCAGCCCGCAGCAAACACAGAAACCTGATCACCATCGACATGGGCGGCACCAGCTACGACGTCTGCCTGATCGCCGACGGTACTCCGCGCGTGACCTCGGATACCTACATCGCCCGCCACGCGGTCGCGCTGCCGATGTTCGGCATCCACACCATCGGAGCCGGCGGCGGCAGCATCGCACGCCTGGACGCCGCGCTGGGACTGCACGTGGGGCCGGCCAGTGCCGGCGCTGTTCCAGGCCCGGTCTGTTACGGACGTGGCGGCTGCGAACCCACCGTCACCGACGCCAACCTGGTGCTCGGCTATCTCGACCCGCACGCAACTTTCGGTGGCAGCGTCACGCTCGATATCGAAGCGTCTAGAAATGCGATCCGCAGGCGCATCGCCGAACCTCTCGACATGGAACTCGAAGAGGCCGCCTACGGCATCCTTCGTGTGGTCAACACACAGATGACCAACGGGATCCGCGTCGTCAGCGTCCAGCAGGGACACGATCCTCGCGACTTCGTACTGGTGGCCTTCGGCGGCAACGGCGCGGTGCACGCCGGACGCCAGGCCGAAGACCTCGACATCACCACCGTGCTGGTTCCGCGCATGGCGGGGGCCTTTTCTGCTTACGGCGGACTGTTCGCTGACGCGCGAGTCGACCATCTTGCAACCTGGGTCGGACGCTGCGACACCGCCGACGGAACCGAACTCACCAAGGCCTTCGCAGGTCTGTGCGAGAAGGGAGCCTCGGTGCTGCGTTCCGGAGGCGAAGTGCTGAACGAAGCCTGGCTGGCCTGCCACTATGCCGGACAGACCTCCGAGATATGGATCCCGATTGATCTCCACGCCGCCAACATCGGCGCCGACGTGCTGGCCGCTGCCGCCGAACGGTTCCACCGCGCACACGAGCAGGAACGCTCCTTCGCAAAGCGCAACGAGCCGGTGCACATCATCGGGCTGAAGGTCGTCAGCCTGCGTCCCGGCAAGCGGCCGCAGCTGAGCGTCGAATCTGCCTCCTCGGATTCACAGCCGCAGCCGGCCGGCCACCGCAACGTCTACTTCGACAACGAACTCGGCTGGACCAGCACCGCAATCTACCGCAGCGCCGGCCTTGTTGCCGGAGCCGCGCTCGAAGGTCCGGCCATCGTCGAAGAACCCGACACGACCATCGTCGTCTATCCCGGCTGGCGCTGCCGCCTGGACGGGTACGGCATGTACCACCTGACCCGCAACGGAGACGCGCGATGAAACAACAAGCCGGCAAGCCGGGAGGCACTCCCGACGCCATCACAGTAGAGGTGATCCGCGGTTTTCTGGAAACCGTATGCGACGAGATGTCGCTGACGATGAAACGAAC
Organism: uncultured bacterium; assembly: GCA_903893315.1. Classification (GTDB taxonomy): domain Bacteria; phylum Desulfobacterota; class Binatia; order UBA1149; family CAITLU01; genus CAITLU01. Next base: position 75,894 of record CAITLU010000013.1, read on the forward strand.
CGCCGTCACGCCGATCTTCAGCGAGTCCTCGGATTACTCCTGCGCGGTGATGGACGGCCGCTCGCGTCTGATCGCACAGGCTCTGCGTACCGCCTCCCTGCCGGTACACATGGGCGCGATGAAGTTCTCGGTAGAAGGCGTGCTCAGAGACTTCGAAGGCGACATCCACGACGGAGACATCTTCCTGGTCAACGACCCTTACCACGGCGGCTCGCACATTCCCGACCTGACGATGGTGATGCCGGTACACTTCGAAGGCGACCTGGTGCTGTTTCCTGCCGTGCGCGCGCACCAGATGGACACCGGCGCGATGACACCGGGCTCCTACTCACCCACCGCGACCGATATCTGGCAGGAGGGCATGAGGCTGCCTCCGATCCGCATCTGCGACGGCGGGCGCCTGCGCGAAGACCTCGTGCGCATGCTCGAACTCAACACACGGCTTCCCACTTTCCGCGGTGATCTGATGGCGATGCTGGCGGCGTGCCGGGTCGGAGCGCGCAGGATCCACGAACTGCTCTCCAAGTACGGAGTCGGCACAGTGCGCTCGGCCTGCGACGAAGCAATCGCGCGCGGCGTGCGACGCATCCGTGCCACGGTGGCGGCATGGCCCGACGGCGACTACGTCGGAGAGGCTTTTCTTGACCACGACGGCATGGGCACCACCGACATCAACGTCCGCTGTACGCTGCGTATCCGCGGCGATCAGCTGTGCGTCGACCTGACCGGCTCGCACACGCAAGTCGCGAGCTACGTGAACAGTTCCAAGGCCAACAGTTACTCCAACGTCTATCTTGGCGTGGCGACGATGATGGATCCTGAGATCCCCAAGAACGAGGCCTTCTTCGAGGCCGTCGAAATCGTGCTGCCCTCACACTCGGTGGTCAACGCCGATCCTCCGGCACCGGTGACGGCGTGTACGCTCAACATCGGCGGCGAGATCGCCGAAGCCGTCGCCTACGCCTTCGAGGCAATCGAACCCGAGCGCGTCTACCCGCAGACGCTGAAGATCGGCGCGCTCATCATGGCCTTCGGTATGCATCCCGACACCGGAGAACTTTACCTGGATGCCAACATCGACAGCACCGCCGGCTGGTCGAGTGCCATGCACGGCATGGACGGCTGGGGCGGGTTGCCCAATCACTACGGCATGTCGACCTTGGCCAACGCCGAGATCGTCGAGATGCGCTTCCCCTACCGCGTGGCCGAGCGCGAGCTGGCGCCCGACACCGGCGGGCCGGGGCGCTGGCGCGGCTGCTGCGGATCGCGCGGCGTCAAGCGCGTGCTGGCACCGATGCTGCTGAACTTCTCGGCGATCGGGCGCCGCTGGCCGGTGCGCGGTATCGCCGGCGGCCGCAATGGAGCGCCCAACTGCTGGACGATGGATTGGGGAACGCCCGAAGCGCGCGAAGCCACCGGCCTCGGATACATGGTGCCGCTGTCACCCGACACCAACTGGTGTTTCCAACTCGGCGGCGGAGGCGGGTGGGGCGATCCACTCGACCGCGATCCGGCGGCGGTGCTCGAGGACGTGCTCGACGGTTACGTCAGCCTTCGCGGCGCCAAAGCCGACTACGGCGTGGTGCTCGCCGAAGACGGCCGCAGCATCGACGACGACGCCACTTCGGCCGAGCGCAAGGCAAGGCGCGCCGGCGCCTGACCGCCGCACCACATGGCGCCGCCCGAAGAAGTACAGCCGAGCGGCCGACAACGTCGGGCGGCGCCGATACTGTCCTAGCAATCGCGCCGTGCTACAGGATGCGCATGGTGTTCTCCGGTCTGCCCCGAACCTATACGCGAACCGCCGCCGCGCTGCTCGCCTCGGTGCTGGCCGTCTGCGCCGGCACGGCCTCTGCGGGACAGCGCATCGTCAACGGTCTGGAAACCCAGGCCTACCCGACTACGGGTGCCCTGCTTCACCACGCCCTCGCTGCCATCACCTCGGTCAACGCCGCCGCCTATTGCACCGGCACCTTGATCGGATGCCACACCTTCCTTACCGCCGCCCACTGCGCCGGTGATCCGTACGCAAACCACTACTGGGTCTATCTGCAGCACGGCGGCATATACGAAGTCACATCGGTAGTGATGAATCCGGACTACGACCCACATAAATCCGGCAACGACATCGCAATCGTCACACTCGCCCGCGACGTCGTAGGAATTGCACCGACACCGATCAACAGCACCCACGACCTCGCAGCACTGGGAGTCGGCTACGCCGGAGTCATAGCTGGATTCGGACAAACCTCGGGCAGCGGCGGAGACTACGGCATCAAACGTTACGGAGCGGTAACCACCGCCGACTGTAACCCCGCGGAGACAGGCGGCGATGGCAATGACCACCTGGTGTGCTGGGATTTCACCAATCCTATCGGGCTGCCCGGCAGCGACTCCAACACTTGCAACGGAGACTCCGGCGGACCGCTGTTCATAGACTTCGGATCCGGCCCCGAAGTGGTCGGCGCAACCTCGGCCGGAATCTCGGGGAGTTGTCTTCCCACCGACCATAGCTGGGACGCGAGCGTCTACTTCAATTCAGCCTTCATCCAAAGCCAGTTGGCCGGTGATTCGACGTCCGCGTGCGGCTCGGCGCTGCCGGTCGGAGACGCTTCGGCAACGGTGCTGGCCGATTCCGGCACGCTCAACGGCATCAACACCGAAGACACGTACACGATCAGCATCACCGGACTCCCCGCACTCGCGCGCTTCACGATGAACGGCAAGGACAACAAGACTTTTCACACCGCCTTCTACGTTAAGCAGGGCATCGGTCCCGCCGGACCGGCCAACTACGACTGCAAGAGCGACGGCGGCGCCGTCTACGGCGGGTGCGAATTCACCAACCCCGTCGGCGGTCCTTGGTCGGTAACGGTCAGCCGCTACACAGGAGCCGGCAACTACCAGATGACCACCACGCTGCTCGCCTCGCCGGCGCCCGTATGCGGAAACGGGGTTACCGAAAGCGCAGAGCAATGCGATCGGGCCGACCTCGGCAGTTGCGTCAGCGGTCCGTGCAACGCCGACTGCACATGCCCGGCGCCGGTCTGCGGCAACAACATCGTCGAAAGCTCGGAGCAGTGCGACGGCAGTGCGGACGCGGCTTGCCCCGGCACCTGCGGTCCCGCGTGCCTGTGCGCCGCCGCCTGCTCGAACGGCGATCTGAAGTCGATCGCGATCAAGTCGACACCCTCGAAGTTAGTCTACAGGGCTGCCTTGCTCGATCCGACGTCGGCCTACGCCGACCTGGATCCGCGCAGCGGCTTCGCTCTCGAAATCGGCGACGGCATACACACTGTCAACGTAGCGATCCCGGCGGCCGATCATGGTTGGTACCGCTCCAGCGCCACGCGCGGCCGCTTTTTCTGGAGGGGAAACGGATCGATAGACGGCCTGTTCCAGGCGCGGTTCCAACGCAGGCGCGAGCTGTCGGGCGACTCATGGAGCGTGCTGTTCAAAGGACGCACCGTGACCGGCGCCGGCAGCCTCGACACCAGCGCGACTCTCGACACCACACTCACGGTCGGCGACACCTGCCACTCCGAACTCTGGTAACGCTGCCTCGCGTTGTTACGCGAGTGCGGCGGTAAGTGCGCGGCGGCACGTTGCTCACGGCGGCGGCGGCGAAAGACATCCCGCGCGCTCATGCCGGGCGCTTTTTCCCGGCGTGAAAGCGAAGGGCCGCAGGGCTATCGATTGAAAGACTTCGCGGCGGCGCGTTCAGCGCAGCAGGCGAATACCGGGCAGCCGCAGCAAGCGTTCGATCGAAAACAGTTCCGGTAAAGCGGCCGCACGCAGCCCTGACAACAGTCGCAGGCCAAGAGCGAACGCGGCGTCGGTGTCGGTCGGCGGATCGAGCTCGGCGAGCGTGGCTTGCAGCATACCCTCTTTCAGCAACGCCAGCGCCGTTCCCGCAAGCACCATCGTCTCCGCAACCAGAAACGTGTCGAGATCGCCGAACGCGACCAGCATAGGTTTGGAGGCGGGATGGAACGCCAGCGGCGCAAGTCCCGCGACAAAACGCGCGACGCTGAGACCGGCGTGTGCTCCCGTCTGCAACGCAAAGTAAGCCTGCTTGGCAATCGGTCTTGGCAACCCCGCTGCGTCGCCGGCGACAAAGACATTGGCGCAGCGCTTCGACTGCAGCGCGGTCGTCACCGCTGCCCACTGCCGCTGGTCGTCGGCAAGCCCCGAATCGACGAGCAGCGGCGAAGGCCGCGCACCGCCGTTCCAGATGACGACATCGGCGTGCAGCAGAGCGTGTGCGCGCCCCTTGCCGACCAGGCCGACGCCGCCAGGCCTTACCGCCGTCACACGCGTGCTTAGGTGAAACTCGACCGGCAACGACGCGCAGTGCGCACGCACCGCGGCATCCACGAGCCGCGATGACCCGGCCATCAGTCGCGGCGCAGCGTCGATGACGTGCACGCGCAGCCCGGCGTGGTGACGATAGCAGCGCAGCACCTCGCCGAGGCACTCGACGCCTTCAATGCCGCCGCCGACGATCACGACGTTGAAGGAAGCACGCGGCTTACCGAGCGCCCGCGACGGCGCGCGCCGCAAAGCAGTTGCCTTCTGCCCGCCGTCACGTTGCGCGGCGCCCGTATCGCAGCGCGCCGCGCGTGCCAGCTCCGCGAGCTTCTTGCCGATCGCCGCGCAATCGGCGATGGACTTGAACGGCATCGCGTGTCGCGCAGCGCCCTTTACGCCGCGGTCGTCCCAGACACCGCCGGTCGCGACGATGCAGGCATCGAAGCGAAGCTCGCGTCCCTTGTCCGTGACGGCAACGCCGCGTGCCGGGTCGAGGTCACGCACTTCGGCACGCACGAAACGGTGGCCGGCCTTGCGCACCATGCGCCCACGGTCGACGCGCAAGGACGCTCCAGCGCGATGCCTGGAGACCAGTTCGTGAATGTTAGGCCGCCACTCGAAGCTGCCGCTGCGATCCACGACAGTGACGTCGAGCGAGGCCGGGATCGCACGCGCAGCCGCGATACCTGCGAAATTGGCGCCGATAATCAGGATGCGGGGCATAGCCGCGGTTGTAGCGCGGAGTGCCGGGGAATGCGCGCGAGGATGAGGGACGTCCCTGCTTGGTCGATTGAGATTTTTCGTCTGCGGAATTCACTCCTGCTGCGGGGGAAACATAAGCAAGCGAAAGCATCCTGGAGAGGCCGACCGCTGCACCGCCGCAGGCCTCGCCGCGTTCTCGCGCTCGCTACCGCCGAGTCGAGCGCCTCGCCGCGACCTGCGCGGTCAATAAAGCGAGGTAAGCGTCGACCGCGGGATCGACACGGAAACGATCGGCGCCGGCCAGCAGTTTCTTCCGGTCGGGCGGCGATTCCAGTACCGACGTGATCGCGCCCGCAAGTGCGACGTCGTCACGCACCGGCACCAACGGGCCGAGCGCGCCGTCCTCGAGAATCTCGCGCGGTCCGCTCGGGCAATCGGTCGACACCACCGGACAGCCGCAAGCCAGCGCTTCGATCACCACACCTGGCAGCCCTTCCCACGCAGACGAAAGCACGAACACCGACGCTATCGACATCCACGCGAAAGGATTCTCGACGCGGCCCACCAGTGCGACGTCGGCTTCGAGTCCGAGTTCGCGTATGAGTTGTTCGAGCTTGGTGCGTTGCCTCCCCTCGCCGAGAACCACCAGACGGGCGGGCCGCGTCGCTCGCACCTTGGCGAACGCACGAATCAGTGTTGGGAAATCCTTCTGCACTGTCAGCCTGCCGACACCGAGTATGATCGGAACGCTCTTGTCGGCCGCCCACGGGTGATCGACCGGCGCAGCGGCCAGAATCTCAATCTGCGGCTCCACGATCGGACTGTAGATCGTCGTGATGCGGTCCTCGGCCATGCCGGTCAGTTCCTGCAAGCCGCGACCGACCCCTTTCGACACCGATATGATGTGATCTGCCCACGGATAGACACGCCCCACCGTGCGCCGCAGCCAACGGCGAACGGCCAGTTCGAGCGGCGGCCAGGACCCGATATTGCCCGACGGATAGTTGCTCGCGCGCAGGACCAGCGTGACGTCAGTTCCGGACAAACGCCGCGCGAACGTGGCGACGAGATTGACGTGGCTTGCTGCTGACAGAAGCACGTCGGGATGATCGGTACGAAGGTAGCGAGCAAGCATCGGCGTGACAGAGGCGGTGAGCAGGCCACGCACGTTGACGCGGCTGTTGAGACTGTCGAGTGCTCGTCGCCATCCGCGGTCGAGAGCGATCAGACGCACGCCGTTGCTCAGTGGAACGCCTCGACTGTTGTCGGATGACACCACCAGCAGGTCGACCGTGTGACCACGTTCGGCAAACGTGTTGGCGAGCGTGACCGCGCGCTTCTGCGCACCGCCTCCGCGAAGACAATAGATGAACACTGCTATGTGCACGTCAGAGCGCCCTCCGGGGCACGGCTACGCTCGACAGCGCGGCCAGGTAAAGATCCACCGCCTTGTCGTAGCTGAACTCTGCCGCACGTGCGACCAGGCGCTCGCGCGGCAATGGTGCCGCCAGAGTCGTGACGATCGCTTCGGCCAAAGCCTTGTCGTCTCCGACTCGAACCAGCGGCCCGATTTCTCCGTCGGCGAGAATCTCCCGAGGGCCGCTCCTGCAATCCGTACTCACCACGGGACATCCGCAAGCAAGCGCCTCGAGCAGCGCATTGCTGAGCCCCTCCCAGGCCGATGACAAAACGAAGACTGATGCACGCGCCATCCACGCGAACGGGTTCTCGACAAATCCAGGCATGTACAGATCGTCGCCGAAACCGAGTTCACGCGCGCGCCGCTCTATCCTGGCGCGCTCTTCGCCTTCACCAAGAATAACCAGATGTGCGGGCTGGCTCGCGCGGATACGCGCGAACGCATCCAGCAGCGTCGGGTAGTCCTTCTGCGGCTTGAGCTTGCCGACAGCGAGCACGACCGGCGGCGCTCCTGGACGCAGCCACGAGTGCTCGACCGGCTCCCGCGATCGTGCGGTCACGAACTCGATGTCCAGTGGATTGTATATCTGCATCACACGATCGGCGGGGAACGCGCAGATATTTCGCAGATCTTCGGCGACCCCGCGCGAAATGGCGATCGCGGCGTCGGCGCCCGAGTACACGCTCGCAATGAACCGCCGCGCCAGAGGACCAAGTAACGGTCCTGCCCTCAAGGCAGCAGCCGAAAGATTAAGGTTGACAGTGATGACTATCGGAACACCGGAGCGCGAGAGTTTACGAGCCCAGAGCGCCGCGAGATTGCCCGGAGTCGACGTCGACAGCAGAACGTCGGGACGTTGCGTCGTGAGATAGTGCGAAAGCGCCGGGATTCCGCTCAATACCCACAGGGCCTTGTGACTGCCGATGACCGGCATTCGCGCTGCCGTGGGCTCAAGGGCCACCAGTTGTGCGCCTGCGGGAAGCAGCTTACGGAACGGGCCGTCGCCGCGCACGACGACGATGTCAGTGCTGCACCCGCGATCAACCAGTCCCTTCGCCAGCATCAGGCTGCGACGCTGGGCGCCGCCGCCGGTCAAGCCCGAGAGAAAGACTCCGACTCGTAGTCCAGCGCCTGTCACTGCCGTTTCGCGCCCCTGTCGATTCGCGTCAATCGCAGCGCTGCCGCGCCGGCGAGCCGCCGCCTAGCTGCGCTGACGAACCGCAAAGGCGGCACACGGCCCGAGTCACGCAGCGACATCATCCAAGGTGTCGTAGCTGCTGGCCCCGCTCGGCACAAGCGCAACCGTTCTCAGCACGATGCGCCGAGCTCGCAGCGGCAACGCCATTCCTGTTCGCGCGTCTGCGGTCTAACCGTCTTGGCGTCCCCAACTTCCCGGATCCTGGCAGTAGTACGCTGCCAGCGTGCGGTAGAGCTCGGAGTGGCGGCGCGAAAACTCGACCGGCTCCATGAAGAAATGTTCGGTAGCCACCGCGAAGAACTCGGAAGGATGGGTAGCGCCGTATTCGTCTATGAAGGTACGCCTTCCGCGATCTGCAAGCCCGCAAAGCCTTTCGTACTCGCGCTCGAAGACTATCGGCCAGTGCGCTCGCAGTTCGTCGTCGTCAATCCTCGGCATACCTTCGGTGGCGCCGTTCTCCGCGTCGAGTTGATGGGAAAATTCGTGAATGACGACGTTGCAACCATCGTCGCGATCGGCGGCACCGCGCAACACGTCCTTCCACGACAGTACGACGCTGCCGGTATCCCACGATTCACCGACATTCTCCGAAGTCTCTTCAATGACCAGGCCGCCTTCGGTCGGCTCCTGCACCGTCACTACATAGACGTCGGGATAGACCAGGATGCTGTAAAGAGTGGGAAAGTACGTAGCCGGACGGCGAAGTTGCAGCAGGCCTGCCTCGGCCGCGATCAGGACCCGCACTTCGTCGGTGATGCTCTGGCCCCCGCAACCCTCGAAGCGCTTCTCGTCGAGCATCACGTGGACGTGACCGAGAAGCTCGCGCCGGTCGCGTTCCGGAAGCCGTCGAAACAAGGCGAAGCGTCTTTCCAGCAGTTCTACCCACGCCTCCGGAACCGCTTGCTCGCGCAGACGCCGGCGCCGCATTTCCCGGAGCCAGCCGAGCACTACGCCACTCGCCTCAGCGCCGACGTTTGAGAACCAGTGCATCGGCGATCTCGTCGACGATGCGCTCGGCCTCTTCGCGCGGGTTGGCGGCGTCGCGGATCGGACGGCCGACCACGACGTAGTCGGCGCCCGACAACACCGCCTCGGCAGGACCGGTGACGCGGGTCTGGTCGCCGCGGTCATCGCCTTCGCGACGAATTCCAGGTGTGACGATCAGGAAGCGCGGTCCGCAGGCTTCGCGAATCGGGCCGATTTCGTGGGGCGAAGCCACGACCCCGTCCATGCCGGATTCGGATGCCAGCATCGCCAGACGCAGCACCTGATCGGCCACCGGCGTCTGCACGCCGATGGTTTTCAGATCGCTCGACGACAAACTGGTGAGCACCGTGACCGCGAGCATACGCGGACGCCGCAGGTGCTCGGTGCGACACGCGCGCCGTACCTGGCGCACCGCCTCGCGCATCATCGTCGAACTTCCCGAAGCGTGAACGTTGAACATCGCCACGCCGAGTCGCGTGGCCTCCACCGATGCGCGCGCGACGGTCTGCGGGATGTCGTGAAACTTGAGATCGAGAAATACCTCGCCGCCGCGTTCACGCACGAACTCGATGATGCGCGGCCCTTCGCGCACGAAAAGCTGTTTGCCGACCTTGAACATCGCCACGCTGTCGCGCAGCGAACGCACGAGTTGGCCGGCCTCTCGGGCCGTCGACACGTCGAGCGCGAAAATCAGCCGCTCGCGGGCGCGTTCGCGCAATCCGGTAGTCCGAAGCGCCATGGCGTCAGTTCCTCAGTTCCTGGTGGGCGCGGCGCACGCGCTCCGCGATCAGGCCTGCCGCGCCGTCGAGCGCGATTTCTTCGGGCGTAGAGGCGGCACGCGCCTTCAGTTCGACTTTACCGCTCGCCAGACCGCGCGGTCCGATCGTCACCCGGAACGGGATGCCGAGCAGGTCGGCATCGTTGAACTTGACGCCGGCCCGTTCGTCGCGATCGTCGAGAAGCACTTCGATGCCGTCGGCTTCGAGGTCCGCCTCCAGGCGCAGCGCAGCGTCGCGGCTGGCCGCGTCGTCCCATTTGACCGGCACCAACACCACTTCGAACGGCGCGATCGACACCGGCCAGATGATCCCTTTGTCGTCGTGATTCTGTTCGACGGCGGCCGCCATCGTTCGCGACACTCCGATACCGTAGGTGCCCATCTCCATCACGCACTCGGCGCCTGCCGCGTCCAGATAAGTAGCGTGCAGTTTTTCGCTGTATTTCTTGCCGAGGTAGAAGACGTGACCCACTTCGATGCCGCGATGCTCCTCAAAAATACCGCCTTCGCAGCGGGCGCACGCGTCGCCGGCGTGAGCGGTACGAAGATTAGCGAAGATAGCGCCCGGAAAATCACGAATCTGCGAAACACCGGTGACGTGCGTGTCGGTGCGGTTGGCACCGGAAACCATGTCTGCACAGCCGCGTAGCCGTTCGTCGGCGTATAGCGGCAGCGCAAGTCCGACCGGCCCGGCAAAACCCTGCGGTGCACCGGTAAACGTCTCGATCTCGGCCGCTTCGGCCATGCGCAGTTCGGTCGCGCCGAGCAAAACCTTAAGCTTGGTTTCGCTCAGTTGATCATCGCCGCGCAGCAACACCGCAACACCGCGCTCGTCCGCGACCAGCAACAACGTCTTGACGAAATCAGCGGCGGGCCGGGACAGAAACGCCGAAACTTCTTCGATGGTACGCACGCCGGGAGTGGCAACGTCGGCGAGAGGTGCGTCGCCACGCACCGGCTCGGCGCTGGTATGCATCTCGGCCTTCTCGACGTTGGCGGCGTAGTTGCATCGGTTGCAACTTACGATCAGGTCTTCACCCGACTCGGCCAACACCTGGAACTCGTGCGAGAGACTCCCGCCGATGTTGCCGGTGTCGGCTTCGACCGCACGGAAATCCAGGCCGCAGCGACGAAAGATGCGCCCGTAGACCTCGCGCATGGACGCGTATTCGCGCAGACAGTCCTCGTAGTCAGTGTGATACGAGTAGCCGTCTTTCATCAGGAACTCCCGCCCGCGCATGAGACCGAAACGGGGGCGGATCTCGTCGCGAAACTTGGTCTGGATCTGGTAAAGGTTCAGCGGCAGGTCGCGATACGAACGCACGTCACGACGCACCAGGTCGGTCATGACTTCTTCGTGCGTGGGGCCGAGACAGAAGTCGCGATCGTTTCGATCCTTGATGCGCAGCAACTCCTTGCCGTAGAAGTCCCAGCGCCCGCTTTCCTGCCACAACTCGGCAGGACACACGACTGGCAGCAGGACTTCCTGGCAGCCGGCGCGGTCGAGTTCGTCGCGAACGATGTTCTCGACCTTCTTCAGTGTGCGACGGCCGAGCGGCAGGAAATCGTAAATGCCGCGCGCCACCTGGCGAATCATCGCGGCACGCACCAGCAAACGGTGGCTGATGACTTCCGCGTCGGCAGGGTCTTCCTTGAGAGTGGGGATGAGCAAACGAGAGTAGTGCACGAGTTACCCGCTGAAATGTCAGAGATCGTGAAAAATAAATCAGCCTGCGATTATCCGGCCATGGCCGGGTCTTTCGCCGAAATCGTCAGCCGCGACCATCTCGTCGACGGTGCGGACGAGAGCATCGACGAGTTCGCCCTCGCCGTACCTTCCGATGACCTTGCCTGCACGGATCAGAAGTCCGCCGTTCTTGCCCCCGGCAATGCCGATATCGGCTTCACGAGCCTCGCCGGGACCGTTGACCGCGCAGCCGAGGATCGAAACGGTGATCGGCTTCTCGATATGCGCGAGCCGCGCCTTGGCCTCGTCAACCAGCTTGAAGAGATCGACCTCGATGCGTCCGCAGGTGGGACAAGCGACGATCAAGACACCCTTCGCTCGAATGTTGAGTGTGCGCAGGATGTCGTAACCGGCCCGCACTTCCTCGACGGGATCGGCTGTGAGCGACACCCGGATCGTGTCGCCTATGCCTTCGGCGAGCAGCATGCCGATGCCGATCGCCGACTTGATGGTTCCCGAAGGCGGCAGTCCTGCCTCGGTGACGCCGACATGGAGAGGGTAGTCGCAGGCGGCCGACAATTTGCGGTAAGCGTCGACCATGAGCGGAACGCCGGAAGCTTTGATCGATATCTTTATGTCGAAGAAGTCGAGCTCTTCGAGGATTCGCACGTGGCGCATGGCGCTCTCGACCATCGCCTCCGCGGTAGGATAGCCGTACTGATCGAGCAGGTCCTCTTCGAGCGAACCGGCATTGACGCCGATGCGTATCGGCACGTTGCGGCTCTGCGCCGCCTTGACAACTTCCTTGACGCGATCGCTGGAACCTATGTTGCCGGGATTCAGCCGGATGCAGTCGACACCTTGGTCGAGCGCGATCAAAGCCAGGCGGTAGTCGAAGTGAATGTCGGCGATCAGCGGAATCTTGATCTGCGAGCGGATCTTGCCGAGCACCATCGCGTCTCGTTCACGCGGAACCGCCACACGCACGATCTCGCAGCCGGCCTCTTGGAGGCGATGGATTTCCTCGAGCGTGGCGACGACGTCCTCGGTCTTGGTCGTCGTCATCGACTGCACGGAGATGGGGGCATCGCCGCCCACCGGAACGTTGCCAACCAAGATCTGCCGGGTCTTACGCCGCTCCCTCATGTCACTCGACGACGACCTTGATGACCGGCGCTGGCGTTACTTCAGCGAGGTCCGGAGTCGAAGCATCTTTGACCAGCACCTTGAAATCGGCCGGGGTCGCGGCGCCGTCGTACTTGCACTGGGCGAAGCGGGCCGGGCCAGCGAAACCCTTGACAACGACGTAGGCCGCTTTCAGCATCTTCTCACCGGCAACGTGGTTGTAACTGCTGAGCGCGCCTTCGAGGAGAGTCTCGCAAGCCACGGCGTCGGCATCGCCGACCAGACGCCCCGGCCCCTTGTATTCGACCTCGATCTGCAAGGCACCGATCGTGACCGCGTCGGTGAGTTCAAAAGCTACGGTCTTGCCACCACCGGCGGGAGCGGCAGCCGCCGGCGCCGACGCCGCAGGAGCCGCTACAGGCTTCGCCGCAGGAGCGGCGGCGCCTTGCGGTTTGTCGCAAGCAGCACTGAGCACGGCAAGGCCAACTATAGCCACGATCCTTGAGTCGATACGCATGCGGGGAAACCTCCGTTCGAAGGACATCGTCGATTCTAGGCTGAAACATCCACCGTGCTCAACGTCAAGACACGGAGTCGACAAGCACAGGCGCAACCGAAGCTACGCCGCAGATATCCCCTTACAAGCAAAACCCTCTAAACGCGCAGTCTGTTCAGAAGGGGGCAGATGCAAGGCGGACGACGATTCGGAAGCGAGGCGTACCGCAAGGTACGCCGCAGCGACCGAGTCGACGTCCAACGCCGCAGATGCCCCCTTATGGACAGACTGCCAACAACGCGCCGCGGGCAGCGCCTATAGCCCCAGCCCACGCCCCTCGCGAAGCGGCGAGCAACTCGATGTCAGACACGGGACGTGCGAACAGGCTTGCGGCAACGGCGGAGCGAAGTCTCTCGATGCGCGCGAAAACCGCAGGCGCAATGCCTCCGCCCAGCACGATGGTGGTGAGATCGAGAACGTTGACCGCCGAAGCGATCGCGCTCCCGAGCACGTCCACCATGCTTCCTGCAACCTGCTCGGCTTCGCTGTTGCCGCGAGCCCCGAGGTCGAACAGACCCTCGGCAAATCCACCGCCGCAGGCCGCAACGTGGTCGTTGACAGCGCCGAGAAGCGCGGCGCTTGATTCCTGCGTCTGCCGTCGCGCAGCGGTTTCGGAAACGTAGGCCTCCAGGCAACCGCGATTGCCGCAACCGCAACGGCGGCCCCCGTGCACGATGACCACGTGCCCGAATTCGCATCCATAGCCGCTCGAGCCTCGGCGAAGATGTCCGCCGAGCACCAGGCCCGAACCGACCCCTGTGCCGATGGTGAGGAGCAGGAAGTCGGCGCGTCCCTCGGCAGCGCCGCCCCAACTTTCGGCCAGCGCCGCGCAATCGGCGTCATTGTGGAGAACGACCTGAGCACCGAGCCCATGGCCAAGCAGAGTTTGCAGACACTGCCCCTTGAGCAACGGCAGGTTGGGCGCGCCGCGTACGGTGCCGGACCGATCCAGTACGCCGGCGATGCCGACGCCCACGCGGTCGGCGACGCGAGTTGAACCCGCGAGCCGTCGCCTCAGCGAAGTCAGCGTTTCCACCAGACCGTCGGCATCGGTGGCCTCGCCCGTGACCGCGGAGCAGTGACCCAACATCACGCCGTCGCCATCGACCAGCGCGGCCTTCACCGATTGCCCGCCTATATCGAAACCGAGAACTGCAAGCGCGGGACTCACGAGCCGGCCGCCGCCGTGCCCGACGCCGGCTCAGAACGGAAGCGAAGCTCCCTCGGCAGCGACCCGCCGCACGAAAGCACGGCCGAGATCCCTTCTTCAAGCGACATATCCACTTCCAGCACATCGATGCGCGGCACCAGCAGAACGTCGCCGAGATAGATGTGGTTGGTCGGAACGAAGACGCTGCACATCGGAATGTCTTGGCCGCCGCGGATCAAAACGAACTCGCCGGTGACGAAGCCGAACAACAGCGTGTCGTCGCTGCGCCTGACCAGCACGGTGCGGTTGAATTTCATCCCTTCGCCGGTCGAAAACCCGCGCACTACCTGACGAGCGGTCGAATAGACGCTACGCACCAATGGGATGCGGGCGATCTGGGCTTCGATGATCTCGACCGCCCGGCGGCCTGCGAAGTGCGACGTCAAATACCCCAGGAACAGCACCATCGCGGCAGTAAGGATCGCCCCAGCACCGGGAACCTCCCAGCCGATGTACAAACGCAGCAGCGGCTGAGACATCCCGTCGAGGAACCCGAAGAGGAAGCGCAAAATCCAGATCGTCACGACGATCGGAACCAGCACCAGAACGCCCGCTATGAACAGGTTGCGAAGGCGGTTCACACGACTTCCTCGGGCGGTTGCACTCCGGTGAAGGCACCGTGGGCGAGGAAGAAGGAAATGATCGTCGGCACGATGAAATAGCAGAACCGGTAGAGAATGATCGGCAGCAACGAATCACCGAGCGGCACGCCGAGTCCGGCCAGAGTCCCGGCCAACGCGCCTTCGAGCACGCCTGCACCTGCCGGCACCAGCGAGATGAAGGCCGCCACGCTCGAAACCGAAAACGCGATGGTGACCAAGCTGAAACTGACCGGGCGGCCGGTGGCGTAGAAGCCGAGCCACAGCGTGCCCATCATGAAAAGCCAGTCGAAAAAAATCCACACGCTCGGCATCGCCATCGCGCCGGGACGTCCGGCAAACAATGCCATGCCTTCTTCGACGTGACCGAAGAAGTGCCGCGCGCGGTCGGCGAACCTGCCGTGATAGCCGGTGCGCGCGAGGATCCGATCAACCAGACGTTCGCCCGTCTTCAACAGACGCCGACGAACCCCCGCCATCGAAATCATCACGACGAGCAGCAGGAATCCGGCCGACAGAAGTCCGGTCGCCACGGCCGCCGCAATCAGACTAACCCCGTGAATCCCTCCGGTAAGCAGCAGATTCACCATGCCGTAGACCACGAAGAGCACCAGCATCAGGTTGGTGAGCAGGGTTTGAGTGAACGAGATCGCCACCGCCGTGCCGGCGGTGATTCCGCGCTTGGTGAAGAACACGAGCCTGAACGCGAAGCCGCTCAGCCCACCGCTCGGAAAGATGTAGTTGGCGGTGTTGGCCACCAGGGTGATGCGCAACATGTCCCGCAAAGAAATCCTGGCGCCGGCTGCACGCACGATGCCCTCGTACGACAGTGACATGGTGAGGTAACTGAGAAACGTCGCGACCAGCGGCAGGACCAGGAAATGGGCCTCCATTCGGTCCCACGCGGCGTGCAGGTCCCCGGTGCCAGCGACCAGGAACATGGCCGTGTAGGCGGCGGCCAGAAGCAGCGCAACGATGGTCGTGCCACGGCGCAAACTCGTCCGCTGGCCGCGATCGTCGTCACGCTGCTGTAGGTTCTTGTCGTCCGCGCCCCCGCTCATGGCGCGATCCTCTCAGGACTTCGCGATGGTTGCCACCGCTAGTGAGATCTCCAGTTCACCCGAAGGTCTCGAGAGTCCGCGCGCGCTGCGGATTGCGCAGCTTGCGCAGAGCCTTGGCTTCGATCTGACGGATACGTTCGCGGGTTACCGCGAACTTCTGCCCAACCTCTTCGAGAGTGTAGTCGGTGCGCTCACCGATGCCGAAGCGCATCCGCAGGATCTGTTCCTCGCGCGGGGTCAAGGTGGCCAGCACCTTGCGCGTCTGATCTTCCAGACTCAGAGCCACCGCCGCATCGGACGGCGATACCGACTGACGGTCTTCGACAAAATCGCCGAGAGAACTCTCCTCGTCGTCTCCGATCGGGGTTTCCAGCGAAACCGGCTCCTTGACGATCTTGAGAACCTTGCGGATCTTGTCCGGCGGCATCTCCATCTGCCCGGCGATCTCTTCGGGCGTGGGTTCCCGGCCCAACTGCTGCACGAGGTAGCGAGACGTCCTCAGCACCTTGTTGATCGTCTCGATCATGTGGACAGGGATACGGATCGTGCGCGCCTGATCCGCGATCGCGCGGCTCACGGATTGCCGGATCCACCAAGTGGCGTAGGTGGAGAACTTGTAGCCGCGCTGGTACTCGAACTTGTCGACCGCACGCATGAGGCCGATGTTGCCTTCCTGGATGAGGTCGAGGAAACCCAGGCCGCGGTTGGTGTAACGTTTGGCGATCGACACCACCAGGCGCAAGTTGGCTTCGATCAGCGCCTTCTTACCGAGCATCGCGCGATCTTCGCCGCGACGGATGATGCGCAGGAAGTAGTCGAGATCCTCGAAGGTCATGTGCACGGCCTTCTCGATCTCGCCGATCGCCCTCTTCGCCTCGCGTATGTCGGAGGCCAGTTCCTGCGCCGCGTCGACGCTCATGCGCAGGTTGCCGGCCGCCTTGCGCTTGGCGTTGGCATTGCCGCTGGAGACCTGACGCACCACCTCGAGAATCTGCTTGGCGTCACGCTTGGTGCGCTTTTCCGCCCGTCGGATCACACGCTCGTAACCGCGCGCCTTTTCACGGGCTTCCTTGAGCTTGGCGACGATGTTGTTGACGTGCCGGTCGCCGAGATCCATCGCGATCAGGTGCTGGCAGACTTTTTCCCTGGCCCCGACGAACTTTTCTTCACGGGGGCTGGGCTTACGTTTCACCTTCACGCTCGGGGCCGGCGAAAGCCTCGAGGGAACATACTGTTCGTAGACTTTGTAGAGGCGCTTGAGATTGGCCACGTCGTGGAGGAGGCCCTTGAGCCGCTTCTCGTCACGCTCGGGAGTGGCGCGTTCTTCGTCGGTCTCGTCGCCGAAAATGTCGCGGGGTTCGATCTCACCGAGCCGCAGCTTTTCGGACAGGCCGGTCACGTAGACGGAGGCGATCGGCAGGCCGTATACGCAGTCGCGCACTTCGTGGAGGCCGCTCTCGATCTCCTTGGCGATGGTGACCTCCTGCTCGCGTGAAAGCAGGGGGACGCTGCCCATTTCCTGGAGGTACATGCGCACCGGATCGGTGCTGTCGGCGCTGTATTCGCGTTCTGGGGTCGCAACTTTGGTCGCGAGTTCGGGGACGGGTTCGGGCTCGGGCTCTTTCTGATCGGCGTCGTCGTCGCTGGTGTCGAGAACCCACTCGTCGTCGTCGCTGAAGAAGGTATCCGGATCCACATCCGCAGCGCCGTCCGTGTCTTCTTCTTCGGTGCCGCCCGCAACGATCTCGACGTCGTTCTCGATCAGAACGTTGATGACGTTCTTGATGTCTTCCGGAGTACAGTCCTCGGGAGGGAACAGGCGATTGATGTCGTCGTAACTGACAAAGCTTTGTTCTTTGCCCAGTTCGAGTAGCTGGGCCAGGCTCTTCTCCGAAACGAGCGAATGCTCTTTGTCGGTGCCCGCGGGCTTCGAAGTGGACTTCGCTGATGCAGATCGTTTTACAGTCATATGGTGGAGCGCACGGGCCGAGTCGAAGCCGCAGGGGCGACAACCAGCACCGCGAAGTTGCGATGAATCAAGGTGTCAACGACCCAGTTTACGGCTTGGCAAGTCCGAGAACGGGCGGACGCTACGCATGCAACGATGGGCAGTCAAGGAAGGCTTTCCTGGCGGCGCTCGCCAACCATCTGGATAGCGACATAATCGCCAATAATTCCACTAGTTACCTATTCACAGACAAAGGCAAAATCGACTCTTGAGAACGACACGCTGCCATAGACAAAAACACCCTATTGGGGGGGTGCCTAAGGAGTCCTACTCCCTTAGGATTTATTCTCTACAGTTTATATCCAGGTGGAGCCTGGGCCTGGCCCTCCTTTGGCTGCCCTGCTGCCGACAACTTCCGCCGGCCGCGTCTGCCAAAGCTCCTTCAATACTGCTGGTGGTGGTCGACACGCTCCGCGCCGACCGGGTCGGTCATGCCGAGACACCAGCCCCTCACCTTGGCCGTTGGGCAGACGGAGCGGCGGTCTTCGCCAACGCCGAGGCCACCGCCCCTTTCACGATGCCGTCGATCGCCTCGCTGATGACCGGCCTCTACCCGGATCGCACCGGCGTCATCGCCCACACCGCGGGCGCGGGACTGAGAATCCCGCAGGGCTGGACTCTGGCCGAAGCCGCCAAAGCCGCCGGTCTTGCCACCGGCGCGGTCGTCGCCAACCCGTGGCTTTCGCGTCCGGCCAGCGGCTTCTCACGCGGCTTCGACGTATTCATAGGCAACCGCGATGGTGCGGGACTGCCAAAGCACTCCGACGCACGACTGGTAACCGACACCGCCATTTCGCTGCTGAAGCAGTGGCAAGACCAGCGCTTCTTTCTGTGGGTCCATTACTTCGACCCGCACATGCCGTACCGGCCTCCGGCCGGCAACGCCGCTGCGGTCGGCGCCCCAATCGAAGTGACCAGGGTGATCGAAGACTTCGCCAGGCCCGACCACGACCTGACCCGCCTTTATTCCGGCAGTAACTACGATCGCGAGGAACTCGCCGCGACTCGGCGTCTCTACGACGGCGAGGTGAACTACGTCGACGAGCAGTTCGAGCGCCTGCTGCAGGAAATCGAAACATCCGGCCGAGCGCAGGACACCATCGTCGTCGTGGTCTCGGACCACGGCGAAAGTTTGGGGGAACACGGGCTGTTCTTCGCGCACGACTTCACGGTCTACGAAGAACTCACCCACGTCGTGCTGATGCTGCGCGGCCCGTCTGTCGCTCCCGGGCGCCGCGAAGAGCCGGTCTCGCTGATCGACGTGTCGCCCACGCTGTGCCGACTCCTCGGCCTTCGGTGCCACGCTGCCACCGATGGCTCCGATCTATTGACCGAGAGCGGCTCCAGCGCGGAACTCACAAGGACTGTCTTTGCGGCCGGCACCCCGCTTCGCGAAAGAGGCGCTCGCTTCGCGGGCCTTCAGGTGCCGGGCACGGACGGACGATGGAGCATGGTTCGGCGCGGTGATCACAAGCTGGTCGAAATCCCGACGCCGACCGGCAGCAGATTCGAACTCTACAACCTGCGTTCCGACCCTCTAGAATTGAACAACCGGCTCAGCGACGATCAACAATCACAGCCGGCGCAAGAACTGCGTGCGCTGCTCGATAACTGGCACGCGGAAATGTCACGCTCGCGGCCGGCAATGCCCCAACCTGATGCGGCCGCCACCGAAGAGGACAACCGTACACTGCGCAGCCTCGGCTACCTGGAGTAACCGCGACGAGAAGCGTCGCGGTTCGCCTCTCCGCAACTGGCGATCAGAAGGGTCGGACGTGAACCCTGAAGGTATTGCCGGTCCACAGGAAGTCGACCGCATCGGCGTGAATTGAAGAAACCTGCATCCCCTCGATAAACTCGCCTTCGTGGATGATGGTCACCGAGCCGGTGCCTACGCGCATCGAAGCCATCCGCTGCTCTGGGTTTTTCGCCCACAGAATGAACATCAAGGCGACTTCGGGCGCTCCTGCGGGCCTCTCGCCCACGGCCACCGCCGGCTCGGCAGTAACGGGCGTCGGCGCCGATGGCTCGCCCGCTGCGGCATCGTCAACGGCGGCCACCGGCTCTTCGACGGTGGGCGGCAGAGCTTGAGGTAACTGTGAAGCGGGCGCAGCCGTCGGCGCAGCAGGGACAGGTGAAACGATGACGGTCGGTGAGGCCGCGATCACCGTACCTCGAGACGCGACCGCTGCCGGATCGGTCGGCACCGAGGCAAGCACCGTAGGTGTCAGCGCGCCGGGCTTTACGGTCGGAGCGACTGGCGGCGCCGCGTTTCCACCGCTGCCCGCTGCGCCAGTAAGCGCCACAGGCGTCGGTAGCGTGGCTGTTGGCGCCGTCACAACCGCGGGCGGCGCAACCACAACAGCGGGAGCTACGGGCGGCGCGGACGCCGGCGCAACAACAGCAGACGCTGCCGCAGGCTTGGTACCGGGGATGGGCGGGCGTTTATTGGAGTTCGCCGCGAGCGTGCGCGCACCCGCTTTGGCCCCTGCCTGATGCTCGCGTCTGTGAGTCTTTCCCTTCTTGTGCGCACCGCCCGCCGCTCGCGGTTTGCGGTCATGATCGTCGGCGCCCTTGCGGCGCCCGGCGGTGCGGGCCGAACCCGCCTTGTGCTCGGGCTTCTGCGCTCGAGCGCTCGGCCGGTCGGCCGCCTCGTGCGGACGGGCGGCACGTCCGGCAACCTCGTTGGTCAGAAGCGACTCCGGCCGGCCTTCCCCATTGCCGAACAGTCGCGCAACCAGAGCACCGACCGAAAGTCCCACCACGACCACTGCCAGCACCGACCTGAACCAGCGCGGTCGCGGCGCGTTTCCACCGCCAGCGCCGCCTGTCGCGGCTTCAGAACCGAGAGGGACCTTGCCGGCCCGCTCGGCATTCTTGTTTACCGCGTCGAGAATGCTGCTCACGAAAAGTCTCCGTCGTCTCAGGTGCGGGCGCGGCTCAGTGTAGGCCGACGCACGCGACCGAGCGAGTTGTTCAAAAGAATCTGGGTGATCGGACCGGCGATGCCGTCGGAAACGATGTGCCTGGCCTCTTGAAAGCGTCGCACGGCGTTCTCTGTCAGGTCGTCATATTGCCCGGTCGGCGCGGTCTGAAATACACCGACCTGGGTCAGAAGACCCTGCAGCTTGCGCACCGCCGGGCCGCCGCTGCCGGGACCGAGGTCGTGGCGCAGATCCTCTGCGTCCTTCCATAGGATGTGGGCACGCCCGTTCCACCACTGCCGCAGCGCAGCCGAAGTCACCGTAACTTCGCCCGCCAGACGCACGGTACCTCTCATGGCGTCGGCCGCGTCCATCAGCACGTAACGGACATCGGCCTCACCGGGAAGGCGCAGTTCCAACATCGCCGGAAGGTCGAGAAGCTGGAGCAGGGCTTCGTTGAGGTCGACGTTCAGATAGCGAAGCCCGCGCGTGCTGGCGATGGATTCGAGATCAAGGGTTCCGCCGGCAAGTTCGGCGTCGGTAACCGGAGCGGAATCCCAAAGCTGCAGCAGACGCGTGTAGCCGGCGACGGCGCCCTCGAACATCGGCGTTCGCATGATGACGGCAAGCGCCTGGTCCGGACCCGGCGTGGAGGCGTCGGCATTGGCAACGACGGTCCCGGCGCTCGGGATCGAATCCGGCGCAGGGGCCGCGGCAGGCGGCGGCGAATCACCTGTCGCCACGCCCGCGGCCGCGATCGGCGGCGGCAAAGAACCGGGATCGACTATCGCGGGCGCCGACGCCGCCGCGGCATTTTGCACGGCGGGGACCGGATCGCCCGACCGAGACGCCGCGGCTGCTGACGCCGACTCAGGAACCCGTCGCGCGCCGTCGTGCGCACTATCGGCACGAGCCGACGACACCGCTCGCGAGTTTTCACCGACCGGCGCGAGCAACACGAAGGCAACGACGGCAGCGACGGCGGCGACGGCTCCGCCAGCGAGCCACCTCTGCCACCCGCGTCCTTCACCGGCCGCAAATTGCGGAGTGTATCCAAGTTCGCGTGCCGCCTCGGCAACCTCCGGCGCGCCGACGCGTCCGCGGCTGCGGGTATAGGCGACGAGCAAGGAGCGATGCCCGAGTATGTTCATCAGGCGCGGCACCCCGCCAGTGAAGCGGTAGACCAGTTCGAGAGCCTTGGCATCGACGAGTTCGGCCTGAGAGCCGGCGATGCGCAAACGATGGCGGATGTACTCGAACGATTCGTCACGGTCCAGTTTGTCGAGATGCCAACGCTCGGTGACACGCTGGTTGAGCTGACGCAGATCGTGGCGCTGCAGCAGTCCTTGCAGCTCGGGTTGACCGACCAGCACCACTTGGATGAGCTTTTCCGTCTCGGTCTCGAGGTTGGAGAGCAGACGGATCTGTTCGAGCACGACCGGGTCGAGGTTCTGGGCCTCGTCGACAATGACTACGGTGCGGCGCCCCTGTTCCTTGTTGCGGTGGAGAAACGCCGCCAACTCCTCGAGCAGTTCCTTGCGGCTGCTGCTGCGCGACGGCAGCCCCAGTTCGGCGTTGACGGTCTGCAGGAGTTCGGTTGAGGTCAAAACCGGATTGACGATCGAAACGACCGTGATGTCCTTCGCGGCCTGGGCGAGCAGAGCCCGGATCAACGTCGTCTTGCCGGCCCCGACCTCTCCGGTGATCGCGACGAAGCCGCTGCCTTCGCTGATTCCATAGACCAGGTGCGCGAACGCCTCGCGGTGTTTCGCACTCATGAACAGGAATTTGGGGTCGGGCGTGAGACGGAACGGAAGATCGCTCAGCCCAAAAAAACTTTCATACATGGAGCGAGCGGAGCATCCCCGAGCGGGCAGCGCAATTCAACCGGCGACGCTCCATACGCGCGGGGCGCAACCGGCAACTCCGGCCGCGCTCGCGTTGCCCACTCGCACAATGCCCGATAGACAGTGGCGGTGGCCCCCCGAAAAGCTCCGATTCCGCGCGCTTTTCTGTTGGTCTCCGCGGCGAATTTCCTCTCCTTCCTGAACATCGCCTTCTTTTTCCTGCTGCCTCTGTGGGTAGTGCAGCAGGGCGCCGGCGAGGCAGTGGCCGGGCGCGTCAACGGCGTGCAGGGCTTCGCCGGCCTGGCGGCCCTGCCATTCATCGGCTACCTGCTCGACCGCTTCGGACGGCGACGTTTTCTCATCGCCGGCATCGGTGTCGGAGCGTTGTGCTCGCTGGCCTTCGTCTTCATCGACACCATCGGCACTCCTCTCTACGTCCTGCGGGCCATCCAGGGCGTGGCTTCCACCAGCGCGTTTACCGGAGCCCAGACCCTCGCCGTACTGTTTGCCCCGCCCGAAAGACGCGGCGAGGCGATAGGCTGGTTCGGCATCTCGACGATCCTGACCCACTCCATCAGCCCCATCATCGGCGAGGAGATAATCCGGCGCTTCGGCTTCCACGCCATGTTCGGCGTCGGCGCCGTACTCGGCACCATCGCCTTCGTGATAGCCTGTTTCGTACCGCGCCCTCCCGAGTTCGTCGCGGGCAGCCGCAGCGAGTCCTTCCACCCGGCAACGGCCCGGCGCGCCGTGGCTACCGCGACATTTGCAATGCTTTGCTACGGGTTCGGATTCGGGGCCACCCAGACCTTCGTGCCGGTATTGATGGAGCGCTACTCGATCGGCAGGGTGGGTTTCTTCTTCGCCGCCTGGAGCCTGACCGCGGTGGCGGCACGCGCAAGCCTAGGCAGCCTCTCCGATCGACTCGGCCGCCGCGCAGTACTCATACCGGCGATGGCGATGATGACGCTGGCAGTGGGATCGCTCGCCTTCGTGCGAAGTCTCCCCGCGATCGTCGCGGTCGGCGCGTTGTTCGGAGTCGCGCACGGCATGCTCTACCCGACGATGAACGCGCTGGTGACCGATTGGAGCAACCCGCGCAACATCGGCCGTACCCAGAGTCTGTTCAGCGGATCCTACAGTCTCGGCATTTCCACGTGCGCATTCTTCTTCGGCATGGTCGTGGAAAGCCACGGCTATCCGGCGATGTTCCTGACGGCGATGGGGATCACGATCATCGGTCTCGCCGCCTTCATGAGCGGCCCCGGCGATCTCGCCACCGGACTTGTCCTCGAAGCCGACCCGGATACCGCCCGCGAGGACTAGCTGAAAAACCCCTTCCGGTCTGCTCGGGAAGGCCCGGGTGCGGAGCCGGCGCGATCACCGCGAGCGCGAGCGCCGGGTCGGTAAGGTGTGGGGCGTATCATGCGCCGGCGCGGAGCGCGGCCAGCATGGTCGGAGCGCTAGACGGCGAAGAAATCTTCGGCGTCACCGCCGGTGATCAAGACTTTCTCGATGCGGCCGTTGCGAAAGACCTTGATCTCGATGGTGTCGCCAGGCTTGTGCTGCCAGATACCCTGGTAAAGCTGCAAACGGCCCGTGACCTGCTGCTCGTCGACACGGACGATGATGTCGCCGACCGCCAGCCCCGAAGTTTCCCCCGGCGCACCAGGCACCAGCCCCGCGACCACCGTACGGCCGGGAAGCGAGTAGCAGAACATCCCCAGCCAGGCCCGCGCCGGACGCGAAACACGGCGCCCGTAACGACGTAGTTCATCGGCATGTTCAAAGAAATGCTCCGAAGGAATCGCCAGAGTGGCGCGTCCGATGGAGCCGAGATTGAGCGAGACTACGCCGATCATGCGGCCGTGCGTGTCGCACAGCGGAGCACCGCCGAGACCTGGGTTGATGGTGCTGACCCAGATCGCGCGCTCCAGCGAATACTCCCAGTAGGCGTCGAAAGGGTCGACCGAAACGATGAACCCGCAGGCGCTGCGACGATCGGCGCCGCCGACACTGGCCAACAGGAACACATCCTGGCCGGCACTGACCGAATGAGAGTCGATGCAGCGAAGCGGCGCCAACCGGCCCGGATCAATGCTGATCGCCGCGACTCCGGTTGCGAAGTCCTGGGCGACCAGCTGCGCCGGGTAGGTGTTGCCAGCGGTGTCGGTTACGCGGACGCGATTGGCACCGAGAACGATGTAATTGACCGTGAGGATGGTGCCGGCCTCGTCGACAACCGTGCCGGTTCCGGCCCTTGAAGTCCCTAGCACCGACGCGGACGGATGCGACGACGGGATCTCGGCTGAAATCGTTACAGTCGAGGCAGCGACCTCGCGAAGGAGTCTGATGTGTCCGTCCACGGCGCCGGAGCCTAGACATCAGGAGCTGAACGAGCAACCCGAAGTGACGACTTTGAGCGGAGCAGTTCCGCACCGCCGCTGCACGATATCCCGGTTGACCGGCCGCAGACCTGATCCTAGGAGAGCACGTGGCGATAGGTTCCCCGCTGGAGTTCGCACCGTGGAGCCTCGTCACGCCCCACCTCGAGCGCGCCTGCGCTTTCCTGCTCGATCGGGGACGTGGACGCTTGTCGTTCGCGGGGAGTTGTCCGGTCGCGCAGCTCGTCGTCGAACACGACGGTCAGGTGCGAGAGTTTCGCGGCGAACGCTGGAAACCTTTCGACATCGATCCGATCGACGCCATTTCGAGCTTCGTCGATGCCGCGCAGGTGGCGACGGACAACGGCTTGCCTGACGCCCTGGCCGGCCTCGACGTGCGCTGCCTGCCGCGCACTGTGGGCTATCTCGCCTACGAGTTGGGCATCTTCTCCGAACCCGCCTCGGCACCGGCGACGGCCCGGGTTCACGACACGCTCGGCACGCCGCTGGCCGTGCTTTCAACCTACGCAGCCGTCGACGTCTGGGATCCGCGCAGCGCTTCGATCACGCACGTGCGTTTCCCCGGCCACGAGAACGGCGTCGTCACTCGCGAAGAGAACCGCTGCGCTTCCCGCCACTGGCAAGAGACATCACGCGCGGCCTACCGTCGCGGATTCGAGACCATACAGCGCGCGATCCGCGCCGGAGAAATCTACCAGGCCAATCTTTCGCGGCGGATCGTTACCGACCTGAAGACTGAACCTGCCGCGCTTTACGCGCGACTGCGCGAGGCACAACCGGTGCCCCACGGCGCCTTTCTCGACTGCGGCGGTTTCGAACTTCTGTCAAACTCGCCCGAGACGTTCCTGATCCGCGACGGCGACAGGATCGTCACCCGGCCGATCAAGGGCACCAGGCCGCGGGGCCACGATCGGGCCGGCGACGCGAGACTTCGTGACGAATTGCTGGCCGATCCCAAAGAAAACGCGGAACATCTCATGATCGTCGACCTCGAACGCAATGACCTGGGCCGCATCGCCCGCACCGGAAGCGTTGAGGTCACCCACTTCGCCGAAATCGAGAGCTTCGCGACCGTGCATCACATGGTTTCCGAGGTGAGCGCCGAGCTTCGCGCCGGCGTCGATCTTGCCGCCGTCCTGCGCGCCACCTTCCCCGGTGGCTCGATCACCGGCGCACCGAAGATCCGCGCGATGGAATTGCTGGCCGATGTAGAGGAGAACCGGCGCGGGCCGTACTGCGGCGCGATCGGCTTTTTCAACGGCAGCCGCTGCTTCGAGCTGTCGATCGCGATCCGCACGGCGCTGACCTGCCGTGGCCGGGCCATGTACTCGGCGGGAGGCGGCATCGTCGCCGACTCGGATTGCGAACGGGAATGGGAAGAGACAGAAGCCAAGGCCGCGGCGTTCCGTGCGTGTCTCGACAGCGAAGGCGCGTCGGCCGCGGCGGCAGGCTCGTAAGTCAAAAAGAAGGTGGAATGAATGGGTTCGTCGATCTGCTATTTCAACGGAAAATTCGGGGACGTCGCCAAGGCGCGCATCTCGCCTCTGGACCGCGGCTTCCTGTTCGGCGAGGGGCTCTTCGAAACCTGGCGCACGTACAGCGGACGTCCCTACGGGATCAGCGAGCACCTGGCCCGCATGGCCCGCACCGCCAAGCAGATCGGCATCGCGTTCGACCCTGACGAACCGTGGGAACAGCGAAGCACCGAACTGGCACGGCGTAATCACATGCTCAAGAGCGACGGCGCCGTGCGCATGACGATCACGCGCGGCCGCGGACCGATTTCTCTGGTGGTGGAAGCTACCGAGGACCCCACCCGCCTGATGCTGTTCCGGCCTCTGGAGCCGGGCCTGGGTATCGCCAAACGCGACGGGGTCGCGATACACCTGGTAAGCGTCGGATCGGGCGTGTCCGAGCGCCAGCGCCAGATCAAATCCCTCAATTATCTGCCGGCAATTCTCGCGCGTACGCAGGCACGGGAGCGGGGCTGCTTCGAAGCCCTCTACCATCTCGACAACGGCAAGGTGCTCGAAGGCACCACCAGCAACATCTTCGTGGTGCGCCGCGGTGTCGTGCGCACGACACCGATCTCTATGGGGCTACTGCCCGGAGTCACCCGCCACAAGGTCATCAAGCTGACCCGGTCGATCACCAAACTGCGCGAAGAAGTGCTCACGCTCGACGACCTGCTCGCCGCCGACGAAGTATTCCTGACTTCGTCTTCGATCGAGATCGTGCCGGTGGTGCGCGTCGGCCGCCGCAAGGTCGGCAAAGGCAGCGTCGGCGAGATCACTCGCCAGTTGCAGCTGGATTATCGCAAAGCCGTCGCGCGCCAGCTCGACATTCCAATCGAATCGCTGGGGGAATGACCCGCCACCTTCGCGAAGCGAAACGACGCGATCCAGCGCCAGGTTCAGGGGAGCCGATAGACGAACATCGATCCCACGCGATCGATGGGCTGGAGGTCCTGCAGCCACGCGTAGGTCAGCGGTGGTACCCAACGCATACGGCCCCCGAGAATCCAGAAGTACGGTCTCCCCATCAGAAAGCTCGCCGACACCACCGCGACGCCCTTTGACACCCCGCGCTCGAGCGGCGTGAACTTGATGCCGTAGACCGCCGGATCCACGCGGCCGAAGTAGGCCAGCGACACGGAGTCGAGGTGCCGCTCCGACATGTACTCGCGCAGACGTACCAGGTCCTGGCCCCAGTCCAGGTTGGAATCGATCAGGACGCGGTGACCACCCTGCGCGCCACCGGCCGCCTCGTTGAAGAATTGCAGGTATCGCGGCGCCACCGCCAGCGTCGCGGCGCCATACCAGAACAGCGCGGCCGCCGCAGCGACAGCAGTTACCCGCGAGCGCCGCGAAGCGGCGTGCGTCCACATCTCCAGTCCCGACACGAACCACGGCGCGGTCGCGACAAAGAGCAAGGGATAGACGGGAAGTACATGGCGTTCGCCGATGTACAGCGAGTTCAGCGCTGAGTTCGCCGCGAAGATCATCACCACCGGAACGAACAGGCAGTAGTCGCGCAGACCGCGGCTGCGGCCCGTGACCCACGCCCCCAGGGCGAACAGCGACGCACCGAGAAGCGGCAGCGGACACTTGGCCGCAAAAGCCGCCAGGTGGTAGTACCACCAGCCGTCGGCCGACAGTTCGCCAAGCAGGAAATAGGAAGGTTCGTGTCCCTTGCCGACTTCCAGCACCATGTCGATTCCCGACAGAAACGGGGTCGGCAGCGGCAGACGAAGCCAAGGTGCACGCGCGGCCAGCGTCGCCAACTTGCCGCCCGCCGCGAGATCCGCCGCGCCGAGCGGCGCGAAGGTGCCGTCGAAACCGTAGCCGGCGTTGAGCACCAACAGCGCGGCGGCTGCGGTCAGCATCAGCAACCACGCCCAACGCCCCATCGACGCTCCGCTGCGCCGTTCGCTCAACGCGCCCGCCAGGCACAACACGCCCACTATCGCCATCAGCGTGAAAGCCGACAGTTTGAGCAAGGTCGCAACAGCGATGGCGACGCCGAGAAGCACTGCGCGCGGCGCTCCCGGTCGATCCAGCAGCAACCACGCGGCGTACAACACCGCGACGAAACCGAAGGTGCCCGCCGCATCGTTCGTCACCAGATGCGCGTGGGCCAGCATCGAAGGCGAAAACGCGAAAAGGAACAGCACTACCAGCGCCTCGCGCGAACCATAAAGCCGGCGCGCCCACGACGCCGCCAACGCAGCGGTGGCGACGCCGAAAAGTACGATCACCAGGCGTGGCCAGAAATAGAGTTCCTGGTAACGCGAGACGTTGGCGCCCATGAAATAGTAACCCCAGCCCCACGCGGCGGTTCCGGGTTCGGGCGTGAACACCGGCCGACTCAGCAACAGAGGCAGCGCCGCCAGCATCCGTGTCAGATGCGGATTGATCGGATCCTGGCGGAAGTCGCCGGTGGTCAGCGCGTGCAAGCCGAGGGGAAGGTGAAGGAACTCGTCGATCGTCACCGAGTCGCGCCGCGCCGCGATCGCTCCCTGCAACACAAACGCACCGATCAGCGCCGCCGCGACGATCCTGAACGTCCGCCGATTCGGCGCGGCCGCGTCAGAGCCACTCTCAGATGTCGTCCCGGCAGCCTTCAATGGCTCATCGTGTCCAATTCGGCGATCATCGACAACAGGTCGGAGTTGTGCGGATCGAGGCTACGCGCCCGCTCCAGATGCATGCGCGCCTGAGCCAGATCCCCACGGGCAGCGCGATACCGGGCCGCACGCATCAGCGTCTCGAGCTCGTAATCGAACGGGAGCGGCAACAGGAGAGCCTTCTCGAACAGCGTCAGTGCCAGATCCCGGTCTCCAAGGACTTCTATCAGGCGTGCGTAAGCTACCATCGCGGTGTAGCGCTCGACCGGCCACTGCCACGACCAAGTTGCGCAGGGGCCGTCCAGAAGGGCATCCGTACGCGGGCGCCACTCCGACATGAAGGCTGTGCGCGCCTTGCTGACCAACGGATCGCCCGCCGCCGACACCCGCACGAACACGGCCGCAACCTCGTCGTAGTAAACCAGGCCCCACTGACGGCTGCCGACCAGGAAACGGATCAGGCTCTGACGGTTGCCCCAACGATGAAACAGGATCGCGCTGTTGATGCCGCGCCGGTCGGCTTCCTGTAACCACAGACGTCCGTCGTTGAGACTCTGCATGTAAGCAGAAAAGAAATCAGTGTCGTAGACCTCCAGCCGCCCGTCGATGTACACACCCTTGCCGCTCGGATCGTCCCAGGCCAGATAGCCTCCGGCCGTCATGTCGTTATAGGTCGGCCCGGGGAGGCCCTGGCTGCGAAAGAACTCGACCGCACGCACCGGAAAGTTGGCTTCGAACACCCCGAGCCCGAATTCGTGGGTCTCTCCCATGCGCGCGTACCAGGCGTTGCTCGCAACGAAGAGCATCAGCGCAACGAGAGCCGCCGGCGCCGCCAGCGTGAGTCCGCGGATCGCCATGCCGTCGGCCTGCCGCCAAGCTCGCGGCAAGCGCGACACCAGCACCTTCGCGCACTGGGCCAGGAACGGCGCAGCGCCGATCGCGAAAACACCGATGTTGCGTCTTGCCAGCAGCGACAGCCACGCCAGCGCCGCGGTGAACACCAAGGCACCGACGTCGAAGCCGCCGTCCCTGGCGGCATCGTGGCCATCCGAGCGGCCGAGCGCCCGCACCAGGCCGGCGCCGACCACCACCGCCACCGCGGAGAACACCATCAGTTGGTAAGAGCCGATCGCGAAGGTCGGGAAATAGCCTGAGAAGGGAGGACGGAACTCGCCGATCACCTGGTAGACGCCGCTCGATCCGTCAATGCGCGACATCAACTCGAGCGGGAACACCCAGGCCTCGTAGAAGTACGGGTTGACCAGAGTGCACGCCGCCGCGATCGCTCCCCACACGAACAGCCGTTTCCTGGCCGGCGCCGGCCAGGCGCTGTCGCGGCGCCAAGTACGCGGCAGCAGCGGCGCCTGGGCGATCACGGCACCACCGCACGCGCACACGATCGCTGCCATGCCGACGATGAAGAGCGAGTGGAGATTGGCCCACGCCAGCATCAACGGCGCGAGCAGCCACAGGCGCCGTCCCTCGTTGCCGCGTCCCCGCGCAAGTATCAGCAGCACACCGGCAAGGAGCGGAAAGCTCGCCATCTCGGGGCGCACCAGCAGACGTTCGCTCACCGTCATCGCCACCCACACCAACCACAAGGTAGCTGCCAGCGGCGGCAGTACGCGGCGCACATTGGCAAGAAGCAGTACAAACGTGCCCACGAAGCAGAGCGTCGCGGCGATCACCAGACCGTTGGCACCGGCCAGCATGTAGACCCCGTACATCGACAGGTCGTAGAGCCACTGCAGGTTGATCCACTCGTTGTGCGGCACCGTGAAAGAGAGGGGATCGGTGACTGGCACCGACATGTGAAGCGCAATCCAGCGTCCGGAGGCCAGATGCCACCAGGTATCGAAGTCGTCGATGCGGCGCAGGGCGAGCGCCGCGACGACCAGCAAGGCGAAGAGCGGAAGAAAAGCCGACAGCCGGGCAAGGAAGTTTTTATTGTGCATGGATGGGATCTGCGGCCGGCGCAGCACGGAACCTCAGGCGCTCGCCCGGCCGAGCTCTGCGGCGGCGGCCATGCGGCGAGCGCTGGCGTCGGCCTCGAGCAGAACCTCGACGCTGTCGCACGGGACCGCGACGTGGGCGTCCATACAAATGGAAACGGTTCGCGCGATGTCGCCGAAGCCTATGTCGTCGGCAAGAAAACGGGCTACCGCGATTTCGTTGGCGGCGTTGGCCACCGCCGGCATCGTCCCTCCCGCCGCCAGCGCACGATAGGCGAGTGCGAGGCACGGAAAGCGAACCGGATCGGGTCGGCCAAAAGTCAGCGTCCCGGTGGCCGCCAGATCCAGACGCGGCAGGTGACCGAGTTCGAGCACGTCGGGATACGACAGCGCGTAGGCGATCGGGATCGTCATGTCGGGCAGCGCAAGCACCGCTATCACCGACTCGTCGCGATAACGTACCAGTGCGTGAACGATGCTCTGGGGATGCACCAGCACTTCGATGTCTTCGGGAACCACGTCGAAGAGCCACCGCGCCTCAATGACTTCGAGCCCTTTGTTCATCAGCGTAGCCGAGTCGATCGTGATCTTACTGCCCATGTTCCAGGTCGGATGGCGCAGCGCCTCCTCGCGCGTGACGTGCCGGAGCTGCTCGGCGCTGTGCTCGCGAAACGGTCCGCCCGACGCGGTCAGGATTATCTTGCTGACGTGAGCGGGATCGCGGCCAGCCAGTGCCTGGAAGACCGCGTTGTGCTCGCTGTCGACGGGAAGCAGACGGGCTCCGCTCGCGGCCGCGCGGCGGCGCACCAGTTCGCCGCCCACCACCATCACTTCCTTGTTGGCGAGGGCGATGTCGATTCCGGCGTCGATGGCCGCCAGCGTCGGCTCGAGTCCGACAGCGCCGACCAGAGCCGAAACCAGCACTTCGGTCCCGGCAGCGCAGGCCACCGCCCGCAAGCCGTCGCTGCCGTGCCGAACCGCGGGCGCCTCGGCGCCCATCTCGCTCGACAGCGCTGCGGCAAGCTCGGCAGCATCGCGGCCATCGCCGACCGAAACGAGTTCGGGACGAAAGCGCAGCGCCTGCTCCTTGACCAGGTCGGTGCGGCGCCCCGCGGCGAGAGCGACGACGCGAAAGCGAAGTCGAAAGCGTTCGATCAGGGCGAGCGTGGTGGTGCCGATCGAGCCGGTGCAGCCGAGGATCGACACGCCCTTGGGAGCCGCCGTGGTCACGCCGGGCGTCTTAGGTTGCCGCAGGGAGGGTGTCAAAGCCCGGCCTTTGTTGACAGCCCGCGTTCGTCTTCCTACGGTTCGCGGGCTTTGCCCTCCGCCACCCTTCTCTCTCGCCTCTATTTTCGACGTTACATGTCGCAAACCCCGCGTCGTCCGCGCGTCCGGCGCGGCATCGCTTCGATCGCGTACCCGACCGTTCGATGGCTCGCATGCGCGGTCGCGCTCTACGCGCTGCCGTGCCTGGCCGGCGCCGACGACGAAGCAACGCAGTTGCAGCCGATCGTGGTCGAGGACGAAACCAGCGACGCCGAAGTGCTGCCGGCGCGTTCCTTCGAGACACCCGAAGATGATGTCGGCTTCGGCGAAACGATCCTGACGCTGCCGGCCTGGCAAGGATTCGTCTCCGCTTCGGAATTGCTCGGCCAGAGCGTCGGCGCCCAGCTTCGGCGCCAGGGCGGGCGCGAGGACTTCTCGACGTTATCTGTGCGCGGCGCGCCGGCAGGACAGGTACGCATCCTCATGGATGGAGTAGCACTGGGACGCGCCGACAACGCGGTCGTCAATCTGGCCGATCTGCCGTTGGATTCGGTCGAGAGGATTGAAGTCTATCGCGGCTTCGCGCCGGTCGGCCTGACGCCGATCTCGTCCGCCAGCGTCGTCAACTTGGTGACGCGCAGGCCGACGCGCCCGACCTTCGGAGTGGCCACGGGCTATGGCTCTTTCGGTTCGGCGAAGGTATCGGCCCACGCCGCGGCGCCGCTGGGAAACAAGGGAAGCGCTTCCGCGTTCGCCAACTTCCGCACCACTGACGGCGACTTCGAGTACCGCGACGACAACGGCACCGTTTCCAACCCCGCCGATGACGAGGTCCGCAAGCGTGCCAACAATCACAGCGATGCCGTTGATCTGCTGCTGCGCTATCAACGACCGCTGGTCGAAGGCCTGAGCTTGCAACTGCGTGACCAGGGCTTCTACAAAGACGAGGGCGTGCCGGGTCTGGCCAGGTTCTCGCCGCCCCACGCCACTCTCGAAACGGTGCGCAACACCTCGGCAGTGGTGGTCGAGGACGACAGCAAACGCTGGGCGCTGGAAAGCAACCTGACCTACGAGAGTAAGGATCTGAGCGGCTTCGGGTTTCAGGACAACCGCGGCCGCACCCTGGCCTCGACGACTCAAGGCCGCTGGAGCCGTGCGCTGGGAAAATCGAATTTCGTGTCGGCAAGCGCCGAGGTCGGTTACGAAACCTTCCGCCAGACCTTCACCGAAGCGGTATCGCTTCCCGGCAACTCCTCCGATCGTTGGTCGCTGGCGATGGCCGGCGGAGACGAGTGGACGCTGGAACGCTGGAACCTCACCGCCAGCCTGCAACTGCGTCATCAGGAACTCTGGAACAGCTTCGATGCGACGCTCGCGAACGACAAGAGCAACACCAGCGACCGTTCCACCAATCCCCGCGTCGGCCTTCGCTGGCAGCCGCTGACCGGATTCACCATCAAGGGCAACGTCGCCACCTATTACCGTCCACCTACCTTCGATGAGCTTTTCGGCACCGACGGCTTTACGGTGGGAAACTCCGATCTTTCGCCGGAGAGCGGAATCAATCGCGACATCGGTTGGGAGTGGTCGCCCGCGCTGCGTGGATTCGGCCGCGTCGAGGTGAGCTACGCGTACTTCCACAACAACATCGACGACGTGATCCTCGTGATCCTGAACTACCAGCGCCTGGCCAAGGCGATGAACGCCGCCAAGGCTCGCATCCGCGGTCACGAAGCCAGGCTCGAAGCGGAAGGTCCCTACGGACTGGCGCTGTCGGCCAACTACACCTACCAGGACGCAGAGAACCGCACCCCGCGCGCCGGTCAATTCGGCAAGCAGCTTCCGAGCCTGGCTCCGCACGAGGCTCACTCAAGACTCAGCTGGACCAGGGGGCGATTCGTCGCTGCCTACGACGCGGATCTCAGCAGCGAACACTACATCGACAGCGAGAACGCAGCGCCGCCGGTTCCTACGCGCGTCCTGCACGGGGTCGAACTGGGATTCGGCCCTTTCGGCGGCGGCTTTCGTGTCAGCCTCGAAGGCGACAACCTCGGCAACGACCTGACCCCGGATGAAATCGGCTTCCCGCTGCCGGGCAGGGCCTTCTACGCAACGCTGAGCTGGTCGTCGCCGCGCGCATGCGACGACCAGCAGGGAAAGCAACCATGATCAGACCGCGAGATAACGAGAAGAACGCGCGCCTGGCGCTCCTGGTCGGTGTCGCAATTCGGTTGGCGTTATCGGCAAGCCCGGCCCACGCACTGTGCGGCGACACGACCGGCGATGGATTCGTGATGGCGAGCGACGCGCTCACCGCCTTGAAAGCAGCGGTCGTCGGCGACTACGACCGGCGCGCTGACGTCAAGCCCGATGGCGGCGACGGCAGACTGCTGGCCGGCGATGCGCTGGCAATCCTGAGAGCCGCGGTATCGTCGCAGGAAGTGCTTCACTGCGCCGGAGTAAACCAGCGGCGCGCCGTGGTCAGCACCGCCGCGTTCGATTTCAGTTCGGCGGGGATCGCCGTCATCGACATCGAAACTCACCAGACCCGCTGGCGATCCGGCTGCGTCGGCAACGACTCCATCATCCGCTGGCAGAACGGCAAGGCGGTGGTCATCAACCGCAAAGGGTTCAACTCGCTTCAAGTGATCGACGTCGATCAAGCTGCTCTGCCGACGGTCAAGGAGTGCAGCGTTTCCGACGGATTTGATTCCAACCCCCAGGATCTCGTGTTGCCCTCGCCGACCAAGGGCTACGTGACGCTTTACGGCGGGAGCAGATTGCTCGTCATAGATCCACGAATCCTCGACCCGGCCGTCGATCCGGCCTGCCGCGGACTCATCGTCAAGAGGATCGATCTGGGGGCCTTCGACAAGGACGGCATCCCGGACATGGATCAGATGGTCGCGGTCGACGGCAAACTGTTCGTTTCGCTCCAGCGCCTGTACGAGTTCCCGACGGTGAGCGCGCCGGGCAAACTGGCCGTCATCGACACGTCGACGGACACCGTCATCGGCAGCGTGGACCTGACTATCTCCAACCCCTTCGCGGCTACCAAGGGGCTCGTCTACGACGAGTTCCAGCAGCGCATCTACGTCAGCGGTCCCGGCATCCACGCGGACGATCTGACCGACGGCGGCATCGAGGTCGTGAACCCGCAAACCATGAAGTCGGAGGGCGTGCTTGTGACCGGCGCTGATCTTGGCGGTGATCTCTTCGACTTCGTGCTGGCCGGATCCAAACGAGCCTACGGAGTGGTCGCCGACCAGAGCGCGAATTCGGTTGTCGAGATCAACCTGCAGACGCGCAGCGTAAGTCACGTGCTGCTGAGCAGCGCGGAGTTGATCAGCGACATCGAACTGACCGAGACCGGAGAACTGTGGGTCGCGTGGCGCGAAGACGGCGCGGGGAGCAAACCCGGCCTGCGCGTCTTCCGCATCAGCGACAACTCCGAGCTGACCGCGACGCCGGTCTCGACCGGCAGCCTCCCGTTTACGCTCACGTTCGCACCGTAGCTGTTGGCGCTGGCTCTCGCGCACGGGGCTGCTAGAGGTCGAGATCATGAACGAACAGGAGGTCGGATCGCGCGCCGGGTGGCCCGCCGTGCTGCCTTGGCTGGTAGTGCTGTTCGCGTTGTTCGCGTGGCTCGGCCGCGTCGATCTGCTTACCCCTGACGAGGCCAGACACGCGGAGATCGCCCGTGAGATGCTCGCCGGCGGCCACTGGCTGACCCCGCGAATCTACGGGGAACCGTACTACGACAAACCGGCTCTGTTCTACTGGCTGATCGACGGCGGCCTCGCACTGTTTCATTCCAACGCGTGGGCGGCGCGACTCCCGTCGACCCTGGCGGCTCTGTTCACCATAGCGGCCACCGCCTTCTGGGCTCGAAGGGCTTGGAACCGCAGTACCGCGCAGGCGGTCACCGCGATCCTGGCGACGACGCTCTTTTTCGTCGCGGTAGGCCGCTTCGTCGTAGTCGACATGCTGCTCACGGCGGGGCTGACCGGCGCCCTGGCCTGGATGGGAGTGCTGTTGCTCGAACTGCCCGAGCGCCGTCTGCCGGTCTGGCCGATGTATGTCTGCGTGGGCTTCGGCTTCCTGGCCAAAGGACCGGTGGCCCTGGTGATAGTGGCGGCCGTAGCGGTCGTGATGGCGATCTTTGAAAGACGCCCCGCCCTGCTGCTCGAGTTGCGTCCCTTTTCCGGAGCCCTGATCGTGACCGCCCTGGCCGGCCCGTGGTATCTCGGCGCTTATCTCGCCGACCCGGCCTACATCCGCACTTTCCTCTGGTACCACAACTTCGCGCGCTTCGCGGTGCCCGGCGCGCTGGAGCACCAGGAACCCTGGTACTTCTATCTGCTCACTCTGCCGGTCTGCCTGCTGCCTTGGAGCATCTTCCTTCCAGCGGCGCTCAAACTGGCGTGGAAAAGCCCCAACACCGGAGTGCGTCACGCGCTGGCCTGGGCCACGGTGGTCCTGGGCTTCTTCAGCTTCTCTCAGACCAAGTTACCCACCTACGTCCTGTCGGCCTTTCCTCCGCTGCTGGCCCTGGTGGCCGTCTACATCGATGAAACACTGAGCCGGCGCAGCCCTGTTCCAAAGGCCCTCGAAGCCGCCGCCGTAGCCTGGACCATCCTGGCCGCAACCATCGCGGCCGGCGGGGTCGTCTGGGTAGTGATCGAAGCGCCGTCCGCCTGGATGCGGACAATACTGGCGCTGCCCGCGGTGGCGATTGCGGCCTGGTCCTACCGCCATGTCCACGAAGCCGAGAGTCTGGTGACTGCCGTCGGGGCGGCGGCCCTGTCCCTCATCATCGTCGT
The DNA here is from genome assembly GCA_903893315.1 of uncultured bacterium. GTDB lineage: Bacteria > Desulfobacterota > Binatia > UBA1149 > CAITLU01 > CAITLU01. The sequence goes on from CAITLU010000013.1 coordinate 112,879, forward strand.
CTACGGCACCGCGGCCGACGCGGTCAATGCGCGCGAGAGCCAGCGCGGCGCGGCGCAGGTAGTAGCCGCCGAGTTGCCGGCCTACGCGGCCCTCACCAGTTACAGAGTGGCTCCGCACGCCATGGCATTCTACGGCACGCGCATGGTGAGGCGCTGCGCCGACGCGGAAAGCGCAACGGCCGAACTGATCGCCGGCGCGGACGCGGCGCTGCTCACCAAGCGAAAGTTTCTTGTTGAACTCGGACTCGAACCAATGCCGAAGTGGCTCGCGGTGGCGTGGTCAAGCGGTGACGGCCAAGTGCTCGTGGTGGGCGGCGCACTGGCTGCACGCCGACCCGAGCCACAAGAATAAGGGTAGACAGGGACGAAATGGCGGAGAAGGGAGGGAGTCGAACCCTCCGCCGACCGCTGAGGCCGGCATCACGGTTTTGAAGACCGGCCGGGCCACCGGACCCGATCCCTCTCCCTGTACGCCTGTGCGCGATTCCCCAGTGGCGAGTCCTAGCGACCGCTCTCGTTGAGGGCAAGCCGCGCCGTCGTCTCCGCAGCTTGGAAAAGCACTCTTTTTCAAACTTTAGTTGTGGTTGCTCAAAGGCTGTCGGGATGTTCTAATGCCCTCGCTTTTTTGTCTTCAAGGACCGACACGGCGAGTGCACGAGGGAGTGGCTCGTCGGTCAAACGAGGGGTTTGGAATGAAAAGGGTTTTAGCCTTCCTGAAGGTGGGGTTGTGCCTCGCTGTAATGGCGCCGTCATACGCTCACGCAATCTATCGTTCGAATTCTGTCGACTTCGGCGGATTCGTCAGGACAACCAATATTTTTAGAAATCCCGACATCGACAAGTGGGGATTCATCATGCAGCGCAACAGCCTCAAGCTCCGTCTGGAGTGGAAGTGGCTGCAGCGCGGCAAGGCCTTCGGCCGCTGGAACATGCCCTGGCTCGAACGCTCGGACATTTTCGTCCTCTACCGCGGGGTCTACGATTCGATCTACGACATCACTCCGGGGCAGATGGATCGGACCGACATTTCGGGCGACCCGATCCCCCCCCAGTTCGCCGCCTTGGAGTCGATCCCAAAGAGCCAGCGCGACGAGTACAAGTTCAACAACCTGATTAGAGAGGCCTACATCGACCTCTATCTGAAAAACCTTCCGCTGACGTTGCGCATCGGCAAGCAGCAGGTGGTGTGGGGCGAGACCGACGGCTTCCGGATGCTCGACCGCGCCAACACCCTCGATCTGAGCTGGCACTTCTTCCAGGAGTTGCCGCCCCCGGGATTCGGCTTCGACGAGATCCGCCAGCCGTTCTTCATGGTCAAAGGTCTGTGGGACTTCCGCGAGATCGGGCCTCTGTCGCAGACCTTCGTAGAGGCCTACTGGAACCCAGGCTTTGACTGGAACCCCGGCAAGGTCTCGTTCCTGCCGCGCCCCTGGGGCGTGCGGATGCTCGACCCGATGGAGAACGCCAAGGGGACCGGCGTTTTCCAGTCCTCATTCTGCCGTAACGCTTCGGGCGGAACCTGCGACTCGCTGCTTTACGGAACGACCCTGTTCAACCAGGGCAACTACAAGAAGAACCCTCTCGAGAACAGTCAGTTCGGAGTTCGCTTCCACTTCCTGGCAGGAGCCTCGGAGTGGACCGTGAACTACCTCTACCAACGCTTCTCGCCAGACGGCTCGCCTGTAGCCATGATCCGCGGCATACCTGAAAACAAGCAGGTCTGGGTGCCGGAGATCGGTCAGTACCTGGATGCGACCTCGTTTTGTGAGGGCGTTTCCTACGACGGAAGCGACCCGAACATCCTGTCCCAGATCCCGTGGGCGAAAAACCAGTTCTGCGCCGAGTACTTCTCCCCGTACGTCCACACGATCGGCCTGTCGGCGAACTACTTCGAGGAGATGACCCAGGCGGTACTGCGCCTGGAGACCATCGTCGACTTCGACCTGCCCTTCTACAACGGCGACAAGAACAACGCCCTGCTCGGACGTTCACCCAACGGCCCCATCCTGCTGCCCGGCATTTCACAACGGAACATGTGGAAGGGCATGCTGGCCTTCGACCGCCCGACCTGGATCCGCTGGCTCAACAAGAAGACGACGTTCTTCCTGTCCGGGCAGTTCTTCTGGCACTACATCATCAATATGGAACGGCGGCGCTGCGCGATCGGCGATCAGCCCGAGTACCTGCCCAACGGAGACAAGAACCCGAACTTCATCGGCTACACGGCCGATCCGTCGGTGAACTGCGGTGACGACAACAACTTCCTGCTTCCGGGAGAACAGACCGGCTTCATCGGACCGCTGGATCTGCCCAAGCTGGACGCACCGGCAGGCAAGGGACGAGACACCATCCACCAGTGGGAGACGCTGATGACCTTCGCGGCCCTCGGCTTCTACCGCGGCGGCACCTTGGTGCCGGCGATGATCTACCTGATGGATCCGGTCAACAGCTACTCGCAGGAGTTGGCGCTGGGTGCCGACTGGTTCTACACGCCGGACCTGTCCGTCAACCTCACCACGCGCCTGATCTGGGCGGGTGCGCCGTGGTCGCCCTACAAGGGGCATAAAAACTCCAGCGATACCGATGGCGGCCAGTTGTTCGAACCTTGGTTCCTCGGCGGCGGCAACCGCGGCCGTTCGGAAACGAGCGTTCAGCTGACCTGGCAGTTCTGACCCGACGCCCTAGCGGCGAGGCCTGAAAAAAACGGGGCTGTCACTTTGGTGACAGCCCCGTTTCCATGCGTGCCGGTGGAAGGCAGCAGGCCGGGGTTACTTCGTCCCGCCGGATTTCGCTGATGGTCCCTGCTCTATCTTGCAGCACACCGCCATCGCCCGGGTGCGGGCCTGCACCGGACAGTCAGTGCCGCCCGTCTGCAGGCAACTGAAGAACGCCTCCTCGGTAGTGCCTGGGTGCTCGGCCAGGGGCTGAATGATGCCCATCGCCGAGGTCTGGCAGGTGCCGTCTTCCTCGGGCCTGACCTCGGCGTAGCAGGTCCCGCCGGTCAGCATTTCGCCGGGGGCACATTTGACCCGCGACGCCGCCGCAGAATTGCGCCCTTCTCCCGAAGGCGCTTCGGCAACCACCTTACGGCAAACCAACAAGTCCGCGGTTGCAGAATGGACGGCACCAAACAGGGGCGCTACAAGCGTAAGAAACGTGATCGCCGATACGGTAGTCGAACGGATTGGGTTCATGGGTCTCCTCTTGACGGAATGGATACGTTGCACTTGTCCGGAATTGTCTCGGATCGCGAACCTGCGTCAAGTCGGCGGTTTCTTCATCGCCGGTTCTCGTTTGAACTGTTGGGTTAAGGTCTCTCGGAAAAACTCCCTTGACACTACGGTCCTCTGCCATCTAGGGTGCGGGCGGCTCGGCTCGGACTCCCGCTGCCTGTCAGGCAGGGATACGAGCCGTATTCAGCTATGTACCGGTTCCACAGGAGGAGCACATGACCGAACGATCGACCAATCTTCTGCGCGTTGCCATCGGGGCGGCCGTATCAATAGCGCTGGCTTCAGGCCCGGCCTCGGCCGCGCTCTCGCTCAGCCCCGATGCGGTCAAGTGCCGTGCCGCCGTCTCCAAAGCCTACGGCTCGCTGATCGCCACGACCGGAAAGACCCTGGCGTCGTGCCACAAGAGTCGCGACTTGGGCAAGATAACCCTTGCGGACTGCAACAACTTAGCTGACCCGGCTGTCGATCCAAAGGGCAAGATTCTCACTGCCCAGACCAAGCTCACCGACGCGTTTTCCAAGTCCTGCAGCGGTCTGACCGAGTTGATGGCGCCGGACTTCTACCTGTCATGCCCCGAGCCATGCGGTACCGCTCTCGCCATGCCCAACCCCATGACCAACCTTGGACAGGTCGACGCCTGCCTGCGCTGCGCAGGCCCGCAGATGGTGGCCAGCCTCTACGAAACAGCGCTCGGCTCGCCGGCCGTGCCGGTATCCAAAGAAGACGGCAAGTGCCGCGGCGCGATCGCCAAGGGCTATCAGAAATACCTGGATACCCTGGTCAAGGGACGCCAGTCCTGCCAGGGCACCGCGGACAAGGCCGGCACCACTTCGGTCACGGCGTGCTCGACCGCCGATCCCAAGGCCAAAGGCGCAGGCGCGCTCGTCAAGGCCAACGACGGCATCGACAAGTCGTGCGCGGCCGCGAACGGGAGCACCGTCGACTCCTGCGCATCGGACAACTTGGGCAACCTCAAGACCTGCCTCGGCAACGGTTTCGCGGCGACCGCCGGCTCGGGATTCACGACCGCCTACGAACTGCCCGCCACGATCTGCCCGACCAGCATCCAGACGATCATCCACGCCGGCTGCAGCACCGACAACAGCTTGGCCCCCGGCTCCGCGTGCCAGTCAGGAAGGCCGACCGCAACAACGCTGTCGGTAGGCTGGACAGGGATCGCCCACGGCGCCGACGTCCCTGACAATTACTCGATTTCCGCGGCGCTCGACTGCCCGGGCGGCACGGCGGGAGCCTGCGGGGATTGCACGATCACCGGCGTCTCTTCCGCCGATCCGCAGCACGCAAGCTTCCTGCGTTGCAAGTGGGATCCGTCGACTCCATGCGACACGCCTTTCGCCAACAACCCGGCCTGCCCGAGCGGCGGGTTGTGCACTTACTTCCTCGGCGCACCGCTGGCGCTGTCGTCCGGCGGCGCGTTCAGCTGCTCGCTGAACGCCTTGGCCACCGACATCACCGGTACGGCCAACCCCGATGCCGGCAGCAGCACGCTCAACCTCGATCTGAAAACCATCACCGCGACCGGAGAGAGCCAGGTGCAGCCCTGCCCTCTGTGCATCGGGGACACGACGCCGCAGGACGGCATAAAGAGCGGCACCTGCCTGGGAGGCGCCAAAGACGCCGCGTCCAACCCCGGCTGGACCTGCGACGTGCAGGCCTTCGACCTCACCTATTCGGGCGTCGATCCCGCCCACAGTGGGCCCAGCCTCGACTGTCCGTCAGCCCCGGCTGGGAACATCAGCGGCGCGGGACTGGTCATCAAGCTGGGGTTGACCACCGGCGATTCGAGTCTCGGGTTTAACAACGCGTGCGACGCACCGCACGGGGGTCTCGCATGCGCCTGCGGCGTATGCACGGGGAACACCTCGCTGCCCTGCCGCGACAACGCCGAATGCACGGCCGCCGGAGCGGGGACCTGCACCAGTTACGGCGGCGGCATCGCGTCGCCTCGTGAGCCCAACGGCTGCTCGGGCTACACCTGCGACGATATCGGCGCGGCTGACCGTGGAGAGTGCGCCATTGCCACCTCGGTCGACAACTACTGTGACGGATTCATGCGAGCCAACGGCGGCGGCGTCCTGAACTGCCTTGACAACGACAGCTGCCACGCACTCGACACGGCTTGCCCGGGCGGAAGTTGCGGAACTTGCACCCACCCGCAGGTACGTAGCTGCTTCCTCAATCCGATTGTCACCAACGGCACCCCGGATACCCACAATCCGGTGCTCGCAGGCTCGTTCTGCCTGCCGCCGACTTCCAACAACTCGATCAACGTGACCGTCGGCTCACCGGGCCCCGGCCTGATCAAGATCAATCCGGTAGTCCACCTCGGCTACTGAGCCGCACGGTAAGCACCACAGGCCCCGGAACGACGCAGGTCGTTCGCCAAAGAACCCCCGGGCGCGAAAGCGCTCGGGGGTTCTTTCGTCTCGAGGCACCTTTCGCGTGAAGAAGAGGAGTTCCATCTTGACATAAGCCCTGCCTACTCCGTAGGTTGGGCCCGCTCGCGAGAGGGAAAGAAAATCCCGCGGGAGTTTTTGCGAATTTACCGGCCTTGCCCAGGGCGCTGGTGCCTCGGCCGGAGTTCAAGTTGTGCTCGTTATGTTTCAAACAAGCCCAGGAGGGAGGAGCAACTTATGAAAATACGAACGATGGCCAGCAAGAGTTGGATGGCAACGACGGTCGCCGTCCTTCTGATGGCCGGGGCGTCGACGTCGTACGGCGCCGCCTTGAACACCAAGATGGAAGTCAAGTGCTTCGACGCACTTGCCAAGGCGGCGAGCAAGCACCAGGCAGCAGTCGCCAAGGCGATGGCCAAGTGCCGCGACGGCGTGATCGCCGGAACCATCCTCACCAGTTGCCCCGACAGTACCGCGCAGGCGGCAATAGAAAAGTCCGCGGCATCCATCACCAAGGGCATCGTTGCGAAGTGCAAAAGCACTTGCAGCATTTCGGGCGCGGATTGTATCGACAACCTGTTCTGCCCTCCCAACGGCGCAACCCCTGAAAACTGTACGGCGGGCGCCAAAGCCCTGCCGTTCCACTCTTCCGCAATGGGCTTTCCGGGTTCCTACTGCGAAGCCGTCATCGGCGGCAAGCTGACCGACGGTAACGGGTTGGGCAAGTGTATTGCCGGACTCGGAACGATGAACGGCGACCGCGTGATCGGTCTCGTCTACGGTTCCCTTGACCACTCGACGGCACCCGGCAAGGACGCTTCCAAGTGTCTGGCGGCGATCGCCAAGGCCCTGCCGAAGTCTGCTGGAAAGATGACCGGAGCAGTGGCCAAGTGTCGCAACACCCAGCTCGGCGGGGATCCCGCGGTGATGGGAGCGAACGACTGCCCGACTGCAGACGTGAAGACGGCCGAGAGCCTGGCGAAGGAAGTAGTGTCGCTCGAAGGTACGATCGACAAGTCCTGCACCAACGCAACGATCCAGGAACTCGACATATGCAACGCGGGCGTGGGCGGAATCACCACCCTCGCGGACGCCAAGATCTGCCTGGACAGGGTGCTGAGCGAGTCGGCCTACTCCACCGCCAACGCCGAAGACCGCGAGTATGTGGACATCAGTCTCGTCAACGCGGCTTACCCTTCCACCACCACGCCGCGTTGCGGTGACGGGCTCGTCAACCAGATCCCGAGCCAGTTCTTCCGCAGCGGAGAGGAGTGCGACGGAGCCGACGACAGCGCGTGCCCGGGCCACTGCATCGCGCCGGGCGACGTGTACCAATGCACGTGCTCGACGATCAAGCGCATGCAGACGTTCGCGACCGGTGCGACCGCCGACCTCGACAACGGCTGGAGCGGCGCATCGCACAACTCAAAGGTGACCCAGGGCGCGGGCTTCGTCGCCGATGTCGATACTTCGAGCTGCAACTGCAGCGAGTTCGACGCGACCGACAAGGCCACCTGCGTCGCGGGTCACTCTACGGATCCGGTCTGTGACGTGCACGGCTCGATGGGTCCGCGCTGCAGTTATGCCCCGTACGACGGGATCGCCTGCGACGTTCACGGCAACAACAACGGCGTCAACAACAACCAGGATTGCCAGGTCTGCGACGAGAACTCGACCAACGCCGGCGACTGGTGTCAGACCGAGTTGGATTGCGGCTCCCAGTGCTTCAGCCCAGCCGGCGCGGTCACCGGACTCTGCGAGAAGCAGAGTGACTGCACGGCCCCGGATATCTGCCGGGGACGCTGCGACAAGGAAAGCGGCTACTGCAACATCTTGAGCAACGGCGGCCCGCTGCCGCTGTCGTCGCAGGGCACCTCGGTCTGCGTCAATGTCCAGTACTTCAGCGACGTCACCGGAACGCGCAACATCGTCACCGGCGAACACGCGCTGTTCATGCAGATGCGGTCGGTTACATTCCTCGCCCAGAGTTCCTCGCGGCCCTGCCCTATATGCGGCGGTTTCTGCACCGCTCCGGGAACCAAGATCGGCGAGATCTGCGAAGGAACGTGCTCGGGTCCTTCCTCCGAGTGCCGCGGAGGCGTCAACAAGGGAACTGCCTGTGCCAGCAACACCGATTGCCCGGCTTCAAGCTGCCAGGGCATCGCCTGCCGCTTTGACAGCGACTGCACCACCGATCCTGGCGCGACCTGCGACGCCGCGTCTCCCGAATGTCTGGGTAACGATTGCCAACTCTCGCTGATGTGCGCCGGCGGCGACAAAAACGGTCGCGCCTGCCGCATTGAATCCGAGACGGCGTTCGGAACCACGTCTGCTGATTGCCCGCCGCCGGTGGCAACCAACATCAGCGGCTCGGGCCTGGCCATCCACTACTGGCCGCTTACCAGCGAATCCGTTGAGTTGGAGAACCCCGGGACCTGCGACACACCGGGATACGAGAACCTCAACGGCTGCTACTGCGTGAGCGGTGGCGGCGGCACCCGCAACCTGCCCAACCGCTGTGCTCCCGCTTGCACTGCGGCGGGCGCCAACTACGGTCGCGGCTGCGCCGGCAACTACACCACCTGCGACGGTGGCACTGAGGATGGGGCGATCTGTGACGAAGACAGCGACTGCTCGGGAGGCGGCCACTGCACGGCCAACCCGACCACGTGCTACGGCGGCACCAACGACGGCGGCGCATGCGCGGATGACGGTAACTGCCCCGGCGGTTCCTGCGCCGACGCCTGCTCGGGAGGCATCTGCACGAAGCTGTGCAAAGAGAAGGGAGTCTGCTCCGGCGGCGCCAACAACGGCCTCGGCTGCAGCGTCGCGTATGCCTGCCCCGGCGGAACCTGCGTAGTTACCGATCCGGAAGAAGGCGCCTGTGCGGCCGGACCGAACTGGTTCCACTGCAGCGGCCCGGGATGGGAATACCGCACTTGCTCGCCTGATTACCAGGGAACGCAGAATGGCTGCGAAAACGGCGTCGATAACATTCCTCACACCGACGACGACTTCGTCGGCGCCGATACCTGCATATCGGACGTTGCTAACTGCTTCGTCAACAACGGCCATGCGGAGGGTGGTGACACCCTGAACGGCCAGGGAGACCCGACCAACACCAAGTCGGCGACGGTCTTCTGTATTCCGGCCAGTTCGAGCGACTCGGTCAACGCGACTGCAGGGTTGCCTGGCCCCGCCCGCCTGCGCCAGAAAGGCCTGGTGGTTCCCAACTTCACCTCGCTGCCCTAAACGAGGGCAGGGGGCCGGTACCCCGGCCTACGGTGTAAAAAGCCCGCGTCTCCGAAAGGAGGCGCGGGCTTTTTGCTGTCTGTTTCTTACATGTCCCCGCTGGCGCGCCGGTCGAGGTCGGGGAGGCCGTTAACCAACCGGACTCGACGCCCGAACAAACCCGCATGAGGATCGGAGATATACCTCAGTGAGCAGCGGGGGCCGGCTTCTTGGCGGCAGGAACATCAGGAGCGAGCTTGTAGGAATCGAGGTCTTCCTTCGGCTTCTTCTGGGCCGCGGCCGCCTTGCGCAGTTGGTCGTCCTTGTTCGACCAATCGGTAACCCTGGTCATCACGAAGCGGCCCTTGAATTCGACGTTTATCGGGAACGGGGCCGACGCCATCGCCACCGTGACGTAGGATCCCTCGATCCGCTGCGGCGTCACCGACTCGAAGCCGTACACGTCGATGATCTTGCCACCCGAAGACCCGCGGATCGGGTTGCCGTCCATGTCCATCAGCAACACCTGCTTGGAATCCTTCAGACCCTCATCCCCGGAAAGAGCTTCGTCGTAGCTCTCCGCAGCCACCAGGCGGTGCTTGCCCCTAAGGAACAGGGACGGGTTCCCCGCAGGCAAGGTTGCCCAGGAGTCCGCGAGCGACTTGATGTCGGACGCCGAGGCCTGCCAGAACTCGTGGGTGCGCCGTGTTTCTTCCAGTTTGTCAGCGAAGGGCAGCGTCACGTCCAGCACCTGCACATCGGCCGCCTCGCTCCCGACAGCGGAGATTCCCTCCGTGCCAGCCTTGGACACCGAGTAATTGATCTTAATCAGACGCGCCGTGGTCATCCTGATGGCCGGACGGCGAATGGTCAGTACAACCGTCGGTGGCAATGCCGTCAGGGCCTGCTCGAACGCGGCCACGTCGGACACCTGGGTCGAGTTCAGCTTGAACACGATATCGCCGGACAGAAGTCCAAGTTCCGAGCATTTTCCGGCGTCGGTCAATTCCGTGATGACGACGCCCTTGGGGTGTTTGCCGGTGAGCGGCTCAAGTTCGGCAGGAATTGGTCCCACCTTGAAGGGCACCGGACGTCCTTCGTCCGGATGTGAGTATTGAATACGGAACTCCGGAAGAATCTGCTGCACCGAGAGCCACACGCCGCCGATGTCGCTCCCGACCGGACCTTCAACCGTAGTCTGCTGCATGAAAGCTCGGGCCCACCCGGGCAGGAGCAGAACTCCGATGGCACCGGCCACCGCCGCAGCAGCGGCCCGATCGTAACGACTGTGTCGGACGCGGGAATGCGAGAACGAAATGGAATCGCTTGGCATGGAACCTCCTTGAGATGAAGTCGGGATACCGAAAAGCTTGCCGAGGTGCGCGAGGCACGCACTTTACCGCGGCGAAGCGACTTCCTATACGCGCTGATTCTCGCGCAAAGCAACTACCACAACGTGAACCGAAAAGGCTGAATGAAAGCCTGACCCTAGCTTGACAATTCGTCGGGCTCCCGGCTAAACGTAGCCGTCGTGGGCTGTTTCTTGGCCGGTCCGCCAGTGGTTTGACGAGGGACTCGCATCGCTGGATCTGGCCTGTTCATCCGACCGAGACTGCAAAGCAAAGGAGTGGAATTCATGAATACTTGTTTTCGCAAGCTGGGGCTGAGTGTCCTGGCAATCACGCTGGCCGGCGTGATCGGCGGATGTGACGACCACGGCGGACTTATCCGCCTCTTCTTCGGTACCAACGGGGTTGGCGACTGCGACCAGGTAACCGTAACGATCCGCCTCGACGCCGCCAATGCCCTCGTGGCCCGCGACAGTCAGGGAGTTGCTGAGTGCACGCTCGCCTCCGGACTGGCTGCGGATGGGTGCACCCTGAACCTCACGGAAGGCGAAGGGGAGCTCGTTGCTACCATCAGCAACTGTACCATTCCCGCAGTGAGCAACCTGATCAGCTGTCTGTTCAAGACGGCCGACATTTCCGAAATCCAGGCCTACACCAGCGCACAGTGCGAGTGCCAGGCGCCTGGCTGCATCGTCGATCCGCCGGTCTGCGTCAGCCACGATGCCAATCCGACTTCGTGCGAGAATTGCACCAACGGCATCGACGACGATCACAACGGCTACACCGATTGTCAGGATCCGAACTGCAGCAACAAGCCGGTCTGCAACCCCGGTCCGACCACGACGACGTCGTCCAGCACGACGACCACGATACAGTCCAGCACCACGACGTCGACGACGATCACGACGACCACGACGTCGACGACGATCCCGCTGAATCTGGACTGCACCCTGGTGTTCCGCCTGAACGACGGTTCGACGGTCGGAGCCCTGCAGTGGGATACGGATTACAACAACGCGCCGGGGCAGTTTGTCGGTTCCGCCGGTAACGTGGAGTGCTCGGCGCTGCCGGGTGCCGGGGATGTCATCTTCGTCCCCAACGACAAGGAGAACCTGAAGGTCCTCACGATCGGCATGACGGGCACCACGCCCTTCACTGGCCCGGCCAATATCGCCGAGTGCCGGTTCAAGGCTTCGGTGGCGCCGGAGACTGGTAACTACAGCATCACGGTCGTGGACGCCGCCGATGGCGAAGGAACGCCCATCTCCCCGCTGCCTCCGGTGATCATTTCGAGCATCAACTGCTCGGGACCGACCACGACGACCACCACCGAGCAGGTAACGACTACGACCGACACCACCACCACCACCGTGGCGGCCGGTGGCAAGTACATTGTCACCTTCTCGCAGACCAACGCGACGACCTACGGGGCGCTGCAGCTCGAGGTCAACTACTCAGGCGCACCGGGCGGCTTCACCGGCACAGGCTCGACGGTTGTCTGCACCAAGCTGTCGGCTGCCGGCTCGGCCGCATACAACGACAACGAGGGCACCAAGAAACTCGGACTCGGCTGGATATCGGCCGACGGCTCTACCGGACCGCAGACGCTGGCCGTGTGCGATTTCGACGCCACCGCGACTCCGGTCGTGGCGAACTTCCCGGTAACCATCAAGGACGTCGCCGACATAAACGGTGATCCGGTCACGGTGACGATCGGAGTGGCCGTGGCACTTAAGCCCTGATCGACGTGAGACCTTGATCTCTCGTTAATCAAGTTAGTAACGACGGGGGGAGCCTTTCTCAGGAAAGGCTCCCCCTTTCTTTTGAAGCGAATCCCTGGAGGAGGGGACCTAGATGAAGACCAAATCGAAATGGATTTTCCTTGCCTGCGCCCTGCTGAGCGCTGAGCTTATCGCGAGACCGGCGATTGTCTTGGCAGCCAAGGGTGACTGCGGCCAGCCTCAGAGCAGCGGCGACACCCCCACGGCCAGCGATGCCTTGGCGATTCTCAGGTCCGCGGTCGGCCAGACCATACAGGCCTGCATCGACAAGGCGTGCATATGCGACGTGAACGGCAACGGCAGCGTCGCCGCCAGCGACGCCCTGACGGTCCTCAGGAAAGCTGTCGGCCAGTCCGTCACGCTTGCCTGCGTGTGTGCACCACCCTCCGGGCCGGCATGTACCTCGGCCGAACTGACGACGCTGGCCGGCTCCGACCTCGATTCGGGCTGGACCGGACTCGGCCACAACGCCGACGTGGTCGTGGGCTCGATCATCACCGCCCGCACCCTGCGACGCTGCACTGACAGCAACGCGGCATGCGTCAAGAACAGCGACTGCGTCAACAACACCTGCAAGGCGACCTGCAACTGTAACGACGACAACCTCTGTGACCTCACCGGCCCCACGCAGCAGAAGTACTGCGTGACGACTCTGCTTCCGTGCACCACGAACGCGGAGTGCGCCGCGGGTGTCTCCTGCGTGGCGACCTTCGGACCGCCGCTGCCTCTGTCGTCGGGCGGAACTCCGGCCTGTGTCGTGACCTACTTCGACGGCCTGCTGAGCGGCACTGCGGATGCCACGGCGGGCACCGGCGTCATGCAGGCAAACCTGGTCTCGCGCGTTCACCTCGGCGAACTTCTGGACCGGCCCTGTCCGCGCTGCGGAACTCTCGCCCAGAATCCGCAGGTAGGGCAGCAGTTCACCTGTGAAGGCGGTCAGAGACCCGGCCAAGCTTGCACCGTCGAAGGTGTGAGCCCCAACTTCGGCGGCGCCTCGCACGATTGCGCGCCGAGCACCGGGAACAACATATCGGGATCCGGTCTGGCGGTGCGCTTCAGCGAAGTGACCACCGGAACCAGCACCAAGACCGCCAAGCTGCCGTGCAAGAACTTCTCGGTAACGTCGAACCCGCTGAACGGCACCGGCAAGTGTCTGGACACCAACGTCACGTGCAGCACCAACACCGATTGCCGGCGCTGCACCGGCGATCCGACCACGGCCTGCACGGGCGACGGCCAGTGCTCGGGCAAGGGAACCTGCGCCGAGGCGCCCGACCAGCCCATTTCGTGCGGCTACTGGTGCCAGTGCGGCTTCTGCAACAACAACCCCGCCCTGCCCTGCTTCGAGACCGGCGACTGTCCGGTCGGCCAGGCCTGCGGAGTCGGCCTCGGTACCGGCACCATGCAGAACGTTCCGCAGCAGAAACCCAACGACTGCAGCGGCGACAAGTTCATCTGCGGAATGCAGGAAACCGAGAAGTGCGCGCAGACCTTGCAGGGCAAGTGTTCGTTGCAGAGCTACCGCACGTGCAACGACGACCCGACGTGTGCGTCGAACGGAGCGGGAACCTGCACGTTCGACTTCCGTCCCTGCTTCGAGCCGAGAATCACCCGCACCGGCGTGCCCTCGCCGCTCGGAAAGCACTGCACCAACACGCTGGCGGTCTGCGCGTCCAACACGGACTGCGGAGCAGGCGGCACGTGCACGGCGGACACTTCGGTACCTCAGACCGTGGCGCTGTTCTGCGTGCCTGGAACGGCCTCGTCGGCGATCAACAGCGCGGGCGGCATCACCGGCCCCGGCGCCGTCGGTGTAAAGGGCTTCATCCGCGTGTGCCGCTGCGGTGACGGCAAGATCGGCTGCGACGAGAAGTGCGACGACGGCAACACCGTGAACGGCGACGGCTGCAGCGACTACTGCCAGCTCGAGTAGCCGCCTGACCGCAACTGCGGCCGGTGGCACCAACCCCGGAAAAGCCCGCCTCCTGAAAAGGGGGCGGGCTTTTTCTTTTCCTGCGCCGGTTCACGTCAAAGTAGAACTCGGCTGCGACAGCCGGGCCGAGTGGCGAGCCCCGGAGGTTTCTCCTAGAATCCGCGCGCTGTGACGAAACATAGACTGCGCCGAAACGCCTCCTTCGCCCTGACTCTCTGTTGTTCCATCCTGTTTGCCGCAGCGAGCGGCTGCGGCCCCGGAGGCAATGGAACCCCGACCACCTTCTCGATCACCTTCTCCCTCGCCACCACGCCGGCGCCGCTGGACTCGCTGAAATTCAAGGTCGCCTATCAGGGTGGCGGAGGCTTCGACGGCCAGGGAACATCGGTCCAGTGCACCCGCCTCGGCGCCGCAACCGGAGCCGCCAGCACTTTCGATGACGACGACATCGCGACTCTCACCATCGATCTGACGGCCGGAAATACCGCGATGGACGCAGTCAGCCAGATCGTCAGTTGTCTGTTCTCGGCGAAGGTCCAGCCCACGACCGAAAACTTCGCTGTCACCGTCACCGAGGCGCTCGACGAGAACGGAGACGACGTCAAGAATCAGGCGCAGGTGCTGGTCGCCTCGATCGTCGAAGACAGCGGCGGCGGCAACAGCACCGATCACTTCGTCACGTTCCGGGTGACAGACACCGAGACTGCGGTAAGCGCCCTGCAATTCGACGTCGACTTTACCGGCAGCCAGGGCGCCTTTGCGGTCTCAGGTCAGAAACCCGATTGCACGAACCTGGCGGGGAATTCCGTCCTTGCCGCAAACATCATCGACGGCCGGCTCAGCGCAGGCCTGATTTCGCTCACCGGCTTCGATACTCCCGCCGATGTTCTCCGCTGCCGTTTCATGGCTGTCACCGCGCCGGTAGCCGGTGACTTCGACATCACCGTGATGGACGCGATGACGGTTCCGGGGGACTCCATCAATCCCGCGATGAGCGTTTCGTCGATAACGACCGGGAGCGCGCAATGAAAGCGCTTCTGCGGCGACTGCCCCAGCCGCAAACGGTAAGCCGGTGCGCGGCGATTCTTCGCGGCAGCGCGGTGCTGGCCCTGCTGAGTCCGGCCGTTGCGGCCCTGGTCGTGATGAGCGGCTGCTCCTCGGGCGATCGCAACGCGATCCCGGTCACGGTGTCGCTGCAACGCGAGACACCGAGCGTGGCCAAAGCCACGGTGCTGGTCGACTACTCGCGGGCCGGCGCACAGATCGCGCAGGAGGGAGGGCACCCTTCCTGCGCCTTCATCATGCCCGGCCTGGCCGGAGAGTTTGCCGATGACGGCCGTGGCACGCTGACCATCCACCTCCAGGCCCAGCCCGGTCTGCGCGGCCCCGCCGACATCGCCGCGTGTCGCATGGTAGCGAGCAAACCTGACACCGAACGCAAGGAAATCGCCGCACGCCTCGACGTCAAGCTGAGTGAAGCCGAGGACAGCGGCGGAAAGGTGATCGACCTTGCGGCTGCTCAAACCGCGGCGGTCGCCGCGCCTGCGGCTACCGCCGACATCCCCGCGAAGAAACCCACTCAAAAAAGCCTGGCCGAAGCCAACAGGATA
This sequence comes from uncultured bacterium, assembly GCA_903893315.1. Taxonomy (GTDB): domain Bacteria; phylum Desulfobacterota; class Binatia; order UBA1149; family CAITLU01; genus CAITLU01. The sequence goes on from CAITLU010000013.1 coordinate 128,433, forward strand.
CGAATCGCCGAACGCGCCGCAGCGGCTGCCGCGGCAGGCACCGCAGCACCGCGCGGCGCCGCCAAAGGAGCCGCGATCCCAGGCGTTGCCGGCGCGCGGGCTCCGGCCGCGGTCGCGCCGGCTGCGCCGCCGCCTTCACCTGCTCCGCGCGCTACCGCGCCGCCGGCCGCACGCGGCGCAGTCCTGACGCCGACCGCACCATCATCCCAAAGAGGCGCGGGCGCCAACTACGATGCCACACCGACGCCGGGCGCGGGCACCTCGCCGGATCCAGGTTACGACGACACGCCCGCTGACCAGCCCAAGACTGCGGCCTACGACGTCACCGTTTCGGTCAGCGCCGCGGAGGAACTCGGCGCGCTCCAGTTCATGGTCTCGCACACCGGATCGAGCGGCGGCTGGATCGGTCGCGGCGACACCGTCGAATGCGAAACGCTTGTCGATGCCTTGAAAGCTTCCAATTACGTTGGCGGACGCACGGTCAGGGTCGGGTTGATCAGCACTCAGGGCATCCCGCGTGTCACCCCGGTGGTCACCTGCGGTTTTCGAAGCCCCGAATACGTCTCCGTCGGCAGCTTCGCCGTCCAGGTCGTCGATGCCAGCAACCCTGACTCGACCACACTCGACCCGCTCCCCGCAGTACAGGTGACGAAAGTGGTCCGTCGTTGAAGTCCAAACGTGGCGTCGCCGGCGGCTCCGCGGCCGCGTGCGCAGCATTGCACGCGACGATCCTGGCGGCAGCTCTCGCCCTTACCTTCGCGGCATTCGGCAACGGCCTCTCTTCCGAGTTCGTCTCCGACGACACCAACTGCATCGTAGAGAACGAGCACGTCGTCGGGCCGCTGGATGCGCGTGCGATCTTCTCGCAGTTTTCGTGGTGGGGCAGCGGCCGCGCCGATTCGCCGGGATATCGCCCGATCACCACGCTGTCCTTCGCACTCAACCATGCCGCCGTCGGCTTGACCCCATTCAGCTACCACGTCACCAACTTCGTTCTTCACGCGTTGGTGGTGTGGCTCCTGTTCGCGCTGAGCCGTTCCCTGGGAGTCACGGCCGCCGGCGCAGCAGCAGCCGCCGCGATCTTCTGCCTGCTGCCGATCCACAGCGAAGCGGTCGTGTGGGTGGTGGGCCGCGCCGAACTCGGAGCGGCGCTCGGATTCCTGCTCAGCGTATGGATGGTCGTGGTCTACCGTCGCGACGGAAGACTCCCGGCGCTGATCGCGGCGGCCGCCGCGCTGTTGTTCGGAACGCTCTGCAAGGAGAACGCGGTGACCGCGTTGGCAGCGCCGATCCTGTTGGCTCTGGTGATGCCGGTCGACGCGGGCGCAAGGTCAGGCTCCGCCGCGGCCCCTGCGCCGCTTTCGCTTTGGACCCCCTACCGCCGCGATCTGATCGCCTTCGCGGCGCTGGCGACGGCGGTCGGCATCTACGTCACCATCCGACTGGCCGCCTGCGGATTTTCGATCGCCGCAGCAGACGCCCAGAGTCCGCTCGACAACCCGCTGGTAACGCTCGGCGCACTGCGGCGCTGGTTGGGAGCGCTATCGGTGCTCGGCCACTATCTGTGGCTGACCGTGGTCGGCGGGCCGCTCAGCATCGACTATTCCTACGACGCGCTGGCAATCCACGACGGCTTCGGCGGCGATCGCTACGGTGTCGTGGCGGTGGCCGTCGTCGCTGCGATCGCGGCGGCAGCCTGGAAAACGCGCCGAGCCGCACCGGCAATCGCGATCGGCGCTCTGCTCGCGGCCTGCGCCTACTCGATCGTCTCGAACATGCTCTACGTGATCGGCACGATCGCCGGCGAGCGTCTTTTCTACCTGCCGACCGCCGGCCTTTGCCTGGCGGCCGGTGCTGCTCTGGACCCGTTCTTGAGCAAGCCATCGGTTCGCCGCGCCGTGATCGCCGCCGCGCTGGCCGTCCTGTGCACGGTCTGGTTCACGATCGATCGCCAGCGTGCGAGCCAGTGGCATGACGCGATCAGCCTCTTCGAAGCGGCGGTGGAGACGCTGCCACGAAGTGCCAGGGCCCACATGGAGTTGGCGTCTGCCTACGGACGCCAGGATCGGATCGACGAGGCCACGACCCATTTCGAGGCCGCACTCGCCATCAAGCCCGACTACCCCACGGCGGCCTACAACTTCGGCAACACGCTGGCCCGCGCCGGGCGCTTCGAGAATGCGATCGTGCAGTACCGGCGCGCGATCAGAATCGACGCGCGCTTCACGCGGGCGTGGCACAACCTTGCCCTGGTCTATCGCATCCAGGGCAAGCCTGACGCCTGGCTCGAAGCGTTGGCAGGCACCATCCAGAGCACACCGCAGAGTGCCGAGCCTCGACTCGAATATGCGGAGGCCTTGCTCGGCCTGGGCAGGAACCAGGAAGCCATCAGCGCCTACGACGAGGCGATCGGCCGCGGGGCCGACACGACCGTCGCATATTTCAACCGGGCCGTAGCCAAGCATCGGCTCAGCGGTTGCGACGCGGCGCTCGAGGACTACCGGACAGCGGCCTCCAGACCCGCCGCGCCCGCCGCGGTGATTCAAGCCACGCGCGGTTGTCTGCTCGAACTTGGCCGTCGTGAAGAAGCAGAGACCATCGAGCGCAGCGGTAAAGTTGCAAACATGGATAACCGCCGTTAAGGTTCGCTGCTCTCTTGGGCCGTGCTTGCGCACCGTTTGCGGCAAACCGCCTTTGGGGTTTCCTCTGGACGCCTCTTCCTCACAGCAACGACGCGAACTTACGCGCATTCTCATCGCCGCCGCGGTGGTCTGCGCTATGGGCGTGCTGGTCTCCGCAACGCTGAGCTACGTCCACTCGCAGATAGATACTCTGGGCGATGCCTACACGAGTTTCTGCAACGTCAACAGTTCCATCAACTGCGACAAGGTTCTCTCGAGCCCGTTCGCGAAACTCTTCAGCGTTCCGGTAGCGTGGCTCGGCCTGGTCGCTTATCTCGCGATGACGCTGCTGTTCGTCTCTGCCGCCAGGACCCAGGGAGAAGCCTCCCTGCGATCTCTGCGACTGGCGACCCTCGGAGTGATCGGGTCGATAGCCTTCTCCGGCTACATGGCCTTTGTCTCGCTTTTCGTACTCGGAACGATCTGCCTGCTCTGCACCGGGCTCTACGCCGTCGGTCTCACGCTCATCGGTCTGGCCGTCGTCGCCAACCGCCGCGCCGGCCGCGAAGGCCCCACGCCGCTCTCACTTACCAACGCCGGACTGGCTTTCGTCGCCGCAGTAGTTGTCGTGTCCGGACTGGCGTGGACGACCTGGCCCAAGGCCCAGACCCCTCATGCCCCGATCAGCAGCGCCGTCGAAGCCCAGAAGGCCGACCCCGACTTCTATGCCTGGTACCGCGCACTGCCGGTAGTCGAGATGCAAACCATCCTGCGCAAGGACCAGACCGAGGCGACCGACCCGCAGAAGGTGGTCATCGTCGACTTCTTCGACATCGAGTGCGGACACTGCAAGCACAACCACGAACTGCTCAGGCAGCTCCAGGCCCGCCGGCCGAACCAGGTACAGTTGGTCCACCGTCACTTCCCGCTCGACACCAGTTGCAACGAAATCGTGCCCGCCTCAATCCACCCCAACGCCTGCCGTGCCGCGGAAGCCGCCGAGTGTGCGGGGCAGCAGGGCAAGATCGAAGAAATGCTCGACGTGCTGTTCGCCAACCAAGGCCAGCTGTTTGCCGAAAATTTGCCCCGCCTCGCGGCCAAGGCCGGACTCGACGCGGCCCAGTTCCAAAGCTGCCTCGCCGAGCACAAGACCCTTCCTCGCGTGCTGGAGGACTGCCGCGCCGGCGCTAAGCTGGAAATCACATCTACCCCTACGACTTTCGTCCAAGGCCGCCGCGTGAAGGGGACTTTCGATACCGGCGACAAGTACGACATCGCCGTTGCCGTCGAGGCCGAACGCGGCAGTGGAGTCCCGACCGGCCACTGATTCCACCGTTGCCGACTCCCAAGAGTCTCGCAGCCCTACACGATCGCGCAGCAATGCACGACGGCAGGGGCCGAACGGGCGCGACCGATACTTTTGACGGCATAAAAAATCGTTATTCACCGGAGACTTGCCTGCGCCGCTCGCGCCACCCTGCAAAGCCCTCGTGGCACGATCATTGCCTCTTATGAGGTCCGCGCGTCGGATTTCGCAAGCCGCACCGACGTTACGGAAAGGAAGACCACATGAAAGCAGAGTTCAGCACCTACTCGTCCAACAGTAACTTCACGCGCGACCAACCGGCAGACAGCATCAGCACGGCAATGCCGGCGAACGCCACACCAACCCTGAAGACCGGTAAACTGAACCTGGATCTTCCGCGCCCGAACCTGACCGAACGCGAGAAGGAAGTCCTGCGCCTGGTCTGCGACGGACTTACCAACTCCGAGATCGCCGCCTGCCTGGGCGTTTCGCGCGAAACCGTGAAGTCGGAACTCAAGCGCATCTTCCGCAAGATCGGCGTCGCCAATCGTACGCAAGCGGCGGTCCTGCTCGTTAAGCGGGGTTGGTTGTAGTACACGTCCCCGGTGCGACAAGGGAGCCACCTCACGGCCGGAGTCGCGGTTCTCGCGGCGGTCGTGTCGGCGGTTCTCGTGTCGCTCACGACGCCCGCCGTCGCGGGCCTCGCACTGGGCCTTTCTCTCCTCGAGCGCCAGTACCTGTTCGAGGACGAACTCGTTCCGGAAGTACTTTTCAATAAAGCCCTCGGCATCTTCGAGCGCGAAGTCGATGACTTCCGCGCCTCGAAGACCGGGGAGCGGGCGTGGCTCCTGTCCACGCCGGACTGCGAACTTCGCATAGAACTGCCCCCGGACACCCCGATTCACGGACTCGAAGTCCCGCTCCGTCAGACCGGCACCTTCCTGGAAGCCTGCTCCCGAGAGTTGCCGAAGAAGATGCCTCCGCTTGAATCGTTTCTCCTGTCGGGAATCGTGTCGGGACTCGATCCCTACACCACGGTCTTCGACGAGAAGAGCGAGACCGAACACAACATCCAGTTCCAGGGAAAGCTCGCCGGCATCGGCGCCCGCATCGGCAACCACGACGACCAGCTGGTACTCGTGACCGTGTATCCCGGCTCACCCGCCGCCAAGGCCGGGCTTAGGGACGGAGACGCCGTGCTGCGCGTCAACGACATGTCGGCCAAGAACATCCTGGTCAGTGATGCCGTCGAACGCATCCGGGGCGACGAGGGAACTACGGTTTCGCTGACCATCCAACGCAAAGGTGAAGCGTCGCCGAGGGCGGTGATCGTCACGCGGGGCATGGTCACAATTCCTTCGGTCACCTCCAAGATGCTGAGCGGAGAGGTGCTCTACACCGAGATCACGCACTTCAGCCAGACGACCCCTGACGACTTCCGTGCCCAGGTAGCCGCCGCCGTCGATGAAGGCCGCGTGCATGGCGTCCTGATCGACCTGAGAAAGAACTCCGGCGGCAGCATGCTCGGGTCCTCCGCCATCGGAGATCTGTTCCTCACCAAAGGGATACTGATCAGCACCGCGGGCCGTGGAGGTACGCCGGCCAGGGGACTTACAGCCGAAGTCCTGGCGACTTCCGACACTCCGTTCGCCAACCTGCCGGTCGTGTTCCTGACTTCACCTATGAGCGCGTCGGGATCCGAACTCCTGGCCGCCAGTCTTCGCAACAACGATCGTGCTCTCATCGTCGGCGAGCACAGCTTCGGCAAAGGTACCGTCCAGAAAACCTTCCCTCTCGACTCCCAAAGCACGCTGAAAATGACGGTAGGCCACTTCCTGCCCAATGGCCGGCCCATCCCCGGCGGTGGTCTGGCCCCTGACGTGGAGATTCTGTCCTACCGGGTCGGCGACGGACGTCTGTCGATCCCGTTCCCCGCCCACCGCTCGGATCTGCCGTTCTGGCTGCGTCTCCCAAAGTGGTCCCACGAAGGTCTGCCGAAGCCCGCGTTCTCGATCGCGTTCGCGGCGGCGATGACGAGCGAGGAAATCGCGCGCGCCGATCGCCGGGAACACGGCCTCGAGGAACCCGACAGCGACGTCGACGGCGAAGACAAGAAGGAAGAAAAGATCGACCGTCCCCTGGAGATTGCTGCCGCTCTGATACGCAACGACGGCAATACCTCGGCGTCCGTCATGCTCGAAAACGCCCGCGAGTTCCTGACCCTTAGCGCCGAAGCAGCCGACGCCGACCTGGGCGACTTCATGCGCGAGCGCGGCATGGATTGGACACGCGGGCCGCGCCCCGAAAACCCGCCCGACTTCATGCTCGAGGTAACGCCGCATTTAAGAATGCACGCCGGTGAGGAAACCACGGTCGAGGTGCGCGTCACCAATCGTACTTCCGCGCCGTTCTATCGTGTCCGCGGCCTGCTCCAATCCACCACCTCGGCTTTGGAGGGACATCCTGTCGCGTTCGGAAAGATAGAGCCGGGTGCCACCCGGAGTTGGAAAACAAAGGTGCGGGTGCCTCGCTCCTCGCGCACCGGCCGCGTCGAAGTCAAAGCCCTGCTTTTCGATGACGAAGGCGAGATCTCCAAGACCGAGCCGGCACGCTTCGTACTTGAAGAAGAACCGCGCCCCCGCCTCGCGTTCCGCCAGACGGTCAGCGCCGTGGCCGACACTCCCGGCCTCTGGGAGATCCGCTTTGACGTGGAAAATCGCGGCAGCGGACCGGCGGCCGAAGTGCGAGCACGCCTCGAACACCCGCTCAGCGGACAGTTCGAAATCATCGAAGGCACCGCCATCGCCAAAGACCTGGCGCCCGGCGCAACTACCACCTTCACGCTGCGCGCGCGTACCCAGGGAAGCTTCGACAAGCCGCCCATTGCCAAACTCTTCCTGGCCGATGCACCACACGCGATCTTTCTCGAAACCGAGTTCGCGCTGGCGACGACCGAGACTGCGAGCGCGTGGAAGACATCCCCGCACATCGCCGTCGAAAGCATCGAGGCGCAGGCCGACGGAAGTTACGAGATCGTCGTGCGCGCCGACGACGACAAAGCGCTGGAGCACGTCCGCGCCACGGTCGACGACGACACCGTCGCCTACGCCGAACCCGACGCAGACCGCCCCGGCTCGGTCGAGCTTCATGTGCCGTGGAAGCCCACTGACGAAGTTAAACAACTTCGCATCGTCGCCGTCGACGACGACGGGCTGCGCGAAATCTACCTGGGAACTCTCTGAGCGAAATTGGATACGGGGACGCTCCGCTCGGCGGAACGCCCCCGTATCAGCAAGGCTGAGGAAAGACGCGACTCAGTGCGCTGAGGGCGGAGCTTCTTCGTCGGCGCCGCCTTCGTCGGCCATTGCCTTGGCAAGTTCCTCGTCGTTGATCTTAAGACCCGCTTTGGTCTTGAGTTCGTCGAGAAACTTGGTGGTTTTCTCGCGGCGCAGATCGCTCACCATCTTCACCTTGATCTGATTCTTGACCTGTTCGAAAGGCTGCTCGGTGCCGTCTTCGTGCCCGGTTCGCACGATGACGTGCCAACCGAAGCGGGTCTGCACCGGAGGAGAAATCGCTCCGTCGAAAGTCAGACCGAAGGCCGCCTCGTCGAATTCCTTGACCATGCGACCGCGACCGAAGAGTCCCAGATCGCCTCCGCGTTTGGCGTTGGAAAGATCCTTGGAGTGCTCCGACGCCAGTGCGGCGAACTGCGACGGATCGGCCTTGACCTTGCCGTAGATCTCCTTGGCGAGTTGCTCGTTGTCGACCAGGATGTGGCTGGCCTTGACGCGCTCGGTGGAGAACTCCTGCGGATGCTCGTCGTAGTAGGCTTTGACGGCCTCGTCGGTGACCGTCGCGCCCTGTTGCTCCTCCATCACCTGCTGCACCACCAGGTGGCGCTGCAGTTCGTCAAGGCGCTTGCGGATTTCGGGATCGTTGCCGAAACCGCGCTTCTCGCCTTCGGCGTAGATGAGTTCCGAAAGGATGTCGTTCTCGATGAACTGGCGTCGGCGATCGACGCTCTCGTTGAGGCTCTTGCGGGCCCTGGCATTGAGACGCCCGGCAGATTCCCTGAAGCTGTCGAGGGTGAAATTCTTCCCGTTGTAGGTCGCGATAACCGCACTCTTGTCAGCGGACTGGGCACCGGCGTCGGGCTTCTGCGCAGCGCCCTGCCCGGCCGGCTTGCCTCCCTCGCAGGCCGCTACCAAGGTCAACGCGGCCATCATCCCCGCAAGCTGTATCAAGCGCCGTGGGCGTGCAGAACGAAGGTTGTTTTCGAACATCGTGGTCTCCCTGAGAAGTAGTCGGGCCGCAAGGCCCGTAGAGCGGCGATCATGCCGCGTTCCAGCCGCCTAATCCATGTTGCAGCAAGCCCGGGATGCCGGGATTACTCGACCGCAACCGTCACCGACGATCCGCGAGGCTTGGCCACCACCCTGCCGATCAGAGCCGGCCTCAGTCCTTTGGCGTGGAGAGTCTCCATGAACGCTGCGGACCGCGACGCGGGCACCGCAATCAACAGGCCGCCTGAAGTCTGAGGATCGACAACCGCTTCACTAAGCGCCGGGGCCAGTGACTTCGCAAGACGCAGACGCCGCCCGAGCCATTCGCGATTGCGGCGTGAACCGCCGGTCACATAACCATCCTCGGCCAGACGCGCGGTACCGGGCAACAGCGGCAGTTGGGCCGCGTCAATCTCCAGACGTACAGAATCCGACGCCTCGGCCATCTCGTTGCCGTGACCGGCCAGTCCGAATCCCGTCACGTCGGTGCAGGCCCGAGCGCCGAAACGAATCAAGAGTCCCCCGGCCACGTCGTTGAGGGTGGTCATCGACGCGATCGCGAAGGCCTCTTCATCGGCGTGGGCCACCCGTTTCTTGATCCCGGAGGCGATGATGCCGGTGCCGAGCGGTTTGGTGAGAATGATTTCGTCGCCCACCCTGGCTCCGCCGTTGCGCACGATGCGGTCGGGGTGAACGGTGCCCGTCACTGCCAGGCCGTACTTGAGTTCGTCGTCCATCACCGAGTGACCGCCGATGATCACCGCGCCGGCGGCCTTCACACGCTCACCCGCACCTTCGAGGATGCGCTGCAGCACCGACATCGGAAGCTTCGCCGACGGAAACGCGACGATGTTGAGAGCAAGCACCGGCTTGCCGCCCATCGCGTAGACGTCGCTGAGAGCATTGGTGGCAGCGATCTGTCCGAACGCGTAGGGGTCATCGACCATCGGCGTGAAGAAATCGAGCGTGCTGACCAGGGCCACGCTCCTGCTCAGGCGATACACCGCCGCATCATCGGCGGTCTCGGTACCGACCAGAACGTTGGGATCGACGGGAACCGGCAGTTTGGAAAGAACGCCGCGCAGATCTCCCGGCCCCAGCTTGCAAGCGCAGCCGCCGGCGGCGACTTCGGCGGTCAGACGCACCTGCGAGACCGGCCGCGGCTTGACGGCAGCCGTGACAGCCTTGTTTGCGGCTTTCTTCGGAGCCTTTTTCGCGGGGTTTCCGGCGACCACCTTCGGGGCTTTGTCAGCACCCGTCTTGGTCGACGGCGTCGGTGTACGTCGCTTGGCCATGGCGCTTCTCCTCGCTGCTCGATGTTCGCTGCTCGTGTCAGGCGCGGCGCAGTCGGCGCACGTCACCCACACGAATCGTCGTACCTGCGCGATCGAAGTAGTCGAGCAACGGTATACAGTACTTGCGCGAAGCGGAAATCAGGTCGCGGAACCCGGCCGCCGTAATTTCACCTTCGCGAGCGAGAAACTCGCGCAGCCTCGCCTCCACTTCATCGATCGTCCCTCGTGCGTAATACAGATCGGCCGCCACCCTGACTAGTTCACCGCGTTCGACCAGCACGCCTGCCACCGTAGTGATTTTTTTCGCGTCGACCCCGAGTCCGTCGGCAAGGTCCTTGACGACGGGAGGCATCAGCGAGGTCGCTACGATCGCGCTCATCACACGACCCGCAAGCTCGCTGTCGGATCTTCCGAGCGAGGCCTGGTGATCCGGCAGATTTACCAGGTTGCCGCGCCTTGCCAGCCGTTTTTCGACGAACAGTCGGTCGAGCAACAAACGAAACAGCCTGGCATCGACAACCGGCACCAGAGCACCACGCAGGTGTTCGATGTCGACACCCGGCAAATTGGGATGTTGTCCGTGATAGACCGCGACCGCGTCGAGCAGGGCATTCAGATAAGCGTCGGCACGTTCGGCGGCCATCAGCCATTCGACGGCACCGTCACTCGGCAGTGCCAGCACCCGTGTCTGCGCGACGGCTCCGTGACCAAACAAATCCGCGATACCGTCGGCGCTCAGCCCGGCGCCGAGCGCCGCTTCGAGCGGCTCGACGGCAAGCACTGAGGCAAGCGCCAGCACCGTATGCAGGCGCGTGACATCGTCACCTTCGGACAACAAGCGCAGACGCGACGAGACCTCACCGGCCGCGCGCCGGTGCCTCTCGGCCTTGGCGAGCACCACAACCCCACCACCGAGCGTGCGCTGCGCGGTCTGGTCGCGCAGCACGAACCGATCACCGCGACACAGCACCAGCGGTTCAGCCAGCGCGATCTGGGCGAATGCGCGGCTACGCGGCTCCACGCCGTCGATACCGTCAAGCCACATCAGCCGGCCCATCGTCTCGCGAGTGCCGTGATGCACGCGCACCAGCGTGTGCGATTCGAGCGCCTTGCCCGCGCTCGGCCGAATCTCGACGTCGGCGTCAAAACGCGTGGTCGCCAGATCGGGGCCGGCCCCGGCCAGCGTGTCGCCGCGCTCGATGTCGTTCCTGCCCGGCCCCGACAGGTTCAAGGCTACGCGCTGAGCCGCCGTCGCCGTCGCGACCACAGCACCGTGGACCTGGATTTCTCGCACCCTGGCGCTGAGTCCGCGCGGCAGAATGCGAAGCTCGTCGCCGGTGGCGACGCGTCCGGCCAACGCCGTGCCGGTCACGACCACGCCGTGACCTTTCATCACGAACACGCGGTCGACCGGGATGCGAAGCAGACCGCGCTCCGGCTTCGGCTCAATGTCGGCGATGGTAGCGGCGATCACCGTGCGCAGTTCGTCGATTCCACCGCCGCTGAGCGCTGAAACCACCGCCACCGGCGAGTTCTCGAAAGGCGTACCCACCGCGAGGATCTCGATCTCCTCGCGGACCTCCTCCACCCGCGCGGCATCGACAGTGTCGGCCTTGGTGATTACGAAGATCGCACGCTGGACGCCGAGCAGGTGCACGATGTCGAAGTGTTCCTCGGTCTGCGGCATCACGCCGTCGTCGGCCGCCACCACCACCAGCACCAGATCGAAGCCGTGGGCGCCAGCGAGCATCTGACGCAGGAAACGCTCGTGGCCGGGAACGTCGACTACGCCGACACGATCGCCGCCGGGAAGATCGAGATGGGCAAATCCGAGTTCGATCGAAATGCCGCGCTCGCGCTCTTCGGGCAGACGATCAGGCTCGATTCCCGTCAGCGCGCGCACCAGCGCCGACTTCCCGTGGTCAATGTGACCGGCCGTACCGAGGATGGCTTTCACGGTGATGTCAGTGGACTCAGCCGGCTGTCCCCGGCTCGCCGGGAACAAGGTCGGCAGGATCGTCGATGGTGCGCAGGTCGAGCAGGAAAACATCGCGTTCGATGCGCCCGATGACCGGCGGGTTGCCGGCACGAAAACGTGCGGCAATCGACTGGGCCGAAAACTTCGTTGATGAAACCGCGATCGCCAGCGAATCGATGGCGACCTCGGGCTGAGAGCCGCTGCCGGCCTGGGCTGCCGCACGAACGAGTTCGAGCGCGAAATCAGAGCCGAGACTGCGTGCCAGCAGCGGCAACGCGGCTTCCCCGGTGGCGCGAAGTTCCGGCAGCGGCCTCAGCAACGCACGCAGGGTCGGCACTTCGTGCTCGAAGTCGGGACTGAAACGGTAGAGCCGCAGCGTCGCCTCCAGCGCCGCCAGCGTCATCTTGTCGCAGCGCAGCGCGCGCCTCAGCGGATTCTTCTTGAGCCGCGCGATCAACTCGGACTTGCCCACCACGATTCCGCACTGCGGCCCGCCGAGAAGTTTGTCGCCGCTGCACGTGACCAGGTCCGCGCCGGCGCTGAGACGATCGGCGACCACCGGTTCGGCCGGCAGACCCCACTTCGAAAAATCCACCAGCGCGCCGGCGCCGAGGTCTTCGATCACCAGGAGGCCCGGATGCGGAACCGCCAACGCGGCAAGTTCTTCGAGTTCCACCGCCGAGCAGAAACCGACGATACGGTAGTTGCTCGCGTGAACCTTCATCAGCGCCGCGGTGTCCGGCCCGATCGCGTCGCGATAGTCGCTGGCATGAGTGCGGTTGGTGGTCCCGACCTCGCGCAGCCGCGCACCGCTCTTGGCCATGATGTCGGGGATCCGGAAAGATCCGCCGATCTCGATCAGTTCGCCGCGCGACACCACAACTTCGCGGCCCTCGGCCAGACTGTTCAGCACCAGGATCACGGCGGCCGCGTTGTTGTTGACGACGGTCGCGGCCTCGGCCCCGGTAAGGGCGCAAAGATGCGACTCGACGAGTTCGTCGCGATCGCCGCGCTCCGCGCGTGAAAGATCGTATTCGAGGTTACAGGCCCCGCCGGCGGCAGCGACAACCGCATCGATGGCGGAACCGGCCAGCGCCGCGCGACCGAGGTTGGTGTGGAGCACAACGCCGGTGGCATTGACCACCCGCCTCAGTTTCGGAGCCGAGGCCTTCGCCAGTGCAACAGCGGCCGCGGCAACCACATGATCGACGTCAAGTTCGGCCGCATCGGTAACGGCACCGCTGCGAATCTTCCGACGTAGTCCTTCGAGAACGACGCGTACCGCTTCGGTGACGGCAGCGCGCGAAAACGCCGACAGCGCCGCGGCCGCCGGGCTCGAAAGCACGCGATCGACCGAAGGAAGCCTGGGGAGCAGGAGCGCGGCCTCTGACATGGGCGGCCATCGTGCCTTGTATGTCACAGGCGCACAAGGTCGCGGGTTTGACCTTCGCGCGAGGGCTGTGGGACCATCCGCCCGTGCGACGCAACAACGCCCTCTCCATCGTCGAAAAGCTGCAACGCGCCGGCCACCAGGCGGTCTTCGCCGGCGGCTGCGTGCGTGATGCGCTGCTGGGCCTGGAACCTGCCGACTACGACATCGCCACCTCGGCCACGCCCAACCAGGTTGAAGCGTTGTTCGACAAGACCGTCCCGATCGGCCGTGCCTTCGGCATCGTGCTGGTCGGCGCCGGAGATCACTACTACGAAGTCGCCACCTTCCGCCACGACGACGCCTACCTTGACGGACGCAGGCCGGTGGCAGTGCGCTTCGTCGACATGGAAACCGATGCCAGGCGCCGCGACTTCACCATCAACGCGATGTTCGAAGATCCGCTGGCCGGGGTCGTGCACGACTTCGTAGGCGGCAGAGCTGACCTGAAAACCGGGATAGTGCGGGCGGTCGGCGACGCCGAGCAGCGTTTTGCCGAAGACCGCCTGCGGCTGCTGCGCGCAGTGCGCTTTTCGGCCCGCTTCGGCTTCCCGATCGAAGCCGCGACCTTGGCGGCGATGCCGCCGGTGGCGGCTTCGATCACGCAGGTCTCGGCCGAGCGCATCGGCGAAGAATTGCTGCGCATGCTGACCGAGGGCGCCGCGCGCCGCGCCTTCGAGTTGCTCGACGACACCGGACTGCTGGGTCATGTGCTTCCCGAAATCGCGGCCATGAAAGGCTGCGCGCAACCGCCGGACTTCCATCCCGAAGGCGACGTCTTCGTCCACACGATGCTGTGCCTCGGGCAACTCGCCGCCGGCTGCTCCGAATCACTCGCCCTCGGCGTGCTGCTGCACGACGTCGCGAAACCGCCGTGCGCCGTCACCACTCCCGAAGGCAGAAGGACCTTCCACGGTCACACCAAACAAGGAGCGCAGATGGCCGAGCAGATCTGCCGGCGCCTGCGGCGCAGCAACGCCACCACCATGCGCGTGGCCTTCCTCGTCGATCAGCACCTGCGCCACTGCTCGGCCGCACAGATGCGCCGCGCCAACCTCACCCGCTTTCTGCGCCAGGACGGCATCGACGAGTTGCTCGAACTGGCGCGCATCGATGCCGTGTCTTCCAACGGCGACCTCGGTCACTACGAGTTCTGCACTGACTCGCTGGCGGAGTTGCCGGTCGAGGCGTTGCGCCCGCCCCCGCTGTTGAAGGGTGAAGACCTGATGGGACTCGGACTCGAGCCGGGGCCGCGCTTCCGAACCATCCTGACCGCGGTAGAGGACGCTCAACTCGACGGCACCCTGGCTGATCGTGACGCCGCCATCGCCTTCGTTCACGAGCGTTTCCTGCAGTAGCCGGCGAAGGATTCGCCGGCTATTCCACGATCTCGACCTCGGTGCCCACCGCGACCATGTCGAAAAAAGCGATGACATCGTCGTTGCGCATCCGGACACAGCCGTGAGAGCGCGCGACGCCGATCGGTTCCTCGTCGGGAGTTCCGTGGATGTAAATGTAACGGCTGCGGCTATCGACATCGCCGCCGCGGTTGATGCCCTCCTCCAGCCCCTCCAGCCACAGGATACGGCTCAGTATCCAATCACGGGACGGTGCGGCAGCGTAGGCACTGCGCGTGCACGACTCGCCGGTAGCGCAACGGCCGACGAATACCGCGCCACGCGGCGCATCGCCGCCGATCTTTTCGCAGATTGCGTGGCGGCCCCGCGGCGTCTTGTAGCTGCCCTCGCGTTCGCCACCACCGTTGACAGCAGTCGAGACCGGATACACGGCAATCGTCACGCCGGAGTCCAGAAGGTGCAGGCTCTGCTCGGACAGACTCACGACGACGCGCCTGGCAGCGGCCACGGCCGTGGTCGATGGAGCACGCTGGGCCGGATCTTCAGCCACCGCAGCGCCCGACCTCAGCCGATCGAATCCAGATAGGCCAGCAAAGTGCGGATGGCGAAGCCGGTGCCGCCTTTGGGCGTGTATGGCAAGGGCCGCTCGGTAAAAGCAGGGCCGGCGATATCAAGATGAGCCCACCTGACCTTGCCGACGAAACTGCGCAGGAACAGAGCCGCCGAGATCGTCCCTGCGTAGCCGCTGCCGACATTCTTGATGTCGGCGACGCTCGAGCGGATATCTTCCATGTAGTCTTCAACCAACGGGAGCTGCCAGAGCGGCTCGCCAGCTTCGGTTCCACACGCGATCAGAGTCTCGATGAGTTCCTGGTCGTTGCCGAGAATACCGGCCACGCGCGGGCCAAGGGCTACCAGACAGGCTCCCGTCAGCGTCGCCGCGTCGATGATGCAGTCGGGCTCGAGTTCGGCGGCCAGGCACAACGCATCTGCCAGGACCAGACGTCCTTCGGCATCGGTGTTGAGAACTTCGGCGGTGACACCGTTGCGATAGCGAATGACATCGCCGGGCTTCTGTGCCCCCTGGCCCGGCATGTTCTCCGCGGCCGCGATAAAACCATGGACCTCCACCGACGGCTCCAGCAGCGGCAAAGCCTTCATCAGGGCCAGCACCATCGCAGCGCCGGACATGTCCATCTTCATCGTCTCCATCGACTTGGCGGGCTTGAGCGACAAGCCTCCCGAATCGAAGGTGATGCCCTTGCCGACGATGGCGATGCGCGAGCGAGCGCGGCGCCGCGGCTTGTAGACCATCTTGATGAGAGCACCGGGGTTCTTGCTTCCGGCCGACACCGCCACGATCCCGTTCATCTTTTCGCGCTTCAGGCGCTCGCCCTGCCAGACCTCGCAGCGCACACGTCCGCGACGCGCCAGTCCGCGCGCCACCGACACGAGGTGGCTCGGGGTCTTGAACGTCGACATTTCGTTGACGAGGTCGCGGGCCAGTGCAACCGACTGGCAGACGACCTCGGCACGCTCGACGCAGCGGCGATTGCGCAAGTCGTCCTTGAGTGACGGTGCCGACAGCGTCAGCGTGGCAGGTCCACGATAATTGTCGTCTTTCCTGGTCCGGTACTTGTCGAACGAATATCCGGCCAGCAGCAGTCCTTCGATGACCGCACCGAGAACCTCGGCGGGATGCTCGGCATTGTCCAGAGCGAAGACCAGCGTCGTCGCGTGCGACGCCGCCGCTGCAGCGCGTGCCGCGGAGGCAGCGCGGCGCCAATTCTCACCGGCCGCTCCGTCACCGACGCCGACCAGCACGAAGTCGCAGCCGTCGCTCTGTACCGACAGAGTTGAAGCGACCTTACCTTTGAAGTTGACACGTCTGGCACGCGCGGTGACGGCAGCACGCAACATCTGTGGAAAACGCGCGACCGCGCCGGTCAGTTCGTGTCCCTCGCGTACCGCAACGACAACGACGTCGGCCGCGACCTCGCCGGCCTTCTTACGAATGAGCTTGATGTTCATGAAATTTCTCCGCTCCACCGGTGCCGGTGTAGCAGCACCGCCGAGCAGAGCCGAGCCGCTAATCTGCGAAAAGAGGCAGGATCAGCAGTTCATCGCGTCGGCCACCGGACTCGCAGCGGATGCAGCGGGGGCCTCGGCGGGAACGATGCGCGCGGCCGGACGGTTTTCGGTCGCGTGCTCGTCTCGACGCCGCGTGCGACGTCCCTGACGCTGGTCGTCTCGCCAGGTGATCAGACCCTGACGCATGTACACGGGATTTAGCCCGAGCAGCATGCAGACGTTGTTGAAAGAGAAAACCCCGAAGTCGTCATCCGTGGCGATCCAGCTTTCCGCGTCGAGAAAGAGCTGACGGCGTTTGGCATCGCTCGCGTGCAGGTGTTTCTGAAAGCACTCCACCGCGTCCTGTATCAACGCGACCACCAGACGATGTTCGCCTGCCGGAAACTTCTTGCGTTGTAGTGCAGCGAAATACTGGGTAGGCAGCAACGTGTCCGGTTCGAACACGTCGGGTTGGCGTTCGTCGCTCTGGTAGCGACCACGTTCGCGGGCTCCCTCCATCGCATCACCTCCACATCCACCAAGCCGGGTGAGCCCACCCGGCTTCTCTTACTTCAACCACCACCGCGACCTCGAGTTCGCCGCTTTCCGCAATCCGGACAAGCCCGCGTTCGAGAGACCCAACGCCCGCCGCGGTCGTTCAGGCCGGTGAATCCGGCAGTGAACCGCGTCGTCGCTTGGTCACCTTGCCACAGTCGCTCGCGCTAGCGCAATCCCACAAGCCCGGCATGCCGCGTGACTGCACGCTTATCCACAGCGATCAGGGTTCATGCCCGACACCGCGTATGGACCCTTTGGGGCAGCCTGACCGCTTAACGGTGAAGGATTAGCCTCCGCCGCGAGTTCCTGGATACGCCTGCGGGCTGCCTGCGGCACTGCGGTCATCTGCGAACTTCACCCGCGGGAACCGCGGCAGCCGACTTGTAAAACGGGGACAGAGCCCTGAGCCTGCGGACTTCGGCGATCACCCGCCCACCGGCGTAGTCGATCTCTTCTTCCGAATTGAAGCGCCCGATCCCGAAGCGAATCGAGGAATGGGCGAGTTCCTCACCGACGCCGATGGCGCGCAGCACATAGGAGGGTTCAAGCGTGGCCGAGCTGCAAGCCGACCCCGACGACACCGCCAATTCGCGCAGCCCCATCATCAGGGACTCTCCCTCGACGCAGGCGAAGCTGACGTTGAGACTGCCGGGCAGGCGCCGGTCGAGGTCTCCGTTGACGCGCAACTGGTCGAGTTCAGCGAACAAGCGCGCGCGCAGACGCTCCCTCAAGGCCAGCAGCCGGCTGCCTTCTGCGGCCATCTCGACCTTGGCGATGACACAGGCCGCACCCATGCCGACGACGCCGGCGACGTTGAGAGTCCCCGAGCGCAAGCCTCGCTCGTGGCCGCCTCCGTCTATCTGCGGGGTCAGCCGGACGCGCGGATTCTTCGAACGCACGTACAAAGCGCCGACGCCTTTGGGGCCGTACATCTTGTGGGACGACATCGACAACAGATCGACCTGCATCGCCTCGACGTCGATCGCGATCTTGCCGGCGCTCTGCGCAGCGTCGCTGTGCAGCAGCACGCCCTTGCTGCGGCACAGAGCGCCGAGCTCGCCTAGCGGCTGCAGGACGCCGATTTCGTTGTTGGCGTGCATCACCGAGACCATGACTGTCTTATCGGTAATCGCGGCTTCCACCGCGGCAAGATCCAGGATCCCGTCAGGCCGCGGCCTGAGCACCGTGACGTCGGCCAGCCCGTCGCGCGCAAACGCCTTGCAGCTATCGAGCACGGCTTTGTGCTCGGTGGCCACCGTGACGATGTGGCGGCCCCTGTCGCGATAGAACTGCAGCGCACCCTTGATCGCCAGATTGTCGGACTCGGTGGCCCCGCTGGTCCAGACGATGTCCTTGGCGTTGGCCCCAATCAGCGACGCCACCTGCGCGCGCGCCTTCTCGACACCTTCTTCGGCTTCCCAGCCGAAAGCGTGGGTGCGGCTCGCGGAATTGCCGAAGCGCTCGGTGAGGTAGGGCATCATCGCGTCCAGCACGCGCGGGTCCAGCGGCGTCGTCGAGTGGTGGTCGAGATAGATACTTCGTTCCTGCACGGTTTTTTCCGGGTCACCGCGGGCAACGCCGCAGCCGAGCGCGCGACGATAGGCTCGGGTCGGCAGGCTTTCAACCCGAACCGATGCCGCGGTCGCGGCGCAACTCGGCGGGTACTGCTCGCCGTATCGACTCCTGGCGCGGCAGTCGATACGTAGAACCGGCGCCGCAGTGAACATTTCCATACCGCCAAAGACTCCGACCTTCGTCGCCCTTCGTTATCGCAACTTCCGCTTGCTGTGGGTGGGACAGTTCGTCTCCGTCATCGGCTCGATGATGCAGACGGCAACGATCCTGTGGCACGTCTCGCTGCTGGTGCCCGAGCACAGCAAAGGGCTGGCGCTCGGCATGGTCGGCCTGGTGCGTGTCGTTCCGATCGTGGTCTTCTCGATGACCGCAGGCGTCGTGGCCGACGTCTTTGATCGCCGCAAGATGATGATGCTGACACAGTTGGCGCTGACGCTGGTGGCCGTGGTTCTGGCCGTCGTCACCGCTCACGGCCTGAGCGTCACCTGGCCGATCTACCTGCTCGCGGCGCTGAGTTCCGCGGCCGCCGCATTCGACGCTCCGGCGCGGCAGTCGCTGATCCCGAGTCTGGTACCGCGTGAGCACCTCGCCAACGCCATCAGCGTCAACACCATCATGTTCCAGACGGCGTCGGTGCTCGGACCATCTCTGGCCGGGCTGGTCATCGGCTCGCTCGGCGTCGGCACGGCCTACGCGCTCAACGCCGTCTCCTACCTGGCGGTCATCGCGGCACTGCTGCTGATGCGCGATGTCCCGCAACCAGGCGCGAGTGAAGGACGCAGCGACGTTAGCTTCGCGGCGGCACTGGACGGACTGCGCTTCGTGTTCCGCTCTCCGCTGATCCGCTCGGCGATGCTGCTCGATTTCTTTGCGACCTTCTTCGCGTCGGCCAGCGCGCTGCTGCCGATCTTCGCCCAGGACATCCTCCAGGTCGGCGCGGCCGGATACGGCTGGCTCTATGCCGCCCCGTCGCTCGGCGCAGTGATCGCCAGCATGGTGATGGTGAAACTGTCTGACCGCATCGAAAAGCGCGGGCAGGTGGTGCTGTGGTCCGTGGCCGGGTACGGGCTCGCCACCGTGGCGTTCGGCCACTCGCGCAGCTTCTGGCTCACGTTCGCGTGCCTGGCGGCCACCGGCGCCACTGACACGATCGCCATGATCCTGCGCAACACCATTCGACAACTCGCCACGCCCGATCATCTGCGCGGGCGCATGACCAGCATCAGCATGGTGTTCTTCATGGGCGGGCCGCAGCTCGGCGAGTTGGAGGCGGGGCTCGTTGCCAACTGGATGGGAGCTCCGATCGCCGTCATCACCGGCGGCATCGGCTGTCTGATCGCCGCCGTCTGGACCGCCGCGACGACACCGGCGTTGCGCAATTACACCGCCGAGAATGCGCCCCTCGTCGGCGCAGCTAGCGCGGCCGCGAAGGAGTGACACGGCGCCCAGGAATGGAGCGCTTCGCCGGGTCGATGACGACGCCCCTTTCCGTCAAAGCGCCGGCGACCGGCGAGCGACAGTCGGCGTGGCTCGCGGTTTGACCTGCGAGACCGGGGCGCGCACTTCAGAGTGGCTCTGCCACGCAAGCGCTCCAGGAAACACATGACCGCCGCTACTTCCATCCACCCGCCAGCGCCGCAGGCTTTCCACCTGCTCGCCAAGCCGACCGGCGCGATCTGCAACCTCGACTGTGACTACTGCTTCTTTCTCTCCAAGGAGATGCTCTACCCCGGCAGCCGCTTCCGGATGGCGGACGAACTGCTGGGAACCTACATCCGCCAGCTCATCGAAGCGCATCGGGTTCCGGAGGTGACAGTGGCGTGGCAGGGCGGCGAGCCGATGCTGATGGGTCTGGAATTTTTCCGCCGCTCGATCCGCTACCAACGCGAGTATTGCCGCCCCGGCATGACCATCGTGAACACCATTCAGACCAACGGCACGCTGATCGACGACGAGTGGGCCGCGTTCTTTCGCGAGAACGACTTCCTGGTCGGTATCAGCATCGACGGTCCGCGCGAGGTCCACGACGTCTATCGCCGCGACAAGAGCCGCCAACCGACTTTCGATCGCGTCCTGCGCGGCCTGGACTTTCTCACCAGCTACGGCGTCGAGTTCAACGCGCTGGTAGCCCTGCATCACGCCAACGCCGATCATCCTCTCGAGGTCTACCGCTTCCTGCGCGATGACCTCGGCATACGCTACATCCAGCTGATTCCCATCGTCGAGCGCA
The DNA here is from genome assembly GCA_903893315.1 of uncultured bacterium. Lineage (GTDB taxonomy): Bacteria > Desulfobacterota > Binatia > UBA1149 > CAITLU01 > CAITLU01. The sequence continues at coordinate 149,139 of CAITLU010000013.1, forward strand.
CGGCCGGCGACAAGAGCACCGGCGCGGTCACCGAACGGTCGATCACCGCGCAGCAATATGGCCGGTTCATGATCACGGTTTTCGAGGAGTGGGTCCGTCGCGACGTCGCGCAGGTCTACGTCAACATGTTCGACATCGCCTTGGCCAACTGGATGCGCGAACCGGCCGGCTCCTGCGTATTTTCGCCGACCTGCGGGCTCGCGCCGGCGATGGAACACAACGGCGACCTATATGCGTGCGACCACTTCGTCGAGCCGCGGCACTTGCTGGGCAACATCACCGAAACGCCGATGATCGATCTGGTTGCGTCTGCGCAGCAGAGCCGCTTCGGCCAGGACAAACTCGACAAGCTGCCCGGTCACTGCCGCCGGTGCGCGGTGCGCTTTGCCTGCCACGGCGGCTGTCCCAAGGATCGTTTCATCCTGACGCCGGACGGCGAGCCGGGGCTGAACTACCTGTGCGCCGGCTACACGGAGTTCTTCGAACACGTCGACCGCCCCATGCGCATCATGACCGAACTGGCGCGCAACCGTCAGGCACCCGCCGAAATCATGAAGATCTATGCCGCCGAAGACGCCGGCTGCGCCACCCCTAGATTCTGATTCCCAGCGCCTCCAGGAAACGCATGCTCTCGAGCGGCGTGAACGGCGTCGGGTCTATGTCGTAACGCGCACTCACCAGCTTGCCCTGGAAGGGGTTGGAACCTTTGTACAACGACGACACCTGATTGCCGAGGTCAGCGCCGAGCGAGAAGCCGTCGTACGACGTCACCAGCAGAACGTGATCAAAGGCGTGCTCGGCCACCTTGCGGTCGCCGATGTAGAGGGAGCCGGTGCCCTCGAAGGGACGCGCCGTCATCTTCTGCACGTAACGCACGGTGACCGGTCCGTCCGGCAACGTCTCACTCGATTCCATGCGTTCGACGAACGGAATCAGGCTTTGCTCGTAGTGAAGCTTGCCGTCCTTGATGAAGAACGTGTACCCCGCGTGCTTCGAGCCGCAGGCCAGCAGCACTCCGTCGCCGTGGCCCGGCGTGCGTACGATGTCGACCGTGATTGTGTGGTCGAAACCGCTGACGAAGGGCGAAGTGTGAGCTGACAACCGCTCGACCGGCGGCTTGAACTCCCAGACCCGGCGCGTGCCGCGGCGCTGACGATCCTGGGACATCTTGATAACGAGGTTGCGGTCGTCGAGCGGAAAGGCACCGTATTTTTCGGCGTCCTTGGTCCATTTCCCGACCATCTCCTTGACCTTGTCCGGCATCTTGGCGGCCAGGTCATGAAGTTCATTGAAGTCCTTCGACAGGTCGTAGAGCTCCCAGACATCGTCCTCGAAAGGCTTGCCGCGCTCGTGACGGGTCACCAGGCGCCAATCGCCGTCGAGGTAGGCGCGCTGGCCGCCGAGTTCGAAGTACTGCGAGGTGCGCGTCGGTGCCGCCGCGTCCGTGAAGGTCGCGACGACGCTCGCACCCTCCAGCGGCTTCAGCTTACGACCCCGGTAGACCTCGGGTCTCTTCACGCCGACAGCTTCGAGGATGGTCGGATACAGGTCGACCACGTGCACGAAGTTGCGACGGATCTGCCCACGCGCCGCGATGCTCTTCGGCCACGAAATCAGCAGCGGGTCGGCCACGCCGCCCAGATGCGTGTACTGCTTGTACATGCGGAACGGAGTGTTCGACGCGCACGACCAGCCGATCGGATAGTGAGGGAAAGTCTCGTCCTGCCCCATCACATCGTAGAACTCGGCGGCCTTTTCGACGCTTATCGGCCGTCCGAGCGCCGAAGCCAGCACGTTCGGCGTCCCGTTCGGCGTACCCTCTGCCGACGCACCGTTATCCGACAGCAGGACGACCAACGTATTCTCGCGCTGACCGATTTCTTCGAGCGAGGTAAGAAGGCGACCGACGTTCGCGTCGAGACTCGAGATCAGACCCGCGTACACTTCCATGTAGCGGCTGTAGACTCGCTTTTGGATATCGCTGAGCGAGTCCCACGGTTCCGCACCCGGCGACAGCGGAGGCAGCTCGACGTTTTCGGGAATGACGCCGAGCTTGCGCTGGCGTTCGAGTCTGGCCTTGCGAATGACGTCCCAGCCCTTGTCGTACACTCCGTGGTAGGAATCTCGGTCGCGAGCCCTGGCTTGCAGCGGTGAGTGAGCCGCGGGGTAGGCAACCTGAAGAAAGAACGGCTTGTCAGGACTGAGCGTTTTTTGCGTGTGAACGTAGGCAATGGCGCGATCGGTAAGTTCGTCGAGGACGTAATAGTCGTCCTTCTCCACCGGCTCGACCGGGCTGACGCCCTCCATCAATTCCGAAGGCTTGAAGTAGTCGGTCGAGTGTCCCTGGAACCAGAACGCGCGTTCGAAGCCGCGGTTGGTGGGCCAGTTGTGGTAGGGACCGACGGCGCTGCAAGATGCCGACACGTTCAGGTGCCACTTGCCCACATGGAAAGTGGACCAGCCGGCGTCGCGCAGAACTTCAGCGGTAGTGGCAGCCTCGAGCGTGAGATCGCCTCGATAACCCGGATAGCCGCTGTCGAGATCGGCCAGCCAGCCCATGCCGGCCGAGTGGTGGTTGAGGCCGGTGTTGAGGGCAGCGCGCGTAGGCGAGCATATCGCGCAGGTACGGAAGTTGGTGTACTGCAGGCCGCCCTTAGCCAACGCATCCAGGCTCGGCGTGCGGATTTCGCTGCCGTAGGCGCCGAGATCCGAGAAGCCCACGTCGTCGACGACGATCACGACGATGTTGGGGGCGCCGGCCGGAGCCTCGATGTCGCCGGTGTAGGCGGGACGCGAGTCGGAGAACGACTCGGCGATCTCGGCCGACTTCCCCTGACCGACGGCCTCGGGCGTGACCAGCTTGCGCGTCCTGTCCTGCACCGCGAGCAGGCCCTTCGCGCCCAGCGCTGTCACCACAGCTCCTCCGGTCGCGCCGATCAGAAAAGAGCGCCGGTCCATTTTCTTGTTGTCGTCATCAGCCATGTCGGTTCCTCGGGCGGACAGCTTCGAAAGCGAGGTCCGCAATATTCGTTACGAAAAAAGGGGGGAGTCCCCCTTTGGGGTTCAGTGCGACAACCCTGCCGCCGTGGCCACCATGCCTTCGCTCCGCGCGTTACACAATGGCCTGGCGGGCCGAGCCTGACAGAGAATCGAGCAGCAGAGCCGCCAGCCGGTCGGGGAACTCTTCCTGAATGAAGAGCTTGCCGTACGGAATCGTCGCAAAGCCGGCGACGCTCGGAAACTGCAAGGCCATCGCGCGCGCGGCGGCTTCGGGAAAGGTCACGTCGGCGGCGCCCCAGACAAACGTGACCGGCATCGTCAGCTTGCCGTGCAACTGCGCGAAACGGTCAAGACGAACGAACTTCATCTGTGCCAGGAACTGAACCAGAGACTCGATGCGACCGGGCGCGGCCACCAGCGGCGCAACGAACAGTTCCGTGAACTCGCCGTCGATCAGATCGAGATTGGTGAAGCAGCCGCCGAAGCCCATGCCCGAGTGCCGCATCAGCCGTGAGGACAGCACTTGCCGAAAAACGAGCGCGGCGCCAGGCAGCGTGGACAACGTCTGATAGAGCGGAATCCACGGTGGGCGATGGCCGGGGATCTCGGTGTTGGTCAGGACCAGGTGCCTGACCCTGTCCGGTTCCCGAAGCGCCAGTTCACGCGCGATCCAGCCGCCGGTATCGTTGCCGACCAACGCGTAAGTCGACACGTTCAACGCGCGCAGCGCACTTCGAAATACGCCGCCCTGACCTTCGGAAGCAAAGTCGGTCGCGACCGCCGAGGTGGTGTCGCCAAGCCCGACGAGGTCGAACGCGTAGCAGGTGAAATGCTGCGCCAGAACCGCCACGATCTTGCGCCATGTGAAGCCGGAAAGCGGAAAGCCGTGCAACAACACCAGCGCCGGCCCTTTCCCAGCCTTGCGATAACAGACCCGTGCGCTGCCCGCTTGGACGAAATGCCTGGTGGCGAACTCCGCCGCGATTTCGAGTCTCGTCATGTCGTTCTCCGCTGCATGAGCCAATCCTTCCCGGCGTCACCGACGCATACCACAGGGAAGAGTCCCGAGAAGCTTCATTCCCGAAGAGAAAGTGATTGACGATTCGAACGTCACCAGCCACAAGCACGCAGCCGAGCTGACTGCACGCAGAGGATTTCTCAAATGGCTCACTGGCAAAACCGCCCGGAACCTAACTGGCAGCGCTTCCGCTTCAATCAGCCCTACGCCAAGGGACTGCGCCGTCTCAACGAAGAAGTACTCGCCAAGACCGACTTCGATCCGGCCACGCTGTGGCAGTGGGGCACGATGCAGGCGATGGCGTTGATCGAAATCCTCAAGTCCTGCGAGGAGACCTTCGGAGCCGAAGGCCAGAAACTCGTGTACGGCGCACTACGTCGCACGGGTCTCGACATCGGGCGGCAGATTCTCGCCGGAGTGGAATTGCCCGAAGACCTGAGCGAAGCCGAGTTCGTGTCGTTCTTCACCACCGTCATCAACCGTATCGCGTACGCCTCGCTGGAAACCCCGCGCATAGACTCCGACGAGAAGGTCACGTTCGACATCGACTGGTGCCCGCACCAGGACCACTACGGCGCGTTCGACTGTCGCGTGCAGCGATACTTCGTGCAGGGCATGATCGAGGCCGCCGCGGAATTCAGGCCCAAGATGAAGTTCAACGTGCGCTTTGACAGCACCATCCCGGCCGGGGCGCCGACCTGCCACTTCACGCTCATGTGCACCACGGGCAAAGAGAAGGCGGAATGGGCCGACTACACCGAGCGCCTCGAACGGCGCGCGCTCGACCACGCCGCCAAGCGGCGTACCGAACGAGAGAAAGGAAGCTGACGACGGACGCCGCCGCGCTGTGATGAGGACAACATGAAAACCTGGAGACAAGCCGTCATGCCGGCGGTCATCGTACTGTGCGCGGCGGTTGTCTCTTCGCTGATCTACCGGCTCTCCGCGAACATCGCCGACCCTTTCGTCCACGAACTCGTCGCCGCAGTTTCGGGCGCGCTATCCTTCGCCGCCATCGCCCTCGGCGCCTTCTACGTCGCCCTGGTCGCGTCGCTCGCCGACACACCCCTGCGCCGCGCGGCCGTGGCCGCGTTCGCAACGCCGTTCCTGTGGATGACGAAGGAGTGCGTGCGATTGCTCGAGTCGCATCCGGCACGCGAGTGCCTGTACTACTACGTCAACCCACTCAACGTCGCACTGGCGCTTCTCGTCGTCGCGGAACTAGCGGCAGCCACTCTCGTCGCCCGCGCAATCAAGGCCGGACGCGGTGAGACCGTGCGCGTGGTGACTCCGGCACCAATCCTGGCGATCGTTGTCAGCCTGGCGCTGATCTCGGCGGCCTTGGCCTGGGGTCACGGCGAGAATTCTTATGCGATGTTTCTTGCGGGCTATCGCGCTCTCTTCGGCGCCGGAACCCAGGACAGCGCGGCCGCGCAAAACCGCGCCGCAGTGGCGACCGGCAAAACCGCTGCTGGCAGCGGTGTGACAAGTCGCGACGACACTTCGGCTCCCCGTGACAGCGCCGACGTTCGACGCCCGAATATCGTCTTCATCCTCGCCGACAACCACAACGCCGCCACGACTGGATACGAAGGACATCCCGTCATCAAGACACCCGCCCTTGATCGTCTGGCCCGCGAGGGCGTGCGCTTCGAGAACGCTTTCAACAGCACCTCGCTGTGCAGCCCCTCGCGAGCCAGCATCCTGACCGGCGCCTACGCCCATTCGCACGGCGTGCTGAACAACCACACGGCATGGACCGCAAGCATGCCGACCTTCCTCCAGCGTCTGAGCGAGGCCGGCTACGCCACCGCTTTCGTCGGCAAGTGGCACATGCCCGGAAAGGGCTTGCCGAAGATGCCGTTCCTCGACCTCTTCGTCTCGTACACGTCGCGCGAAGGCCAGGGCTCGTACTTCGACTGCCCGATGATCGTCAACGGCCGCGAAGTCGCTTCGCGCAAACGGTACATCACCGAAGAAACCACCGGCTACGCTATCGAATTCATAGAGCAGGTAGTCGCACGACCAGCCGCCGAGCGCCGGCCCTTCGTCGTCTACCTTTCGCATCGTCCCGGACACCCGCCCTATCAAGCCCCAGCCGCCATCCACGGGATGTACGACAACATCGACGTGACCAAAGTGTTGCCGCCGAATGTCGATTCGTGGTGGTTCGGTAAGACCGGCGGCAACGTCTTCCAAGGAACGGCGCTGGGCTCGTACTACGATCAGTACCGCGGTTATCTGGAAACACTCACGGCGATGGACCGCGACATCGGGCGGTTGCTCACCCGCATCGACGAACTCGGCCTCAGAGACAACACCGCCGTCGTCTACATGGCCGACAACGGCATGCAGTGGGGAACTCACGGAATGCACGGCATCCGCGAACCCTACGAAGACAGCGCCAGGCTGCCGTTGATCGTGCGCGCCCCGTGGCTGGTGCCCGACCCTGGCGCACTCAGAGAGCAACTCGTCGTCAACATCGACATCGCCCCCACGTTTCTCGAAATGGCCGGCGCAGCGCCGCTCGCTCACGCCGACGGCGAGAGCCTGGTGCCGCTCCTGCGCGACGCGAAGGCCAAGAGCCGCACGGCCTTCTTGATGGAGTTCTGGCGCTACTTTCCCGAAAACACGCCGACCTACCGCGCCGTACGCACGAGCACCCACAAGTACGTGGAGTTCGAGCGGGGCCGCTCTCCGTGGCTTTTCAACGTCGCCGAAGATCCAGGCGAGACGCACAACCTGTACGGAACGCCGCAGGGCAACATGGTGTTGCCGGAGTTACGTGGGATGCTCGAACGGATGAAAGCGGGGAAACGGCCGTAGGTCGAATAGCCTGGCAACACGGGATGGAATCCGATCCGGCGTTTTTTGGGTGGAGTCTCAGGCGCCATGATCTGCCGGATAGCGTCGAACACGACCTTGAACTGGCTGTCGTATCGCCGCTCCAACGCGAAGAGCTTTCGCGCCATTTCCTCTTGGGACAGCAACAGACGACGCAGGCGTACGAACTTTCGCACGATCTCAACGTTGACGGCTACCGCGCGGGCGCCTCGTAGGACACCGGAAAGCATGGCAACTCCCTGCTCCGTGAACGCGTAAAACGCAGTATGACGTCCGCCCCAACTTGAGATCACAATTTGTGATCTCGAGTTCGTAAACTCAGCGTCGACAAGCTGGAACATGAAGTCCGCCGGAAATCGTTCGGCGTTCCGCTTCACGGCCTGCACAAGTGCACCGGTCGTTACACCGTACAAGAGGGCGAGATCGTGATCGAGCATCACCTTCTCAGAGCGGATCAGGTAGATCACGTTCTCGATACGTTCGGACGGCACAACGCCTTTTGTCGACTTTCACATTCGCCGTATGACGGGAGCCCCAGTTACGGCAACGGCAGCCATGTCATAACCCTGCACTCAATCGGCCGGCCGGCCAGCCGGTCAGGTGGATTTTGGCGACCGCGGCGGCCGCCGGTTACTTTCGTCGTTAGGCCGATTCCATTTTCCTGGAGCCGCGACCGGGAGGTCCTGCATGGACAGTGACCCAACCGTGTCACGACCTGTGTCTTCGGGATCAATCGTCGGTGGAATGGCAGGTGCCGGTACGGGTCGATGCTGGCCGCGGTATTCTCGGCGTATCAGGCGGCGCATCTACCGGGCCGTACTCTTCGATGCAGTGCTTTCGGTAATAGACGCGTTGCCTGCAATCGCAGACTTCGCCAAGAGCGCTTGGGAGGACGTCCTGGGCCCAGTCGCCAACCTCGTTGTTATTGTTCCGATGATCTGGATTGGAGTCTCTTGGTGGCGAGTCGGATTGAGATGCCGCTAGTGGGATTTCGTGCAACGGCTGAACATTTCATTCGGAGCAGCTTCTTGTCACCTTGCGCGGCGCCGACCGTTTCCGCCTTGTATTCCCGGCTAAATGACCGACGTTACCGTTTCGACAGCGAACACCCCTGTCGTACTTTCGTGCTTTTGTGAATGCCTATGAAACCGGGTCAACTCCAAATCGCGTCGAACACGACTCTGATTCGGCGATCGTACCGGCGTTCCCGCACCATAAGTTTACGGCCGAGTTCCTCTTGGGAGAGCAGCAGACGACGCACTCGCACAAGCGCTCGCACGATTTCGATGTCGACAGCCACGGCACAACCGCTTCGTAGAACGCTCGAGGCATCGGTCCATGACCTGTTCGACGAAGCCGCACGGCGGGCATCGCCGCAACCTTCTCTCACCCGCCCGCCACCAGCACCTCGCGCAGGAATCTTCCCGTATGCGACGCTGCGCACGCCGCCACCTGCTCGGGCGTTCCGGCCACCACCACTTCACCACCACCGTTGCCGCCTTCGGGGCCGAGGTCGATGACCCAATCGGCGGTCTTCACCACGTCGAGCTGGTGCTCGATCACGACCACGGTGTTGCCGGCGTCGGCGAGCATGCCTAGCACTTCGATCAAGCGCCGCACGTCGGCGAAGTGCAGACCGGTGGTGGGTTCGTCCAGTATGTACAGCGTGCGACCGGTGGCGCGGCGCGAAAGTTCCTTGGCCAATTTGACGCGCTGGGCTTCGCCGCCCGACAGCGTCGTAGCGGCCTGGCCCAGATGAATGTAGTCGAGGCCCACGGAGGCGAGTGTCTCCAGCTTGCGGCGCGCAGTGGGAATCGCCGACAGGAACTCGACCGCTTCGGCAACCGTCATCTCGAGCACGTCGGCGATGGTCTTTCCTTTGTAGCGCACTTCGAGGGTTTCGCGGTTGTAACGCCGGCCGCGGCACACGTCGCACAGCACGTAGACGTCGGGCAGGAAGTGCATCTCAATGCGCATCATGCCGTCGCCGCCGCAGGTCTCGCAGCGACCGCCCTCGATGTTGAACGAGAAGCGGCCCGGAGCGTAGCCGCGCATGCGCGCTTCGGGCAGCAGCGCGAAGAGATCGCGAATTTCCGTGAACAGCCCGGTGTACGTCGCGGCGTTAGAGCGCGGCGTGCGCCCGATCGGGCTCTGGTCGATGTCGATCACCTTGTCGATCGCATCCAGACCGTCGATACGGTCGTGAATCCCTACTTCGACCCCCGATCCGTGCAGCCGCGAAGCCAGCGCCGGATAGAGAGTGTCGACGACCAGCGAACTCTTGCCGGACCCCGACACGCCGGTCACGCAGGTGATGCAACCGAGCGGAAACTCCACGTCGACGCCGCGCAGGTTGTGATGACGGGCACCGTGCACCACCAGCTTTTCGCCCGAGCCGCTGCGACGCGCGGCAGGGATTTCGATGCGCTCGCGTCCGCTCAGGAAGCGGCCGGTAAGTGACGCTTCGACCGCCATCACCTGCGCCGCGGTTCCCTGCGCGACGATGAACCCGCCGAGTTTGGCGGCGCCGGGTCCGAGGTCGATCAAGTGGTCCGCCGCCAGCATCGTTTCGGCGTCATGCTCCACGACCAGCACGGTGTTGCCGCGGTCGGTCAGCGCACGCAGGCTGGCCAGCAGTCGCGCGTTGTCACGCTGGTGCAGTCCGATCGAAGGTTCGTCCAGGACGTACAGCACACCCGTAAGACCGACACCGATCTGCGTGGCCAGTCGGATGCGCTGGCTCTCGCCGCCCGACAGCGAACCGATGTTGCGCCCCAGGGTCAGATACGAAAGCCCCACGCCGAGCATGAAAGTCAGACGCTCGGTGATTTCCTTGAGCACCAGCCTGGAAACTTCGTGCTCGCGCTTGGACAGACCCAGGCCTTCGAGAAAAGCCAGCGCTTCCGCCAGCGGCATCGCCGTCACTTCGGCTATGCCGCGCCCACCCACGCGCACCGACAACGCCTCGCGCCGCAGTCTCTTGCCGCCGCAGGACTCACACTGTGTTTCTGACATGTACGGGTCGAGTTCCGAGCGCACCCATTCCGACTCCGACTCGCGGTAACGCTTGGTGAGGATCGCGATGACGCCGGCGAATACACGCAACGTTCCGCGCGAAACCGGCAGGCGCTTCTGCCCCGTCCCGTGCAGGATCAGCGATTGCGCTTCTTGCGGCAGGTCCTTCCACGCTGTCGCCGATCCGTTGCCGGCGGCGCCGTGCTGCTTGGCGATGGCTCTGGTCGCCCACGAATACTTGTCTGCCAGACGCCGATTCCAGCCCGCCAGCGCGCCGGTCTCCACCGTCATGTCGGCCGCCGCGACCATCTTGACCGGGTCGAACGCCGCCGTGCGGCCGATCCCGTTGCACGCCGGGCACGCACCGTGCGGACTGTTGAAAGAGAACAGCCGCGGACTGATCTCGGCTACCGAAATTCCGCACGTCGCACACGCGAAACGCTGGCTGAAATTTTCTTCGCCCTCTTCGCCGTCCGGCTTGCTCCATTTGGCGACGATGCTCTGCTCGGCCAACCTGAGACCCACGCCGATCGAATCGGCGAGACGCTTGTCGATGCCGGGACGCAGCACCAGACGGTCGACCACGACTTCGATGGTGTGGTGCTGGTTACGCGCGAGGCTGACGTCACCTGCCAGGTCGAGCATCTCGCCGTCGATGCGGGCGCGCAGGAATCCCTGCTTGCGCAGGTCGATCAGTTCTTTCTTGTATTCGCCCTTCCTGCCGCGAATGACCGGAGCCAGAATCTCGATCTTCGACCTGGCGGGAAACTCCAGCACCCGCGCCGCGATCTGCGCCACGCTCTGCGAGGAGATCTCGCTGCCGCACTGATAGCAGTGGGGATGTCCGATGGTCGCGTAGAGCAGGCGCAGGTAGTCGTAGACCTCCGTCATCGTGCCGACGGTGGAGCGCGGACTCTTGGACGTCGTCTTCTGCTCGATCGAAATCGCCGGTGAAAGCCCTTCGATCGAATCGACGTCGGGCTTCTCCATCTGTTCGAGGAATTGCCGCGCGTAGGCCGACAGCGACTCGACGTAACGGCGCTGGCCTTCTGCGTAGATCGTGTCGAAAGCCAGCGATGACTTGCCCGAGCCGGAAAGCCCGGTGATCACCACGAAACGATCGCGCGGAATCTCCAGGTCGAGATTCTTGAGGTTGTGCTGGCGCGCACCGCGAATGACGATCGAGTCGCTCACGGGGCAGACCGGAGGTTTATCAGACGCTCGCGCACTGCTCGCGCAGCCGCGCCAGTTCGGTCTCGACGATGTTCCGGTACTCCGCCAGCGCGCTCTCGTCGCTGGCTTCGAAACGCAGCACCAGGATCGGCTGGGTATTGGACGCGCGGATCAAGCCCCAGCCTTTCTCGAACAGGACGCGCACGCCGTCGACGTCGATGATCTGGTAGCCGAGGTCACGAAAGCGCTGCTGGGCCGCGGCGGCGACCTTGAACTTGAGTTCATCGGGACAGTCGACACGAATTTCGGGGGTAAACACCGCCGGCGGAAGGTCGGCGAGAATCTCGGCCACGCGCTTGCCGCCGCGTGCCAGCACTTCGATCATGCGCGCGCCGGCGTAGATCCCGTCGTCGAAACCGTAATAGCGATCGGCAAAGAACAGATGCCCGCTCATCTCGCCGCCCAGCAGTGCGCCGGTCTCGCGCATCTTGGCCTTCAGCAGCGAGTGGCCCGCCTTCCACATGACGGCCGTGCCGCCGTGAGCCTCGATGTCGTCGTAGAGCCGCTGCGAGCATTTCACTTCTGAAACCACGGTCGCACCGGGATGCTCGGCCAGAACATCGCGCGAGAACACCACCAGCATCTCGTCGCCCCAGATCACGCGCCCGTTTTCGTCGATTACCCCTACGCGATCGGCGTCACCGTCGAACGCAACGCCGAGATCGGCGCCGACTTCACGAACCTTGGCGATACACTCGGCGATGTTTTCCTCCACCGTCGGGTCGGGGTGATGATTGGGAAAGCTGCCGTCGGGCTCACTGAAAAGCTCTATGACCTCACAGCCCATCTCGCGGTAAACGTCCGGCGCCACCGGGCCTGCGGTGCCGTTGCCGGAGTCGACCACCACTTTCACGCCCTGTCCGCAGCGCCCGAAATGTTCGGCCATGAAGCCCTGATACGCCGGAATGATCGGGTAAGTTTCCTGGCCGCCTTCGCCGCTGCAAAACTCCCCCGCCTCGATGAGACGGCGCAGATCCTGGATCTCGTCGCCGTAGATCGTGGTCTTGCCGACGACGATCTTGAAGCCGTTGTGGTCGGGAGGATTGTGACTGCCGGTCACCTGAATGCCGGCACTCAGATCGAGGTGATGGACGGCGAAGTACAGCAGCGGAGTCGGGCACATGCCTACGTCGACCACGTCGATGCCGCTCTCGCGCAGCCCCGCCATCAGCGCGGCGTGATAGCCGGGACCGCTCAGACGGCAATCGCGACCGACGGCGGCGCGAGAAATACCCTGAGCCGACAGCTTGGTCCCGAAGGCGCGTCCGAGCAGGGCCGCGAATTCGACGTCGTAGTCCTGCTCTGCGATGCCGCGAATGTCGTACTCACGGAATATCTGCGGATTCATTTTCATGTTTTGCTCAACGCTCGTTCAGGAGGCCTTGGCGACTCGTGCGGAAGCCGTGCGGCTCATGCTCGCGGCCAGCAGGATGGCCGCTTCCATGCTGTCGGCGCTGGCGCGTCCGCTGCCCGCCAGATCGTAGGCGGTGCCGTGGTCGGGCGACGTACGCAGAAACGGGAGCCCCATCGAAACATTCACTGCGTGGCGGAAATCGACCAGCTTCAGCGGTATCAAAGCCTGGTCGTGATACATGCAGAGCGCGGCATCGTAATCGCCGGCTACCACTGCCGCAAACATCGTGTCGGCAGGGAAAGGGCCTTTCGCGTCGATCCCGGCGCGGCGCAGACGTGCCACCGCTGGCGCTATCACGCGGCCTTCTTCGTCACCGAACAGGCCGCCTTCACCGGCGTGTGGATTCAAAGCCGCCACCGCCAGACGCGGGCGTGCCAGGCCGTGATAGAGGCTGAGGTGTTCGGCAGTCACTCGACCGGCCGCGACGATGCGATCGACGCTGAGCAGACGCGGCACCTTGGCAACGGCAACGTGGGTAGTCACCAGTACGACACGCAGGCGCGGCCCGGCGAGCATCATCGTTGCCGGACGGCCGGCCAGTTCGGACAGATACTCGGTGTGACCGTCGTAGAGATGGCCGGCGCGATTCATCCACAGCTTGCTGAGCGGCGCCGTCGCCAACGCGTCGCATTCGCCCCGCGCAGTGGCCTGCGCCGCCGCTTCGAAATAGCGAAAAGCCGCTTCGCCGCAGCGTTTTGCCGCACGCGGCAGGGCGGCGTCGAGGCGCAACGCGGTGACCGCCTCGACCCTCTCGATGGCAGTGGGCGCAGCGGCTTTGATCTTGCGTATCCGGCGCGCGATCTCGAGCACGCCGAGGTCGCCGTAGACGAGCAGCCGACAGGCCCGTCTCACCTTCGCGCGCGCGGCAGCTTCGACGACGATTTCAGGCCCGATCCCGGCGGGGTCGCCGAGACTTACGGCAATCAGCGGCTTCACGATCCGGCAACGAGAGCGAGATCGTCGAGCAGCACTTCGACGCGGTGTTCCTTTCTCAGGTCGTCGTTGACCCACTTCTGGTAGCGCTCTTCGAGACGCGCATCGTAGAGTTTGTCGTGGATCTGCTGCGAGACTTCTTCGAGCGGGCGGCGTCCCTTCGAGTGAATTTTCAGAACCTTGACGACGTGCAGGCCGCCTCCGCCCTCGACCGGCTGCGAAACGTCGCCCGCGTCGAGTCCCTTGGCGGCGCGCTCGAAGTACTCAGCCATGGTGCCGCGCTCGAATTCACCGAGGCGCCCTTCGTCCGCGGCGGTGATTCCCTGCGAGTACTTGCGCGCCGCATCCGCAAAGTTTCGTTTCGCTTCGCGCACGACTTCCGTCGCCTGCGCACGCACGGCCGCGGCGGCTTCGGCATCGGCCGGAAGCGGCAGGAAGATGTCGGCGAGTTCGAGTCTTTCCGACTGCAAGAAGGCGGGATCGCTCTTCCAGGCTCTCTCCACCTCTTCCGGAGTTACGTTGACGCGGGAGCGGATCAGCATGTCGACCAGTGCGAGACGCTGAACCTCTTCACGCATGCGGTCGAAGTAGTCCGACCACTTCAGACCGGCGGACGCCAGAGCTTTTTCCACCTGCTCGCGGGTCTGCCCTTCCTGCTGCAAGATCCCGTTGATGTAGTGCTCGACCATCTGGTCGTTTATGTGGACGCCGTTCTTCTCGAACTCGCCCAGCAGCAGACGCCGCTCGATCATGCCTTGCAGCAAGGCCTCGAAGTTGTCGCGCAGTTCGGGACGCAGGAACACCCTCGCCGTTTTCTGATACTCGCGAAGATCGCGCAGCGTCAGCGGATCTCCGTCGACCACCGCAACCAGGCCGCCGAGAACCTTGGAATCTTCGCCGGCGGGTGCCTGTGCGGCAGGCGCCGCGACCACCGGCGCAGCGGCCACGGGCGCGGCGGACTCTGACGCCATCTCCGCCGGCGCGTCGGCCTTGGCCGCGCAGCCTTGAACCACCGCCGCCAGCAGCGCCGCCGCAACCGCCACCTGACGGGCGACGACGAACGCCGGGGCCGAACAAGCGTTCATGCGCGGCTCACGCTCAGCCCCGCGCTCTTCGGAACGCTGTCGCGCCGCCGCGGCGCGCGCGGTCCTTGGCGTCTTGTCGACTCGGGTCATCATCTGATCGTCCTCCTTGGGGACCGGCGACGAGTCTGGCCAGCAGCTTCTCGATCTCGTCGACCAAACCATTCCAATCCGGGGCGGCCGCCTGCATGGTCAGCACACCTTCGGGTCTTACTCGATAGCGCCTCGGCTGCTCGGTCGCCAACTGCAGAAGTTGCTGGCGGGAAACACCCGAGCGTTCGTCGAAGCGCAACGCCACCACGTTATCGCTGGCCTTGAGCGACACCACAAGGAGACGCTTGAGAGCGGGGCGCAAAGCCATGATGCGGACGAAGTTGGCGGCCTGACGCGGCAGCGGGCCGAAACGGTCCCGCAGCTCGTCGCGCAGACCGAGCAGGGCCTCGCCGTCAGGGGCGTTGGCCAGGCGTTTGTAGAGCAGCAAGCGCTCGCCGATGTCCTCGACGTACGAGCCGGGCAGGAAGGCCTCGGTGCCCAACTCGATCTCCGGCTCCACCTGGGCCAGGACCGCCCCGTCGCGCATCTCCTGAGTCGCCTCCTCCATCATGCGCAGGAACAGATCGAAGCCCACCGCCGCGATGTGGCCGGACTGGGCCTTGCCGAGCAGGTTGCCGGCCCCGCGGATTTCCAGATCGTGGGCCGCCAGCCGAAAGCCCGCGCCGAGGTCGTCGAGATCCTGCAACACCGCCAGACGCTTGCGCGCGTCGTCGGTGATGCGCTCGCCCGGCACCAGCAGGTAGGCGTAGGCGCGCCGGTGCGAACGGCCGACGCGGCCGCGCATCTGGTAGAGCTGGGCCAAGCCGAAAGTGTCGGCGCGGTCGATCAGGATGGTGTTGGCGTTGGGGATGTCGAGACCCGACTCGATGATCGACGTACACACCAGCACGTCGATCTTGTGGTCGAGGAACTCGACCATCACTTTTTCCAGTGCGCCTTCGTCCAGCTGTCCGTGCCCGACCCCGATGCGAGCGCCGCCGAGCAACTGGCCGAGGCGGCGCGCGGTTGCGTCGATCGAACTGACACGGTTGTGGACGAAGAAGACCTGCCCTCCGCGTCCCAGTTCGCGCTGCACCGCCTGAAGCACCAGGCCTTCGTCGTAACGCGCTACGTAGGTTCGGATCGACAGCCGATCCACCGGCGGTGTCTCGATCACGCTGAGGTCGCGCACCCCGCTGAGAGAAAGCTGCAAGGTGCGCGGGATCGGCGTCGCCGTCATCGTCAGCACGTCGACTTCGCGGCGCAGCGCCTTCATGTGCTCCTTGGCCTTGACGCCGAAGCGGTGCTCTTCGTCGATCACGATGAGGCCGAGGCGCGCAAAGCGCACGTCGGCCTGCAGCAGCCGGTGGGTTCCGACCACCACGTCCAGGGTTCCGTCGGCCAACCCGCGCACCACCGCGGCGTTCTCGGCGTTGGTGGCAAAGCGCGACAGCACGCCCAGGCGCAGCGGGTAGCCTTCCAGCCGCGAGCGCAGCGTCTCGTAGTGCTGCTTGGCCAGCACCGTGGTCGGAACCAGGAAGGCCACCTGACGGCCCGCCATCGCCACCAGATAGGCCGCGCGAATGGCGACCTCGGTCTTGCCGTAACCGACGTCGCCGCACACCACCCGATCCATCGGTCTCTCGCGCGCCAGATCGGAAAGAATGTCGGCGATCGCGCCGAGTTGCCCTTCGGTTTCCTCGAACGGAAAGCGCGCCTCGAATTCCTCGAAATCGCTGCCTGGCGCGGCCCAGGCCGGGCGCGTGTGGACAGCGCGATAGGCCTCGAGGTCGAGCAGTTGGCGGGCCATCTCCAGGATCGAGTCGCGCGCGCGGCGCTTGGCCCTTTCCCACGAAGTTCCGCCGATCTTGTCGAGCGCGGGCTCGGCGCCGCCGGCACCGCTGTACTTCTCGACCAAGTTGATGCGGTCGACCGGCAGGTAGTAGCGGTCACCGCCGGCGTACTCGATGTGCAGGAAGTCGCCTTCGGTGCCGCCCGCCTTCAGGTGACGCAGGCCATGATAGCGGCCGACTCCGTGATCGACGTGGACGACGTAATCTTCAGGCTTGAGTTCGGCCAGTGCCGACAGCATCCGTGAGCGCGCGGCCTTGCGGCGGCGCGGCCGCGAACGGCGCTCGCCGAACACCTCTTCGTCGCTGACGACGAGCAGGTGATCAGCCGGCAGGTTGAAGCCTTCGCGCAGGTGGCCCTCGACCAGCCAGATCGCCTTCGGATCGGTCGGCGGCAACGGAGGCGGCGCCGCGAGCGCCTGCTCGCCGCCCGCCGCAGTCGCGGCCTTTTCGGCATCAGCCTGGGCTTTCGCCGCGGCCTTGCCCGCTGTCTTGGAAAGCAACGGCGGCGGCTCCCGGCGTTCCCCGCCCACCGCCCACGCAAACGATCTGGCGCGCCGCACGTTGTCGGCACCGGCCAGTCCCAGCATGTGCTCGATGCGACCGAGCTGGGTCGAATCCGACGCCATCATCACCACGCGGAAGCCATCGGCCCTGGCCGCGTCGAGCACCCGACGGACCGGCGCGAGGCCGCTCTCGGCTTTCTTCGCGCTGATGCGCACGCGCGCGGCCGCCAGTTCGGTATTGGTGCGAACCTCCACTCTCCACGAGCGGTGTCCGGCCTCACCCGCCGACTCGATTGCCTCGGTGGCGTCGAGTTCGACGCAGGGACGACGGCTCGTCAGTGCGCGCAGCTGCGAGCGCGAAAGGTACAGAAGCTCACGATCGGGAAAGAAACTTCCCGCCGCGGAGGCCGCTGCCGCGGCTTCACCCAGACGCACGTCGAGCGCATCGATGGCACTCTCGATCGCCGGTGGATCAACCGCCACCACCAGCGCACCCGCGTCGAGAAAATCCGCCAGCGAGCAGCGTTTGCCGTAGGCGTAGGGAGCCAGCAGTTCGACGCCGGGAAAGTGGACACCCGAAGCAAGGTACTCGTCCAGACGCCGGCGCTCGGAAGACGGCAGCAGCAGTTCCTCGCAACGCTCAGCGACCGTGCGCCGTACATCAGCGGCAGCCATGCGCTCAAGCGCCACCGGCGCCGACGGCAGCACCACCAGATCCTCGCTCGGCTGGAAGGAACGCTGGTCGGAAGGATCGAAGAGTCGAATCGACTCGATGCTGTCTCCCGACAATTCCACTCTCAGCGGGTACTCGAAGCCCGGCGGCCACAGATCTACTATCCCGCCGCGCACTGCGACTTCGCCGGCTTCGTCGACAGTGGCCACCTTGCGATAGCCCACGCTCTCCAGACGCGGAACGAAGTCCTCCAGCAGCAGTTCGTCGCCCACCACGAAGTAGAGCGACGAGGCGAGCAGCATCTCGCGCGGCATCGTCCACTGGGCCAGCGCTTCAACGGCGGCCACCACGATCGGCGCCTTGCTCTGGCAGAGACGGTGCAGCGCCGCGGTACGCGCCGCTTCGACCTCGGAAGACGGCGAGAGCATCTCCAACGGCGGCGCTTCACGCGCGGCGAACAGATGCACGCGTCTGGCCAGGAAACTGTCGTCGCCCGCCTCGCCGACAAAGGCTTGCAGTTCGACCACCATTTCCTCGGCCGCTTTCTCGTCGGCCACGACCACCAGGGCAGCGCGATCCTGGCCGTCGAGCAGGCGCGACAGAACGTAGGCCGGAGCGCCGCCGCCGAGACCCTGGAGACGCCAGAGCAGATTCGGAAAGTTTGCCAGCTCGGCGCGCAGCCCGGCTTGCAGTTCCTTGGTGGAGGGCGGCGGCGTCAAGAGCGTTCGAGAACCGATACCAGTGCGCGCAGCCCGAGCAGGTAGCTGGTCGCCCCGAAGCCCATCACTTGACCGACCGCCACATCGACGATCAGCGAACGGTGACGGAACTCTTCACGGCGGTGGATGTTGGAGAGGTGACACTCGACCACCGGTAGCGCGCAGGCGCTCACCGCGTCGCGAATCGCCACGCTGGTGTGGGTGTAGGCACCGGGGTTGATCAGGACTCCGCTGTTGCACGCGGCCGCCTGCTGGATGCGGGTGACTATGTCGCCTTCGCCGTTGGACTGGTAAGTCTCCAGCGTCCAGCCGAGTTCGGCGGCCAACGCCGTCAGCGAAGCATCGATGTCGGCAAGCGTCGTGGTGCCGTAGATCTCAGGCTCGCGGCTGCCGAGCATGTTCAGGTTGGGCCCGTGAACGACGAGTATGGGTTTTCGTTTGCTGGTCATCTGGCTTGGTCCTTCAGGGGTGTTCGGGTCGGCCGCGCGACCGCTCATTCCATCGCCGCGGCGATCTCCGCAACGTCGAGGGTTTCGGCGCGGCAACGGCCGAGGTCTTCGCACAGTACGTAAGCCACACCAGCGCGCTCGGCTTTCTTGTCCAGCGCTATCGCCTTGCGAACGGCTTGCCGGTCGAGGCCGGCGGGCACCTGGTGTTCGAGCCCGAGACGCACGAGCAATCTCTCGACACGGCGCGCAAGCTCGGACCCACACAGCCCGCGCCGCGCCGAAAGCCGCGCCGCCACTCCCATGCCGATGGCGACAGCCTCACCGTGCAGGTAGCGGTCGTAGCCGGTCACCTGCTCGACCGCGTGCGCGACGGTGTGGCCGAAGTTGAGAACGCGTCGCAGACCCGTCGTTTCAAACTCGTCCTTTTCGACGACGTCGGCCTTGATTCGCACGCAGCGGGCGATGATCGGCATCATCACCGCCGGGTCACGGGCCAGCACCGCGTCGGCCTCGGCTTCGATCCTCTCGAAGAGCGCGCGATCCAGGATGATGCCGTACTTGACCACCTCGGCCAGGCCCGCAAGGTACTCGCGCTGCGGCAGAGTCCCCAACGTGTCCGGATCGATCAGCACCAGGCTCGGCTGGTGGAAGGCCCCGACCAGGTTCTTGCCGTGGCTGCGGTCGATGCCGGTCTTGCCGCCGACGCTCGAATCCACGTGCGCCAGCAAAGTGGTAGGGATCATCACGAACCGGACCCCGCGCAGGATGGTAGCAGCGGCAAAACCCGTAAGATCGCCGACCACACCGCCGCCGAGAGCGACCAGCATCGCCTTACGATCGACACCGGCGTCGAGCACGCGGTCGTAGATCGTTTCGACGGTGGCCATCGTCTTGTAGCGTTCGCCGTCCGGAATCTCGACGACATGAACGCGCCCGGCCAGCGTCGCGTCGGCACCGAGCAGAGCCTGTTCGACCGCCGCACCATACAGAGGCCGCACCGTCGAATTGGTGACGACGAATATCTTCGAAGGCGCCAGTGCCGCGATGCGCGCAGCACCCGCGCCGAAGCAGCCGCACTCGATCAAGCAGTCATAGCCGCGCGGCCCGAGGTCCACGTGCACCGTTTCGCCGCCGGCACCGGTCGCGATCCGTTGCGTCATCCCCTGGCCCTGCCCCTGCCCTTGCCGCGTTTCTTGCCGCACCGGCTCGTGTCCCGCCGCGTCGTGGGTACTTCGAGCGCCGCGTTCGCGCAGACGCGGCGCCAGCACGGTGGCCACGCGCACGACCGCCTGATCCACAGTGAGCCCGTCAGTCTCCACCATCACGTCGGCGCCGCGATAATGCGGAAGCCTTTCTTCGAGCAGCTTGCCCAGGCGTGCCGCCGCGTCTTCGCCGGCCGCCAGAGGTCTCTTGTCATTGCGGCCGACGCGTTCGAGAACGGTTTCAAGCGAAGTGACCAGGCAGACCACCGGCCCGAGGCGGCGCAGTGGCTCGCGGTTCGCCGCCTGTACGAAGGTTCCGCCGCCGGTCGCAATCACGCTGGCCCGTGCCGGCGCCAGGGTCGTGACCACCTCGTGCTCGACACGCCGGAACTCGATTTCCCCGTGACGCGAAAAAAACTCTGCGATCGGCATGCCGATCTTCTCTTCGATGATCTGATCGGTGTCGATGAAGTCGTAGCCCAGACGCCTGGCCAGCCGGCGGCCGACTGCAGTCTTTCCGCTGGCCATGAAGCCTATGAGCACGACGTGGGACATGGATGTCGAAGCCCGATGCGCTCGCCCTTGTTACCCCGCCGTAGCGCAAGCAAGGACGAACCGCCGCTGAGCGTCGCGCACGCTATCACAGCAACCCCGCGGAACGCAGGCGTCCACTAGGTACGCCGCAGCGACCGAGTCGTCGCCCAACGCCGCAGATGGCCCCTTATGGACAGACTGCCTCCCTAATCGAGGACGCGTGGAGTAACCATCACTACCAACTCCTCATCCTCGCGCTCACGAGAGTGGCGACCGAAGAGGTTGCCGAGCAGCGGGACGTCGCGCAGGACCGGGATCCCGGCGCCGCTTCGCTGGCCGGACTCGCGCTGAAGCCCGCCGAGCACTGCGGTCTCGCCGTTGGCCACCAGTAATTCAGCGTCGACCATGCGGCTGAGTTCCTCGGGAATGTCGTCGGGCGGCAACGGAGCACCGAGGCTGCTCGACTTGGCCTTGATACGCAGCAGCACGCGGCGCCCGGCCCGCACCGACGGCGTCACTTCGAGACGCACGCCGACCGGAATCTCTTCAGTGGCGCGCTGGCCGTTGTCGACCTCGACGACGTCGCCGCCGACCACACTGCCGCGACTCGGCAAGCGGATGCGCAGGATGCGCACGCTCTCGACGGAGGCCGGGCTACCTTCGAGCATCACCACGCTCGGACGCGAAACCACGTGGACGCGTCCGTCGGCTTCCATCGCCGAGATGCGCGCATCCAACGCTGAAGCACCGCCGGTGGCCAGCACCAGTGCCGCACTGCCGGAAACGGACGCCGGCGGAGGAAACTTGACGTCGGCGCCTACGTCACCGGCCAGCTTCCAGTCCACGCCGAGATCGAGGCGCGCCGAATGCGTCAACTCGACGATCTTGGCTTCGAGCAGGACGCGGCGCCGCGGCCGATCCAATTCGCGCAGCAGGACAAGAGCGCGGTCGATCGCCTCGCGCGTGCCGGAAACCACCAGCGCGTTCGACGAAAGCTCGGGCACCACCGAAACCTTCAGGGGCTCCGCAGCTTTGGCCATGACTGCGGCCATCTCTTTGGCTGCCGCGTGAGCGAGCGGAACGATGCGGGTCTCTATCGACGGCTCGGGTTTCTCGGGCTTTTCTGCCCCCGGCTCGCAGCCGGCCGTAGCCTTTGACCCGCCCGGCATATCAGCAGAAGCAGTGCCCAAAACCGCTTCGTCGGCGGCCACTGGGGCACCGGGTTCGCGACCACGCGGCTCTCGATTCGACGGCTGAGGACGCGATTGCGGGCGAACTTCGATGAGGCCGTCGTCCAACGTGAAGTCGAAGCCGAACACGCGCGCGAACGCAGCCAGTCGCTGCTCCCACGCAAGGTTGCCGCCGTCCGTGGCGGTCAGGTCGCCGTGGACTTCGGGACTCACGACCAGATCGCGGCCGGCCTCGTGTGCAACTTCCCCGAGCCAGGCAGACAGCGGCCTCGTTTGCACCAGCGGCGTCGCGCGCGACGAGACGATCGCATCGGGAATGGCCGCTGCGGCTGGGCGGTTCGGCGCATCTGTCGCCTGCGAACGCGCAGCGTCGACCGTCCCGACCACCGTGGCAGACGGAGGTTGCAGGTACGCGCCCACCGGACCGCGCAATAGCCAGACTGAACAGACCGCCACCACCGCGACTGCGGCGCACCACGCGGCGCTACGGCGGCGGCCGCGGCGGCGATCGTTCTCCAGCAGATCAGCGTGCACGGCGGGCACCGAACCAGGCCAGCGCCAGGCCTACCGGAACCGCAAGGTCGTCACCCAGCGCGTGCGCCGCACGCTCGGCCTCGGGACTGACACTCACGGCCGCTAACGGCTGCGGTGACGCGAGCTGCGCGCCGGGAGATTGCCGCAACGACGAATGCGCCGAAGAACCCGGCGACGGTACCAGCGACGGCGACGAGGCACCCAAGGTGTCGGCCAGCGTCACCAGCGCGCAGGCTTCGCAGTCCAGTGCGAGCAGGCGAAGACCGGCACGGCGAAACAAACCCTGGGCCTGGCTGACGGCGCGAAGCTGGGCGCGAACCCGCAGCCCCGAATTGGCGGAATCACCGGCTGCCACCTTGATGTTTGCCACACGCTCGGCGGCCGTCGGCTCCGCACCGTCGGCGACCACCGCACCGCCGTCGGCCACCATCGTTTCGCCGACCGGAGACGCCGCAGCGCTGCCGCGCCGGACGCGCGTCTCACCTGCCCGGTCGATGGTGCAGAATGGCGCAGCCAGCGCAGCGACGTGGCCGAAACGATCGGCGCCCAGCAACCACGCCAGTTCGACGATGCCCGGCGCGAACAGCGACGGCGGACCGCCGTGCGCGTAGGAAGCGGCGCAGGCTTCGAGCAACGGCTCATCTGCGGTGCGGACGATGACGGCCGCGACCAGTCGATCAGCGGCGAGATACCAGAATGTGGCGCGACCGGCCCTGAGTGATGCGAACATGACCGCGCCACCCTGCCCGCGTCGGTCCCGCGCGCGCAACGACGGCGATGTAATGGAACGCAGCAAACAGACGCGCTGCGAACGAACCGCCGGCTATCCCCCGCGACGCGATCAGCGCGGCAAGCGCGACAGTACTTCCTGGGCGAGAGTCGCGACGTGAGTCCCGTCGGCGGCAAACACGTGGCCGATCGCCAGCCCGCGACCTCCCACGTAGTTGTGGCATGACATGTCGTGCAGGTGCCACGCATCGGCACGCAGCGGACGGTGGAACCAGATGGTGTGATCGAGACTCGCGTTGAACATCTTCTCGCCGGCCTCGCTGCGTCGCCGCGCTTCGGGATGGGAACGGATAACGGTGTCGGTGGGAAGGTCGTCGGACAGGTAGGCGAGCGCGCAGCGCTGCATCAGCTGATCGTCGCCGAGGTCGCTCGTCACCTTCATCCAGGCGCCCGTGCGGCCTGCGCCGGTGCCGGCGGGTTCGGCCAGGACGCCGTCCGGAAGGAAGCGGCGGTCGAAGAACTCGCTCCACGAAGTGGCCGGCAGATCTTCGGGCGCAGGCAGACCTCCGGGCATCGGCACCGTCTGGATGTCGTCGCTGTCCTCGTGACACTGAAACGAAGCTTCGAGGTTCAAGATGGCGCCTATCGACTGGCGGGCAACGACGCGGCGGGTGGCAAAGCTGTGCCCGTTGCGGATGCGGTCGACCTCGTAGCGCACCGGCTCCTGGTTGTCACCGCGGCGGATGAAGTAGGCGCGCAGCGAATGCGGCAGCAGACCCGCTTCGACCGTGTTGGCCGCGGCACGAAGCGCCTGGGCGACGATGTGCCCGCCGTAAAGACCGCCCCACGCGTAGCTGAGCCCTTCACCGACGTAGACGTCGGGGCCGTGAGAAGCGAGGTCGAACAGTTCGCTGAGGTTGCGTGATGCCATCCGGTTGCCTTCCTCGAAGCGTGGTCGCGCCGGACTCGCCTGCGGGAACCAACGGCAACGCATCCACGACCCGGCGCGATCGCCGCGCGCACCAGAGCACGGCGATCGAAAAGTTGCACACCAGATGATCACAACGGCTGCGACGACCGGCGCGTCGCGACGCGCCGGCCGAAGCTGCGGCTCGGTCTTCCGGTTCCGCCGACGGTCTGCATCGACAATGCGGCGCCACCGTGCGACACGGCCCTCACTCCTCCAGTGATCAGATACGTCCACGTCACGCCGCTTCCTGCCATCGCCGACCTCGAGCGACTCACCTACGAACTGCCGGAGGAATTTGCAGCCGACGTGCGCGCCGGCATGCGCGTGCTGGTCCCGCTCGGATCCCGGCGCATCACCGCGCTGGTCACGCACCTGGCAGACGCGGCTCCCGATGACGTCACCTGTCGAAACGTGCTGGCTGTTCTCGACGATTCGCCGATCGTCACCGAGGGCCTGCTGCGTCTGCTCGAGTGGATGGCCGAGTATTACCTTGCCGGACTCGGCGAAACGCTTTCGCTGGCGGTAGGTCGCACGCTGACCTCGACGTCACGCCGGGTGGTCGCGTTGCGCAACCCAGCCGCCGCCCACGGCGATCTCGAAGAACAACTGGTCGCGACCCTGGCGAAGATCGGCAAAGCGACCGATCCGGCGCGTCTGGCGGCGATGCTCGGCCGCCGCAGCATCGACCGGCTGCTGTTCTCGATGGCCGAGCGCGGCGCGATCGCGATCGAGGATCTGCTGCCGCGGCCCAAGACCACCACCAGGTTCGAGACCGTCGTCAGCATCGAACGCATGCCCGACGACGCGGCCAAAGCGGCGCTGTTCGCGAGGGCACCCAAACGCCGCGCGATCTTCGAACACCTCAACGCGCAACCGCACCGGCGCGCGACGCTGGCCGAGCTCACCCAACTCTATCCATCGGCGGGCGACTCGCTGACGGCGCTGGCCGAAGCCGGCATCGTCAGGCTGACCCGCAGCGAGGCCTATCGCACGCCCGGCGGTTTCGTCGAAGACTCGGCGCCTCCCACGCTCACCGACCCGCAAAGCCGCGCGGTCGCAGCGATCGCGGAACAGTCGGCAAAGTTCGCGACCTTTCTCCTGCAGGGCGTCACCGCCAGCGGCAAGACCGAAATCTACCTGCGCAGCATCGAAACCGTGCTGGCAGCCGGCGCCGGCGCGCTGGTGCTGGTGCCGGAGATCTCGCTCACTCACCAGGTGGTGGCGCGGCTGCGCGGACGCTTCGGCAATCTGGTGGCGGTGCTTCACAGCGACCTGAGCGCTGGAGAGCGCTGGGACGAGTGGCGGCGTCTGGCACGCTCCGAAGCGAGAATCGCGGTTGGAGCGCGCTCGGCGGTACTCGCGCCGGTACCGAACCTCGGCCTCATCGTCGTCGACGAAGAACACGACTCGGCCTACAAACAAGACGACGGCGTCCGCTACAACGCCCGCGACGTCGCGGTGATGCGCGCCCGTATCGAGTCGTGCCCGGTGGTTCTAGGCTCGGCCACGCCGTCGCTGGAAAGCTGGCGCCACGCCCGCGAAGGACGCTACCGTCACCTGCACATGCCCAACCGCGTGACCGCCAGTCCGCCGCCGCGCATCGAAGCGATCGACCTGCGCGGCCGCGACCTGGAGGCCGGCGGTGGACTCAGTGAACCTCTCATCGATGCCATGCGCGCCAACTTCGACGCGCGCGGACAGACCCTGCTGTTCCTGAACCGTCGCGGCTACGCACGCAGCCTCCAGTGCTGGTCGTGCGGTCTGACCCTCGAGTGCAATTCGTGCAGCGTCGCGCTCACGCTGCACCAGAGCGACCGTACCCTGCGCTGTCACCACTGTGATGCCAGACGCCCGGTGCCGCCTCGCTGCCCCGACTGCAAAGCCGACGCGCTGTTTTCCCAGGGCCTCGGCACCCAGCGGCTGGAGGCAACCGTACGTTCGCTGATGCCGAGCGCACGCGTGGCGCGTCTGGATCGCGATACCACCGAGCAGCGAGGCCTGCTGGCATCAACCCTGGGAGCGTGGCGACGCGCCGAAGTGGACGTGCTGATCGGTACTCAGATGATCGCCAAGGGTCACGACGTTCCGGGCGTCACGCTGGTGGGCGTAGTGCAGGCCGATCTGGCTCTCGCGGTGCCGGATTTCCGCGGCGCCGAGCGCACCTTCCAACTGCTGGCCCAGGTTGCCGGACGGGCCGGGCGCGGCAGTGAGCAAGGCCGCGTGCTGGTGCAGACGTACCAACCCGAGCACCCGGCCATCGCACTGGCCATCGACAACAACTTCGATGGTTTCGCCGAGGCTGAACTCGCCGAAAGGGCCGAACTCGGCTACCCGCCGATCACGCGCATGGGGCTGCTGCGTCTGGAGGGAGCCGATCGCGGCGCCACCGAACGCATCGCGGCTCAGGCCGCGCGTGCGATGGCCGAGGCCGGCGCCTCCGACCCGGCTTTCGTCGTGCGCGGACCGGCGCCGGCGGTGATCGAGAAGGTCAAGGACCGCTATCGCTACCAGGTGCACGCACGCGCGCCCCGCTCCTCGATAGTCCGCCATGCCCTTTCGCGCGCCCGGTCTGTGGTGAGCGTCGCCGCCCGCGGCGCCGGCGTGCGCGTGCTGGTCGACGTCGATCCGGTCGACATGTTCTGACGCAGATGCCGACGGCTCGGCGCCGGTATCGCGACAAACGCGCACCGAGCCTTGCTCTCCGTCGGCGTTTCCCTTTGATTAGCGGCGTGTCGGTACTGTCCATACATCGTTATCCCAGCCGCGTGCTCACCCAGCACGCGGCCGAAATCACTCAGATCAACGCGCGAGCCGCCAAACTGCTCAACGACATGGTCGACACCATGTACGCCTCCAACGGCATTGGATTGGCCGCGCCTCAGATCGGCTCGCTTCTGCGCGCGATCGTCATCGATACCGACTCCGAGTCGCGCGGCAAGCAGCTCATCAAGATCATCAATCCTGAGATTCTCGAGTCGAGCGGTTCGGTGGTCTGGGAAGAAGGTTGCCTGAGCGTCGTCAATTACACCGCCGACGTGACGCGTGCGCGTCACGTCCTGATGCGCGGATGGACGATCGAGCACAAGGAAGTCCAGATCGAAGCCAGTGACCTGTTGGCGGTGTGCATCCAGCACGAGATCGACCATCTTGACGGCCGCCTCTTCATCGACCGCATCTCGGCGCTGAAACGCAGCCTCTACCGCAAGCGACTGAACAAGCAGGTACGCCAGGACGAAGACGACGCTCCCGCCAAACGGCCAGGCGCGCTGTGACGGGGTTTGCTGACGGCGCACTGCATCCGGCTGTCGTGATCGCGCGCCAGAACGCAACGCCGTGACGGCAAAGACCGAGGCCGCCGTGACCAGATCCCTCGACCTGGTTTTCATGGGCACGCCGCAGTACGCGGCCGTCTCGCTGCGCCGCCTGCTGGCGGGGCCGCATCGCGTGCGAGCGGTCGTCACTCGCGCTGACAAGGCCCGCGGCCGCGGGCAGGAATTGAAGCCCTCGCCGGTCAAGGAATTGGCGCTGGAAGCCGGGATCGAAGTTCTCGATCCCGCGTCACCGCGCACTCCCGAATTCGCCGCGCGCCTTCGTGACATCGCTCCCGACCTCGGCGTCGTCGTCGCCTACGGACGCATCCTGCCTCTGCAGGTACTGACTATCCCCCGCTACGGCTGCATCAACGCGCACGGGTCCCTGCTGCCGGCGCTGCGGGGCGCCGCGCCGATCGAGCGCGCCATCCTGGCGGGGCACACCGAAACCGGCGTGACGATCATGCAGATGAGCGAAGGACTCGATGAAGGCGACATGATTTCGGCGCGCGCACTGGCGATCGGAGCGCAGACCACCGCCGAGGAACTGCGCGAGAAGATGGCGCAGCTCTCGGCACAACTGCTCGTCGAAGCGGTGGGGCGTTTCGCCGCCGGGCCGGTCGCGGCCACGCCACAGGACAATGCCGCAGCGACGTTCGCGCCTCCCCTTCGCAAGGAAGAAGCGGCGCTCGACTGGAGTGAAGATGCCGAAGCGGTAGTGCGTCGCGTGAGAGCCTTCGCACCGCGCCCCGGAGCGTTCACGTTCGACGGCAACACCAGACTCAAGGTGCTGGAGGCGAAGGTAGCGGAGGCCGGCGCGTCGCCGGATGCAGCTGGCACCGTCCTTGCCGACGGCGCGGCACACGGCGGCTTGCTGGTAACCTGCGGACGCGGAGTCGTCGAACTCGTCAGCGTGCAACCCGAGGGCCGCCGCCCGATGAGTGGCAGCGACTACCGCCGCGGCCGCCGAAACGCCGATACACAGCGCAGACTCGGCAGCTCGCCCTGCGCTGATGCAAGTGGCGCCGCCGAAACCACAGGAAGGCCAAATGCCAGTCTCTGATCCGCGCACGCTGGCGCTCGAGGTGTTGCTTGACGTCGGGCGCGGCGCCTGGGGCGACGAGAGCCTGGCCAAAGCCCTCGACGCCAGCGCGCTGCAAGGCGCCGACCGCGGCCTGGCAACGCTGCTCGTCTACGGCACGCTGGCCTGGCAACGCACTCTCGATCACACCGTCGAGGCATTCGCTTCGCGACCGGTGGAGCGTCTCGATCCATGCGTGCTGATCGCGCTTCGCCTGGGCCTGTTCCAACTCGGGATTCTCGACCGCGTTCCGGCCTACGCGGCCATTTCGACCAGCGTCGATCTGGTGCGAAGCCGTACCAAGAGTGCGGCTGGTTTCGTCAACGCGCTGTTGCGACGCGCCCAGCGTGAAGGACTGGTGCCACCGCCATCGTCTCCGACCGACACCAGGCTCGGCATTGCGACGTCGCATCCGGACTGGCTGGTGTCGATGTGGCGCGGCGAACTCGGCGAAGCCGAAACCGAGGCCTTGCTCGAAGCCGACAATCAAGCCGCGCCAACCGCCTACCGCGCCCTTGGTTCCACGAGTGTCGAAGACGTCGTCGCTGCGCTCAGCGCACGCGGCGTAACTGCCGAAAAAGGCCGCTTCGGCGCGCGTGCGCTGGTAGTCGCCGGTGCCGTCCAGACGGCAGCCGGACTCACCGTGCTGCAAGGCGAAGCTTCGCAGCTCGTCGTCGAGATGCTTGATCTCCAGCCCGGCTGGCGTGTACTCGACGCCTGCGCCGCGCCCGGCGGCAAGACCGCATACATCGCGGAACTGGTCGGCGATGCGGCCTGCGTCGTCGCCGTCGATCCGGCGCCGCGCGCACGCGAACGCATCGAAGCTTCGCTCGGCGCCGCCGGCATCGCGGCCGGCGTCAACATCCGCAACCAGGATCTGCGCGCGTTCGCCGCTGCAACCACCGGCGACCCGCTCTTCGATGCAATCCTGGTCGACGCACCTTGCTCCGGCCTCGGCACCCTCAGGCAGCACCCGGAAATACGCTGGCGGCGTGAGGTCTCCGACATCGAACAACTGGCCGAGCGCCAACGCTCGATCCTGGACGACGCCGCTTCGCTGCTGCGCCTGGGCGGCCGCCTGGTCTACTCAACCTGTACGATCTCGCAGCGCGAGAATGAAGAAGTGGTAGGCGACTTCCTCGCCTCACACCCCGACTTCCGCTGCGATCGTGTCGACGCCCTGCCGCCGCACATCGCCGCGCTGTGCGACGAGGAAGGAGCCTTGCGCACCTTCCCTCACCGTCACGGCCTCGACGGTTTCTTCGCCGTGCGCCTAGTGCGCCGCGACTGACGGGTCCGCCCTTAAGCCGCGGGCCATCGGCCGCACCGCCAGATTCCGATGGATTCCCCGGCTTCTCCGGCCGTTTGCCTCACGAGTTTTCCAGGAACGCGAACCCATGGA
The DNA here is from genome assembly GCA_903893315.1 of uncultured bacterium. Lineage (GTDB taxonomy): Bacteria > Desulfobacterota > Binatia > UBA1149 > CAITLU01 > CAITLU01. The sequence goes on from CAITLU010000013.1 coordinate 178,861, forward strand.
CCCGGACATCCGGCCCATGGCACGCGATTTGCTTCTCACCACTGCCAATGGCGAAACGGAGTGCAGAATGAGGCGAGCAAGTCCCAAGGTAATCGACGCGGCGTCCGCCTCGCCGACGCGGTCGGTTGCAGCGGGCGACGCGGCTGATGGCGGCGCCGCGACCGATTCGCCGCTACCCGACAAGATCCCGCGTTTCCTGAGAACCGAGAGGTTGCTGCACTGGGCACTCGCCTTGCCGTTCCTCGGCTGCCTCTTCAGCGCTGTCGCGCTGGTCGTCGTCTACAACCCGGATCCGACGCGACCTTACCGCTACGTCTTCGCCTGGGCTCACCGCGGCTGTGGTGCCGCACTGTTCATCCTGCCGAGCCTCGTCCTGCTCACCAGCGGACGCCACATGCGAGTGCTGCTCTACAACATCCGCCAGGCGTGGGGCTGGAGACTCGACGACATCAAGTGGCTGATGCTGATGGGCCCGGCCACCGTCTTCAAGCGGATCGTGCTGCCCGACCAGGGCAAGTTCAACGCTGCCGAAAAACTGAATTTCATGATGGTGATGGTCTTTACCCCGCTTTTCATAGCCAGCGGCATCGCGATCTGGCTGCCCGACTACACTTCGCTCGACCCGTTCGCACCGTGGATGTTTCACTGCGCCCTGGCCGCAACCGGACTGCCGCTGATTCTCGGCCACATGTTCATGGCCATGATCAACCCCGAAACTCGCGTCGGGCTGAGCGGCATGATCACCGGCTCGGTGAGCCGAACCTGGGCCCAGCATCACTACGCGCGCTGGTATCGCGAGCAGTTTCCCCACCTGGTCGCTGCCGGCGGCGACCACCACAAATCCGGCGCTGAACCGGCAACTGCGGCGGCCGTGGATGGGCAAACGTCGCCGGAGGTCACATCGAATGAATTGGAGCAACCGCGCGATGCGACAATGCGGGCCGCTGAGAGTAGGGTGGCGTGCGAAGACGAATATGAATCGAGCGATCCCGGGGGGGACGAGGCTGGATGTGTCCGCGAGGCGTATTTCGCCAGCGATGCAGGTGCTTCGAGAGACGTGATGGCGCCCTGATTGCATCACTGCCGCTACCCGCAATTTATTGCGCGCATCCGCGATCCTTTGCGCGATTTTGTGCGCGGATATCGGCAGTGAAAGTTCGGATGGCCACCCTCATGGCGTTCACGAGCGCGTTGTTGGCCGCGGTGCCTGGGATCGTGCGTAACAAATGGAAAGGCGCCCGTCGAAGCTCCGCACGTCGGTTTCACACGAATCTAACGACGACGTGTGGACGATGGCATTCGCCATGTGTTCTGCTGTGCCTGATGCTGCTCACTAGCACACCGATGGTCTTCCGTTCCACACCGGCACGGGCCTCCTGGGTCGAGTCGCTGGTCATGCCGGGCGAAGTCGCGGCCAAGCACGCCAAGATCGAGCACGAATGCACCAAGTGTCACGCACCGCTCGACAAGGTGGCGCAGGAAAAACTTTGCCTGGACTGCCACAAGGAGGTGGCCGCGGATCTGCTCGAAAAGCGCGGGTTCCACGGCCAGTCACCCGATGTCAGCGGACGGCCGTGCAAGACTTGCCACGCCGAGCACAAGGGACGCACCGCCGACCTGGTGCATCTCGACCGCGACAAGTTCGACCACCGGCTGACCGATCACCCGCTGGTCGGCGCCCATCTGCTGGCGAAATGCGACGGCTGCCACAAATCCGACAAGCGCTTTCGCGAAGCGCCTCCGCACTGCAGCGACTGTCACACCGCCAAAGATCCGCACGAAGGTACCCTCGGGCTCACCTGCAACAACTGCCACGATGAGTCAGCCTGGAAATCAGTGCGCTTCAACCACGACACCGTTGCCTTTCACCTGGAGGGCCGCCACCGTGAAGCGCACTGCGATGACTGTCACAAGACTCGCCTTTTCAAGTCCACCGCGACGGACTGCTTCTCGTGCCACGAGCGCAAGGACGATCACCACGGCAGCTTCGGCCGCGACTGTCAGTCCTGTCACACGACGCGCGGGTTTGCCGGCACGACGTTCGACCACGCCCGCAAGACGAAGTTTCCCCTGGTCGGAAAGCACGCGCACGTCGCGTGCGGGAAATGCCACAAAAACGGGCTTGCCGCAGCACTCACGCCGACCAACTGCCACGACTGCCACGAGTACGACGCGAGCCGTCACGGACTGTTCGGGAGCAAGTGCGAGAGTTGCCACACGCCGGACGACTGGCGGCGCACGATCTTCGACCACGACCGGGACACTCACTTTCCGTTGCGCGGCCACCACGTCGGTCGCCGCTGCACCGACTGTCACCGCTCGGACCTGCGCGTGGAACGCCCCGACCAGAAGTGTGTCGGCTGCCATCGCGACGACGACGTCCACCACGGTCGCCAGGGCACCGACTGCAAACACTGCCACGACGAACGCGGCTGGAGTCGCGACGTGCTGATCGACCACAACGCAACCCGCTTTGCGCTGACGGGCGCGCATGCGCGGACAGCCTGCCTGCGCTGCCACCAGTCACCGCAGTTCAAGGAAGTCGCGCTGGAGTGCGTCGGCTGTCACAAGGAAGACGCCTCCGCGCACCGCTGCGAACGCGGCAGCGATTGCGCTCGCTGTCACGACACCTCCAACTTCCACACGATCAAGGCGGCCCACTGATGGCAACGCCGAAGCACATCGCTCTGTGGATCAGTGTTCTGCTTGCCGCTTTGTCGGCGGCGCCGCTGCATGCCGCCTGCACGGGCGGAGGAACTTCGGGCCTGGCCCCGCCGGCAGTTTCTTTCCTGCGCAGTTACCGCGCCCCGTTCGGTGCGCCGACTCGCATGGCGGTCGATGCTTCCGGAAAGATCTATGTGACCGATCCCTCGCAGGGACAGGTCGTCGTGCGCGAAGCGAGCGGGCGGATCATCTCGCGTGCGACCGTCGCAACGCGCCCGGTGAGCGTCGCGGTCAACGCTGCCGGCCGCGTCTATGTTGGCGATTCAACTTCGGGCAGCGTCACCGCCTACGACTCAGAGTGGAACGCGGTGCTGCGATTCGGCCGGGGCGACGGCGAATTCCAGCAACCGAGCGATCTGTCGTTGGAAGCCGCCACCGGCGACGTCTACGTCGCCGACAGCGCGGCCCAACTGGTGAAGGTCTACAGCGCCGACGGCATTTTCCTGCGTTCATTCGGCGGGCAGGGTAACGGCGACGGCGAATTCAACTACCCGGTAGGCGTATTCGTCGACGCGCCTGCGCGCCGTGTGCTGGTAGCCGACCAGCTCAACTATCGAATCCAGGTCTTCGATCTGAGCGGCACTTTCGTCAGTTGCTTCGGCGGGCACGGCAGCGGCGCGGGGAATTTCAACATGCCGCAGGGCGTGACGGTCGACGGCCTGGGCCGCGTGTACGTCGCCGATGCCGTCGAAGGACGCGTCCAGGTGCTCGACCGCAGCGGCGACTTCGTCGGCTTCATCGGTGACTTCGGCGACGACGCCGCGCAACTGCGCATTCCCATCGGCATGGTCATCGATCCGTCCAACAGGTTGTTCGTCGCCGCTTCCAACAACGCGCGTCTCGAAGTGTTCGGGCTCGACACCTTCGCCGATCCGGAAACCATCCTGCCCGCCGTGGTTCGGGTGGAGCCGGAAATGATCGAGCGGGCCACGCCGGGAAACTCGATCGGCGCGTACCTGGAAGTGCCGGGATACATGCTCGACCGCATCGACGCCGCCAGCATTGTCGCGAACGGCGTTCCCGCGCTGCCGGGTACGAACTCGATCGGCGATGGGAATGGTGACGGCGTTGCCGACCTGCGCGTCGAGTTCGCTCCCACGGCTTTGCTGGCCACTCTTCCCGCCGGCGGCATCGGCGGCATCGCCATCTCCGGAACTTTGTCCGGCATTCGCTTCGAGGGATCGACGACGGTTCGTGTGAGCACCTGCGGGCCCACCACGGTGTGCCCGCTCGGTGCAGCCGACCCTCAGTGCAACGAAGCCGTGTGCGACGCGGCAACCGGTTGCACCGTGCGGCCGAAAAACGACGGCGCCGGTTGCGAAGACGGCAGTGCCTGCACGATGGACGACGTCTGCGCCGCTGGCATATGCACCGGTGCGACGCTGGCCTGCAACGACGTCAACGTCTGCACCGACGACGGCTGCGACACCGCTGCCGGTTGCGTCTTCGCCGCCAATACCGCGCCGTGCGACGACGCGAACGCCTGCACCACCGACGACACCTGTGCAGCACAAACCTGTTCGGGCGCGGCGATAACGTGCAACGACGGCAATGCCTGCACCGACGACGGCTGCGACACCGTGACCGGCTGCGTATTCGCCGCCAATAACGCACCGTGTGACGACGCGAGCATCTGCACCACGGACGACACATGCGTGGACGGCGTCTGCACGGGAACGCGGATTTCCTGCAATGACGGCAACCTATGCACCGACGATGTCTGTGATCCGCTGGCCGGCTGCACGCACGCCGATAATCGCGGACCTTGTGACGACGGCGATCCGGGAACGGTAGCCGACACCTGCGACGGCAACGGTCTGTGCCGTGGCCAGACCGCGACAGGCCAATACGCGATCCTGCAGTGGCCCCCGGAATCGTCCGGGCGCCGGACGGTGACGATTGCGGCTCGTGGCCTGGTCGGCGGCAACGTGTGCGCCGAAAACATCAGCATCGGCCGATCGGTCGAGGTGAACGGCGACGTTCTGGCCTGGTCGCCCGTCGATCGCGCGCTCAGCTTGCGTTCCGGCGTCTGGATCGACGGCAACGTCGTGAGCGGCGGCGGAGCGATTACCGGCCTCGAATTCGCAACCATCGGCGGCCTGGTCGATTCGGCCGGCGGCACCGCCGAATTCGAAGACTGCTTCGCTGCACGCTACCAAGCCGCGCAGCGCCGCGCCGAGTTCGTGACGTTGCTCCCCACGCCCGGAATGACCACGGGATCGCTGCGGCTCGGCGTGTTGGAAGAACGGCGAATTCCCGAGACGGGAGACGTCGGCAGCGGCCTGATCGTGATCGACGCCGACAGCATCAACCTGGCGACCTCGAGTCGGCTGACGATCGTCGGCGACGCATCAACCGAACAGGTCGTGGTCCGCGTTCGCGGCCGGCTTATCCTGGAACGCGGCGCGAGCATCGTCGTCGAAGGATTTCCGGCAGAGCGACTGATCTTCGTGGTGGACGGAACAATCAACCTGCGGTTGCAGACGCGCGTCGATGGTTCGCTGTTCGGAGCCGGGACGGTCCGGATCGGCAGCGGCGGCGCGGTCAGCGGCGCGGTCATCGGCCGCACCGTCGACCTGGCTCATTCGGCAAGTATCAATCTGCAACCGTTCGTGGGGTGGTGAAGACGTCGATGGCATCGAAGCTGACAGCGTTCTCGTGGCTGCTCCTGACGTGGGCGGCGTACGCGTCGGGGCCGGCATACGCGCTCGACCCGCCGCACGACGTCAGTCGGTCGATCGACTGCGCCAGTTGCCACATCTCGCACCATGCGGCGGGCGGCTCGATCACCCGGATCAGCGGTAACTCCAACCTGTGCGCGAGTTGCCACTCGGCCGGCGGCGTTGCGGCCACAAGCGCGCTCGCCAACAGCGACCAGGCGATCCCCGGCGTGAGCGGCACTTCACACCGCTGGGATTCCGGCGCGTCCGGCTGGGTGAAGAAGAATCCCGCCAACACCTCGACCGGAACGGTGCGCTCCACCGGCGTCTTCACCGGGCGCTATCGCAAGACCTACACGATCACCATCACCGCCGACGGTGTCGGCAACGCCGGTGGTGCCCAGTTCGCGTGGACCACGTCCACGCCGCAGCGCAATACGTACCTCGATGCGTTCCCAGCGCTGGCATACAACGGCAGCAGCGGCACGCAGGATTGGAGCGCAACCGCATGGCAGGAGAGCGGCGAGGCCGACGGCGTTGCCGCCGGCGTCGTGCGCGTCGTGACCAACGCCGCGTGCGCCGCCGGCAACTGCCTTCGCGTGGGCGGCGTAATCATCAACGGCATCAGCGTGGCGCGTGCGGCCGATCTTCACGCGGGCACGGCCGCCATGCTGACGTTCAGCTACCGCCGCCAGCTTGCTGCCTGTCCAAATACGAACACCGACGGGGTGGCGCTTCAGGTAAGCGCGGACGCTGTTTCGTGGACGACGCTGGCTACTTACGTGCTGAACGCGTGCGATGCAGCGCAGGTGGAACAGGCCTTCGACGTCACGGCCTACATCGCGGCGACAACCGCGATTCGCTTCCTCGGTACCGGAACCAGCGCAGCCACCGACTTCATCTACGTCGACGACGTGCAGATTGAGAACCTCGTTGCCGGCGGCGGCGCCGCCGGCGTTTCGGCTGCCGGCACCGTAGCCCTCGACGAGGGCATCAGCGTGACGTTCGGCAACGGGACATCATCGCCCTACTTCAAGCTCGGCAGCCAGTGGACCGTCTACGCCAACCCGGACATCAACCAGCCGACGTCCTTCGCTCTTGCCGCGCGCCTGGCTAATGAAAAGGTCACCTGCTCCACCTGCCACAACGAGCACAGCCAGTTGGCTGAGCCGTTCGATCTGGCGGCGCCGGCCTACCCGTTGACGGGGAACGGCGGGGAGGGACGACACAACCAGCGTCTCGACAACGACATCAACCAGATATGCGTCGACTGCCACAGTGCGCGCAACGTCACCGCGGCGCAGAGTTCACATCCGGTGGGAATCGTCATCCCCGCCACCGGCTCGTACAAGAACCCATAGGATCCACCATGACGCGGCTCAACCGATTTCTCAGCGCGGCCTGCATTCTCCTGGCGTCATCGCTCGCCGGAATCGCCGCGGCCCAGACCCCGGCGCCGTTGCCTGCCGCTGCCTTTCCTCTGCCGCTCGACAAGAAGATGAACATGGTGCGCTGCACCACGTGTCACGACGCGCACTTCCAGAGCGGCGGCAACGGCATGCTGCTGCGCAGCGGCGACATCAACGCTCTGTGCACCGATTGTCACACTCTGGCCGACACCGCTTCTCCGGCCGCGCACCTCGATCCCTCCACCGGCGTGCTGTGGCCCGGCCCGCAGTACGGCACACTTTTCCCGCGCGTAACCGACACGTCACAGCGCGGCTTCTGCAGCAACTGTCACCAGGCGCACGGCTGGCCCGACGAGGCCAACGCGGGGCAGGACTACCCATCGCTGCTGGTCAATCGCGAAGAGAACCTATGTTTCGCCTGTCACGACGGAAGCCCCGCGGCCAAGAACGTCATTGCCTCGTTCGCCAAGAGTTACCGCCACCCCACTACCGACTACAGCAACCGTCACACCACCACCGAGGACGGCGTAGCGGCAAACTTCGGCACGTCCAATCGTCACGCCGAATGCACGGACTGTCACGACGCCCACGTCGCCCGCGCCGACGCTACCGCACCGGTTGCGCCGGCGGCTTGGAACAGCATCCGCGGAGTCAGTCGAATCGCGGTCACCAACGGCGCCGCCGGTACCGCGCCGGCGTACACATACCGCGGACCCACCGACACAACCGCGCCCGTGGCCGAATATCAGCTGTGTTTCAAGTGTCATTCGTCGTGGACCACCCGGCCCGCGGGCCAGTCGGACCTGGCCGTGCGTTTCAACACCAACAACCCCTCCTTCCACCCGGTGGAAGGTCAGGGCAAGAACCTCAACATCAACGTCAACTCCTTCGTGCCAGGCTGGAATGCGCTGCGCACGACATACTGCAGCGACTGTCACGCAGACAACGACGCGAGCGTGCGTGGCCCGCACGGCTCTCAGTACCGCTACCTGCTCAAACGGCCCTATGTGGCGAGCGGCGCGTCGCGCACGACCGCCGCAACCGAGGCGTGCTTCGACTGCCACACCTTTGCCACCTACGCTAGCACCGTGTCCAGCGACACCGTGCTTGGCTACAGCCGCTTCAACCGGCCCGGTTTTGAAGAAGGCCACTCTTTCCACGTCGTCAAAAAGGGGGCTCCCTGCTACGCCTGCCACGACTCGCACGCTTCCAGCACCAAGCCGCATCTGATCGTCACCGGCCGGGTTCCGGGTCTGAACAGCTACACCGAAACGGCAACCGGCGGCAGTTGCTCCCCTACGTGCCATGGCACACAAACCTACAGGATAAACTATGCGCGCTGATCCACGCACCGCGGTCTCACTCGCCACGTCGAATACGTGCGCCGCGCGTTTACGCGCTCCGTGCGCCGCCGGCCCTGAGCACCTTTTGGCGAATCGTCGAGCATCCGAAGACTACCGTGCGATCCTGCAAGTACGGCGCGTTAGCGCGCAAACAATTGCTCGGTTCGGGGCTCGCGCATCAGGACGGTTCGTTGACTTCGCGTCGGCTGCGGCCGGATTGGGTTGGCCCGCGATACCTGAAATCACCAGGGCACCGGAAATGCGCGCCGACGATGCTGCGTCCTGGAACAGGCAGAATGCGGCGAAAAACAACGCGAAGACTCCATGAACGCTTCGGACAGGCTCTCGTCCGCCATCGTCTCGATTTTGCCGAAAGCATCCGGCAGCGGGTTGGCTCGCGTGTTGCTTATCAAACGACCTCTCATGAATGTGGCGTTTCGCACAAGGTGGACGAGGGACGCACGTTTTGCGGTGAACACTGCGGCGCTCGCGTGGTGCATGGGCATGGTCGCGGGCTGCGCGGCACAGCAAAAGCCGCAGGACATGTTCTGGCCCGACCCTCCGGACAAGCCGCGCATCAGGTTCGTGCGCAACCTCCAATCCAAGAGCGATCTCGGCGCCCCGGCCTTGCTCGAAACGCTGGTCGGACGCGACAAGGAGCAGGCCCTTTACCAGCCGATGGGCCTTGCGCTTTCCGATGACTGCCAGCGCCTCTACGTAGCCGATCGGGTCTGGAACTCCGTTTTCGTTTTCGATTTCCAATCCAAGGCCGTGCGCACCATCGGAGGCGACGAGCGTTATCCGCTGACAATGCCGGTCGGCGTAGCCCTGGACGGGGACGAGAACGTCTACGTCGCCGATACCGGCACACGCACGGTCCGCGTCTACGACAAGACCGGAAAGTTTCTGCGCGGCATCGGCAAGGACCAGCTCGTGCGGCCGACGGGAATCACCATCGACGCAACGCGCGGGCGGCTCTACGTCGTCGACACCGGACAGAACGACACTCCCGAAGCGCACCGGGTGAAAGTATTCGACCTCGCGGGCGGCCTGATACGAGAGATCGGACGGCGCGGCGAAAGCGACGGCGAATTCAATTTCCCGACCTTCGCCAACCTCGACGCGCAAGGCCGGCTCTACGTCGTCGACTCCGTGAACAGCCGTATCCAGGTCTTCGATCCGGATGGGAAGTTCTTGTGGAAGTTCGGCAGTTCCGGCGACCACATCGGGAATTTCGCGCGCCCCAAGGGCGTGGCGGTCGACAGCTTCGGCAACATCTACGTGGTCGATTCGCGCTGGGGCAACGTGCAGATCTTCAACCAGCAGGGGCAGCTGCTGATGCTTTTCGCCGGAGTCGGAGAGTACCCCGGACTGATGATCAACCCCGGCGCCATCGTCATCGACCGCCACAATCGAATCTACGTCTCCGACACGCTGGGGAGACGCGTGAGCATCTACGAACTCATCGGCACATCTGCCGAAGACAGCCTCGAGTCACGGGGCACAGCGCCATAAGCCGCTGGGGGAGGGGCGTATTCCGGCGAATGATGCGCGAAGTCGGACATCGAGAAATACAAACGAAGCTAGAGAGCGTGAAACGAACAGACGGAAAGGAACGATAGGAGGTTCCATCATGAAAAGAGGAAGATCATTATTAATCGCCGCATCCTTGCTGGTGCCAACCATGGCGTCGGCGGGGACCATCGCCAACACGAAGCACGACTTGAGCGCGACCTCGACCGCGGTGATCAAGTCGGGGACTCAAACCGACACCTGCGTGTTCTGCCACGTATCGCACAGCAGCGCTCCGGGCGTGGCGCGGCCGTTGTGGAGCCACACGATGACCACCCAGAACCTGACCTGGGCGCCGACCACGACGGTGCGCGGGACGGTACTGCCGACCGCGATCACCAGCGCAGCGCTGACCGGCTCACGTTCATGCATGAGTTGTCACGACGGGACAGTCGCGCTCGGCGATCTGCTCAACGGAACCGGCGGCACCGTCAGCGGAACCAACGTCACGGCCGGCAAGCTGACCGGTGGCATCAACCTGCTCAACCCGGCATCGATGCAGAGCAACCATCCGATCGGTGTTGCCAAGCCGGCGGCGGCCACCGGCTTCACGGCCTTCAAGACCGTCGCGGCCAGCAGCCCCGTCAACTACGATTCGTCCGGTTTCGTACAGTGCGACTCGTGCCACAACCCGCATGACAACACCTTCGTGCCGTTCCTGAGGATCAGTCCGGCGGGCGGTGCGATCTGCACCTCCTGCCACGACATCTGACCACGGTGCCAATGCGGCGGAGAATGCCCTCTAGTGATTGGGATTCCCCGCCGCAACGGTCTAGTAGTTGACCCCTGGAGTTCGGACCCGGGGGGGCATGGTGACGAGTAGAAACTTCTGCGGAATCCTTTCGCTCGTCGTTCTGTGCGTGTCGCTCGTTGCAGCGCCGGGATCGGCAACCACGCTCGGCGACATCATCTACTCGCGCAAAGCCGGCCCGGGAGATTGGGCCCCGGCCTACTTCCCGCACTGGGTCCATCGCATCAAGTACAAGTGCTACGCGTGCCACGACACGCTGTTCCCCATGCGGCGCGGCGGTAATCCGACAATGGCGGGGATGTCGACCGGCGCTTCGTGCGGCGCGTGTCACAACGGCAAGACTGCCTTCGGGCTGGACACCTGCCAGCGATGCCACGTTTCGCAATGAGGCACCGCGCGACGATCTGCATGATCGTCGCGCTCGTCGCGGCTGCCGGAGGCTGCAGCCGCGAAACGCGCTACCGCGCGCTCGACGTTTTGTTCGAGGGCGTCCCGCCACCCGGCCAGGTCGTCAGCAACGAACCGGTCACGCATCGTCCTCGTCGTTCGCCTCCACCTCCTCCGATTCCGCCTCCCGTCGCGTTCACGCCGCTGCCGCCCAACGCAGGCCTCGCGTCGCTGCAAACCTGGGACGACGTCGTGCGACTGCTGCCCAAAGACCAGGCCGGCAATCCGGACTGGACTGCGGCGGTCGACGAAAAAATGATCGCCCCGCGTTCCGTACTGGACCCCGACTCCGCGGAGTCGGAAGCGATCACTCTTGACGCCCTCGATGCTTCGTCGGTCGCTCCGGATGTCGAACTCGCCGCCAAGTCGGATCCGGCTTTCGATGTCTCCTTCTCACACCGGAAGCACGGGACCTGGCTGAGCTGCGGGAACTGCCACCCTGCCCCCTTCGAGAAGAAAGCCGGGCAGACGCCGATGACCCCGGCCAGCGTGCACGCACAAGAGTACTGCGCTGCCTGTCACGGCAAGGTCGCGTTCGACATCGGACCCAATTGCCTGTCGTGCCACCTTCGCACCATGCCGCGCGACGCGGCCGGACAGGTAGATTGGAATCGCGCACTGGATGAGCAGCGCATCGCGCCGCGCCCTGGACCGGGATCTAAAACCGTCGATCAGGAGGTTCTCAAACTCGATATAGAAATGACGCCGCCGGCCCAGCCCGCGTTTGCGTCGGTATTTTCACACGGCACACACACGCGGTTGATAGCTTGCGCCAGTTGCCATCCGAGTCCCTACTCGGCCAAGGTTCGCACGGCGATGACCGACACCGCCGAACTGCATTCGTCCCGCTATTGCGGTTCCTGCCACGGCACGGTGTCGTTTGGAATCACCGGATTCTGTCAGCGCTGCCACCCGGCTCTCGAAAAAGCGCGTCAGCACCAGGAAACTCTGGACCTCGATGTGGCGGTGACGCCCAAGGCGCAGACCGGCGGCGCCACGACGTTCTCGCACAAGCAGCACCGCTGGGTGGAGTGTGCCACCTGTCACAGCAACCTCTTCACCAACACGCCGGGGGCAACCACCATGCCGAAGGCCGATATCTACGGCGGCAAGTACTGCGCCCCCTGCCACGGCAAGGTGACCGACGATCTCACCGTCAGTTGCCGGCGCTGTCATTCGGGCGGTGACGCCCGATGACCGGCAGCACACTTGCGGCATCGTGATGAAGCGCGCCGCACGGCCAGCGATCGCGTGCGGCGTTCTCGCGTGCATGGTGCTCACCATCACGCCTGCGGCCGAGGCCGGACTGAACTGGGGGCTGGGTCGCTGGGAAGGCGACACCACGCTTCTCGTGAACTGGGAAACCCAGCACGACAAACGGACTCAGGACCGTTACGACACGCTTCTCTTCGAAGAGCGCCTGCGTCTGCGCAACACCGGCGCCTTCATCTTCGATCCGCGCTTGCTGACGCTCAATCTCAGCGGATCGTTCGGAGCGCCTCAGGAAATGGCGCTGGGGCACACCGACACGTCGCTGCGGGTGGGCAACGGAACTCTGTTCGACTATGCCTTCGAGGGCCTGGTCCTGGCGGATACGGCTTACCCGACCACTCTGTTCGCCACCCGCAGCCAGACCATGCTTACGCAGGGCTTCGGCGGTCGCTCTGATCTGACCTTCCAGAGCTTCGGCGGCACCTTCGATCTGCACGAAAACAATTTCCTCGAGGCCCGCGGGTGGCGCGGATTGACCGCGACGCTGGACGCCCGCGAGGAGTCGCTCCTCGAAAATTCGTCGTATTTCGGCAGTCCGTTCAAACGCGACGAGACCCGACAGATAGTCAACGCGCAGGCGCACCGCTCCGGCGAGAACTCGGACCTCGATCTGCACTACGAACTCAACTCCGTAAGCGACCCGCTCAACCCGTCGAACGTATTCGACAGCCACACATTTCGTGCGACTCACAGTCTCGACTTCGGTCCCACGCTCAACCGGCGCCTCGACTCGGGACTCTATTCCTTCATCCGCAGCGGCGCATCGAACGGCAGTTACGTGTCGGCGAGCGAGGCTCTGCACGTCGACCACCATCGCGACTTCTCGACCAACTATCGCTACGACTTTTCCCAGAGCGATTCGGAATCCGGCACCACCACTACCAATACCGCCAACGCCACGCTGCTGAGGCGGTTCTATCGCAACCTCTCGACCACGCTCGGCGCGCGCGGATCACTGCAGAATTTCCCGAACGGCGACAAGTACCTTTACGGAGGCGAGGCCGGCGCCGACTACCGGCGCGCGATTCCCGGCCAGGGGCAACTGTTCGCGGACACCCACCTCGGTTACGAGGTTGACAACAACAACTTCACCTCGTCGTTCGTCGATGAACCCGACGAAAGGCAGACGGTTCCAATCGATGTCGGCACCGGCGCCGGGTTCACCCTGACTCATCCATTCGTGGTCATCGGATCGATCGTGGTGGTCGACCTCGGTCCCGACGGCAACTCGCGCTTCGACACCATCGTCAACCGGGACTACCTCGTCGTCGCGGAAGGCAGCCGCACCCGGATCGTGCCGTTGCCCGACAGCCCCGTGCTTCGCGCCGGCGATCAGTTGTCGGTGAGCTACACCTACACCATCGCGCCCAGTCTCGAGTATTCAACCTTCGACACGAGCATACGCACCGGTCTGGAATTCCCGTGGCTTTCGCTATCCTACGAACACATGATGAGCGATCAGACGCGTCTGTCCGGGACTTCCGCCCCGCAATTCCTGATCGATCAGAACGCGGACCGGTTTCAACTCGAGCTGAGGAGCCGGTGGAAACGCCTGCTCGCGCAATCGGCGGTCGATTACGAAATTCTCAAATCGTCGATCGTCGACTCCAACGGATTGCGCTTCGGCCAACTTCTCGTCTACCAAATCAACGCCGGCCTGGTCGCGGAGTTGACCGCTGACGAGAACTTCGTCGACTACCCGAAAGAAAATCGCAGTTCCGAGTCCTACCTGGCGCGGGCTTCGATCGACTGGACGGCCTTCGAAGGGCTTTCCGCTTCGCCTTTCATCGACTACCGTAGTTTTCACGACTCGACCGTCATGAGCGACGTTGTCGTCGAGGCCGGAATGCGCCTGCACTGGACCTATCGAAGCGTGGACATCTTCCCAACTGTCACCTGGACCGACTATCGCAACAGGATGGATGGCGTTCATGCCGAACTGCGCATCACCCGACGTTTCTTCTGATCCGCCTTGCGGCACCCGGCCGGTGGCTGCGGCCGGCCGGCGCTGGGCGCGCGGACTGGCGTTGGCGGCGCCGGCCCTGCTCGCTGCGGCCGCGGCTGCCTGCTCGTCGGGTTGGCCGACCCACGGCCAGCCCGCGGAGCCCGCGCGGATGGTGTGGCCCGAAGCGCCGGACGCGCCTCGCATAGAACTGGTTTCCACGTTCAGCGCCGGCTCCGATCTCGGCATCGAACTCTCCATATGGTCGCGTATTGCCAACGTCATTTCAGGCGGCGGCGAAACGCGGATGGTACGCCCCAGCGGCGTGAGTGCCGCCGGCGGACGCATCGCGGTGGCCGATCCGGGAGCCGGACTCGTTCACCTCTACGATCCGGCCCGCCGCCGCGCTCTGGCGCTGCGCGAGTGTGGTGACACGGCGCTCGCAGAGCCGGTCAGCGCAATTCTGCTCGGCGAGCGCCTGTACGTGGCCGACGCGAGCGCGGCGCGCATTTTCGTATTCGATCTCGACGGCGCCTGCATAGCCGGCTGGCCGCTTGAAGAGGGATCGCGTCCGGCCGGGTTGGCGGCCGACCCCGCGCGGTCGAGAATCTACGTGGCGGAAGCCGCATTACATCGCGTCGTCGTCTACGATCCACAGGGCAACAGAGTTCTGGAAATCGGCCGCCGCGGCGCCGCGCCCGGCCAGTTCAATTATCCAACTTGGCTGGCAGTAGACGACGCCGGTAACATATACGTAACGGACGCGCTCAACTTCCGGGTGCAGATCTTCGATCCGGAGGGCCGGCCGACCGGCGTCTTCGGTGAGCAAGGCGACGCCTCCGGAGCGCTGTCGCGACCAAAGGGCATAGGTATCGATCGTCATGGGCACATCTATCTGGTCGATGCTCTTTTCGACGCCGTGCAGATGTTCGATCGCGAGGGCCACTACCTGATGGTCTTCGGCGGCAGCGGCCGCGAGCCGGGGCTTTTCTGGCTTCCTTCCGGCCTCGCCGTCGATGGCGACCGCATCTACGTTTCGGACTCGTACAATCAGCGGGTGCAGGTGTTCCGCTTCCTGGCAGACGAGTCATGACGCTGCGCCTGTTCGCCTGTCTCGCCGTTCTCTTGATGCTGGCCGCGGCCGGCGCGGCCCAAGCCGGCCTGCGTGAGACCGCGCACAACCTGAGCCCGAGTGCAGTCGGAGGCCGCTCCTCAGCTTCCGCAGCCGTGGCTCCATCTATCGACGGTACCGACAGCGACCTCTGCGCGTATTGCCACACGCCACACTCGGCAAAGACCCAGCGCGGTCTGTGGAGCCGCGCTCTGGCGCCCGCGCGCTACAAGCTCTACGAGAGCAGCACCACCGAAGCGAAACTGCAGCAACCGAACGGAAGCTCGCGTCTGTGTCTGTCCTGCCACGACGGCACCATGGCCGCCGGATCGACGTCGCGTCAGGGTGGAGCGGCGGTCAGCAAGTTGACCGGTCGCAGCGTGCTCGGCACCGATCTTTCCGACGACCACCCCATCTCGTTCGTCTACGATCAATCACTGGTCACCCGGCGACGGGATCTCGCCAACCCGGCGTCCCTGATCGGCGGTGTCCGCCTCGACTCGAGCGCGCAGGTCCAGTGCACCTCGTGTCACGACGCGCACGCAGACCGTCATCCGCAATTCCTCGTCGCCGATCCCGCGTTTTCGCGACTGTGCCTGACCTGCCACCGGCCGCAGCACTGGCAGGAATCGGCACACGCGACTTCACCGACCAGTGCTCTCGGCGCCGGATCGTTGCCCGGGCTGGGCTACGCGACCGTCGGCGAAAATGGCTGCTCGAGCTGCCATCGCTCCCACGGCGCCGAGCACCCTCAGCGCCTGCTCACATCAGCAACGGAAGAAGGGGTCTGCTTCAATTGTCACGACGGCCGCATCGCCGAGAAGGATATGCGGCGCGAATCGCGCAAGTTCAGCGCGCATCGAGTCGACGTGTACACCGATGTCCACGACCCGACCGAAAACCCCAACCACATGCCGATGCACGTCGAGTGCATCGACTGCCACAACGCTCACGCAGCGCGCGCCGACTCCGGCGGCGGACCGATGCCCGGCCCTCTCACCGGTGTATCGGGCGTGACCGTCTCCGGCGGTTTCGTGCGCGAGGCGACTTTCGAGTACGAAGTCTGTCTGAAGTGCCACGGAATAAGCGAAGCGCGCGACCCAGTGGTGTTCCGCAACGACAGCCCGAGCAATCTGCGGATGAAGATCAACCCGCAGAACGTCTCGTTTCACCCCATCGCCGACGTCGGCCGCAACCCCACCATCGCGGGCCTGGTCTCGCCGTGGACTCCGGCCAGCCGTACGTCGTGCACCGCGTGTCACGACAACAACTCCGCCGACCGCAGCGCACCGCGCGGACCGCATGGTTCCAATTACCGACCTATCCTCGCTGCCGAGTATCACCTCGACGCGACGCCGGGCAGGGAGTCATATCAACTCTATGCCCTGTGTTATCGCTGCCATGACCGCAATACGCTGCTCGACCGCCACGAAGGCTTCCCGCACCGGTCGCACGTCGTCGACGACGGCGCGAGCTGCGCCGTCTGTCACGACGCTCACGGTTCGCCCCACAACGCGCACCTGATCAATTTCATGCGCCGCGACCTTACCGGCAAGGAGGTCGTGCTGCCGTCCGTCAAGACCGGCCGCCTCGAATACATATCGAATGCGCCGGGGTCAGGTCAGTGCTCGCTCAGTTGCCACGGATACGATCACAACGACGCGAAGTATCCTTCACAAGGCAGGTAGTCACCGCGGACATGGCCGCAGCGCGGGCGTGATCGGCGCGGTTGCGGACACAGGGACGGTTGCCCGCCTGCCGCCCGGTCCGTATAAGACGCCGTGCCGCTGATCGCTCCCTCTATTCTTTCCGCCGATTTCGGTCGTCTCGGTGACGAAGTGAAGGCCGTTGCCACCGCCGGCGCCGACTGGATCCACATCGACGTGATGGACGGACATTTCGTCGACAACCTGACCATCGGTCCGGTGGTGGTCGCCGGCATCCGCGATCTGACCACGCTGCCGCTCGACGTGCACCTGATGATCGAGGATCCCGAGAAGTACGCACCGCGCTTTCTCGAAGCCCTGCAACGCAGCGATCGCGCCGGCGGCGAACGCTACGTTTCGGTGCACTGGGAAGTGGTCGGCGACATTGCCGGCGCCGAGCGCGCGTTCCGAATCATCGAAGCGCACGGCGCCAAGGCCGGTATCGTGATCAACCCCGGCACTTCGGTCGACGGCATCCTGCCGCTGGTCGAACGTGCGGCGCTGATCCTGGTGATGAGCGTGGAGCCGGGTTGGGGAGGACAGGCCTTCGACGAACGCGCCCTTCCCAAACTGCGCGCGCTCAGGGAAGCCAGGGAACGCTGCGGCGCTTCGTGCCTGCTCGAGATCGACGGCGGCATCAGCGCCGAGACGACGACGCAGCGCCCGGTGTCCACCGCGAGCATGGCCGCCGAGGCCGGGGCCGACGTACTGGTGGCAGGCTCGGCGGTGTTTCGCAGCAAGGACTACGCGGCGACCATGTCAGCGCTGCGAGGTCGCCCGGTTTAGCACTCCGCCGAGCCCCCGGCCTGTTTGATTCACGGCTTGTGGGCTTCGCTTTCCGCCCCCGCCGTGTTATTCGGTCCGGTCTTTCAGGGATCCCGAATCGGGGTGTAGCTCAGCCTGGTAGAGCACTGCGTTCGGGACGCAGGAGCCGGAGGTTCAAATCCTCTCACCCCGACCACTTCCTTTCCCTGCCCGCGTTACCGCGTGATTTACGGCTCCAACCTCGGCTGCCTGCTTGTCCTGCTACTGCTGGCGGCGGTCGGAGGCGGCCCGCTCATCGGTCTGGCCCGTCTGGCGCTGTTCTTCACTGTCTTCACGATGGCCGCCGCCGCCATCGGCAGCTGGTGGCTGCGCCGCCACGCCGTGCGGCTCTACACCAGCAGCCAGTCCGAGCGTCACAACCGTTACGTCGAGACGTTGGTGACGCTGCTGGTGCGTCTGGCTCAGGTAGACGGCCCGCTCGATCGCCGCGAAGTGACGGTGATCCGCCACTTCTTCGAGCGCGACCTCGGCTACCAGGGCGAGCGCCTGTTGTGGGTTCGCGACCTCATCAAGGAAGCCCAGGACTCCACCGAATCGGTCGCTGACCTCTGTGAGAGGCTGGTCGGCGACTTTGAGTTTCAAGCCCGACTGATCGCCATCGAGGTACTGACACGCGTGGCCCAGGCCGACGGCAACGTAAGCCCTGCCGAGGCCGGCTTTCTCGAAGAGGTCGCACGACACCTGGGCCTGGCCCCGTTCATGGGTGGCTTCCACTGGCAGAGCCGCTTCGAGGAAGCGCGCGGCTTCGGCACCCCACGCCGCGAAGCGACCACCGAAGCTCTCGCCGAGCTCGGGCTCGCGCCGGGGGCCGACGCGGACGAGATCAAGCAGGCGTGGAGAAAGCTCTCGATGGAGAACCACCCGGATCGCGTGACCCACCTCGGGGAAGAGTTCCGGCGCGTGGCCGAACAACGGATGCGCCGCATCAACGCGGCCTACGATGTGCTGAAGTCGGCCGGAATGGTCTCCTGACGAATCTGCCCAAGTGCCGTGCAGTGCCGGGTTTAGAGGCAGGTCGACACTTGGTTAGCTGTTGGAATTGTTAAGAAAATGCCTGTCTACGCTGGCACCGTGATTGCAGTAAGCATATCCAGGCAAGACCGTAAGTCGCCCCTGTTGCCTCCGCGCTCTGCTGGTCCCGCGCCAGTTCGGGAAAGCGGGATGGGATCTGAAAACGGATCCACGCGCTCGGCAGCCATGACAGTTGGCAAGGAGATAACGCAATGAAAAAGGTCGAAGCAATCATCAAGCCGTTCAAGCTCGACGAGGTGAAGGAAGCACTCGGCGGGGTTGGGATTCAAGGGATCACCGTCAGTGAGGTAAAGGGGTTCGGGCGCCAACGCGGCCACACCGAGCTGTACCGCGGCGCCGAGTACGTCGTCGACTTCCTCCCCAAGGTGAAGCTCGAAATCATCGTCAAGGACGATCAGGTGGAACCGGTTATCGAAGCCATCACCAATGCGGCCCGCACCGGCCGTATCGGCGACGGCAAGATCTTCGTCACCACGGTCCACGAGGTGGTGCGTATCCGCACCGGCGAGACGGGCGAGGCGGCGCTGTAGCGAGCAGTACCGTTTCAGGGTCGGCGGATGATCGGCGCCCGCGTCGAACGAATCCACCGCAAATTTTCAATCGCAGCGCAGCCGTCGCGACGTAGACGGCACATCGCACTAGGAGGACCGCAACCAATGACAGCGAAGGAAGCCCTGAAGTTCGCCAAAGACAACCACGCAGAAGTGGTGGACTTCAAATTTTGTGATCTGCTGGGAACCTGGCAGCACTTCAGCACGCCCATCAGCGAGTTCGAAGAGGAGATCTTCGAGGAAGGACTCGGATTCGACGGCTCGTCAATCCGAGGTTGGAAGTCGATCGACTCCTCCGACATGCTCGTGATCCCAGAGGCGAAAACCGCACGCATGGACCCGTTCATGGAGAGGCCGACCCTTTCCCTGATCTGTGACATCGAAGATCCGCTGACCCGCGAGCGTTACTCGCGCGACCCGCGCAACATCGCGCGCAAAGCCGCCGAGTTCCTGCGCTCGACAGGCTTGGCCGATACCGCCTTCTTCGGCCCCGAACCCGAATTCTTCGTGTTCGACTCGGCCCGCTTCCAGACCAGCGCGAACATGGGCTACTACGAGCTCGACTCGATCGAAGGCTGCTGGAACTCCGCCGACGACGGCGGCCAGAACCTCGGCTACAAGATACGCTACAAGGAAGGCTACTTCCCGGTGGCGCCCACCGACCACTTCCAGGACATGCGCACCGAAATGTGCCAGCTCATGGAACAGGTCGGCATTCGCGTCGAGCGTCAGCACCACGAAGTCGCCACCGCCGGCCAGGCCGAAATCGACGTGCGGTTCTCGCCTCTCGTCGAGATGGGCGACATCCTCATGTGGTACAAGTACATCGTGAAGAACGTGGCGCGTCGCCACGGTCGCACCGCCACCTTCATGCCGAAGCCTCTGTTCGGCGACAACGGCTCTGGCATGCACTGTCACCAGTCGCTGTGGAAGGACGGCAAGCCCCTGTTCGCCGGTGACAAATACGGCGGCATGTCGCAGATGGCTCTGCACTACACCGCCGGCATCCTGCACCACGCCAAGGCGCTGTGCGCGATCACCAACCCGACGATGAACTCCTACCACCGTCTGGTCCCCGGCTTCGAAGCGCCGGTGAACCTCGCTTACTCGAGCCGCAACCGTTCGGCTTCGGTACGCATTCCGATGTACTCGCCTTCGCCCAAGTCGAAGCGCATCGAAGTGCGCTTCCCGGATCCGGCCGCCAACGGCTATCTGGCGTTCTCGGCCATGCTGATGGCCGGTCTCGACGGCATCGAGCGCAAACTCGATCCCGGCCAGCCTCTCGACAAGGACATCTACTCGCTGTCCAAGGCCGAGTTGAAGGACGTCCCGAGCGTTCCGGGTTCACTGGCCGAAGCGTTGTCCGCGCTGGAGAAGGATCACGCCTTCCTGCTCAAGGGCGACGTGTTCACCGAGGACTTCCTCTCGACCTGGATCGAGTTCAAGCACTCGCGTGAAATCGACCCGATCCGGCTGCGGCCGCATCCCCATGAGTTCGAGATGTACTACGACTGCTGAAGTCGCAGGACTCCGGCCTTAAGAAAACGGCCCGTCCCCTTCACCGGGGGCGGGCCGTTTTACGTCGAAAGCTCAGCCCACACGGGCTGCTTTCATCAATGCGCGGGCATCGCCGCCTGCGAAGCCCACTGCGCGATTGCCGCCTTGTTCTCGACACTCAGACCGACGCTCGGGTGCATCACCTTGTAGTCCCAGGGAGGCATGTCGCCGGCGCTCACCGTCTTGGCGATGGCCGTGAGTTTCGTCGATCGCTGTTGCGCGTCGTACTTGTCCCAGTTCGAGAAGTTCAGCACCTCACGCGCCGAGCCTGCAAACCAGTACGAGGGAGCGAGTTTGGCGTGCCACGGAGCAACGTGCAGGTCGGAATGGCATTCGTAGCAGGAGGTGACCAGGGCTGCTCCTACGCGCGCGTCGGAGACGACGGCGGCACTTGCCGACGGCGAGAGCGAACCGGCGCCGGCAGCCGAGCAGCCCAGCGCAATGACAGCTGCAAGAAGGCAAGGGATGCCGCGCAGCGCAAGCGCGGCGCCGCGGCCGCCATGCCGAGTTATCGTACTCGAGTAAAAAAGCCGTGCCGGGAACGAACCGCTTGTCGAATTCAAGACCCTGTCCTCCTTGGCCGTTACGGTTTCGCAGCGGTCTGCTGTCTTCATCGTTGGTGCGCCTGCTGTGGCCGAAAAGCAACCCGGCTCGCAGTTCACAGACATGAGTACAGTGCGTCGATCAGACCGCGATTGGTAGGGTTGTGCCAGCGCGGTCCCATGCGGTTCATGACGTAACCGAACGCGACCCCGGCTACCGGATCCGCGAAACCTACCGAACCGCCAGCGCCGAAGTGTCCGAATACGCCCGGATTCGGGCCGATCGCCCGCTCCGGTCTGGGGAGTTGGAACCCAAGCCCGAAACGGCTCGGCCGGTCGAGCACCGCGTCCAATCCGTCGGAGTGCACGGTCGCCGCTTCGCGCAGCACGTCGCGGCCTGCGATCTCGACACCGTCCAGCGTACCGCCGGCGCACAGCGCGCTGTAAACGCGTGCCACGCCGCGGGCAGTGGCGTGCGCGTTGGCGGAAGGAATTTCGGCGCGACGCCACTCCGAGGTGTTCACCACGTCGTGGCCCGAGAGTCCGCGCGGATTGAAGTAGGTGTTGTAGGCCATCCGTTGCGCGTCGGTGAGCGGCTGCGTGACAAGCCCCGGAGGAACCACTCCTAGTTCGGGAAGCCAGACGAATTCAGCCACGCGGGCCTCGTCGCTTGCCGCGAGGCCGATGTGGACATCCGCTGCCAGCGGACCGGTGATCTCGTCGCGCAGGAACGTTCCAAGAGAGCGAGAACCGCCTGGAGCACCCGTCGAAACGCGGCGCACGACCTCGCCGACCAGGAAGCCGAACGTGTTGACGTGATAGCCGTGCCTCGTTCCAGGCTGCCACCATGGCCGTTCGACCGCCAGTGCCTCGGTCATCACCCGCCAGTCGAACATCGCGTTGTCGGCAAGTTGGCGGCGAACCGCGGGAAGTCCGGCCTGATGACACAGGAGCTGCCTGACGGTGATCGCTTCCTTGCCGGCCTCAGCAAACTCGCGCCAGTAACGCGCCACCGAAGCGTCGAGATCGAGGAGGCCCCGGTGCACCAGCAGCAGAGCACACAGAGTAGTGAAGGCCTTGCCTACCGAGAAGACGTCGACCAGCGTGTCGCGTTGCCACGGTGAACTTCGCGCGGCGTCGACGTGACCGCCCCACAGATCGACGACGGTGCGTCCGTCGAGCACTATCGTAACCGCGGCGCCGAATTCACCGTGTTCGGCAAAGTTGGCGGCGAATCCGTCGCGGATCGCGGTAAAGCGAGCGTCGCAGGTTCCTTCGATCAGCGCGACGGCGGCCACCCCGGATCTACCCGTTAGTCTCGCGCGACCGCAGCGTAGCGATCACGAGCAGCGCCACACCGACCGTGATCGCACTGTCGGCAACGTTGAAGGCCGGCCAGTGCCAACTGCGGTAGTAGACATCGAGAAAGTCAATGACCTCGCCGTAACGGATGCGGTCGTAGAGATTTCCCGCCGCTCCGCCGATCACCAAGGTCAGCGCCAGACGCTGAACCAGATCCTCTACCGGTGTGTTGCGCAGCATCCACGCCAGCAGCGCGACGGTCCCGAGCGCGAACACGACGAAAAACAGCTGCCCCCAGATCCCCGGCAGATCCGCCAGCAACCCGAAAGCTCCGCCGCGGTTGCGTACGTAGGTCAGCGAGAAAAAACCCGGGATGACAGCCCTTGATCCACCGACTCCGGCGCCGTTGAAGAAATCCAGTATCAGGCCTTTGGTCACCTGATCAGCGACGAATACCAACACTGCAACCAGAACTGCGCTACGACCCTTCAACGCTTCAACTCCCGGACCCGCTACAGCGCGGCTGCCGCCACGACCGGATAACAGCGGCCGCAAAGTTCGGGGTGATCGGCGTGGCTGCCGACGGCCTCCGAGAAATTCCAGCAACGGCCACACTTGGCACCACGCGCCTTCTCGACCGTAACCGTCAGTTCACCGTCACCGCCGGCAACTTCGACTTGAGAGACGATGAACACTTCGCAAAGCGCGACCTCACCGAGAGTCGCCAGGACCGCCGCGTCGGCGGCGCCGGCTTCGATCTTCACCCGCGCCTCCAACGAATGTCCAATGCGCCCATCGCGGCGCCACTCCTCCAGAGCCTTGGTCACGACCTGCCGGATCTCCCACAGGCGTGCCCAGCGCGCCGACAGTTCGGCATCGCGCCAGGCGGCGTCGGGCTCGGGGAAATCCGCGACAAAAACGCAGTCTGTCTCGACCCCACGACCCTTGCGCTGCGCGGCAGGGACCGCCCGCCAGATCTCGTCGGCGGTGAAACAAAGTACCGGCGCTATCACCCGCGCCAGCGCCAGCAGGATCGCGTGCATCGCCGTCTGCGCGCTGCGCCGCGCCTTGGAGTCGACCGCCGACGTGTAAAGACGGTCCTTCACGATGTCGAAATACAGAGAGCTGAGATCGACGCTGCAGAAGTTGTTGAGAGCGTGGAAGACGAGATGGAACTGGTAATCCTCGTAAGCCCTCCGGCAGCGCGTGACGAATTCGTCCAGACGCGACAGCACCCAGCGGTCCAGATCGGCCAGGTCGCCGACGTCCACCGCGTGCAGAGCCGGATCGAAGTCGGCAAGGTTGGCCAGCAGGTTACGCGAAGTGTTGCGGATGCGCCGGTACGAATCGGCCAGGCGCTTCAAGATCTCGTCGGAGATACGAACGTCTTCGCTGTAATCTTCGGATGCCACCCACAGGCGCAGGATGTCGGCGCCGTAGTTTTTCAAGATGTCCTGAGGGGCCACCACGTTGCCGAGCGACTTCGACATCTTGCGACCGTCGCCGTCGAGCACGAAGCCGTGGGTGAGCACCGCTTTGTAGGGAGCGCGGCCACGTGTGGCCACCGACGCGAGCAGCGCCGAGTGGAACCAGCCGCGGTGCTGGTCGCTGCCCTCCAGATAAAGATCGGCGATGGCGTCCTTGCCAAACTCGGCCTCGATCACCGCCGCAAAACTGACGCCCGAATCGAACCAGACGTCGAGAATGTCGGTCTCCCTCTCGAAGCCGCTGCCGCCGCAGCCCTTGCAGCGCATTCCCGTCGGCAGGAAGTCTTCAACCGGCCGGGCGAACCACGCATCGGCACCCTCGACGGCGAACATCTCCGCCGCCTTGCGCGCCATTTCCGGGTTGGCCTCGACCTCGCCGCACGCCGTGCAATGCACCGCAACGATCGGAACTCCCCAGGCGCGTTGGCGCGACAGACACCAGTCGGGACGATTGGCCACCATCCCGTAGATGCGCTCGCGGCCCCACGACGGAATCCAGCGCACGCCGTCGATGGCGGCCAGCGCCCGCTTGCGAAGGTGCGTTTCTTCCATTGACAGAAACCACTGATCGGTAGCTCGAAAGATGATCGGCTTCTTGCAGCGCCAGCAGTGCGGGTAGCTGTGCTCGATCGGCTCCTCGCCCAGCAGCGCGCCGATTTCACCCAGCATATCGATGATCGAACGGTCGGCATCGAACACGAAGCGGCCCTGAAATTCCGGCACCTCGGCAGTGAAGCAGCCGCCCGCGTCCACCGGGGCGTAGGCCTCGAGGCCGTGGCGACGGCCGATGACGTAGTCGTCGTGACCGTGGCCGGGCGCCGTGTGAACGCAGCCGGTGCCGGTATCGAGCGCAACGTGCTCACCCGTCAAGACGACCGAGTCGCGATCGATCCAGGGATGGCGCGCCTTCAAACCCTCGATATCAACACCCCGGAAGGTGGCCAGGGTAGCACCGAGTGCGAAGCGTTTGGTCAGCGAGTCCAGCAGATCGGTGGCCACCACCAGCGCGCGGTCGCCGGCTTCGACGAGCGAATAGGAGAAGTCGGGACCAACCGCCACGGCCAGGTTGGCCGGCAGCGTCCACGGGGTCGTCGTCCAGATCGCGATCGCAAGCTTGCGATCGGCAAACGGTGCCAACGGTCCCTTGGCCTCGATCGGAAAGGCGACGTAGATCGAGGTCGTCTTCTTGTTGTCGTGATCGACTTCGGCTTCGGCCAGGGCCGTGCGGCACGACGCGCACCAGTGCACCGGCTTGCGGCTGCGAAACATCCCGCCGGTACCCAGGATATCGGCGAGTTCGCGGGCCTCCTGGGCCTCGAAGTCGAAGTCCTTGGTCAGGTAGGGACGCTGCCACTCGCCGAAGATGCCGAGACGCTGAAAGTCCGTGCGCTGCACACCGACGAAGCGGTCGGCGTATTCGCGACACAGGCGGCGCACTTCGACCAGACCCATCTCGGCTTTGGCCTTGCGGCCGACTTTCTTCTCGACCTCGAGTTCGATCGGCAGGCCGTGGCAATCCCAGCCCGGCCGGTACGGCGCGCGCAGGCCGGACAGGGTCTTGTACTTGAGGATGATGTCCTTGAGGACTTTGTTCAGGGCGTGGCCGAGGTGGATGTTGCCGTTGGCGTAGGGGGGACCGTCATGCAGCACGAAGAGCGGCGCCGAGGCGCGCGCGTCCAGCATGCGCTGGTAGACGTTCTCGTTCGCCCAGGTCTCGAGCATCACGGGCTCGCGCTGGGGCAGGTTGGCCCGCATCGGGAAATCGGTACTCGGAAGCTGCAACGTGTGCTTGTAGTCCATTGGTGAGGGGCTCTCGGCGCGGGCTCGAACGGCCAGCGAAAACATCAAGTTCACCGGCGTCTTGGAAGGGGTGCCCGGCTAATACCAACGCCGCCCCGGGCTGGCAACCCTCAACGGTCCACGCTAAGGAGGGTCCGCTATGGCAAAGCGACTCCAGCTCAACTTCCACCACACCGGACCAACCATGGTAGACGAGAATGGGCAGGCCCGTCCTTGCGCGATGGGAGTTCCCTGGGTGAACGAACACACGCTCGCGACGTTGCGCAAGGTATTCATCCCGCGCACCGACGCCAAGGGCCAGGTCATTCAACCTGCCGACGGCGGAACCAGCGCGGGCGACGCTTCCCTCAAAGAAGACTCTCCCTATCGCAAGGCCTGATTTACTTTTCAGTTGTCCGCCGGTCGCGTGACGAGGTCCGTTCGCGGCCTGTCAGTCCCGGGAATTCGCCAGTCGCGACCGCGACCGCACCGGTACCTTTTCCATCTTGTCCCAGTCGAAGGTCATCTCGCGGCGCAGACCCATGAAGTAGCAACACATCTCGTGGTCGAGATCGTTGTGAAAGGTCCGCTGAATGCCGTCTTCGAACATTATGCGGACCAGGCAGGTACCGCCGGTGATGGTGGAGGTCATCTCTTCGACGACCGTCCCCGAGCCCCAACTCTCGCGCTCCTGGTGATGAACCCGGTCTCCGAGTCTGAGGTATAGACGCTTCCCGTCCATGCGGCGCCAACATACACGGCGCTCCGGCTGGTAGCCAGAATCTTTCTCGCTCTACTGAACGATCAACATCAAGCTCGTCGAGACCATCAAGAGCGTACCGGCCTCGCAGGACGCTTCGCAAAGAAGCCACCCTAACAGGCTCGCCGTCCCGACACGGGTCCGCGCCTTATTCTCCGCCTTTCAAACCTCGCTCCCGCCGTCCACCGCGATTTCGATCCGCACGCCGTCGATCAGCACCGGAACGACACGCCGACCGCGCGTCACCTTTAGCAGTTCGGGAATGACTTCGGGGTGTTCGCCGACGTCTATTTCGGTGAAGCGCGTGCCGGTCGCGTTCAGGCGATCGCGCACTACGCGGCTGAACGGACAGTCCTTGGTGGCGTAGAGAGTGGTGGCCACAGCGCCGTGTCAGATGCGTTCGCCGTCGCCTTCGACCTTGCGGACCGAGGTGTCGAGTACGCGCATCTCCAGTCCGCCCTTGGAGCGGATCGTCAGGATGTTGCTGTAGACGTTCATGCTCGGAGGCGGCTCGACCTTGGTGACGGTAAAACGGCCTGGGTTGCTCTGGTGTACGACCTGGTCACCGACTTTCATCATCGTCTCTCCCGTCCGCGCCGCCCGTCGCCGCGAACTATCCGAAGAACACCGAACTCCGCCCGGCCAACTCGCGCTGGATCAGCAACGCGACGCTGCGCCGCAACCGCTCCGTCATCGCTGCGAAATCCGGGTCGCGGATGAAGCGCTGCTCGCGGCGAAGGTAGATACGACGCCCGAAGGCCAAGGTCCACTTGCTCGGCAACGGCAGTACTCCGAGCGGGCCGAGCAGCGGGAAGAACGGCGTGATCGGCACATACGGAGCCCCGAGAGCGAGGCCGGCGCTCTCGCTGCGGCCGATCACCGGGTAAGCCTCTTCGGCACCGACGAACGCGAACGGAATGATCGGCACGCGATGTTTCCACGACAGCCGCGCAGCCGATGTCGCGAAAGGCTGCAGCCGGTAGCGCTGATCGAAGAGCTTGGCGATACCGCCGACGCCTTCGGGAAAAATCACCACCAACTCACCACGCGCCAGCATCGCATCGGCCACCGCGTAGCGGGCCGGTACCGCGCCGCTGCGGCGATAGAGGTCCGCCACCGCCGGCATCCCGTCGATGAAACGATCATAGAGAATCCGCGCGATACGGCCTGGCGAAGCCGGGTTCCCGCGGTTTTCGAGCGCGTAGCCGAGCATCGCGGCGTCGAATGGAATGCCGCCCGAATGATTGCCGACCAGAATCGCGCCGCCGCGGCGCGGAACGTGCTCCATCCCGCGCACCGCCACGCGCCAGTAGGTATCGAACAGAAATCGCAGCAGAGGCAGCGCGCGCTCGCGAAGTTCGTAATCGATCGGATAGGCGCTGGTCGCGCGCGCAGAGGCAGAGTCCGGCGTCGGCTTCGATCGTGGTTGCGTGTAATCGCCCATCGGCTTGCCGCTCGGGCTTACCACAAATCGCAGACGGACGTCTGCGACCTAGACGAAAAGCGCTGCCTCGCGCGTCTACTCCTGCCCGCCGCTCGGAGAAGCGCCGCCCTCACCACCGCTTCCGGCTTCGCCGCGACCTCCGCCGCCGCGTCGGCGTCTGCGTCGCTTGCGCGGAGTTGCTGCGCCGGCCGCGTCGGTACCAGTCGCCGCGGTGGCCGGCGGCGGCGCGCCGCCAGCCGTCGCACTCTCGTGCCGCGGACGCGGCGGCGCCGTCCCTTCCGGCGACGGCGAGCGGCGCTCACGGCTCACCGTGCCCGTGCGCCGCGGTGGCACACGCTGTTGTCCCCGCCCGCCGGGTCCCGACCTCTGCCCCCTGTTCTTAGGCAGGTCGTTCTCGTCGAAGTCGAGCAACGACACGGCCGACCGCGGTGGCACCGGCGGCGCCACCAACAACTCCGCATCGGGAAAGCAGTGCGGGATCCGTATCCCGATGAACTCTTCGATGGCCTCGAGCGAATAGACGTAGTGTTCACAGGCCAGCGACAGCGCCTTGCCCGAAGCGCCCGCCCGCGCCGTACGGCCGATACGGTGAACGTAATCTTCGGGATCCTGCGGCAGATCGTAGTTGAATACGTGGGTGACCGCGTCGATGTGCAACCCGCGCGATGCGACATCGGTGGCAACCAGGACTTCGAGGTCGCGGTCCTTGAAACCCTTGAGCATGCGGATACGCTTTTTCTGGTCCAGATCTCCCATCAGCACACCGCAGCGATAGCCGTAGCGCTCGAGTTTGAGCGCTATGTGACGGGCGCCGCTCTTGGTGTTGACGAAGACCAGCGTGCGTTCGGGTTTCTCGCGGGCCATCAGCGTCAACAGCACGGTCGACTTCTCGTGCACGCCGACGTGGTAGACCATCTGCTCGACACGCTCGACGGTCACCTGTTCCTCGTCAATGGCCACCCGGTGCACGTCGTTCATGTGCTCGTAGGCGAGTTCGAGAACGCGGTACGACAGCGTCGCCGAGTACAGGAAGGACGAACGTTCTTCCGGGGGAGGCAGGCGCTTTACCAGGTAGCGCAGGTCGTCGATGAACCCCATGTCGAACATGCGGTCGGCTTCATCGACGATCAGCACCTCGGTATCCTTGAGGCTGAATACCCGCTGTTTGAAGTAGTCGATCAGACGCCCAGGCGTCCCGATCAAGATGTCGACTCCGTCGCGCAGGCGATCGAGCTGCTTGTGGTAGTCGACGCCTCCGTAGACAGCGTGAAAGGTCAGCCCTGTGTGCTTACCGAGCAGTTCGGCTTCCTCGCGGATCTGCATGGCCAGTTCGCGGGTAGGCGCGATGATCAGCACGCGAGGACAGGACTCCTCACCTTTGTGGCGACGGGGATTTCGCAGCAGCAGCGTGAACGCCGCGATCAGAAAGGCAGCCGTCTTGCCGGTCCCGGTCTGGGCTTGCCCCGCGATGTCGTGACCGTCGAGTGCCAGCGGCAGCGTCTCGGCCTGGATCGGCGTGCAGAACTCGAAGCCGGCGTCCTCGATGCCGCGCCGCACCGGCTCGGGCAGGTCGAGTTCGGCGAACGCTATGATTCGTTGTTCGTTGACGTGCTCGGTGTGCGAAGATGCCATATGAGACCGTCCGGCTAGCTTTTCTTTTCGGACTTCCAACTCTCGCGCAGCAACCGGGCGTACTCGTCGGGAGGAATGAAGCCGATGCGGCGCTGCCACTCTTTGCCGTCGGGGCCGAAAAAGATCGTGGTAGGAGCGCCGAACACCTTGAAACTCTTGAGAACCAGCTTGAGGTAGTGATCGCTGTGGGTCATGTCGACCGACAGGAAACGAAGTCCGGAAGACGCCTCGACCACCGCGCTGTCGGTGTAGGTCCTCGTCTTCATTTCTTCGCAGGGGCCGCACCACTGGGCGCCGAACGACAAGACGAACGGCGCCTTGCTGCGCTGAGTCAGCGTGAACTCATCTGCTGAAAACGGCGTCCAGACAAGCGGGCGGCCTGGCGCTTCTTCGGCGAGCGCAGCCACCGGCATCGTGACCTGGCAGAGCGCAGAAAAGAGCGCCAACATCACCGCCGCGACAACGCTCAAGGAGCCGGTAAGACGTGCAGCCGTACCGGCACCGAGCCTGGGCAGGCCGGTAGTCATCGAGTCGTTCCGGAAGCCGGACATGAGGAGATTCTCACCGTAGCCGACCGCTCCCCGATTTGCGAGTCGGAAGGCGCGAGGTTAAGGGAGGTCCATGCTGAGCAACCGCATTCCGTTTATGTTTCTGGCTGCCGCGCTGAACGTCGCGGTTCTCGTCCTGCCGTCTGTTCGCGCCGAGGCGCAAAACATCTCCAACGGCCCATTCATGGTCGGCGGATACTCCGGCGACCAGGACGCCTCAGGTAACAACGACGCGCTGGGGTTTGCCGGGCTTGGCTGGCGCTGGCACCGCGACGGTGCCGACTTTCTCGATAATTTCTTCGAGAAAGGCCACACCGACTTTTCGTGGACCATCGAGCCGATGGCGGCCGCGGTCGTCGGCAACGAGAATACCTTCGAGGCCTCGCTGGTCCCGTTCGTGCGCTTGCAGCCTCTTGGTTGGAAGGAGTACGCGCCGTACTTCGAAGCCGGCATCGGCCTGATCTACACGGGCCTGGACGGTTACGGCCTCGGCTCCCACGTACAGTTCAGCGACAACGTCGGACTCGGGATGGCCTTCGGTAGCCAGGATGGCATGCGCTGCACCATCGGGTACCGATTCCGACACATCTCCAACGCGAACATCTGGGGAAATGACAACCAGGGGCTCAACGCCCACTTCCTGGTGTTTGCGGTCGAATAGAAATCGCACTCAAGGCAGCGCCCCGGCTGCGGCGAACTGCGAATCGTAGTAGCTCCACCACATTTCGCAGCGCTCGCGCCGAAAGCCCCTCAGCACGTTGGACTGGAGATTGAGGCGCAGGAGCCTGTCGCTCCTGGCGTTGTAACGCGGCCAACCGACGGCCTGCCTGGCTTTCGGCTTGCCGCGCTCGGCAAAACGCGACCAGTACTCGCGCATGCGCCGGCCGAGTCCGGCATCGGACGGCGTCGGCGGATCCAGGGTACCGAACACGTACGGGATGTCGGCGCCGTGAAAGGCTCCCAGCTTCAGCACCACGGCGATCGGAATCGGGATCTCCCTGGCGAAGTTGTAAAGATAGGTGCGGGCGCGGCCGGCGGCCGCGCGCCGGGCCGTGTCGTAGGTGGGACACACCAGAAACGAATCACCGACCACGCGTGCCAGCGCATCCTGCGGCGACGCGAAATCACTGACCGGATAGGCGGCAATGACCTCGGCCGCGAAGTCTCCGAGGCGGCCTTGCAGCGTTGCCACGTACTCGGCCTCGGTCGTCACCGGCGGTGTGTTCAGCAGGAAGACGGTCCCTTCATCCGAGTTGAATCCCAGAACATATGGAACCTTCGCGTAGTCTCCGGAGTCGAACAGTGCTCGCGGCTGGTCGGGCAGGAAACCGCCGTCGACCACGATGCCTAGTTGGCTCGCACCCGCCGTGGCCACCAGAGGCTCGGCATCGGCAAGCACCGTTGCCGCCGGAAGCCCACGCAGACACGCGAGTTCGTCGGGACCGTTGCAGCCTTCGGCGGCAGCAAACCCCAGCGCCGTTGCAGCACCTTCTGCCGCCGTTCGCTGCAGCGTCGTGCACCCGCCGCTCTGACTTATGGCGCGATGGAAGAGTCCGCGACTGAGCGGCGACACCACGTGCGCGCACACGTCGATCGAACCGGCCGATTCGCCGAAGATCGTCACGTTGCCGGGGTCGCCGTCGAACGCCGCGATGTTGTCGCGCATCCACTCCAGCGCCGCGGTCTGATCGAGCAGACCTTGGTTGCCGCCGTACGGATAGGCGGCGTCTTCGCCGGCCAACGCCGCATGCGCGAAGAAACCGAACACTCCGAGTCTGTAGTTGACGGTAACGACGACGACGTTGCGTTCCTGGGCCAACAGGTGACCGTCGTAGAAATGACCCGGATAGCCGGGGAACGGGATCCCCGCGCCGGTGGAACCGGTAACGTTGCCGCCGCCGTGAAACCACACCATCACCGGACGCGGCGTGGTCGCGGCAGGCTCCGGCGTCCATACGTTCAGGTACAGACAGTCCTCGTTGTCGCTCGACGCGCCGCTGTTACCAGCCCGCTGAGGGCAGGCTGAGGAGAACGTCGTCGCGTCGAGTACGCCGCTCCACGGCGTCACCGGCGCCGGCGGCCTCCATCGAAGTTCGCCAACCGGCGGCGCGGCAAACGGGACACCGAGGAATTCGCGGGTCGCGCCGTTGAGCTGCCCCTGCACGTTACCGTCCGAAAGCTGGATCAAGGTTGCGTCGTCGGCCGCAGCGCGCGAGGCCGAGACAGCGATGCCAAGAGATGCGATCACGAGCGACACGACGATGCCGCGCACGGAGGCGCGGGCGGTGCGGCGGTTACCGAGGCTTCGCCTTTCGCTCATGCGCGTACCCTCCGACTTCGCACATCGTCGGCGACGGCCGACGGCAGGCAGACCTCCGTCGAAAAAACAGAGCCCTTTCCGGACAGCAACACGGCGAACCTCCGCGCTTCGTGCTCCGTGGGGACGGAGTCTGCCGTCAGACGGGTACGACTTCGACTATCTCGAGCCCGTAACCGACCAGATTGGGAAGATGGAACGGGGAATTGGTAAGCAGGCGAATCTTGCGTACGCCGAGGTCGCGCAGAATCTGGGCGCCGATTCCGTAGTCCTTGAAGCTGGCCAGGCGAATGGCCGGATTGGTCGTCACCGGACCGTCGCCGCCTTCGCCGAGCATTTCGGCGCCGCGACCGTAACGGCGCACATAGAGCACCACGCCGCAGCCGTCAGCCGCGATCTTCTCCATCGCCGAGTGCAATACGGCTCCGGTGTTGCGATGCGTGTAGGCGAAGACGTCGCCCGGAAGATACTCGGCGTGGGCCCGCACCAGCACCGGCTTCTCCGGATCGATGGTTCCCCGCACCAGCGCCAGGTGCTCGCCGTCTTCGACACTCGAGTGGTACACGTGAGCCGCGAACTCGCCGCCGTACTTGGTGGAAAGACGCGCGGTCGCCTTGTGCTCGACGAGCGATTCGTTCTGCAGACGATACTGGATCAGATCGGCGACAGTCGAGATTTTCAGACCGTGAGTGCGCGCAAAACTGACCAGATCGGGAAGGCGCGCCATGGTGCCGTCCTGGTTGAGAATCTCGCAGATGACGCTGGCCGGCTTCAGACCCGCAAGGCGACACAGATCTACGGAGCCCTCGGTCTGCCCCGTCCTTACCAGCACTCCGCCATCACGAGCGCGCAGCGGAAAGACGTGGCCGGGGATCACGAAGTCGCAAGGTTCGGCGTCGTCATCGGCGGCGCGGCGGATGGTACGGCTGCGATCGGTGGCGGTGATACCGCCGCCGCTGCAACCCCGCGCGTCGATCGACACCGTGAAGCCGGTACCGAGCGGAGCGGTGTTCTCCTGCACCATCATGCGCAGTCCGAGGCGCTGCATGCGGTCCTCGGTTATCGGCATGCAGATCAGGCCGCGGGCGTGGCGCGCCATGAAGTTGATCTGCTCGGCGGTGACTTTCTCGGCCGCCACCACGATGTCGCCCTCGTTCTCGCGGTCCTCGTCGTCCATCAGGACGATCATGTGACCGCGACGGATCTCTTCGATGGCTTCGGCTATGGGAGAAATCGGCGACACCGACCCATCTCGATCAACGCTGGGAGAATTCGCGAACATGCCCGCGGCTTATACCCCTGCGGAGCGCTGGACAAAACTGCGAGCCGAGACCGGCACCTATGCCCGGCCCGGCCTTCTCTTCACCCTGGCCTGGGTCCTTTCTTCGGCTTTTCTCTTGAAGATCGGGACGATGGTGAGGGTGTACGCGGTGGTGAAAAGGAAGAAGCCGGCCATCGCCAGAGCCACCCAGTAATTCTGGAAGAGCACCTTGCCTTCGTAGTCCCGCGTCGCGTCCGAGAACAGGCCGATCAGCAGGCCAGCGAACACCACGATGGTGACAATGGGGATCGTGTAGCCGAGCGGGACCTTGAACGACCTCTCCTTGTCGGGGAACTTCATCCTCAGCCGGATCACGCACACCGCCGCCACGATGTAGATGAAGCACTCGAGCGCCGCGGCCATCACGATCAGGAAGAAGTACTGCCCCGTAAGCAGGGTCAGCAAAGACACCACGGCGGAGAGCAGCGACAGGAAGAGGATCGACACCCACGGACTCGCATGCACGGGGTGGAGCTTGCTGAAGACCCGCGGCAGCACGTTGTCGCGCGCCATCGCATAGGAGAAACGTGAAGTGTTGAGAAGACCGGAGTTGAAGGACGTGACCGACGCAAGAATGCTCATCAGCACGAAGAAAAGGCCCCCGACCGGACCGAAGAGGTTGCGACCGAACACGATGTGCGGAATCGGAGTCGGCGAGGAGAGCTGTTCCCTGATCTGCTCCTGAGTAAGTCCGACGTACAACCCCACCGTAAACAACGAATAGGTGCAGGTCAGGATGCCGATGGCCCAGAGCATCCCTCTGCCGATCAGTTTGTAGTCCGTAGTTTCCTCGGCGAGGGGCGCGACCCACTCGAAGCCGACGAACAGGAACACGCCCACCGCAGCCGCCTGGATGATGTTACTGAGCGTGAATCTGTCGCTGTGGGTCGCCGCGACGACGTCCACACCGTTCTTCGAAATCGAATAGATCGACACCCCGACCAAGAAGGCGATCATCACGTAGGTCATTATGTCCTGCGCGATGCCGGTGATGAGTACGCCGCGGTAGTTTATGTAAGCGACGAAGAAGACGAAGAAGAACAACCAGAAATACCGATCGAAGACCGGCCCGACGAGCCTGATCGTACTGGTCAGCACGCTGGAGAGCAGGTAACTTTCCGCTCCCACCATCGCGATCCCGAGCACCACGTAGAACATCCCGATGATGATCGCCACCCTCTCGCTGAAGGCGTGCTGTATGAAGAGCTTGATGCCCGCCGCGCTCGGATACAGCGCCGTCAGTTCCGAAAAGCACATCGCGGACAGCAGGCAGAAAAAGCCCGCTACCAGCACGGAAATCCACGCCAGTTCTCCGACCAGGACGGTGGCGATCTGGAGCCCCGCCAGGTAACACGAGGTGGCGATCGCCATTCCCGCGGACGTCGAAATCACCGTCCGCAGCTTCAGCACTTTGCGCAGCTCTGTCATCGCCGGATTCCTCTAAGCGTCGGGCCAGATGATCATCGTGATCGCGTCGAGCCGCATGACGTCTTCCTGGCTGGCCTTGACCCGGATCTCTCCCTGAAGGTACTTCTGCGAAGGATTGAGATCGCCCCAGAACATGTCGCACAGATACTCACTGCGCGAGGTGACCACGATGTCGGGCGTTCCCGACGCCCCCGACTCGAAGGACACGATCTCTCCCTTGACGACGTTCATCGTAAAACGATCGTCGTTGTCGTCGGCGATGAAATGCAGCAGCTTGGTCCAGTCTCTCTGCATCTTGCGCAGGCGTTTGTTGTCGTTGCACTGCACCTGGTAGTCGGCGAGCGCTTCCAGAATTTCCTGACTCGTTGCCATCGGTCCTCCCTTGTGTCGCCGGTTCTCGCGACTCAGTCGTTCTTGCCGAGGCCGGCTTCTTTCGAAAGTTCTTTCATCGAATCCTCGAGAGCACCGAGCACGAGGTCGACTTCGTCCGGGGTGATCACGAGCGGCGGCATCAGACGGCAGATGCTTGGATCGTTGCCGGTATAGACCGCGATGACACCGCGGTCAGCCATTTTCCTGGTCATCCGCGGCCCGATCGATTCGTTGGTGTACTGAAGTCCCATCATCAGCCCTTTCTGGCGCACTTCCAGCAACAGATCCGGGGACTCCTTCAGCAGACGATCGAATCCCGTCCGGAACCGTTTGCCCATCTTCTCGGCGTGGTCGGCCAGGTTGTTCTTTTCGATGTACTCAATCACCGCCAGACCGACCAGGCAGCCCAGATCCGAGCCTCCGAAGGTCGAAAGATGGATGAACGGATGCGGCACGAAAAAGTCCTGGATCTCTTCCTTGAAGATCGTCGCCGAAATCGGATAAAGACCGCCGCCGAGCGACTTCGCCACGGTCATGATGTCGGGGACGACGCCCCAGTGTTCGCTCGCAAACATCTTTCCGGTTCGAGCCATGCCCGTCTGGATCTCGTCGAGGATCAGCAGGATTTCCCTCTCGTCGCACAGCTTGCGGATCGCCGGCAGGTAGTCGTCCGGCGGAATATGGATGCCGCCCTCGCCCTGTATCGGCTCCAGGATGATCGCTGCGGTGTCGTCGGTGACAGCGCCCCGCATCGCTTCGATGTCGCCGAACGGCACCGTCTTGAATCCGGGCATCAGCGGCTCGAAAGGCTCCTTGTAGGCTGCCCGGCCGATCGCCGACAGCGCAAAACCGGTATGCCCGTGGTA
Source organism: uncultured bacterium (assembly GCA_903893315.1). Taxonomy (GTDB): domain Bacteria; phylum Desulfobacterota; class Binatia; order UBA1149; family CAITLU01; genus CAITLU01. The sequence goes on from CAITLU010000013.1 coordinate 215,561, forward strand.
GGCCCGCTCGGTCGAAATGATCTCGGTCTTCATCGTGTAGCCGCGGGCGATCTTGATCGCGGCGTCGTTGGCTTCACCTCCGCCGACGCCGAAGATCGTGCAGGCGAGATCTCCCGGAGTGATCTCCGCGAGCTTTTTGGCCAGATCCGCTTTCTGCTTGGAACACAGCAGAAATACGCCGATATCGTAGGTGTCGAGAGCTTCCTTGAGCTTCCGCACGATCTCCGGGTTGTGCCTGCCCACGTTCATGATCCCGGAACCGGTCTGGCAGTCGATGTACTTCTTGCCGGTGATGTCCCAGACGCAAGCGCCTTCGCGCCTGCCTTCGATGATGCCCAATTGCGCGGCCTTCATCGTCCGCACTTTCATCGGGTTGACGAACTTCGCGAAGTCGGCCAGCGCCTGCTCTTTGATCTTGGTCGGGTCAGCGTCCATCAAGCGGTCTCCTCATAAGTCGAACCAGGTCCGTGTTGCCTTCCTAAATGCTGGGCGCAGGAAATCCAAGCCCTTCGACTACCTGGCGGCATCTCGCGCAAACTGCTGACCGGCTGCGCCTCTCTCCACACGCTCGCGGTCGGCCGCCGGCAGATCGGTCACGGAAAGCTAGTGCAGCGAAAGAGTGTGGTGGTGAGCGTCAATGCGATGCAGCGATGTCGCGATCGAGAACTTCCCGCGCGACTTTGGAGCCACCGACGCTGCTTACTTCGGCCCGCTCCACTTTCCGGAACGGTACTCCTGTGACAGTTCCAGATACCTCTCACAGGCGATGCGATGCTGCTCGCGCTCCCACGGCTGGAGCGGCCGGATAAGCCGGGCCGGCGCTCCGTAGATCATCGAATCGGGCGGAAACTGTGCTCGATACGGCACGAAGCTGGCGGCACCGACGATCGAGCCTTCGCCGATCACCGCCCCGCTCATGACGGTGGCGTTCATGCCGACCAGGACACGGTCACCGATCCGTGCCCCGCGAACGACCGCACCGTGCCCGATCGTCACCCACGCGCCTATCTCCACTGCCGCTCCCAGATCCGAGTGCAGCACGCAGCAGTCCTGCACGTTTGAGCACTCTCCGATCCGTATCGGTCCCTCGTCGCCGCGCAGCACCGCGTTGAACCAGATACTGGCGCGCTCGCCGACGACCACGTCGCCGCGAATTGCCGCGCCCTCGGCAACGTAGGCCGAAGCGCTGATGACGGGTCTGACTTCGGCCATCGCTACCTTTTCCGGGCTTTTCGGCATCCAGTTACGCGCGGCCTGAAATATCCGCCGGGGCTGAAACGCCGTCCGTCCGCGTTACTCGACCGTGACGCTCTTGGCCAAGTTGCGCGGCTGATCCACGTCACTGCCGCGCTCGACCGCGACGTAGTAGGCGAGCAATTGCAGCGGGATCGCCAGGATCACCGGCATCAGCAGACTGTCGGTTCGCGGCACCGCCACCACCCACTCCGAAATCCGCTTGAGTTCCGTGTCGGCGTCGTCGGTCACCGACAGGATGCGTCCTCCGCGCGACTCGACTTCCTTGAGGTTGCTCAGGGTCTTCTCGTAGACCTCGTCCTTGGGGATGATCACCACCACCGGCATCTGTTCGTCGATGAGTGCGATCGGACCGTGTTTCATCTCGCCCGAGGGATAGCCCTCTGCGTGAATGTAGGAAATCTCCTTGAGCTTGAGCGCCCCTTCGAGCGCGACCGGGAAGTTCACGCCGCGCCCAAGATAGAGCACGTCGGAGACCGTCGACAGTTGGCGTGCCACGCGGGCGATCGTCTCTTCTTCCTTGAGCGCGCCTTCGACCAGCAACGGCAACTCGACCAGAGCCTGCACGTAGCGGGCTTCTTCGGCGGCAGTGAGCACGCCGCGACGCCGCCCCAGCCAGACCGCGAGCAGGTAGAAGGCAGAAAGCTGCGTGGTGAAGGCCTTGGTGCTGGCCACGCTGATCTCGGGACCGGCGTGGGTGTACAACACGAAGTCGGACTTGCGGGCGATAGAAGAGTCGAGAACGTTGCAGATCGCCAGCACCTTGGCGCCGCGTTCGTGGGCAGCCTCGACCGCGGCCAGCGTGTCGGCGGTCTCGCCCGACTGAGAGACCACTATCATCAACGTGCGCGAATCGATGATCGGATCGCGGTAGCGGTACTCGCTGCCGTAGTCGACGTCGACCGACAGACGCGCCAGACGTTCGATGGCGTAGCGTCCGATCAAGCCGGCGTGCCAGGCAGTGCCGCAGGCCACGATAGCAATGCGCTTGAGGCCGGCGATGTCCTTCTCCAGACCTCCGAGTTCTCCCAGGACGACGCTGGCGGTTTCCTGGTCGAGGCGTCCGCGCAGGGTATCGATGATGGCGGTGGGCTGTTCGTGTATTTCCTTGAGCAGGAAATGCTTGTAGCCGCCTTTCTGGGCGGTGACCGGATCCCAGGTGATGCGCCGCGCCGCGCGCTTTATCTCGCGGCCGTCGAAAGTCGACAGACGCACCGAGTCGGCGGTGAGTTCGGCCATCTCGCCGTCTTCCAGGAACAGGACGTCGCGTGTGTAGTCGAGCAGGGCCGGAACATCGGAGGCCACCAGGTTCTCGCCTTGCCCGAGACCCAGGACCACCGGCGTCGCGTTCTTGGCGGCGATCAAACGATCCGGCTCGCTGGCCGACAACACCACGATCGCGAACGAGCCGCGCAACCTGGCGATGGCGGCGCGCGTCGCGTCGGCCAGCGACTTTCCGCTCTGGCGGCCGAGCTCGATCAGGTGGCCGATCACTTCGGTATCGGTTTCTGACTTCAGTTCGCAACCGGCTGCGGCCAGTTCCTCACGAAGCTGGACGTAGTTCTCGATGATGCCGTTATGGATGACGACAACGTCGCCGGCACGATGCGGGTGGGCGTTGCGCTGCGAAGGACGGCCGTGGGTAGCCCAGCGCGTGTGGCCCATGCCGACAGTCCCGGCCAGCGGCTCGGCGTCGAGCAGCGTCTGGAGGTTGTCGAGCTTGCCGACCGCGCGCCGCACTTCGACTCGCCCATCGTTGATCGTGGCCAGACCGGCCGAGTCGTAGCCTCGGTATTCGAGCTTGCGAAGACCGCCGAACAAGACGCGCTCGGCTTGTCGATGACCCACGTATCCGACGATCCCGCACATGATCCTAACCCTTCTTCTTGCCGCGATTCCTGGCCGCGTCGCCGCGTACCTTTGCAACCTGCGAACGCGCGCGGAAACTTTCGACCCACCCCACGCGCCCGCATTGAGGCTTGTCGTTGTAGGCCAGCGAGCCGGATTCGACGTCCTTGGTGATGGTCGAACCCGCGGCAACGTAGCTGTCGTCACCTACTTTCACCGGCGCGACCAGTTGTGTGTCGCTGCCGATCTGCACGCGATTGCCGATCACCGTGCGATGCTTCTGCACGCCGTCGTAGTTGCAGGTGATGAGCCCGGCCCCCAGGTTGCTGTCCTCGCCCACCTCGGCGTCGCCGATGTAGCTGAGATGGTTGGCCTTGGTGCGAGCGCCGATGCGGGACTTCTTGACCTCGACGAAGTTCCCGATGTGTACCTGCTCGCCCAGATCCGCCTCCGGCCGCAGATGGGCAAACGGTCCTACCTTCGCCTCGTTTCCGATCCTGGCGCCGTCCGTTACGACGCCCCAGCGCAGCAACGCACCGTCACCGACCCGCGTGTCGCGCAGATGTGAGGAACCCTCGAGCACGCAACCTTTGCCGATCAACGTGGCTCCATCCAGACGCACGTAGGGTCCGATGACGGTCTCGGCACCGATGATGGTTCCGGCCGACAGAAAAGCCGTGGCCGGATCGAGGAACGTCACGCCGCTGTCCATCCAGTGGCCGATCAGACGATCCTGCAGGACGCTCTCGGCGCGGGCCAGATCGGCGCGGGTGTTGATCCCCATCGCCTCGTCCTCGTCTTCGAGCATCACACAGCTTGCTGCCGATCTCTTGGACGCGGTCTCGACGAGGTCGGTCAGGTAGTACTCGCGCTGGGCGTTCTCACGACCGAGCTGCGACAGCGCGCGGAACAGGAAAGCCGCGTCAAAACAGTAGGTCCCGCTGTTGATCTCGTCGATGTGCTGCTCTTCGTGATCGGCGTCGGCGTCCTCGACAATGCGCAGTTGGCCTTCACCAGGGCCGCGCACGATACGGCCGTATCCCGTGGGGTCTTCAACGTGCACCGAAAGTACCGTGACCTTGGCGTCGGTGCTGCGATGGGCCTGCACCAGCTCCCTGAGAGTCTCGGTGCGCAGCAACGGCACGTCGCCGCACAACACCAGGACGTCTCCGTCAAAACCTCGCAGCGCCGCCTTGGCTTGCAGCACCGCGTGTCCGGTACCGAGCTGGTCCTTCTGCAAAACGGTCGTGACCTTGTCTCCGAGAAGTTGCCGGACCTGCTCGGCCTGGTGCCCTACCACCACCACCAAGGGATCCGGCCGGAGCGGAGCCACGGCTGCCAGCACATGCTCGATCAGCGTGCGGCCACCGATCTCGTGCAGGACCTTGGCGCGCTCGGAGCGCATGCGTTTTCCCTGGCCGGCAGCGATGACAACCACCGCCAGAGGCTGAGCCGGAACGCCGCGGGCGGGACGTGAAGGGGTTTCTTTGGTTTTGCGTGTCGTCATCACTTTGTGGGAACTCCAGGACCCGGACCGGACTAGAGCACAGCCGCCTACGGTTTGCCGCCGGCGGGTCCGGAGGCAGAAGGAGCGGTCAATTGCGGGGCGGCTGCAGGAGCGGCGAAAGGATCAGCCGGCGGTGTCCACAGCACCAGACCTCCCGAATCCTGCGCGATCACGAACTTTCCCTCGGGCAGGAAGGCGATCCCCTCCGGCATCAGGGCCGGCAGCCGCACCGACCGCAGATACTGCCCCGCGGCGTCGGTCACGTAGGCCTTGCGCCACAGCGCCGAGGGAACCACGAAGCCGTTTATGGCCGCGTCCCATACCACGTCCGACAGCGGCGCAGCTTCAACTGGTCGGGAGCTGACAATGGTCGCGGTAGCGAATTTTTCGTTGGAAGACCGGATCGGCACCGCGAGTTCGACGAGCACCGGCGGATCGTACTGGTTGACGGCGAAGAAGCGGCCACCTTCCTTGTTGGTCGGATCGGGAACGAAGGTAATGCCCTCGATTCCGTCGCCGCCGCGCTGAAGGTAGTTCGGATCGCCCTGAAATGTGCGGTCGATGCTGAAACGGCGAATGATGTGGAAATCGTCCGGGGTCACCTCGTAGATCAATTCGTGCCCTTCGCGCACGACGTAAAGCAGGCCGCTGGACGGATCCTGGGTGACGCCCTCGAAGTCGCCGCCCAGATGGCTCGAGCGCAGCAATTTGCCGTCGGTCGAGACTTCGCCGATGTCACCTTCGTCGCCGATCACGAAAAGGGTCTTGCGAGAAGCGTCGTAGACGATTCCCGAAGGCTCCTGGAAACCCGAGATGTCCCAATACACCGAGTCTTTCTCGGATTCGCCGAAGCCGAACTCCGCAAGCAACGGCACCGCGACCACGATAACCGCGATCAAGGCCGCGATCGCAGTGCGAACGCGTGCGCGTCGGCTTCGCCAAAGCGCGTGCGGCCTCACGACGATCTCGGCTCGAGAGTTGCGCAGTGACCACTGATGTTCGAAAATGCCGGCAAGTCCCAGTTTATACGCTATGAAGATACGGCAATTCAAAAGCAGCGCCCTGATCGGGGGCCTGGCGGCGGCGCTGACGTTGGCGGTTCTCGCCTCCGGCGCGCGTGCCGAAAACGCCGTGCGCGGCACTTTGCCCGACGATCCGATGATGCTCGCTTCGACCTCCGTCCCTGCCACGGTCACTACAAGCGCCAAAGCCAAGTGGGGTCCGGTTCAAGTCGTCATCTACAAGTCAAAACGCGCATTGGCCATTTATCGCTTCGGCAACTTCTACCGCGAATATCCGGTGGTCCTGGGGATCAATCCGCTCGGGCGCAAGCGGTTCATGTACGATGCTCGGACTCCCGAGGGCAGATACCACATCACCGACAAACGCGTGCACGATCGCTGGCAATACTTCCTGGCGATTGACTACCCCAACGACAAAGACCAGCAGATCTACCATGAAGAAGTGCGCCGTGGCCTGATCCCGCGCGAGGACAACGGCGCGCCCTTCCCGATCGGCGGCAGCATCGGCATTCACGGCAACGACAAACCCGACGATCAGGCCCGCGGCATCAACTGGACCCAGGGCTGCATCGCGATGCAGAGCCCGGACATTGCCGAGGTCTACTCTCTGGTTACGGTCGGAACGCCGGTGTGGGTGGTGCAGTAGAAACGCCAGGCGTTTCGGTGCGTCGCTATTCGACTGGAGGTCGGGCGATGAGACGGCGCAGCACTTCAGGCACCAGCCTCTCTATTTCCGCGACGTCTTCGGAAATGGGCGACTCGCGATCGGGTTCACCGTCGTCCTGATCCGCGGCCAAGTCGTCCAGACACAGGAACCGAGCAGCCGCAGCCTCGTCCCAGTCCACCAAAGTGTCGGCCACCTCGGCGCAGTCGCAGACGATCAGATCGCAGTCTTCAAAAAGATCGGGGCGCCTCTCCAGATCGGGGCACACCGTCCCGCTCGCATCGATCCCGTGGGCCCGGAGAGCCGCCACGCCGGCGTCGCTGATGCGCCCGGCTGCATGGCCCAGACCTCCGCAGCGGATCTTGAGACGGTCGGACCAACCGTGACGCTCGGCCGCTTCACGCAGCATGACTTCGAGCGCAATCGTGCGGTCGGGACTACGCCCTCCCGCCACCAGGACCGTGCTTTGCGAAGGATGCACGCGGTGATCGTGCCGGCTCGCCGCCGCACCGCGCCGCCGCCTCACGGCAGCGACACGGCGCAGCGACTGAACTCAGCAAGCCTCGAAGAGAGCGGCCATTCCCTGACCGCCGCCGATGCACATCGTGACGATACCGTAGCGACCGCCGCGACGGCGCAGCTCATAGAGAAGGTGGCCGGTCATGCGCGAACCGGTCATTCCGTAAGGATGGCCGATGGCGATGGCGCCGCCGTTGGGGTTGATCTGCTCGTCGCTGATGCCGAGCTGGCGCTGGCAGTAGAGGAGTTGCGCGGCGAAGGCCTCGTTCAACTCGACGACGTCGATGTCGGACATCTTCAGACCGGCGCGCGCCAGCAGCTTCGGCACCGCGAACACCGGGCCGATGCCCATTTCTTCGGGACGACACCCGGCTACCGCAAAGCCGCGATAGATGCCCAGAGGCTTGATACCCAGAGCCTTGGCGCGCTCGCCCGACATCAGGATGGTGGCCGAAGCCCCGTCGCTGAGCTGGCTGGCATTGCCAGCGGTGATCGTGCCGGTGGGACGGAACGAAGGCGGCAGCGTCGACAGGCCGTCGAGAGTGGTACTGGCCCGGTTGCACTCGTCGCGATCGACGAGCTTGTCTTCGACGATCATGTTGCCGTCGTCGCCCTTCTTGGCCCACTTCGCCGTCATCGGCGCGATCTCGTCGGCGAACAGGCCCTTCTGCTGAGCCGCGGCGGTACGCTGCTGGCTGCGCAGCGCGAACTTGTCCTGGTCTTCGCGCGAAACGCCGTAACGCTCGGCCACCACTTCGGCGGTCTCGCCCATGCCCATGTAGACGCCGGGCCAGGTCTCCATCACGTTGCCGCTGACGATGCCGTCGGCGTTCATCTTGCCCTGACCAAGCGTGATGCTCTCGACGCCACCGCCGATCGCGGCGCTCGCGCCTTCACTGATGATCTGGTGGGCCGCCATCGCGATGGCCTGCAAGCCCGAAGAACAAAAACGGTTGACGGTGGTGGCGGCGATGGTCTCGGGAAGACCGGCCCCGAGAACGGCCACCCTGGAGATGTTCATCCCCTGGTAGCCTTCCGGAAAGCCGCAGCCGAGGATGCAGTCCTCGATCTCCTTGGCATCGAGTTGGGGAACCTGGGCGAGCGCGGATTTGATGGCATGGCTGGCCATCTCATCCGGGCGCGTGTTGTTGAACGAGCCCCGGTATGACTTGGCAAGACCGGTGCGCTTGCTGGCGACGATGACAGCTTCTCGCATGGACGAAACTCCTTGAAACGCTGGTGCTCGGCGAGGTGCGGCGGCCCTTCACCGGCGCGCGGACCCTATGCGAAAGCCGCGGGGTTTGGAATCGCAGACGGCAGTGGGGTGGTGGCGGCCATCGAAGCCTCCCGGACCGGGCCACCTCCGGGACTGCCGCCGGATCGCCGCGGCAGGACCGCCCGGCGGCGAATAGCCCAGGAAAAGGCCTGTCGCCGCGCTCCGAATATCAGCCCGATACAGGGCACTGCGCCGCACGGCGCCCTTCAGGGTTCAGGCACGCCGTCGAAGAAATGGACCCGCCCCGTCTCCAATTCGTACTCGGCACCGACCACCGCAAGCCGGCCGGCGCGCACCAGTTCTTCCAGCAGCCGGCTGCCGTGGCGCAGGTGATCGACGGACGCCCTGACATTCGAGCGCATCGACTCGCGCAAGACCACGGCATCCGCAGTCGACCCGCTGTCACGAACCAGTCGCTCGACATGCGGCGAGATCCGGTCGGTGATGTCGCGGATGTTCCTTGATTCGGGGCCGTCGCCGGACTGGATCGCCCCCACCGTCGCCGCGATCGCGCCGCAACCCGTGTGCCCGAGAACGACGACTAGGCGGGTCCCGAACTGCGAAGCTGCGAATTCGATCGAGCCGACCACCGAGGGGGCCACGATGTTGCCGGCGATCCTCACGACGAAGAGATCACCGAACCCCTCGTCGAAGAGGATCTCCACCGGCGTGCGCGAGTCCGAACATCCCAGCACGATTGCGAAAGGGCGCTGCGCCTGGTCGGCCAGATCAGCACGAAAGACCCGCTGCCCTATCGCAGCGCCCTTCTCGAGAAACCGTTTGTTCCCGTCAGCCAGGCGCTGCAGAGCCGCGGCCGGCGACAGCGACTTTGGATCCCACATACTCGGCACCCCGGCCACATAACACGTTCGCCGACCGCCCGGGAACGACTCCGAAGAATCGCGATGGACGCCTGCGCCGGCCACAGCAGCGCTCGCCACGCCCCACAGCGAAGTGCGGCCGCGCTCTTGCCGCAGCGGCGCGGCCGCGCTTAAACTCCGCGCCCCAGGCCTCACCGCTCCAGCGCCGGCCTCGAAGGAAACCGTCTCTCGATGTCCCAATCACTGCCGCAGCGAACCCGAACCTACCAATGCCACCACATCGACTCGACCCGCTGGGACGGCTTCGTGCCGCGGCCCGACGACATCATCATCACGACGTCGCTCAAGGCCGGCACCACCTGGACCCAGCGCATCGTCAGTCTGCTGCTGCTTCAGACCACCGACCTGCCGATGTCGCTGCATTCGTACTCGCCGTGGATCGACGCTCGCTTCATCGGCGGCAAGACCGAACTGCACGCGATCGTCGAAGCCCTCGACCATCGCCGCTTCATCAAGAGCCATCTTCCCCTCGACGCGCTGCCTTACTGGGACACCGTCAAGTACATCTACGTCGGCCGCGACACCCGCGACGTCTTCATGTCGGCGTGGAATCACGTCAACGCCTACACGCCGCTGGCGCGTGAAATGCTGAACTCGGGAGAAAACGCTCCTTCCGAGCCTTTTCCGGATCCGCCCGACGACATCCGTGAGTTCTGGCGCGTGTGGATGACGCGCGGCAGATACCCGTGGGAACACGACGGCTACCCGAACTGGTCGCACCTCTACCACGCACGTTCGTACTGGGACTTCCGGCACCTGCCCAACCTGCTGTTCGTCCACTACAACGACCTCAAAGCCGACCTGGACGGCCAGATGCGCAGAATCTCGCGCTTCCTGGACATCGACGTGGACGAACGGAAGTGGGCCGAGCTCGTCGATGCCGCGACGTTCGCGTCGATGAAGCGCGACGCTAGGCTGCTCGGTCCGGAGATGGACATGGTCTTCGAAGGCGGCGCCGATCGCTTCCTTTTCAAGGGCACCAACGACCGCTGGCGTGACGTACTGACAGCCGAAGATCTGGCGCTCTACGAGACGGCGGCCGCGCGCACGCTGACGCCGCAGCTTAAGCTGTGGCTGGAACAGGGCGCGGCCAGCGGCGTGAAGCCGGGGGTGGACTAAGCAGAGGCCCGCAGGCATTCCTTGCGCCGCGACGGCGCGTGCCGTCGACTGACTTACAAGGATCCCGACTCGCCCGCGCGAAAAACACCGCGGCCCGCGCCGTTGCGTCAAGTTCGCAGACGGCCAGCGCGAGGATACATAGGAGACCGACCATGGCCGAAATCACTGTAGGCGAACTACTGGTGCGCTGCCTGCGCGCCGAAGGAATCGACACGACGTTCGGGATCATCGACGGCAGCCACATTCCCTTCGTGGTGGCCGCAGCGGTCCACGGCATCCGCCACGTCAACTGCCACCACGAAGAAGGCGCGGTGCACATCGCGGAAGGCTATGCGCGCATCAGCAGGCAGCCCAGCGTCGTATTCGGCAGCCCGGGACCGGGCGCGGCCAACATGCTTGCCGGGCTCACCAGTGCCCAGGCCGAAGGACATGCGGTGCTGGCGATCGGCGCCACCAGGCGGCGGCGCACCACTGATCCCGACCGCGGCGGCGCCTGGCAGGCCACCGACCTGGTCGAGATGGCCAAGCCCATCGCCAAGTACTCGGCGATGATTCGTCAGGCCGAACGACTTCCCGAGATGGTGCGCGCCGCATTCCGCGCCATGCTGACCGGAAGGCCGGGACCCGCGTTCCTGGCGATCTCCGACGAACTGCTCGGACAGAAGATCGAGGAATCGCTGGCGCCGGTCTATCAACCGGCGAACTATCGCGTGACCTCGCTCGGAGCGGGCGATTCTGCGTCGCTCGCGCGCGCCGCCGAGTTGCTTGCCGCCGCCAAGCGTCCGGCGCTTCACGCCGGCAAGGGCGTGCTGTGGGCCGATGCGGCGGGAGAGTTCCTGGCACTGGCCGAGCACCTCGGTGCGATCATGACCACCAGCATGGGCGCGCGCGGCACGGTTCCCGAAGATCATCCGAATTACTTCCACCTGGTCGACCAGCAGGGATCGGCCGCCGCGCGCTCCGATGCCGACGTGGTGCTGGTGGTTGGATCGCGAGTCGGCGAGTACGACGGTTGGGGAGTGCCGCCGGCGTGGGGAGATCCCGCGGCGCAGACGACCATCCACATAGATTCGGACCCGCTGTCGATCGGACTCAACCGGCCCGTCGACCTTCCCATCGTCGCCGACGCCAAAGCCGCGCTGTCGGCGCTGCTCGAAGCGGTCAAAGCCAGGACGGCACCGCACGGCGACACACCCAACCTGTCCGCCTATCGCGAGCGCACCGCGCAGACCATGGCCCAGGGTGCCGAATACATCACGCAGGAAGCCCACCACGGGGTTCACCCCGCGCACATGATGATGGCGGTGCGCGGCTTCAGCCCGCGCGACGCGATCACCGTACTCGACGGCGGCAACACGGTGCTGTGGGGCATCGCGTTCCACCCGATCTTCGCGCCCCAGAGTTTTCTCTACTCGGTCAAGATGGGCTATCTCGGCACCGGCATCCCGTTCGCGATCGGCGCCAAGCTGGCCGCTCCCGAGCGCACCGTGGTGTGCGTCACCGGCGACGGCGCGGCCGGCTTCAACGTGATGGAGATGGAAACCGCGGCACGGGCGGGCGCGCAGATCATCGTGCTGGTCGCGGTCGATGAAGGCTGGGGCATGGAGCGCAGCGCCTTCGGCTTCGGCGGACACCCGATCGACAAGGGACTCGGCATCGACCTGCTCCCGGAGATCCGTTACGACGAAATCGCGCACGGCCTCGGCTGCTACGCCGAGCGCGTGTCGACCTTCGACGAGATCGGGGCGGCGATGGAGCGCGCCGTTGCCAGCGGCAAGCCGGCGTTGATCCACGTCATCGTCGATCCGACCGTCAACGCCAATCCGCCCGGATACAAAGAGTTCCGCTACGTCCGCACGCTGTGAGGCACGGACGTTGAGGCGCGGGTGCTCCCGGCCCGCTGCGCCCGATGCCGCCGCTTACTGACCCCAGCGACGTACTCGGCCTGACACTGGCCGAGTACGCCGCTGCGTTGGGCAAACACCCGGTGGCCGTGCGCCCCCAGTACGCGCGTCTGATGCGAGAAGACGGCGCGCTCCTGCCGGTGCCGCTCACGCGGCGCGAAGACGACGGCGGCCTCATCAAGTTCTGCCTCGGTGCCGGCCCGGTCGGCCAGGGTCTGGAGACCGAATCCGTCATCATTCCGATGAACAGCTACCGCGGAAGCAGCTGGCACACGCTGTGCCTGTCGTCGCAGGTCGGTTGCCGCATGGGCTGCACCTTCTGTGAGACCGGACGCATGGGCCTGCTGCACAATTTGACGGCCGCCGAGATCGTGCGTCAGCGCATCGCGGCTCGCCGTATCATGCTCGAGCGACAACCCGCGCCGGACCGACACTTCCGCTATTTCGCCGACGGCATCCAGAATCTCGTGTTCATGGGCATGGGAGAGCCGCTCGACAATCTCGACGCCGTGGTGCAGGCGGTGCGCGTTCTCAGCGAACCAGCCGGACTCAATTTTCCACTCGGCCAGATCACCGTCTCGACTGTCGGTCGCATCGACGGCCTGCGCGCCCTGGCCCGGCTCCAGTGGCCCAACCTGCGCATCGCCGTTTCGCTGAACGCCGCGAACGACGAACTGCGCGAACAACTCATGCCGATAGACAAGAGCATGCCGTTGGCCGACCTGCAGCGTGCGCTCGTCGAATACCCGCTGGCGCGGCGCGGCTATTTCCTGATCGAGTATGTGCTCATCAAGGACGTCAACGACGCACTCGAACACGCCGATCAGGTCGCCGCCTGGTGCCGCCCGCTACGCTGCGTCGTGAATCTGATCCCGTACAACAAGCAACGCGATGCGGTTTACGAAGCTCCCTCCGACGACACGGTGCTCGGCTTCCTGCACCGCCTGCGATCACACGGAGTCTTCGTCAAGCGTCGCGTCACACAAGGCCGCGACTTGATGGGAGCGTGCGGCCAGATGGGCAATCCGCTGGCGCGCGGACGCCGCGGAGAAGCGGCACCGCTGCCGAAATGACGAGCCGGGCGCACCCGCCACCACCAGGTATCGCAGCGCGCAGGGTGTCGAGCGGATGCGGAAGCAGTTCACGCGCTCAGGCCCGGCGTCAGCCGAGTATTGTCGACGCGTGGCCGAATCCTGCCTTCCATCCCTCACCTTTCAGTCGGAAGAATCCTTGAACAGCCGGCTGTCATTGCGCGACGACGGCGCCGTGAACGTCGCCCCCCAGCACTCGCCCTGGCTGCTTCGCAGTTGCGCGACGACGGATTGATCCTGAGGCAGAGGCAGCGCGGCGACGAAGGACGCGGCGCCCTTGGTAGTCAGCATGAGGTCGCCGACTCCGCCGGCCTTGGCCGTCAGGTTCACGTCGACCTTGCCAGCCGCGCCGGAATGGTAGCGAAACCCCGATGATCCTCGGGCTTTCCAGCAACCCGCGACCCCGCACTCCGCCGCCGACGGGACCGCCGCTTCGACTACGACGACCGGTACCGCACCGCTGCTACCGTAGAGGCACAGCACATAAGCGGTCGACGCCAGAGGATCACCAAACGTCGCCAAAGTGGTCGAGGCCGCGCCCTTCAGTTTCCACTTGATGCCGTCGCTCGTCGTGCCGTTCGGGTCGGCAACCATCAGCTTCGAGGCACGGGCGCGGGTCGGCGTGTGACAAGCAAGCGACGGCGTCGCCGGACAGTCGAGGACACAGGCGGCGTCACAGCCATCGCCGCTTGTAAGGTTGCCGTCATCGCACTGTTCGCCGCTGCTGACGACTCCGTTTCCGCAGGCCGTCACTGTGCAATTGCTGTCGCAGCCGTCGCCGTCGACGGCGTTGCCGTCGTCGCAGGCTTCTGCGCCCGTCACGATGGCGTTTCCGCAGGCCGTCACTGTGCAATTGCTGTCGCAGCCGTCGCCGTCGACGGCGTTACCGTCGTCGCACTGCTCACAGCCGGGCTCGGCAGTGCCGTCACCGCACACCGCGCTCGAACAGTCCGCGCCGAAAGCGCCCGGAGGACTTGCCGGGCCTCGCGGCGCGCCGGTGAAATCGCGGGTTACGATGTTGAGCGGATCGCCCGGCGCAGCGGTCGGCGGCGACGGCGCATCGCCGCCCGGAAACGGCGGCAGCGCGTAAGTGGTAGCGGAATACAGGTTGCCCGCCGGCTGCGGCGAAAAGTTTCCGGCGCCCGCATCGACGAACTGTGGCTCCAACGTGTTGATCGCGTTATCCGCGACGAGCTGCGCCGCATTGCATGTGGGATTCGAGACCTGACAGCCCTCCCCGGAATCTTCGATACCGAGCGGAAGCGATGCCGGCCCGTTCCAGATCAAATTGCCGCGAATTTGCAGGTTCGTGTCGGTGCGCGCGGGCGACGGAATGTTCGACGAAGGCGAAGGAGTCTGCGGCCCGTAGATGGCGAACTGTTGCCAGCGGCTCTGGAAACTCGCCGGATTGTAGACCACGTTGTCGTAGGCGAACACGTTGCGATTCGGGATTGGTTCGCTGCTCCCACCGCTGGTTCCCCACCCGCCTGCCGCCAGCCGGGCGCCGCAAGCTGCCGTGTCGCCGTCACAGGAACGCGCGCCGTAGACGAACTCGAGCACGTGACTCACCGAACCGACGCGATACAGGGTGTTGTACGCCAGAAGGATGTTGTAGCCGCCGTTGACACCGATGCCGGCGCCTTCGGTGTCGTGGATTACATTGTTGATGAAGCGGATGTCGTAGGCTTCGTAGTGCAACCACGGCGAGACCATGTACTCGAAGCCGGTCCCCTGACCGGCTGTATAACCGCCGTTGCCGGAGTCGTAGAATTCGTTTCCTTCGATACGAAAGCCGGCGCTGCCGCCCTTGGTGTAAAAACCCCAGTCGCCGGAATCGTGGACACGGTTGCCCTGAACGTGACCGTACTGCACCGCAACGAAGTCGATCGCGTTGTCCCACGCCCCTGAGATATCGCTGTTCTCGATGTAGACGTATTGAGACTGGTTGACCTTGACCCCCTCCTGTACGGCGAAGCTCGCGGGCGGCATCCCGCGCACCGTCACTTCGTGCAGGAGAAAGTGGTCGCACCGCTCGCAGTGCAGCACGTCGCCACCGGCGGCCGAGACGTTGAGTCCGAGCAAGTACAGATAGCGGCAGTCGAAGATGTTCAGCGACGGCAGCAGTGCCGTCCCCGGACCGTCGGCCGCTTCGATGACGACGGGGAAAGCGTAGGTCGCGTGGCGCGATTCAAAATAGACCGGCACCGCGGCTAGAGGATAGGTTCCCGCCACCAGGCGAATGCGATAGCCGCTGCCGCTGAGCGTGGCTCCCATCGGCACACGTCCCCACGCCTCCGACAGAGTCCTCACCGCGGCAATGCGCGTCGCCCCGCTGTTGGCATCGTTGCCGGCCACCGGATCCACCCAGATATCCGCCGTCACCGGTGTGCCCTGGTCGAAGTAGCGAAGATCCGCGGTAGCGCCGGCGCCGACGGCCATCATCATCAGCAGCAGCGATGCGCCGGCGGCAACGAAGCCTCGTCGATTCACTCGCCGGGAACTCAAACTGCGGTCGCCGGACAGGACGAAAATGGTCATGCGCATTACTCCTCGGTTCAGGTGAATACGCCGCGGAGCGGAAAGGGGAAAACGACCGCGATGCCACCGCAACTCCGGCCTTCGCCGTCTGACATACGCGGTTGCTGCTCCGGCCTCTCAGCGCAGACGCGAGACGGCGTAGAACCTTCCGTCTCCGTTGGCGGCAGCGCGGACGACGCGCGAACTCCAACACGATCCGGCGGCGCTCACCCACTGCACCGTCATCGCCGGTTCCATGGCGAAATAGCGTCCGTCCCGCAGCGGCGTCGGAGGATCGAACTTCTCACGGCAGGGACCGCTGCACCCGACGTTGGCACCGGCCTGGAGCTTGAACGTGGCGGAAAGGTCGCTGTCGACGACGAGCTTGGCCTGAGAGACACCCTGCGCCGTCCCCGCCCTTGCGTTCAACTTGAAGACCATTCGGCTTGCCGACCAGTGCCGCGTCCAGGCGGCACCGTCGAGATTGGTCCCGCCGAGGTCGAGGCGGTAGGCAAGTTCCGGGATTCCGCCACTCTCGTCGTAGAGACACAGCGCGAAACCGTCCCCTGCGCTCGGATCGCCCAGTTCCTCCCGCGACGTCAGATCGAGGTCGCGCTCGCTGCGCCAGGAAGCCGTCAGGCGTTCGGCGACAGCGCCGTCAGCGGGCAGGTATCCTGCCTCGATCTGAGTCTTAGTGGTGCCGAATTCGTGGCAATCGTCAGCGGGTGCATAGATATGCCGGCACTGACCGTCGACCGGGTCGCACAGGTCGTTGCTGCAAAGATCGTCGTCTCGGCAGTCGACCTCGGTCTGCCCGCGACACACTCCGCGGTCGCAGCGATCTCCGAGCGTGCAGGCATTGCCGTCGTCGCACGAAGCGCGGTTGAAACTTACCAGGCACGTCCCGTCCGGCGCGCAGACGCTGTCGGTGCACGGATCGCCGTCATCGCAGGAAGTCTGTCCGCTCGGCGCACACACGCCGTCGCGGCAGCGGTCGCCGACGCTGCAGGCAAGTCCGTCGTCACACCTGCTGCCGTCGAGTTCGGCAGCGCTGCACGCTTCCTCTTGTTCGTCGCAGGCCTCGGAGCAGTCCGAGTCGCCGTCACCGTAGCGGGCCACGCACGGATCGCCCTGTCCCAGACAACGTCCGCGCCCATCACAGCGGTCCTCGACGGTGCAGAACAGCCCGTCGTCGCAGCTGGAACCCGCAGGGTCGACCGCCCGGCACACGTCGCCGAGTTCGTCGCACGACTCAGCGCAATCGCCGTCCCCGTCGGCGCCGGGACACGGCGTTGCGGTCCCTTCGCAGGTGCCTGCCTGCGTGCACGCATCGATGCGCGTACAGAACTTACCGTCGTCACAGGCTGCGCCGGGAGCATCGAAAGCCGTGCAATCGTCGGTCGTCTCCTCGCAGGACTCGCTGCAGTCGGCGTCCGCATCGACGCCCGGGCAGGGGTCGCCGGCGTGCGCAGTGCAGGTTCCGCTCGCGCACTGATCGGTGCCGTTGCAGTAAAGCCCGTCGTCGCAGACCGAACCGTCAGGATCGCGACCGGTGCACGAATCATTACCTTCGTCGCAGGACTCGGAGCAATCGCCGTCGCCGTCACTGCCGCGACAAGGATCGCCGTTTCCGCGGCAATGCCCGCCTTCTTCGCAGCGATCGTCGCGGGTACAGAAGAGTCCGTCGTCGCAGGCGTTGCCGGCCGGCAGCACTTTGCAGAACGACGAGCAGCAATCGCCGTTCAGATTGTTGCCGTCGTCGCACTCTTCTCCAGGATCGACGACGCCGTCGCCGCACAACGGAGCCTTACAGTCGGCCAGCGTGCGCGTGATCGTCTGGGCGCCGCCTGCGAATATCTCGCCGCCCCAGAAACGCCCGACGTAGTCGTTGTGCTGGTTCATGACGATGCGGCCCGGCGTGAAGAACTGTCCGACGATGTGCGCCCGAGTCGAGGCTCCGGTTCCCTGGCCGAACTCGAAGGCTGCGGCGTTGGGCGCAGGTGACGGCGTGACGCCGAACGCGATCCAGCGCGCCGCGCAGGCCCCTTCGCCGACAATCTGCGCGCGTACGCTGGTGGACATGAAGTCGCGCAGCAAGATGACGTTGTCGGCGTGAACCTGCACCGACGCGCCCGGATGAACGTGGATGCTGCACAGTTCATAGCGACCGCCGGGCGCCAGGATCAGGGTCTGATCGTGCGCGACATCGACGACGCGGTAGCGCCCCGGCGCCAGCGCGTACGGCGAGTTGGCGGCAGTTACGGTCACGTCATCGACGCCGCACTCGACAACCGCCGGCGACGGCCAGTCGATGTCCGAAACCACGGCGCCGCCCAGCGCTGCGACGGGGTGCGCGAGCGAAACTTCGCTTTCGAGCGAAGTCGAGTCGGCGAACACGAAATTGAGGCTGGAGCCTGCTACCGCAGTGACCCTCGGCGCCGCAACGTAACTCTCCAGCCCGTCGGCCGCAGTGGGCGCGGTGATCGCCAGCACGCCCTGGTTGACGCCGACCGCGCCGCGCTCCGGCATCGAAACCGCGCCACCCCACTCGATGCCGTAGCGGCCGAACAGCGCGTAACGACCGATGTCGCGGACCAGCACGGGCGGCGTCTCTGCCGCCGGCGCGGACTCTGCCGGAGCGCTGAACGCGAGCACCGTCGCTGCAAAAAACCAATGGAGACGGGTTGTTCTGAACGCGTTGGCCATGGTCGGATCCTCCGCGTCATCGACTACGCCGTTTGCCGTCGCAGCGTCGATGCCATCGCCGTCATAGCGGCCGCCCCGAGCGGCCCCGCGCGCACGAAATGCCATTTCTGTCATGGGACACGCGCTCGACAGCCACCACACGTCGAGGGGCGGAGCCGGGGCATGTGCGCCGACATCTACGTCGATGATCGTGCCGCAGGCTTCCGGCGACTCTTTACGCAGCGGCCGGCCTCGGCCCGCGACCCGGGAGACGGATTTTGCGCGCCGTCGCCGGTGCCGCTCCGCTGCCATCCTCCGAGCCGGGACCACGGTTTCCGGTTCGATTCGCGGGGCCAGGACCGTTATAGAAACGCGGGTGAACGGCGAGACCCTGGTCATCATGGTCAGCGGACGGGGCGCGCTGGCCCGTCTGGCCGGCGTTCCGTCGGTTCTGCGCCACCTGGCCACGGCACGTCAGCTCGGCATGGCGAGCGTCGCGGTCTTTCCCGCTTCGATGCGCGCTCTGGGTGCCGAAGTTTCCGGTCTGATCGGCGTCGCGACGCGGTGCCTGTCCTCCGACCAGTTCCAGCGCGAAGGAAACGACGACGATCTGGTCACCGTGGTAAGCGCCGAGTGGTACCTGGCGCCGTCGCCGCTGCGCGGGCGCCGCGAGCGCCGGATCATCACCAAGGTTTGCGACCGCGGCGTCGTCTCTGCGCCGCTTGCCCGCGTCACGCTCGGCGAAGCCAAGCGAGTCGCGAGAAATCTCGAGATCGAACCCGCGGCTGCCGGTCTGGCCAGACTCATCGACACGGACGTCGCCGTCGTCGATCTTGCGCCGCGCTACGCGCAGCGCCTGAGCGACAACGTTTCGACCAGACACGCCGAAAACAAACTCGTCGATACCCTGTTCGGTCCCAATCGCGGACTGAGCCTGGTGCGCGTCAAACGCCGCCTCGCGCCGATGCTGGCGCGTGCGCTCGCACACACCGCGCTGGGGCCGCTTGGAATTGCGGTTATCAAACTCGTCATCGGCCTCTGCGCTGCCTGGGTGATCGGAAGTCCCGGCTATCGCGCCGGAGTTGCCGGCGCCGTTCTCTACTTTGCGTCGAGAATCATCGGCGCGGCGGGCGCGGTGCTGGCAAGAGTCGGCCTGCGCGACAACGAGATTCGCGAGAAGCTCGACCTGGCCGGCGATACAGTAGTCCACGTCGCGGTTCTGTGGAGCCTGGCCGGAGGGCCGGCCCGTGGCCAGGCGGCGATTGCGCTGGCCGCGATCGCCACCATCGGCGTGCTCGCCAGTACCGCGGTCGCCTACGTCTTCGTCCTTCAGGAGTTGTGGGCTACGCGCGGACGCGACGATCGCGACGGTCCCACCAGCGACGAGTTCGTCGCGCGCTTCACGCAACGCGACGGCATCGCTTATGCGGTGGTGTTTGCCGCGTTGATCGGGCGCCTCGACCTGTTCCTGCTCGCGGCCGCGCTGGCCAGCCATCTCTTCTACTTGCTGTGGCTCATCGCCCGGCAGCGACGCCGCGGCACTCTGCAACTGCGTCGCGCCACCTGAACGTGACCGCGTGCGGTCCGGCACCATCGAGGATGACGGCTTGAACGACGACCGTGCGGTTTCAGCCAGGGGACTCGAGCGACGCTTCGGAGCGGTGCCGGTGCTGCGCGGTCTGGATCTCGAAGTCGCGCGCGGCCAGGCCGTGGCCGTGTTCGGCCCCAACGGTGCCGGCAAGAGCACGCTGCTGAGAACGCTGGCCGGACTGCTGCGCGCCGACCGCGGAAGTGTCAGTGTCTTCGGCAACGAACTGCCGGCGGGCAGCGAACTGCGCCGGCGCATCGGCTACCTCGGCCACGAATCGTTCTTGTACCGCGACCTCAGCGCTCGCGAGAACCTCTCCTACTACGCGCGCCTGTTCTCCATCGACCCGGATCAGGTGGTGCAAGCTGCGCTCGTCGAGGTCGGACTCGATCGCTTCGCCGAACGCCGCGTCGCGACTTTCTCGCGCGGCATGCTGCAACGCCTCGCTCTGGCGCGCGTACTCCTTCACGATCCCGACCTGCTGCTTCTTGACGAACCGCTGACCGGACTCGATCCCCAGGGTGGTGAACTTCTGGCCGCGATGCTTGTAGAAAGACGCAAACGGGGCGTGACGATCCTGATGGCCACGCACGATATCGAACGGGCGCTGGCGTGCTCGACGCGGGCGCTGGTGCTGACGCGCGGCCGCGTGGCATGGGACAGCGCCGATCATCTTCCCGGCGCGTCGGAAATGGCCGACCTCTACAGCCGCACCGTGGCGGCGGCCTGAACGACGATGTTCGCGCTCATCTGGAAAGACATCATCCTGGAAGCGCGCACGCGCGAGACGCTTCCTGCTCTGTTCGTGCTCGGCGTGCTGATCCTGGTCGCTTTCCGTTTTTCGCTTGAGCTGCGGCCCGAGGACGTGGGCCGTGTCGCGGCCGGCATCCTGTGGGTCGCGATCGTGTTCGCCGCGATGCTGGCGCTCGGCCGCACCTTCGTCATCGAGCGCGACGGAGGCTGCATAGAGGGCCTGCTGACCTCGCCGATCGATCGCGGCTCTATCTACCTGGCCAAACTGACCGTCAACACCCTTCTGCTGCTGGCCTTCGAAGTGTTGCTCGTGCCGGTGTTCGCGCTGTTCTTCGACGTCCCGCTGTTCGCCCACCCTCTGCGCCTGGCGGCGATTCTCGCGGTCGGGACCCTCGGCATCGCGTCGACCGGAACCTTGTTCGCGCTGGCGGCGCTCGGCACCCGGGCTCGCGAGATGGTGCTGCCCTTGCTGGTATTGCCGCTTCAGGCACCGCTGCTGATCGCCGCCGTGCAGGCCACCGACATGGTCCTGCAAGGTTCGGCACTGGACGCGCTGGGCGTGCGCGGCACTCTGCTCGTCAGCTTCGACGTGCTGTTCGTCACCGCCGGCTGGCTGTTGTTCGAGTTCGTGCTGGTGGACTGATCCCGTGCCCGGCTCATGCGGGGCGACACCGGCACAACGCAACCTCAAGTAGACTGTGGAACCTGCCCGCTTCACACTGGCCTGCACCCGACCAAGGGCATCGGATAAGTGGTGGTCGATTTTCTTCAACGCTGGTTTCTCCGCATCGCACCGCTGGTGACAGCGCCGCTGATGCTGATCTCGCTGCTGGGTGTCTTCGCCTGGGTGCCTACCGACAAAACGCTGGGACTCAGCCAGCGCATCTTCTATTTCCACGTCCCCGCCGCGAGCATGTGCTTCCTGGCTTTTGCCGTGGCCGGCGTGACCAGCATCGTGTTCCTGAGAACCCGCGGCGAGATCTGGGACCACGCCGCCAACGCCGCGATTTCGGTTGGAATGGTGCTCGCCACCATCGTGCTGGTGACGGGATCGATCTGGGCTCACACCGCGTGGGGAACCTGGTGGACCTGGGATGCGCGCCTGACCACCTTCCTGGTTCTGTGGCTGGTCTACGCGGCCTATCTGCTGCTGCGCAATCTCGCCCGCGACAACGACATGGCACCGCGTTACGCCGCGGTGCTCGCCATTACCGGCGGCATCAACGTGCCGTTGGTGATGATGGCCACGCGCTTGTTCAGGACCATGCATCCGCAGGTCATCGGCAACCCCGAAGGCGGCATTTCCGATCCGCGAATGATCACCACGCTGATGCTGGCGATGGGCGCCTACCTGACTCTGTTCGTGTGGCTGTGGGCCTTGAAGGTGGCGGCGCTTCGGCTCGAAAACACCGTCAACCGGCTGTCGGAAGATTCATACGAAAGGAGCCTGCCCTCGTGAGCGACCAGAACACTCAGCAGAACGAACAACAGGCGATCGAGCGCAGCGGCCGGGAAGTCGTGTCCAGCGTGGGTCTGAGTCCCGAGGCTCTCGTACAAAAGCAACTTCTCCACGTCGGCGCCGCATACGCGGTGATATTCGCGCTGCTGTTCTTCTACGCGTGGCGGCTGACGTCGACCACGCGGCGCCTGTCGGAGCGCGTGGCTGAACTCGAGCGCGACCCGGACAGAAAACGCTGAGAGCCGGCGCCATCCATTGAGACAACTTCTTCCCTTGTCGCTGTCACCGCTGCCGCTGCACCGCCGCGCGGGACGTTTTCTCCTGGTGGCCCGCATGGTGCTCACCATCTACGGCGGCTACAAGGTGCGCCAGATTTACGGGCACCTGTCGGGCGGCTCGCGGCGTCGCGACTTCTATGACCAGCAGCACCGCCGCGCCGCCCGCCACATCCGCGACACTGCGGTACGCCTCGAAGGATTGCTCGTGAAGGCGTGCCAGTTCATCGGCAGCCGCGCCGACGTCCTGCCCCCGGAGTTCATAGAAGTGCTGGCCGAGATGCAGGACCGGGTCCCGCCCAAGCCCTTCACGCTCATCCGGCCGTGGATCGAAAGCCAGCTCGGCCGCAGCCTCGAAGAAGCCTTCGCCGAAGTGGAGGAAGACGCATTCGCCGCAGCCTCGCTGGCCCAGGTACATCGCGGGCGTCTCCACGACGGAGCTGTCGTCGCCATCAAGGTGCAATATCCCGGCATCGAGAGAGTGATCGCCACCGACCTCGCCAACTTCTCGTTCTTCGTCAACCTTCTGGCGCGCATCGAGCGCAGCTTTGATTTCCGCATCCTGCTCGAAGAGGTGCGCACGCTGATTCCGCTCGAACTCGACTTCGAGAACGAAGCCGCCAACGCCCGCCGCTTCGCGGCCAACTTCGCCGACAGCCCCAACGTACGCTTCCCGACGCCGGTACCCGCGCTCAGTTGTCGTACGGTGATGACGATGAATTACTTCGAGGCGATCAAGATCACCGACTTGGCGGGCTTGGCCCGCCTCGGGATCGACAAGCACGAAGTGGCCGCGCTGCTGACCAACGCGTACATCCGTCAGATCCTCGAACACGGGTTTTTCCACGGCGATCCCCACCCTGGAAACCTGCTCATCCAAAAGGATGAACACGGGCCGGTGCTGGTCATTCTCGACCTCGGAATGGCGAAGGACTTCACGCCTCAGCTTCGCGTCGGGCTGATCAGACTGGCGGCCGCCATCATCGCGCAGGACGCCGTGTCTATCGGCGCCGCTTTCCGCGACCTCGGATTCAAGACCCGAAACGGCCGTGACGACACCTTCGTGACTCTCGGCGAACTGTTTCTCGGCCAGGCCTTACGGGCTGGCAAGGCTTACGCCGACATTACGATGGTCGATCGCATCAACGACGAACTGATGGCCGCGCTGCGCGCCAACCCCATCGTGCGCGCGTCGTCCGACCTGCTGCTGGTGATGCGGGTGATGGGCCTGCTGTCGGGAATCGGCAAGACCCTCGACTCGAAGGTTGACCCGCTCTCGGTGATGATGCCCTTCCTCGGTTTGCCGATGGGAAAAGCCCCGTCAGTCCCCACCGCGCACTGAAGATTCATAAACCCACAGTTCGCCGCAGGCGCGGCGAGCCGAGCCCAACGCAGCAGGTGGGCCCTTATGGACAGACCGCCCAACATTACCGCGGTCTGTTCAGAAGGGCCCAGATGCAAGGCGGGCGCAGGCGCAGAGAGCGAGGCGTACCGCAAGGTACGCCGCAGCGAACGAGCCGAGCCCAACGCCGCAGATGGGCCCTTATGGACAGACCGCCCAACGCAGCAGGTGGGTCCTTAAGAACGGACCGCCAACCGAGCAGTGATGGCCGCATCCACCAGCTTCGCAACGTACTTCCCCATCACGTCCACTTCGATGTTGACGCTCGAACCGGGCTTTCTCACCCCGAGCGTCGTCACCGCGAACGTGTGCGGAATGATCGCGACGTCGAAACGATCTTCGCGGCAGTTGAAGCAGGTCAGGCTGATGCCGTCGACCGCCACCGAACCTTTTTCCACCACCATGGTCATCAGCGCCGGATCGACGGCGAACGTGAAAATCGACGATTCCCCTTCGGGAACGATCGCGGCCACCTGACCGGTGCCGTCGATGTGGCCCGAAACCATGTGCCCACCGACGCGGTCGCCGAGCTGCATCGAGCGCTCGAGATTTATCGCGTCTCCCTCGCCAAGGTCGCCGAGAGTGGTACGGCGCAGAGATTCGGCCGAGACGTCGACGGCGAATTCACCGGCTGTCGCGCCCGCATCGGCAGCGGCGACCTGAGTGTCGGCCACCGCAGCCACGGCCACCACCGTCATGCATGCTCCGTTCAAGGCGATGCTCGCGCCCATCGGAAACTCGGCCACGGGCAGCACCGTGCGGACCCACAGCCTCTGGCCTTCCTGCAAGTGTTCGCGTCGGGCCAGCTGCCCAAGGTCTTCGATGATTCCTGTAAACACTGGATAAACTCCGCAGTGCGACCGAACGCGCCCGACCGCACCGGGCCATGCGCGGGCGGCAGAGGTTAGTTCGGCTCAGATTCCGACGTGGCGATCAATGCGGCAAGAAGCCGCGCAGCCAGCGCGTCACCGAGGCTTCGTCCTTGCGCTCAACCAAGGTCTCGAGCTCGCCTTGGTCGAGCCAGAATCCCTTGCAAGCGGGGCATGAATCCACGGTAACGCCCTCCATTGCCTGCCTGGTCAGACTCCCTCCGCAGCGCGGGCACAGCCCCTTGGGCACCGATGCCATCTGGGCGCGCAATTTTTCGAGGGCCTTGCGCTCCTGCTCGGCAATGAAGCGGTTCTCTTCCGCCTTTTCCTTGTCGTGGAGCTTGGCTCCAAGTCGGTCTTTGTCGTCCATTCCCCTGTCTCCGACGTTACGCTGCTATTTGCGCGACCCCTCGCCGCGCTTACGGATTCCCGCTTGCCGAACCTTCTTTTCTCCGAGCGCTGCGCGCCTGCAAGCGCAACCCGCTATCCCGGCAACGGCCCGGCGCCCGAAGCGCCGAGAGACACAGGTGGCGCGAGTTTCAAAGTCTCCCCCTCTCCACCGGGCGTCGGTCGCCTGGTGGCGCGGGTTTCGAAGTCGCCCTCTCCCCACTGCATCCGTCCGGCCCGGCCTCGTCACCGTCTGCCTTGCTCGATTTAATCCCGGCCTTTTCCTTCGCCCATTCGAGCAGCTTTCTGGCGCGATGGCTCTCCGGGGCCATTATCGTGAGACCCGCCAGTATGAAGACCCATCCCTGCACGATCGGCAGGAAGCCTGCAACAACGCCAGCCAGGACGAGAAGGACTCCGAGGGTGAGACGTCCGGTACGTAAGATCGTGCGCTTCAATTCCTGTCCCGCCTCGATGCCGAGGCTCGTGCATCCTAAGCGGGGCATGGGCCGGGGGCGAATCGCGAGCGCTTCAGCATCGACACTCGCCTCGCGCAACCTTGCTCACCGAAGCGAGCGTGCTTAGTTTCCAGGCAGCCGAAGTCCCCAAGGACATCAACACAAATGGAACCCAACTACACCGAGAAGACCCGCGCGGCGATCACCGAGGCACAAGGCCTCGCGATCGATCGCAACAACACGACCCTGGAACCCGAGCACCTGCTGCTCGCATTGGTTTCACAGAACGATGGCCTGGTGCCGAGTATCGTGCGCCGTGCCGGGCGCGAGCCGTCGGCTCTCAAGGCGCGGATAGAGAAGGCCTTAGAACACCTGCCCGTAACCGCGGGCGGCGGCGAGCTGCACGCCGGCACACGCTTCGCCAGGGTGCTGCGTGAAGCCGGGCGAGTCATGGAGGGCATGGGCGATTCCTACCTGAGCGTAGAGCATGTGCTGCTCGCGCTGATCCAGGACAAGAGCGGCGACGCCGGCAAGATTCTGGCCGAATTTTCGATCACCAAGGCCGAAGTAGAAAAAATCGTGCGCGAGCTTCGCCAGGGCCGGAAAGTCGAGAGCGACAACCCCGAAGCCACCGAAGGTGCGCTGGAAAAATACGGACGTGACCTCACCGCCGCTGCCGCCGAAGGCAAGCTCGATCCGGTGATCGGCCGCGACGAAGAAATCCGGCGCGTCATCGAAGTCCTGTCGAGACGCACCAAGAACAACCCGGTCCTGATCGGTGAACCCGGCGTCGGCAAGACCGCGATCGTCGAGGGACTTGCCCGCCGTATCGTCGCCGGCGACGTTCCCGAAAGTCTGAAGAACCGCAAGGTGGTCTCTCTCGACATGGGCGCGTTGATCGCCGGCGCGAAGTTCCGCGGCGAGTTCGAAGAGCGCCTCAAGGCCGTGCTGAAAGCCGTGCAGGAATCCGAAGGACAGATCGTGCTGTTCATTGACGAGTTGCACACCGTCGTCGGCGCCGGCGCGAGCGAGGGCTCGATGGACGCGAGCAACCTGCTCAAGCCGATGCTCGCCCGCGGCGAACTCCACTGCATAGGCGCGACCACGCTCGCCGAATATCGCAAGTACGTCGAGAAGGACGCCGCGCTGGAGCGCCGCTTCCAGCCGGTGCGCGTGGCCCCGCCGAGCGTGGCGGACACCGTCTCGATCCTGCGCGGCCTCAAGGAGCGCTACGAGATTCACCACGGCGTGCGCATCAAAGACAACGCGCTGGTGACCGCCGCGGTACTGTCTGACCGCTACATCTCCGACCGTTTCCTGCCCGACAAAGCCATCGACCTGGTCGACGAAGCGGCTGCCCGCCTGCGCACCGAAATGGATTCGATGCCGGTGGAACTCGACGAAGTCTCGCGCCGCATCATGCAGCTCGAAATCGAGCGCGAAGCACTGCGCCGCGAAACCGACGCCGCCTCAAAGCAGCGACTGGAAAAGCTCGAGAACGAACTTGCCGAGATTCGTACCGGCCACGACGAGCTGCGCGCCGAATGGGAGGTCGAGCGCTCGCAGAGCGGCTCGCTGCGCGACCTGAAGAGCCAGATCGAAGAGGTGCGCAACCAGATCCAACAGGCCGAGCGCGCCTATGACCTCAACAAAGCCGCCGAACTCAAGTACGGCACGCTGGTCGAGCTGGAAAAGAAGCACGCCGACGCCGAGGCCCGCCTCTCACGCGAAGGCCGCCGTCTGGTGCGCGAAGAAGTCAGCGAAGACGACATCGCCGAAGTGGTGGCGCGCTGGACCCGCATTCCGGTATCGAGGTTGATGGAAGGCGAGGCCGATCGCCTGCTGCATCTGGCCGACCGTCTGCACGAGCGCGTGGTCGGCCAGCACGAAGCGGTGCAGGCCGTCGCCGATGCCGTCGTGCGCGCACGCTCGGGCCTCTCCGACCCGAACCGGCCGCTCGGATCGTTCCTGTTCCTCGGCCCCACCGGCGTCGGCAAGACCGAACTCGCCAAAGCGCTGGCCGTCGATCTGTTCGACGACGAGCACGCACTGATCCGCATCGACATGTCCGAGTACATGGAGAAGCACGCCGTTTCGCGTCTCATCGGCGCGCCTCCGGGCTACGTCGGCTACGAAGAAGGCGGGCAGCTCACCGAAGCCGTGCGCCGCCGACCCTACTGCGTGATCCTTCTCGACGAAATCGAGAAGGCCCATCGCGACGTGTTCAACACGCTGCTGCAGGTGCTCGACGACGGGCGCCTGACCGACGGCCAGGGCCGCACCGTGGTGTTCAACAACACCGTCGTGCTGATGACCTCGAACATCGGCAGCAGCGAAATCCTCTCGTACCGCGGCACCGACTCGCCCGAAGTCTACGAACGGATGAAGACTGAGGTGCTCGGCCTGTTGCAGCACGAGTTCCGCCCCGAGTTCCTCAACCGTCTCGACGAGATCGTGGTGTTCCACGGCCTGACGCGCAACGAACTGCGCCGCATCGTCGACTTGCAGGTAGCACGGCTGCAGGAGCGGCTGGAAAGCCGCAACATCCACCTGCAACTGACCGAGGCGGCCAGCTCTCACCTCGGCGAAGTCGGCTACGACCCGAGCTACGGAGCGCGGCCGCTCAAGCGAACGATCCAGCGCGAAGTAGAGAACGAGCTTGCCCGCCGCATCGTCGCCGGAGAAGTGCGCGACGGAATGGACGTGGTGATCGATCGCCCGGCGGACGGATCCAAACTCACGTTCGCGGCCAAGGCGGCGCAGGTAGCCTAGAGCCTGGAAGGGCGGCGACATTGTCCGCCGCCCTTCCTCCCAGCCTCGCGGCGGGCTAGAAGGGTTCGATGAAACCGCTACGCTTGTTCGCCGTCCTGTTCGCTTTGCTGGCCGTCTCGAACTTCGCCAAGCCGCTGGGGGTTTCCACCGAGCAAGGCTTCGTGTTCCTGGGTCGGCGTCTTTCGGGAACGCCCAACCTGATCGCCGGCTGGAGCTTTGCGGTATTCCTGGCCGCCTACGCGGCGGCGCTGTGGCGTGACAAGGCCGAGGCGCTGCCGATGGGCATCGCCTACGGCGGCTACGTCAGCGCCAACCTCTACTTGTTCACGCTCGCGATGCCGACGCCCGAGGGCAAAGCGAAGCTGTTCGGGCTCCTCTACACGATCTTCGCGCTCGGCGGCGCCTGGGGCGCAGTGGCACTGATGCTGCGGGACGGATTCGCCCAACGCGACAACGTGCCGGGGCGCATCGTGCTGCGTTCGTTCGCGCTGCTCTTCGCGCTGATGGCGCTGTCGGATCTGCTCAAGCCGTTCGCCTACACGCCGACGACCGGCTTCGTACTGCTCGGGCAGCGCTTGACGGGAACCGCCAACCTCGTCGTAGCGCTCACGTTCGCGGCTTTTCTGGCGACCTACGCGCAGGCGATCTGGAACGAGCGACGCCGCGCGCTGCCGCTCGGCATCGCTTACGCCGCCTACGTCATGGCCAATCTGTTACTGTGGAACCTGCGCAAACCAGAGGGCAGCCAGACGCCGCTGCTGTTCGCGTTGCCCTATCTGATCAGCGCGATCGGTGTTTCCAGCGGCGCCGCACTGCTGCTGAGAAAACACCAGCAACGGCTGCGCTGACAACCCGCTCCCTCTAGCGCCTGCGGCGACCGCCGCGACCAGTTCGCTTCACCACCGGTTGCCGGGCCTGTTCGCGCCAGATCTCACCTTCGTCATCTTTGGCGCCCGGCGCTTCTACGCGAGCATCCTTCCTCACGTACAGACGAACGTGCTCCTCGGCCAACGCCGGCACCGGCACCACCGAATACTCGCTCTGCAGGAAACCACGGCCGGGAACGCGGCGCCCAGCCAGGATTACGTCCGGAAGCCGACCGCCAACCTCCGGCGTGAAACGGTCCGCGTCCAAATAGACTTCGAGATCGTCCCAGATGTAGCCGAGCGGATGATAGTTGGTCATGTGAGCGAGGCCGAGCAGGTGCGAACAGCCGAACGCCCACACGCTGCCGTAGGCTTCGCCATACAGTCGAATGATCCGCGCGCGTTCGAATTGCCGTTCCAGACCACCCTCGCCCTGTTCCCCAGGCCTCGCCGTTCGCGTGGCGAAGATCAACAGCAACACCGCCAGTGCTCCTTCGATGCGCCGTGCCTGGGGCCAACCGCCGAGCGTCTCGATCCAGCGCAAAGTGCGTTCGGCGAGCATTCCCAGCGCGATCGCAAAGTAGACCGACAACAGGAAACGGTCCGGCTCTCCCTGGTGGTCGTACACCGTGAACGCGACGCACAGCAGACCGCCGACAAGCAGGGCCACGACTGCCGGTACCGCGCCGGGCGCGACGATCGTTTCCGAACCCGCGCCCACGGTAGAACGGCGACACAACCACCAACAGCGCTCGACGACGAAAAGCGCGAAAGCCGCCGCCGGAATGCCGAAACGGTCGAGACCGCGTTCTTCGCAGTACGCGATGAAGGAAAGTCCCTCGCCGAGATCAACAACGTCGTGGACGCTGCCGAGCGGCAGCAAGTACGCCTGGAAGAGCTGGGGCAGCAAAGCGCCGTGCCAGGCGAAATAGGCCTCGTAGAGCGTGACGGCGCCGATCCCGCCAAGTGCGAGATGCAAGATGCGGCGCCGCCGCGGTGCCTGCACGAGAGCCGCCGCGATTGCCGAAAAGCAGACCGCGACCGCCGGCTGCCAGCACAGCAACGCACCCGCCGCCGCCACGCCCGCAAAACCGAAACGACCACGCGCGATTAACAGATGCGTCCACGCGATCAGAGCGAACATCGGAATCTTCGGGTTGAAACCGATCGCGGTGTGATCGATCAGAGCGCCGAAAGCCAGCGTCGCAACCGCGGCCACGCCGGCTGCCGCGGCCGAGCCTCCCAGTTCCGGAATCACCAGACCTACCGCGCATACACCGGCGACCAGCGCTGCGACAGAGACGATCCTGCCCGCGCGCACGTCGTCGAGTCCGACGCCGCGTCCGACGACGATCGAGGCAGCCGACACCAAGGTGCCGAGCTGATTCTTGACGTCGGGAGCCGAGACGTGCGGCACGACGCCGGCCGCAGCGCGCTCGGCCATGTAGAAGTACAGACGGTTGTCGGCGGCGAGCGGCCGACTCCACAGATCGGCGCGCAGGCACAGCGCGACCGTGATCGCAGCCCAGGCCAGCACCAGGACGCGCCGTTTCATCGGGCTTGTCCCGCGGTGTTTCCGCCGCCCTTTTCCGCTCCGCACGATGCCGTTTCCCCGCCGAGCAACGCCGCCTCGACAAGCAGGTTGTGCGCGAATGCGACGCGCGTTGCGTCGAGTCCGGTTTCGTCTTTGCGACAAGGGTCGGCCCCGTGCCGCAGCAGCGCCTCGATCAAGCGCCGGTCCCTGGCCGTGGCGGCGTACATCAGCACGCTGCGCCCCGAGGGCGTCGCCGCGTTCGGATCGGCGCCGGCATCGACGAGCACGCGGGCGAGATCGCCGTCGGCGCGGATGACTGCGGCCAGCAGCGGCGTCCGGTACCAGCGGTGTTCGCCCGAAGAAACATTCGGATCCGCACCGGCCTCGAGCAAGCGGTGCGTTACGTTTACTCCGCCGCTCGAAGCGGCCGCTACCAGCGCGGTACCTCCGCAGGCGTCGCGTCCGTTGACGTCGACTCCACGCGCCAGGAGCCGCTCGAGCGCGCCCACGGCGTCGCAAGTCGCCGCCGCCGTCAGCAGATCCTGAGCGTGAGCCGGCGTTATCGCAGCGTCGTCGCCCAGCGGTGCGGAAAGAAACACCGTCAACGCGTCGCGTAGTGAGTCAGTGCAGTGCGGGTATTGCGCCGCCTCGCGAAGCCACGACGGCGCGGCGGCCGACCCGCAGCGGCTCTCGTCAACACTTGCAGGCGGCACCGTCAGGACGGGAAAGATCAGGCGGTCGGCGTCGGCCGAACTCATCACGCGCGGAGGCCCCTGCATCCCGCTCTTGTCACACGCAGCCGACCACAACGTGGCGAAGATCGCGATCACGCACGCAACGCAGCGACGACTTCCTCGGGTTGAACGCCGCGGCAATTCGGGTTTGCAGGTTACGCGCATGGTCGGGTCAGACGCCGTCAGGAGCGGCCGGTCAAGCCGGGGCGTCGCGGCTGACGCAATGGCAAAGTCCGCACGTACCATCAGCGAGACACCGTAGACGATTGCCGGGCGCACGCCAATCCGAACGCGCGAGCGGCGCGGGCTATTCGTTGGTCAGGTGGTACACGATCGAACCGACCGTGTAGTAGAGGGGGTAGAAAAGCGATGCCCACGCGAGCGGTCTGGAAACATCGGGCATCTCGGCCACCAGGATGAAACCCAGCACCGTCCACACCACACCGAGCGCGATCGTCGGCGCTCGCATCGTCTCCATGCGGCTGGGGTACAGCCATCGCATCGGCGCAAACACGAGTCCGACGAAGACCAGCATCAGGATCAGATTGAACCAAGGACCGGTGCCGAGAATCACGTAGTAGAAAACCAGGATGTTCCAGTACGAAGGAAAGCCCTGGAAGTAGTGTTCGACGAAACCCTTGGAGTCGGTACGCGAAAAACCGTAGGCGCTGGCCAGCAGGATCGACAACGCGGCAGCCTGGGTCCCGGGCGGCAGGATGCCGGGTTGTATCAGCACACCCACGGGAACGACGACGTAGGTGAGATAGTCGACGATGTTGTCGAGAAGCTCGCCGTCTATCCACGGAAGCACCTGCTTGACGTTGGCGCGGCGGGCGAGCGTGCCGTCGGTAGCGTCGATCAGCAGCGCGCCGGCCAGGTAGCGGAACGTCGCCGCGTAGTCCTGATGAAAAGCCGCGGCCAGCGCCAGGAACCCGAACACGGCGCCGAGAGCCGTATAGATATGAACTCCCCACGCGAACACCGTGCGGGCCGGCGACGGGAAACTTTCATCACGCTCCATCGCCGTCCTCCGAAGCCTCAGCGATGTTGTCCGCCGCAGGCGTCACTGCGATGTTCGTCGAGAATCAAGCGGGCCACCTCGTCGGGTTTCTCCATCGGGATGAAATGCGTGGTGCCGGGAACCGTCAGCAATCGCGCCTGCGGCGTCACCTCGACGGCGCGCCTGGCTCTTTCTTCGTCGAATGTGGTACTGCGTTCGCCGCGGAGCAGCAGCACCGGCACCTCGACCTTGCGTAGACAACTGAAGGCATCGTAGTCGGGCGCTCCCGAATAGACCTGCGCCTCGACACGAGCCGGACACAGCAACTCGATCTCTCCATCGGGTCTTTCGAAAGTACCCTCGTTCACGTAGACGCGCAGGGATTCCTCGGTCCACGTCGAATAGGGCTCACGCTTGCGGTAGGAACCGAACAGTTCTTCGCGCGACGACCAGACCATGCGCCGGGTCCGCGTGCGCGCCACCATCGGATTGCCGCCGATTTCGGAGATCAGACGCGCAAGCTCGAGGTCGTAGAGCACCGGATCGACCATCACCAGGCGACGGAATCGCCGCGGCTCGCGGCTCGCGACCCCGGCCAGCGTGGTGCCGCCCGCCGAGTGGCCGATTCCAAGCGCGTTTTCGATCCCGAGCAGGCGCATCACCTGCACGGTATCTTCGACGAAGTTGGCCCACTCGTAACCGCTGTCGGGTTTCGACGACAGGCCGTGGCCGCGCTGGTCATACGAATAGATGCGGGAGGTGACGCCGCTGCGGCGCAGCCGGTCGATGATGGGCCGCCACAACGTCCCGAGAAAACCGGTGGGATGAGCGAAGAACACAAAGTCCCCTTCGCCTCCCCAGTCACTCACGTTGAGCCATAGCCCGTTCACATGAACGCGCTCGCTCCGTGGAGTTCCCGCTGCACCAGCCTCGGTCTTCATCGGTGAAGTCCGGGGTTGTCGCAGCCCCTCGCTGAGGGTGCAAGCGGCGCCGGCTCGTGACAGGGCCGCGGCCCTCCGCTACTGTGCCGCGCCATGCAAGACGCTGCTGCCACCAATCTGCTCGAGCTGTTCGGACTCAAAGGCCGCGTCGCGGTCGTTACCGGTGCCTCCTCGGGCCTAGGCGTCGAGTTCGCGCACGCGCTGGCAGGTGCAGGTGCGCACGTGGCACTGCTCGCGCGCCGCGCCGACCGCCTCGCATCCGTGGCCGCCGATCTCACCTCGCGCTATGGCGTGCGCGCGTTGCCGGTCGAGGTCGACCTCGTCGACCGCGACGCGACCGCAGCGGCTTTTGCAAAGATCCGCAGCGAACTCGGCCCGATCTGGGCACTGGTCAACAACGCCGGCGTCGCCCCGACGGGCCGCGCCGAAAAACAGTGGCCGGCGGATTGGGACACCACGATCGCCCTTAACCTGACCGCGCTGTTCCAGTGCAGTCTGCTGGCGGCGGCACAGATGCGTGAAGCCGGCAACGGCGGCCGCATCATCAACATCACGTCGATCTTCGCGCGGCTGGGCAGTTCGCTGTTTCGCGTGTCCAGCTACGCAGCGACCAAGGGCGGCGTCGAGAACCTCACGCGTCAACTCGCGGTCGAGTGGGGCAAGGATGCGATCACCGTCAACGCAATCGCTCCTTCGTGGTTTCCTAGCGAGATGACCCACGACAGCCTCGAGCAGGCCGGCATCGAGGAACGCATGGCTTCGTGCAACCCGATGGGCCGCATCGGACGCAGCGGAGAGTTGAAATCAGCGTGCGTCTTCCTGGCTGCTCCGAGCAGTTCCTACGTCACCGGAACCACGGTGGCAGTCGATGGCGGACACGCGGCCTGGTAGGCCGATGTTATTCAGGTCAGTACGGCAACGACGAGGGCAATAATGAAACGATTCTTCCTTGGACTGGTGTTTCTCTGTGTGGCGGCGACGGCTGCGGTGGCCTTGCTGATGCGCAACCCCGTCATGCAGGACCGTTTTCTCGAAACCATGGCGACCCGCGCGATGGGCCGCTCCCAGACGGCCCTGTTCGCCGACGACGCGCTGCGCGTGCTGGTCTGCGGCAGTTCCTCACCGATGCCCGACGCCAACCGCGCCGGACCGTGCATAGCCGTGTTCGCGGGCGGCCGCTTCTACATAATCGACACCGGACTTGGCTCCTGGAAAAACCTGGCCCTGTGGCAGATTCCCGGCGACAAGATCGGCGCGATCTTCTACACCCACTTCCACTCAGACCACATCGGCGAACTCGGCGAGTACAACCTGCAGACCTGGGGCATAGGACGTGACAAGCCTCTGCAAGTCTACGGTCCCACCGGGGTCGAACGTGTGGTCGCCGGCTTTACCGAAGCCTACGCGTTGGATACTGGCTACCGCGTCGCCCACCACGGCGCAGAGTTCTTGTCGCCGACTATCTCACGCATGGAAGCCCATCCTTTCGCTGTCGATGGCCCCGGCACCGGCAACGGCGACACCGTCAACGAGAGTGTCGTATTTCAAGCCGGCGACCTTCGCGTCACGGCTTTCAGCGTCCATCACGCGCCGATCCATCCCGCCGTCGGTTATCGCTTCGACTATCGCGGACGTTCGGTGGTGGTGAGCGGAGATACCACCAAGTCCGAGAATCTGGTGCGTATGGCCAAGGGCGCCGACGTGCTGATGCACGAAGCCCAGGCCAATTTCATCCTTGCCATCGCGGGTGACGTCGCGCGCAAGCTCGGACGCGACCGCTACGCCCGGATCCTTCACGACATCCCGAGCTACCACACCAGCCCGGTGGAAGCGGCGCAGGAAGCCAACGAAGCAGGCGTAAAACTGCTGGTGATGTACCACCTGACACCACCTCCGCCCAACCGCATCGCCGAAAAGTTCTTCATGCGCGGCGTGTCCGAGATACGCAGCGAGGGCGTTGAACTTTCCCGTGACGGACTGTTGGTGGAACTGCCGCTGGCTTCTACCGAAGTGCGCACGCGCTACCTGAACTGATCCCGGACACGCGTTCCTGCGCCGGCTCCACAAGCCGGCGCAGGTTTCTGCATTCAGTTCCGTCGCAGTTAATCACCACGGCCTGATCGCCCGCCCCCGCATACCAGCAGCAACATTTCACCACTGTCGCTGAGATAGCCCGCCTGGGTTCCGGCCGCTTCGCCCGAGCCCCAGAAGATGTCGGCGCGGGCGCGACCGCGAATGGCTGCCCCGGCGTCGTGACTGAAAGCGAAACGCGTCAATGGCCGGTGACCGACGAGACGGCCATCGCCGTCCACGACCGGAACCTGGGTGCGCACGAAGGTAAGAATGCCGTGCGGCACGAAGCGAGGATCGGTGGCCAGCGAGCGCCCCGGCACCAGCGCAACGCCGAGCGCGCCGATCGGACCGGGACCCACTACGTCACGAAAAAATACGTAGCGTGGATTCTCGAACAGCACACCGTCGCGCTTGTCAGAATGAGCGCCGAGCCATGCCCGCATCGCCGGCGCCGAAGTCTTGCCCTTCTCCAGCATCCCGCGCGCCAGCATCACCGCACCGATGCTGCGATATTCGGCGTCGTTGCTCGATGCGAAGCCCACGCGCATCGACGAACCGTCGTCGAACGACAGACGGCCCGAGCCCTGCACATGAAGGAAGAAACGCGCGACCGGATCGTCCAGCCACGCCACTTCGAGGCCGAAACCGCGCAGCGCACCGGTGGTGCCGGACCCTCTCGACGCGTTCTGGCCATCCGCGCGGTCGATCTCGGCCCGCGTCGGCAGACGGCCGAACTTCGCGATCAACCGCGCGCGCTGCTTACCATCGGGTGCGCGATAGATCGGGTAGCGAAACCGCCGGTCCGGCCGTCGCCGCGCTGCCACCACCGGCTCGTAGTAAGCGGTGAACTTTGCAGGCTCGCCGGCTGAGTAGGCACGACACTCGGCAGCCAGCCGCGCAGCGAGCGCTGGGCCCGGCGTCTGTTCGATGAGTTCGACCACGCGCCGGGCGCTGCGCAGCAAGTCCTCGTTGTCGTAGTGATCATCGCCGAGCACGACAGCCCCGCTCCTGCGGCCCTGCCCTTCGTAGTAGGCGATGCTCGCGCGCGCCGCGGCCCGAAGACTTTGCGCCGACATGTCGTCAGACACCGCCTTGAGCGCGGCTGGTCGAAACGGCGACGGCTCACCTTCGGGCCCGCGCCGTTGTCCGGGACAGCCCGCGCAGAGCAGCAGCAAGGCGACGATTACGAACCGCATGCCGGTTGTCGTAGGCCGTCGCGGCTCTCGGCGCAAGGTACGGAGGCGGCACGCCGATGGCGCGGGTGGACTTTGTGGACTTGCCGGTTGTCGGAGCCGTGCCCCCGTGGAAGATTCGCCGTCCAAGGCAATCTGAATTCCAGCAAAGGTGAATCATGGGCAATGACAAGCAACCTCTATCCGAGCAGCCGACGCCGGCCGTAGAACCGGTGGTGACCGGCAAACACCGCATGACGCCGTCGGAAGCGTTGGTCGAAACACTCGCAGCCCAGGGAGTGACCAACGTGTTCGGCATCGTCGGCTCGGCCTACATGGATGCGCTGGATCTGTTCCCGGGTGCCGGAATCCGCTTCCTGCCGACCGTGCACGAACAGGGAGCCGCACACATGGCCGACGGTTACTCGCGCGTGACCGGCAAGCACGGCGTCTGTATCGGCCAGAACGGCCCCGGCATCACCAACTTCGTCACCGCTATCGCGGCCGCGTACTGGGCCCACAGCCCGGTGGTCGCAATCACTCCCGAAACAGGCTCGGCGTCGATGGGACTGGGCGGTTTCCAGGAAACAGATCAGCTTCCGATCTTCTCGAAGATCACCAAGTACCAGGCCCACGTCAGCAGTTGTGGACGCATGGCGGAACTGACTGCACGCGCCTTCGATCGCGCGGTGCTCGAGATGGGACCGACTCAGCTCAACATTCCCCGCGACGTCTTCTACGGCGAGCTCGAGTGCGAAATCCCGCGTCCTATCCGCATCGAGCGCGGCGCGGGCGGCAGCGCGGCTCTCGATGCCGCTGCCGAACTGCTGGCCAACGCGAAGTTCCCGGTCGTGATCTCCGGCGGCGGCGTTGTCGCCTCGGGCGGAGTCGAGGCCGCCGCCGCGCTGGCCGAGTTGCTCGACGCGCCGGTGTGCACGTCCTATCTGCACAACGATTCGTTCCCGGTCAGCCACCGCCTGTGGTGCGGACCGCTGGGCTACCACGGCTCCAAGGCCGCGATGAAGATACTCGCGCGTGCCGACGTGGTGCTGGCTCTCGGTTCGCGGCTGGGTCCCTTCGGCGTGCTGCCGCAGTACGGACTCGACTACTGGCCGGCCGGCGCCAGACTGATCCAGGTCGACGCCGACGCCAAGGTTCTCGGCCTGGTCAAGAAGACTGCGGTCGCGATCAACGGCGACGCACGTGAAACCGCGCTGGCGCTGGCTGCGCGTCTCAAGCAGCGCGCGCTGGCTGGAGCTTCCAACCGCGACGAAAGGCTGGCCGTCGTGCGCAGCGAAAAGGAAGCGTGGAGCGGTGAACTGGCCTCGTGGGATTTCGAAAAAGACGCCTGGAGCGTCGAGGTCGCCAAAGGTTCGCCGGCCATGCACCCGCGACCGATGTTGCGCGAACTCGCTAAGGCGCTGCCGGCCGACGCGATGGTCTCGACCGACATCGGCAACATCTGCCAGATCGCCAACAGCTACCTCGCCTTCGAAAAGCCGCGCAGCATGTTCGGCGCGATGATGTTCGGCAACTGCGGGTATGCCTTCCCCACCATGATCGGCTGCAAGGTCGGCGCACCCGAGCGCACCGCGGTGGCCTACGTCGGAGACGGCGCGTGGGGGATGAGCTTCGGGGAACTGCTGACCTGCGTGCGCGAGCGCATCCCGGTCACTGCGGTGGTGTTCAACAACCAGCAGTGGGGAGCCGAAAAGAAGAACCAGGTCGACTTCTACTCGGACCGCTTTCTCGGCGTAAACCTGGAAAATCCCAGCTTCGCCGCGATCGCGCGTTCGATGGGCACCGAAGGCATCGTCGTCGACCGCGTCCAGGACGTCGGCGAAGCCTTCCGTCAGGCCTGCCGCGCGCAGAAGGACGGCAAGACCACCGTCGTCGAGATGATGTGCACGCGCGAGCTCGGCGATCCGTTCCGCCGCGACGCACTGAAGAAGCCGGTGCGGTTGCTCGAGAAGTACAAGCGCTTCCAGTAGCGCCGGGTGGGCGCGAGCGAACCTAGCGGAGGTCGCTCGCGCCGGCCGTCTGTTTATTCGGAGTCTTGTCCCTCACCATCTGGACCTGGAAGCGGATCAGCCTGGAATCAACGTCGAGCATCTGCAGCAACAGCGAGTAGCGCTCCTGGCGCGGCGGTGTCGTCGTCACCACCGCGGAAGTCAGCTTGCCGGTGATGAAATACTCGACGTCGTGACGCCGACCGAGTTTCTGGGCGACCGCCGAATCGAACGCGGCTCCGTCTTGAACACCGAACTCCTTGGCCAGATCTTCCTGGTGACTTCGATCGGCGATCGAAACGCCCCTGGTCTCAAACAGCGCGATCTCGATCGACCGCAGCAAGGTCGGCAGCTGCTCGTCCAGACGCTGCCCGGTGGCGTCGTGGATCGGCCAGAGCGCGACTTTCGGCTTCTTGACCGCGGTCTGCACCGTCTGCTGCCAGAAAGCCGACGCCTGTAGCTGCGTCATGAAATCCGCGACGAGAGCGTCGACGTCGTCAGCCTCCAGAGTCGTGCTCATCACCTCCGGGCTGCGGCCGAGTCCGAGCAATTTCAGCGCGGTGCATCCGCAAAGCGTGCTGCCGCCCAACACGATCAGCGTGACCACTAGAAGGCCGCGCCGGACCGGACGAAAAATCGATACGGATCGCATCACCGAGAGCTCCTCCAATGGCGCCCCGAGAGGCAGTCGGACAAAAGGGCGCCGGAGGCGTCTCGCCGCGCATCCAGGTTCGCTTCTCCAGCCGGAGCGCCCGGGTTTACCGAATCGCGATCGGCGATGGCCGGGCTTTCATGGATGCTTGCTCTCAACCGGCTTCGGCCATCAACCCGTCGCCGGAATCGACGTGACGAAAGTCGAGTTTTTTCAGGAAGCTCTGCATCTGGCCGATGTACTCGCCGCGATCCAGATGCAGCACGTGGTTACCGGGAAACCAGTGGATACGGCAGCGCCCCCAGTGATCCCACAGCAGACGCGAATGCTTGGGAGGTACCAGACGATCGCCCACCCCGCCGATTATCATGAGCCTCTCACTCGGGAGTTTCGGAGCGTAGGTAAGAGGTGTGGTCACCGCGACGATCTCGCGCAGCCGCCGCACCGACCAGCGAAACGAGAAGAGTCCGGCCCTTATAATGGCACCGGCCGGTTGCCATTCGAGCAGCAGATCCACCGGACTCACCACCGGAACGTTTGGAATGACCGCTTCGAGTCCGTCCTCGACGCTGGCCAGCAGCGCTGCCGTCCAACCGCCGAGGCTGACACCGGTGACGGCGATCTTTTCGACGCCGCACTCGCGCCGCAGGTAGCGCAACAACACTCTCATGTCGCAGATCGCCTGGCCCATGTGCTCGTTGATGCCGCTGATACCGGCCGTGAAAAAACCCTGGCCGCTGTAGAACGAACTCTTCTCCGCGCGAAGACCGTGATGGGGCAGCGTAGCCAGCACCACGTCGTACCCCTGATCGTAGAAGTGTTGCAGTGAGAAGAAGCGCTCGTTGAGCCAATACGGATCGGCCATGAAACCGTGAATCGCCACCAGCGTCGGGCGCGGTCCTTTGTCGTGGCGCCAGTAGCGCGCCCTGGCGACGCTGTTGTTGCGGTACGCGCGGAAGGTCCGCTTCAAACGCTTGTTGAACGGCGAGTACGGAGACGTGAACTTGAGTCCGATGCAGCGCCCCGCGGCCGGGCGAAAGAAACCCCAGTGCGGTTCGTAACGGACCACGCGCACGCCGGCGGGCGGTTCGCGGAAGAAGCTCATCGGATCGCCGCCGTCGGCGACCAGATCGGCGTAGAGCTGCCAGTCCTTGGGCGTGTCGGTGTATGAAGCCGAAGCGAGACTCGGCAGGTAACCGACCGGAAGCGTCGCGGCCAGCAAAGTACCGCCCCAGGTACGCACCACGTGGTCGACCGCCGCGGTCGCGCTGACCCTGGCCCAATCCCACGGCTCGAGTTCGAAACCCTCGGGAAGGTCGCAGAAGTTGCTCTCCAGGTTATCCCACCAGCGACCGCCCGGCATGATCGAGGGCGCGCGCCGGTAACTGTCGTGCGCGATGCGCGAGACGATGGAAGACCTTGGCATCGGCCCGAGGATGCTCCAGGAAGGCGCCTAGCTCAAGAGAGATTGGGCGTCCGTCGACCGCGAAAGCCCTGATGTCGGCAGAGCACCAATCTGCATTGATGCGGCTCGCGGTCGCACCTACGATGCGCGCGCCCATGAGAGAACAGGACTTCGCCTTGCGCGAGTTTTTCGGTGAGCGGCGCCAAGAGCTCATCTCCCACATTCCGCACGCCGTCGAACTCGGCATGACGGTGGAAAAGGCCGGCCCCTGCCAGGCCCTGCTGCGTATTCCGCAGGGCGCGAGGCTGCTCGGCGCAGCCTCGCGCGGAGTCGTGTTCGGCGGTGTCATCACCACCCTGCTCGACCAGGTTGGAGGCACCGCGGTGATGTGCAGCCAGCGCGAGCTGACCTCGATCGCCACCATCGACATGCGCATCGACTACATGAGGCCGTCCACACCCGGGCGCGACCTGCTCGGCCACGCCCAATGCTACCGCCTCACCCGCAACGTGGCCTTCGTGAAATCCCGCGCGTTCCACGAGGGGGAAATCGACGACCCCTTCGCGATCTCGCTCTCCACTTACATGCTGGCATCCAACCCAGCCACGCCCGGAGTCGTGAAGGCGCTCGAAGCGAGCTACAGGGTCAAGCGATCATGAAAGTCGCGCGTTCTACTTCCGATCTGGCCGCTGTAGCCGCGCAGATTCCGTACGCGGTCTACCTCGACCTGCGTGTCGAGCTCGACGACGAAGGCGTACTCGCCCACCTGCCGTTTCGTCAGGACCTGGTCGGTAACGCCGGGCTGCCGGCTCTGCACGGCGGCGTGGTCGGAGCCTTCCTGGAACTGACGGCGTTGTTCCAGTTGCTCGCCAGTGCCCGCGACGCACGCAACCCCAAGCCGATCAACTTCAACGTAAACTTCCTGCGTTCGGCCGGAGCAGCCGAATGCCTGGCCCGTGCTCGCGTGGTCAAACACGGCAAGCGCATCGCCAACGTCGAGGTGGTGGCCTGGCAGGGCGATCGCGCCAAGCCCGTGGCTTCCGGCTTCGGCAACTTCCTTCTCTGAAGGAAGCGCAGGGTCTCGAACAAGCGCACCGGCCTCAACGTCACGGACGTCACCACCGACAACGAGAGAAAATCCCCATGCACTTTGGAATCGCATTTCCCAGTTACATAGAAGCCTGGCGCGACTGTGAAGTCGCCGAAGCATCGGGCTTCAGCCACGCGTGGTTCTACGACACCCAGCTTCTGTGCTCGGACGTCTACGCCACGATGGCACTGGCAGCCGAACACAGCCGCACGATGAAGCTCGGCACGCTGGTGGCGATCCCCAGCAACCGCATCGCGCCGGTCACCGCGGCCGCCATCGCCAGCATCAACGCGCTGGCTCCAGGCCGCGTGATCCTCGGCATCGGCACCGGCTTCACCGGCCGCAACACGATGGGGATGCCGCCGCTGCCGGTATCGCAGATGGTCGAATACGTGCGTCAGGTCCGTGGACTGCTCTCCGGCGAAG
The DNA here is from genome assembly GCA_903893315.1 of uncultured bacterium. Lineage (GTDB taxonomy): Bacteria > Desulfobacterota > Binatia > UBA1149 > CAITLU01 > CAITLU01. The sequence goes on from CAITLU010000013.1 coordinate 257,713, forward strand.
ACGTGCTGTTTCGCGACGGCAAGTATGAGCGCTGGATCCGCTTGCTTACCCAGGACCGCAAGGTGGGCTGTTTCAACCTCGACGATCCGATCCCTATCCACATCGCAGCCAATGCGCCCAAGGCACTGGGCGCGGTCGGTGAAGTGGGTGAAGGCTGGATCACGGTGGCCCAGCAGCCCGAAGGCATCGGCGCAGGACGTTCCGTGATCGACGCTGCGGCGACGGCGGCCGGCCGCACCTTCGACGGCCCCGGCGGCAGACCCTACACGACTATGCTGACGACCGGCTGCATCCTGCGACCGGGCGAAAACTTCGCCAGCGAGCGCGTCGTGCATCGGGTCGGACCGGTCGCGATGGTCGGCGTTCACGCGATGTGGGAAGCCGCGCGCGGCGGCCACGGCTTCGGCATGAACAACGACGACGTCGCTTCGGCCTACGACACCTACATCGAAGGTTACGCAGCAAAGCGCGGATCGCCCCGCGACCGCCGCTATCTCGAAGCCCACGAGGGCCACATGATGTACCTGAAGCCCGGCGAGGAGGCGTTCGTGCCGACGGATCTGATTCCGTTGCTGTCGCTGACCGGTGACGCCGAAACGGTGCGCGAACGCGTCAGGGAACTGGCCGCCTCCGGCATCGACAATCTCGCCATCCAGGCAATTCCGGGAATGGCGCGCGATCTGATCGACGAATTTGCACGCGAGGTAATAGCGAAGATTTGATAGTGGGCGGTACTCGGCGGGGCGCTCCCGGAAGCGCTCCGCCGTATCGTCGAATTCCGTTGCAGTTCCATCAGGAGGACACGTGGAGACCATCATAGTAGAGCGCCGCGAAGACGGCGTCGTCAGCGTTACGCTCAACCGGCCGGCCAAGAAGAACGCGATCAACGAGACCATGTGGGACGAGCTGCTCGAGGTCTTCATCGAGATCGGCGAGAGCACCACCGACCGCGTGCTGGTGCTGACCGGCGCAGGCGACGCTTTCTGCAGCGGCGCCGACCTCAGCGGCAAAGTCGACGACGACCGCCACCAGCTCCAGCGCATGCACCACTACAACCGTGTCGGTCTGGCTCTGCACGCGATCCCGAAACCGACCATCGCCAAGGTCAACGGCTTCGCGGTCGGCGCCGGCATGAACATCGCGCTCGGCTGCGACCTCGTCGTCGCCTCCGACCGTGCCCGCTTCTCCGAGATCTTCGTGCGGCGCGGCCTCAGCGTCGACCTCGGCGGTTCGTGGCTGCTGCCGCGCCTGGTCGGCATGCACAAGGCCAAGGAACTGGTGCTGCTCGCCGACATCCTGAGCGCCGCCGAAGCCGAGCGCATCGGAGTGGTGAATCGCGTCGTCGCGCACGATCTGCTCGACGCTTTCGTCGATGACTGGGCGCGGCGAATGGCCGCCGGCCCGCCGCTGGCCCTGTCGATGAGCAAACGCCTGCTTGCCAACGCCCACTCGGTGACGCTGTCGGAAGCGCTCGATGCCGAGGCCACCGCGCAATCGGTCAACATCGCGTCCGACGACACCCGCGAGGGAATTCGCGCGTTCCTGCAGAAGGACAAGCCGGTGTTCAAAGGCCGCTAGCGCAGTCGCCGGCGCAACCGCTCGTCTTGCCGGGTGCCGCGATTGACGCCGGGCAGCGCAAGGTGGATTTACGGCGCACCGCAGAGCCAGGAGGTTTCCATGGACTTCGAGCATTCAGAACGAGCCAAGCTGTACATCGGCCACGTCGAGCGCTTCGTGCGCGAGCGTGTCGTCCCGAACGAAACCACCTACCGCGGCCAGCTGACCCACAGCGATGACTGGCGACAGTGGCGCATCCCGCCGATCCTCGAGCAGCTCAAGAGCGAAGCCAAAGCGGCGGGCCTGTGGAACCTCTTCCTACCCGACAGCGAACTCGGCGCCGGCCTCGACAATCGCGACTACGCTCCGCTGGCGGAAATAACCGGCAGAAGCTTTCTTGCGCCCGAGGTCTTCAACTGCAGCGCTCCCGACACCGGCAACATGGAAGTGCTGGTGCGCTTCGGCTCCGACGAACAGAAAGAGCGCTGGCTGAAACCGTTGCTGAGCGGCGAAATCCGTTCAGGCTTCTCGATGACCGAGCCGGCGGTGGCCTCCAGCGACGCAACCAACATGAAGGCCACCTGTGAAGTGCACGGCGACGATGTCGTGATCAACGGCCAGAAGTGGTGGACCAGCGGCGCCGGCGACCCGCGCTGCAAGGTCCTGATCTTCATGGGCGTGACCGATCCCAAGGCCGAGCGTCACCAGCGCCACTCGATGGTGCTGGTACCCATCGACACACCCGGAGTGAAGATCCTGCGCATGGTGCCGGTGGTCGGCCATCTGGGCGAGCCGCACGGTCACGCCGAGATTCTCTTCGAAGACGTGCGGCTGCCCAAGAGCGCGTTCATCGCCGGCCCCGGGCGCGGCTTCGAAATCGCGCAGGGACGCCTCGGACCCGGCCGCATCCACCACTGCATGCGCGCGATCGGTGCTGCCGAGCGAGCGTTGCAGCGGCTGTGCGAGCGGGCCCTCGGTCGCGTCGCGTTCGGCAAGCCGCTGGCCAATCTGGGTTCCAACCGCGACATCATCGCCAACTGCAGGATGGCCATCGACCAGGCCCGCCTGCTGACGCTCAAGGCCGCGTGGGCACTGGACCGTTACGGCGTGTTCGCCGCGCTCACCGACATTTCGGCGATCAAGGTTGTCGCTCCGAACGTGCTGCAGATGGTCGTGGACGCCGCGATCCAGATTCACGGCGGAGAGGGAGTGGCCGACCCGGAGCTGAACCTGTTGATGGTCACCGCGCGGGTGCTGCGACTCGCCGACGGCCCCGACGAGGTACACCGCGGGATGGTCGCCAAGCTGGAGCTTCAAAAATACAAGTAACGGCGGAGCCCATTCACTTCACCGCTCACACGTTCGGTAACTGCGTTGTCAGGCCGGAATCGGCCGGCACACGGAGGTCAGGATGAAATCCATTTCAAACGTTGGTCTGCAGGACGTGACCGCCGTCTACAACGGCCAGGAAGGCGATCTGTGGGAGCTTTTCATGGGCCAGCAGATTCACATCGGCGGCCTCAAGTCGTCGATGGATCTGGCCGAGCGGGCCGGCATTGGCGCCGGCATGCGCGGCGTCGATCTGTGCTGCTGTAACGGCGCCGGAATGCGGGTGCTGGCGCGCTTCTGCGACGTCGCGTCGATGATCGGCGTCGATGCCACCGAAACCGTGGTCAATCGCGGGCGTCAGCGCTGCAAGGAGGAAGGGCTCGAAGAACGCATCAGCTTCGTCCTCGGCGATGTCTGCAACAGCGGGCTTCCTTCGGGCGGCGCGGATTTCGTCTGGGGCGAGGACGCTTGGTGCTACGTCACCGACAAACCCAAGCTGATCGCCGAGGCGGCGCGCGTCGTGAAACCGGGCGGAGTCATCGCCTTTACCGACTGGGTCGAAGGTCCGGCCGGACTCTCGGATGCGGAAGCCGGGCGTTTCCTGGGCTTCATGAAGTTCGCCAACATCCAGGACATTCCCGGCTACATCGGTCTGCTGAAAGCCAACGGCTGCACCGTGGTCAGCGCCGACGACACCGGACGTTTTGCGCCCTACGTCGATCTCTACCTCGGGATGGTCGACATGCAGCTCACCTACGACGCGCTGCGAATCATCGGCTTCAACGCCGACGTCATGCAGGCGGTCGCCGGCGAATTCGCGTTCATGCAGGAACTCGCCCACGCCGGCAAGATCGCGCAGGGGCGTTTCGTCGCACGGCGCGACTGAAATCCACACTAGGCAGCGTGTGCGCAGTCTGTTCGAAGAGGTCCGGATATGCGGCGAGGCGGACGCGGGAATAAGCGTGGACATCAGACCCGAGCCGGCGATGGTCACGCTTTATCTTCCCTCGGAGCGAGCGCGCAGCATCCAGGTCCACCGGTAGGTCTCGCTCGACAGACTGCACAGCCATCGGCGTTCGGCCCGATTCTCGCGATCGTGGTTTCGACGCTGTTCTGGGGCACTTTGTGGATCCCGCTGCGGCGGCTCAATGAAGCCGGGCCCGGCGGCCCGTGGGCAACGGCCGCCGGATTCACTCTTCCGCTGCTGATCATGTTGCCGTTTGCGCTGGTCCGCCGGCGCTCCATCGCGGCCGGCGGCCGGCCGCTCGTGCAGGCCGGTTTCCTGATGGCCGCCTGCATCGCGCTCTACTCCGAAGCGCTGCTGCGCGGCAGCGTCGCGCGCGTCATTCTGCTCTTCTATCTCACTCCCGTCTGGAGCACTTTGCTGGCGCGTATATTTCTCGGCGACCGCATCACCGGCGCTCGCATCGTGACCATCGCTCTCGGGTTGATCGGAATGTTCGTCGTGTTCGGCATCGGCAGCGGCACCGTGGTCCCGCAGACGGCAGCGGAATGGATGGGACTGCTGTCGGGATTCCTGTGGGGCGTGTCGATGGTGGTGCTGAGGCGTATCGCACCGCGCACGCCGGAGTTCGACAAGGTATTCGTGCAGTTCTTGTTCCTCGGATCATTGTTCTCGCTGCTTACGCTGCTGCCCGGCGGCCGGCCCTGGGCGCTGCCGACACTCGAAATGCTGACCGACTCTGCCGGTTGGCTGGCGCTTCTCGGCCTGGTCTGGATGCCCGTCGTCCTGTGGCTGACGATGTACGGCGGCAGCCGTCTTGCCCCCGGACGCGTGGCGATCCTGCTGACACTCGAAGTCGTGATCGGCCTCGGCTCGGCGGCCCTGCTGACCGACGAACCATTCGGCATGCGCGAACTGATAGGGGCCGTGTTCATCACCGCAGCCTGCGGTTCGGAGTTCTTCGCTGAAGGCGCGGCCGCGGATCAAGGCGCCGGCGATCCTCCCTTTGGCGTACCGTTGTGACTATCCTCTATGCATCAGCCGCCAAGCGCACGGACGGCACCTGACACACCGTCGCGCAGGAGAAACTCCCGTGTCCAACAAGACTACCGCCTTCCAGTGGGATGACCCTTTGCTGCTCGATCAACAACTGACCGGCGACGAACGCCAGGTCCGTGACGCCGCGCGCGACTACGCGCAGGGCAGGCTCGCGCCGCGCGTGCTCGAAGCCTTTCGACACGAGAAGACCGACCCTGAAATCTTTCGCGAAATGGGCGCGCTCGGGCTGCTCGGACCGACGATTCCGGAGAACTACGGCGGCGCCGGGCTCAGCTACGTGTGCTACGGCCTGGTCGCGCGCGAGATCGAACGTGTGGACTCCGGCTACCGTTCCATGATGAGCGTGCAATCTTCCTTGGTCATGGTGCCGATCCATGAGTTCGGCACCGAGGCGACCAAGCGCAAGTACCTGCCCGAACTCGCCGCCGGCCGCGCCATCGGCTGCTTCGGCCTGACCGAGCCTGACCACGGCTCCGATCCCGGCAGCATGGTCACACGCGCACGCAAAGTTGCTGGCGGATACCGACTGTCTGGCACCAAGATGTGGATCAGCAACAGCCCCATCGCCGACGTCTTCGTCGTCTGGGCCAAGAACGACGAAGGAGCTATTCGCGGCTTCGTGCTCGAAAAGGGTACCGGCGGTCTGTCCGCTCCCGCGGTGCACGGCAAGGTCGGCCTGCGCACCTCGATCACCGGCGAGATCGTGATGGACGACGTCTTCTGTCCCGAAGAAAATGCGTTCCCCGACGTGCGTGGCCTCAAGGGTCCGTTCACCTGCCTGAACAGTGCGCGCTACGGCATCGCGTGGGGAGCACTGGGCGCGGCCGAAGACTGCTGGCACCGCGCGCGCCGCTACGTACTCGATCGCAAACAGTTCGGCAGGCCGCTGGCGGCCAACCAGCTGATCCAGAAGAAACTCGCCGACATTCAGACCGAGATCACGCTCGGTCTGCAAGGCTGCCTGCGCCTGGGGCGCATGAAGGACGAGGGCGCCGCTGCCGTCGAGATCACCTCGATCATGAAGCGCAATTCGTGCGGCAAGTCTCTCGACATCGCGCGACTGGCGCGCGACATGATGGGCGGTAACGGCATTAGCGACGAGTTCGGCGTCGCGCGCCACCTGGTCAATCTCGAAGTGGTAAATACCTACGAAGGCACGCACGACGTGCACGCGTTGATTCTCGGACGCGCGCAGACCGGGATCGCGGCTTTTTCGAACTGAACTTTTCGAACCGAACGTGGAGTGACGCTGCTGAACGGGGGCCGCGTCGGCCTCAGAGGCCGGCCCGGGTTATGTAGTCGAGGCACTCGCGGCCAGGCTGGCCGCACGGCTCCAGAATCTGCGAGCAGTCATACGTCGTGGGGTCGTAGATCCAATTGGCGACCTGCTCCGCCTCGGCGGGGGTAAGGTCCGGGTGAAGGCTCTCCAAGCCGGAGAGCACCAGATCCTGACGCGGCACGCCGGCCCACTTCAGGATCGACAGCGCGAGCCCAAGATCACCGCTCGGCCGTGGATGAATTCCGTCGATCGTGAACTGCAGGTCCATCAGGCTGGGGCGACTCCAGAGAAGCCGACAGAAGTCTTCGTGCCACGGAATAGTGTCTACCGCCAACTCTTCGGCGAGATGCGAAGTGATGATGTCGTTGTGGGCGACGAAATTGCAGACGCTGTTGTAGTAGCTGCAGATTCCAGGGCGGTCGGGACACTCCTCCAACGGCGGAGTCGTGCCCAGCAGCACTCCGGCGCTGGGGTCGATTCTACGCACGACACCTACCGCGTCGCGTACCGCCCTCTCAAAACGGTCGTGGTCGAGTTTTACGGTCTTGCCGAAGTCCTCGAACATAACCCACTGTCGTCCACGATCGGAAGCACCATCGAAAAGACGCCGCACGTAACTCCCGTAGTGTGCGTAGGTAGAACCCTTGTGGCCGACGGCCGACACCGAGAGACCGTTGGCGTAGGCGCAGTAGCTCGATCCGAGCACTTTGAGCAGGATCTTACCGTAATGATATCGGTTCTCGTGGAACGACTGAGTGATGCTGTCACCGAACAGCCGCAGCGAATCACCAACGCCGAATTTCAGGTCCGCGGGCGGTACGGCGTTTTTGTTGCAATCAGAGAAACACAACGAAGTGTCGTAGCTGCAATCCTGCGAACAGCCGAGTTGCCCGGCAACGAACCCGAGGTCCGTGCACGACTTGCCGGCAAGGTTGTCGCTGTCGCATTGCTCGCCCGGATCGATGCGCCCGTCGCCGCAGCGATAACAGGCCGCGGTGTCGAGCTGGCAGTCGCCGGTACACGCGAGCGTGCCCACGTCAAAACCCTGGGTCGCGCAGGTCTGACTGCCGAAGTCAGTGCCGTCGCACTGTTCGGCGCCGCCGACGACACCGTCGCCGCACACGCTACAGGTGGAAGTATCGAAGCTGCACTTGTCGCTGCAGCTCAGCGTTCCTGCCTCGAACCCCAGCGACGCGCAGGTGGCCCCCGCCAACTCCGTGGTGTCGCATTGCTCGTCCTGCCCTACGACCCCGTCGCCACAGTGCGTGCAGCCGCTGGTGTCGAGGTTGCACGCCTGCGTGCACGCAAGCGTGCCGCCGGCAAATCCGAGCGCATTACAGGTCAGGTCGTGGACATCGGTCTTGTCGCACTCTTCCCCGGGATCGGCGATGCCGTTGCCGCAGGCGCTGGTATCGGCCGGACACGACCCGTCGGCCTGACCGTTGTCGAAAGTCTCGCAGTCAGCCACGACACCGAGCGCCGCTTCCGACATTCGACAGGTCCGGCAACGTACCGGCGCGACCATGCAGGTAGCCGCCGCTTGCGCCGAAGCGGCGCCGGTGCAGATTCCGGGAAACGCGACCGGCAGAGACGCCTTGGAGCACCCCGTCGCTATTTCGGATTCGAAGATGCTCTCCGCGCGTTCGAGCTTCACCAAAGAATCGTTATCGCTGCCGTCGATGCAGCCGCTCACCCCGGCTGCATCCCAGGATGCCACGTGCTGCTGCAAGCAAAGCAGCAGGCCGTCCAGCGCGGCCGTGCGTAGTCGATCGTAGCCGCGCATCGCCGCGAGCTGGCACCCCGACACGACCGCATCGGCGCTCAACGTGACAAGGGCGTCGCCCATGACGGGACCGAACACGTCGCTGCCTACCTGCAGTTCCCAGTCATCGGCCGCACGGTTGACCTTATCGCCGCTGACGAATCCGAAGGCCGGCGCAGGTACGCAGTATTGGGTTTCTCTCTGCAACGTGCCGTCGAATGCGTGACGACGCAGGGGACCCTCGTCCTTGCGGGTCAAGCAAGCCTTGAAGTCCCCGCCTACCGGCAGCCGACCGAATGCGGCCCGACGCGCACAGTCGCGAACGGCGAGTCCGTGAACGGAGGACACCACGTCGATCGAGCGCACCATGGCCTGAACACAGGCTGGGCCGTTGTCGGAATGCGCCGGAGCCGCGTGCGCGATCACCGCAGCCGCAATCGCGACCGACACACCGTTAAGGGCCACATACTTCGCCGAACGTTTCTGAAGCATCACGCCCCTGTTAGCTTGCTCGACACGACTCGCTGCCGCGTCGATATGAACCAAAGCCCGTAGCCAAACCGTCATCCACGCCCCGCCATGACCCGCAGATGGGGGTCGACAATGGCTGAACCACGCCGGTATGGCAAGGAAAGCGAGGCCGCGTTTTTTCTACCGATTTGCCCCATCATCAGCGCCCGAGTCGAGGTTTCAAGCTCGCGTCGCCAATAGTGAAAAGGCGAGCCGCCGCCGGTCTGGAAACGCCGGAGGCCTGGTCACGAACTCCGGTTGCCATGACGCCCCCGAGAATACCCTTCTCCACCCGCTTTGCACGTGGACCTGCTTAAGCTGACCGCCGACGAGTCGTCCGTGGTCAGCCTTTCGGAAACGATCGGAACGCGGACGGGATAGCCTTGAGGTCAGCCACCAGTTCGGCCACCTGCCCGGCCGGCGTGGAGCGCGGAAAATCGACGCTGATGGCGTCGGTCAGACCGCCGAAGCGCGCGCGCACAGCCTCGGCCAGCCCGTCGTACGGTGCGACGGCAACAAACTCGCGCAGCAGATCGTCGGGAACCTCGGCTGCCATCTCGCTCCAGCGCCCGGCCTTCGACATCGCGTGCAGCTTGTGGCCGAGGTCCTCCGCGCCGTGAGCCTCGAGCACTCCGTGGTAGCTGCGCGTCGATCCGTAGAACGCGACTCGGTAGCGGATGGCTTCGAGCTGCGCGGCCACCGCAGCCTCGTCGGGACCCGTGGCCAGAAACCCGCCGCCCCAGATCTCGAAGGTCGAACGGTCACGCCCGGCCTTGGCCATGCCCTCGTTCAGGGCGGGGAGCGCCACGTCCTCGAGGTACTTGCGCGTGGCGAAGCCGTGCAGACGCACGCCGTCGCAGATGCGGCCGATGAGTCCGAGCATCGCGGGTTTCACCGCGGCGACCGTCACCGGGATCGGCCCGAGACCGGTCGGCGGCGGCGAAAACTCCGGAGTCATCAGCGTGAAAGTGTAGTGCTCGCCCTCAAAAGCGAGCGGCTCGCGGGTCTCCCAGCAACGCCAGATCGCACGCAGGGCCTCGATGTACTCTCGCAGCCGCGGCAGCGGCGGCGTCCACGGCACGCTGAAGCGGCGCTCGTTGTGGCCCTTGACCTGAGTGCCGAGTCCGAGCGTGAAGCGGCCGCCGCTCTCGGCGTGCAGGTCACGCGCGATGTTGGCCATCACCATCGGGCTGCGCGGAAAGCACACCGCGATCGCGGTGCCGAGGCGCACCCGTTCGGTGGCCATCGCCGCCAGAGCCAGCGGTACGAACGGATCGTTGGCGATCTCGTAGGTCAGCAGGCCGTCGAAGCCGGCGGCCTCGGCGCGACGGGCCGTGTCGGCGACGGCACTCCAGTTGCCGAGCGGAAGGCTGGTTTCTACACGCATGGTCCTGCTCCGTTGGTAACGAATGGCGCCGCCTTACTCGTCGGCGTCGGCGCGAAGCCCGCTGTTGCGCGCATCGTCGCCCAACCATACCGGGCAACTCTCTCTGAGCCCAACCGGTGATCGCTCCACCCGCACGCGGCCGCGATGACACTCTATCGGAGTTCGTGCTCTAATCGCGCAGATGTCGGCGACCGCGACAGCGTCGCAGCCAAAGGAGCGAACATGAAAATTCTGCTATCACGGCGGTCAACTATAACCCCGGCATGGGATGCCTTTGCCACCGCCGCCCGTCGTGGACTGTTCGCATCCGCCTTTATCTCGGCGGTGTTCGTCGGGGGCTGCACGCAGGAGTCGCAGAACCAATTGGGCCGCGCCATCCAGAACTGGACCGGAACCAACGGCGTGCTCGACGTGATGGCCGGGGACAAGGTCTACATGCGCTTCATCAAGATCGACAAGATGAGCACTGCCATGGCGACCTCAGGCAAACGCGACGTGGCCCGCGCCTACCGCTTCGGCTACGGCGTCCACGACCGCAACTTCAACTACAAGGTCGATCCCGGCGAGCAGAAGGTCTACTTCGAAGTCAGCGACTACTCGACGCCGTATGTATTCTACGAAAACGACCAGGAATGATCGCGGCGGCAGCCTCCAACCGACTTCAGTGACTAACCAGCTACCAGCACAGCGCATCGCGTTGCTCCTGAGAGGGCCTTGCGGCGGGCAACGACCGGACAGATGGAGCACGGGACGATGAGCCGCAAACCCGGATTCCGCAGGCGCGCAGCCTTCAACGCCGTGCTCGTCGTGGTTCTGCTGGTGGCGCTGAATCTGCTTGCCGCGGTGATCCTCGACGGCCACCGAATCTACACGACTCTGGTTCTTCCCTCGGACAACCGCGCCGAACTGCCCAACTACCCGGACAAGGAACTGTCGCGTCAGATCCTCGGCGAGTTCAATCAGCTCGAAACGCGCTACGTTCCTTTCGTTGAGTGGAGACGCGAAGAGTTCCACGGCAAGACCACGACCGTCGGCGCCGACGGAGACCGAGTCCTTGCGGCAACCACCGACGCACCGGTCGGCACGGTGATGTTCTTCGGCGGCTCGACAATGTGGGGCACCGGCGTCGAGGATAATCATACGATCCCCGCGTTCTTCAACCGGCTGGAGCCTGACTTCCGGGTCGTCAACCACGGCGAGTCGGGGTTCTCCACGCGCCAGGACCTCGCGCAACTGGTCAACCTGGTCAACCAGGATCAGCCGATGGACCTGGTCGTCTTCTACGACGGCAACAACGACGCAGTGACTTACTGTCGGCCAGAGGTCGACATCAACGGGCACGTCCACGCAGCCAAGATCCAACGCCTGCTCAAACCCGCTTCCTGGATCCTGGCCGATCTCACCGGCCCGTTGCAGGAACTTCTTTCCGGCAAGGCGATCGCGCGCCTCCTGCACGGTCCGGGACAGTACCCGTCGCGGTGCCACGAGTCGCCCGAATACGCGCAGCGGGTCGCGGAGACGATGGTCAACAACTGGAAAATTGCCCGTGCGGTCGCGCGCGAAGGCGGCGCTGACTTCATCGCCATCCTGCAACCGGTCGCCTCGATCGGATCTCCGCGCGTCGACCACCTGAGCCCCGAGGACTACTCACCGCAGAACGAGCAAAACCTCGTCTACCCCATCGTGCGTCGGATTCTCGCCGAGTCGGGAGTCGATTGGGCGTACGATTTCACCGACATCTTCGACGGCAACGAGTACACGTACATCGATGTCTGCCACGTGACCGCCAACGGCAACCAGCGTGTCGCCGAACGCATCGACAAGATCCTCACGCCGCGGCTGCGCCAACTCGCGGCTTCCCGCGCGAGAAACTGATCGGCAGGCTGTTATCTGACTTCGAAGGACCGGTATTCGACGCGGTTGGGTCCCACGCGGCCCTGATTGACTATGAAAAGACCGTTCAGCCACGAATAACGCGGATCGCCGGTCTCGAAGCGTGGGTTGGCGTAGAAATAGGTCTCTCCGAACTCGGTGAACTCCCCGCTTACCAGCGCCTGCATCACGTTTTCCGTCATGTGCAGAACGCCGGTGTAGGAAATGTAGATGATCGCGCCGTCGTGGGTCTCGATGGTGCCCCTGACGTCGAGACGCCCCACTCCGTCGGCACCGACCAGGATCCAGTCGGCTCCACTCGGCAGGATACGCCCGCTCAGCCGCGGCCCGGTGACCTCGCCTCCGGTGATGTCGAAGATCTGGCGCATCCCGTAAGGACCGTCCCCCACCACGACCGGCGCCTTGAGCGTCGCATAGTACTCACACAGCAGTTCGAGCTTCGGTTCGTTCTTCATCGAGAGTTTGCCTCCGGTCACCACGCCGGGTCGCAAGCAGCGCCGTCGCGGACGGCACGCAAGCTAACAGCCGCACACAGCCGTGGCGAGCTTGCCTACTCGCGCCGCGCCAGGATGATCTGCACAGTCGGACGACTCTCCGGAAGCTTCCGGCCCCTCAATCACCACGCCGGACTGATGACCACGATCATCCGCGCACGGCGTGTGCGTCATCCCGTCGATAAGCATATCGGTGTAGTAGTTACGCGCAGGGGAGCAACACAATGCAGAAAGCCGAAGGTTCATGGGCGGACGCCTACCGAAACAAATGGAAGTGGGACAGCGTCACGTGGGGCAGCCACAACGTCGACTGCTACCCGTCAGGTTGCCCGCTGCACGTCTACGTGAAGGACGGCAAGATCCTGCGCGAAGAGCAGGCTGGGATACTGCCGCAGATCGAAGCGGGCATTCCCGACATGAACCCGATGGGTTGCCAGAAGGGCGCCTGCTGGACCCAGTTGCTAGACGCGCCCGACCGCGTGCTCTATCCGATGAGGCGCAGCGGTGAACGCGGAGAAGGAAAGTTCGAGCGCGTGTCGTGGGAGCGCGCGCTCGCCGAGATCGCCGACTCGATCCTCGACGCGATCCAGGAACAGGGTCCCGAGGCGATCATCGTACCGATGACCCCGGAACTCGGCGCATCACCGGCTCGCGTGTTCGGCGGCCTTCTCGGCGCCACCACCACCGACGGCGGCGCCGAATTTCACGACTTCAGCCCGGGCTTCCACCTGACTTGGGGAATGTTCAATCCGGTCGCGTCGATGGACGATTGGTTTCTCGCCGAACTGACGCTGATCTGGCATTCCAACCCGGTCTACACCTACATCACTTTCTATCACTACCTCGCCGAAGCTCGTTACAACGGCGGCGAAGTGGTGACGATCGCACCGGACTACAGCCCGTCGGCGATTCACGCCGACTACCACCTGCCGGTTCGCATCGGCACCGATGCGGCGCTGGCACTGGCGATGTGCCAGGTGATCATCGAGGCGAATCTCTACAACCGGAAGTTCGTACAGGAACAGACCGATCTTCCGCTCCTGGTACGCATAGATAACGGCCGCTTCCTGCGCGGCGACGATGTCGGCCCCGGCGAGCGCGACGATCAGTTCTTCTGGTGGGATTCGGCAACCGATCAGCTCGCGCTGGCGCCGCGCGGCACTCTGGCCCTGGCAGGCGCCGACCCGGCGCTCGACGGAATCTATTCGGTGGATCTGGCGGACGGGACCACGGTCATGGTCGAACCGGTGTTCGCGCGCCTGCGACGCGATCTCGAGGCCTACACGCCCGAGAAGGCCGGCGTGATCTGCGACCTGCATCCCGACAACATCCGCAAGCTGGCACGCAAGGTCGCAACCCGCCGCACCAAGATCTTCTGCGGCTGCAACTCCGGCAAGTGCTACCACGGCGACCTGATGGAGCGCGCTATGGCCTTGCTGCTCGGTCTGACCGGCAACTGGGGCAAGAAGGGCACCGGCACCCGCGCGTGGGCGGTTCTCGGTCTGGACGGCGCGGCCTTCGTCACACGCAAGGGCAGCCCCGGACAAGACGCAGCGCGCAAGTTCATCGGCAACGTCAACCAGATGTCGCGGATGCTCGCCGGCGGCGATCCGACCGTCACGCAGGAAATGTTGATCAACCGCGCCGCCGTCATGGCCAGTGACATGGCGGGAATGGGCAAGGTCATCTCACCGTCGTATCTTTGGTACCACCAGTACGGCGTCAAGGATCGCTGGGACAATCCCGTTAACCACGACCCCTCCATGAAACGTAGCTTCGGCGAGTACCTCGATGAAGCCGCTGCGAAAGGTTGGTGGAACGGCAGCCTGCCCGACGTCTATCCGACCGTCGAGCCGCGAGTCTTCTTCGAAGCCGGCGGCAACGCCCTGCGCCGTCACCGCGGCGGCTCCAATCTGCTGCTCGAGCACCTGTGGCCGAAGCTGAAGATGATCGTTTCGGTGGACACGCGCATCAACACCACCGGCATGTACTCCGACTACATCCTGCCCGCGGCTCAGCACCACGAAAAGGTCCAGATGCCGATGCCGTCGGTGCATCATCTGAACTGCGTGCTCGCCGACCGCGCCGTGCCGCCGGCCGGCGAGTCGCTGTCGGACCACGAAATCGGCATCCGCCTCGTCGAGGCAATCGAAGAACGCGCCGTCGCGCGCGGCATCAGTGAATTCGCCGATCACGGCGGCAACATCCGCAGCCTCGTAGGCCTTAGCGCGCAGGCGACTCTGGGCGGCGCACTGCGCGACCAGGAAACCCATTTCGACGAAACGGTCCGTGACAACGCCGCCTACGGCATCCTTCCGCCCGGCACCACGCTCGAAACTCTGCGCGACAAAGGCGCGGTGCGCTTCACCGGCTGGGGAATGGTCGGCCACGGAGTTTCACAGGCTTCAACGCTGCGCCCCGACGAAGTCCACAATCCGTTCCGCTGGCATACCGAAGACAAGATTCCTTACGACACGCTGACGCGCCGCGCGCAGTTCTACATCGACCACGAATGGTTCCTGGAGGCGGGCGAAGAATTGCCGACCCACAAGGAGTCGCCCAACCACGGCGGCGCCGACCGCCGTTTCATCCTGACCAGCGGGCACAACCGCTGGAGCGTCCACTCGATGAACATGACCAGTAAGACGCTGGCCAACACGCACCGCGGAGAGCCGTTCGTCTTCCTCAATGATCGCGACGCGGCCGCACTCGGCATCGTCGACGATGACCGCGTCAAGATCTCCAGTGATGTCGGAGAAATGAAGATAGCGGCCAAGCTCACGCCGGCCTGCCGGCCCGGCCAGGTGATCGTCTACAACGGCTTCGAGCCGTTCATGCACGAAGACTGGAAGGGCCAGGCCGACCTCGAACCCGGCCAGATGAAATGGCTGGGGCTGGCGTCGGGATATGGTCATCTCGCCTTCCGCCTGTTCTCGTGGCAACCGGTTCCTACCGATCGCCACGTGCGCGTGGACGTAGAGAAGGGGTGAGCGGCATCGCCGGCTGACGGCCAACCGGCGGCGCCGCAAGGTGCCTCGGTTTGCGGTCGGCGCGTCATACAGCGCGGCACGTCGCCTGGCGCACAGAAGCCGGATGGCGCGCTCGTCCGCGGGCGCAGCGGCAACTATTTCTTTGCCGAGGGGAATATACAGCGCCGGTCGGACGTCATAGGAACTCCTCGGCGTGAAACGCTTAACCCGCCGCGCTCCCGCGTCGGTCATGATCGAGACTAGCCCGTTCGTCGAATAGTCCGCCGGGGCACCAGATCTCCGGCCTTGGAGTCCGCATGTTCTCTGTTGCCACCAATTTCGACGACGACCTCCCCGGCAGACTGGCCGGACTCGAAGTCGATGAATTGTTCGGCGCCTGCGACGATTCCCCTCTCGGCCACGGCAGGCCCAGGGCCATCACGCCGCCGGTGAACTGGCGCCAGCTTGGTCGTCACATCCAACGCTGCCGCGACGCGGGGATGGGATTCAACCTGCTTCTCAATCCGCTGTGTCTGGGCGCGCAGGAAGAGGGTCTCCGCCTCGAACGTCAGCTGCGGCGCACGTTGGCGCGAGCCGTCGAGCTCGGTGCCACCGGGGTGACGGTCGCGCATCCGTGGCTGGTCGCTCTGGCCGCCGATACGCCGCTTCGCATCCGCGTCAGCGTCTTCGTCGGTATCTGTACGATCGAACAGGCCCTGTACTGGCAGAACCTCGGCGCCCACGTGCTTGCGATCGACACCCACGTGCTCAGCCGCGACCTGCCGGTGATCCGCCGGATCGTCGCCGCCTGTGGTTCGGCAGATGTCGAACTGCCGGTCAACATCGGCTGTCTGCTGCGCTGCCCGCTGGCCCGCACTCACGCCGCGCGCCTGTCGCATTCGAGCAGGCCGGGCGCCCAGCCCGTCGACCCGTGCGCGAGTTGGTGCCTGGAGGAAAAACGCAGCGACCCGCTCAACCTGATCCGAGCCGACTTCATTCGTCCGGAGGACCTGGAACGCTACGAGGAACTCGGCGTCAGGCATTTCAAGATCGTCGATCGCTCGTGTTCGTCTGACGTACTGGTCGAGCGCGTCGTCGCCTATCGCGACCGCAAATGGCAGGGAGACCTGCTGGACCTGATCGGACCGCGCGGCGCGGCTCCGCGGCGACGCCGCCTGCCGATCTTCGATGCGCTGCGAACTCTCGGCATCAATCGTTCGCTGGCTGCGGTCAAGCAGGCCAGGGCCATGATGGACACGACGATGCCGTGGGTCATCGACAATCAAGCCCTCGGCGGGCTGCTGCTGCCCAAAGGCTGTTCGGCGACGAACTGCGCCGAGTGCGCGCATTGCGCGAGAATTGCCGAGCAGGCGGTGCGGCCGCGACAGCCGGTCCGCTGACCAGTCGCGCGACGCCGCCGTAGCGCGGATCGGCCCGGCCTCAGTCTATTTCCTCGATCCCGAGCGGGAACTTAGAGAGCGTCTCGCACGAATCCTTGCCGATCAGGATGGGGTTCTCGTAGCGAAAGCCGACGCCGTCTTCCGGTGCGACGTACTGCATCGCACAGATCAGAAGCTCTCCCTGCGCATAGGCATGGTCGGGAGCGGTCCAGTACGGGAACGGCCCAGCATCGGCCGCACCGATACGCCACTCGTCGCCGAACAGACCGATCCCGTGTTCGCAGGCGGGCAGCACGTGCTGCGCGCACCCGAGCGTTCCGGCGCGGTCCATCATGACGGCGATGAGTTCCGACGGCGTGATCCCGGAGCGGTAGGCGCCGAGCACAGTCGCGACCAGTTCGACGAAATTATCGGCGTGACGACGCAGGCGCGGCGAAGTCGGTCCGATCAGATAATTGTGGGAGTGATCGCCGAGGGCCAGCATGAACATCGAGTGGAAATCGAGCATCAGCGGCTCGCCGGCACCGATCTCGCGCGTCGTCGCCGGCGTGCAGGCGCCGAGGCCGGTGCGGTAACCCGAAGATATCTCGTTGAGTCCCGCAAAGTTCCATTCCGAAACACTGCCCGCGCGACGCATCGCCAGCGCCGCGATGCCGGCGATAACGGTTTCCGTCATGCCTTTCCATCCGCCGTGCTCGAGAGCCGCGCGTGCCGCCTGGTGTCCGACATCGACGATCCGCGAGGCCTCGCGAAAACGCGCGACGGTTCCGGCATCCTTGATCACCGACGGCGCATCGACGAGGTCGTGTGAATTGACGAACTCCCAGCCCGGCAACGCCGCCGAAAGCGCCTGGTATTCGTAGTGGCTTAGATGACCCTCGGGGGTGTATGTGGAAATCCCGTCTTCGATTCCGAGTCTGCCGCGCGGCAGCCGGAATTCCGAGGTCAAAGTCGAGGCAAGCAGCGTAATCGGATCCTGACCGGAAAGCGGGAAATAAGGCCGGATTCGATCCGCGCCTACCCAGGTCTCGTCGGCAATGCGCGCCGCGTCGACCAGGAAAGTGTACAGAACCGGATCGCCTTCGAGGGGGATCAGCATGTAGCTTCGCCACGGACAGAAGACGTCGAGCAGGAAACTGAACGAACGCGGCCGCGTGGCAAGGTAGGCGTCGAGACCGCGTTTGGCCATCGCACTCTGCAGGTCACGGACACGTGCCGGGTTGTCGATCCAATAGGGACTGGACTGGTCGAGAGTTCGAGGCATTGCGGTTCTCCTACCTGGGATATCGGACTTCGCCTCGGCCTTTTGTCATACGCGTCGAATCACGCAAGGCGCTGCGCCGACACGCGCTCAGCGAGCGGCCGGCTCCCAACGCAGCGCTGCCGCGGCGACCTCGCCGCTCGTCAGTGTCGCGGCCAGCGGCCAGCCGCAGGTGGTCGCGTACCACGAGTCGTCACTGCCGTCGTGGACGAACTCCGCCGCGTGGGCCTGAATCTCGCCGACCAGTTGCGAGTCGTGGCCGCGGCCGCGCCACTGGCCGAAGTCATACGGATCGGTCGAAGCGAATATCAGCGTGTCGTTGTAGGCGTCGGCGCCTCCGGTCCAGTGTCCGAGCGCAAGCGCGAGCGGCGCCGTGATGCCGGTCTCGTTGTTGTAGGTAATCGACAGGTAGTAGCGGCCTTTGCGCTGAACGACGAATGGCGACTCCGCCGAAGAAACCAGCGCGTTGCGCTCGCTGCCGCGCGCGGACTGCCACGCAGTGCCGATGATCTGCCAGTGATCGAGATCGAATGACTGATACAGATCCACGGCGGAGTACCACCAGCCGCGCGATGTCGCGTAGAGCAACCACTGTCCAGGAGCCGCTTCGAACACCATCGTATCGCGGAAAAACCAGCCGCTCGGCCTCGCGATGGCATCGGCGCGGCGATACCAGTGCGCGCCGTCGAGCGATACCGCATGCGCAAGACGGTGCGGCGACCAGAACAGATGGAACAGACCACCAGCATCACCGATAACGTGCGGCGCCCACGCCGGTTGGTGAAAATCGGCGACTGCTTCGTCCTCGACCATGCCGCCGGACGCAAGCAATTCACCGAAGCCGAGCGGACGCGCCGCCGCTGCTGCATCGGCCGACGTCTCTGCTCCGACGGCCGCAGCCATGTCGGGCGCGCGTCCTTGCGCCAGGCGCACCTCGGCGCCGTAGTCGCCGCGCCCCGGACCGGTAATGCCGAGCAAACGCCAGCGCCCCGACGCATCGCGAAACACGGTGTGATCGTTGACGTAGTCGCCGGCCTTGGATGGTCGAAAGAGTTCTCGCCAAGGTCCGGCGATGACCGGCTTTTCCAACACGCCGCTCCCCGCGGCCGTAGTACGAACGATTGCGGTCCCGATCTCGCGGCTCGCCCCCTCCCTGACCGCCTCGACCCTCACCTCGTAGTCACTCCCGGCGTGCAGATCGCGAAGCAGCGCCGAACCGTAACGCGCCGTTTCGACCAACCGCCACGCATCGTCTCCGCTTCGAAGCCAGACGCGGTAGATTTCACGCTCCGGGTCGGCGATCCAGCCTGCGTGGATCCAATCCGCGCCGGCGGCGGTCTTTAGCGCGACGCTGCGCTGAAAGACCTCGATCTGGTCGCGGGGGATACTCGAATAGAAATCCGTTCGCAGCGATGGCAGCGCGGTCCAGGTGATCGCCACCGCCGCGACCAGCCAGAGAACCGCCGCCGTTAACGCCGCAACCAGCACGCGCATGGGAATCTTCACCTCATTGCAGGAATCAGAGTAAATCCGAGCACTCGGCTGGATCCGCCAAGCGGTTCATCAGGAGAGGATTCCATGGCGGGAAACGTGCTCCATACTCGGAATTTTCTCGCCATCGCTTCGAGCGTGTCGTCCCGCCCCTGCGGCGCACCACCGAAGATCGTGTCTCTCGCAAGCACCGAGAATTGAGTTGTGCCAACCGCAGCGGCTTTCGCGGCCGTGACCTGTCGCAAAAAGGTGCGCCCACAAACGACAAGGGCGCCCCGCTCGGAGCGCCCTTGTTACTGAAACGCAAATCATGGCCGCCGGCATGAAAAGCCTGAGCCGGCCACGTCACGCGAGTCCCGCCACGCTACTCGATCGGAATGGCCGACTTGCCCAGCTTCACGACCAGAAACGGAGCGCCGATGTTGACGTGACACGAGGTGCACGCCGAGACCGCCGAACCGAGCGCCGACTGGAACATAGCCTTGTCCTGGGCGGTGATCGCGTCCCTCACCGGAGTCAGGCTCGCGGTAAGGTACGAGTGGAGAGCATCCGCGTACTCCGGGCGTGTGATCGCGAGCTTTTCGAACGTCGCCTCGATCTCATCGACCTGGTGCTCGGCAGAGCCCCAGCTCTTCTTCTTTCCGGCCGCAGCGAGCGCGTTGAAGCGCAAGCCGACCTCGAGCATGAGAGTCGTGGCGCCGGGCTGAATGTCGGCAAGAACGTTCATCTGATCGGTCGTACCGGGCGCATACACGGCTGCATCCCGCAGCCAGTCGCCGTCAGGCGAGGGTGTGTAGAGTGCCCCCACCGCGTAAACCGCTGCCGATCCGCACAGCAGTGCACCCAAGGCAAACCCAACGACAAAGTTCGTTTTCCCCTTCAACATGACCCTTACCCTCCAACCTCGAGAACGAGGCGTTTGTTTAGAACACAGCGGCGTTACTTCGGTGCCGCGTAGCGGCCCCGAAGGTAGAACTACGGAGCGGTAGCGATGAAGGTGGCGCCGTCCGCCTTCTTCACCTGCGTCACCGTCACCGTGAAGCAACCGGCATCGACCGTCAGAATCTGAACGGTTGCGTGGGTGCTGCTTTGCAGCAGTGCCGCAATCCCGGTCGGAAGCGATGTCTGGCCCGCCGAAGCATTGTTCTTGCCCCCGACGGCGATCTTGCCCTTGCCCGCATCACCGCCGAGCAGAGTCATCTTCGAGATGCCATCCGCGGAATTGGTCTTGTCGGCGTACTTGTAGCCCTTGGTGGAAATCAGCGACCAGCACGGCTTCGGCGGCGTGCCGCACGAGTCTCCGGGACGGGCGACCGAAATCTCGTCGCGCAGAGTGTCGGAAGCATCGTAGACGCAGATGGCGTAACTGGTCCCGCCGGTGACCGGATCGCCGAACGTGCTCTGTGTCACGGCCGAGTGAAGCTTGGTCAGACCGACCTTGAGCTTCTCCTTACCGGATGCCTTCTCGCTGACCATCAACTGGCCGCCGTCCGCAGCGACGCAACCTCCGGCAGGCGCCAAACCGCAAGCCACCGGCAATGTCGTGGTGGTAGTGCTGGTCGTCGTCGTGGTGGTCGTCGGCTCCGAGCAGGTCGCATCGGCGGGCCAGTCCGAGAACCCGTTGCCGTCATTGTCGAGGCCGACGAGGTTGACGTCGAAGGTCGAGTCTTCCTCCGAGCTCGCGCACGGGTTCCTCAGATTGCTGAACGGCGCTTTGTAGTAAGGAGGCTTGACGCTCTCAGGCAGGATCGCCGGGAAGGGATTCCTGGCACCGAGCAGTCCCGGCTTGTGGCAGGTCGCGCAAACGGTCACGCCGTTGTTCGCGTGCACCTGACGTAGACCGTAGCCGCTGGCCTTCGCCAGACCGTTGCTCGACGAAGTCTCGCCGTAATCGTTGCCGTGACACCCCACGCAGCCGAAGCCGCCGCCGCTCCCGCTGGTGTACGTCCGCACCGGCGTGCTGCCGGGGCCGTTGGAATGGCACAGGTTGCACTCGGTGATGCCGAACTTGCTCGTGTGCATGGCGTGCAACGGATGCTGCGGCCCTCCGCTGAATCCATCGTGGCACGTAAAGCAGCCGGTCCCGAAACCGTCGTTATACATCGGGTACGCATGCGCAGCCGGCGTCCACAGCGCCAGACACAGCAGCGCGGCGCCGCAGCATGCCAGCAAGGCAATCGTTCGTCCCAGAATTTTTGTTTGCATCGGCCCCAACCCCGTCAATTCGCACTGTCTTGTCGCTGGAAAACACGAGGGAGGCCGATGCCTCCCCTTCGCAGCGCCAATTTCCCCAAACGCATAGGCTAAGTCCACCCCAAAAAAACACGCCGCAGCGAATTCCCGTCAGGATTCCACGCGGCGGCCGCATACGCGCACGCTGCGCGGCGACTTGCAAAGCCTCACGCTCCTTCCGCTGCTCGCGTGATCCCGGCGCTCAGGGCTTCCCGGAAATGCCGCCGAGGTTGCGCCGCGCCTGATCGTAGCCGGAATCCTGAACGAGCGCGCGGCGAAACTCCTCTGCGGCTTCATCCTTCCTGCCGAGTTGGAGCAGGACCAGCCCGAGATCGTTGAACACCGCCGCGCTCGGCTTACGCGCAAGCGATTGCCTGTAATAGGACTCAGCTTCCTTCAGCTTGCCCTGCTGCTCCATCGCCTTGGCCAGGTTGTTGTAGGCCGGCGTGTAGTCGGGACTGACGCGGATCGCCTCCTGAAACTCGGCCACGGCCTCGTCCTGTCGGCCCTGTCCGGACAGGACGAAGCCCAGACCGTTGTGGGTTTCGGCATTGGGCTTCCCCGCAATCGCCTGCCGGAAGTGGGACTCGGCCTTGCTGAGTTTGCCGGTCTGCACGAACGTGACCGCCAGATTGAAGTGCGCCGACGCGCAGTGCGGATCCAGTGCGAGCGCCCGGCGATAATCAGCCATGGCCTCTTCGGTCTTTCCCAACCGGGCCAGGACAAAACCGAGGTCGCTGTAGATTTCGGCCTTGGGCTCGAACTCCAGCGACTTCCTGAAGTGCGACGCCGCCTCTTCGAGTTGCCCCAGTTCCACCAGTGCCAATCCCAGGTTGTTGTGTGATTTGACGTGGTTGGGGTCGGCCGCCAGCGCCTTCCTGTACTCCGCTACCGCCTCGCTGGTTTTGGCTTCCTGGAACAGCGTCCAGCCCAGCGAGTTGTGCATCTCCACGTTGTTCGGGTCGACCTCCAGACCGCGCCGATACGCGCGCTCCGCTCCTGAGTGATCTCCGGTCCTCTCGTTGGCCATCCCGGCGCGCAGGAACGAGTAGGCGTCGAGGAATTCCTCGCGAATCTCCGTGATCGCATCGCCCGGTAACTTGACGAACTCGGGAATGTTCGCGGCCCTGTCCGGCGAAGTGAAACGCTCGAGCAACACCGGCGGGCTGTCCTGGCCGTCCTCGTCGATGTGCGTCAGGAACAACTGCGTGTACGGAGTGTTGACCTTCGACGAAAAGACCAGCCACCGGCTGTTGGAAGTCCAGCTATGCCATGAGTTCATCCGCGCGGTGTTGTAGCGCAGTCGCCTGGCCTCGCCGCCCTGGGCCGGAACGATGTACAGCTCGCTGTCTGGCTGCAGCAGCATGTAGCTCCTTGCCTTGCAGAAGATGATCCACTTGCCGTCCGGCGAGAACTTCGGAAAGAAGTTGCTCATCCCGTCGCCGGAGGCGCCCTTCAGTGGTTCGGGTGTTCCGCCCTTCCCGTCGTTGAACGGAATCCGGTAGAGGTCGTAGCGGAACGGCTTCCTGTCCACCGAAAACTCGGGGACGTCCTTTTCATCGACGAGCGCGTTGTTCTGCTGATCGATGCTCTGCATCCGGTAGGCTTTCGCCCTGGCGAAGACGATGGTTTTTCCGTCGGGGCTCCACACGGCGTTGGTCTGCACGTACTGCGGATCGTCGGCGCCCGGCAACGCCGCATACTTACCGGTCTCCCGGTCGTAGACGACGAGGATGCCCTTGATCGGAAAGAAGAGCTGCGAGAAGGCGATGTCGGGCATCGCAACGAACACCGAGCGGTCCTTGACCGTGCTGATGACATACCTTCCCGTCGGCGAAACCCGCGACAGCAAACCGAAGGTCAGCTCTCCGTCCTCGCGCTTGTAGTCAGCCCAGGTGATGATCTTTTCATCGTTCATCACCATGTTCTTGGACACCGGCAAGATCGCGTATGCACCCTTGTCGTTGCCGTAATCGACGTCGAGCCCGAGAACGCTGCCGTTGTCGGCGAACGAGTGGCAGTTGCCGCACACCGGCAGATTATGCAGAACGATCGGCGGTCCCGACTGCGAATCGATGGTGCCGAAACGCCAGCGGATTCTCGACGGATCCTGCACCGCCGAAAGGAACGGCAGCGGAACCTCGCGGTAGAAAAGCGGATCGCCGACCCTGTCCTTTGAAGTACGAACGTGAACCTGGGCCGAGGACAGAACTGTCGCACCGTCCGCGTGGCTCACGCCGGTCACTACAACCGCAGCGTCCTTCTCCGAGGTCTGCTGCTTGATGGTTTCCCAATCCTTCTCGGAGGGGCGCCAGAGCGGGGCCTCGACTGAAAAACGCAGGTCCTCGCTCTTGTTTCCAAGACGAACCGCCACCAGCCACCGGTCGACGTTCCCCGTCTTGTCATCCCACACGAAGGTGGGCGCGACGCTCTCCGGCGGAAACAGCGTTCGTTCCTGCGGATAGCTGATCTTCAGTTGTCCTACGGCCGCATCGATCGCGACCGTCGGCTGCGCATCCGCAGCACGAGCGGTCCCGGCCAAGGACAGGACCACGGCAATGACCGCCGGAAAGCTTGCAGCCATCACGAGGGAACGACAGGCCCTTGGCATCTTCGCTGACTACCCTCCCGATCTCGGCGGTGCCACGATCGCCAGCGCCTCGGCTTCACAAAGAAGCTCGGGCCGACACAGTGGGGCCGCGACCAGCGTGCTAGGGAAGCCGTCGAAGCCGCGATTGCGGAAGATCTCGCGCAGCGCCGGCGCGTCACCCGGGTGCTTCAGGTACGTGACCGCCGAGACTATGTCCCGAAAAGAGGCGCCCTGCGCGGCAAGAAGCGACGTTATGTTGCGCAGCATCCGATCCGCCTGGCCGGCAAAATCACCGACGTGAACGCTCTGCCCCGTTTCGTCGATGCTGGCCGTCCCCGAGACGTAAAGAGCGGTCTTGTTCGCATCGACGATGCGCAGCCCGCGCGAAAAGTCCGCGCCGTAGGTCCAGGCCTCGTTGAGCGTCGTGGTCGACATCAACGTGACTTGCAGCGGCTGCGACGACTTGACCGCGTACAGGCCCATCGAAACGTCGTGAGCATCGGCGAACGCAGCCCCCTGAACACCGGTGCTGGCAGGCCTTCGCTCGAGACCGCAGCGGTCGAAAAATTCGCGTCGGGCCCGGTTGAGATCGTCGTAGTCCCGGTCGATGTCGCGCAGATAGATCCAGGTACGGATCACGTCGCGGAAACTCATCCCGGCCTCGTGCAGAAGACCTTCCGCCGCGCGGAACATGTTGCCGGTCTGCTCGAAGACTCCGTTGCCGCTGCCCCGAATGTCGCCTGCATGCACGGAGGTCTGCTCGCCGAGCCGAACGACGTTGGCGCGCGCGCCGCCCGTGCACTGCCGACACGAACACGACGGTGCCGTGTCCACCTCGGTCAGCGACCATGACTGCTCGGGATGAGGAAGCTGCGCGACAACCGCAAGTTCGAAGCAGGCCTCATCGCTCAGGGGCGGCTGCTCGATGCAGGTCATCGCCGCTCGACACGCGGGGAGTCCGGCCTTGCCCAGCACCCGGAATCGCGCGTCGATGACAACCGAGAAATCCTGCCGGATGCGGCGGAAGAACAGCGTCTCCCTGACGACGGCATCGGGCCCGACGCCCTGGCCGGAAAGTAGTTCGAGCAGCGCCGAGTAGGCAGCCTCGGACTGCCGTGCAACCGATGCCGCGCCGTCGGTTGGACGGCACAGCACGAACAGCTCGTCGGCCGCCGCGCCACGAACCCGGCGAAAAGCGGTAAAGCAATCGCTCATCGGATTCCCGCGGCAGTTTCGGTGATCGAGTTATGCGGCATTGCTTCGGACGATCGTATCAAGGAATTCCAGTCCAAGGGGCGCGATTGTCCCCGTCGAACGCCGCGCTTGTCAACCTGTCGGCAGCTCCAGCCTCTTGCCGGAGTGCAGCGCCCGACCAGTCACGGCAAGCTGCCGACCCCGAAAACGCAGAGCCCCCGGCAACCGTTCGTACGGCTGCCGAGGGCTACTGACATTGCGTCCGGCGACGCAGAACGTGGCCTAGTTACAGGTCTGCCCGTTCCACGACGGCTGCAACCATGCGTACTCACGGGTGTTGTACACGTTGTTCTTCGCGAAGCAGTTGTAGTGACCGGTTTCGAACATGATGTAGGTGATGTCGGCCGCGTACGGAGCCAACGCATGCGACGGATCCGGCGAAGTGCCGTTGCCGGTGATGATGTTGGCGCGGAACTTGTTCACGTCCGGATACGGCTCGACTGCCGGGGGGCGGGCGGTGCAGTCAAACGAACTCCCCGCTACCGCCGTGCAGTAGTCGATCACCGCAATACCGTAGAAGTTATTGTTCGTGATGGTGTTCTTGTCGAAGATGCCGTAGTCCGTCCCCATCACCAGAACGCCGCCGCCGGCCGGCAGAGATCCTGACATCGATCCGGCTGGCGCACTGTTGGGCTCGTTGTTGTCGTGGACGTAGTTCCCGATGGCCTGCCAGTTCGCCATCGTGGCCAACGGCGGCAGTCCGGCCGCCGACGGGTGATAGAAGCCGACGCCGACCGTGTTGTCGTGCACGTCGTTGCCCTTGAGCTGGACGTTGTTCGACACGGTGACCTCGAGTCCCGTCGGACTGTGAGAGAACTCATTGTTGAGAACACGCACGTTGTCCGAAGCCTCGACCCACAGAGCGCTGTCCTCGGAGCCGTAGGCCACGTTGCGCTTGACCAGGCCGTTGGCCGAAAGGGTCGGCCAGATGCCATTTTCCAGGTTGTCGATCGACTCGTTCTGCTCGATCTTGAAGTTCGTCACGTAGCGCAGGTGGATGCCGTTGTTCGGAAAACCCTGCACGGTGAATCCCTTGATCTGCAGGCCGTCGATGAGATCGCTGGCGCCATTTCCCTCGGCCAGGATGCCATCTCTCTGGCCCGGCCCCGCCAGCAGCAGTACCTTCCTGCCCGCGTCGCGGTCGGCTTTGGATATCTTGGCGAGCAGCTTCAGCTTCTTGTTGATTGTTACCGCAGCGGTATTGGGCGCCTCGACGTAGGTTCCCGGATATACCGCAACCGTATCTCCGGCTTTGGCGCTATCGACCGCCGCCTGAATTGATTCTCCCTCGTGGACGGAGATGGTCCCTGCCCTGCCCACTGAAGGTGTACAGACGACGGCCAGGCCCAAGCCCAGACCGATGCAAATGCTCAAACGACCTCGGTTCATCAAATCCTCCACGGTCCCATGCAGTAATCTTTCGCTTTATGTTCGGTAATACGCGAAAGTAGGCCGGACACTAGTTCACGCGCGAGGCATGAGTCAAGGCCGAACGGACCCGAACTACGAAAAGTTCTCGGCACGACCACGGTTTGGGCTCCCCTCACCCTCCGGTCCTGGCCTTGAAGGTGTCTCCGTTTCGCAACAGCACATCGGCGGCCTCGAAGCGGCTCTCCCAGCACGCGTTGGTGTCGAGGTTTACGAGTTGAACCACCACCGGCGGATCGACCGCGAAGACTCCCGATGCGTACGTCGACCCCTTGGCCAGCGCCGACACCGACGTCTGGCCCACGACACCGGCTGTAACTTTTAACTTGCGAAGGCCGCGCTCGGTGCCGCTCCTGGCGCTCCACGAAGCCGCCCTGCTGCTCGCTCTCCACGATGTCGATGAAGCCGGAACCCCGGACTCGTACGCGAGAAGCGCGCCCGCGCTCAGGTCTACGTAAACGCATACGCCATAGTCGGCGTCCGTCGTCGGATCGCCAAGCTGCGCGGCACTTACCGCGGCGCCGTGTGACCACTTCCACGACAGAGAGTCCACATTCGGTGCCGCGCCCGCCTTGCGTTTCATGGTGATGCGAGAATCGCCGGCCTCCGCGCACCCTGCGCGCGGGGTCGGATCACACGGCGCGAACACGCGACACGCACGCGCCAACGTCGCCGCCTGTGTTGCCAGGTCCGCACTCTCCGCACCGGCAATAGTGGTCGAAACACGTTCCCACTTGGCGGGCGTGACGTCACCGGCTGAGACGGCAACCGGTCCCATGCGCCGGGTTTGCGCCAGCAGATCGCCGATCTGCGCGGCATCGGCAACCGCAGAATCGTAGCAGACCCCGGAATTGGCGTCGGCGTTGGCCGCGCGATCGGCCGCCGCGCATAAACCGTCGCGCAGCAGCAGATCGACGCGGCGCGGAGCGAACTTACGGATGCCGCCTTCGATCGGACCGGTCAGGTTGGGAAACAGCCCGTGCGTGAAGGCGCGGCGCACCGGGGAGTTCGAATTGTAATAGGCACCGTCGGGACCCACGTCCATTTCGGCCACGCTCTCGTCGAGTCCGTCGGCAAAGTAGCGCACTTGTCCGGTCTGCCGATCGAGAACTCCGTAGCCAACTTTCATCGGCAGGCCGAGGTTGGCGAGCACGCCGGGCCCGATGCCGACGCCGGCCATGAAGTTGACACCGTTGGCCGCAATGCCCGCCAGCAGCGTGTTGAAATTGGTCTGACCAACCGCGCCGGGTTGGTAGACTTCCAGGTTCGCCGTCCAGGCCACCGTAGCGGACGAACCGTTGTCCATGATCTTGAAGATGTCTCTCTGGGTGGAGACGTAGATTTCGTCGTTGTCGGAGGAGACCGCGATCGAACCTGTCACCTGGCTGCCGACGTCCAGACTCCATACCTGGTTGCAGTCAGCGTCGACGGCGATCACGTTGCCGTGGTTGTCGCCGACATAGATGCGGGTGCCGTCGCTGCGAAGAGCCGGGGTTGAAGCCGAACCACCGGTAAAATCGCGCCGGCAGTGGATCTGCACTTCGGGGCCGCCCACGGCGTCGACGACGTCGAGTCCGTACAGAGAACCCAGCGAGGAGATGCCGTCAACGGCTCCGTCCGCCTCGTCGGGTGCGGTGGCCGCCACCCACATGCGACCGCTGTTGGCGTCTATCGAAAACGAGTTCGAGACCTCTATGCTGTTGCCGAGAATGGCCTCGAGAAAACTTTCCAACGTCGATCCGGGCGGGAAGTTGATGAGAGTGCGCAGGTCGGCATCGACACTGGCAATCAGGTCCGGCGGCAGTGTCAGTCCCGGTCCGGCCGGGCTCGGCGATCCGGGCAGCGAAAACGGTGCCGCCAGGATCTGCGCGCCGGTCTCGCGATTGAGAAGATACAGATGTCCGTCACCGGTCAGGCCCGCTATCGCGTTGCGCTGCGGCAGGTAGCTGTTACCGAGCACCGCGTCCTGAGACAGCGTTCCGGTAAGCGTGAGACCGGTTCCCACGTCCCACGCCAGCGTGCCGTCGGTGCGGGCGGCGAAAGCGCGATCGTACAGCGTGACGTAGACAAGTTCGGAGCCGGGACTGGCCGGGTCGTTGAGCACCATCGGCGCCACTCCTCCGGCAGGCGCGCCGGTGCCCGGTATCGACCAACGCCTCGCTCCGTCGCTTGGATCGAGAGAGATAAGTGTCACGTTCTCGTGTGGCAGAAACGGTACCACGTAGAGATTGCCGGCAGCGTCGAAGACCGGCACCGTCACGTGGAAGGTGGCGGGTTCGGTGTGCCAGTCGGCTTCGAATACCGGAGCCAACGCGATCGACACCTCGTCGCTGCTGGCCGGGTCGCTGTGCAGCATGTGCCAGCGGTCACGCGCACCGAGCACCGGGTCGACCACGCCGACCGAGCGACATCCTTGCGGTTTCCACCAGGTCCTGTCCGGAACGTCGAAATGAATTACCGTAGGCGCAGCCGCCTGAGCGGCTGAGCCTTGAAGGAAGAGCGCGGCGGCGAGGATGGCGGCAATACAGACCGAGGCAGCGGCGGTCGATCTCGAATCGTGTTGAGTGATCATTGCCGACGTCTACCCGACCGACCCACCCGTAGCCAGTTCGTCAGACTCGCGACCGAGCACTCACTCAGCCGCCGGGCTTCCACTGTGAGTACGCAGCATCGAGAGCCTTGGCCTGTGCGTCGCTCTCGGCCGCTTCCGGAGCGCGGCCGAGTGCGACCAGGACGGCAGTCGCGCGCCTGGCGAGATTCGCAAAGCTTTTCGCAATGGCGGCCTCGATGTTGTCGATCGGTGCAGCTGGCTCCCTGGTGCGCGCGACGAGGCCTGACGGCATCGTCGCCAATTGCCGCTCGAGAATCCGCAACGCCGCCGCCGTGTCGCCGCGGGCCGTCGCCTCGTCAGCCAGCGCGGCGGCGATTCGGTTGTTGGCAATGTACGGTGATTCGCGAATCCGCACCGGAGGCTCGACCCAGGGCGCCGAAATCAGCCAGGCCGCGCTCGCCGCGAGCAACAACGCCAGCGAGGCACGCCGCACATCTTGCCGCCGCAGAGCTTCGATCACTACCGCGATGCCGTAGCCGGCCACGGGTGTCAGCGTGAGCACTGCCGGAAAACGCAGACGCGAGAGATTGAAGAACACCGTGCACACGATGACGGTCGCGACCGTCCAGACAAGTGCGAAGGTCATCGCCGGAGCGCGGCGGAGACCGAACACCGCGCCGACCAGCGCGAACGAACCGACCAGAGTCCACGGCACGAAGAAGCGCGAGGCCAGCGGAGCGCCGAGACGGAAGTAGTCGTAATTGGTGTTGTCCGGCAGTTCGTACCAGCGCCAGAAGCCGAAAAACTTGCGTGCGAGCAGGCCGGCCCAGTTCCACACGCTCTCGTGCGTGGCGATGGTGGCGCGGGCCACCGCCGGGAAACTCCACCCCTGCGCAGCCAGTATCCGCGGTTGCCACGGACTGTAGCGCGTCCCGCTGAAGGCGCTCGCGTCAACGTCGTTGCCCATGATGAATGTCGGAGTGGGAGTGACTGCCGACTCGAAGGGAGGCAGCCCAACGGCGATGTTGCGGACCATGAGGGGACTCATGCCGACCAGCACGCCCACACAGGCAACCGCCGCCAGCGGCCACGCCCTGGTCGGCGTGCCGCCGAACCAGCCCCTGCGAACGCCGATCCACGCCGGCACCGCCGCCAGCACCATGTACGACGACGTTCCGGAGAACAGCAGGCCGAGCACCCCGCACACGGCACCTGCGGCGAAAGCGCGTCCGCGTCTTTCGGGCGCGCTTACCGTGCGCAATGTCATCCACACCACAACCAGAGCGCCGACGCCGATGAAAGCACTGCGCAGCAGCACGGTCTCGTAGTGAACGCCGGTGCCGAGCATGGCTGCCAGCAGGCCCGCCGCCAGCGCAGCCGTCGTACCCGCAAGAGACTCCGCGATCAGGAACGCGACCAGAGCGCCGGCAACGCCCGCAAGTGCCTGGAGGGCGTAAACGATGCGAGGGTTCGGGGCGATCAGCCGGTAGACGGCTCCGACGATGTAAGGGTATAGCGGGTCCTGCCAGTAGGATGCCGGCTTGAGCCACGAACTCCACACCTCGCGCACGTACTCGTCGTCGCAGGTGCGATACCATTCGTCGCGCACATCCTTGACGTCGCAGGCAAGCTGAGCACGCGAGGGCCAGAAACCGCTGCGCAGCAGCACGTCGCCGTCCGCTATCGCGTGTGCCCACGCGTCGAAGAAGTGCATGTCGGAGACATCCCAACGCTCGCCGTGAAGCAATGGACCGTCGCCGATTTCCCACCAGGTGAGTATCCGCAGCCCCGCCGCGACGATCACGACGGCGAGCATCGCACATCGCCGCGCGCGCCGCGCCGGCACCGAAGGCGGCTGCCAGGCTTCGGGCGTTCTACCCACCCGCTTGAAGATTCCTCGGCACAATTTGTTCAAGCAGATCCACATGCCACGCGGACGCGAAGTTTACGGCAGAGACGAACGAAGATGTTATCGACACCGGGCGACGGCACCGACACCGAAATGCCGCCGCAATCTGGATGGATGCGACCGGCGCGTCAAGGCCGCCGGATTCAAGCCTTCTTGCGCGGGGCAGCCTTCCTGGCGATCGCTTTCCTGACTGGCGCTTTCTTGGCGGCCGCCTTCTTCGCCGGAGCGGCTTTCTTGGCCCCGGCACGCTTGGTGGCCGCGACCTTCCTCCTGACCGTACTGCCGCCCTTCTCGATGTTGGCCTCGCGGCGCACGGCGAGCAGTTCGTAGGCACGCTCAGGCAGCATCGCGTCGAGCCGGTCGCCCTTCGACAGCGAAGCGTTTGTTTCGCCATCGGTGACGTAGACGCCGAACTTGCCGTCCTTGGCGACCACGGCCCTGCCGCTCACGGGATCGGTGCCCAACTCGCGTAGCGGACCCCTGGCCGCCATGTTGGCGCCGCCTCCACGGCGGAACACCTTCGGCTGGCTGAAGATCACGACCGCTTCGGCCAACGTGATGGTGAGCAGTTGTTCTTCGCTGGTGATGTTGCGGAAGTCCTTGCCCTTCTGCACATACGGGCCGTAGCGGCCGTTGTTGGCGACGATCTCGACACCGTCGCCGGAGTCGACGCCGAGTGACCGGGGCAGCCGCAACAGTTTCTTCGCCTCGTCGATCGACAGTCGTTCGAGCACCATCGTCTTGAACAGGCTCGCCATCTTCGGCTTGTCGAGGCCGGGCGGCAGCTGGTCGCGCGTTCCCCACTGCACGTAGGGCCCGTAGCGTCCGTTCTTGGCGAACACCGGCAGACCGTCGATCTCGCCGATCGATGCGTCGCTCCTGGGCGCGGCGAGCAACTGCAGCGCCTTCTCCAGCGTGAGTTCATCGGGCGCGAGGTCGTCGGGCACGCTGGCCGTATCCTCGCCGCGCTTCACGTAGGGACCGTATTTGCCGGGCTTCACCACGACGTCGTTGCCGTCGGCGTCGAGGCCGACCAGAAACGTGTTGATCTCGGCGGCATCGATGTGGTCGAGGTTCTCCTGAACGAGGCGCTTGAGGCCCGGCAACTGATCGGTTTCATCACCGAAGTAGAAACGCTGCAGCCAGTCCTGCTTCTGGCGTTCCTTGCGCGCGATGGCGTCGAGGTCTTTTTCGATGCGCGCCGTGAAGGCGTAGTCGATGAGCTTGGTGAAGTGCTTCTCCATCAGGCCGACGACCGCGAACGCGGTCCACGTAGGAACCAGCGCCTGGCCCTTCTTCCACACGTAGCCGCGATCTTGCACGGTCTGAATGATTGACGCCCACGTGCTGGGCCGGCCGATGCCGAGCTCCTCGAGACGCTTGACGAGCGAAGCCTCGGTGTAGCGGGCGGGCGGCGCGGTGGCGTGACCGTTGGGCGTGAGCGACCGCACTGGCACGGTCCGGCCGACGGTGAGCTGCGGCAACAGGCCCTCGCGCTCGCCGTCGCTCTCGGCGTCGTCGGCGGTCTCGACGTACACCTGGCGATAGCCGGGAAAAGTGATGGTGGTGCCGCTGGCGGCGAACTCGCAGTCCGTGCGCGCTGCCCCCTCGACGGCCACCGACGCCAGACGCACGCTGACGGTGGTGCCGCTGGCATCGGCCATCTGCGAAGCGAGCGCACGCTGCCATATCATGCGGTACAGAGACAGTTCCTGCCCGTTGAGTTCGCCCGCGACTGAATCGGGGCTGCGCAGCGGCGTGGTGGGGCGAATGGCCTCGTGGGCCTCCTGCGCGTTACTCACGGTAGTGTTGAACTGACGCGGGGCGGGCGACAGGAACGAGTCGCCGTAGCTGCGCCTCACCTCGCTGCGCACCGCGGCGAGGGCTTCAGCGCCGAGCACCACGTTGTCGGTACGCATGTAGGTTATGTAGCCACGTTCATAGAGGCCCTGCGCGAGCCGCATGACCTGAGCGGCGCTGAGACGCAGCCTGCGGCCGCCCTCCTGCTGCAGCGTGCTGGTCATGAACGGGGCTTTGGGCGCGCTGCGGTAGGGTTTCTCCTCGACTGACCGTACCGTGACGTCGGCGTCGGCCAGTGCGCCAGCGAGGGATCGGGCGCGAGACTCGGGCACCACCACGACGTTTTTTTTCGGCCGGCCGTCAGGTGTGAATTCTTTGCCCGTCGCCACCTTCGTGCCGTCGAGCGCCACGAGGGTGGCTGAAAACGCCGGTGAAGTGCCGGTGAGCAGTTCGATGTCCCAGTAGGACGCGCTTACGAAAGCGATGCGTTCGCGTTCGCGTTCGACGATCAGCCGCACCGAGGGGCTCTGCACTCGTCCGGCGCTGAGGCCGCGGTTCACGCGGCGCCACAGCACCGGTGACACCTCGTACCCGTACAGCCGGTCGAGCAGACGGCGGGTCTCGGCGGCGTCGACGAGCCCGTAGTCGATGCCGCGGGGATTGGCGACGGCCTTGTCGATGGCCGACTTGGTGATCTCGTGGAACACCATGCGCTTTACCGGGATCTTCGGCTTCAGGTACTCGACGAGGTGCCAGCTGATGGCCTCGCCCTCGCGGTCCTCGTCGGTTGCGAGGTACAGCTCGCTGGCGTCCTTCATGGCCGCCCGCAGCTCTTTCACCACGTCCTTGCCCCGCAGGGTGAGTTCGTAGGTGGGCTTGAACCCGTTCTCGACGTCGATCTGCAAGCCACCTCTGGGCAGGTCGGCGACATGACCCACTGAAGCGCGCACGACGAAGGAATTGCCGAGGAACTTGGCAATGGTTTTCGCCTTCGCGGGCGATTCGACGATGACTAGTGGCTTGGACATTGGCGCGTATCGCTAGAGATGGGACCCCACGTTGTCAAGGCATCGGCTCCGACGAGGCCCCATCGGCGGTCGTGACGACCCCGTCAGCACCATCGACGACAAGGGCGCGACGGCCTCCGTCCTTGAGCTGCGGCAGCACCCGAGCGACCTACGCTTGGCTCCACCGGTTACGGACGCCGAGCAGCTATATGGTCACGAGCGCAAAACCGAACTCGACGGGGAATGACAGGGAGATCACGCGGGCCGTCCGGAGCGTCGCCGATGTCGTTTGTTCAAGTCCGAGTCCGGAGTTACGCCGACCATGGGATCGCCGACCGCCGGCGGTGGAGTTCCCGAATCCCGACCAGTCCTCCGCAGCCCGTTCGGCGGCCTTCAAGCAACGCAAGCTTCCGCTCTGCCACTGTGGCGATCCGGGGAGGACCGCCAAATCCAGAGTCTGAGGGGCTGAGACAGTGAAGCTCACGCGCTACTGCCGAAAGACTCCGCCACAATCGGCGGAGCTTCCGTGCGGTACGACAGGAAGTTCATGACGGACTTCTATGGGCGCGGCAGCGAAGCCACGGACCGGTCGCGCACCCATCTTCGTACCGACGATGCCGTGAGACCGATACCGGCACCGACGGTATCGACGAGGACATCCCACGGAGAACCGACGCGGCTCGGAACGTAGGTCTGACGGCCCTCGTCTACGCCTGCGCACACAATCGCCAGCGCAAGGCCCGCCGCCAGGCCGCGCGCTCGCGACCACTGCGGATGACCGCCCCACAGAGCACGATAACTCAACGCGCCGAGCACGCCGTACTCAAACAAGTGGGCCATCTTACGCAGGAGCAGATTGATGTGACCGATCGAGGCGGGATCGAGGTCGGGGAAAAAACTATGGAGAACCACGGCCAGCCACCTGCCCGTCTCCTTCCCCGAGAACCGGTCCCCAGACATGATCAGGACTATGGCGAACCATCCGGCCACAGGCCCCCAAAGCGCAAGCAATCGCCGGCCGTAGTCGGTGACGCTTTCTTTCCCGGGAACGATGCGAGTCACCACTGATCCTCTCTGTTGCCTGAGGTTCGTTGAGTCCGCCGAGCCCCAACCTGTGACACTCGGTATTCGCGCACTCAGTTCCTGCCGGCACCCGGCTCTGTCCGGTCCGCAGAATAGACCAAACGTGCGCGAAACAGAGAGCGGCGGCTGGAGTCTTGCCGACGCTCAACGCGCCGTTGTCATAACCAGCGCCGATCGATGGAGTGGTGGAGGCGCAGGACTCCACACGCCGCTTCACTCCGAGCCCATGCGCGGCTGCTACCGGCGGATTTGCGCGAGCGTCCGCTGATCGTTTCTATAACCCGAAACCAGACGGATATTCCGATACGCGGTTGCCGCGAATGCGGCCGATCGCTCAATCGTACAGTCCGAGTTCGCGGCAGATGATCTGCTGCTGGATCTCGCTGGTGCCTTCCCAGATCGTTCCGACCTTAGCGTCCCGGAAGTAGCGCTCGACCGCGAACTCTTCCGTATAACCGTAGGCGCCGTGGATCTGCACCGCGTCGGAGGTGATTTCGACCGCCGCCTCGCTCGCATAGAGCTTGGCCTCGGCCACTTCGCGCGCGCACCTGCCGCCGCCGTCGTAGAGCTCACAGGCACGTTGGACCAGAGCCCGTGCCGCATCGAGCTTCATCGCCATACGCGCCACCTTGAAGCCGGTCGCCTGATGGTGCCCTATGGGCTTGTCGAATGCGCGCCGCTGTTTGACGTATTCGAGACTCGCCTCGAACGCAGCCTGAGCGATGCCGATGCTGAGCGCCGCGATGTAGAGGCGGTTGTAGTCGAGCAGGTCCATCATCGCGCGCATGCCGCTCTTCTTGTCGCCCTCTGTCTTGGCCGCGCCGAGGCCGGGACCGGGGGGAAGCAGTACGCCGTCGAAATGCAGCTCGCCTGTTTCGCTCGATCTCATGCCTAGTTTTTCGAGCGGCTTGCCGATCGAAAACCCGTCGAGCCCGCGCGGAACGACGTAGACCCCGAGTCCCTTGGCGCGTTCCTCGCGCGACGCTTCCATGGCCTCGGCGCGCACCGCCGCGACCAGATACACATCAGCGGTCGGTCCGTTGGAAATGAACGCTTTGGCACCGTCCAGTACCAGACCGTGTTCGGTCCTGGTCACCTTGGTGCGGATCGCCACCAGATCGGAGCCTGCACCGGGCTCCGTGAAAGCCATCGCCGGCATCACCATTCCCTCGAGGAGCGACGCGAGTACCGGCGCTGCGACCCTTCCGCCGCTGAGCTTGACGAGCGCCGAAGGCGAGACCACCGACGCCATGACTCCGATCGCGAAACCTCCGGCGATGCGCGCAACCTCCTCGCCGATGATGCACAACATCAACGTCGTGCCGCCCACCCCGCCGAGTTCGGGCGGGACGCAGACGGAGAACAATCCGAGAGCGGCCATGCGAGGCAGGATATGCTCACGCGGGAAACAGCCGGTGCGCTCGGCTTCGGCGACCAGTGGAGCGAGTTCCCTGGTCGCAAAGTCGCGAACGGTTTTCCGGATCAGACTCTCCTCTTCCGACAGACGGTACATGCTGCATCTCCTCCACCGCGAACAAGTGCCCGGCGCATCACCGGCGATCCATGGTCTATCTTGCGCGGGTTCTTTTGCCCGACCGCCGGGATGTGCTCAAACTGGCTCCCTGGCATGAAGCTCGGCATATTCTCCGATACCCACGCAAACCTGGAGGCCCTCACGGCCGTCCTGGTCGCGTTCGAACGCGCTGGCGTCGACCAGTTGGTGTGCCTCGGAGACACCGTCGGCTACGGCGCCGATCCCGAACCGTGCTGCGATCTGATTCGCGAGAACGCGCGCTACACGGTCTTGGGAAACCACGACGCAGCCATCGCCGGCCGCATGGACTACGGCAACTACTACGCGGCGGCCCGCCAGGCGCTCGATCTCCACGCCACCATGGTGAGCGAGGAAACCCTTCGCTGGCTCGGCGAACTGCCCTATGAAGTCAGAGATGGGCACGTCGCGTTCTGCCACGGTTCGCCGATAGATCCGCGCAGGTTCGAGTACATCTTCGCGCTGGTGCAGGCGGAGCGCTGCTTGCGCGAGTGGCCGCGACTCCAGCACGTGACATTCATCGGCCACTCGCACGCGTGCAAGGTATTCGCACTCAGCAGCGACGAAGTGATCGAGGTCGCGTCCGACTCCTTCGAACTGCACTCCGAGCTGAAGTACATCATCAGCGTCGGTTCGGTCGGCCAGCCCCGCGACTACGACAACCGCGCCGCCTGCGCCACCTACGATACGGTGGCGCGGCGTTTCCAGTTCCTTCGCGTCGAATACGATGTCGAAACGGCGGCCGAAAAGATCTTCGAGCTCGGCCTGGCGCGCAAGTTCGGAGAACGTCTGTTCACCGGAGTGTGACGCCGGCCATCACCTGCCTGGCTCTCTCGAACAATCCCAACGTCATCGCGTGGAGCAAATCGCCGGTCGCGCGCGGAGCTTTGCCGGCAAACGCCCGCGCGTTGGTGCCTTCCAGGACGATGCCGAGCTTGAAACACGCCATCACGACGTACCAGTCGATGGCCGACAGATCGCGCTCTGAAATTTCGCCGTAACGCGCGAGCAACTGCGCCGGCGAAGGAAGTCCGCCGGACTGCGCGAGACTCACGGCGGTACTGATAAGCGGCTGCTGCGGATCCGGCAGCGTTGCCAGGAGCCAGCCAAGATCCAGCAACGGATCGCCGATCGTGCACATCTCCCAGTCGACGATCGCGACCAGCTGCGCGCTGTCGTTGGCGTACATCAGGTTGGCGAAATGGTAGTCGCCGTGCAGGATGCCGGCGGTCCAGTCGTGCGGCCGATGGCGGTCGAGCCATTCGGCAACGCTTTCGACGCCCGCGATCTCGGGCCCAGGGTAGCCTTCGTGGCGCGAGTACGACGCCAGTTCATCGAGCCAGCGTCCCACCTGTCTCTCGAGAAAACCTTCAGGACGGCCCACATCGCCGAGACCGACCGCAACATGGTCGACGCGTCCCAGACGGGCCAGCGCGTCCACAGCCTGCAGGCCCATCTCGTGGCGCAGCATCGCATCGTTCGCATGCAGCTCAGGCAGACCGTTGGCGGGATTGAAGCCTTCGATCGGCTCCATCAGATAGAACACCGCGCCGCCCATCAGCGTCTCGTCCATGCAACCGGCGATGAAACCGGGATGCGGAACGTCACTGCCTGCCAGCGCCGACAATACCCGGGCCTCGCGGCGCAGCGCATCGTTGCTCTTTGGACGCAGGTGCGGCGGCGGACGCCGCAGAACATAGTCACGACCCGCGCACTCGAAACGCAGCAACACGTTCTGGGTGCCGCCGGCCAGAGTCTGCACGTTCCTGAAAGGACCGCGGGGAAGCCCCTGCTCGTCCATCCACGCCGCCAGGATGGCGAAGTCGATCAACGCCGGCTCGATGCCTTCGTTGCCGGCTTGCGCGCCGTGTGAAGCTTCTCCGCTCATATGCTCGCGCTGTCGCTCGCCGAGCCGTTGCTCAAGCCGCCACCTTCAGCACCAGCTTGCCGGTGTTCTCGCCCTTGAACAGTTTAAGCAACGTCTCCGGAAACGTCTCGATTCCCTCCACGACGTCCTCGCGGGATTTCAGCTTGCCCGACGCCATCAGGCCCGCCATCTCGCGCACCGCCTCGGCGAAGCGGTCGGCGTAGTCGAACACCACCATGCCGGTCATCGACGCCCGGTTGACCAGCAACGACAGGTAGTTGCTCGGGCCCTTGATCGCAGTCGTGTTGTTGTACTGCGAGATCGCGCCGCAGATCACGATGCGGGCACCGCGGCGGATCTGGGTCAGAGCGTCATCGAGAATGTCGCCGCCGACGTTGTCGAAGTAGATGTCGATGCCCTTCGGGCAGTGCTGGCGAAGGGCTTTCTTGACGTCCTCGCTCTTGTAATCGATGGCGCCGTCGAAGCCGAGTTCTTCGACGAGGTAGCGGCACTTCTCGGCGCCGCCGGCGATGCCGACCACGCGGCAGCCGCGGATCTTGGCCAACTGTCCCACCACCATGCCGACCGCACCGGCTGCGCCGGAGACAACGACGGTCTGGCCCGCCTCGGGCTTGCCGATGTCGAGAAGTCCGAAGTAGGCCGTCATCCCGGCCATGCCGAGAGTGCCGAGAAACGCCGTCAACGGCGCGATCGCGGTGTCGATCTTGGTGACTTCCCTGGCGCCGACGACCGCATACTCCTGCACGCCGAAGCCGCCGGAGACCACGTCGCCGACCGCCAACGCCGGATGCCTGGACTCGATCACGCGACCGACACCGACCGCGCGCATCACTTCGGCTATACCGACCGGCGGAATGTAGGACTTGCCTTCGTTCATCCAGCCGCGCATCGCCGGATCGAGCGAGAGGTAGAGCACTTGTACGGCGACTTCGCCGTCGCCGGGATCGCGCAGTGTCTCTTGCGTGTAGTTCCAGTCGCTGCGCTTTGGCAACCCCACCGGGCGTGCGGCCAGTCGATACTGATGGTTGGTGATGTTCACGTGAAGCCTCCGTACCCGATCAAACGAATTATGAAATGAGGATTTTACCGCCGCGAATCAGCTTTTCTCGGCATAGACGCGGTCCGCGGCTTCGATGGCCTGGCCGCCCGGAACCGCGCGACCCTCGCGGCGGAGTTCTGATTCGAGTGCGAGCAGCAGACGCCGCACGTTGGAGGGGCGGCTCGATTCGCCCATCAGGCCGATGCGCCAGACCTTGCCGGCAAGCGGACCGAGTCCGGCGCCGATCTCGATGCCGTGATCGAGCAGCAGGCGTTTGCGCAGCGCGGCTTCGTCGATTCCGTTGGGAACACCGACGCTGTTCAGCATCCACAAGCGATGGCCATCCTGAGCGGCGCACTTGATGCCGAGGCAGGCCAGCCCCGCCAGCAGCGCGTGGTGATTGCGCTCGTGACGCGCGTAGCGGCGGTCGAGTCCTTCGTCGAGAACCACCGCAATCGCTTCAGCCAGCGCGTAGACCATCGAGATCGGCGCGGTGTGATGGTACAGGCGCTGCTGCCCGAAGTAGGCACCGATCAAGCCAAGGTCGAAATACCAGCTGCGCGGCTTGGTCTTGCGTGCACGCACGGCCTCCATCGCCCGCTCGCTCATCGTCACCGGCGCAAGTCCGGGCGGGCAGCTCAGACACTTCTGGGTTCCGCTGTAGGCAGCGTCGATGGCGAGGTCGTCGACATCGACCGGGCAGCCGCCGAGCGACGTGACGCAGTCGACCAGGAACAGAGCCCCGGCTTCGTGGGTGATGCGGCTGAGTTCGCGCAACGGCTGCCAGGCTCCTGTCGAAGTCTCGGCATGCACGACGGCAACCAGTTTGACCTTCCTGCAACGGCCGATCGCCGCTTCGATCTCTCCAGGGTCGACGAC
Organism: uncultured bacterium; assembly: GCA_903893315.1. GTDB lineage: Bacteria > Desulfobacterota > Binatia > UBA1149 > CAITLU01 > CAITLU01. Next base: position 298,280 of record CAITLU010000013.1, read on the forward strand.
GCGTCCCCATTCCACGTCGACGCGCTCGACGCGGGCGCCGAGCCGCCCGGCCACGTCGCACATGCGGCCGCCGAAAACACCGGCTGCGACGATCACAACTTCATCGCCGTCTTCGACCAGATTTGCGAAGCAGGTCTCCATACCCGCCGAGCCGGTACCAGAGATCGGCAAAGTCACCGCATTGCGAGTGCCGAAGACCGTGCGAAGTCCTCCCTGCACGTCATCGAGAACGCCGAGGAAGTACGGATCGAGGTGGCCGACGAGGGGACGCGACAGAGCCGCATATACCCGCGGGTTGACCATCGAGGGACCGGGACCGAGCAACAGACGCGGTGGAGGCTGGACGCTGTTCATCTTTCCTGACTAGCGCGGGCGTCTCCGCAAGAAAACACTGTGCGCTCGGTGCCCGCCGGCTACCCCCGCAGGGTTGCCCCCGTTATAAGGTGCGGCCGGACCCGTCACGTGACCTTCGACAAGAAACTTCTCTCGGAACTTCGCGCCATAGTCGGCGCCGACGCCGTGGTCGAGGGGCGCTCCTCGCTGAAAGTCTACGAGTGCGACGGCTACACGCTGGCCAAGGCTGCGCCGGAACTCGTGGTGCTGCCGGGGACGACCACGCAGGCCTCCGAAGTGATCAAGCTGCTGGCAGCCAGGCAGATTCCGTTTGTCCCGCGCGGAGCCGGAACCGGCGTAAGCGGCGGCTGCCTGCCGGGCGATGCCCAAGTGATGATCGGCACCAGCCGCATGCGCGCCGTTCGCAGCCTCGACTTCGCCAATCGCGTTGCCGAAATCGAGGCCGGAGTGGTCAACCTCGAAGTCACCCGCGCGGTCGAAGGCCGCGGCTTCTACTACGCGCCGGACCCTTCGAGTCAGTCGGCCTGCACCATCGGCGGCAACGTCGCCGAAAACTCGGGCGGCCCGCACACGCTCAAGTACGGCGTCACCGTCAATCATCTGATCGCGCTCGAAATAGTGCTGCCTGACGGCGAAGTAATGTGGCTCGACCGCTGCGGCGACGCTCCCGGCTACGATCTGGTAGGTGTGTTCACCGGCAGCGAGGGAACTCTGGGGCTGGTCACCGCCGCCAGAGTGCGGCTGATGAAGAAGCCCGAAGCCGTCGCAACACTGCTGGCGGTGTTCCCCGGCATAGCCGAGGCCAGCCGCGCGGTTTCGGCCATCATCGCGGCGGGCATCGTGCCTGCCGCACTCGAAATGATGGACGCTCTGGTGATCTCGGCGGTGGAAGCTGCCTACCACTTCGGTTTCCCCGGCGATGCCGGTGCGGTGCTGATCATCGAACTCGATGGACTTGCAGCCGGCCTCGACGCTCTGGCCGAACGCGTCGGAGAGGCCTGCATCAACGAAGGTGCCAGCGAGATCCGCCGCGCGGCCGACGAAGCCGAACGCGCGCTGCTGTGGAAGTCGCGCAAGCGCGCTTTCGGCGCGATGGGCCGCCTGACCCCGAACTACTGCACCCAGGACGGAGTGGTGCCGCGCAGCCGTCTGCCCGAGATCGTCGCCATCATCGCGGAGGTCGGATCCCGCTATGACCTGCGCATCGCCAACCTGATGCACGCCGGCGACGGCAACATCCACCCACTCATACTCTACGACGAGGCCACGCCCGGCGAAGTCGAGCGCGTGCTTGCCGCCGGCGACGAGATCCTGCGCGCCTGCCTCGATCTTGGCGGCTCGATCAGCGGCGAGCACGGCATCGGCGTCGAGAAGATCGGCCTGATGGGCGCGGCCTTCGGCGTCGAGACGCTGGACGCGATGGCCGACCTGCGCGCGGCCTTCAATCCGCTCGGCCTTTGCAACCCGAACAAGGTGGTCCCCACCGACCGCAGTTGCATCGAGGTCGTGAGACCGCGGCCGAGGGGCGGAGGCTGAAGGTGGCCACGACACCGACACGCGCCTCCGCACGCATCGACACCGCCGTCTTCGCGTCGCTGGGTCCCGGCCAACTGCGGCCCGGACGCGAACTCGACGCGCTGGCTGGACTGATTCCTCAAGTCGTGGTGACGGCGCGCGAAGTCGGGCAGGTACAGACCGCAGTCACTGAAGCACGTTCGAAGAATCTCGGGATCATCACCAGCGGCGGCGGCACCCTGCTGCACGTCGGCAACGCGCCGCGCACCTTCGACATCAAACTGGCGACGACGGCTCTCGGCCGCATCATCGAGCAGAACCCCGAAGACATGACGGTCTGCTGCGAAGCCGGCGTCACGCTGGCGCGGCTTCAGCGCAGCCTGGCTAAAGTCGGCCAGCGTCTGTGCATCGACGCTGCGCTCGAAGAAAAAGCCACCATCGGCGGCATCGTCGCCACCAACGCGACCGGCGGTCTGCGCTACGGTTTTGGAATGCCGCGCGACCTCGTGCTGGGCCTGACGGCGATCGATGGCTGCGCCCGCACGCTCAGCGCCGGCGGACGTGTGGTCAAGAATGTCGCAGGCTACGACCTGGTGCGGCTGCTGACCGGTTCGTGGGGAACCCTCGGCATCATCACCGACGTCACGCTGCGAACCCATCCGCTGCCCGCAGCAGCTGCCACGCTGGTATTCGACTTCGCGTCCGCCTCTGACCTGGACAACGCGCGCGGTCGCGTCTTCGGTGCCAACCTGCCGCTCGCCGCGTTCGATCTTGCCGTCGATCTCAACGTCGATCCGGGCGCCGCTGCCGGCGGTTCGCTACCGATCTGGAGTCTGATCGCTCGCGTTGAAGGCAGCGAAGAGGAAGTAGCGGCCCAGGGCGATCGACTTTGCGCGCTGTGCGGACGCGATCCGGCCGATGCACTGGAAGCCTGGACGAGCCCCGCCGCAGCCGGCGACGCCGGCAACGTATCTGTCCGAATAGGCACCGAGCCGGCCGACATGATTCCGGCCCTCGTCGACATTTTTGCGCAAGTTCGCGAGAGCGCGTCCGCCACCTCCGCCAAAGCCGAGGCGCTGTCGCTGTTCGTCGGCGGACACCTGGGCAGCGGCGTGGCGCGTCTGCAGATCATCGACGGCGGCAGCGCGGCGGCCGGCGCGGCGCTGCTGCGAGCCACCGAAGTGGCCGGCCGCGTGCGAACTCGCGTCGTCGAACGAAGTTCTGACGGCGACTTCGGCGGCCACGACGTGTGGGCACCACTGCCGGCTTCGTTCTCGCTGATGCGCGAACTCAAACGCCGCTTCGATCCCGACTGCGTGCTGGCGCCGGGCCGCTTCGTCGGAGGTCTGTAAACCGCCATGAGCGACGTCGGCCTCCCCTGCGTGCACTGCGGCCTGTGCCTCGACACCTGCCCGACCTACCGGCTGCTCGGCACCGAAGCCGACTCTCCGCGAGGCCGCATCTACATCATGGAGGCGATCGACCGCGGCGAACTCGAATTGGACGCGCAGGCCGCCACGCACCTGTCACGCTGCCTCGGCTGCCTGGCCTGTGAGACCGCCTGTCCGTCGGGAGTTTCCTTCGGCAGGCGCATCGACGAATACCGCCCGAAGCTGGCGGCCCGCAACGGCGCCGAAGGTATCTGGAAGAACGCGGCCCAGAGCGTCTACACGAATCCGACGTTGGTCGATGCCGGACTGCGTGGCACGGCGATACTGGAGCGCCTTGGCTTCGGCGATCTTCGCCGTCACGTCCCGGGACTCGGCCTGCTGCCTTCGTCGGCGACCGCGGCTGTCACCGCGCACGACCACGGCTGCGACTGGACCGTCACGCCGCTGCACCGCAGCCGCACCCACCAGCCTCTCAGGGCGCGCCTGCGCGTCGCGCTGCTGGCCGGCTGCGTCGGCGACCAGATGATGCCGCAGATCAACCGCGACACCGTCGAAGTGTTACAGCGCAACGGGATAGAAGTGGTCGAGATGCCTGGCCAGGGGTGCTGCGGTGCATTGGCCCTGCACTCGGGCCGCCGTGACGAGGCCGTGATGTTGGCCCGCGCCAACCTCGAGGCGTTCGCGCGCATCAATGACGTCGATGCGTTCGTCAGCAGCGCCGCGGGCTGCGGCGCCATGGTGCGCGACTATGCGCATCTGTTGGCCGGAACCGACGTCGAAGAAGAAGCGCAGGCTTTTTCGGCGCTGTGCCGTGACATCTGCGAGTTGCTCGTCGAGGTCGGCTTCGTCGCGCCGTCCAAGCCGCTGATTGCGGCCGGGCCGGTGGCCTACCACGATGCGTGTCACCTGCTCCATGCCCGTGGCATCGCTGCTGCCCCTCGCAAAGTCTGCGAGGCCGCGACCGGCGCTCCGCCGATCGACCTTGGCGAGAACAGCCTGTGCTGCGGCAGCGCCGGCAGTTACAACCTCGATCATCCGCACCTGGCCGAGCAACTCGGCCGGCGCAAGGCCTCGCTCGCGAAGGAAAAGTCCCCCACCACCGTGGCCGTGGGCAATGTCGGCTGCATGCTGCAGATCGAACGCGCGCTGGCGCTTCAGGGTGTCAGCGCGGCTGTCCGTCATCCGGTGCAGCTGTTGGCGGCCGCGTATCGGCAGAGTGCGGCCTGAAAATAGGCCCTTTGGCGGAAGGCCTTGATCCGCTAAGATCGCGACGCGTCGCCGGAACGCAAGGAGTCCACATGAACGTCGCGCTCACCTGCATCGGGTTGCTCGGTCTTCTCGTCATCGGGCTGGGGCTGCGCATCTCGCTGATGCGCAAGAACACCAACACCATCATCGGATTCAAGGACGATCCCGCCAACACCCTCCACAAGTGGGTACGTGCGCACGGCAACGCCTGCGAATACGCACCAATGCTCGGCCTGCTCATCTACGCGGTCGGCATGAGGGGCCCATCCGGGTGGATGGAGATGGTAGCGATCCTGGCCGTACTCTCGCGTTACCTGCACGCCGCCGGAATGATCCTGTCGCCTTCGCTCGACGCGCCGCAGCCGCTGCGCCTGGCCGGTGCGCTCGGCACCTACCTGACCGGTTTCATACTCTCGTTCTCGGTGCTCGCTTGTTGATGGCAGGACACGGCTCCATCCATAGTTCACGGCAAGAGCCGGCACTCGGATGACGACGAATGAAGAGGCCTGACTCTCCGCAATCGGGAATTTCGCCGGTGGTTTTGCGCGTCGACTACGTCGAGTCGCCGATCGGTCGCGTCACCTTCGCGACGTCGGAAGCCGGAGTGTGCGGTCTTGGAATCGGAGAGGGATGGGAGAAGGTCCGTCTGTCTCTGGACCGTGCTTTCGGCGGTGCCGGCACCAACCCGCAGGTGCGATTCGAGGAGGCACCGGCTCCTGAGCTACGCCGCAGTCTCGATAATTATTTTACGGGTCGCACCGACGCCCTCGAAAGCATCGACGTCGATCTACGCGGGACCGATTTCCAAAAACGCGTGTGGGCAGCGCTCCGCGCCGTGGCCCCAGGGACCACTGCTTCCTACGCCGACATCGCGGGGCGCATCGGCAATCCCAAGGCGGTACGCGCCGTAGGCATGGCCAACGGCCGCAACCCCGTCTCTCTCATCGTCCCCTGCCATCGAGTTATAGGCGCCGACGGTTCGCTGACCGGTTACGGCTTTGGCCTGGATCGTAAACGCTGGCTGCTGCAGCACGAAGGCGCCCTGCCGGCCTGAGACTCGTTCAGACGTCTTCCACCAGATTGCGGTACGAGATCGGCTCGATGCCGGATTTGGTGATGGCTTCGCGCACTATACGGCTGCTGACGACCGCGGCTTCGCCGACGCCGTCAAACTGCGCAAGACGCGATCCCGGTCGACACACGAGTTCGGTGACACCGCCGCCGATCGCCGCCAGACGCTCCGCGACGTCGGACTCCGCCGCCGGCCGCGACGTGCAGAGAACCTCGACGCGATCCGGGGACACAAAGCCGCGGGCGCGAAGACTTCCCCACCGTGAGAGCAGACCGAGCACCGTGGCCTCGAGCCGGCTCTGGAAGTCGGGGATTCCGCGGCGGCGGTCGTGACCTGCCAACGAGGCACAGGGACGGCGGATAGCCAGGATCGGATACTCCTCGGCAAGTTCGCGAAGGATGGCAATCACCGTCGGGTGAAGGTGCAGGTGATAGTGGCCGGAAATGAAATTCAGGTTGAGTCCCGTGGCCAGGAACTTCTCGATCTGGGCCCGGATCTCGGCTTTCAACTCTTCCCGCATGCCGGCGCCGCGACGGTAGAGCCACGCAGCCTCCAGCGGACGATCGACGAAGCGGCCGGCTCCATCGACAAGGTTGGGAATGTGGCGGCGCGGGAGCGTCGAGATCCCGTCGCACAGGACGAGTTGGAGGCCCACGCCCAGGCCCGGGCGCATCGATGCAGCAACTATGGCCTCATGCGAGGCCGTGGCGTTCACTCGCAGACTCGCGCTCGTGATCACGCCGCTTTCGTAGCCGGCGATGACCGAATCGGTGGTCTCCGGCAGCAGGCCGAAATCGTCGGCCGTTATGATGACTCGTCTTCGTTTCTTCATTCAGTTCTCAGGGGATCCCAGCGGATATCAGCCGAGCAGATCGCGGGCAAGCAGCCTCTTTAGGCGGAAGCTCTGGAGTTCCGACACTTTGAGCGGCCACGCCGCGCTGACCGTGTCGGTCAGGACGCCCTTCGTGCGGCCGCGCTCACACCTGGAGCAGACCGGCACCCTTGCGCAGAACCGACACTGCGGCGAAAGCCTGCGCGGCGACGACAACGGTGATCTGATCGCCGGCGCTCAGGCGCGTCGCCGCCACCGGCACCTCTTCGGACAGACCACGCCTCAGCAAAATGACGATGCAGCCCGACGGGAGCGCCAGTTCACCAACACAGGCGCCGTCGTAGGGCGAACCCGGCGCAATCGTCACGTCCAGCAGCAGCGTTCCCTCCAGGTGCCCGCTGTCCTGCCCACGCAAGATGTCCCGCTCGAGCAGGGCCTCGTAGACCGGACGATCCTTCAGATAGTCGGCAATGCCGTACGCTGCCAGACTGGCAGTCAGGAGCGGGAGCACGAGACCGTAGTTCCCGGTCATCTCCACCATCAACACCACGCCGGTCAACGGCGCGCGCACGATGGCGGAAAAATAGGCTGCCATGCCCACGACGGCGAAAGACTCTGGATGATCCACGACAGCCGGGAACCAGATCGCAAAACCTTGCCCGACGGCCAGGCCCAGAGCCGCCCCAAGCACCAGCAACGGAGCAAAGATGCCTCCCGGTGCGCCGCTGCCGTAACTGGCCATCGTCAGCACGAAGCGAAGAAGAAAGAGGCCGGCCAACGCAGTAAAGGCGATGTTACCGGCGAGAATCCTTTCGACGAGGCCCTCGCCGCCGCCGAGAACGCCCGGCAGCACCAGCCCCACCGACGCCACGACGGCGCCGACGACGCTTCCGACCGCCCACGGCGGCCAGCTACGAATGCTCGCGAACGCGTCGAGACTCCTCACCAGCGTACGGTTGAAAGCGACACCGAGCAGGGCCGCCAGCACCCCAAGCAACAGTGCTATCGGCAACGACGCCAGCGACGGGATCGACTCCGCCGCTATGTGGAAAACCGGAAGTTGCCCGAGCAGCAGGCGCGTGGTCACGTCGGCGACGGCGGCGGCGATCAGGGTCGCCGTGAATACCGCCGGCGAGAAATCGCGCTGCACCTCCTCGAGCACGAACACGAGGCCCGCCAACGGAGCGTTGAAGGCCGCTGCCAGTCCGGCGCCCGCACCGGCCGCGATCAGAGTTCGCCGCTCGCGCGGCGTGCACGAGAACCAGCCGCCGACCATCTGTCCGACCGCGGCGCCCATCTGAACCGTCGGCCCCTCGCGCCCCAGCACCAGACCGCCGCCGATGCCTGCGATACCGCCGAAAAACTTCACCGGCAGGATGCGCCGGCGCATGCGGCGAGTGCCGTGAAGCACCGCCTTGACGTGCGGGATGCCGCTGCCCGACGCCTCCGGCGCAACACGACGGACGAGGTGGACCGCAATGGCTGCGCCGCAGGCACCGAGCAGCACCGGCAAAGCCGGCGCCCACAGCGGGTGCTCCTCGGCCAGCGCGACGAGAAAGTAACGCAACCTTTCCGCCTGGTGGAGTGACTGACGAAACGCGACCGCGACCAGCCCGACGATCAGTCCGACCAGGATCGAGCGCGGGAGTTGCCGACGTCGTTGCTCGTGCACCCGCAGGAAGTCGCGCAGTTCGCGGCGCACCACCGTGGAGGCTGGATCGACCTGCGCGGTCGGTAAAGCGGTCGCAGGCATCGCGTGCTGAAAATCACGAACCCCGGATCTTGTCACTTGAGAGTATTCGGTCCTCCCGACGCGAAGCAGGGCGCCGACGGACCTCGCCCGTACCTGTTTCGCCGAACAAGCCGGTCAGCGAAACCACGCAGGAGCGGTCCGCAGAGGATCGATCTTAAAGACGCGGGAGTCAGGCGAAGTTCAAGAAGCCGCCAGCAAGACCGCGAGCCTGCGCCCCGCCGCTTCCAGACTCGCCTCGTCGTTCTCTTCGAGGTCGACCACCGTCTCTGCGGCTGCACTTTCGGTTTCCTGCAACCAGAAAGCCAGGACCGTACTGGCATCGGCCACGGGGCGCTCGTCACGCGACGGCATCTCACCGGCCCAGGCACGCCGGACTTCCGCGAGCAGGCGCTCGATGTCATCCGCCGCCACCACCTCCCGGGCTCCGATGCAGCGACCGGCGATCACGGCCGCGACAAAAAGACCGTGGGGCGCATCACTGCTGTTGCTGCTTTTGGCATCGCTAGGCCGCACCGCCGGGGCGACCGCCAGATAGTGGAGTGAGTTGACCAGCCAATGCGATTTCTGAGCGAGTCGCTCGAGACGGCGCGCGGCGGCGTGGAAGCGTCCGTAGTCCGGCTCTCCCGAAGCGACATGAAGGTTGGCCAACAACTCGCGCGGGCCGAAGCGGCTGCGCAGACAGCGCGCCAACGCCTCTACCTGTTCAGCGTAGGTGACGGCATCGACGCTGTCGTTGCAGGGACTCGAGCAACGCCCCGCAGGACCGAGTTTACAGGGTTCGTAGTTGGAATCGGGCTTGAGATTGCCGGGGCAGGTGCGAAGCCGGAATGCCGCAGCCACCAGATCGGCAGCGTCGTCGGCAAACGCCCGGCCCTTGAGCGGCCCTATGTACAGAGCGCCGTCTGGCGCCACGCGGCCAGCGACGAACACGCGCGGGAAGCCCGCCCGGGTCGACACCTTCACGAAAAAACCCCTCGGCAGGTGACGATCGCCGCGATTGTACGGCGGCTCGAAGCGATGGATCTCGTCGGCTTCCAGCAGCGCCGCCTCGAGTTCCGAACCGCAGCGTGTGAATGAAACCTCGTAGGTCTTGGAGATCAACGCCAACTGGCGGTCGCTCCCGTGGTCGGCACCCAGGAAATATTGAAGCACACGTTCGCGCAGGTTCTCGGAACGCCCGATGAACAGCGGATCTTCCTCGCGACCGATCAGACGATAGACGCCCGGCGCCTCCGGCAGTTCTTCGAGATCCGTCTGTGCAACGTGAACTTCCAGGCGTCGCGGAGAAGCCGGGTCACCCTGCGCCTCGATGAGACCCTGCACGTCGCGAACGCCACGCTCTTGCAGCACGGCGATGAATCGGACGAGCAACTCGACGGTCATTTCGGCATCGGCCATCGCGCGGTGACGTTGCGATGGAGTGAGTCCAAAGTGCTCGCTCAATGCTTCCAGGGACGTGCGTCGCTGCTCAGGGAGCAAGCGCTGAGCCAGGCGCACGGTGCACAGGTGCGGCAACCCCAGCGGGCGACCGAGATAGCGGCGGCTGGCGTGGTCGAGCATTCGCGCGTCGAAGGCCGCGTTGTGCGCGACCAGCACCGCACCGGCCGCGAAGGTAGCGAAATCTCCGATGACGTCGCGAATGACCGGCGCCCGCGCCACCATCGCGTCCGAAATTCCCGTAAGCTTGGTCACAAAGCTCGGAATCGGGCGGCCAGGATGAACCAGGGTCTGGAAGCGGCCGACCTCGCGAAGCCCTTCCAGACGAATCGCACCGATCTCCGTTACACCTTCGTCGTCGGGACGATGACCGGTGGTTTCCAGGTCGACGACGACGAACGGAGCGCGCGTGAGGTCGACATCCAGGACGTGCTCTTCGGCAAGGCGCCAACTTCCCGCGTCGCTTTCGACAAAACGAGGGTCGTCGGCAAGCAAGGCCCCGAGGAAGAAGCGGCCGAATTCGCTGTCGTAGCCGCGACCGTCGAACACCACGGCGAGAAGGTCGGCGGCTCCGGCAACACCGTCGTGCTCAGTGAGGAACTGATGCAATTGTCTGCGCACGTGCTCTGGCTCCGGCGGTCGTCCGCGGTTTTCTCAAGACAACCCGAGCCAGGAACTCTTCGGGCGCGACAGCAACTTCGCGCTGACAGCACGCAGGTCGCGATCCAGCGATTGGCGCAACAGCAGAGTGGCCTTTTCCGCCTTTGCCGCGCCCGGCCCGCCGGCCTGGCCGGACTTGGCGACGTCGAGATCGACAACGTAGCGGCGTACACGAGCGCCAACCAGCAGGTAAAACTCTTGCGTGGGACTGTAGGAAGAGCGGCAGTGCGAACAGCGCAGATTCGCTCCGGGCGACAGCAGCCGGAACGGAACCAGGTAATCGACCTGGCAGTTTCGGCACAAAACTGGAATCTCAAGATCGGCGATGGAGTCTGCGGCGGCGACCGGTTCGGGCTTTGCCGAAGAAGGCGCCGGCCCGGCAGGTGCGGCAGACACTGTCTCCGGAGCGGTCGCTGCCACAGCTACTTCGGGCTTCTTGACCGCGGGAGGCGCCGGCTTCGTCGTGGCCTCATTTTCGGCCGCCGCCGATACCTTCGGCGCTGCCGCGACTTCGACAGCGGGTGCTTTCGCCTGAGGACCCGGCTCGGGCAGCGGCTCAACTTTGGCAGCGGGACTTGCGGCCGCCGCCACGCCGCTTGAACCCACCTTGCTGAATCGTGAGGGCGGCGGCTCCGCGAAGATCTTCTCGGGGTGAAGCGTGCGCGCCCTTACCATCAGGACCCCTTCCTGTTCGGGGCGCTGCGGGTCAGGAATGCAGCAATCCACCGGGCACACCGCCGCACAGGCTTCGTGGTCGAGAAAACCCACGCACTCAGTGCACTTCTCCGGAACTATATAGAAGAACTCGTCGGAGAGGGCCGGTAGTCCCTTCACGCCGCCCAGCTCGTAAGCGATGCCGGCGGCATAGATCGCCGTATTCGGGCACTCCGGCTCACAAGCCGCGCAATTGATGCATTCATTGGTGATGACAGTGGTCACGGCAACTCCCGGGCGGCGCGAAAGTGAAACACAAAGAGGCCCGGGAAGCGAGCCGCAGCAGCCGCGATGACGTGCTCAGAATTCGACCAGAAAACCCTCTGCCTCACCGGTCGACACGTCGGTCATGGTGAGCTTGGCGCGGTCGTAGTCTCCGACCGGGTAATACACATAGCCGCTGGCGCTCGCGCCGGGTGCCAGCTTGCCGCCCTTAAGCGCCTTGTCGACGATCACCTTCTTCGCCGATGCAACATTGCCGATCTCAGTCTGGGTGCCTTCGGAGCCGGCCTTCACGGAGAGCCGGGCGGCGGCATCTGCGGCCTTCAACGGCTCGGCGGTCGCACGAGAGCCGCGCACTCGCACCACCAGATCGGCTGGCGAGAACTGGTAGGCGCGATTGCTTCGATTGTGGATCGTCACCTTGATCGGCAACACCCCGGCAGCAGCGACGTCCGCGTCAAAGTCGAGCACCGTCGAGAAGCCGCGCTGTGGTTCGACCTCGACGCCGACACCGGCCGAAGCGGGGCCGCCCTGATCCTCGCCGCCGGACGCCTCTCCTTCTTCCGCACTGATCGGATGTATGCGCCCGGTCACGTTGCCTTGATCGAGAACGAGGCCGGAGCGACCCGATACCGACAGCAGCATGCCACGTTCGAATATGCGGTCTCCCATGCTGGTTTGCCTCGGGTCGATGTGCACGCCGGTCGAATCGCATACGATCGAGACGTCGCCGCTTCGATCGGCTCCAGACGCCCGCAGAAAACCCGGCCGCCCGGGCTGTGCCTGGGTAAAAGCGGTGACCTTCATCTTCATGTCGGTCACGGCCGCGTACACGAGACGGTTGGCCTCATCGCAGGTGAGTTCGGCGCTGTGCACCTCGAAAGACCTGGACACCGGAGTGCAGCCGGCCAGAATCGCCAGAAGAAGCACGACACGCCGACGATCAGTGCGAAGCGAACGCGATTTCATCGGCGCATTGTACGACCGGCCGCCGAGCGTGGAAACAACAGAGTCAGGTTCTCGGCGATGGCGGCCAGGTTGAGCAGAGACACGCCCACGCAACAGGACTGGAGGAACGCGTGTGGCAGCGCCAGCGTCGGCCACGACTCGGCGGCTCCTACCAGCACCAGCCCATAGTTGGCGATGCCGGCTCGGTGGCCACACGACGAGCGTGCCGGCAGCTGTCCTCGACGTCTCTGCACCGAGATCCTGACCAGGTATACGCCGAACGACATCGCCAGCGCCCAGATAGGAAACAGGTCGAGGCTCTGCCAGCCGGGCAAAGCCGCGGGCGGAAGCGCTGCGACCACACCGCTCCAGAGATGCGCCCGCGCCATCCCTGTCAGCGCGAGAACCAGGAACCCGACGTCACAAAAGCCGTCGAGCAGACGGCCGACCTGGGTGTCGGCCCCGCTGCGGCGCGCCAGAGGACCGTCGAGATAGTCGCTGGCACAGGCCAGCAACGTCAGGGGCAGAACCAAAGCCGAATCCCGCACGGATCCGCCGATGGTCATGACGATCACGGCCCCGAGGACGGGGCGCAGAAGGCTCAACAGGTGTGCGAAAACCCTGCCGGCTCCGCTGCTCAAGCCGCGTTCGCTCGAACCTGCGCGTCCCAGCATGCGAAGTGCCCGGCGGCAAGACGCTCAACGGGGCCATTCTCGTCGAGCGACGCCACGTACACATTGCTCTCGCCACGTTGCGGTAACGGGCCGCGGTCGGCATGAAATCCGAGCTCCGGCAGCGGGCCGCTGTCACTCATGTTGCCGGCAAAAACCAACCGCGAGCCGTCCGGCGAAATCAGCGGGTGCGAGGCGGCGAACTGGTCGAAGAACCACGAGAAGTACACAAGTTCGCGGCTCGGATAGAAGTTCGAGCCAAGCCTGCGCTTGTTGCCGCTGGTGTCGAGAACGTGCCATTGCATCCCGGCGCGGGCCTCGAACGACATCGTCACGATGCGCTGCGAACACGGCGACCAGAAGAAACTCACCAGTTCAGTTTCGTCGATCACCCGCACGCTGCCGCTTTCGACATCGACCAGAGTGAGGCCTGAGTAAACGTGGGGCGAATCGCCGAGGGCCTGCGAGACCGCCAGCGTGCGTCCGTCCGGAGACCACAACATGACCGTCTGTCCGTGCACCTGGTGGACCACGTCGATAGTGCCGTCTTCCATGCGATAGAAAGCAAGGAGTTCGCGGCCACCGTCGCTGGCGTCGATATAGGCAAGACGGCTTCCGTCGGGAGACCAGGTAGGAGTTCGAAACTCGCCCGGTGACAGCTCGACGATCTTGCTGCATTCGTCGTCGACGTGAAAAACCGAGAGCCTGGCATCGTCGTAAAGAGTCGCGCTCCCTCCGGTATGCACAGCCAGATAGCCGGCGCGCGGCGACCACGACCAGAACAGCGGCGCTCCGCGGTCGATCGGGATGGTGCGCCCGGGCCGGTGAACCTGGGCGATCTCCAGTTGGAGTTCGTTTTCACCTTGAAGAAGCAGCGCGATGCTGCGCGAATCCGGCGACCAGCTTTCGCACACGGGCGCTGCGGCTTCGGTCATGCGCCACAGTTCATGCATGCGGATGCCGTCATTGGCGACGGTGAACAGACTCGCCTCGGGCACCAAGCCCGAGCGCACGCCGAAACAGGCAATCTGAGAACCGTCCGGCGAATACGCCGGCCACACGTAGTGGAGCCGATCCGGGTTGGCCACGTCGTTCCAACCCCAGGTCAACTTGAGAGTCTTTCCGCCGCCGCTCGATTGGTAGACGTCACCGTCGTCTCCAACGTAGAGCAAGCGGCACGCCTCCTCCGCTCTGAACACCACCACCTCCACACCCGCCACACGACGGAGGACCACACAGGAAGATCAAATAAAGCTCTTCGATCGGCGATGGCGCCCGGCTCGCAGACGCGAGTCAGGGTTCCAAACTGCCTACACCACCGAACTCGACACCGATACGATTTTTACGCGAACTGCTGCTGCGCATCAACACGTACAGTGCACCGATGCCTCCATCACAAGGTCGGGCACTGACGAAAGCGAGAACTCGACGCGCGCTCGGACCTCGCGCAAGCCACTGCGGAACCTTCTCCCTGAGCACGCCCTGCTGCCCCGGAGAGTTCTTGCCCTTGCCCGTCACGAGCAGCACACAACGATGACCGAGGCGTTGTTGCTCTTTCAAGAAATCATCGACCGCGGCCCGCGCATCTTCGAGAACCATTCCGTGCAGATCAAGATGGGCGGCGATCGAAAAACAGCCCTTTTCAAGCTTCGAAAGTGTCTCACGACTGACGCCGTCAGCGCGGCCTCTGACGTAGCCGTCGAGGAATGCGACATCGAAACCAGCAGCGCTCGCCAGGTCGTCGAGATCCGCGCGCCTGCCGGCCGCGATGAGTTCGAAGTCCGCGCGTTCCTTCGTACGCACACGGGACTTCGGCTCGATACGCGACACGCCCCGCGTCGCTTCCGCGAAGGCCTCGGCCTCGTTGATTGTTTTGGACACAGCCTGTGCAGACGCGCCCGGCGGAACCGGCGCCGTGTGGTTCGACGAGATCGGTGAACCGGGTGAAGCAACCAACGGACGGACGGACGGAGGTACCGGTGATGAAGCGCGCGGCTTCACCGGCAGGCGCTTACGCAACGAAGCACCAAGTTCATGGAACGGTGAATTGAAGCCTTGCGCGATGCCTGGTCCGCGCGGCTTTTCGCCACCGTTGTTCGGATCGCGCGCGGCCATGATCGAATTCCTTTTCGCTACGCGGTTGCGTGACCGGCCCCGAGCGGTCCGGCATTGAAACGCCGCATACGAGCGAAGGCAGAATAGGGCGCCGCCGAGGCCGGGCGCAACAGTCGGGGTTGGCCCAAACGCACAGCAGCGTTAGCATCGCCATTTTCACGGGAGGCATCCATGTCCACGCTACCGCTTCCTCGCAGACGCCCGACCTTCTCCGTCTTCCTGCCGCAGGCGGGACTGACGTGGGACGCCCTGCGCGAAAAGGCTCGACTCATCGAGGCGCTGGGTTTCGACGGTCTGTGGCTGGTCGATCACTTCTGGGCCGGTGGTATGCCCGATCTCGATTTCCTTGAGGGCTGGACCTCGTTAGCCGGACTGTCCGAGGCCACTACTAGGCTGCGCCTCGGGCTGATGGTGACCTGCAACTCGTACCGAAACCCGGCTTTGCTGGCCAAGATGGTCGCGACCGTGGACCAGATAAGCGGAGGGCGCATCGAACTCGGCATGGGAGCCGGTTGGATGGACACCGAATACCAGGCCTACGGCTACGACTTCCCGCCGATGCGCACGCGTCTGGCGCAACTCGAAGAAGGCCTCGAAATCGTCACGCGCATGCTGCGCGACTCCAGGTCCAGCTACAAAGGGAACTTCTACCGGGTCGAAGATGCACCGAATCAGCCCAAGCCAATTCAGTCGCGGGTACCCATAACCATCGGCGGCGCTGGCGAGAAAATCCTCCTGGGACTGGTGGCGAGGTTCGCCGATCGATGGAACTGCCCGATCAATTCGGCCCACGAGGTCGAGAGACTGCACGAGGTTCTCACCTCGCACTGTGAGCGGGCCGGTCGAAACCCCGACGAGATCATCGTCAGCGAGCAGACGATGGTGGTGCTGGGCGCTGACGAAGAAGCTTTCCAGGCCAAGCTCGCCATGGCCAAGGCCGTGCTCGGTCATTTCGCGGATATCGACAAGACGGCAATAGCCGGCACGCCCGAGCGCGTGATCGCAGGGCTGAAAGCCAAGATGGCCCGCGGCGTCAGTGACTTTGCGCTCCTGTTCGGTGACCTGGCAATGCCCGAAAGTCTCGAACTGTTCGCAAGCGAAGTCGTCCCAGCTGTGCGCGACTGCTGAGAACTACAGCCCGGCAGCTTCGCGCTTGCTGTCGGCTTGCAGGTACTCGATGAACTTCTCGGCGGCCGGGCTGAAATGACGGCCGGTGCGGTAAATGATTCCGATCGGCCGCGTGATCCCACGGTCGGCAAGTTCGATCTTCACCAGTGTGCCGGTCTGCACCTCATGCGCACAGGCCTTCTCGGGAATGATGGCCACACCGGCACCGACCTCGACCAGGCGCTTGACCATCTCGATGTTGTCCAGTTCGGCGACGTACTGCACCGAAACCTGTTTTTCGCTGAACAGACGGTCGAGCGCGCCCCGAGTCGGGATTCCCTTCTCGAAACCGACGATTTTCTCGCCGTCCAGGTCCGCCACCGAAGTCCGTAACTTGCCAGCCAGCGCGTGCGTCGGCGCGCAAACCACCACCAGGCGATCGGTACGGAAATCGAGCACGGTGATCTGCGCACGCGCGGTAGGATAGGCAACAATTCCGAGATCGACGTTTCCGCGCAGGACCTGTTCGTAGACGTGACTGGCGCGGTCGTACTCGAGGTAGACGTTAACGTTGGGAAAGTCGGCGAAGTAATGCTTGAGCGGCTCGGACAGATCATACAAGCCGATGCTGTGAACGGTACCGACGCGAATACTCCCGGTGACTACATTGCTGAGACCTTGGAGCTGGGACTCCATCTCACCGTAGACGTGGAGAATCTCGCGCGCCGCGCGGTGAAGGATTTCGCCGGCCGCGGTGGGACGCACGCTGCCCCGCTTGCGCTCCAACAAACGCTTGCCGTAGCGCTCCTCCAAGCCCCGCACCTGCTGGCTAACGGCGGACTGGGTGATGAAGTTCTGCGAAGCGGCCAGAGAGAAGCTCTGGTTCTCAACGACGTCGCAGAAAATCTTTAGGGTTTCCACATGCATGCTTCGATCCCCGATGCGTCATTACCGCCGGTTAACTTGCCCGACGTTTTGTCGGTGCTCTCTTATATTGAGGTAGCGCTCACCAGCCAAACGCAACGAGTGCTTGCCGGGCAAATAAGGTCGCCTACACATTGAGCCAGGTCAGCGGCGCACAGCACCAGACCTTGGGCCGCCGCGATGGCGGTGCTAGAGAACGGGAATGCGTGACAACGCAGGCTGCGTTCGGGGTAGGTAGGGTAAAGAGGTGAGGCAGTGAGCGGAGCACGGCGTCCTTTGCACGTCCTGGTAATCGTCGGAGGACGCTCCGCGGAGCATCCCATCTCGCTTCGCTCGGGCGCCACCGTTGTTTCAGCCCTGGCCGGCACACCTCACCGCGTTACCCTGGTCGGCATCACACGCGACGGCCTTTGGCTCTACGGTGACATCGGGCCGCAACTGGAAAGGGCTCGCACGCAAATCCTGGACCTGGACCCGACCGGATTGAGACCCGTCACCTTGGGCTGGGACGGCTCCGCCACTCGCCTGCTGCCCATCAAAGGTCCCCCTCTGGAACCCGCGGTTGACCCGATCGACGTCGTTTTTCCGATGTTGCACGGGCCCAACGGCGAAGACGGAACCGTCCAGGGACTACTCGAGTCGGTGCGAGTGCCCTACGTCGGGGCCGGCACAACAGCCAGTGCTCTGGCCATGGACAAGCTGGCGATGAAGACCCTTTGCGCCGGCGCAGGCCTGCCCCAGTGCGAGTTTCTGTGGGCCAGGGACCACGACGCAACCGAAGTCCATAACGAAATCGAGGCTGCGTTCGGCTACCCCTGCTACGTCAAACCGGCCAACCTCGGATCGTCGGTTGGCGTGTCACGGGTGAAGGATCGGAACGAACTGGCCGCGGCCCTTACCGAGGCACGCCTTTATGACGACCGCGTCCTGGTCGAACGAGCCGTCAATGCTCGCGAGATAGAGATTGCGGTGCTTGGAAGCAGGCCGGTGGAACTCTCGCCGGTAGGCGAGATCCTGCCAGCCGACGGGTTCTACGACTTCGAGAGCAAATATGTAGACGCCAGCGCGGGACTGCGCGCACCCACCGAAGTGCCGGCTCCGGCGCTGGCACGTATCCGCGAGGTAGCCACCGCAGCCTGGGAACTGATAGGTGGTCGCGGCATGGCGCGCATCGATTTTTTTCTCGAGCGCGGCAGTGACGTCGTCTTTCTCAACGAGATCAATACCATTCCCGGCTTCACCCAGATCAGCATGTACCCGCGCCTGTGGGGAGCGGCGGGACTGCCCCTGCCAGAGCTGGTAGAAAAGCTGCTGGCGCTGGCACTCCAGAAACGGTGAAGCACTCCTCTGCATACCCGCTTGGTCTCCTCTTCGTAGCGGCCTTCGCAGTCGGCGTCTGGTTGATGCGCTCCCCCGTATCGCAGGAGCCGGCGTCACCTGCGCCTGCCGAGGCACAACGCACGGTCGCGACTACGCCGCGCCAAACCGAAGACGCCGCGCCGACACAAGCGCCTTTGCGGCCCGTTGTACCGGCACCGGCACCGCCAGTCCCCGCGCCCGACCCGGCACGCGCAGCTGAATTCCGCGCCCAGGCCGACGCCTTCCTCAAGGAAGCCAAGATCCTCGAAGCTATCGACGCCTTCGAGAAAGCCCTCCAGGCCGACCCTTCCTCCGCCAGGAACCACGGCGACTACGGTCACCTGCTGCGCGACCTCACGGCCATCGACAAGGCTCTCTACCATCTGCGACGGGCGACCGAACTGGATCCCGGCAACCCCGACCGCTGGATTGAGCTGGCCAACGCTTATTATCTGAAACCCGACCCCGGCAAGGCCTGGGAAGCCGAAAAACAGGCGCGTGCTGCCGACCCGAACCTCAAGCTGCGCCGCAGCCCCCGCGGTCTTGCCGAACGTGCGGATGACACAGCGCGGCCCGAGAAATAGAAAAGTGACTTGACCAAGCTTTGCGGCCCGTGTTAGGCGGGCCGAGGCGATTTTCGATCATTCGGCTCTACACGGAGGAGTTCATGAAATCTGTATCTTGTTCGATCGCGCTGCTTAGCGCGTTTGCTCTAGCTGTGCTCGCCACCCCGGCCGGCGCATTCCAGGATTGTCCGACCGGCGTACCCTGCACCATGTACACGGGCGCCGGCAGCAACGGCTCGTTCTTCAGAATCAGCGTCCCCACCGATTGGGACGGCGATCTGGTGGTCTACAATCACGGCTTCGACCTCAACCGCAAACACATCCGCGGCCACGAAACCTGCGAGAACAACGGAGCGCTGCACTGCGAGGCCGACGCCGACTGCGGCGCCGACATTGCCTGCAACGAAATCTCCTACTCCGGCCTCGACGCGTTGCTGCTGCCGATGCACAAGGCCGTGGCGGCAAGTACCTACAGCGATACCGGCTGGGCGCCGTTCCACTCGGCCAAGGACATCCAGGAGATCCTCAAGTTCGTCAAGAAAGAGCCGGCCATCGGCAAGCCCAAGC
Organism: uncultured bacterium; assembly: GCA_903893315.1. Lineage (GTDB taxonomy): Bacteria > Desulfobacterota > Binatia > UBA1149 > CAITLU01 > CAITLU01. Next base: position 317,735 of record CAITLU010000013.1, read on the forward strand.
GCGTGATCATCACCGGCCACTCGGGCGGCGGCGCGGTCACGGCTGACGCGACTCTCAACATGAAGATCGACGGCGCCGTCCCGATGTGCGGCGCGGTGGCCGGCGGCCTGCCGACCTGGGACGTGGCCGGCGACGTCCGCCTCGTCTACGATTTCCTCTGTGATGAAGTCACCGGAGGCAAGTTCAACTCCGCGCCCGATCTCGGCGAAAAGACCAGTGCCAATTCAGGCGCCGACTCGGTCGGCATGGCGCTGAAGGTCAACACCTGCTTCGGCGTATTGTTCCCGAGCAGCGATCCCGTGGAAGCCGAGGCCCAGGCCAATCGCTTTGACGATTTCATCGCGCTGACGAGGTTCACCGGCACCGGAACGGAAGCGCTCACCGCGATCGGTTTCACCACCCTCGGCCTCGGCGACTTCGTGCGCGACCCGAAACGCCTGAACGGGAAGCGCATCGGCTTCAACTCGGGCCCCGACCTCGACTACACCTCGATGGGTACCGATCTCGCGCTGGCCGCTGAGTACAATGTCGGCGTCAAACGCCTCACCAAAGGCAGCGGACGTGCCAAGCTGACCAAGGCCAGCTACCCAGATTTCACCAAGGGCAAAGGCAAGAAAGTCGCCTACCCGATCCTGTCAATGGCCGGTGCACAGGACTGGCTGGTGATCCCGCCGTTCCAGAGCGTCTACGACCGGGCTGCCCAGATCGGCGGCAAGCTGCTGACCCAGACCTGGATTCACACCTATGGTCACTGTGTCTTCACTGAGCAGGAGACCGCCGCGCTCTTCCAGGAGTACTTCGCGTGGCTCGACAGCGCCGACCTTGCAGCCGCCCAGCCCAGCGCCGAAGACATCAAGCAGGCTTGCCTGGCTCTTCCCGACGGCATCGACGGCGACACCTGCAACTTCGACACGAGCTACGTGAACACCAATCTCGACGATCGGATTCCCGCGCGCAACGATTGGCCTGGAGCGGCATACAGCCACTGAGTTCACCAGGGTTAGGTTGGAAGAAGACGGCCCTCGCTCGCACGAGCGAGGGCCGCGAAAAAGCGAAGCCCTCGGCCCCTCAGGCCGGGGGCTTCGCAGTCTTGGGGGCATCGCGAAGAACGCGACGCAGCACCTTGCCGACGGCGTTGCGAGGAAGTTCGTTCACGAACTCGAAAGAGCGCGGTTTCTTGTACGGCGCAGTCTGCTGCGCGACGTGAGCGGCCAGTTCGTCCGCGCTCGCGGCCGCTCCCGGTCGCAGAACCACCGCCGCGTGTACAACTTCGCCCCACAACTGACTCGGCAGCCCCGCCACCGCCGCTTCGAGCACGGCCGGATGGCTGGAGAGCGCGTTCTCTACTTCGCGTGGGTAAACGTTGAAGCCGCCACTGACGATCATGTCGTGGAGACGGTCGACGATCGTGACGAAGCCCTGCTGGTCGCGCACCGCCAGGTCTCCGGTGTGCATCCAGCCATCGGCATCGAGCCCCTTGCCGGCCTCGTCGCCGACATTACGGCCCTTTCCCCAATAGCCGCTCATGGTATTGGCGCCGCGCAGCAGAATCTGCCCGACGCTGCCCGGCTCCAGATCGCGGCCCGCGTCGTCGACAATGCGGAGCTGGCCCACCGACGTCGGCCGTCCGCACGAAGCAAGACGCTGAAGAAGGACCTCTTCCGATCCATCGACCACGTGGTCTTCGCGACTCAGGGCAACGGCCGGCCAGTTGGATTCGGTCAGTCCGTAGATCTGCACGAACACCGGCCCGAGAAGCTCAAGCCCGATGCGCAGCCGATCCACCGGCATCGAGGCGCCCCCGTAGACGATGGTGCGTAGACTGCGCAGACGCGAAACACGGTCGCTGGCCTGAAGTGATTCGATCAACCGCACCAGCATCGTCGGGACCAGAAAAACCGCGCTGACTTGCTCGGATTCGACAAGACTCGCAAAACCCTCCTCGTGGAAGTGCTCGACGAGCAGAGCTTTTGCACCGACCGCCGCGTGAGGGAGCCACATCGCGCCGGCCGCGTGTGTCATCGGCGCCACCTGAGCCAGAACATCTTGCGCGCGCAGAGGTGCCAGAACTTCGCCGACGGCCGCGAACGAGGCGTCATAACAGCGACGCGGCAGTACCGCGCCCTTGGGCAGGCCGGCTGTTCCGGAGGTGTAGCGAATGCGAACCGGATCTTCAGGGCCAGGTTCGCGCGCAGGCAGGCGAGGTTCGGCTTCCTGGAGAAGGCGCTGCCACTGGCCGTCACCTCCCACCACGACGACACGGCAATCGGCAGGAAGATCGATCCCCGCGATCGCTCCCTGATATTTCTCCGCCACCAATAACAGACGCGGGGAGCTGTCGCGGAGCAGCAAACCGTGTTCGTGAGCCGAGAAACGTGCGTTCAAAGCCACCCAAAGGTAGCCGCCGAGCAGGCAGGCCCACTCACTCACCACCATCTCGGGAGAGTTGTCGAGCAGAACCGCGACGCGGTCGCCGGGCCGCAGCCCCAGACGACGGCCTAGCGCGTCGCCGAAACGAAGAGTGCGATCGTAGAGTTCCGCGTAGGTCAGCGAATCGACGATGCGGTAGGCGTCTTCGATAGACCCTGAGCCTTTCAATGTCTGCAGGGCAACGCGCGCGCCGTGGCGGCGGCAAGCCGAATGGATAACGTCGCAGACCGAAGTCATCGGGCCAGGCTCAATCCTAGGTTTTTCAACGGGCTCTCAGGCGGCAGGCTCGGCAAGCTCGTCCTGCAGCCGGCTCCAGGCTTCCTGCACTTCACCTTCCAGATCCAGCAACGTGCCGTCGTTCTCGATCACATACGTGGCGATCGCGCGTCGGGTCTCGTTGCTGGCCTGCGAAGCCATGCGCAGGCGCGCTTCGGCCTCGTTCATGCCTCGCAGGTTGACCAACCGGTCGAGAACCACTGACGGCTCCGAGAGCACCACCCAGAGACGGCCGGCGCCGCCGCTCCAACCGGTTTCGGTCATCAGCGCCGCCTCGATCACGATCACGGCCTCGGCGTCTTCAGCCACGAACTCCGCAATGCGCCTGGCGACCTCCGCACGTACCAGCGGATGCACGATGCGGTTGAGGTCTTCGAGCGCCTCTCTGTCACCGAACACGACGCCGCCGAGTCTGACCCTGTCGATTGCCCCGTCCTCTGACACGACCCCATGGCCGAACCTCTCGATCACGCGCTCGTAGCCGAGAGTTCCCGGCGCGTAGATCTCATGGGCCACGCGATCTGCATCGATCACTTTGGCGCCGCGCTCTTCGAGCAGCCGCGCCACGGTCGATTTTCCCGAACCGATTCCACCTGTAAGACCGACAAGAGTTGCCATGTGGAGATTCTATTCAGACTCGTATCTTGGGCAACGCGAGGGATCCTCATCGGGCTCGGCCGCGGCGTTGGCGGAACCAATCGATAACGGCCGAATCATCCCGGCATGGTCCGCCGTCCGATCACGACGCCGGCCCCGGCATTGACCTTGGCGCGGCACGAGTCATCCTGACGCGTGCCGCAAGCGGCCGGTGCCACTTCAGCATCGGCGCTGGCAAGTTTACCTCGACAGGCGCCCTGATGAACGACTCTCGCTCCGACCGTCTTGTGGGCACCGCGCTTCTGGTTGCGGGCCTGGCCTATTTCGCAGGCTTCACGCCTTGGACAAGACCGGTGCTGCTGGACGCCGCGACCTGGGATTACATGTCCCTGGAAGTGGCCCGCGGCCTGGTACCGTACAGAGACATCTTCCTGCATAAGACTCCTGGCGGCGCTTTCATCGGTGCCGTCGGAGTCCTGCTCGGCTCGGTATTGGGAGTCGAGCCTGTATTGGCCGCGCACGCTCTTTTTCTTTTCCTCGGTGCGCTGGCGCCGGTGGTGCTGTTCTTGTTGTGCAGGCCCAAGGTCGGAACCGCGGCGGCATTGTGCGCCGGCGTCGCGCTGCTTGCCTACGACGAATGGGCGATCTCCGCCCTCGAAGGTTGTCTGCCAAAGGGACCCACCGTGCTCTTTGGCCTCATGTCGATGCTCGCCGCCGAACGCAGGCTGTCCTTCGTCAGCGGTCTGGCCGGCGGCGTCTCGGTGCTGTGCTGGCAGCCGGGCCTCGCCTTTCTCGTCGGTTCATTCGCGACGTTGACGCGCGAACACAACGGCGACTCGAGGAGAGGACGCGACGGTCTGCTGCGACGGCTGGCGCTGTTGGCAACCGGCGCCGCGCTGCCTTCGCTGGTCTTGCTGGGATGGCTGGCAGCCGTCGGAGGGTTGCGCGACTTCTTCGACCAGGCCGTGCTGTTCAACGTCTTCTACATCGAGAGCAAGGCCCGCACGCCGTACGGAACTCTGCGCGCCGTGGTCTCGTTGTTTCGCGAATGGAACACGATTGAAGTGCTGCTGGTTCCGGCGGCGCTGCTCGGGCTGGCCGTGACGAGGCCCCGCTTGCCGCTCTCCCACGTGGTGGCGGCCGCTGTCTATGCCGGAATGCTCTTCCTCAGCCTCCAATCATGGCCAGACCTGATCCTGCTTGGACCGGCCGTAGCAACCGTGCTGGGCGTTGGACTTTACGGCCTGTTGCACTCGCGTCTGAGCGGCCGAACCGCCCTCGCCGTGACGCTGATCGTCCTGACGTTGGCCGCTCTCCCCGACGCGAAGACGAAATTCCATCCGCCGATCACGTTCGCGCAGCAGAAGGCCAGACTCCTGGCGGTCGTCCCTGAGCTGACGCCGCAGGACGACGTGGTCATGGTCAGCGTGCCGGAGTACCTGATCCACGCCGGCCGCCGCAACGGTTGGAAGTGGCCGTACCTATGGTTCGGAGTCGACCAATTCGCCGAGGCCCACACCGAGGGCGGCTTCGACGGCATCCTCGCAGACCTCGCGGCCAAGAATCCGCGCGTGATCCTGATCGGGCGGCACTGGAAGGGACCCCGACGCCAGCGCTTCGAAGAGTGGGCCGCGGCGCGCTACACCGTCCGTGAAGCACGCGTATTCCCCCACGTTCGCCTGCCGCTGCGCATATACGAGCGGCGTGAATAACCCGTGCGGCCGACGGCGATACCGCCTCGAACCGCGCCCGTCCTAAATCCGGTCGGCGTGGACGGGCTCGATCAATAGTTGTCTTTGAGACGACGCGTAGCGGCCAGGATCGATACCGGATCGTCGCCGGCGCTCGGGTCTCGCTCGCGAACCGAAGCCCGCAACTCCGCGCTTTGAGTGCGCAGGAACGGGTTGGTCGCCTTCTCCAGGGCGATGGTGGTCGGAACGCTGCAACGACCTTCTTTGAGCAGCGCCGCAACGTCTCGACGCCGCTGCGCCAAGGCTTGGTTGGACGGCTCGAGTGTCGCAGCGAAATTCAGGTTCGTCTGGGTGTATTCGTGGCCGCAGTACACCAGTGTCGAATCCGGAAGAGCGGCAAGACGGCCGAGCGACGACATCATCTGAGCTGCATCGCCTTCGAAGATGCGGCCGCATCCGCCCGCGAACAGCGTGTCGCCGGTGAAGACCGCGCCGGCTTCGGCGAAGTAGTAGGCGACGTGGCCGCTGGTGTGCGCAGGAATAAAGACGGCGCGACCGACCAAGGAGCCGAGCGCGAAATCTTCTCCATCCTCGAGTAGTCGCGTGATCCCGGGAATGCGCTCGGCGTCACCCCGGAAGCCGAACACCTCGACGCTCCCCGGAGGCAGCGCGGCCAGCAGTTCCTCGTTGCCACCGACGTGATCGAAGTGATGATGCGTGGAAAGGATGGCGACGATGCGCACGCCTTCGCGTTCTGCCGCACCAAGCACCCTGTCGGCCTCAACGACATCGACAACTCCGGCCACCCCGCTCCTCTCATCGATGATGAGGTAAGCGTAGTTGTCCATGAGTTGGTCGACGACTACGATCCGCCAGTTATCCATTGCTCCGAGCCCGCCCGCCTTTGTCCTGCTCTTCCCGATCCTATTGTCCGGCGGGAGCCGGGGCTGCGGGTACGGTTTCGGCCTTGCCCGGTGCTGCGCTCGAATCGTCCTCGGGTATGCCCGGAAGTTCCGGAGCCTTGAATTTCTTCGTCGATTCGGTCACGCGAATCGTTTCGCCTGTGGCCGGGTCAACGTCTTCGACCTTTACGCGCATGAGTTGAGCGGCTTCGTCGTTGACTGAGAATTCGCGGGCAATCGTCTTGTCGCCGCGAAAAGTCTCCGCGTACTCCCTCCAGAACAGGCCGTCCTTCATCACGCCGCGATACATGCCGAGCGGGGTTCCGTTCGCCCATACTCGGTACTCCAACCGATCACCGTCGCGCTTGGCTCCGATCACCATGCCGCGCGCCGGAGGCTGAGCCACTTCGCCCATGAACTTGGCGATTCGATCCCGACCGTAGGCGTCTTTCTTCAGCAGGGGGCCGCCGATGTAGTAGACATACCCCGCCAGTATCGGGACCTTGGCGGGACGTGCATCGCCGCCGGCCGCCGTCTGAGCCCCAACAGTCCCGGGAACCGATCCCTTGTTTTCCTTGGCGGGATCCGAAGAACAGGCGACCCCACAAACAACCACTGCGAGCGCCAGCACGCCCAATCGGACAATCGGTCGAGACATTTACGATTCCTCCCGGAAATCCGTCCAGGTTCAGCGTGTGCGAGGCTTCGCAGCAGCGGGTTCCGAACGCTCTTCCCGAATCGGTCCGGTGCTGTCGCCGCTCCGCGCCGTCGCGCGACGCGGGGCGGTCTTTCGTGCACCGGCCTTGTTGGCACGTACTCCTCCGGCCACGGAGGCAACGAGCGTCTCGAGTTTCTCGATACGCAGCCGCAGCCCCTCCACCAGATCGAGTTGTTCACTTCGCAAGGCGAGTTTCGATTCCAGCGACGACGAGCGTTCCTCCAGCCCGGACAGCCGCGCCTCGGCACGGCCCTGCACCCTGGCCATCGCCTGCATGACCTCGTCGAACCTCGCGCCGGACTTTTCCATCTGGTCCAACCGCCCATCTACCCGGCTTCGGACATCTCTTTGTTGTTCGCGGAGACGGGCCACCCTCTCGAGCAGGCCTCGCAGGTCTCGACTCAGCACATCGACTGCCTTGGCGTCGGCCAACCCCAAGGTGCCTGCAAGCTGACGAACGAGGTCCCCGGAGACGACGCCGAGAACATCAAGGCCTCGACGTACGGTTTCGCCGTCGACACCAAGACGATCCAGCAGCACCGAGGCTTCGTGTTCGAACATGGAGACCGCCTCGAGAAAACTGCGAAGATTCTCTTCAAACGGGGATTTTCTGCCTGATTGCTCCGCCATGATGTCGCCCCTTCACCGCGTAGCGCCGCCGCGGCAGGCACTATCGGCCTTGCGGAACCTGCGCGCAAGTCTGCCGCACCCGTGATGTTCCCGCACGGTCTCGCCGTCGGCTCCCTATGCTCTGTCCGCGCGCCGACCGTACGCGAGTGCGTATATTTCCGACGATCCCTTGCGTGTGGAAGCCGGGCGAAAGGGAGTTACGGTGGCAAATTCCTGTCGAAGACACCTGGTCATCGAGGCCTCGACGCTCGAAAACAGTTTGACCAGAAGCTTTCCTCGAGGACCGAGCAATTCACGCGCAATGTCTACCGCGATCGCCACGAGCGCTTCTTCACGAGCCGAGTCGGTCGCACGCACGCCTGTCAGTTTTGGGGCCATGTCGGAAAGTACGACGTCGGCGCGACCGCCGACCGCTTCACGGACTGCGCAGCGGACTTTCGGATCGGCCGCGTCACCGACCATGATGACGACGTTGTCGGCACCGAAACCTTGAGTCTCGACGAGATCTACACCGACGACGCGTCCGCCTGCTCCCACTCTTTGCGAAGCCACTTGAAGCCACGCTCCCGGCCAGCATCCGAGATCCACTACCGTTTGTCCGGAAGAAAAAAGCTGAAAGCGCGCGTCCAGATCCTCGAGTTTGATACCCGCGCGCGAACGCAGGCCCGCTTTTTTTGCGGCGCGATACGCGGCGTCTTTTCGCTCGTAGTTACTCACGCGCAGTCTGCGCGCACGCGGACGGTTGCCCGCCCCGGTTCGCTCGGGCACCATCGCAGCTTCCGCCATGACACTCAACGCACGTCAACTAGAGGCCGTAGGCCACACCGAAGGTCCACTGTTGGTTCTGGCCGGAGCCGGAAGCGGGAAGACGCGAGTGCTCGTCCATCGCATTGCGCGTCTTCTCGAGGACGGATCGGCGCGGCCTGAAGACATTCTCGCAGTCACCTTCACCAACAAGGCAGCGAAAGAATTGGTCGAGCGCTGCCGCAATCTTGTCGGACCTGCGGCCGGCGATCTGTGGGTGGGAACGTTCCACGGCATCGGTGCCCGTCTGCTGCGGCGTCACGGCAGCGTTCTCGGGTATTCCGCTTCTTTCACGATCTTCGATACCGACGACCAGATTCGCCTGCTCAAGGACATCGTATCATCGGCCAACCTCGACGAAAGCCGCTTTCGAGCCGAAGCCGTGCGTGCCTTCATCGACGCCGCCAAGAACGACGCCAAGTCGCCCGCTGACATGATCGAGAAGGCCGACTCGGCCTTCGAAGTCGAAGCCGCGAAGCTCTACGCCACCTATCAGCAGCGCTTGCTGAAACTCGACGCCGTAGATTTCGGCGACCTGATCGTCGGCATCCTGCGCCTCTTTCGTCTGCGCCCTGAGATTCTCGCAACGTACCAATCGCGACTACGTTTTCTGCACGTCGACGAGTACCAGGACACCAACCACGCCCAATACCAGATGGTGAAGTTGCTGGCGGCGGGCCACCGTAACCTGTGCGTGGTCGGCGACGACGATCAATCCATCTACGGATGGCGGGGCGCCGACCCGCGCAACATTCTCGAGTTCGAAAGAGACTTCCCCGGGGCCCTGGTCGTGCGCTTGGAGGAAAACTACCGCTCCACGCGCAACATCATCGACGCAGCCGCGGCCGTCATCGCCAACAACGAAGGCCGTCACGCGAAGACGATGTGGACGTCGAATGCGCCAGGCGCCAAGATCACCGTTTACCACGCTGCCGACGAAAAGGATGAAGCCCGCTACGTTGTCGGCAGCCTCGGCGCGCTCGGCAACGCCCGCGGGAAAGCGGCGGTGTTCTACCGGACCAATGCCCAATCGCGAGCGTTGGAAGAAGAACTCGTCCGCAGCCGCATTCCGTACGTAATCGTAGGTGGAACCCGTTTCTACGAGCGCCGTGAGGTACGTGACCTTCTCGGTTACCTGCGTTTCGTACACAACCCGGCCAACGACCTGAGCCTGGAACGGATAATAAACGTGCCGGCCCGCGGCATCGGGCGCACGACCTGGGAGCGAATCAAGGCCGCGGCGGCCGCAAGTGGCATCGCCGTATGGGAACTGCTCGCAGATGATGTTGCGCTGGCAGACATAGGTACCGCCGCGCGTTCGCGACTTCAGGCCTTCCGCGTCGCAGCCAAGGCCTGGATCGACGGAACCTTTCCCGGCGTGGCTCCGATGTTGCTCCGGATTCTGGAAGACAGTGGCTACATCGCCTTCCTGGAAAGCCGCCCCGACGACGATCCGATCGGACGCACGGAGAATGTCAAGGAACTGGTTACAGTCGCTCAACTCTTCGATGAAGACTTCGCCGCTCTGCCGCCCGAAGCCCGTGAGGAAAGTCCGGGACCGTTGGCCGCATTCCTGGAACGGCTGGCGCTGGCTTCCGACATTGACAACTACAAGAACCGCGCCCAGGCCGTCACCTTGATGACGGTACACACGGCCAAGGGCCTGGAGTTCAGCCACGTATTCCTCGTCGGAATGGAGGAAGGAATTTTCCCCCACTCACGTTCGGTGAACGACGACGGACACGGCATCGAGGAAGAGAGACGACTCTGCTACGTGGGAATTACCCGGGCGAGGGAACGCCTGGTTCTTACCAGGGCGCGGCGCCGCCATGTGTTCGGGGCCACGCAGTTCAACTTCGCATCGCGCTTCCTCGACGAAATCCCCGCTGCTTTGCTGCAACACGAACGCAGCACCCTCGACACCGAACGATCTGGCGGGCGCGACGAAGAGACCTCGCACCATCACGACGGGGACGTCCACCCACCCGACGACTTCAGTGACTCCTGGCAGGAACCTGCGCGAAGTACGCCACGACCACCAAGTTCACGAACGCCGATGGCCGCGCGGCCGGTCCTCGCACGAGCGGTGCAGAGCGCTTGCGTCGGCCGCTACAAGCCGGGAATGCGCGTCGTGCATCCCATGTTCGGTGTTGGAACCGTGCGCGAGTCAGACGGCAGCGGAGACGCCGAAAAACTGATCGTTCAGTTTCAACGCTTCGGCGTGAAAAAGCTTATGGCCGCGCTCGCACGGCTGGACATCGTTCCGCGCTAAACCTTGCGCTGACGCGGCCACGAACCGCTCAAATCAATGGATTGTGCGGGTGCAATTCCGAGACGGACGTTCTCGCGAGCAGCCATTGGGCCGCTTCTCATCGATGTGGTGGAAGGGAGCGACGTACTGGAAAGCGGCGTAGAGCGGACGCGTCACGGCATATTCCAGAGCTTTCCCGACTGGGGAGACGAAGTAGTAGACGATCCGAAGCGGGGTGCTGTCCTCGTCCGTGTACTCAGTAGCACGTGCCGGAGACGGCGCAGCCAACAGAATCCCGACCACGGAAATTGCGGCAAGGTAACGTCCCAGTCCACGAATACGGCAGCGAGTTTTCATGTCATCTTACCTCGGCGCAGATGGGCGACCGGTCTGCACCAGTGCCCGATCTTTACCGTCCTTGCGTCGAACTGCCGCTCTTATACACCAAGGCGTCCGTACGATCCCACCCGATCCCGACCTCCGCGTGAACTTCGTGTCTGTCGAGCAACCCCGATTCGTGCCAGCCCGCCGTCTGTCTTCGTGGCGACGCCTGGCCCTCCACGTCTGGAAGCGGCCCTCCGACCCGAGCGTCTACGGACTTCTCGAGGTCAACATGCGACAGGCCATGGCCTACCTCGACGCCCTCAACCGCGAGCCGGGGAGCGCACGCGTGACGGTGACTCACCTGGTCGTCAAGGCCATCGCCAAGGCTCTGGCCGAGTCGCCGGAGGCCAACGGCATCATCGCACTCGGACGAATCTATCTCCGCAACAGCGTGGACGTTTATTGCCAGGTGGCAACCGACGGAGGCAAGGACCTGTCCGGGGTCAAGATAACCGGCGCTGACCGCAAGTCGGTGGTCGATGTGGCTGAGGAACTTGTTGCCTCCGTCGTCGCAGTACGCGAAGGGCGCGACCGGGGCTCGGAAGAGACCAAGAAAACCCTCGCACGGATTCCCGACCGCCTGCTCGGTCTGCTCGTAAAGACCACCGGCCTGCTGAGCTACGACCTGCGGCTGGATCTCAGCGCCTTCGGTATCGCCTTCGATCAGTTCGGTGGCGCCATGGTCTCCAACATTGGAAGCTTCGGGGTCGGCACCGCGCTGGCTCCCCTCGTTCCGGTAAGTCGGACGCCCATCGTGCTGCTGGTCGGAGAGGTGACCGATCGTCCCGCGGTCGAGAACGGCGCACTCGTGGTAGCTCCGATGCTGAACATCGGCGCCACCTTTGACCACCGATTGATCGATGGATACCAGGCGTCGAAAATGGCACGCACGGTAATCGCCAGCGTCAGCGATCCCGAAGCGGCGTTCGGTCCTCCCATCCGATCCAGCTGATCTGACGTCCGGAAAGCTCGGGTTCCGCTCGAAACGAGTGGTAGCGGTCGCGGGCGCAGCGCGTGCATGGGCCGCAATATTGGATGGCCTCCGTCGGCAGGCCCGCGCGTTCCAACAACACTGCGTTGATCGCCCGAAGATCGAGATGGGGCCGACCATCCGAGCCCTGTCCGGAGAGCACCGGCAAGCTGGCGCGTGCGAAGCGCTCGCCAATCTCGGATGATACCTCGTAGCAGCAGGCGCCGATGCTCGGCCCCAAGGCCGCCCTGAGTTCCGTAGCGCATATGCCGTCACGACGGGCGCGATCAACGGCGACGGTGGCGATCCCCGCGATCGTCCCGCGCCAGCCGGCGTGCACCACCGCGGCCCAGCCGCGACCGGGAGCCATCAGTAAGAGCGGAACGCAATCGGCAGTTCGCACCCCACCTACAAGACCCGGCCGACGCAACACCAGCGCGTCCGCCTCAAGGGGAAGGCTCGCGCCCGTGCCGACCTCCACGCCATCGACATCAATCACGTCGGTGCCGTGAGCCTGACGGGCAATGGTCCAAGTTCCGGCGGGAGGACCAGCCAGACGATCGCCGAAACCACAGACCAACCCTGCCACATTATCCCAGCCAGCCGGCTGCAACGCCCTGCCCGTGAGTGAGCGGTCGGCAAACACGGCAAGGGAATTTTCAAGAAACTGATCGGTCATCGTGAGAACCTCGGGGACGACATCTTCCAAGTAACCGATGACGGTCAACTGGAAGACGGCCGCGGTCCCGGTCGCTCTTTCACTCCGGTTGCCGGGCCACCTTCATATGATAGCTTCGCGGTTTTGTCGCGAGGCGAATTTGCCTCTCTATGGTCCGCGATAGTGCGGAACGCGGCTCGGGGCGTGGACCATTGACCAAGTCCGGCCGCCGCATCCAGGAATAGACACGTGAAACGGGCGATCAAGATCGTCGGAGCGCGTACCCACAATCTCAAGGGGATCAGTTGTCAGATCCCTGCGCGAAAGATCACCGTGGTAACCGGAGTCTCCGGCTCAGGAAAGTCATCGCTCGTCTTTGACACCCTCTACGCCGAAGGACAACGACGCTACGTCCAGTCGCTCTCCACCTACGCCCGGCTATTTCTCGAGCAGATGCAGAGACCCGACGTCGACTCCATCAGCGACATCCCGCCGGCATTGGCCCTCGAGCAAAAGAACTCCATCAAGAACGCGAGGTCGACGGTCGGCACCATTACCGAGATCCATGAGTACTTGCGCCTGTTGATGACCCACGCGGCCTCTCTCGAATGCATCAATTGCAAAGGAGAGGTAGCCGCCGACTCGATCCCCGGTGCCACCGAAACTTTGCTCAGCCTGGCCGCCGGCACACGCGTCGCGTTCCATGCCAAGATCGAGTTGCACGGCATCGAACCGGAAGAGGCCCGCCAGACTCTTCTCAAGCAGGGCTACAACCGGGTTCTCGTGGACGGAGAAGCCATACTGCTTGAAGATCTGGCGGCGCAGGCACTGTCGGGCGGGACGGTCGAAGTCGTCATCGACCGTCTGGCGATCGGCGCCGAGAAGGCCACTCGCATCAGCGAAGCGATCGCGAGGGGCTTTCAACTCGGGTCCGGCTGCGTCCGTGCGACAAGTCTGGACGACGATCGTCGGACGCGATCGTTTCGTTCCTACCTGGCCTGCCGTGGCTGTGGTCGCGAGTATGCTCAGCCAACTCCCCACCTCTTCAGCTTCAACAGTCCGCTGGGCGCGTGTCCGCGTTGCGAAGGTTTCGGCCGCGTCGTCGACATCGACCGAGACAAGGTGGTGCCCAACAAACGCCTATCGCTACGCGACGGTGCGGTCGCACCGTGGAGCACGCCAGCCTACACCGACTTCCAGCAGGAGTTTCTGCAGGCAAGTGAGCGGCGCGGCACTTCCACGCAGGTGCCGTTTTCCCAGCTCAGCGAAGACGACAAACGTTGGGTTTTTGAAGGCGACCGCGAAAGCCCTGGCGTCAAGGGTTTCTTCTCCTGGCTCGAGGAGAGACGCTACAAGACCCACGTTCGCATCCTGCTGGCCAGGTACCGCAGCTACCGCATCTGCCCGATCTGCAGCGGCGCGCGTCTCAAGCCCGAAGCGCTGGCGGCGCGGGTGAACGGCAAGAACCTGGCCGAAATGGCGACCATGAGCGTCGAAAAACTGGCGCGCTTCATCCAGAGGCTGGAGCTATCGGAAACGATAGCGGCGCGCTGCGTTTCCGTGCTCAGAGAGATCCGCGCGAGGCTCGGCTATCTGGAGGAAGTGGGCCTCGGATATCTCACTCTCGACCGCCAGGCCCGCACACTTTCGGGCGGAGAAGCGCAACGAATCCATCTGGCCTCGGCGCTCGGCAGCGCGCTGACCGACACCCTCTACGCCCTGGACGAACCGACGGTCGGACTCCATCCCCGTGACGGGCGGCGACTCCTGAAGGTCCTGCGCCACCTGACCGCGATCGGGAACACGGTCGTTCTGGTCGAACATGATCCGACCATCATCCAAGGCGCCGACCATGTCATCGACCTCGGCCCCACCGGCGGCGCCGGCGGCGGCAATATTCTCTACGAAGGCAAGCCGTCGGGACTGGTCACGCAGGAATCTACGACTGGACGCCTGCTCCTGATTCGCACCGTGCATCGCCAGGAAAAACGCACTGCGAAAACCAAGGATTGTGAAGTCCTGGTCATCCGCGGAGCACGCGAGAACAACCTTCGTCTCGATCGTCTGGAGATCCCGCTCGGTCGTCTGGTCTGCGTGACCGGCGTCTCGGGGTCGGGCAAGTCGACCCTTGTCGAACAGGTGCTATACGAGAACTGGCTGCGCTCCCGCGGCCTGGGCGGGCACGACGCCGGTGCTTGCGACGGCATCGACGGCCTTGACCGTGTCGCGGACGTACTGATGATGAGCCAGGCCGCCATGGGTCGCTCGCTTCGGTCAAACCCGGCTACCTATCTCAAGATTTACGACGACATCCGCAAGCTTTTCGCCCAGACGGCGGCGGCGCGACGCGCCAGGATCAGCCCTGGCGCATTTTCTTTCAACACACCAGGAGGACGCTGCGAGCACTGCCAGGGAACCGGCACGACTGTCCTCGAAATGCACTTCATGGCGGACATCGAGGTTCCATGCGACGAATGCGAGGGCCGTCGATTCAAGCAATCCGTGCTCGACGTTCGCTACAACGAGAAGAACATCAACGACGTGCTCGCGATGACAGTTGCGGAAGGCACCGTGTTCTTCGCCGAACGGGCGCCGATAGTCGGCAAACTTGCCTGTCTGGAATCGGTGGGCTTGGGTTACCTTGCCCTGGGCCAAGCCACGTCAACACTCTCGGGTGGCGAAGCGCAGCGCCTCAAACTGGCCGGCTTCCTGGTCGAAGAAAAGCGCGGAAAAGGCTCGCTGTTCATCTTTGATGAGCCTACCACCGGGCTTCACCTTCACGATGTCCACACGCTCATCACTGTGTTCGACGGACTGGTGAAGCGCGGCCATTCCGTGCTGGTCGTCGAGCACCACACCGACTTTCTCTCCCACGCCGACTGGCTCATAGATCTCGGCCCTGAAGGCGGCGACAAGGGTGGTCGATTGGTAGTCGCAGGTCCGCCGCTGGAGGTGGCACGTTGCGAAGCCTCCCACACCGGCCAGGAACTGCGTGCGCTGCTCGGACTCTGAGGATCAGGAGCGGCTCGCCAGCACGACCTGCAGCAGTTCTACCCCTGAGCGCTCGCGTAACTCGGCAATGGTCTCGATCTTGTACGGCTTTTCGTAGAAGACCCTGCCAATCCCGGTGTTCACGATGGTCTTGAAGCAATGCACGCAGGGCGTGTGAGTGACGTAGATGTCGGCCTTGTTGATCGCGGTCCCGTGCCGCGCAGCCTGCGCTATAGCGTTGATCTCCGCATGGATAGTGCGGAAGCAGTTCTGGACCACCTCGCCGCTGGGATCTTTAGATTCGTAGATTTCACAACCAACGTCGAGGCAGTGGGGCATACCGGCTGGAGAGCCGTTGTAGCCGGTGGCAAGGATGCTGCGCTCGCGGACAATGACCGCTCCAACTTTGGCCCGCAGGCATGTGGAACGCTCGGCCACTTCCCGCGTGATGGTCATGAAATATTCGTCCCAACTCGGTCGGCGGTTCATGTTTGAGTTCGTATCAGAAGCGACCGCCTCTGGGAAAAACACCATGCGGAGAAGCAGCTATCGGCATGCTCGGAAACGCTCCCGCGCGGGCGAAGCCGAGCCGCGGTTGACGAACGCGGCGGTGTCGCCCATCATCGCCGCCGGATGCGGGTGTAATTCAGTGGTAGAATGCCAGCTTCCCAAGCTGGACGTCGCCGGTTCGATCCCGGTCGCCCGCTCCACTTCTACCGTTGTGCGATAATGGCCGAGACACTACGGACCTACTGCCTAAACGGCGTCGGGCACATCGTCCTCACCAGGGCCGCCGAGTACAACACCATCACCCCCGCGCTGCGCGACGAACTCGCCCAGGCCATCGACGAGAGCGACCGCGACGAGGCCGTCCACGTCATTCTCCTGAGGGCCGAAGGACCAGCCTTCTGCGCCGGCTATGGGCTCGACTGGTCGACCAGCGGTCAAGCGCGCGAGGAAACTGCGTCCTCCACCGGCCATAGGCGAGCCTGGGACTCCACCAGCGACATAGCCATGATCGGACGTTTCGTGGATACCTACATGAAGCTCTGGTACGCGCGGAAGCCGACTGTCGCTGCCGTTCAGGGCTGGTGCATAGGCGGCGGCACGGACATGGTCCTGTGCGCCGACATCATCCTCGCCGGAGAGAGCGCATCGTTCGGATACCCACCGTCGCGGGTATGGGGAACCCCGACCACCGCGATGTGGGTCTACCGAATGGGTTTGGAGAAGGCCAAGCGTTATCTGCTGACGGGCGACGAAATTCCCGCCGCCACTGCGGCCAAGATAGGCCTCATTCTGGAAACTTTTCCCGACACCAAGTTGGCGGAATCCGCGATCGCGTTTGCGGAACGGATGGCGCGGGTACCGATCAACCAACTGGTAATGCTCAAACTGCTGTGCAACCAAACCGTAGAGAACATGGGAATGGCCTCAAGCCGTACGCTTGGCATGCTCTTCGACGGGGTCGCGAGACACACCCAGGAGGGCAGCGACTTCGTCGGTCGAGCCCAGCAAGTTGGATTTCGGCAAGCCGTGCGTGAACGCGACGATCCCTTTGGCGACTATGGAAGCCGTCCACGCAAGTCCGACAACGAACCGCAAGGACGTTGAAGGAAAATCCCGGCGCGCTTAGTATTTCCCCGTGCGTTGCCCCACCTGCAAACAAACCGTCACCGACAGGCGCTTCCCGCCGTTTTGCTCTCAACGCTGCAAACTCCTCGACTTGGGAAAGTGGCTCGACGGCGTCTATTCGATTCCCGGTGAGCCGGCCGGTGAGGAAGACCTTGCGGCGGAGTTACTGAAACAAGTCGCGCACAAACCTGACGACCAGTGAACTTCTCCGACGGACACCTCGCCTAGAATGTCCGTTTGATTCACAACCCGGAGCAAAAGTGGGTTGTCCGCATCCCGGCCCCGCGTTAGCCTGCTACGTGCAGGGAACATCAGCACCATGAAAAGAGAACTTAAGTTCACTCTTGGCATCGGGATCATCGTTGCCACCGTCGCCTTTTTGGTTTGGACAGCAGTTGATCAGACCAAAATGTACATGATCACCGTGGCCGAGTACCTTGACGTTGGAAATAGCTACGCTGGCAATACGCTGCGTATCGCGGGCAAGGTTGCGGCAGGAACAATGAAGTGGAACGACACTACGAATGACCTGCGCTTTACGCTCACGGACATGGACGGAAGAGGCACTATAGAGGTCCACTATCGGGGCCTACTCCCCGATATGTTCGCGGAAGACAAGAAGGTAGTCGTCGAGGGGCCGTACGCGTCGGCTTCGCCTTTTGAGGCGACCGCTCTGCTGACCACTTGTCCGTCGAAGTACGAGGCAAAGGCTAATTCGTGATCACCATCGGAAACCTTGCGCTCTATCTGGCGCTGGCGACTTCACTCTACGCGGTAGTTGCCTCGATCTACGCTGCGCAAGCCCACCGTGGCGAGTTTGTCACCAGCGGCGAGCGTGCCGCCTACGCCACATGGGGCCTTATCAGCATCACCACCATAGTGATGCTTCACGCTTTGGTAACCAACGATTTCAGCATCAAGTACGTTGCGGCTTACACCAGTACCACGCTTCCAGTACGTTTCCGGCTGACGGCACTGTGGGGTGGGATGGAGGGTTCCTTACTGTTCTGGACCCTGATCCTGACGACCCTCACTTCATTGGCGCTCTTTCAGAACCGCTGCCGGAATCGCGAGCTGATGCCGTATGTAACCGCGACCGCAGCGACGGTCACGGCCTTCTTCGTCAGCCTGTTGGTTTTTCTGATACCGCCATTTGCACTGCTGAAATTTCCGCCAGCGGAGGGTACCGACCTTAACCCCCTGCTCCAGAACTATTGGATGCAGATCCATCCACCCGCGCTTTATTTGGGTTACGTCAGTTGGACCATTCCGTTCGGGTTTGCCATCGGAGCGCTGGCAACAGGTAGACTCGACGATTTGTGGATCCGTACTTCACGCCGCTGGTGTCTGATGGCGTGGTTCTTCCTGTCACTCGGGAACCTGTTTGGGGCCCGTTGGGCTTACGAAGTCTTGGGTTGGGGCGGATACTGGGCTTGGGATCCAGTAGAAAATGCGGCCTTCATGCCGCTACTGACCGGCACGGCATATCTGCACTCAGTAATGATTCAAGAACGTAAGGACATGCTGAAGGTCTGGAACATGACCCTCATCATCCTTACCTTTGCCCTGACCATTTTCGGGACGTTTCTGACACGCTCGGGCGTTATCTCGTCAGTCCATTCGTTCACACAGTCTGGACTCGGGCCCTACTTCCTGACCTTTCTTGCTTTCGTGCTGCTCATCTCTTTCGGTCTGGTGGCGTTTCGCATTCGCGAGCTTCGCCCCCGCCACCAACTCGACAGCCTTCTGTCGCGAGAGTCGGCCTTCCTTTTCAACAACCTTCTGTTCGTAGGAATTGCCTTCGCCACCTTGTGGGGAACGATCTTTCCCGTGCTTTCCGAATGGGTTCGCGGTGTGAAGATCACGGTCGGGCCCCCTTTCTTCAATCGCGTCAACGGTCCACTGGCCGTGGCCCTCCTGCTATTGATGGGCATAGGCCCTATAATTGCCTGGCGGCGCGCTACGTTTCGAAATCTCGTGGACAATTTTGTCGTCCCGACGGCTCTGGGACTGGCGGTCGGCACGGCAGGCTTCGCCTGTGGTATGCGCTCACTTTCGGCGATCCTGGTGGTAAGCTTCTCAGCCTTCGTTCTCTATACGATTGCCGCCGAGTTCCACTCAGGAGCCAGAGCGCGCGGAGCAATGCTCCAGGAATCCTACATGAGCGCCATTCTCGGCCTCATGCGGAAGAACCAGCGACGTTACGGCGGCTACGTCATCCACGTCGGCGTGGTCTTCATGTTCTTGGGCGTGACGATGTCATCCATTTACCGAACCGAAGAACTCCACACGGTGAAAAAAGGGGAACAGTTCACGATCGACCGGTACACCCTGAAATACATGGACTCTGAAAACAAAGAAGACTCCCACATGGCGCAACTTATCGCGACCTTGGACGTCTACGAAAACGGTAAGCAGATTACGACGCTTCATCCCGAAAAACGCTTTTATAAACGCCCCGAACAGCCAGCCACGGAGGTCGACATGCGCTCGACAATGCGCGATGACCTCTATGTAGTTCTTGGAAGTATCGACGATCAAGGAGTCGCGACGTTCCAGGCATACGTCAATCCATTGGTCTGGTGGTTGTGGTTCGGCGGTGTGGTATTGGTCATCGGCACTGCAATTGCGGCATTCCCCTCGAAGGCAGCCACGTTACACGAACGGGCTCGTGTAACCTCGACGATCCGGCGGTAGCGGACGTGAGTAAGCGAATCCTGGTCAGTGTTGCCCTGTTAGCGTTGCTCAGTGTCGGGACGACGATCGACGTGCGTGCCGAAATGGCCGCAAGTGATGTCGAGGAAGCGCTCACCTGCCAATGCGGGTGCGGGCTGACGGTTCATTCCTGCAATCACCTTGAGTGCTCTTTTGCCGTCCCCACACGCAAGAACATTGCCGAATCCCTTGCGCGAGGCGAAACTGGTGAGCAGATCATCGACCGTTACAAGCTCAAGTACGGAGAGAAGGTCCTGTCATCGCCTCTTCCGCGAGGCTTCAATCTGCTCGCATGGGTCGCGCCGTACGCCGGAATTTTCATAATTGGCACACTTATGCTGCTGCGCTTCAGACGCAGGAGCCGGCAGAGAACGCTCGAGCCTCCCGACGAAACTGATGGGTTGCAGTCTTCTTCTCCTTCGTCCCCAGAACTCGACCGATGGCGCACGCAATTGCAAGAAGAAATCGAGGAGCTTAAGCGATGATCGGTGCTTTTTGTGCGGTTCTGGTGGCCGCCGTTGCCGCAGTGATCGCCATGCCTTTGTCGCCCATCGCGTCCGTTCAAGCTCGCGATGAACCCGCCGCCAACGATGAACTTTGGCAGCACGAGAAGGCAGTTGCCTTGCTGGCGATTGCTGAGGCTGACTTCGACCGCGCCACGGGAAAGTTGAGCAATGACGACTACGCAATTCTCCGCAGTGATTATGAGGGGCGCGCGCTCCGTGCGATCGGCGAACTCGACAGACTCGACACTTTGCCGGTGGTGGGCCTAGCGGTAGTTCCGGCGGGGTTTTGCGGCCATTGCGGCGTGCGCTTTAAAGATCCGGACCGCTACTGCTCGAGTTGCGGATCAGCCCGCGGCTGACCGTCCCGGGGCGGGTTAGTCCATAATGAGTGTGGCAATCCAGTGCGCGCCGGGGTAGCGTGTCGCTTCTCTACCCCATGATTCAAGAAGACTCTTCATCTCCCATAGTTCGGTCCGCTGAGGATCTCGAGGCCTACTTCCACGCCGGGTCGAAACCCCGTGAAGCTTGGCGAGTCGGGGTAGAGTATGAGAAACCAGTGGTCGACGCTTCAACCGGAGAAGGCGTCCCCTACGACGGTCCGCGCGGAATCCGTCGGCTGCTTGAAGAAATACTTGAACACTCAAAGCACTGGGAAGGAGTCTACGAAGACGGGGCACTCATCGCACTGAGCGACGGCCTCGCGTCGATTACGCTCGAACCCGGCGGCCAGTTCGAGATGTCCGGGCAGCAGTGCGAGTCCCTTCACTGCGTCAACGACGAACTCCAGCGACACGTAGATGAAATTCTGAAAGTAGGAAATCTCCTCGGTCTCAAATTTTTGGGACTGGGCATAGCTCCGAAAACGCCGTTGTCCCGCACGCCGTGGATGCCCAAGCGCCGCTATCAAATAATGCGCCAGATCATGTCGCAGACCGGCCAGCTTGGTACCCGAATGATGGGACAGACCGCGACTGTCCAGGGAAACTTCGACTACGCCGACGAGCGCGACGCAACCATCAAGATGCGCGTGGGTATGGCGATGGGACCCGTCCTCGTGGCGGTCTCTGCCAACTCCCCGATCGTCGACGGCGCGGCCACTGGCTACCAGAGCTTCCGATCACACATATGGACCGACACGGATCGCGCCAGGTGTGGATTCTTGCCATTCGTCTTCACGAACGAGTCGTTATTTAGCTCGTACACCGATTACGCCCTAGATGTTCCGATGTACTTTCTCGCGCGCCGCGGCGAACTCCACGAGGTGGCGGGCGCTACGTTTCGCACGTTTCTCGAAGTTGGCCTTCATGGTGAACGGCCAACGCTGGCTGACTGGGCGCTTCACCTGACAACACTTTTCCCGGAGGTTCGCCTCAAGTCCTACCTTGAGATCCGGTCTGCTGACAGTCAGCCACTCGATTTAATGCTCGCGACTCCAGCTCTTATGAAGGGTATTTTTTACGACGCCGACTGCCTTGCCGCCGCTTGGGATGTAGTGCGCCAATGGACGGCGACCGAATTGCCGGCGCTGCAAGATGAAGCGGCCCGCCATGGTCTCGCTGCAAAGTGGAGGCGACATACGCTGAAGGACTATTCCTTGGAGCTGCTCGAAATCGGCCGCACCGGCCTCGGGCGACAACGGATCCTAGACGCTCAGGGAAACGACGAAACCGTGTACCTCGATCGCCTTGAAGAGGAATTGCGCCGAGGCGAAAACCCGGCTACTCGCATCATCCGAAAATGGGAGCGAGAGTGGGGAGGCCAGGTCAATCGCCTTATTGACGCAACGGCCTACCGAGCCAGCCGTGCGGCAGGCGACCCTTGACGTTCGTCTTTTCTTCGCCTACGCTGGACCCATGTTCAGCGATGCGGCCCGTTTCACAACGCTTCCCAGTTCCCCACGGGGCGGTTTCGCCCCGATGCTTGCGACGACTGCCGTAGGCCTGTCGGCGCGTCGTGCCGAGCGCTGGCTCTCCTTACCATTGGGGGCGTGGCACAAGCGGCGCCTATACGCACTAAGGGTCGGAGGTGCCACATTCGAATCACTCGGGATTCGCCTTGGGGACTTTCTGATCGTTGAACCCGGGGTAAGGGAGAGACCGGGGCAGACGGTCGTAACGAAGAAGAGGGCAGCCCTTTCCCTGAAACGGATACCACCCCTGCGCCCAGTCCCCCGACTCCCAAATGTGCTGGAACTTCCGCTCGGTTCTCGGGGAACACATAGTTCAATAACAGTTGTTGGTACCGTTATTGGGGTGATCCGGCCTACCGGAACTGGCGCCTTGAAACCAGTGCGTAGCGTTATGCCTCCGTCGTTGCGGCGGTCGGGACTTTTCTAGCGCTCCTCTTGACGGATGGAATGCCGAGCCGACGGGACGCGCCGAGACCCAGGCCGCGGCGCGTGTGGCCCCTATCTGGATAGCCTTTTTGACCGATCGCGCACCCCAGAAACGTTCCGGTCACTGCCCCTGCAGTTACAGACACGGGGCCGGAAAAGGCGGCATTTGCGGCGCCGCTTCGATGAAGTGCGCGGCGGCGTACTCTCACGCACTACTTCCGCCTTGGGCTACTTCTCAAATTGCCCTCCATATCGTTTGCGTCTCCGCATCGGGTAGAAGGGCGTAAGGCGACGAGGTGCCCCCCGTACGGGGCGTAAAGCACATTCGGTAATATAACTACTTATTTTATTTCATGCCGCCGAATCTTCCATAGCCGCTTCCAATCATGTTATATGACGCCCTGCATCAGGCACGCACGGCTTGAATGCAGTTGAGAAGAGGAGCGAACCATGGCCGATAGATTTGTAAACTTGTTCGAGCCGGACACCCTGTTGCCGGCACAGTACTTCGCGGCTTTTGCGCGCGAGGGCGGTCTAGTTCGCGAGCGGCGTCTCATGCTCGCAATCTTGCAGGATGCGGTGGAGTGCTACCAAAAATACGCGCTTGCCAGAGATCCCCGAGGACGGATGCTATTCGAAGATGCCTTTGAGTGGATTGAATCAAGTGAGCGGGAGTGGCCGTTTGCGTATGAAAATATTTGTGAGGTTCTAAGCCTTAACGCCGAGTATATCCGCCGTGGGCTCTCGAAGTGGCGCCAACAGCGCGGCCCCTCCCGCCGGGCGGCGGCTAAAATTGTACCCCTGGCCGAACGCCGGGCTAACATCGCCATCCTCGGGCTCCACGAAGAGGATCTTCAGCAGGCCTCCTGAGTTCATCAGCCAACTCGTAGCAGTTTCTGTTTCTGCCTTAGGCAAGAGGCCCACTGACCTGATACGGGGAAGTGGGCCTTCTTCATTCGGCCCGCCCTGTTGTCGCCGTTACCCACCCAACGTCGGTCGGAATGCCACTCTGGGCAGCCACCACAGCCTCGAGAAGTTCGGGCTCTACCAACTCAGTCCAGCCACGCCTTTTTATAATTTCACGGCTAGTTCCGAGAAGATCCGGCTGAATCCCGTAAATGTCTTCGTGCACCTCAACGAGTACGCGGCCTCGCAACATCCCGACTTTGACTGGCTGATAGACGAAGACTCCCCCGGTCCCGACATCGACCAGCGGAAACAAACTTTCGATATCTTCGTTGTATAGACGCAGACAACCGTGGCTTACCTGCATCCCAACACCCCAGGGCTTGTTGCTGCCATGTATGCCGTACGAAGGAATGCTCAGTTCCAACCGGTAGCTGCCTAAAGGATTTTCAGGCGTGCCCCCCGGAATCACATACTCGCTGAACCCATTTTCCGCTATGCGTTCTCGACGGATAGATTCCGGAATGACCCACGTTGGGTTTACGGTCTTACCACGCACCCGAAACGTCCCCTGTGGAGTTTGCCAATCTTCCCGGCCGAGACCGACAGGCACCGTGATGACTTTCTGACCAGACTTTCCCGGAAAGTAGTAAAGGCGCATCTCGGGAATATTTAACACCAAGCCCTGGCGCGCTGCATCCGGGACTATCCACCGCGTCGGGAGCACCACGGGCTCTGCGTTAGAAGGAATCCACGGATCAACGTCGCGATTCCCCAGAACCACCTCGTTGTATCCAAGGTCAAAGGTCTTCGAGATTTCGAGAAAAGTTTCACCCTTCTCGGGAACGTACGTCCGAAGGGCTCCGACCACCGACGCCGCGGTCCCCTGTGTTGTATCGGCTAACAAGTCATACTCAGGCAGGATTCGCTTGCGCTGCTCCGCGCCGGACGGATCAGACCACCCAGCCACCATTAGCCCGAAGATCACAGGACAGATCGCTATCCAGTACCGAGTGTTATTTGGCTCGTCTCTCACCCACCCCTCCGTCTCATGCCGACAACTCCCTCAACCGTAGCGCCAACTCCTTCGGGTCGATGATCGCTGCGCTGCAAGTCGCGGCCCAGCATATGTATGCGGTTGGTTTTCCGAACACTGGCGACTTACCCGCCAACGCCGCTGGTAACCATGGCGCGGAACTGTCTCCCACAAGGTAGACTCCGACCTCCGGACGGTATGAGGCCAGTGCTGCTCGTTCTAACACGGTGCAGCCTGGACCGTCTCCGACAATAACCACCGTGATCCATCCACGACGCGAACGCTCGGCGACGCAAAGGAGATGAGCCCCTCCATAGGGAGTAGCCAACGCCTCCCCACCGAATACCCGCAAAACCGATTCCCCGGCGACCCGGAATGCGTCCTCCCCGGTAAGCGCCCACATCCGCAGCAGGAACTCCGCCGCCACCGCGTTCCCAGATGGCACAGCTCCATCTGGAAAATCTCGGGTGCGCGTTAACAAAGGCTCGTGCAACGCGGCGGCAAAGAAGAACCCGCCTCGCACTGAGTCCATGAATACACTCAAGAGTTCACGCGCACATAACTCAGCGGTTTCAAAGTCTTCTCTGCGACCGCTGACCTCAAAAAGATCGAGGCAGCCGCGACCAAGGAATGCGTGGTCATCAAGAAAACCATTGCCCCCCAAGCGACCAGCGGAAAAAAGATGCCGAACCTGACCGCCAGAAATCAGATGGGCACGTATGAAATCCGCAGCGTTTAGTGCGCTCTCGATATAGTCCGGCCTTTGAAGGAACCTGCCGGCCCTGGCCATCGCGCTGATCATCAGACCGTTCCAATCGGTAATAATCTTCTCGTCGCGGATCGGCCACACCCGGCGCGATCGAAAATCATAGAGCTTCGCCCGCAACCGAGCCACGGCTGTTTCCGCATCCGTCCTTTCAAGCCCAAGTCCTTCACATAGTTGATCTGAGGTAACCACCCTGGAAAGGACGTTCCGACCTTCGAAGTTCCCTCCGGGTGTTACCCCGTAGACTTGGCAGAACAGCTTGCCATCAGCCGCACCCAGAACCTCGCTAATCTCCTCACTCGTCCAGACAAAAAACTTTCCCTCTTCGCCCTCCGAATCCGCATCTTGAGTCGCGTAGTACCCACCCCTGGAACCCGCCATTTCACGAATTACATAGTCCAGAATGCCAGTGACGACCTCTGCGTATTCCGACTCGCCAAACAACCACCAGGCATCTAGGTACACCCGCGCTATAAGAGCCTGATCGTAAAGCATCTTTTCGAAATGAGGGACCAGCCAAACACGATCCACGGAATAACGATGGAAGCCACCCCCGAGATGGTCATAAATCCCGCCCGACGCCATTCGATCAAGCGCAAGGCGGATCAAGTACAGACGCTCGGCATTCGGAGCCGACCGCTCCGCATCCAGAAGGAGGGTCAAGCACATCGCCCCGGGAAACTTCGGCGTCTTGCCGAAGCCACCGTGCTCGGCGTCCATGATCCCAAGCAAACTGTCGGCTGCCGCTAAGCCCGATTCTTCTCCTATAGTGGCTGAAACGCCCTCCCCCTTTTCCGCCCTATTCAGAAAGTCAGTTACCCTTTCGCAGTTCGACAGCACCTTCTCACGCCGGTTGGCGTACGCGTCTGCGACGCCAGCAATAACCTTCGGCAATCCTGGCATTGAACCGCGATCTCTGGGAGGAAAGTACGTCCCCGCGTAGAACGGCTTGGCCTGTGGGGTCAGAAAGACGGTCATCGGCCATCCACCGTGACCAGTAATCGCCTGTACGGCTTTCATATAGATGCGGTCGATGTCGGGGCGCTCCTCGCGATCCACCTTGATACAAACGAACAGTTCATTCATGAGGGCCGCAATGTCAGCGTCCTCGAACGATTCGTGCCCCATGACATGGCACCAATGACAGGCCGAATAGCCGATACTCAGAAATATCGGGCGGTCCTCCCGCTTGGCCCGCTCAAGGGCTTCTCTGCCCCACGGATACCAGTCAACCGGGTTCCCGGCGTGTTGGCGCAGATAGAGGCTAGCCTCGTCGGCGAGTCGATTGTGGCGAGTACTCAAGGCCGTTCGCCGCGCCCGCACGACAGCGCCGAAAAGCACCAAATCTCTTGATCGTAAAGAAAGAAATCCCCGCCATCGAACGGGGAAGCAAAATCAGCCGGCAACCGAAACCCGAGCACGCGCGAGTGCCAGCCCACGGAGTAACCTGTCTGTCTGCGCAGGGTCAGCTTCGCCATCGGCCAGTGCTTCTTCGATCCTGCGCAGCCCTGCCAGTGCTTGTGCCCCGTCTATTTCCTCGGGAAATTCGGCCGCGTCAGCAAGAATAGTCAGGGTATCCCCGCGAACTTCGGCGTACCCGCCGTCAAGCACAACACGCCGCCTCACGCCCCCTTCAACATAGGTCAACACTCCCGGCGATACGCCGCCGAGAAAAGTGACGTGTAGCGGCAATACCCCGAACTCGCCCTCACTGCCGGGAACAACTACCTCTGAAACGTCGGTGTCAACGACCGGCCGTACTGGTGTGACGATCCGGAGCCTCATCGCGTTTCTCAGCCTGCCATCTTGCGGGCTTTCTCGATCGCTGCCTCGATCGTGCCCACCATGTAGAAAGCCTGCTCTGGCAGTCCATCATGCTGACCGGATACCAGTTCCCTAAAGCCCCTGATGGTGTCTTCGCGCTTCACATACTCGCCGGGCGTACCGGTAAAGGCTTCCGCCACGTGGAACGGCTGCGAAAGGAAGCGCTGAATCTTGCGCGCCCTCGTCACCAGTAACTTGTCATCTTCAGAGAGCTCGTCCATTCCAAGAATCGCAATTATGTCCTGGAGATCCTTGTACCGCTGCAGCGTCAACTGCACGTCACGCGCGACTTTATAGTGCTCTTCCCCAACGACGTTAGGATCGAGAATTCGGGACGTCGAATCCAGCGGATCGACCGCGGGATAGATTCCCAGCTCTGCAATCTGCCGCGAAAGTACCGTCGTGGCGTCGAGGTGCGAAAAAGTCGTCGCCGGTGCCGGATCAGTCAAATCATCGGCCGGGACATAGATCGCCTGCACCGACGTAATCGATCCCCTGGTAGTAGTGGTGATTCGCTCCTGCAAACAACCGAGGTCTGTCGCTAGCGTAGGCTGATAACCCACCGCCGAAGGCATACGGCCAAGGAGCGCCGACACCTCCGAATTCGCTTGGGTAAAGCGAAAAATGTTATCGATGAAAAGTAGGACGTCCTTCCCCTCGGTGTCACGAAAATACTCTGCGCAGGTAAGTGCCGTGAGCGCCACACGCGCACGAGCCCCCGGCGGTTCGTTCATTTGACCGTATACTAACGCCGCCTTGTCGATGACCCCGGATTCCTTCATCTCGTTCCAGAGGTCGTTGCCTTCCCTTGTACGTTCACCAACACCACCAAACACAGAGTAACCGCCGTGCTGCATCGCGACGTTATTGATGAGTTCCATGATGATGACGGTCTTACCGACACCGGCACCGCCGAAAAGTCCTATCTTCCCACCCTTCGCGTATGGGCACAGTAGATCGACAACCTTGATGCCCGTTTCAAATGCCTCGACACCAGTCGCCTGCTCCGTGAATTCCGGAGCCGGACGATGAATCGGTAAAAACTTGTCGGTTTTGATCGGCGGGCCACCGTCGACCGGTTTCCCGATCACGTTGATAATACGACCGAGAACCGCCTCACCTACCGGCGTCAAGATTTTGTCGCCGGTATCGGTCACCTCCGCTCCACGCACCAACCCCTCGGTGACGTCCATAGCGATCGTCCTGACCGTATTTTCTCCGAGGTGGGCCGCTACTTCGAGGACTAGGTTGTCCGGAAGGTCGTCAATCGCCGAGTTAGTAACCGTCAGCGCGTTCAGTATCGTCGGAACTTCGCCGGGAGCGAACTCCACATCGACGACCGCACCGATGACCTGCGTGATTCTGCCCTTACCCATAACCCTGAGAACTCCTTACCCCTTAAGGGCTTCGGCGCCGCCGACGATCTCCATGAGCTCCGTCGTGATGCTTGCCTGCCGTGCACGGTTCATCTGAAGCGTGAGTCGATCAATCATGTCGGACGCGTTGCGCGCAGCACTATCCATGGCCGTCATGCGCGCCCCATGCTCGCTGGCCGTCGCTTCTAGCATAGCTTGGTACACCTTGGCTTCGATGTGACGTGCCAAAAGCGACCGTAATAAAGCGATCGGCTCTGGTTCGTAGAGGTATTCTACGTCCGCCTCGCTGCGGCTTGCCGCCTCCACCGGTAACAGTCGAACAAGAACAGGGAACTGCGCGATAGCCGAGCGAAACTGCGAGTACACCAAATATACCGCTCCGGCGCTGCCCGAAAGAAAACGCTCCGCGGCCTTGCCCGCGACTTCGCTCGCTAACGCGAGATCGAAACCGCCAACGCGATTGACGTAACGCTCACGCAGGTTGGCCTCTCTATGCTTACGGAAGTAATCGTCTCCACGCCGACCACACGTTACGACCGTAGCGTCACGCCCTTCATCGGCGCGAAAAAAAGCCTCGGCCTTCTTAATGAGGTTGGCATTGTAGCCACCGCAAAGACCACGGTCTGAAGTGATGACAATCACTTCAGCCGGCGCACCGGAGCCAGGCTGCAGAAACGGATGGGGGTCCTCACCGACCGTTGTCGAAACGCTCGCGAGCAATTCTTCGAGGCGTTGCCCGTACGGCCTTGCATTCTCCGCCGCCTCTTGGGCACGCCGAAGCTTGGCCGCCGAGACCATCTTCATCGCCTTCGTGATCTGCTGAGTATTGCGGACCGACGCGATGCGTTTTCGTGTGTGCTTCAGACTCGGCACGGTCTACTCAAGCCCCAAAAATTCCCTTGAACTCCGTAAGTGCAGCGTTCAATTTTGACTTCACGTCGTCCGACAGTTCCTTCTTCTCATGGATGATGGCGTACACCTCCGGATGTACACGATTCAAGAAACTGCGCATTTCTTCTTCATAGCGCCGAATCTGACTCGTCTCGACGCCGTCAACAAAGCCATTGATAGCCGCGTAAACAATCACGATCTGGCTCTCCACCGGAAGCGGAACATACTGGTCCTGCTTGAGAATTTCGACGAGTCTCTGCCCGCGAGAAAGCATCTTTTGAGTAGACGCGTCCAGATCCGATCCGAATTGGGCGAAGGCCGCCATTTCCCGATATTGCGCGAGATCAAGACGGAGCGTCCCGGCCACCTGCTTCATGGCCTTGATCTGGGCCGACCCTCCGACGCGCGACACCGACAAACCGACGTTCACGGCAGGCCGGACTCCAGAATAGAAAAGGTCCGTCTCGAGGTAGATTTGTCCGTCGGTGATCGAAATCACGTTTGTGGGAATGTAGGCAGAAACGTCGCCAGCCTGCGTTTCGATTATGGGAAGCGCGGTCAACGACCCCCCTCCGGCAGCGTCACTCATCTTCGCAGCACGCTCGAGAAGACGTGAGTGCAGATAGAACACGTCGCCTGGGTACGCCTCCCGGCCGGGGGGACGACGCAGCAACAACGAAAGTTGCCGGTATGCGACCGCCTGCTTCGACAGATCATCATAAATGATCAGGGCATGCCGACCGCTGTCACGAAAGTACTCGCCCATCGTGACGCCCGTGTATGGAGCAAGGAACTGAAGGGGAGCCGACTCCGACGCCGTCGCCGCAACGACAATCGTATAGTCCATCGCCCCGTGTTTCTTCAGACGCTCAACAACCTGAGCCACGGTTGAGCGTTTCTGCCCAATGGCCACGTAGATACACAGAACATCGCCACCTTTCTGATTTATGATGGTATCGAGCGCAATGGCTGTCTTGCCCGTCTGGCGATCCCCAATAATCAACTCACGCTGCCCACGACCTATAGGGATCATGGAATCAATCGCCTTGATCCCGGTTTGTAGAGGCTGCTTTACCGGTGCGCGTAGGACTATCCCGGGCGCCTTGACCTCGATCCTCCGGCGCTGATCAGTCTTGAGTTCCCCTAACCCATCTATCGGCTGCCCCAGCGCATTCACCACACGCCCGAGAAGTGCATCGCCGACTGGAACGTCTGCTATCCGCCCCGTCCGCCGTACTTCGGATCCCTCTCTGATCAATTCCGGATCCGCGAACACTGCAGCGCCTACGTTGTCTTCTTCAAGGTTCAAGACCATACCGAACTTACCGCCCTCGAACTCCAAAAGTTCTCCGGCCGCAGCACGATCTAACCCATGAATGCGCGCAATCCCGTCTCCGGTGGCAAGCACGCGACCGGTTTCCCTGACTTCAACCTGACGGCCGAAATCCTGAATTTGCTGCTTTATGATATCGCTGATCTCGGACGCCTTGATCTGCTGCACCGTTTTCCTCCGGGTTTTTCAAGGCGGTCCGCACCGCGCTGAATTTTTTGGCGAGCGTGCTCGCGACTGCCTAACTCAGACCTCGCCCGCCATGCGACGTTCAAGTAACGCGAGTTGTGTTCGAATGCTTCCGTCATACACACGGCCTTGGGTCTCGACCGTAACACCACCTATCAAGCGGTCATCTATCTCCAGCTCTGGGATAACCAAGCCTCCGGTGACACGCTCAAAGCTCTCGCTTATCAGCGCCAGTTCGGATTCCGTCAGCGGACTCGCGCTCCGGATTCGGACACGGACCCGACCGGCCGCTTCGTCCTCAAGGCTTTCAAACGTCACTTGAATCGCCGGGATTTGGTCTAAGCGGTCATTTTCAGCAAGAACACCGATGAAGCGAGCGAGCAACGGCCACTGGCCGAGTGATGGGGCAAGCGCAGCGGCAAGCTGCTGACGCTCCTGAAGTGTGAGAAGACCAGGGGAGAGCGCCCCAGGCTCAAGTGCAGACACGGCCATAGCCACAATAGCCAAGGCCGCCCCTATCGATCCAATATCACCAGCCTCACGCGCGAGTTCAAAAAGAGCTCTCCCGTAGCGTCTGGCCACTGCCGCCGGAGTCATGCCTGGGAAACTCCCACTACGAACTCCTTGATAAGCCGCGACCTATCTTCTGCGTTGAGATTATCACGGAGCTGTACCTCTGCCAGTTTGGCCGCAAGGCCAGCCGCCTCGATGCGCAGTTCTCGGCGTGCCCGGGCCAGTTCAGACACGGACTGGCGCTCTGCGTCAGCTTTCAGCCGTTTGGCAATTTCACTTGCGGCCGCGAGAGCACGCTGACGGTCCGCCGCTGCCCCCTCACGAATATCGTCAACCATACGCCGACGGGTTTCGTCGAGCGCAGCCTCCTTGGAAGCAGAGGCACGTCGAATCTCGTCGGCCTCCACCATAGCTTGCGCGGCCAGAGTCATCGCGTCGGTGATCTCACGCCGACGCCCGCGCAAGAAGTCACGCAAAGCAGGCCAAGCGAAGCGATGCATCACGATCAAAAAAAGCGAAAAATTAACAACCGCGAACGCCAACCCGCCCCAGTCGTTAGCTTCGTTTCCTCCGACCGTATGTTCGGCCCCACCGGCAACTGCTGATGGCGTCAAGATGCGCAGGAAAACCCAAACTGAAACCACGAGCAATCCAGGAATGAGTCTCACCCTCATGCGCGGCTCCCTCGCCCCAGGATGGTGGACGTCATCTGATCAGCAACGCTCACAGCGTCGGCGGCAAGTTCGCGACGTGCTTCCACGGCGGCGGTTGAGATCGCGGAGCGCAATTCTAACAAGCGCGCCGATGCTTCGCTCTGGGCCGCCGAAAAAAGCCTGGCCTCTTCTTCTCTGGTGGCGCGGCGGACTGACTCAACATCATCCATTGCCTGCACCCGAATTTTGGCAAGTTCAGCCTCTATCTTGGCCGCCAATTGCTGTGCGTCGGCGTGCTGCAGCGCAGCCCGCTCAGTATCCCCCAACGTGCGTTCCGCGCGCTCGGCAAGAAGTTGCAAAAAAGGAGAGAAGAGAAGTCGCGAAAGCACAACCAACAGGGCGAAAAACGCCCCAAACTGAATAAGAAAAGTGTAGTCCGGCGGAAACGTCAGCATACGAAAGTGTGAGCCCAAGCTCCTAGTTTAAAAACCGCCCCCGTCGCGGCGGTTTGGACCCGGCAAGACACAAAATTAGGGAACCAATACGCTAGGTGGCCCCCACGGCAGGCGCGCCACGCTCCTCACGCAACCCCAACCGTCGTACCAACCCAGAGGAGCACCCGGCTACCATCGCACGGCAGAGTTGTCAAAAGTTAGCTGGAACTTCGACCATCAAGCAGGTCGATAAGCCGCATTAATTCCTCGCGCGAATAGAACTCAACCTCTATCCGGCCCTTAGTTTGACTGCCCCGGACGCGGACCTTGGTTCCGAGACTGCGGCTTAATGACTGCTCTAGCGCAGACGACCCAGATTGGGGCTTCCCCTTAGGGTCTTCTCGCGCCGTATGAGCACCTTCTTGCAGCCAATCTCTCACTAATTTTTCAGTGTCACGCACCGAAAGACCGCGACGCACAACGGCCTGCATGCCCTCTATCTGTCGCGAAGCAGTCACCAGTGACAGTAATGACCGCGCGTGTCCTTCAGTTAAAAGGCCCTGCTCCAAGGCATCCAGGACCGGCCTGGGAAGAGCTAGGAGGCGAAGCGTGTTGGCGACGGTCGTCCTGGACTTGCCAATTTTTCGAGCGATTTCTTCGTGAGTGTGGTCGTAGGCGTCAAGGAGTCGCTCATACGCCCGGGCCCTCTCGAGCGGGCCTAGATCCTCTCGTTGGATGTTCTCCACCAACGCCAGTTCCAGCATATCCGAATCGCTCTCGGCCTCACGGAGAACAACCGGTACTTCGGTGAGGCCCGCACGCGCGGCTGCACGCAAGCGACGCTCGCCCGCAATCAGTTCATAGGAGCCGACGCGATCCACAACGACCAAGGGTTGCAGAATTCCCTTCTCGCGGATCGACGCTGCCAAATCGTCAAGTTGGGCATCATCAAAATGCCTACGCGGCTGTCCTCGCCCCGCCATCACTCTCTCGATCGGAACAAACATGGGCTTCCCGTTGCTAATGCCGCCTATCGGATTGAGCGATACGGTCGGCAGCGCCGGGCTTCTTA
Organism: uncultured bacterium; assembly: GCA_903893315.1. GTDB lineage: Bacteria > Desulfobacterota > Binatia > UBA1149 > CAITLU01 > CAITLU01. Next base: position 351,218 of record CAITLU010000013.1, read on the forward strand.
CTTCTCGCATTTCCGGTGCGCCACCGAGAATTGCGTCAAGCCCCCTACCGAGCGGCTGTCTCATTTTCTTTATTCCCCCCTGACCCTACTCGTGGCGCGAAGCCGCCCGGACAGTAACGATAGCATCTCTCGCCCAACCTGGCGGTAAGCCGCAGCGCCAGCAGACGCGGGATCATATGCGATTACCGAAAGGCCATGCGACGGGCTCTCACCAATCCTGACGTTGCGCGGAATCATCGCGTTCAGAACTTTGCCGCCGAAGTGGTCGCGCACCTCCCGTGCAACATGCCGGCTCAACGAAGTACGAGCATCGTACATCGTGAGCAGAATGCCGTAGATCTCTAAGCTGGGGTTGAGTGCCATCCGTATTCGTTCGATCGTCCCCAGCAAAGCGCCCAGCCCCTCGAGGGCGTAAAACTCGCATTGGAGTGGGACCAACACACCATCCGCCGCACAGAGCGCATTAAGAGTGAGCATGCCTAGGGCGGGCGGGGAATCAATAATGACGCAATCGTAGAGATCTGTCACCGAGGCAAGTTGGTCCCTCAACCTCTGGTGTCGATCGTCCATTGTAACGAGTTCCACTTCCGCCCCCGCCAACTCGCGAGTGGCTGGCACCAGATCCAGTCCCGGCGTTGCCGTGGTTAGAATCGCCTCCTCAAGGCGTATTCGGCCTAACAACACATCATAGACGGAGGCGTCCGTTTCGCAGCGCATCCCCAACCCGCTGGTCGCGCTACCCTGGGCGTCGAGGTCGATCAAAAGTACACGTTTGCCCTCAAGAGCCAGGGCGGCACTCAGGTTGATTGCCGTCGCCGTCTTTCCGACTCCACCCTTCTGGTTCGCGACCGCGATCGTCAACCCCATTCAGCCCCCCGCGGCCATTTCTAATGATCTAACGCTGGGTACCATGCCGCCGACAGCAAAGCCAAAACACCCCGCACGAAAGTAAAAGTACAGAACCCGTAAGGAGCCGACCCAACCCGTACGGGCGCTACGAACCAACAAACCCGGAACTTAGTCCAGTAGTTTAGACCCCGCCCGTGCGTTTCACGTGAAACGGCCCCGTCGGCCCCCCAAAAAACAGCGGCGCCTGCTTCGTGGGGTGCGCCAGACTGTTTCACGTGAAACACGCCCGAGCCTCGGAGATCGACGGGGAAGATTACGCAACCCGGCGCAAGGCCAATAGCGATCTGCTCTCGCCGCCCTGTGGAAGCTCCAGTTGGCGTTCTAACTCAACCTCAAAAGCGCTTGCCATCTTGGCCGCCCGCCCCATAAGTGGCACCGCTGCTACGCCCCTCATGACAACAGCGCGACCACCAAGCAAAAGAAGTCGACTCGCAATGCCCAGGAACTCCTCCTGCGGGCGAAACGCTCGACTGAGAACACAGTCGAACTGCCTTCCGGAACGAATCAGACTCTCAACGTCCGTTTCTGTAACAACCGCGTTGGGGAGTTCGAGGCCACGGACCACTTCGTGCAAAAAACTGCACCGCCGTCGGTTCGATTCGACGAGATAAAACTGAACATCGGGCCGCGCCACGGCAAGCGGCACACCAGGGAGCCCCGCCCCGGTCCCAAGATCGGCGACCGTGCCCGGAACGATCATTGGGCACACGCTCAGTGAATCCAGGAGATGAATCCTAACCGCGTCTTTGCGATCAACGTTAGTTAGGCGCGCCGCTCGGTTCCAAACGTACAGCAAATCCAGGAACTTGATCAGCTTAGAGGCCTGATCCCCACCTAGCGTCACCCCCAAGCTGCTTGCGCCCCGCAAGAGAAGATCAAGTTCGTCGCCGCGCGCAACCATCAATCGCCCCTTCGTTTCCTTAGGTGGACGGCTAGAGCACCAACTGCCGCGGGCGTAATACCGCTTATCCGAGACGCCTGCCCGAGAGACCTAGGTCGAACTTTCGACAGCTTTTCCGTCGCCTCAGAGGAAAGCCCCACTACACTATTAAACAAAAAATCCTGCGGGATGGGGACACCCTCCAGCCGTTCGAGTCGCTTCACCTCGTCCAACTGGCGCGTGATGTAGCCTTCGTAGAGAGCGTCAATCTCGACTACCCTTTCGATTTCAGCCCCCCAGCGCGGCACTCCCATAAAATCGGCCAACACACGCAAGGTCATTCCTGGCCTTTTGAGAAGTTCGTATCCAGTAATAGGTGAGCTGATTCCGGAATGGCCTTCCGCAATAAGTTTCGCATTCGTGACGCAATCTGGGACAACCTTCGTTGTCCTAAGCGTATCAACAGCCCGGGAAACCGCACTCCACTTTGTATCTAAAGCCGCCGCCCTGGCCGAACTCAAAAGTCCGATATCACGCGCAATGCCGGCGAGGCGCAGGTCCGCATTGTCCTCACGCAGGAGAAGGCGGAACTCAGCCCGAGAAGTGAACATGCGGTATGGCTCTCCGTCAACCCCCTTAGTCACCAAATCATCAACGAGAACGCCCACGTAAGAGCTAGATCGGCTTAGGACCAAGGGCTCTTCTTGCCGCACGAAACGGGCAGCATTGATACCTGCGACCAGCCCCTGGGCTGCAGCCTCTTCATACCCTGTGGTGCCATTAATTTGACCAGCCAGGAAAAGGCCTAGTACCGACTTCGCTTCAAGCGACGGCCAGAGTTGAGTCGGAATGACATAATCGTATTCGATCGCGTACCCCGGCCTCACAATTACCGCACTTTCCAAGCCGGGAATCGTTGCCACAAACCGTTTCTGAATCTCTAGCGGCAGGGACGTCGACAAACCGTTCGGATAGACCTCAGTAGTATCGAGACCTTCTGGTTCTAGGAATATACGGTGCCTGTCTCTGTCCGGAAACTTCATCACCTTGTCTTCAATAGAAGGACAATAACGCGGGCCGCGCGACAATATTGTCGCATTATAAATGGGCGATTTATCAATCGATTCGCGTATAACGCCATGCGTTATCGGGGTTGTGTAGGTGAGATAACACGACACCTGCGGCAGACCCGGACGCAGTAGGTCGAAGGAAAACCCCCGAGGCTCCTTCTCGCCCGGCTGCTCTTCGAGACCTGAGTAGTCGATGGTCTTGGAGTCAAGGCGCGGGCAGGTACCAGTCTTGAGTCGGCCAGTCACCAGACCGAGCCGCTCAAGCGCCGCCGTCAATCCGCTCGCTGCCCGGTCTCCCGCACGGCCCCCGCTCTGCCGACGGTCGCCGACATGAATCAAACCGTTAAGAAAGGTTCCTGCAGTAATAATAACGGCGGAGCACGAAAGAGCCTCGCCGTGTTCGGTCACTACACCAGACACACGCCCATTTTCCACCAACAAATCAGTCACGTGGGCTTGTATCGCGGTTAGGCCCGGCGTGGCTTCGACCACACGCTTCATCCTCAACCGATAGCGAGCCTTATCGGCTTGTGCGCGGGACGCCTGGACCGCGGGACCCTTGCGTGTGTTTAGTTTGCGGAACTGGATGCCGCATTCATCAATAGCGCGACCCATCTCGCCACCAAGAGCGTCAATCTCGCGGACGAGATGGCCCTTGCCGATCCCGCCAATCGCCGGGTTGCAGGACATCTGCCCAATGCTGTCAAGGTTCATGGTCAACACGAGAGTCTTCAATCCCATACGGGCCGCAGCAAGCGCAGACTCGATGCCCGCATGGCCAGCCCCTACTACAATGACCTCGAAGTCGTTTTCCATGACGGGTCCAGCCTGGCCGCGGGGCACCACTACTTTCCGATGCAGAACTCCCGAAATATCCGATCTAGGACTTCCTCGTTGTCTAGCGGCTCCGTGAGCGATTCGATTTCCCGCAACGCCTGTCGCAGTTCCATGGCAACCAACTCGGGCGCGGTCGCGTCGGCAGCAAGTGTGCTAGCGGCCAACAAACTCTCCAGGGCGCGTCGCAGTGCCTCTTGATGGCGGACGCGACTGATCCCGACCGGTTCCGTGTCGGCGGTGATCTCCGCCCCGATCTCACGCAGGACCGTCGCTAACGCTTCACATCCGTCACCGGTAGCCGCGCTCGCCCACAAGTGCCGCCGCGCTCTCCCTGCAAGCTTCTCGCTGTCTGCTTTGGTCAGCGAGCAGGGCAGGTCGGACTTGTTGAAAACGACTACAAGTGGCACCCGTTCGGGCCCCGGGACTAAGCCGAGATCCACCAGGCTCGCGGATTCGTTAGGGACGGAAGAATCCGCAACCATAACTACGACATCCGCCTCCTTCAGCGTTGCGCACGCGCGCGCCACCGCTTCGGTTTCGGTGCTGCTGCCGCTCTCTCGAAGGCCCGCAGTGTCGGCGACTATAAACGCCATCCCACCCAGGTCGATGCATTCCTCAACAACATCGCGTGTAGTACCGGGCTCTTCCGACACAATCATCCGGCCGAACCCCAGCAAGCGGTTGATCAGACTCGACTTCCCCGCGTTCGGCAGCCCAGTGAACACCACCCGGACACCCATTCGAACTCGTCTCGCCGCGACGAAACCGCCCAGAAGACCTCCTATCTCCACCTGAGCAGCCGCAATTGTGTCAACCCGACGTCCGAAATCCTCCGTTGGCAGTTCGTCATCGGAAAAGTCCACATTCGCCTCAATATCAGCCAGCACGCCCAGCAAAGACCCGCGAAGTCCCGCCAGACGCAGCGAGAGGGCTCCTTGAAGTTGCTCCCAGGCCGTACGGGCGCCAGCTGTCACCCGCGCGTCGATCAGATCGGCAACCGCCTCCGCTTGAAGGAGGTCCATCTTACCGTTCAGTACGGCCCGACGGCTGAACTCCCCAGGCTCGGCGGTACGAGCCCCACAGGCAACGGCACCGGCCACCACTTGCTCAACGACAATCGGCGCTCCGTGGCAATGTAACTCGAGGACGTCTTCACCGGTATAGGTTCGGGGGGAAGGGCAGTAGACGGCCATCGCATCGTCGAAGGGTTCTCCGGTGCGAGCGTCGATCAATCTCCCGTAGGTCAGGCGCCAAGGCTCCAGCATATGCCGAGACCGAGCCTCAAACATACGCCTGGCGATGGCCGCACAGTCCGGACCGCTCAGACGAACTACCGCTATCGCGCCGCGCCCAGGCGCGGTTGCGCACGCAACGATTGTGTCAGTTCGATACACGACCACCCACGAGTCTCGCGGACTCACTGACCGCGCCGGGAATTCTTCCCTACGACGAGCCGTCTTTGCGGTATTCTAACGCAACTCTTCCGGATGCCTTCCGAACATTCTCAATTGCGCTCCGTAGCGCTACTCGCCGCTAGGCCCAGAGTTGCCGAGAGCAGAGCTTTCGCCAAAATCATCAGTAGCATCTTCGTCTGCGCAATTTCGGGCGGCAGCTTCGGCGTCGGCCAGCGTCACCGGACCCATTCCGGCCGGAGAAACGATCATCCGCCTGTAAAACCCGGCGCCGAGGGTTCTTACATCGACCGTCGAATCCGCGGCCAAAGCCTGCTGGAAAAACTTACGGTCACGGGGACTCATTGGGCTCACCTGTACGGTCCGTTGTTCTCCCAGAGCCCTGGTTCGAAGACGGTCGGCAAGTTCAACCAGTGTTTCGCGACGCCTCCGGCGGTAATCGCCGATATCCAACAGAACGCGGCCTTCCCCGGTACCCTCCCCACGCAAAACCATGCGGTTAACCAAGTGCTCAACGGCATCAAGGGTTTGCCCGCGACGCCCGATGAGGAGGCCTTCGCCTTCCGAGTGGACCGATACAACGACTTCGCGGGTCCCCTCGTCAACCCAGGAACTAACCTCCGCGGTAAAACCCATCCCGGTTATGAGTTCCGCGACAAGCTCCTGTGCCCGGTCGCGAATCGACGCGGGGTCGAGTGACTCGCCACCCAATGCAGCGCCTGAGGCCTCTACCTGCTGAAAGGTCTTTTCTTCGGCGTAACGCTCCGGTTGAGGCTCCACCCTAGAAGACTGGACCTGCGCCAAGAGCCCGCGGTCATCGACCGAAACAGCAACAACAGGAGGAGCCTGTACCAACGGCTCGGGGCGGGCCGGCGGCCGAACATCCTGGCTTTGGCCGCCGCCTCGCGAGCGTCCTCCCTGGCCGCCGCCTTGCTGCGGACGACGGTCACGCTGGCCGCCTCTCCCTCGTTGAAGATCACTGCCCCCTCGCGATTCTTCGCCACGGCCCTTCTGCGGCTCGCTTCGGCCACGACGATCCTCACCGCGACCGCGCCCAGCTTGCTGGCGAGAGTCTCCATCCGCTGGCCTATCACCGCCCGGTCTTACACGCGCTACCTCACTAGACCTGTCGCGTTCAGCTTCTGGCCGCTCAGAGGAACTGCCTTCCTGGTCGACTTCTCCGCGTCCGCTTCGGCCCTTTCCGCCGCGCCTACGGCGCCTCCGCGGTTTTTCCTGAAGCCCTCCACCCGACATGTCGAATTCCTCGCCGTCGAGCATGATCGCCTGCCGAAGGGTGGCTCGAACTTTGGCCCGCCTTGCGCCGATGCCGAGCAACCCGCGCCGAGGGTGGTGGACGATCTCGATCTCCACCTTGTCGCGACTAGCTCCCAATTGGTTGAGGGCGATTTGGATTGCCTCATCGACCGTGCGGCCTTCTGATTCTATGGTAGTAGACATCGTTGTTTCCTAGCTCTAGCTGCGATTGGCCAGCGCCTGCTGAGCAATCGAGAGAATGTTGTTAGAGAGCCAGTAAAGCACCAAGCCAGCCGGAAAGTTTACGAACATGACCGTGAACACTACCGGCATCAGCAGCATCATCCGTTGCTGCGCAGGATCGGCTGTACTTGGAGTCATGCGCTGCTGCAGAATCATGCTCGCCCCCATGAGCAGCGTCATAACTGGAATCCCTGGTGGAGAGACGAAGGGGATCGACAAATGACCCAACCGATCGGGCTGGGACAGATCCACGATCCACCCGAAGAACGGCGCTTGCCGTATCTCGATGGCTTGGAGAAGGACGTTGTAAAGACCGATGAACACCGGGAGTTGAAGAAACATCGGCAAGCAGCCGGCCAACGGATTGACCTTGTGCCTTCTGTAGAGTTCCATCATTTCCTGATTGAGCTTTTCGCGATCGTCCTTGTGACGCTCCTGAAGTTTCTGAATCTCCGGCTGGATCTTCTGCATACCCTTCATTGCCGCCATCTGTTTGGCGTTGATGGGGTAGAGCAGAATCCTCGTCCCGACGGTTAGCAGGATTATCGCAATCCCGTAATTGCCGACCGCGCGTTCGATCAACAACAGAGCCCACATAAGAGGTCGGGCCACGAACCAGAACCACCCTAAATCAACCGCACCGCCGAGGTCATGACCGAGTTTGTCCAACTCCGAGAGGGTTTTGGGCCCCAAATACAACTGGTAGCGAAGCGCTGAAGCGGGGGAGGTGCTCCAAAGCGTCGAGTGTCCGGCTCCGTCCACAACGGAGGCCACTAGTTTGAGGGACTGACGTTGCTCAGGAACAAAGGCGGCCAGGAAATAGTGCTCGGCGTACCCGGCCCACGACACCTCGCCTTGGGTTACCGAGGTTTCCTTGAGCGTGGCGGCGTTGAAAGCGCGAATTTTCCCATCGACGAATAGCACCGGTCCGTCAGTATCGCGCTGAGACGCATGTTGTTCGACGTCTCTGGACCACCCCACCGCCAGCGGCGTCTGGCCCAGAGCCTCAGTAGAGACGTCGTAATCAAGGAGGTATGAGCCGCCGTGCAAAACCACGGTCTTGGTTATCGAAGCGCCGCCGCTGGTCTTGCCCAGCATGGTAACTGTGACCGCCTCTCCCGGTGCAGCCGAGCTCTCTGTCGCCCTTACGTCATATAGAACCGAGCGATCATCCACTAGCGTGCCGGATGGCGTCATCCACACAAGCGCCAGTGGGGCTATCCCAGTACTGAGGACGAGGTCGTGCGGGCCGCTTCCCGCCTCCGCTGAAGCCCGGTACTTGGCCAATTCAAAGTGCAGCATCCGCCCCCCCCGCGAAGCGAACACCGCGCGGAAGAGGTCAGTCTTAACTTCTACGGTCGGACCTGGGTCGATCGGTTCCGTCGATGCCGCCGGAAAATCGAGCGCCACGCCAGCCTTGGCCTGCGCCACGGCCGGCCCGCCACCCGCAGGTTCCCCGATCGCTGACGGCGCAACCGGCTCGGGTGGCTTAGGTCCAAGGAGCTGAAATCCGATCAGGATTACCAGCGAAATTGTAAGGGCAAGAGCTAGTCTGTTTTCCACTCAGCCGCCTCCGGCGGCTGCAACCTAAGCTTCGAAATCGCGTCCTCGCGGAACGGGGTCATACCCGCCGAGGTTCCACGGGTGGCAACGCATGATACGCCACAGGGCGTGCGCGAAACCGCGAAACGGTCCATAAACTTGGATCGCCTCCGCGGCATAGTTTGAGCAAGTTGGATGAAAGCGACAATTCATACCCAAAGAGGGCGAAATGGCTTTTTGGTAAAGCGCTATCAGCGCAAGAAAGAGGGTAGAGAACCACGAAGCAGGGAAGCCACGCGCACGAAACCGACTACCGGTCCCGACCGCTACCACTGTCCCGCTTGAGAACAGTTCCCAGTTCCCGTTCGACATCCTTAAAGCTCAGTTTATCCGCGCCAGCCCTTGCGATGACCACAATGTCGGAGCTTGGCTGCAACTCGGTTCGATTCAATCGAAAATATTCCCGGACCCAGCGCTTCACCCGGTTTCGCTGTACCGCGCCACCGACTTTCCGGCTCACGGTCACACCGATACGAGTCTCACTTATCGGACTCGCGCCCTGAAGCACCAAAAAATGCTGGACCCCCTTGCCACGCCGGTCACGCTGAAGTCGCAGAAAATCCCGCCGCGCCCGAATACGCCGCGTCCTTGTCAGACGCTGATCCGTCTCTACCTTCGTGCGCTTTTCGGCGGAGTCGTAACCGCTAACCTCTTGCGACCCTTGGCACGACGCCGATTTATCACCATCCTGCCACCAGGGGTGGCCATTCGGGCGCGAAACCCATGGCGGCGACGTCGACTTAGATTGCTTGGCTGATAGGTTCTTTTCACGGTAGCGCTTCCTCAGCGATGCGCCCAGCAGGGCACTGCGGTCCATGTGACCGCAGACCGAACCTTGTGTCAGCGAGGGCAACAATTGTCAACGCACAAGGATGGACATTGCTCAAGCAACGTAGACCACCTCGGTCAAATGACTGCACACCAGAAAGCGACGCAGGGAAATCGGGCAGCCAGAACCGCCCATGATCGTCGGCGATTCCGCAAGATGTACAGACCCCAGGCCCTCCCCAAACGGCCCGCAAACTTACTGCGCTACTCCCCGCCGCTAGTGGAACTCAGGCTTCAGGCTCCGACCGAAGAGTTCTTCCAGTGCTTGCCCTGGTGGCATGCCTTCGTAGAGAACTTTGTAGGCACACTCCACGATTGGCATCTCGACACCCTGGCGCTCCGCTAGGTGCTTGACCGCCTTGGTATTGCGGACACCCTCCGCCACCATCCTCATACCGCCGAGAATTTCCGAAATGCTATCCCCGCGTCCCAGACGCAGACCGACTTGCCGATTGCGTGACAGATCTCCAGTGCACGTAAGCACCAGGTCTCCGACGCCGGCCAATCCAGAAAGAGTCTCCGACCGCGCGCCCATGGACATGGCCAGACGCATGATCTCTGCCAATCCCCGAGTAATGGTCGCCGCCCGGGCATTGAGACCATACCCCAGTCCATCCGAAACGCCGGTAGCGATCGCCATCACGTTCTTGACGACACCACCCAACTCCACACCAACAACGTCGGTACTCCGATACACCCGCAGCATACGGGCGTGAAAGTGATGCTGGATTTGTTCGGCAACCGAGTCGGTCCTAGCCGTCGCTACCACTACCGCCGGCTTCCCGGCGGCTACCTCGGCCGCGAAGCTTGGCCCCGAGATCGCGCCAACGCGCCTCTCGTCTCCTACCGACTCTGAGATCACAGTGAACATGGTTTCGAGGCTCTCGTCCTCAATCCCCTTGCTCGCCGAAACCACCAGCGCTCCAGAGACAATATGAGCGGCCGCCCGTTGCATCGTCTCGCGCATAGCGTGGGAAGGGACCACCGCTACTACCAGGCTGGCCTTGTCCAACGCCTCCCCCAAGTCAGCCGATGCGCGCAGACCGGAAGGCAAGCGAGTACCCGGTAGATAGGTTCGATTCTCGTGATGTTTGTTTATCGCTTCGGCTACTTCCGCGCCCCTTGACCAGAGGACCACGTTGTACCCTTTATCGGCAAGGATGCTCGCCAGTGCCGTGCCCCAGCTCCCCGCACCGATCACCGCCGCACGCATCGAGAAGCCCCCTATTCTTCGTCGCCGCCTGGATCTTTTTCGACCACCGGCGCGACTGACACGACTTGTTCGCCGACCCCAGTCTCCAACCTAAACAGCGTAACTCCCTGGGTTATACGTCCCTGCACGCGAACGTTTCGCATCGCGATGCGTATCATCTTGCCGCCGTTCGTAACGAGCATGACCTCGTCCTCGTCACTGAGAATCTGGAGCACCCTGACAACCGGCCCCGTCTTCGGGGTCACTTCCATCGTGCGCACTCCGCTGCCACCCCGGCGAATCAGGCGATAGTCGTCTATCGGGCTCCGCTTTCCCATGCCGTTGGCGGAAACAGTCAGCAACGTCGCTCCCGGTCTTACGATCTCCATCGCAACCATCCGGTCGTCTTCCCCGACGCGGACTCCCCTTACGCCAGCGGCACCACGTCCCATTGGCCGGACCTCGTCCTCCTTGAAACGCACGAGTTGCCCGCTTTGCGTGGCCAGAGCCACCTGCTCCTCCCCCGTGGTCAGACGGGCAGCAATCAGCTCGTCTCCATCGCTGAGGTTGATGGCGATAATCCCGGAGGACCGCGGCCTCGAGTACTCGAGAAGCGGTGTCTTCTTGACGATTCCGCGAGCCGTCGCGAACAAGATGTACGCGTCCTCGCGGAATTCGCGCACGGAAAGGAAAGCGGAAAGCTGTTCTCCCGCCTCCAACTGTAATAGGTTGACGATGGCCTTCCCACGCGCGGAACGCCCCGCCTGCGGCACCTCGTGGACCTTCTTCCAGTACACCCGACCGCGATTGGTAAAGAACAAAATATAATCGTGGGTCGATGCGGTGAACATGTGGGCGATGAAGTCATCGCCCTTGGTAGCTGCCCCCACCTTGCCTCGGCCGCCGCGGCGCTGCTGCCGGTACAGCGAAACCGCGTTGCGCTTGATGTAACCGTCGTGAGAAACGGTCACCACCATTTCTTCTTCGACGATCATGTCCTCGATCGTGATCTCACTTGAGGCGTCGACAATCTGAGTACGTCGCTCGTCGCCGTACTGCTTCTTGAGTGCCTCCAGATCAGCAGCGATGATATTGAGCACTTCAGACTCATCTGCCAAAATTTGCTTCAGGCGCTCAATGGTCTTCTGCGTCTCGCGGTACTCTTCCAGGATTTTTTCCCGTTCGAGCCCGGTCAGGCGCTGTAGGCGCATGTCCAGAATTGCCTGCGCCTGAATCTCGCTGAGCCCAAAGTTGGCCAAGAGGCCTTCTTTTGCCGCCGCTGCATCCTTGGACGCGCGGATGAGCTTGATCACCGCATCGAGATTGTCGAGCGCGATCTTCAACCCTTCGAGGATATGTAAGCGCGCTTCCGCCTTGCGCAGATCGAAGGCAGTGGCGCGAGTGATGATCTCCTTGCGGTGAGCGAGAAATTCCTCAAGCAGTTCCTTCAGACCGAGCAACCTAGGACGGCCGCCGACCAAGGCCAGCAGAATGATCCCGAAGGATTCCTGCATCGGGGTGTGCTTGTAGAGGTTATTGAGGACGACCAGAGGAACCGCATCCCGCTTGAGTTCGATCACCACTCGCATGCCGTCGCGATCCGACTCGTCTCTGAGATCAGAAATTCCTTCCAGCTTTTTGTCGTTAACGAGTTCGGCGATCTTCTCAAGCAGACGCGTCTTGTTAACCTGGTACGGAATCTCGGTAACTACGATACGAGTCCGGCCGGTCCGCTCTTCTGTCTCGGTCCCGGCCTGCGCACGCACGGTGAGAATTCCACGTCCGGTCCGATATGCATCGAGAATCGGCTGACGCCCGTAGATTATGCCACCAGTTGGAAAATCGGGGCCCGTGACGATCCGCAACAAGCTATCGAGTTTGATTTCAGGATCAGCAATCACCGCCAGCAACGCGTTACAGATTTCAACGAGGTTGTGTGGCGGGATATTCGTCGCCATGCCGACAGCTATGCCGGAAGACCCATTGATCAATAGATTGGGGATCTTGCTCGGAAGTACCGCCGGTTCGTGGGTTGTCTCGTCGTAGTTAGGAATGAAGTCGACGGTCTCTTTGTCGAGGTCCGCGAGCATCTCCCCGGCAACTCTTGCCAGACGCACCTCGGTGTAACGCATCGCGGCCGGAGGATCGCCGTCGATAGATCCGAAATTCCCCTGCCCGGCGACGAGCGGGTAGCGCATCGAAAAATCCTGCGCCATGCGGACGATTGTGTCGTAGACCGCCGAGTCACCATGGGGGTGATACTTACCTATGACGTCGCCGACCACGCGCGCCGATTTCTTCGGAGCCTTGTTCCATTCGTTCCCAAGCTCGTGCATCGCGAAGAGAACACGACGATGTACGGGCTTGAGGCCGTCGCGCACATCGGGCAACGCGCGCCCGACTATGACGCTCATGGCGTAGTCCATGTAGGACCTACGCATCTCGTCCTCGATATCGACGGGGAGAGCTGGGTTTTTTCCTGTCGCAGCCATGACTCTGGTCAGACGTCCAGATTGCGCACGTTCAATGCGTTCTCTTCAATGAAGCGACGACGCGTTTCGACGTTTTCGCCCATCAAGTCGTCGAATGCTTCCTCCGCGGCTCCCTCATCGTCCGCACGAACTTGCAATAGCGTTCGGACGTCTGGATCCATCGTGGTTGCCCAAAGTTGTTCGGGATTCATCTCACCGAGACCCTTGTAACGCTGAATATCGGTACCCTTGCGGGCGTTCGCCATGATCACCGAATGCAGTTCCGCCAGCGTCGTCACTTCGACATCGTTCTTGCCGATGCTTACGACAAATGGCGGTTTCCCGATGCTAGAAATGCCCGAGAGAAGCTTGCGCAGCCTATGAAATTCCGGCGACTCAAGAAGACCTTTGTCTATAACCGTGCGTGATATTGCGCCGTTCAAACTACACAGAACGGTGAAACGCTTGCACCCGTGCTCTACGTCATCGTATGTTTCGACGCGCACGGGTTGCAGATCCGGGTATTGGTTCGCGATGTCCCCGCGCAATTTTTCCACTAACCCGACAAGCACCTCGGGATCGGCAAGCGCTTCAGGCGTCAAATCCAGCATCGACGCCGCGAGCATTGTGACATCGCGGTGGCGCCTCTTACGCTCTATGAGATTCAGCAAGGAACCTATCTCAGCAAGTTCCTTGAGGGCGCGTTTAAGCTGATCTCCGGCAACGCTACGGCCAGCTCCGCAGGACCTGACTTTTACATCCTCTACACCGAGATCCACCAAGTATTCGGCCAACCCCGCTTCATCCTTCAGATACTTCTCGGTCTTGTTTCGGCGGAGGCGAAAAAGCGGCGGTTGCGCAATGTAAATGTGGCCCCTCTGGATCAGCTCCCTGAAGTGCCTGAAAAAGAAGGTCAGAAGAAGGGTGCGGATGTGTGATCCATCGACGTCGGCGTCCGTCATGATCACGATTGTGTGATAACGAAGCTTTTCGAGTGACTTCTCGCCTTCGCCGTCCCCGATCCCTGTCCCGAGTGCGGTAATCAGAACACGAATTTCTTCGGACGAAATCGTCCGGTCAAAACGTGCTCGCCATACGTTGAGAATTTTTCCCCTCAACGGAAGGATTGCCTGGTAACGACGGTCACGACCCTGCTTAGCTGATCCGCCGGCCGAATCGCCTTCGACTATGTAAAGTTCGCTGCGCGAAGGATCACGCTCCTGGCAATCGGCTAGCTTTCCCGGAAGTGACGCCGAGTCCAACGCCCCCTTGCGTCGTGCAAGGTCTTTGGCTTTCCGTGCCGCGACACGAACGCGTGCGGCCTCAAGGCCTTTGTTGACCACCTTACGCGCGTCTGAGGGATTTTCCTCGAAGTAGGTAGACAAGCTCTCGTTAACGACAGCTTCGACAAGACCCTTGACTTCGCTGTTGCCGAGCTTGGTCTTGGTCTGGCCTTCGAACTGGGGTTCCGCGACTTTGACGGAAAGGACCGCCGTGAGCCCTTCGCGGCAATCGTCACCTTCAAGAGCTTCCTCGGCCTTCTTGATGACGTTGTTGGCCGTTGCGTAATTGTTGATGGTACGCGTCAAAGCCGAGCGAAAACCGGAAAGATGAGTCCCGCCTTCGATGGTGTTGATGTTGTTGGCGAAGGTGTAGACGTTCTCCGCATAGCCAGAGTTCCACTGCATCGCGATCTCAATCTCGATACCCGCGCGTTTTCCCGACAGGTAGACGACACGATTGTGAATAGGCTGTTTTTTCTGATTCAGGTGCTCGACAAACGAGACAATCCCGCCTTCGTAGTAAAATTCCTGTTTTTTCGCTGACCCGCGGTGATCTTCCAGACTGATACGCACCCCGCGGTTCAGAAAAGCCAATTCCCTCAGCCGACTCGCCAGAATGTCGAAGCTGAATTCCGCGATCTCGAAAATATCTGCGTTCGGCAGGAAGTGGACTGTAGTCCCGCGCTTCTCGGTTTTCCCAACCACTTCCAGGGGCTTGGCTGGAACGCCTATGTTGTAACGCTGCTGCCAGACCTTGGCGTCGCGCCTGATTTCAACATCGAGCCAAGTAGAAAGCGCGTTGACAACCGAAACACCGACCCCGTGAAGGCCGCCTGAAACCGTATAGGACTTCTTATCGAACTTTCCGCCAGCGTGAAGTTTGGTGAGAACTACCTCGGCAGCCGACACGCCTTCGGAGGGATGAATATCAACGGGAATACCACGGCCGTTGTCGGTAACGGTCACGCTGTTGTCGATATGTATCTCGACCTCGATGTGGTCGCAGTGACCCGCCAGAGCTTCGTCGATAGAGTTATCTACGACTTCAAAGACGAGGTGATGAAGACCGCGCTCTCCGGTATCGCCTATGTACATCCCGGGACGCTTACGCACCGCCTCGAGACCCTCTAGGACCTTGATCGAACTGGCCCCGTATTCTTCCAAGTCGGAGTCCTTCGCTTTGTCGGTTGCTGATTCTACTGTCATCACGAAATCGGTTGAGCTACGCCACGTCTGATGTGTCACCCCGATGGCACATTCTGCATTGCGCAGTAAGGGCGCCATGAGCGCCCAAACAATCCTGCTCAGCTATCAGGCGGCAGCGCCAAAGTAAAGCTTGCCAAACCGCTCTGGCAATCGAGTTTTTCTTTCTTTTTCGGGAGTTTAGGCCTGTTCGGCCGAGGTCATATGCGCATCGGCATAACAACGTAGCTATAGGTCGGGTCAGCGCCCCTGAACACCCCTGGACTCAGTTGATCGCCGAGCCCCAATTCAACCTTTGAGGCCTCCGGAAGTACCTGCAGAACCTCGATCAGATAACGGGCGTTGAATCCGACTCCAATGTCGGGACCGGTATATTCGATCTCGATGTCCTCACTAGCCTCTCCGACATCAGGATTATTAGCGCTGATCTCCAGACGTCCAGGACTGAGCCCGAACCTGATTCCACGCGCCTTCTCGCTGGAAAGGAGCGAAACACGGCGCACCGTCTGCAAGAGAGAATCGCGATCAAGTTGGAGACAGTTTGGACTCTCCTTTGGAACCACCTGCTTGTAGTCGGGGAAGGTTCCCTCGACCAACCGCATACTCAGCGTGCAGCCAGGAAGCTCAATGATCGCCTCACTCGGAGCAACGCGCAAAGTCACAGGTCCGGTTACCTCCGGTAGAAGCTTGAGCACCTCAGCCAAGCCCTTTCGAGGAAGGATAACTCCATCCTTCAGACCAACCCCTTTGACCTTCCGATCTATCATCGCCAGGCGGTGGCCATCGGTCGCCACCATCCTCAGGCTTCCCTTCTTGGAACCAGTGTCCAGATGCACACCGGCCAGGTTTGAACGTGTATCGTCGTGCGAAACCGCAAAAACAGTTTTGGCTATCATTTCCGCCAACTCGGCGGCATCCAACTCAAAACACGGAACATCTTCATTTGCCGGGCCCGCTTTCGGCATTCCTGGATGCCCAACGGGATCTATTCCTGCCAAGCGAAAGCTCGAACGCCCGTAAGAAACACTGACCCAGTGGTTGTCCAGACTCTTTATGTTTATTTCCGAAGATCCAGACTCGCGGACAATTTCAAATATTTTCCGAGCAGATATGGCCACTGCGCCGGGTTCACTGATAGTCGCAGAGCATGTTTGCTTGAGACTGACCTCGAGATCAGTCGCAACGACACCGATCTCACCAGCCCCAGTTTCGATAACAAGGTTCGTCAAGATCGCCATCGAGTGGCGTCTGTCGACGACGCCCTGCGTACGGCCGAGGATTCGGAGGAAGTCTTCGCAGCCTACTGTGATGTTCATTTGAGTGTTCCGAGTAAGGCTTCTTAAAAAGGATTTATATTCCTTATTATTAATAGAGGGCGATAAAACCGTGGATATCCCACCCAAGGGCTTGAAGAAATGGAGGAATATTGCGCATCGTCCTTGTGCGGTGGCGCGCCCACTTCGGTGCATAGCCGGTTCGCCTGTCGTTGTGAAGGCGCTAACGCACCGCCTAGGCCACAGGTTACGCGAAGCTTATCCACAGGACCACCGATGGAAAGACTGGCCGGATATGGAGTCAGGCATGTCATCTAGACGCAGCCTATACGCTTACTGACGGTGTCTAGAATGTGTCTGAATTTGGCGTCTTCGCGCCGGCGTCTCTCGATGCACTGGCAGGCGTGAATTACGGTCGAGTGGTCACGGCCACCGAGGTGGGCGCCGATGGTGGGATAGGAGGCGTTTCCGTAGCGACGCATAAGGTACATCGCGATTTGTCTGGCTTCAGCAATTTTCTTGGTGCGGCGTCTCGCCCGTAAGTCTCCGGTCCGAAGGCCGAAATGTGTAGCCACTCCACGCTCCAACTCGTCGAGGCTCAGTATTTTCGGTCCTTCCTGCTCCGTTCCGGCAAAAAGCTCCGCCGCCAGTTCCCTGTCGAGTGGACGCCCGCTTAATGATGCGAATGCACTGATTCTAGTCAGCGCTCCCTCAAGGTTTCGGATGTTTGAATCGACCTTGCTGGCGATAAGAGACGCCACATCTACCGGGAGTTCGACGCCCTCAGTTCGGGCTTTGCGCTCGAGGATTGCGATGCGGGTCTCGGTATCAGGGGTCTGGATGTCGGCGACGAGACCCCATCCGAAACGGTTACAGAGGCGCTCGGTAACTCCCTCGAGTTCGTTTGGAAATTTGTCGCAAGTCAGCACGATCTGCCGACCACTTTCGTAGAGGGCATTGAAAACATGGAAGAATTCTTCCTGGGTGCGTTCCCGTCCGGCGAGGAATTGGACGTCATCGATTATGATGACGTCAACACGTCGCAGGCGGTTCTTGAAGGCCACCGACTTGTTTCGGGCTATGGCCTCGATGAGTTGGTTGGTGAAGCTGTCCGCCGACAGGAACAGAACCCTCGCTTCGGGGTTGTTCTGTAACACGGCGTGGCCGATCGCATTGGCGAGGTGGGTCTTGCCGAGTCCGACGCCGCCATAGAGGAAAAACGGGTTGTAGAGAGTCCCGGGTTGCTGTGAAACCGCCATCGCGGCTGCCCGGGCGAACTGATTGCTCGGGCCGATCACGAAGTTTTCGAAGTCGTAGCGATCGATCAACCCGCTAGGGTTGGCGTTGCGTTTCGTGATGACACGCTTGTCGTGGTCGCTTGAGTACTCCTGAAAGAGCTCCCCCTGCATTCCACCGCCGTCCCAAGTGAAAGTGAAGGAAGTTTCGCGCCCGTTGGCTTCAACCCACGCGTTGGCAAGGAGGTCGAGGTAATTTTCTTCGAGCCAGGAAGCGAACAGGCGGTTGGGCACCGATATTTCGAGAGTTTCGCTGTTTATGGACACCGGAACCAGGGGCCGTATCCAACTCTCGAACTCTTCCTGGTCCAAGCGTCGGCGCAGAGCGCTAACAGCCTGATTCCAAAGATCTTCTAGTGTTGCTTGAGACGTGGATTCCACTGCGGCGACACCAGTTATTAACAAGGTTGTTGACACCTGTTGATAAGTCCCCGCGGACTTCTGTGCCAACCTACTTTCTTGTGTTCGTCAAGTGCGCTCGCGGAGAGCAAAAACAGGCCCGGCACGGTGCGCCGTGCCCCGATAACCGACGCGCATCGACTGCGGCGCTCTCTAGACACTTGAAGTATGCGTTGCAAGGGAATCGCTTCACAAATTTCTAACGCCGCGAGATAACGGCGCTTGAACGCGATGCGCGAGCAGGTGCCGCGCGTACGGAGTGAGGGACGGAGCTTATCAATGGCCAGGATGACGCAAACTTCGGAAAGCCTCTTCGCACGCGCACTTCGCGTGATCCCCGGTGGAGTCAATTCTCCGGTGCGTGCTTGGTCCGCGGTTGGCGGCGCACCCCGTTTTGTGGAGCGCGCGCACGGGTCTCACATTTTCGACGTGGAGGGCCGCCGCTATATCGACTATGTCGGGTCCTGGGGACCTATGATTCTAGGGCATGCCGAGTCGTCGGTGATCGGCGCGATCATTACTGCGGCGCTCGATGGAACCAGCTTTGGCGCGGCTACGGCCGGGGAGGTTGAGTTCGCCGAAAGGCTCTGTGGTCGTTTTTCTTCCATCGAGCGGATCCGGCTCGTCAGTTCCGGTACTGAAGCCACAATGAGCGCCCTGCGCCTCGCGCGCGCTGCCACCGGCCGTGAGGCCATCGTCAAGTTTGCTGGTTGTTATCACGGACATAGCGACGGTCTGCTGGTCCGAGCCGGCTCGGGTGCAACAACCCACGGCGTTCCCGACAGCCCTGGTGTTCCAGCGTCGCTCGGCGCGCTCACGCGCGTGGCGCGCTTCAACGATCTCGCGTCGGTGAGGGCGGTTTGCGATCGCCAGGTTGCAGCAATCATCGTCGAACCGGTGGCGGGCAACATGGGGGTGGTGCCGCCCCAGCCGGGGTTTCTCGAGGGGCTACGCGAGATTGCCGATGAGGCTGGCGCGCTTCTGATTTTCGACGAAGTAATGACGGGTCTGCGTTTGGGGGCGGCTGGGTATCAAAGCTGCACCTCGGTCGTGCCGGACCTCACTTGTCTGGCCAAGATCGCCGGTGGCGGCTTGCCGCTTGCTGCGTACGGTGGTCGTGCCGAACTGATGAAACTCATCAGTCCCGAGGGCCCGGTTTACCAAGCCGGGACGCTGTCGGGTAACCCCGTTGCCGTAGCGGCGGGTCTGGCCACACTTGATCGCCTTGACGCGGGCAATTCCTATGGCCGCCTGGAAGAATCCGGCGCGTTCCTTCAGCAGGGGCTCAAGCAAGCCATGGGCTCGAGGCCCGGTTGCGTGCAAAGGGTTGGTTCGATGTTCACGCTCTTTTTCGGCCCCTCGTCGGTGCGCAACTACGACGAAGCTCTGGGGTGTGACACAGAGCGTTTTTCGCGCTTCTTCGCAGCAATCATCGACGAGGGGGTGTGGATTCCCCCTTCGCAGTTTGAGGCTTGGTTCGTCTCGCTGGCCCACACGCGGGCGGACTTGAAAACGACCGTCAAGGCGGTGGAACGCGCGCTTGCCGCGAGCGACTGAGGCATGACTTCGTCGGGGCCAGACGAAGAGGTCAAGTATGCCCGCTACCAGGCGGTCGGTGTCGCGTGGAGCCTGGGCTGGCCGATCGCAACAGCTGTCGTAGCCGGTTCTTGGCTCGACGCACGGCTGGGAACCTCGCCGCTGTTCATTCTGGCGTTGGCCCTGGGCGGTTTGGTGGTGACGGTACGGCGTTTGATGCTGCTCGGCCCGCCCGGGTCGGGAGGTCATGATTGAAGCCTAGAGAGATCAACCTCGATCGATTGGGCAAGCTTACGGCCGCGATCGGTCTTGGCAGCACCGCGGCCTCGGCATTAGCGGGGGTGGGGGATCCGCTCGGCGTTTTTGCCGGTGGCATCTTCGCGACGGGGAACTTCTATTTGATTCGGACGTTGGTTTCCCGCCTTATTACGCCCGCCGCCGGCAGGAGAAGTACGGCTTTCCTGTTGTTTGCGAAGTTTTTACTGCTGCTCGCGCTGATCACCGGTGTTCTCTTCAAGCTTCCGATATCCCCGGCTTCGTTCGGATTCGGTGCGACTGCAGTTGTCCTGGCCATCGTCCTGGAGGGAATGGTGTTGGGAACGGTTATTCCCGACCATCCAGCCGACGAGGCGCGGTGAGGGCTCCGTGGTCCTCGGCGCAGAACCATACTGAGAGGCGCGAACGATGGAACATCACCCGATCCTCTGGCACGACTGGATTCCGGTCGTAAAAGACATCCCCGCTCATACTTTTCATGCCCTTCTGGTGATGGGTATTTTGGTCGTCTGGGTGTTGCGAGCTAACAAACAGTTGGCTGCAGCGCGCGCCGCTGGCACGCATCTGATTCCTGATGAGGGACTGACCGCCCGAAACCTTGCGGAGCTTTTCGTCGGCGGAATCCAGTCGATGATTGATGGCATCCTTGGCGACCGAGGACGTCCCTACATCGCGCTGTTCGGCAGCTATTTCATCTTCATCCTGGTCGCCAATCTGATGGGCCTGGTGCCGGGATTCGCGCCCTCGACGAGTAATTTCAACATTACGTTTGCCCTCGGCATGGCCTCGTTCGTTTCGTTCAACTACATCGGAATCCGAACCCAGGGCCTGGTCGGGTACATCAAGCACTTTGCGGGTCCCGTGTGGTGGCTGGCAATTCTTATGTTTCCCCTCGAAGTCATCGATACTCTGGTTCGGCCGATCTCGCTCGGGCTTCGTCTTTTCGGCAACATGACCGGCGATCACCTGGTTCTCGAGATCTCGACCAATCTGACCAAGGTAGGTATTCCGGTGGCATTTTATTTGTTGGGCGCTTTCGTGTCGCTCATCCAAGCCTTCGTGTTCACCCTGCTCAGTACCATTTACGCGTCATTGGCGATGGGCCATGGCCACGACGATGAGCACGCTCACGGTCACGTCGAGGCCCGCGCGCATCACTGACCGGGTGCCACGAAGAATCCCGCGCCGCTCGCTGATTGTGGAAGAGGATAGAGGCTGTGTGGAAGGGCGAAATTCAAGCGGAGCGGGTAGAAAGGAGAATGAAACCATGAAGAAACTGCAGATTTTTCTTAGCCTGTTTGTCGGAGCGTTGATCGTCAATCTGATTCCATCGCTGGCTCTTGCCGCCGAGGGTGAGGTGACGGGCTCGGCGGCCGGCATGATCGGTCTCGGTGCGGGCATTGCTATCTCCGGTGCGGCTTTCGGCTGCGCGACGGGACAGGGTCGTGCTGTGGCGGCGGCGATGGAATCCATCGGGCGCAACCCCAACTCGGCCGACCGTATCCAGACTCCGATGATCATCGGCCTCGCAATGATCGAATCGCTGGGCATCTACGCTCTGGTCATCGCCTTCTTCCTGCAGGGCAAGATCTGAAATCGATCTGAACTTGCCCGACGGACGGGACGACGACGCGCGCTGACGCGCGCAAACTCCTGCGGACGGGAGGTTCGGCAACGGGCCTCCCGTCTTTTCTATGGCGCGGGCAAAAAACCCCCGAGGGGCGTTGTCCGCGCGAGGACACGACGGACGCGGCCATTTCTACGACCGCGGAATCCCGGTTTTGGGCATTTACGCCGTATCGCCGGCACTCATTCCAGAGATCGCGCAGATTTGAAGCCGGCGCCCGGCGCCGATTAATTTTAAGCGGTGTTTGTCAGTTCCCCGCAGCCGCCGCGATGATTTCGCTCCGAGTGGTGAGGGTTTCGACGATCGCTCCACGGGCAGCAAGCCGATGTAACCCGTCGTTTTCCTCACGGTCGACCACCGTTATGACGAGCGCCACTTTCGCACCGGCGGCTTCGACCGCATCAATGGCGGCGAGCGTGGATGCACCGGTCGTCACCACGTCTTCGAGCAGCGCGATCTTCGCGTCGGCTCGGAAGCGGCCGTCCAGACGTTGTGCCGTGCCGTGATCCTTGACCTCCTTCCGGACGAAGAACCCATCGAGTGGATAGCCGCGCCGTGCTGCCGCGACCAACGCGATGCTGACAAGCGGCACCGCACCCACTGCCATTCCGCCGACCAGTGTTATTCCGTGTCGCGCCAATCGGTCGCAGAGCAATTCACCTACCAGGTATGCTCCCTCTGCGTGAAAAACGGTTCGTTTGACGTCGACGTAGAAGTCGCTCTGAAGCCCGGAAGCAAGACGGAACGTGCCGTACTTGTAAGAAAGGGTAGCCAACAACTGGGCGAGGGTCTCGCGCGAGACTTCGCGGTGGTTAGTGTTCACGAGTGTTAGTCTCCTGCCGGACAAGGCGCTGTCGCAGCCAGACCGAGGAAGGGTCGCAGGTGGCCGATGAAGACTTCGAATTGGTCGTGGTGTACCCAGTGGCCGGCTTTGGTGACCTCGACGTAGCTGTAGTCGCGGAAGAAAGCCGCTCGCCCGTCGGCCACCGGATCGCTGGCCCAACTTTCCGAGCCGCGCACCAGTAGTACCGGACACTCGATACGACCCCATAGCCGTCTCACGCCCTCGAGATCGTAGCGATAGGGGCCCCACGCACGTACGTAATTGTCGAACTTCCACACATAGGCGCCGTTTTCGAGCCTCATGACGCCGTGAACGGTGAGGTGGTGGGCCATCTGAGCCGACAGGTGTGGATTCGCCTCGTGCATTCGCGCCTCGGCTTCAACCAAGGTGGTGTACTCGCGCGGCCTGCGGCTCGCCAATGATTGGGTCGTCTGGATCCAATCACGCATGCGCTCTTCGATCGGTTTGTCGACCAAAAGGTGGGGCGGTGGCCCGAGCCCTTCGATGGCGCACACCTTCAGGACGTTCTCCGGGTATATACCGGCGTAGTGCAGGACGATGGCGCCGCCAAGCGAGTGTCCCACCAAGGTCACCGGCTTCTCACCCATGTGTTCCAACAGCTGGGCAAGGTCGAGGACGTATTCCGGCATGCCGTACTGTGAGCCAACGGCCCACGCCGAATTGCCGTGCCCGCGCAGATCGGGGGCGATCACATGGTAGTTAGCCCGCAATTCGGCGGCGACGAGATCCCAGTTCCGGCTGTGGTCCTGGCCTCCGTGCACCAGCACCAGCAGCGGCTTGTCCTCGTTGCCGTAATCGACGTAGTGGAGCCGAAGCCGCTGGGAGAAGAACGAGTGGGAAGTGGGTCCCGGCCCGAGCGGAATAGCGTTCATCGCGTGATGCTCCTCAGACCTATGCCTGGCGCGCTCAGCCCTTGAGCAGGTTGCGTGCGATCACGACGCGCTGGATTTGCGAGGTCCCTTCGTAAATCTGCACCAGTTTGATGTCGCGCATCAGCTTCTCGACCGGGTATTCCTTGAGATACCCGAAGCCGCCGAAGATCTGGACGGCGTTGACGCAGTGGTGCATCGCGCGGTCGGCACCGAACGCTTTCGAAAAACTGGAAACGATGGGCGAACGTGCCCCATTGTCGACCAGCCAACCGGCCTTGTACGTAAGAAGACGCATCGCTTCCAGGTCGATGGCCATGTCGGCGAGCATGAACTGGATGGCCTGGAAATCCGCGATTGGCTTGTCGAACTGCTTGCGTTCCAGGGCGTACTTGGTGCACTCGTCGAGCGCTCTTTGAGTTACGCCTATACAGATCGCCCCGATCTGCGGCCGCGTCCGATCGAAGGTCTGCATCGCTATCTTGAAGCCCTGCCCCTCTTCACCGACGAGGGCAGAGCAGGGAATCTTGACGTCTTCGAAGAACAGCTCGGCGGTGTCCGAAGCGCGCTGCCCGAGCTTTCCCTTCATCTTGTGGGTAGTGAGTCCCGGCGTATCGGTCGGCAGCACGAAGCAGGAGATGCCCGCGTGGCGCAGCGATTTGTCCTTGGTTGCGAACACGACGACCCAGCTCGCGACGGTGCCGTTGGTGATGAAGTGCTTGACTCCGTTCAGCACGTAGTCGTCGCCGACTTTTCGGTAGGTCGTCGAGAGACTAGCCGCGTCGGAACCCGCCCCCGGCTCGGAAAGTCCGTAAGCTGCGAATGTGCACTCGTTGGTGAGTTGGCCGAGGTATCGCTTTTTTTGCGCGTCGTTCCCCGCCACCAGCAACGGCGTTGACGCAAGATCGTTAGCGGCCATGATCGTGGCCATGCCGGCGCAGCCGTAGTTGATCTCCTCCATCACCAAGATCGAGTCGAGGACGCCGAGACCAAGGCCCCCATGCTCCGGATCTACCTCGAGGTTGAGCAGCCCGAGGTCCCAAGCCTTTTTAAGTACCTCGTAGGGGAACTCCTCGGCCTCGTCGTACTTGGCGGCGACCGGAATGATTTCGTTCTCGGCAAAATCGCGCGCGGTTTGTTTGAGCTGCTGCTGTTCAGGCGTCAGATCGAATGAAAGCAAGGGGAAACCTCCTAGGCTGAGTGCCGCGGCATGAGAGCCGAAAAGACGCCCGCAGTCCATTGCCAGCGGCTGGTCGGGCGCCGGTCGCCGAGGTCGCAGAGGCACCGGCGCGAGGAGCAACGGCTGCTCCCGGAGCCGCTCGCCCATACCGACCTTCGGTGCTACAGCGGCTCGAATCATGTTGGCTTTCGTGTTCGACGAGGGGCGTGCGCGTTTACGGCGCGATTATCCCCGTCCCGATCCACCGCCGGATTTCGTGCGCATCCGAATGCTCGCCGCCGGCATCTGCAACACCGACCTCGAGATCGCCCGCGGCTACATGGGGTTTCGCGGTGTTCTCGGCCACGAGTTTGTCGGGGAGGCTCTCGAGGGCGCGTTCAAGGGACGTCGCGTGGTGGGAGGCATCAATTTCGGCTGTAACGTCTGCGAGTGGTGCGCACGCGGCATGTCTCGCCACTGCCCCGCCCGCAGCGTGCTCGGCATCGTCGGCGCCGATGGTGCTTTTGCCGAAGAGTTTGTCATGCCCGAGCGCAACCTGCTCGCCGTTCCGGATTCGGTTAGCGACGAAGATGCTGTCTTTGCAGAACCACTCGGCGCGGCGTGCGAGATCCTCGAACAACTCGGCGACATCGAACGGGGGCCGGCTCTGGTTCTCGGCGCGGGAAAGCTGGGAAGCCTTATCGCCCAGGTGCTGGCGGTCGAGGGCTTCAAGGTTGATCTGGTCGGTCGTCACCTGGAGAGCCTTGCGTGGATCGGCGATATCGGAGTCAATCTGAGAGGTGAGCGTGCGGACAGTCACGGTTACGATCTGGTTGTCGATGCCACCGGCACCGCCGAAGGCCTGAAGACGGCCATTGCCTGCACGAGACCGCGCGGCCACCTGGTGCTCAAGACGACGGTGGCCGGTGCCTATCAGATCGACCTGGCGCCGGTGGTCATCAACGAGATTTCGATCGTTGGTTCGCGCTGCGGCCGGTTCGAACCGGCCATCGGCCTGCTTGCGGGCGGCAGAATTTCGGTCTCTCCGCTCATCGATGCGCGCTACCCGCTCGATGAAATCGAAGGTGCTTTTGCGCAGGCCGGCCGCCGCGGCATGAGAAAAGTGATCGTCCACGCCGGTCACAGGGGAAGCTGATGGATTTTTCGTACACGCCGGAGCAGGAAACTTTTCGCTCCGACCTGCGCGCCTGGCTGGAAACGAAGAAAGCCGAGGGCGCTTTCGCTACGCGCGACCACAAGACCCTGGACGAAGTCGTTGCCGACGGAAGACGGTGGCAGGCGGCGTTGGCCGGAGCCGGATGGTGCGGAATCCACTGGCCGAGGGAATACGGTGGGCGTAGTGCCAGTCTCGTCGAGCAGATCATCTTTCAGGAGGAGTTGGCCCGCTCGGGATCTCCTCAGCTGATAAACCTGCTCGCCCTGACGATGGTCGGGCCGGTGATCATCGCGCACGGCACCGACGCGCAGAAACAACGCTACCTCCGCCCGATTCTCACCGCCGAACAGATCTGGTGCCAGGGTTACAGCGAGCCCGGAGCAGGCTCCGACCTGGCAGCCCTCTCGACGCGCGCCGACCGCGACGGCGATGCCTACCTGATCAGCGGCCAGAAGGTCTGGACGAGCTACGCCCAGTATGCCGACTTCTGCATCGTTCTCGCTCGCACCAATTCAGAAGTTCCCAAGCACAAAGGCATCACGATGTTCATCGTCGATATGCGCAGTGCGGGCATCGACGTGCGGCCACTTCGCCAGATGAACGGGGATAGCGAGTTCAACGAGGTCTATTTCGAAGACGTGCGCGTGCCACGGGAGAACATCATCGGCGAAGAGGGCAAGGGCTGGGACATGGCGGTGGCCATGCTGATGCACGAGCGTGCAACCTTGACGTTCCAACGCCAGCTCCAGTCGCGCGTGGCGCTGAAAGATCTGCTCGACTTCGCGCGGACGTGGGACGTACCGGGCCAGCCGCCGGCCGCAGATCCGATCCTGCGACAGCAGATCGCCCAGTCCTACATCGACGGCGAGGCTCTGCGGCTGACCGCGCTGCGCCATCTCACCCGACAGCTTCGAGGCGGCCATCCGGGTCCCGAAGGTTCCATAGAGAAGTTGTTCTGGAGCGAGATGTACCAGCGAATGCTATGGACGGCGGTAGGGATGCTCGGCCCATACGGCAACCTCGCTCCGGGTGATCCTCGCGCGCCGCTGGACGGACGCTGGAGCCATCTGATGCTGTATTCACGCGGCCGCACCATCGCGGCCGGCACTTCGGAGATTCAACGCGGAATCATTGCCCAGCGTGTGCTCGGGATGCCGAAGGACCGTTGAGGTCCAGACCGTGGAACGCGAGGCGTTGTCGCGACAGCTGAAGCCACGCCCTACTTGGTGAGTACTCGTCGGAGTCCACCCGACACCAACGCGGTCACGTCTGCGAGCGCTTGGGGCAACGCCCAAGCGTTGGGGCAGGCCAGGTACTTGGGCATCCATGCAGGATCGAATTTGGCTTTGTAGCGACGCAGCCCTTCGAAGTTGTAGAAATTTTCGCCGTGGCGAAAGACGAAGCGGCCAAGTCGGCTCCACAACGAAGAGGGGTTGAACTCGTCGAGGCCGGCGAGTGGGGCCATGCCGAGGTTGAACCATTTGTAGCCATTCTGCTTGCCCCACAGGAACAGTGAAGTGAACAGGTAGTCCATGATTCCGTTCGGGACTTCTTCGTTGTACCGCATCAGATCGACGGTCATTTCTTGCCCGCTGCCGCCGAGCCACAGATTGGCGAAGGCGGCAATGCGCCCGTCCTTTTCGATCACGGCGCACTGCGTGCTGGCCACGTAGTCATCGTCGAAGAAGCCGAGCGAGAAACCCTTTTCGGCCGTTGTTTTCTCGCCCAGCCACGCATCCGATACGGCCCGGAGTTCGCTTATGCGAGCGCGCGTTTCGTCCAGCGACAGGACCCGGTAGCTCCAGCCGTCGCGATCCAGGTTGCGGCGCACGCGTCGTAGCTCGGCGTTGTGCTTACCTTCCAGTTCGAACGACGCTAGGTCGACCCGGGCTTCTTCTCCGAGTTTAAACAGAGAC
This sequence comes from uncultured bacterium, assembly GCA_903893315.1. GTDB lineage: Bacteria > Desulfobacterota > Binatia > UBA1149 > CAITLU01 > CAITLU01. The sequence goes on from CAITLU010000013.1 coordinate 378,795, forward strand.
ATTCCGAGATCCAGATACAGGTCGAGACGTCGCGAGGTCACCTCATAGAACACCGTGCGGCCGGCCCAGACGTCGGCCATTTCGGCGAAGTCCCACAGCAAGTCCGACCATTCCTCTTCGGGGCCGACTGGATCTCCGACCGCGACCCAGGAGCGGCCTCGCACGGCGTACATCAAGAAGGCCGTACCGGCGTCGTTGAAGAGGAGGGACTTGTCGCCTAGGAAGGCAAGGTTGCCACTTGTGTCGGCGACGCGCGACAGGATGGCTCTGGCTCTGGCGAAATCGTTCTGATCGGGCGAACCGGGACGCGCGCGGGCAGGGCGCAACATTCGCATCGCGGCAAACATTACGGCCAGGGTGCTGGCACCGATGCTGGCGCGCATCCATCGCGGTGCGTGGGCATCGACCGCGAATTGCCACCACAATTCGCGCTCGTAGTCGACGTCGGCGTAGGCGAAAAAGCCGAGAGCGATGGAGCCCAGAAGAGCGAGAGCCGCAGCCGTTGCCCACGCTCCTGTCAGGGGCTCGTTGAGCAGTGCGGAGCGTCGATAGAAACGCTCGCGGGCAAGAAGGAGAGCAGCCAGCAGCAGCAGCAACAGCAAAGCCTGCTCGAAGTGCGCACCTGCCAGTAAAGACGTAGTGATCGAGAACGACAGGGCCACGACCGTGAGGCGGTAGGCGGCGTCGAGACGACGCAGCAGCCCGTGAGCCAGCAGCAGAAGAAGGGTTCCAGCCAGGCTGGCGCCGAAGTGAGAAGCCTCGATGACGGCCAAAGGCACCAGATCGGCGATCCATCCTAGTCTCGCATCGGTCGGTGGGGCGGCGCCCGACAACAACAGCACCACGCCGGCCGCGAAGGTCGTGATCGCGAGGATAGGAGGTGCGACGGCCTGGGCGCCGGTGACTGCAGGAGCCAGCGCTCCGGCCAGAGCCTGGCGCCTGCGTGCGATTTCCTGTCCGGCCAGCAGCAGCGCGCCGGCCACCAGCGGTACGAAGTAGTAACAGAACCGGTAGATCAGCACTGAGGCGAGGACCGGAGCAGGGGCGGCGCCGTATGCGCCGAGGAACAGGACCATCAAGGCTTCGAGAACGCCGAGACCTCCGGGGATGTGACTCAGCAGTCCGGCGAGAACGGCGAGCAGGTAAAATCCGAGGAACTGCCCCCAACCAAGAACGACGTCGCTCGGGAGCACGACGTAGAGCGCTGTGCCGGCGAGCGTCCAATCGAGCATTCCGACCGCGATCTGGCCGAGCAGCACCGGCCACGAGGGCGCTTCGAACTCGACGTTGCGAACCACCAGAGGCTCGCGTTGCAGAGCCGTCCACGCGCAGAGCGCGAGCACCGGAAGCGCACAAATCGGCGCCAGCGCTCGCGCCGTCGCCAGCGGGAAGTGCAGGGCCTCGGGTATCGGTAGCGGTTCGAGCGCGAACACCACCGCTCCCAGCGCAAGGAAGCCGATCCAGAATCCGGCGGTACAGAAGACGACGATGCGCGCGATGTCGGCGCCGCCCAGGTCGAGCGCTGAATAGAGACGGTAGCGGATCGAGCTTCCCGCCAGGTTGCCGAAGCCCACGTTATTGCCGATCGAGTAGCTGACGAATGAGATCAGCGCGGTACGCGCGTACGAGAGGTGCGCGTGAACGTAGCGTACAGCGAGGAAATCGTACCCGGTGAGCGCGAAATACCCGGCTGACGACAGCAACAGGCAAGCGACCAGGCGCGCCGTCGGCATCGAGGACAGCGCCAGCTCGAGGTCGGCGTAGCGATACTCGCGCAGCACGTCGCGGACCGCCCAGGTGGCCGCGGCCAGTATGACGAACCCGGCCAAAGCGGGAAGAACCTTGCGGATGCGGGCCGCCCAGCGCGCATCCGCAACTGCCGTATCGGGTCGGGTACTCATCGACGGATTCCCCTATTCAGTCCAACCACAAGATGCCGGCATGGTTGGTGTGGCGCGGTAGACGACCAGATTCGACCCTCGAGGCGTCCATGAAACGCCGCCGATTGAGGTTCGAGCATACCCCACGGTCGGTGCCCGGTTTGCAGAGAGTGCGGCAATGAGAAGTCCGAGGCCGACGCAGTTCCCTTCGAGGCCATACGACCGAGCCTGGCCGAGAAGATCGAACGTGACCATCCGGGTGCAACCTCCGAGGGTTTCATCTGCCTCACCGATCTCAATCACTACATGCCATTTATATCGAGCGTCTGGTGGAAACCGAAAAGGGTGAAGCGAGCGGCATCTACCGAGAGATGCGTCGGTGGTGTCGCAATTTGGAAACCTTGGCCGGTGATCCGGCAAGGGAGTGCGACAGGCGCCGGACCTTTGGCGAAGCATCTTTCGATTCGACGGCATTTTTTCTAGGAAGCCGGAGGTTTCTCATCGCTTTCGGAACCGTCATTGGGTCGTGGATCCTTTTAAGTCCGACTGGGCTTCGAGCCGATCCCTTCGATCCGTGCCGGATATTCTGTTCAATCCGCTGGTGTTTTCGTCGCCGGCCGCCGTGCAGGCCCGGGGCATTCCGTTGAGCCGGAATCGGCAGGCGGTGCGGGGCCGACTTACTTTTGAGCAGGATCATGGCGTCGATCTCAAGGCTGAGTTCGAGATTCATCAGGTTCCTGACAAGCTCGATCATCTGTCGGGGGAACCAGCAGTCAGGGCTGGTGGAGATTCAGCAGATCCAGGTTGGTGTGGTCGAGTTCGAGTAACACTGGCGCGGGGGAATCAGCTCCAGCGCACAAAGGGTAAGGCCGGGGTAGAGCCGATGGAGATGCGGCAGGCAGTGCTCGGCATCGTGGCGTCGCAACTGCGCCGCCGAGCTTTTTCGGGAATATGCGGCCGTCGCACACTGCGTGCTGCCGTGGTCCGCATTCTTGTGGTCGCGGTCGTGGGTTGTTCCAAGGGGTCGGCGCCCGTTTTCGACGTTGGCCGTCTCGGCGATGTACGCGTGCTTCGTCCCGCCGGAGCGCCATCAGGGATGGTCTTTCTGTTTTCGGGGAGCGAGGGTTGGACGGCGCGCGACGACAAAGAAGCCAAGCGGCTTTCGGACGCCGGCGCCCTCGTCGCGGGCGTCGACCTGGCGGCTTACCGCAAGGCCCTCGACGCCGACGACGGTGAGTGTCTCTACCTGCTAAGCGAGATCGAATCGCTCAGTCAGCAGATCCAGCGCTCGGTTGGTGCGGAAGATTACCTGTCCCCGATTCTGGCCGGTGAGGATGAGGGCGGGACACTGGCTGCCGCAGCCTTGACGCAATCGCCGGATGCGACGGTGGCCGGTGTGGTGAGCGTCAATCCCACCGCGGTGCTCATGACGCGCTTGCCGCTGTGCCCCGGCGCTCCTGCCGACGCCGCCGCAGGAGGCGGTTTCACATACGGAGTCCAAGCCGAGCTGCCGGGTTTCTGGGTGGTGGCATTTTCCGCCGACGCCTCCGCCGACGCCGTAGCCCGCATCGACAGACTGAAGGCGGCGGGGTCGCCGGTCGAAATCGCGACGCTCCGTAGCAGTCCTGCTCAGGCTTCTGCGCACGAATTGCTCATCCGTTCGGTCGAGGCCCGGTTGTCCGAGAGCCGGCAGTCGTCGTCAGTGCGATCGCTACCGTTGGTCGAGCTTCGTGCCGACGCCCCGGGGCCCTATCTGGCGATCGTGGTGTCGGGAGATGGAGGTTGGCGCGATCTCGACAAGTCGATCTCCGAGTTTCTTCAACGCCGCGGTGTTTCGACCGTGGGTCTGGATGCTCTGCGCTACTTCTGGCGGAGCAGGAAGCCCGAAGAACTCGCCGCCGATCTCGCGTCGGTGATCGATCACTATTGCTCGGCGTGGGGAACCAGCCGCGTCGTATTGATCGGGTATTCGTTCGGCGCCGATGTGCTGCCGTTTGCCTACAATCGACTCGACCCGCAGACCCGCGCCAGGGTCGTGCAGATTTCGTTGCTCGGCTTCTCGACCACCACGGATTTTGAAGTCCATGTGGCCGCGTGGCTCGGCGCCGGTGTCAGCGCCGATTCCGTGCCGAACGCGGCCGAGGTGGAACGCATCGCGCCGGCGCTGATTCAATGTTTCATGGGTGAAGAGGAAGACGACAGCGCCTGTCCGGATCTGGAAAAATCTGGCGTCGAAGTTGTCCGCACCAGCGGTGGACATCACTTTGACGGCGATTACGACGCGCTCGGCGAAACGGTCCTAGCCGGACTTACGCGGCGGCAACCGCTGCCAACGCCCGGTGGGGAACCCCGTTAGGGATGTCGGCGTGTGCCGCCGCCTGGTGCAGTGCACCAAGCCAAATCCCTAAACGAACTGTTCAGCTGGCCTTGCGGATTCGCTTGCGTTCGCGCTTGGCGTTGATGCTGTGGCGCCGGCCGTTCACACGACGGAACGGAAAGCGGTAGACCTGCCCGGTCATTCCTTCGCGCTGGCTCCGCGTACGCCAGTCGCGCAGGCCGCTGCGCAGGTATTCGGGTTCCATATCGAGGGCCTGGCAGATGCTCGCGAACGAGAAGGGCCAGGTCATGTCGTCTGACTCGAGCCACGACTCTACGTCGTAGTCTTCAACTGTTTCGACGGGCAGCTCGATGCAGGGTTGGACGAAGGCCCTTTGGAACGATGCGATCGCGTCTTCGAGCACCGCGAGCATCAGCCTTTTTTCCGGAACCAGGGAAGCTTCCGCGAAGATCCGATCGTAGAACTGCAAGGGCGTCATGGTATCCGGCGCGACCATGGTCAAGGCCGGATCTTCGACGCAGACGGTCCGTGATTTCCTCGGTTCTTGGGCTGCTTGGATCGCCGGTGCTTGTTCGCTCATGGTTTTCGAATCCCCTTGTCAGTCGGCCGCCGGACCCCATCCGGTGGGCACGCCGCTCCAGTCTCACCCTCGTAAAGACGCTGCCGTCAGCCGGCGGCCTTGGATAGCTGCCCGTCTTCCTTTTCCTGCCTCAGTTCTTGGATCAGTCGCAACAGGAGTCTGCGGCGCAGAAGCACGATGAAGCGTTCGACGAGCTTCACCCCGGCCAGCGCCATCGTCGCCAGCTGGCCTTCTTCGACCTTTCCGGTCACGGCGCGCGAGAACATCTTCAGTTCCTCGCGCGCGAGTTTTTCGATGGCGCCCGCGTAGATCGGCAGCGACACCTCGTTTGGGATGAGGCTCTTGTCGATGCCGGCTCTTTGAAGCTCGGCCAACGTATCGAGCATCAAGATGTCGTCGCCCTCGAAGTATCTGGTACCGCCTCGATCGACCGGCTCCAGCGCACCGAACTCGATCGCGAAATCGAGTTCGCCAGGGTCGAAGCCGTAGTGGGTGATTGCCTGCTCGACGGTCAGCGGATTGCGCCCCGGTGCGTAGTGCATCGTCTCGTAGAAGGTTCCTTCGAGGCCGACGAGGGTGTCCACTTCGCGGGGGCTGATGATCGCGTCGTTCTGATCGAGAACCGCACGGATCACGTCGAGAGGTAGAAAACGCTTTTGTTGCAGTTCCTTGATGAAGCGGATGCGCGTGACGAAGGAGCGGTCGTAGTAGGCCATGTTGCGGCCGGTCTTTAGCGTCGGTGCCGGCAGCAGCTTTTCACGCATGTAGAACTTGATCGTCGCGATGGGGACTCCCGTTTCCCGAGCGAGGCCGGAAATTCGCAGGAGACCGTCCTTGGAGAACTTGCTACGCAATGGTGAAATCGTCCCGGAAGTGACCGCAAAAATACACGCAGGAACTAGCGAGTGCGGGTGTCTACTTACTGAAACACGTTCTTTGCTGTCAAGGTAAATCTGCGTTTTATATGATGATGCGGGGCGTCATCTCTGGGCGCGCGACGCTTGCCGAGCTTGGTGCTGAGGGTCTAGCGTGAGTGTCGGCTGCTATCTCGAAGCAGGCCCCGTCGCGGATTCTTCGCCCCAGCTTTTCGACATCCGGTCGGGCGGATTGACATCCCCCCCCAGCGCATCTACGGGCAGCCACCGTGTCAGCCAGCGTCAATGATTCGCTCGACTTCGATATTCACTGGAGAGCCCGTGCCTTTGAGCGCGCTGCCGACGGTGTGCTCGACCTGGTCGTCGTGGGCGGTGGTATCACGGGCGCCGGCGTTGCGCGTGAGGCTGCCCTTCGCGGGCTGAAGACGCTCGTCGTCGACAAAGGCGATTTCGCCAGTGGCACCAGCAGCCGTTCTTCCAAACTGATCCACGGAGGCCTTCGCTACCTGGCTCAGGGCGACATCGGCTTGGTCAGGGAGTCGGCGCGCGAGCGGGCTGTGCTGCGACGCCTGGCTCCGCATCTGGCCAAACCTCTGGAGATGTTGATTCCTACGGCTTCGCTTGCGGGTCGTCTGAAGATGCAGGCCGGCCTGTGGGGCTTCGAGAAGCTCGCGGGTGATCAAGGCGCCGAGCATTACCAGGTACTGGATCGGGCCGAGACCCTGCGCGTCGAACCGGGGCTCAAGAGCACGCGTCTTGCCGGCTGCGTGATTTTCCAGGAGTTTCTGACCGACGACGCCCGTCTGGTTCTGGAGAACATCCAGTCTGCCGCGCGGCTCGGTGCACTGACGGTCAACTACGCCGAAGTCACTGGTATCGAAAGCGACGCCGCCGGTCTTCGAGTGAGTTTACTCGACGGTTTTGGTCAGGGCAGTCTGGTGGTTCGCACCCACGCGCTGGTGAATGCTGCCGGTCCTTGGTTCGACCGTGTACGCGGCTTTGGCGCGCCTGAGTCAGCACCGATGGTTCAACTGACGCGCGGTATCCATCTCGTTGTTCCGTTCGACAAACTTCCCGCCCGCCACAGCGTGGTGCTGAAATCTCCCGATGGCAGATCCACATTCGTGGTGCCGCGAGGGAAGCTGGTCTACATCGGTACCACCGACACGCTTTACGAAGGTGCTCCCGAAGAGCCGGGAGTTTCGTCCGCGGATGCCGCCTATCTTCTCGAGTCGGTAGCGGGAACCTTTGAGGTTTCGCCGTGCGCGGCTGACATCGTCGGCACCTGGTCGGGAGTGCGGCCGCTGCTGCGACAGGACGGCAAGGCGCCTTCGGAGATCTCGCGGCGTGACGAACTTATGGTAGGTTCCGGCCCGGTCGTCGCCATTGCCGGCGGCAAACTGACGACCTATCGCCGCATGGCCGAGCGCGTCTGTGTCGAAGTCTGCCGCTTGATCGGACACGAGCCCGAAGGCGGCGTGAATTCCGCCGACGCGCCACTGGCAGGCGGGAGCAGCGAGCAGCAGGAGGCGGCACGCGCGGCACTGAAGCCGCTTGCCGACGTGAGTCTCGACGCGAGACTGTGGAGCAGCTACGGGCTGGCGGCACGCGCGATGGTCGAAGCCATCCATGCCGATGCGTCGCTCGCGCAGCCGGTCGCCGGTTTGGGTGAACTCATCCAAGCTGAAGTCGAGCACTACGTGAAGCACGAGATGGCGACGTCGCTCGATGACGTTCTTCGGCGCCGTTCGCGCCTTGCGATGTATGACACCCGTTCTGCGATCGACGCCGCTCCTGCGGTGGCATCGGTTTTAGGTGTCATGCTTGGCTGGGATGAAGCCCGCTGTCGCCGCGAGGCTGAGACAGCCACTTCTCTATGGAGCAGTGAGTTGGCCGCCGTGCGCGCGGCCTGACGAGAATCACGGATCGAGGAAAGTTGATCATGGCCCACACCGCGTCCCCCACCGACCTTGCTGCGACCCTTACCCGCGATATTCCCGGTCTCGAAGTTCTCAGCGATGCGGCCGCGATCCAGGCGCGCAGTCGCGACAGCTGGGTGCGCTCGCTGATGAAGTCGCGACTGGATGGACCGCCGAGTGCGGCCGTCGTTGTACGTCCGGCGTCTGCCGGAGAAGTTGCTGCGGTGCTGGCCTGGGCGGATCGCTCGCGCACTCCAGTCATTCCGTTCGGGCTCGGCTCGGGCGTGTGTGGGGCGGTGCTGGCTGAAGGCGGAGAGATCGTGCTGGACCTCGGCAAGATGAACCGCCTTCTCGAAGTCAACGGCGACTCGCTGACCGCGGTGGTCGAGTCCGGTATGCGTGGCTCGGACTTCGAGGCGGCACTGGCAGCACGCGGTTTCACGATGGGGCATTGGCCGCAGTCGATTGAACTCTCGACGGTGGGCGGCTGGTGTGCGACTCGCGCCTCGGGACAGTTCTCGACTCTCTACGGCAACATCGAGCAGATGTTGCTCGGCTGCGAGGTCGCGCTTGCCGACGGGCGTCTGATCCGTTTGCCGTCGGTACCGCGTTCGGCGACCGGGCCGGACTTGAGGCATCTCTTCCTCGGCAGCGAAGGAACGCTCGGGGTCTTTACCGAACTGACCTTCCGTATCCACCCGGCGCCGGAGAAACAGCTCGGCCGCGCCTTCACGATGCCGACCCTGGGGGCCGGTCTCGAAGCTCTGCGGAAGATCATGCGCGCCGGCTGGACGCCGGCGGTCACCCGCCTCTACGACGCCACCGAGGCTGGTCGTAATTTCTCCATCATTGCCGACGGCAAGCCCGTGTTGCTGCTGATGAGTGAGGGAACCGCTCTACGAGTCGACACCGAGGCCGCTGCGGTCGCCGCGATAGTCGCTGGCGAAGGCGGCATCGACCGCGGCGAAGAGCCGCTGAAGAGTTGGCTCGGCCATCGCAACAACGTTCCAACCTTCGAGAGCCTGCTGGAGCAGGGCCTGATTGCCGATACGATCGAGGTTGCCATTTCGTGGGACCGCATCGGCGATCTGTTCGAGACGGTCTGCGCCCGCGGCGCCAAGGTGGAGTCGGTGTTCGCGATGAGCGGGCACGTTTCGCACTGCTACACCCAGGGCGCCAACATCTATTTCACGTTCGTCGGCGCCCAGCGGGACCTCCCGTCGGCGATCCGTACCTACGACGAGGTATGGAAGACGACGATCGAGACCACCATCGAACTTGGTGGCACCATTGCCCACCACCACGGCATCGGGCGGGTACGCAAACCGTGGCTTCACAAGGAACTGGGAGAAGGCGTGGCGTTGTTGGCTGCGCTCAAGCGCAGTCTCGACCCCAACGGGATTCTGAATCCCGGCGTGTTGGTCGATCCCTGAGGCTTCGATGGCGCGATTCGTCATGGCGATCGATGCCGGCACCACCGGCGTACGCGCGGTGCTCGTTGACCGACAGAGCAGGCCAGTGGCGACCGCTTACCGCGAAATCGTCGGCCACTATCCGCACCCGGGTTGGGTGGAACAGGATCCGGCGGCTATCTGGGCTTCGACCCGCGAGGTGATTGGCGAGGTCATCGGTCGAATCGGTGCCAACCCGCACGACGTGGCTGCCATCGGTATCACCAATCAGCGCTCGTCGATCATGGCCTGGGACGGGCCGACAGGCCGTCCGCTCTCGCCGTTGCTGGTGTGGCAGGATACGCGCGCTTCGGAGCGCTGCGGCGAATTGCAGGGCCAGGGTTTTTTCATCACGCCGATGATGGCGGCCTCCAAGGCCGAATGGATACTCGGCAATGTGAAGGAAGCCGTTGAGGCGGCCGGGGCGGGGCGACTGCGTCTGGGTACTCCCAACTCGTGGTTGGTCGCCTGCCTTTGCGGTGACATCAACGTCAGCGACCACGGTAACGCGAGCGCCACAGGATTCTACTCGTACTTCCAAACAGGCTGGGATGCGTCGCCGCTGGCCGCCATGGGCATCAACGAGGCGTGGCTGCCGCGTCTGGTCGATTCGATGGGTGAAGTGGCTCGCAGCCGTGCCGATGTCTTCGGCGCGGAAGTTCCGGTGGCCGGAATGGCAGGCGACCAGCAGGCTTCCCTGTTCGGCCTTGCGTGCATCGAAGTCGGTGAGACCAAGTGTTCATACGGCACGTCGGCGATGATCACCGTCAACTCGGGCGAGTCGGTGGCGATCGGCGGACCTGGAACCTATCCGATCGTCGCGTGGCGCAGCGGCGAGCGCACCATCTTCAGTCTCGAAGGGCAGGTGGTCACGGCTGGCGCGGCGGTGCAGTGGTTGCGAGACGGGTTGGGGCTGATCGGCGATGCGAGCGAAAGTTCGGCGTTGGCTGCGAGCGTTGCCGACAGCGGCGGAGTGTGGGCGGTGCCGGCGTTTCAGGGACTCGGCACTCCGCTGATGAACGCCGAGGCCAGGGCCATGATCGGCGGTCTGTCACGAGGTTCGACGCGAGCGCACGTTACGCGCGCCGTACTCGAAGGAGTGGCCCACCGGGTTGCCGACGTGGCCGAGAGTTTGAGCGAAGGTGTCCGACGGGCACCGTCGCTGCGCGTGGACGGCGGCGCCAGCCGCAATGATTTCCTGCTTCAGTGCCAGTCGGATCTGCTCGGGATTCCGGTCGAACGCTCTGCGGTCAGCGACGGCGCGGCTTTCGGTGCCGCGCGGCTCGCCGGTATCGGAGTCGGATTCTGGCCGAGCGAAGAGGCCGCGCAGTGGAGGAGCGAGCGCGTCTTTGAACCGGCAATATCGACGGACGAGCGCGAATCTCGGCGCGCGTTGTGGAAGCGTCGGCTCGAATTACCGCTGGCAGGTCTCGGCTGAGCGGGCGCCGCCCGGTTTTCTGAATACCCATGGCGATTCGTCTGGTTATTTTCGACTGTGACGGGGTGCTCTTCGACTCCGAAGACGCCAACATCGCTTTCTATAACGAAGTACTGCGCCTTTGCGGTGAGCCGCCGATGCTCGGTGCCGAACAGGTCGCCTGTCACGCGCTGGCCTCTGCCCAACTCTTCGAAAAGTACTACGGCGACCGGCCGCATCTGCTCGCGCGCGTGCAGACTACGGCGAAACAGCTCGACTACGGTCCCTTCTACCGCTTGATGTCGCCGAAGCCGCTGCTGCGACCGGTGCTCGCCGAACTACGCGCGAACTACGCGGTCGCGATGGCGACCAATCGCGGGCAGACGACCCAGGGTGTCCTGGAACACTTTGACCTCCAGCCGTTTTTCGATCTGGCGGTCGGAGTTCTCGACGTTCCCAGACCCAAGCCGTATCCGGACATGCTGATGCGTTGCCTGGAGCATTTTTCCCTCGGAGCTGAAGAGGCCGTTTTCGTAGGCGATCAGACCAGCGATGCCGAGTGCGCTCGGGCGGCAGGCCTGCACTTCGTCGGCATCGGACCGGCGGCAGCGACCTCGGTGCTGCGCATTGCCGAACTGGCCGAGTTGCCGGCGCTGCTGGCGGGGCTTGGCTGAGCCTCTGCCGCGCTGGTGCCGCCCCGGGAAGCGCCCTGTCCATTTCACTACGGTCGTGTCTCTCGGTTCGTGCGCGTGTCCCCTTGCGGCCGTTGGGGTGCAATGAGGTCGCGGCAGCGTTAGCATGCCGCCGCGACTGCGACGCGTCGCAAGATCATGGATCGCTTTTCCGCTTCTGCTCTTCTCGCCAGGCTTTTCGCCTACGCCGCGATGGCGGCTGGCGCCTTCGAGCTCGTGGTGCGGTCGGCCGCAAGTTCGGGTGATGTTCACTGGTTGTCGCGTGACGACGGACCGATTGAACTCGGCCAGCTAGCGGCCATCGTGCTGACGTCGGCACTGCTTTTCCTGCTCTCTCGGCGCAGGCCGCAGCTCGCGGAACTCCTTCGGCTGCTTGCGTGTCTGGCCGCGCTGGCAGCAATGCGCGAACTCGACAACTTTTTCCTGCAGTTGGGTTGGCGCAGCGGCTACCTGTGGGTCGGCCTACCGTTCGCACTTTATGCCGTACTTCTCGTGTCCCGGGCGCGTCTTCGCCTGCTGGACCAGATCGCGGTGCTTGTTCGCAATCCCGCGTTTGCGCTGCTGGCGGTCGGCTTCTTCATCGTCGTCATCTACTCGCAACTGATCGGGCAGAAGGTGCTGTGGATCGCGGTGCTCGGCCCCGATGCCTACCGGCCTACCAAGGATCTGATCGAAGAATCCTCCGAACTGCTCGGCTATCTGATGATCGTGTTCGGCGCGGCCGAGGCTTACCTGACCATGGGCGATCGCAGCCAAGAACCCTGAGGCGTGGAACTCGCTGCCAGACGTTTCGGTTTCGCTTTCGTCGTTTCGGCGGCGTTGCACGCTGCCGTGGCGGTCGCGCTGCTGCGTTCGATGGTGCTTGCTCCAGCGGTCTTGCCCGAACCAGCCGCGATACAGATCGATCTGCGCTGGGTCGAGGCCGCGGCTGTCGCGACGGCGTCGCGCCTCGGGAGCACGCTGATAGCCGCGTCGCCGCCGCCGGCCGTAGAAGTGACGGCGCCCGTCTCCGTTGCCGTGAACGAACCGTCGCCGCCGCGCCATATCCGTCGCGAAGAACCGACTGCTGGTATCCACGGCAATACAACGGCGCCGCGCTCGAAGCAGAAAGCGGCGACCGACGCGGGTCGGTCGAGCGATGATTCACCTTCCGAAGATAGACTCGCAGCGCTGGCGTCGGATTTAACGCAGAGGCCGGTCGCCGCAGGTGAGCATGGTTCGCCAGGCGCAGGGTCGGGCTCGACCGCTCCCACGCTCGGCTCCGCGATCCGCGTGCGCTACGAGCAACAACTTTACGTCTGGCTCACTCGCTTCAAACAGTACCCGATGCTGGCCCGAAGTCGTGGAATAGAGGGCACTGCCAGTGTGCGTGTTCGGGTGGATCGCGACGGACGCGTGCTGGCTCGCTCGGTGGAGAAGAGCACCGGGGAGCGGCTGCTCGATGACGCTGCCGTCGAAATGACCCATCGCGCCGATCCGTTTCCGCCGGTTCCCGGTAGCTATTCGGGAGACAGTTTTGAGTTCGTCGCTCCCATCGAATTTCGTCTGCGTTAGACTCGGAGTGCTATGACAACCGAATTGAAGACCTCTGCTTCCTGGAGGCGCTGCAACACCTGCAAGCGCGACATCGGCTTCGACAAAGCCTTCTACGCCTGCAGCGTGACAACCTGTTCGACCGGCCGTCACCAGCCGACGTTCTGCTCGGTCAACTGCTGGAACGAGCACGTCCCCGTGATGCGTCACCGCGACGCCTGGGCCATCCAGCGGCGCTCGCCGACCCGTACTCTGTGGGAGCACCAACTGACGTTGGAAAAGGAAGCGGAGCGTGCCCGCGAAGAGGCTCTAGCAGCGGGGATCGAACCGCCGCCGGTGCGGCGTGTGGTGGTTGCCCGTCACGTGGAGCCGGAACCGACCGTATCGAAGAAGGACGAGATTCCGGATGACGTCCTGGTGGTGGCGTCCAAGCTCAAGGCCTACGTCCGTGCGCGTTCAGGGATGAATGTTTCGGAGAGCGTGATGGAGAAGCTCTCCGACCTTGTTCGTATCCTGACTGATCAGGCTATCGAGCACGCGCGCTTCGCGGGGCGCAAGACCGTGATGGATCGCGACTTTACTGCTCCGAGTTGAGGCTTGGCCGCTACTCCGCCGGGAGCGTTTCGTTTGTCCAAGACAGCTTCAAGGCGGGTGATCGGCCGGCCTTCGCAATAAGTAGCCGGTCATCCCTTACCTTTTCATGACGCAGCCGGGACACGGATAGCCCGGAATAGTCAGGCATTCGTGTTGAACGACGAAGGGGTTCCGTCGAGCTGAAGAGGCTCACCACCGAGGGGCGATTGTGCTTGCCGCCCGTATCATTTTTTAGTATGGGCTAAATCCCCAGGGTGGGCGTCGGGGGGTCCGGGCCTGCTCTTTCTTAATCAACAAGTCCGGTGTCGGCGGTGGGACGTCGGTGCTGAAAGGGGATAGCCGTGGCAAATAAACAATCCACCTTGCGAAGGTGCGTGGGCGCTGGCGTGATGTCAGCCCTATCAGTCATCACTACTGTGACCGTCGCGTCGGCGATCGATGTTCCGATTACGTACAACGTCTATGAGAAGTCGATGCGGCGGGCTGTCACCGCAGCCACACCCCTCACTTTCTCGTACTATGCCGACAGCAGTTGCGTCACCTTGCTCGATTCGGAAGAGATTCCGGCGGGCGATCCCAGCATCGTGCCGGTCTCTGCCAAGACTGCGCCGCCGAAAAACGGGATCAGGCAGCAGTCTGTCGTAATTCTTCACCATGTACTTCTGGACGCTCCGGTCACCGCAACACTTTATGTTGAGGTAACCGGCGAGGGGCTGGCGCCGGTCACTCCGTGTCAGGTGCAGGTTCCCACTGCTGGAGAGACGGGTGCCACCGGTCCGACGGGGCCTACGGGTTCCAATGGCGCTCCGGGGCTAGCCGGCGCGACCGGCCCGCAGGGTATCCAAGGTCTGACTGGTGCTACCGGTAACGCCGGTGCAGTCGGTTCCACGGGCGCCGCTGGCGCGACCGGCCCGCAGGGTATCCAAGGTCTGACTGGTGCTACCGGCAACGCCGGTGCAGTCGGTTCCACGGGCGCCGCTGGCGCGACCGGCCCGCAGGGTATCCAAGGTTTGACTGGTGCTACCGGCAACGCCGGTGCAGTCGGTTCCACGGGCGCCGCTGGCGCGACCGGCGACCAAGGCATCCAGGGCGTGGCCGGCGACAAAGGCGCGACCGGCGACCAAGGCATCCAGGGCGTGGCTGGCGACAAAGGCGCTACCGGCGACCAGGGCATCCAGGGCGTGGCCGGCGATAAAGGCGCTACCGGTGACCAAGGTGTAGCTGGTGCGAAAGGCGCGACCGGCGACCAAGGTGTGGCCGGCGAGAAGGGCGCGACTGGCGACCAAGGCATTCAGGGTGTGGCCGGCGAGAAAGGCGCTACCGGTGACCAAGGTGTAGCTGGTGCGAAAGGCGCTACCGGCGACCAGGGCGTGGCTGGCGACAAAGGCGCGACTGGCGCCCAGGGCATCCAGGGCGTGGCCGGCGACAAAGGCGCGACCGGCGACCAAGGCATCCAGGGCGTGGCCGGCGACAAAGGCGCTACCGGCGACCAGGGCGTGGCCGGCGATAAAGGCGCTACCGGTGACCAAGGTGTAGCTGGTGCGAAAGGCGCTACCGGCGACCAGGGCGTGGCCGGCGACAAAGGCGCGAC
>CAITLU010000014.1 GCA_903893315.1 uncultured bacterium
CCCAACGCCCGCATCGGTGAACTCACGCCACGCGGCTGGAAAGAACTCCGCGAACAGACCGCCGGTCAGGCCTGAACACCGCCGACCCGCGAACACGCGGGCTTGGTTGCCACATCAAGAGGTCGTTGGCCGGACGCTTACCGTAGCCAGATTCTAGTCTGGACGTCCAGGTTCAGAGGCAGGCGTCGCTCTGCCTGACCGCATCGGTGACGAAGTAGGTGAAGGACGCGCCGGCCCCCTCGACGATGCCGACGAAGTTGTGATCCTGACCGAGAACGATTGTGCCGGCGCCATCGATTGAGAAGATCACCGGCGTGGCCCGCGCGCAGCTCACGATGCAGAAGTCGTAGTTCTGGCAGCTCGGATCGGCGCTGGTCGAGGCGGTTCCGGTGCTATCGACGAGCAGGCCAACATTTGCCTCCGACAGAAGCAGAGCGCTGTCGCGGTTCGTGCTGCGAGGGCTGTAGGGCACGAAGCTTCCGCCCGTGGTGTAGTTGGCGTCGATCAGCGTCGGGTTGCCGTTCACCAGAGCCACGGTGCCGTAAATCGAGAGCGCACGGCCCGGAACCAGACTGGGATCGGACGCGTTGAAGTTGAGGGGCGCAACGGTGATCCCATGGTGGTCGGGGTTCGTCGCCCCACCATCAACGTCCTGGCACCAGAATCGGTCGGCAGTTTTGCCGGTCATGCGCGTGGCGCCGGCTACGTGTACGCGGGTGCTCGGCGGCACAGTGCCCGTGCGCACGTCCAGGATGGTAGATTCGAGCGCCGAGATCGTCCAGCCGTAGGTCACGACCGCGCCGAGGTTGCCGAACCGGTCCGTGGCACGCACGCGTAGCGTCTGGCTCCCTTCGATCAGCCCGGAGACGATGAAGCCCGAGTTGCACGCGGTGAACCCCGGGGCGGTGTTGAACTGGCACTCGTACGCCACCGGCTCCGGCTCGTCGGCCGGGATGGGGGTGAAGGTGAAGCTGGCCGAGGTGGTGCTCACCGTGGAACTCTGCGCCGGGCTGCCGCTCACCGTGACGCCGGGGCCGACATCGTCGAAGATTGAGCAGTCAACGCCCAGCCCGTCCATGTCGTTCAGCGTCTCGCAGACTCGGGACTCCACCTTCAGGTCGAGGCAGCTACTCAACGACGGGCCAGTGAGTCCGGCGCACGGGCCAGGGAAGGCGCCGCTCGTTACCGCCGGCGCGTCGCAGCTCTTCGCAATCGTGGCTCCGAGCGCCGCGAGTGATTTGTCGATCTTGCCGCCGGTAGCGGATTCGGCGGCAATCGATCCCGGGGTCGCCGGATCGGTCTCACAGTTGGCCAGATCCGCAATGCCCGTTGCGGTGGCCAGCATGAGCTTCTTGCATTTGAGGAACGCTTCCCGATTTGCCTGCGCCAGCTTCTCAACCGCCGTCAACACCTGCTGCTGACACTTGCACTGCAGGGCGTTGCTGGCGCATCGCACGACCGCAGCGTCCAGCGGGGAGCCGAACACATCGCCGACAAGGTCGATTTCGCTCTGCTGCCCGGCAGTGTTCACCACGGCAGCGCTCGTGTAGCCGAACGTCGGGGCCGACGCGCACCTGGTCGCTTCGTCTTTCGTGGTCTTGGCCTGCTTCCTCGCGAGCTTCATCTTGGGGTCAGCCGTCAGGCACGTCTGCGCGGTGCCGGTGAGTGTCCCAGCGCCCGCACTCTTCAGGCACCCCACGTTCGCCTTGGCCTGCGCCTGGGCCACGCGCGCGCCGTCGGTGTTCAGCGCGTTCACGCACGCCTGCTGGTCAGTGGTGAGTTGAGCGGTCGCGGTCGCGGTCCACAGGCTCAAACTGATTGCCATGACACTGGCATACAGGATGGTACGCATACGGGGCTTCCTTCTTCCAAGTTGGCATCAGCTTCTACCACTGTGCCTCCCGAAACACCCTATCGGCACCCTGAAAAGTATGCGACTTGCCGACTTGGTCGATGAGAAAGAGATCCCCGCCGGGCTATGCCTGCGGGCCGCCCCGTCGCTTTTGTGTCCACGGCCTACTTCGAAGGGTTGGGACTGCCCGTGACTTCGCAAATGGTGGTCAAAATGCGTTGAACAAGAACCCATGGCGTCGCGGCGTTCAGCAGGTGCCTGTTGAGCAGTCTCCGTAATCTCTCCCAAAGAGCGCATCCATAGAGCGGGAGTGGCCCGAAATAGCGCCGCCGTGGGCTATCTCAGCGGTCCCGCGTTCAACAGATGGGCGCCGAGTCTCGTCCGCCCGCAGCGCCAAACCCTCGCGGAATCACGTGGAAATCGCGCCGGCCCTGGTCGGGGCGCAGCGCGTCTCATACGCAGTGAAAGATTTGGTCTGGCAAGGATTTGGCTCCGCACGTTTTCGGTACCCGAATCTCTCTGTCTCAGTAACTGGCTCGTCGCTGGACGAGAGAGTTTTGTCACCAAAGACCCCCGGGAATTTTGTCACCGAAAACCGGGGGGTGCCGAGAAAATCGGTCGTGCTTTCGGGCAAATGGGAAACGAGTTCCGGGGAAATTCCCGCCGGTCCTCGGGGACAAAATTGAAGCCTCACAGGCGTTTTCGCGGAGAATCCGAAAACGGGTGTCGTAAGTATCGGGAATGGAGCCGGATTCACGCTGCATCCAGTTGCGAAGGGGCGGAAGGCGGTTGTTCGGCGGGCCTGGGGCAGATATCGGCGCGCCGCGGGAACTCCCGGGGAGAGCGTTCCAAGTTGACCCGCGGGGCGAATGGGCGTAGCCCATTTGACCATGGCGACGGACATCATTGCGGACGAGCACTTCGAGGCAGTGGGCGAGAGCGGTCTGGATGAGCGCAACCGCGTAACGCTCTCCAAGGCGGTCGAGCAACTCCGGAAGCTGATCGGCGACGCGGCGCTGTCGCGCGTCCACCTGTCGGTCGCGATCAACAGCGTCGGGCAGATTCTGCTGACCCCGCACATCCCGGTGCCGGCCCATGAGGCATGGCTGCTGCGTAATCCCACGGCGCTCTCCAAGGTGCGCGAGGGCATCGCGCAGGCGGGCAGGGGTGAGGCCACCCGTGCTGGATCGTTTGCCGAGTTCGCAGACGACGATCTGACCGACGAGTAACCGCGATGCCCGCGTTCACGCTCCTCCTCACGCCGCAGGCGCAGAGCGATCTCGCTGCACTGGAGAACGATAGCGGGCTCGCCAAGCGGCTGAAGGCGGCACGCAAGACGCTCGGGCTGCTCGAACTCCACGGCCCGCGCTATCCCGGCCTGCAATCTCACAAGTACGACAGTCTCGAAGGCGCTCACGGAGAAGATGTCTGGGAATCCTACGCCGAGCAGCGGACGCCGGCCGCGTATCGGATCTTTTGGCACTACGGACCTGGCCAGCGTGAGATCACGATTCTGGCGATCACGGCCCATCCGTAGGCCTGTCGGCTACGCGCGACCTTTCCATCCGGAGCGCGAGCCGCGAAGGATTCAGTGTGACGATTCGGTTGGCTGGATTCCCGCGATGCGGCACTCTGTCGGCGTATGAAAGCTGTTCTGACCATCACGCGCCGGGGCACGGTGACCCTTGAGGCCGAGCTGCGGGATCACCTCGGCCTCAAGGCCGGTGGCCTGCTCACGGTCGAGACGACGCCGGACGGCATCCTGCTTCGTTCGGCAACGAGACGGCCGGTCGAGATCTACAGCGACGAGCGCATCCGCGAGTTCGAGGAGTCCGAGGCGGAACTGGCGGCGCGCGGGACGGGCCTCGACAGCTCCAGCGGTTCCGTCCTCGGACCGCGCGACGAGTATCCGCCGCGGCGAAAGACCCTTCCGCGCAATGAGGGACTGGTGAACCTCCTGCTCGCTTGCCCGACCAAGGGATGGTTCAAACCGCTCGATCGGACCGAGCCGACCGACGTGATACCGGTGGCGAGCACCTGATGCCCTTTCTCGCAAGTTCAGGTCTCGGCGCGAGAGGGATCTGCGAAGTGGCGCATCCGCTACGCCCGGGAGCGCATCGGCCGGACTGGACATGTCCGCCAAGCCCCTTGCGGCGCAGTAACATATTTGTTATTTACGGATCGTGGACTACACGATCCGCTACTACAGCGAAGCGGTGCAGGAAGAGATTCTCGAACTGCCAGACACGCTCGCTGCGCGCTATATCGTGCTGACGCGCCGAATGATTGCTCTCGGCCCCAATCTTGGGAAACCGCACACGGAGGCTTTCGGTTCAGGGCTCTTCGAACTGCGCCTCAAGGGAGGGGAGGGCATTGCCCGGGTGTTCTTCTGCACACTGGTAGGCAAACGTATCGTCATGCTTCACAGCTTCATCAAGAAAACGGAGCGTACGCCGCCTCGCGAGCGAGCGATCGCGGAGAAGCGCATGAAGGAGATCAAACATGCGAACGCATGATCAAGTCGTCAGAAAACTGATGCGCCGATCTGGCGTGCGTGAGGAAGTGGAGCGTATCGAGCGCGAGGAAGGCGTTCTGCTGGATGCGCTGCTTAAAGCACGTCAGGCTGCGGGACTAACTCAGGCGCAGGTGGCTGAACGTATGGGCACGCAAGCCCCGGCCGTTGCTCGCTTGGAGCGGTCTTTGGCCACCGGCAAGCATTCACCGTCCATTGCCACGATTCGCAAGTACGTGAAGGCGTGTGGCAGGAATTTGGTGCTGCGCGTCGCGTGACGAGTCTCATTTCACGCAGCGGGACGGCCGGCCGAACAGACCAGGGTTGGTGACGGTGCCGCATCCGCGCAACGACCTCCCGATTGGAACGCTCCAGTCGATCGCGCGCCAGTCCCGGCAAGCCTAGGCTCATGAAAACACAGACCCACCAGCAACCGAGCCTGAACCAGATGGAGCGGGTCAGGGAAATCCACACCCTGATCAAGCGCTTCACCAGGAACCCGCGGAACGAATCGCTCCGGGTCACCGACGAGTCCCTGGCGAGTAAGCTGGAGGTCGCCGTCCGCACGATACAGCGGGACAGGGCGGTGTTGGACCGCCTGATAGGCGAGAAGGATCGCGAGCACTTCCCCGGTGCCGCCGAGAGTCCGCTGCAGTTCGACAAGGCGCTGAAGTCCTGGAGGTACACACGCGAGGTCGACCTTTCGGTCTGGGTGGGGCGGCTCGATGACGAAGAACTCGGTGCCCTCCTCGTTGCCCAGCAATCGCTGGCGGTTTTCAACGGCATGCCTCTGGCGCAGAAGATCAGTGACATCTTCGAGGACGACGCCGGGGGCCTGATCGCCAACAAGCGTTCTGCGCTCCGCGAGCACATCACCAACCTGATCTCTTTCTACCCGGATGGCGCCGGCAAGATCGACCAGGACCACTTCGCGACGATCTACCGCGGGCTGCTTCTGCAGCAGCAACTTCTGGTCAGTTACCAGAGCAAGGAGAGGCAGGCGCCCGTGGAGAGAACGCTCAACCCCTATCACCTCTGCTGCTTCAAGCTTCAGTGGCGGTTGATCGCGTACGACAGCGCCTCCAACGAGATCAGGGATTTCGTCGTAACGCCGCGTCGCATGAAGTCGGTGAAGCTGCTCAGGCATGGCTTCAAACGCCCGGCCGGCTTCAAGCCGCACGAGCACCTGGCCGGCCACCAGGGCGAGAAGACGCAGACAGTGATCCTGCGAATTTCCGCCAGTGGCGTGCCTCGCGTGCTCGAGCGCAACTGGTCCGGGCTGCAGTCCGTAGAAAAAGCTGCAGGCGGCGGGATCACTGCGCAGTTCGCAGTCGGCGACATGGGAGAATTCGAACGCTTTCTTCTCGCGTTCGGCCGTGACGCTGAGGTTCTGGCCCCGGCATCCCTACGTCGGAGACTTCACGAGGAAGCCCGCGCCATGTTGGCGAACTCGAAACCGCTCTGACGGGAGTCTCTCCCGGTTCGCCGGGGCTCGGGCGCCATCGCCGCACCTCCGCGCGAAAAAATCGTCACCCGGACACGTGATGGCCGGGTTGCGGTGGCAAGATCGCGTCCATGGCCCGTTCCGATTTCCCGACTGATCCGGCTCTTGAAGTTCCCGCTCCGAAACACAAGGTCACGATCGAAAAGACCACGCCGTAGTCGGAAGGCCTGCAGCAGCAGACGCGCGCTGCCATCGAGGAATTGCCGGTCCCGCCCGACGGACTGCTGCACGTGAAGCACAAGGTCCTGGCATACGCCGCGATGCATGTGCTGGATCTCCTGCGGGGTCAGCTTGTCTGCCGGAGCAAAGACGGAAACAGCTCGGAGTATTCGGACGTGGAAGCCCTTCTCACGGACGGACGGATGGGTGATCGACCACGTTACGCGTGGCCTCACATACAGACGCAAGGAGGCAGAGTGCAGGTACAGCTCATGGTAAACGACGACAGCCGCCGCGCGCACAATCGCGGCTCATTGGGGAAGGTGAGTACATGAAGACGCCAGCGCTGACAGCCGATGACATCGCGGAACTCGTCGCTTTCCTTCCCCGGCTCCACGCGACGGACACCTCTTCGGTCGTGAGTGATGGGATGAACAAGGAGGCCGGTCCGACTTCCTTGCCGGCACCGGACTGCGCGGACGTATTCCGCGAGTTCTTCGATACAGCCTCGAAGCCGTGCTGGATTGACTACCGGTACACCGACAACGATGTACGCGGAATCCTGGCTCAGGCCGGCGGGCTGGCGAAGCTCGGAATCGACGAGATCAAGTCGGTCGTGACGTTTCTTGTCCAAGGGGAGCGCTTCTTGGCCGGTCACCGGGAGGCGATGATTGAAGCTGGGCACGTGCGTCGTGTGCTAGAGCGGCTCGCCGAACTCGGAGCGGAAACTCCTGAGGGATTCGCCGCGTTGCAGGAGAAGGCCGCGGAGACCTCTCCGTGGCCAGATGAAGTCCAACGTCAGACGCGGGCCGCAATCGAACAATTGTCGATCTCGCAAGATCGATCGCTGCACGTCAAGCACAAGGTCCTGGGCGATGCCGCAATCTTCGCGTTCGACGATAGCCTGCTCGTAATCCGGGTCAGGGACGGAAGGAGATGGGAGTATCCGGACGTGGAAGCGCTGCTCACGGACGGGTGGGTGATCGACTAGGCCACGCGAGGCATCACGTACAAACAGAAGGAGGAAGAGTGCAGGCACAGTTCATTGAAAACACGATTGAAGCGGGCTCGGCCCGCGACAGGGCCCGGGGCGCACTGGTAGGCCTGGCCGTCGGAGACGCTGTCGGCACGACGGTCGAGTTCCTTGCCCCGGGAACATTCGAGCCGCTCACCGACATGGTCGGCGGCGGGCCGTTCCATCTCGAGCCCGGAGAGTGGACGGACGACACGTCCATGGCGCTGTGCCTGGCGGAGTCGCTGCTGGACCGAGGCGGTCACGACGCGACGGACCAGCTCGAGCGGTACGTGCGCTGGTGGAAGGACGGCTATCTTTCCAGCACGGGTGAGTGCTTCGACATCGGCACCACGACGCAGTCGCAGCTGGCCAGGTTCCTCCGCACTGGCGAGCCTCAGGATCCCCGCATCGACGAGGAAGCCGCCGCCAACGGTTCGCTGATGCGCTTGGCCCCGGTGGCCATCCGCTGGTCTCACGCGCCGGAGGAGGTGAACGAGAAGGCGGCCGCGTCGAGCCGAACCACGCACCCGGCCAGCCGCCCCGTCGATGCATGCAAGCTGCTCGCGGCGATGACGGCGGCCCTGATTCGCGGGGAGAATCCCGACACCGTGTTTGCCGCGGAGTTCTGGCACGACGGCTCCCTTCATCCGGCCGTCGAGGCGATCGCCCGCGGCAGCTGGCAGGCCAAGCAGCCGCCCGAGATCCGCGGGACCGGATACTGCGTCGACGCGCTCGAGGCCGCTGTCTGGGCCGTGGCCGGCGCCGACGATTTCCGGGATGCTATCCTTCGCGCGGCGAACCTCGGCGACGACGCCGACACCACGGCGGCCATCGCCGGCCAGCTGGCTGGAGCGAAGTTCGGCGCGAGCGGGATCCCCAAGCCCTGGCGCAAGAAGCTCACGATGCGAACGCGCATCGAGTCGCTAGCAGACGGCCTGCACGCGGCAGCCGTCGGCACGGCGCCGCGGTGGGCTTTCGACGAGACGCATCATGCGTGGTGGGTTGATCCGGGCAAGGTGCTGGCGGGGGAGTATCCCGGCAGCGACGATTCGCAGAAGGCCCGGCTCCGCCTGTCACTCCTCGCAGACGCCGGCATCGACACGATCATCGACCTCACGGAAGGAGGCGAGGGACTCGAGCCCTACGACAGGCAGTGGCGCGAACTCGGCAAGATGCGTGGCAGGGACCTGCGGCGCATTCGCCACCCGATCCCGGATATCGACGTGATCGACCAGCCGGGCTACCGCGCCATCGTCGCCGATATCGAGAAGGGGCTCGCGGCGAGAGGCGGCGTCTACATCCACTGCTGGGGCGGCGTGGGCCGGGCGCCGACGGTGGCCGGGGTATGGCTGCGCAACCGGGGACTCAACGCCGACGAGGCGATGACGGTGATGCAGGAGGCGAGGGCGGGCACGAGGAAGGCTATGCGTGCGTCGCCGGAGACGCCGTCGCAGAGGGCGGTCATTCGCAATTTCGTGCCTTGGAGGGAGCGCATCACGTCGGCAACCGGCGAGGAGGTCTGAGAACGATGAAGACAAAAGACTCTTCCTCCCGAATCAAGCCCGTGGAGTCCGTCGACGAGCCGCAGCCTTCCGATGCCGAAGAATCATCGCTCGAGGCCGAGGTCATCGACGGGCATGCCGCCGGAGAGATCGCACAGCACTGGTACGAGCAACAGAACTGGCCGCGTCTGGCTGCAGTGCTCACCGACAGGGAAATGCTGGAGGCGATTCTCGTCCACCGCGGCTGCTGCGAGACGGCCATGTGGTGGAGCGCGATGGAACGACAGACGGGCCTCCCGATGGAAGTCTGCTGCGAAGCGGCGTGGAGGAGGTGGGCGCTGGACGAGTCGCTCGAGGAAACGGGCGACTTCGCGGCACGGATCGCCAGTCTGCTCTACTGCGCCGGACGCTACGGGGACTTCACCGAGAGTCTGGCGAGGATCTCACTGCGGATCGACGCTGCCCTCTATGGCGACGAGAGCGGCATTGTCGGCGCGCACCTGGACATGCTGGCCCGTATCCTCGACCGCAGGGGCGACCACGTTCTCGCCGAGCAAGTGGCCTCGCGTGCGGTCGCGATTGCGGAGAGGCTGGAGGGCACGGCCAGCTGGATCACGTCGATCCGGCTCAGCACGCTGGCTTCGGTCCTGATGTCGCAGGACGAGTACGACCGCGCGTCGAAGCTGTATCGTCGCATCGTTGCGATCGTAGAGAAGGAGGACGAGGTCGATGAGCATGTCCTCGCGCACACCCGCGGATTGCTGGCCTCCGCGCTGACGATGAGCGGCAACCCGGCAGCAGCCGAGCCGTTCGCGCGACGTTCGCTGGAGGCTGCCGAAGCTGCGGAAGCGCCGGGGCATCCCCTCGTCGGAAACTCTCTGCGGCTCCTTGCGGATGTGCTCGAGGCCAAGGAGGAATTCGTCGAGGCCGAGCCGTTGCGCCGTCGGGTCCTCGCGATCGCGGAGGCGTCGCTCGGACCGGACGACCCGCAGACGCTGTCGGACGTTGACGGGCTGGCGCGCCTGCTCATGCATCGCCAAGGCTTCGACGAAGCCGAGTCGCTGTTGCGTCGCACGCTGGCGGCGGCCGAAGACCATGCGGACGCCGACGGCTCCAATGTCTGCGAAGCCCTGGCAGGCCTGGCCCGCGTTTGCCTCGAGAAAGACCGCAACGATGACGCCGAGCCGCTATTGTTGCGGATCGTCAATATCCGCGAGGACCTGGCGAATGCAGATCCGGCTCCGCTGCTGTTCGGCCTGCAGCAGCTGGGCGTCCTGTATCGGGAGTCGGGTCGCTTCGGGGAGGCCGATTCGTGTCTCCAGCGAGCCCGGGCGCTTGTCGAACAGCAGGACCCACCGGATCCGGTCGATTCCGCGAGGGTGCTCAGTTCGATCGGACAACTGCGAATCCTCGAGAAGCGTTTCGACGAAGCGGAACTCCTGCTCCAGCGTTGCCTCGAGATTCGCCGGGCAACGCTCGCTCCCAATGATCAAGCCATCAGGCTGGTCGAAGAACGGCTGGCGAAGTTGCGGCAGGCCGATGAGGCGGTTGGTGAACTGGATAGTGTGCCGGTGTGAGCGCGCCTGCGTCGGAGAGGGCAGCGCGCGGCGCCTGGTCCGGCGCCGTAGCGATGATGCGGCGCAGGCTGGTGAACGTAGAGGGACTTCTCGGCCCCGAGCACCCGGAGACGGCAGACTGCCTCACCTATCTCGGGTCGCTGCTCTACGACCTCGGGATGTTCGACCAGGCCGAGCCGTGCTTCCGGCGTGCCTACGCGATCCAGGCGGAAGTGCTGGGTGTCGAGCATCCGCGCACGAGGGAGAGTATGGACAGCCTGGTGGGTACCCTTGCTGAGCTCGACAACGTAGCCAGTGCGGAGCCGATGCTGTGGCAGGAACTCGCGGTCGCTGAGAAGGAGGTCGGCCCCGGCCACCCGGACCTGCATCCGCTTCTGGTCTGTCTTTCAGAGTGCCTCCTCGTCCGAGGGCAGGTGGACGAAGCCGTTGGTGTGCTCGAACGGGCGCTGGCGATCGTCCGCGCCCACGAAGGAGACGATTCCGAGGACGCGATCGCCA
>CAITLU010000015.1 GCA_903893315.1 uncultured bacterium
ATTTCTTGTGATGACGTCGGGCTGAGCATCTGCTCAGCCCCTGATCCAGGTAAGTATACAATTTGTTTAGCTTTCACGTCCGGCGGCGGCCACGGCCGAGCGCCGGGCAGTGCTGGCTGCCGTGGCTCGGTCGCCGGCGGCCGGGCTCCGCCGACATGCGAAACGATCAACGGCTCGGACTTCGGGGCGGCCACGCCCGCCCCGGCTGAGCTCCCGCCCCTGTTTCCGGCGAAGCGGCGGTCGGTACGGCCCGAACTCCGAAAGTGCCCGCCCGGACCGCTGTCGCAGCAATGAGTCCGAGGTGAAGAGGCACGAGCGCGATCCGCGGGTCCGTCGCGGCTCGGGCAACCACACATCGCGGCGAAGCCGACGCGATGCGTGCTAAACGAATCGCGCGTGAACAGACTTTGCGAGGTCCGAATACGGTCGAGGAAACTTCCAGGCTGCAGGAGTGTCAGCGTTGTCACGCACTTCATCGTGGTTAGGTAGACCGTCACGATGTGGAACAAGAAAGACGAACAGGTTGGCTCGCTCGTAAATGAAATCGAAGTCGGCCTTGCGCCGGCTCCGCGTTCAAACGAAGAGACGCCGCGAATCGATGCCGCCAGTGACGGGACGGTCGGTCCGGCGGCCTTCTTGGAGACTTTGCTCCCGATGCTCGGTGTGATGCCTTCGACCGTCAAGGAATTTCCGGGTCTGGTGCGCATGGTGACAGGTCCGGAAAAAGGCGAGATCACCCTGCACATCGACATGGCCTCCAAGCCGCACACGTCGGGCGAGAAACCTCCGATGGAGAGAATCGTGACGCTCAGTGTGCGTCTCGAACACGACTATCGGCTGCTCGGCAACGGCTACTACTGCATCGACTGCGATCTGCCCGAAAACGACACGGTTCACTAGGCCTGGCGACAGCGCCCGTTGTACCGAAGCGGCGCTTTGAGTAGGTCGTAGCCATGAGTGAGTTCGACTACGACTTGGTGGTTCTCGGCGCCGGCAGCGGCGGCTTGGCTACGGCCAAGCGCGCTGCTTCTTACGGAGCGCGCGTTGCCGTTGTCGAGCAGGGCAGGGTCGGCGGCACCTGCGTCATCCGCGGCTGCGTTCCAAAGAAACTGATGGTTTATGCCGCTGAGTTCGCGCATCTGGCGAATGACGCGGGAGGTTACGGATGGAACTTCGGAGCGGCCTCGCACGACTGGCTGCGCTTCGTCGAGAGCCGCGATCGTGAGGTGGCCGGTCTTGAATCGACTCACGAACGTCTGCTCGCCGAGAGCGGCGTCCAACTTCTCAGGGGAACTGCCGTGCTTCGCGGTGCGCAGCACGTTGACGTCGAGGGCCGCCTGCTGTCGACCCGCTACGTTCTGATTGCCACCGGCGGCCGTCCTCGCGTGCCGTCAATAGAGGGTGCGCATCACGCCATCAGCAGTGACGAGGTTTTCGAACTTCGCCGGCGTCCGGATCACCTGACGATCGTCGGCGGCGGCTACATTGCCTGTGAGTTTGCCTCGGTCTTCGCGGCGATGGGCTCTCAGGTACATCTTGTCCTGCGCGGCGATCTGCCGCTGCGCGGGTTTGACGATGATGTGCGCCGTGAACTCGACGCGGCCCTGCGCGCTTGCGGTGTAGATGTCCGTTGCCGCACCGTCGTGCGCGCGATTCGCCCGGGCGCAGCGGGTGCGGTTCTGGATCTGGAGTCGGCTGATGGACCCGGTGAACTTCAGGCCGGTCAGTGCCTGCTCTATGCCATCGGGCGCCGGCCCAACACGGACGGGCTGGGGCTTGAAGAGGTCGGCGTGAAGCTCGACCAGGGCGGCCACGTTGTCTGCGGGGAAGACGGTGTTACCGCAGTTCCGAACGTCTTCGCGGTTGGTGACGTGACTGCGAGAGCGGCGCTGACTCCGGTGGCGATCCAGGCCGGACGACTGCTTGCCGACCGCGTCTTCGGCGGCAGGACGGGCGCGGCGATGAGCTACCAGAACGTACCCACCGCAGTGTTCACCGATCCTCCGATCGGTACCGTCGGTCTTACCGAAGAAGAGGCGAGAGCCGGCTTCGGAGCGGACGCGATCCGCGTGTACAAGGCGCGCTTTCGTCCGATGCTGCACTCGTTGACGGGGCGTGTTTCCTTCACGCTGGTGAAGCTTGTGGTGAAGGCGGACGACGAACGCGTGCTCGGTTGTCACATGATCGGCAAAGATGCTCCGGAAATCATCCAGGGTTTCGCCGTAGCGGTGAGAATGGGTGCAACCAAGCGCGATTTCGACGACACGGTGGGCATCCATCCCTCCTCCGCCGAGGAGTTCGTCACCTTGCGTTGAGTCGGAGGGTCGCTGCTTTTCGGCGGCGCCACAACCTCCGGGCGACGGGATGATCAGTGGAGGGTGCGCGGCATCCGCAAGCGAAACTTCGGAATCGAAGCCTGGAATGTGCCGCCGTCCTCGCGCTGCATTTCGTAGGTGCCGTGCATGCTTCCTATGGGGCCTTGTAGGATGGCCCCGCTGGTGTACTCGTGGCACTCACCGGGGCCCATGATCGGCTGTTCGCCGACCACGCCCTCACCTTCCACTTCGCGGATGTCGCCGTTGCCTTCGGTGATAAACCAGTGCCGCCGCAGCAGTTGTACGGGCATGGCGGATTCGTTGCTGATCCTGACCCGGTAGGCGAAGACGTAGCGATCGATGACTGCATCGGACTGCTCGGGGACGAAGTAGGATTCGACCTCGACCGCGACGCCTTCTGTGACGAGCTTTGGCACGCGCGGCACTAAACCGAAACAGCGCCGACCTAGCAAGCGTGAGGCCCGTGTTTCGGCTGGCCCCGTCTCTTTCGCGCCCCTTTCTACCTGCTCCTGGCGTCGATCTCAGCGGCGTCGAGGCTCGGCTCTGGGGCGCGGCGCCGGGTCCTGCGCTCTCCGATTGTCGGCCTCACCTTTCACAGGGGTACGGAGCGTGGGAGAATCCCGCGCATGCCGATACACCACCGAACCTGCAACCTGTGCGAGGCGAACTGCGGAATCACGATCGAGACCGACGGCCGCGCCATCGTTTCCATCGAAGCAGACGAAGCCGATCCCCTCTCTCGCGGCTACATCTGTCCCAAGGCCTACGCTCTGAAGGAGGTCTACGAGGACGCAGACCGGATTCGACGGCCAATGATCCGCCATGGCGAGGTCTGGCAGCAGGTGTCGTGGGACGAAGCGATCGCCTTTGCGGCAAAAGGGTTGCACGAGGCGCAGAAGCGTCACGGCATGGACGCGCTTGCCACCTATGTGGGCAACCCGACCGGCCACAACCTGTCGGCTTTCGTCGCGCTTCCGGCTTTTCTGCGGCTGCTCGGCACGCACAACCGTTTCAGCGCTTCGTCGGTTGACCAATTCCCGAAGATGTTGGCGGCCTACTTCATGTTCGGTGCTCAGCTTTCGGTGCCGATACCGGACGTTGACCGTACCGACTACCTGCTGATCCTGGGGGCCAATCCGGTGGTGTCCAACGGCAGCCTCATGACTGCTCCCGGGATGAAGCGGCGTCTGCGCGAGATCGTGCAGCGCGGGGGGCGCATCGTGGTGATCGATCCGCGTCGCAGCGAAACGGCGCAGGTTGCCTCCGAGCACCTGTTCGTCAAGCCCGGCAGCGACGCTCTGCTGTTGATGGCCATGCTGGCGACGATTTTCGAAGAAGGCCTGGTTCGTCTGGGGGCTGCCGAGGGACGCGTTCTGGGTCTCGATGCTCTGCGCGCGCTGGTGGCGCCGTTTACTCCGGAGCGAGTCAGTGACGCCGTCGGCATCGAAGCCGACGACCTGCGGGGCCTGGCGCGCGAGTTCTGCGCGGCGCCGAGTGCGGCTTGCTACACGCGTATCGGCACTTGCGTGCAGGAGTACGGCACGCTGGCCAACTGGCTCGGCGATGCTCTTAACGTCGTCAGCGGAAATCTCGACAAGCCGGGCGGCGTGATGTTCCCGCAGCCGGCTGCGTTGTACTCGGGGAAGGGCAGCTACAAACGCTGGCGATCGCGGGTGCGCGGGCTGCCCGAATTCGGCGGCGAACTGCCGGTGGCCTGTCTGTCGGAGGAGATCGAAACCACCGGGAACGGACAGGTGCGCGCGCTGGTGACGATGGCCGGCAACCCCGCGCTGTCGACGCCCAACGGCACGCGCCTGGAAGCCGCGATGGCGTCACTCGAGTTCATGGTCAGCATCGATCCCGCCCTGAACGAGACGACCCGTTTTGCCCACGTCCTGTTGCCGCCGCGCAGTCCGCTCGAAAACGCGCAGTACAGCCTTGTGTTCCACAAGCTGGCAGTGCGCGACACCGCGAAGTTCTGCCAGCCGGTCTTTGCGCCCGAGCCAGGCAGCTGGAGCGAATGGGAGATTCTCGGAGCCTTGACCGCCGAGTTGATGAAGCTGCGCAGCCTGGATTCCGTCGCTGCCGGCGGCCCGCCGATCGAGAATCCTGCCGCGACGCATTTCTCCATCACGCCCGACATGTTCATCGCAATGCTGCTAGGGGCCGGTCCCTATGGAGTTTCGCTTTCCGACATCGCGGCGGCGCCGTCGGGAATCGACTTCGGCCCGTTGAAGGAAGGCGGTATCGACAGGCAGGTGCGCCACGACGACGGGCAGATCCGTCTCATCCACGACGACATAGAAGCCGAAACGGCGCGCATCGCGGCCGCTTTGGACGCCGGCGTCTTTACGGCGCGCGACGACGCGCCGGACGCTTTCAGTCTGATCGGACGGCGCCAGCTGCGCACCAACAATTCATGGATGCACAACTGCCGCTCTCTCATCAAAGGCCCGGAGCGTTGCACGCTGTTGATGAATCCGGACGACGCTTCCAGGCTCGGGTTCGAACACGGCCGCGTGGTGACCGTCGCGAGCCGAGTCGGCAGCGTTTCGCTTCCACTGCACGTCAGCGACGAGGTGATGCCGGGGGTGGTGAGCATGCCGCACGGTTTCGGTCACACGCGCAAGGGAACTCGGATGCCGGACGCCGCCGCCAGACCGGGTGTGTCGATGAACGACCTCACCGACGAGAGTGTTACCGAAGGTCTGTGCGGCAACGGAGTTCTTACCGGAGTGCGCGTGCGTGTCAGTGCGTTCGACGGTGCCGTTGCATGAGCAGTCATGCGCGACGACTCCTGCGCACGGTAGGCTGAGAAGATCGAGATTGTTCCTTGACGCGTCCGCTACGGGAGCGTAGGTTCCACTACGGGTTCGAAGTGTGACGGTTGCCTGCGGCAACATTCCGCATCGAGTCCGAGAAAGACCGCCCTACAGAGGCGGGCTTCATAGAAACCGGTGTTCCACTGGTAGGTTTCCGGGGTGAGGATACGACCCTCCCCTCCGGAAACCTTTTTTTTGCGCCTGATTTTTCTCGAAGCTGCGTCCGCGTGACGCTTCACTCTTCGCTGTGGAGAAGAGTGAGGATTTCGTCTCCTAGCGCCTTGGCGTCCTCGCGTCCGAGTTCGACGAGGCGTTTGGTGTAGTGCGAGTCGAAGTAGATGTACGAGAGCAGGTCGGCTTCCTGTTCCGGGACTCCGAGCGTGGCCGTGCGCGCGATCAGCGAGGCGATCAGGCTCTGTCCCTTCTGGCTGGAGCGACTGCTGCGGTAAGCGTCGGCGGCGACCCGGCCGAGATCGGCGCTCGGGCTCACCATCAGGAAATCGACGGGGCGGTAGGCGACACCTCGCACGGAGGCGATCGTCGGAGCGATCCTTTCGATGAAATCGTCGCCGAACTGCGCTTTGCCGCCCGCCAGGATCGCGTTGACGATCTCGAGTTGACGCAGTTCGTTGTCGATCGGATCGAGAAGCAGGATGTCGAGCAGCTTGCCGAGCAGAAAGGCAGGTTGTGTCAGAGCTTCGGCCTTGCAGTAGGCGATCTTTTCTTCCTTGCTGCTTCGTCGTTTGAGTCCGACCACCAGGATCTTGTCGGAACGCAGACGCACCGCCGGTGACAGCGGAGTATTCAAGCGCAGCCCGCCGTCGACGTAGAAGCAGGGACCGATGCGTACGGCAGGAAACAGGAACGGGATGGCCGCCGAAGCGCGTACGTGCAGATCGGTGATCTCGGTGACAACTGCATCGACGTGGGGATCGTGGAGCCACGGCGTGACGTCGGCGTCCAGACCGTCGAGGAAAACACGGACGACGCCGCTGTGTACTTCCGTGACCGCAGTGCAGAGCACGCCCGGTCTGCGCGCCGCGAGGTTGGCGCGTAGACGCGACCAAGGGATGCGTTCCCTGACCAGACGTTCGAGCGGGGCGATGTCGACGAGTCCTCCCTTGACTTCCGGCGCGCCGGAGGAGTCATGGCGAAGCCGGGTAGGTCCGAAGCCGAAGCCGCGCAGCGGGATTCCGACCAGATCGGTCCAACTCAGCTTGAGCACGCTGTCGAAGGACATCTCGGTCCAGGTGGCAAGCAGACGGCGCGAGCGTTCGGCGGTTGGCATTCCCGACGACGCGGCGACGTAGGCCGCATGGATGGCGCCGACCGATGTGCCGCTGATGACGTCGAACTCGAAGTCGGCGCCCAGCTTCGGGTAGACGTGCTCGAAAAGGTAGGAAAGGATTCCGGCTTCGTAAGCGCCGCGTGAGCCGCCTCCCGAAAGTACGAGCGAGAGCCGAGGTCGTGAAGGAAAAGACCGGTCAGACATGATCGAGGGCTGAGTTTAGCACAAGCGTGGCGGGCCGCCGTACACGCGATCCGTATGCAGGGCCGGCTGCGGGTTGAACGATCAGCCCCGCGTCTCTACAACCACTGGTTCTGTGTCACTCGTCGTGCTTGAAAACTGCGAACTCTCCTTCGGAGGGCGCGCTATCTTGTCGAATCTCGGCCTTCGCATCAGCGAAGAAGACCGCATCGGGCTGATCGGCCGCAACGGTTCGGGAAAGACCTGTCTGATGCGCATCCTGGCTGGGCAGCAGGAAGTGGATTCGGGGAGCGTGCGGCGCGCCAATGCCATGCGCATCGGTTACCTTCCTCAGGAGATAGAGGTCGCCGGGGGCAGGAATCTGCTCGCGTCGGTATTGGCCAGCGTTCCTGGCCGGGCCCAGCTCGAAGACACCCTGGAGGTGGTCGAGGATGAGCTCGCGCAGGCGACCACCGAAGCCGAACAGATGGAATTGGCCGAGAAGCTGGCCAGTCTCCACGAGGACATCGTCCACTTTGATTCGAACTACTCGCCGCACGAGGCCCACCAGATTCTTGACGGTCTCGGGTTCCGCAGCGGCGACGCGAGCCGCGACCTGTGCGAGTTCAGCGGCGGCTGGAAGATGCGCGCGGTCATGGCGGCGCTGCTGTTTCAGAAACCCGATCTGTTGCTGCTCGACGAACCCACCAACCACCTCGACGTCACGACCATCGGGTGGCTGGCCGACTTCCTGAGGCGCTACCGCAGCGCCGTGGTGCTGGTCTGCCACGATCGCGACTTCCTGAACGAGCAGATCAACCGCGTCATTTCCTACGAGACCGAGGGGCTGCGCCAGTACTCTGGCAACTACGAGGATTACAAGCGCCAGCGTGCTGAGGAGCAGGAGATTCTCGAGCGGCGCGCTGCCAACCAGCAGCGCCAGCGCGAGCAGACCGAGCGTTTCATCCGCCGCTTCCGCGCTCAGGCCACCAAGGCCCGTGCGGTGCAGAGCCGTGTGAGAGCGCTTGGAAAACTCGACGACGTGACGCTGCTGACCGAAGCCAGGAGTCTCCGTTTCCGTTTCCCTCCCTGCGATCGTTCAGGAGTCGATGCGGTTTCCATCAGTGGTCTCTGCCACTCCTACGGAAACCTCGAAGTGCTGCGCAACGTGGACGCGATCATCCGTCGTCGCGACAAGGTAGCGATCATCGGGCCCAACGGTGCCGGCAAGACCACACTGCTCAAGATCATCGCCGGGGAGCTGCCGTGCACCCGAGGTGAGGTCAAGCTCGGCCACAACGTCAAGCCCGGATACTACGCCCAGCACGTCACCGAGAAGCTCAATCTGCGGAACACCGTCTTCGAGGAGGTGTGGCAGAACAGTGCCTTCGAAGACATCACGCACGTTCGCAATATTCTCGGCACCTTCCTGTTTTCTGACGACGACGTCGACAAGCCTATCGCGGTGCTGTCGGGAGGCGAGAAGGCGCGCGTTGCCCTGGCCCGACTGATGGCCGATCCGGGCAATCTGCTGCTGATGGACGAGCCGACCAACCATCTCGACCTCGAATCGGCGGAGGCTCTGGCCGAGGCGCTCGCCACATTCGACGGAACGCTGGCTTTTGTCAGTCACAACCGCAGCTTCGTGCGGCATCTGGCTACGCGCATCTGGTACGTGCACGACCTTGGAGTCGAGGAATTCCCCGGCACGATGGACGAGTTCCTCTACCATCTCGCTCAGGCCAAGAAGGAAGCGGAAAAAGCGGCGGCCGGCAAGTCGCGCGCCGACAAGAGCGAGGCCGCTGCGGCCCGGAGCGAAGCGGCGGTGAAGGCCGCTGCGACATCGTCGGCAGCGAAGGCTTCATCGCCAGCTTCGAAGGAAGAAAAAGGACGCGAGCATCAGCGCGACGCCAAGAACAAGGGCCAGGTCGTGCAGGCCAAGGCCGAACCCGGCAAGTCGTCGCGTGAGCACAGTAACAAGGCCCGCGAGCACAAGAACACGTCGCGCGAACTCCAGCGCCGCGTCACCGAGTGCGAGGAACGCATCACCGCTCTCGAAGCCGTCCAGGCCCAGCGCAGCGCCGAACTGGCCAGTCCTGAACTTTACGCAGACAAACTCCGCTACAACAGTGTCCTTTCTTCCTTCACCGAAGATCAGCGCAAGCTCGAAGAACTGATGCAGCGGTGGGAAATGGCGCAAGCTGAGGTCGTAGCCCTCAACGGCTGAGCGTTCAGCCGAGCTTTGCCAGCAGTGCCGTCAACTTCGCGGCGAACAGCTTCTCGTCTACAGGTCCGAGATTGATCAGGAACTCCTCGTGGGTGCGTCCTTCCCGATAGTGCGGTTCTCGTGAAGGATGTCGCAGCGTGCGAGCCAGAACCTCGATGTCGGCCTCTGTCAGGATGGTGCCGTGAAGCAGCAGCGCGCGTCGTCGCCGCTTGAGCGCGACGCCGCCGGCTTTGCGATTGCCGACCATGAGATCGCCTCCGTGGTCAGTTCGGAGGTCGGCATCAATGCCGGCCTCCGCCAGCGCTCGCATCAATATCTCGTTGCAGAGAGCCTTGGTGCGGCCGATGTCGCTCAGCGCCGGCGACAGCGTATAGGGCAGCGCGAAGGCGTATTGCAGAGTCCCGCGGCCTACTACCACCGCCCCGCCTCCGCTGCTGCGGCGCATCACCGCCATGTGGCTGCCATGACAGTGGTCGAGGTCTACCTCGATGGCTGCGTTCTGTCCGACGCCGATGACCACCGCCGTCTGCGTGCAACTCCACGCGCGCACCGTCGGCGGCGCTCCGTCCTCGACGCGATCGAGCAGTGCGAAGTCCTCTTCGAGGGAGGCCTGGCATTGCGGCGCGCTGCCGGCCAGCAACTCGACATCGGGCCGCGGGCTCGCCGCTCGCTGGAGCGTGGTTTCACGATGTCCAGTGCCGTCGCTCATCGGAGCCCGCACGTCGTGTGGGCCTGAGGCCTTGTCGTGGAAACGCCAATGACGAACATCTTCAATCTACCGTGAGGCGGCAGTATGCTCGCTGCGATGCGGCGAGGCGAGAGGATCCGAGTCGGGACGCGCAACGGGAGCATTCAATGTCGAGATTGACGCTGGTCAGAGGTGACATCACGGTGCAGAGAGTCGATGCCATCGTCAATGCGGCCAACGAGGCTCTGATCGGTGGCGGTGGTGTGGATGGTGCTATTCACCGTGCCGGCGGTGCGGCGATCATGGCCGCCAGCGATCGCATTCGAGCCGCGCAGGGCGGCTGTCCTACCGGCAGCGCGGTGGTGACAACCGCCGGTTGTCTGCCGGCCAAGGCCGTAATTCACACGGTCGGTCCGGTGTGGCGGGGCGGCGGCCGGGGCGAGGCCGAATTGCTGGCATCGTGCTACCGCCAGAGCTTGCGCGCGGCCCGTGAGGGCGGCTTTCGCTCGGTGGCGTTCCCGTCGATCAGCACCGGCATCTACGGGTATCCGCTGCCGCAGGCCGCGGCAGTTGCGGTTGCCGCAATACGCGACGCCTTGTCGGCCGACCCGGACGCGTTCGACGAGGTCCGCATGGTGCTCTTCAGCGCCGCCGACCTCGAGGTTTATCGGGACGCGACTCTCAGATGCTGAGCCTGCGCACCGGCACTTCCTGATCACGCAGCCGCATCGGCTGAGCCTTCTCCTCGATCATGCTCTCGCGTTCGTCGTTGTAGCTGTAGCAGGTGTTGCGCATGCCGGGGATCGACGCGTTGATCGCGCGCCAGCGGTCGATCGGCACGTCAGCCTGATGGCGTACTTCTTTGGGCACTCCCTGGAAGAAAACGACGAAGTGGAGCTGGTAGGCCGCCTGGGCGATTTCCACGACCAGCTCCGAAACGCGGTGGCAACCGTGGCTGCCGCCGACGATCTTGCGGGCTTCGATCGTAAAACCGCGTCCCACCTTCATGCCGACCAGGCCGGCCATGTTTGCGTGAGTCAGGTTGCAGACGTTGGTGAACGGGCCGTTGCGGACCTCGCTGCGAGCGGCGACGATCTCCAGCGACGGGTGCACGATCTCCACTTCGACGTGGACGTCGTGCACTTCATCTTGCAGGAAAGCTTCGATCAGAAAGCGATCGTCGGCCAACGGGTAGATGTTGACCTCTTTGGTACGGCGGTAGATCGAACTGACGTCGCGGAGGGTGCGGGTTTCTGGCATGGCGCTGCATAGCCCGGACGTCGGCAAAGGCAAGAGCAGCCGCGACCCTGGACCGCAGACTCGGTGGAGAATGATCCGGGGTGGCCGGTCCGGCGACAGCTATACGTTGACGCGATCCGGCGCCGGCGATCCCAGCTCGCGATACTCGCGCGCCTTCTCTTCCATCCCTTCGTCCAGCGCCTTGGTGTCGTCGACTCCGTGTTGCTGGGCGTACTCACGCACGGTCTCGGTGATGCGCATCGAGCAGAACTTAGGGCCACACATCGAACAGAAGTGGGCGTGCTTGGCGCCATCGGCCGGCATCGACTCGTCGTGGAAGGTGCGTGCTGTTTCGGGATCCAGCGAGAGGTTGAACTGGTCTTCCCAGCGGAACTCGAAGCGCGCTTTGGACAGCGCGTTGTCGCGTTGCTGAGCGCCGGGATGCCCCTTGGCGAGATCGGCGGCGTGGGCGGCGATCTTATAGGCGATGACGCCCTGTTTGACGTCTTCGCGATCGGGAAGTCCCAGGTGTTCCTTGGGCGTGACGTAACACAGCAGTGCGGTGCCCATCGAGCCGATCATTGCCGCGCCGATCGCCGAGGTAAGGTGATCGTAGCCGGGGGCGATGTCGGTGGTCAGCGGGCCGAGCGTGTAGA
Organism: uncultured bacterium; assembly: GCA_903893315.1. GTDB lineage: Bacteria > Desulfobacterota > Binatia > UBA1149 > CAITLU01 > CAITLU01. The sequence continues at coordinate 11,437 of CAITLU010000015.1, forward strand.
ACGGAGCCTCGTGGCAGACCGCGAGCTGGCGGTCCATGTTTTCCTTGATGAGGTGCATCGGCACATGGCCGGGTCCCTCGATCATCACCTGCACGTCATGCTCCCAGGCTTTGAGCGTCAGTTCGCCGAGAGTATCGAGTTCGGCGAATTGCGCGGCGTCGTTCGCGTCGGCAATGCAGCCGGGACGCAAACCGTCGCCGAGCGAGAAGGCGACGTCGTAGGCCTTCATGATCTTGCAGATCTCGTCGAAGTGCGTGTAGAGGAAGTTCTCCTTGTGATGGGCCAGGCACCACTGCGCCATGATCGAACCGCCGCGTGACACGATGCCGGTCAGGCGGCCGGCAGTCAGCGGAATGTACGCCAGTCGCACGCCGGCGTGGATGGTGAAGTAGTCGACGCCCTGCTCGGCCTGTTCGACCAGGGTTTGCAGGAACAGGTCCAGAGTGAGTTCCTCGGGCCGGGACACCTTCTCCAGTGCCTGGTAGATCGGCACCGTGCCGATCGGTACCGGAGAATTGCGCAAGATGGCCTCGCGGGTCAGGTGGATGTCGGGGCCGGTGGAGAGATCCATCACCGTGTCGGCGCCCCAGCGCGTGGACCACTGAAGCTTCTCGACTTCATCCTCGATGGAAGAACGAACGGCGGAGTTGCCGATGTTGGCGTTGATCTTGACCAGGAAGCCGCGCCCGATGACCATCGGCTCGAGTTCGAGGTGATTGACGTTGGCCGGGATGATGGCGCGTCCGGCGGCGATTTCGGCGCGGACGAATTCGGGATCGACGCTCTCGCGGATGGCGGCGAAGCGCATTTCTTCCGTGATGACGCCTTTTCGCGCCCAGTGCATCTGCGACATGTTGCGGTCGCCGGTGGCGCGGCGCTTCTCGATCCAACTCTTGCGCAGCGGGGGCAGGCCGACGTGGACGTCGTGATGCTCGGGCCCCGAAGTGTCGTAGACGCGCAGAGGAGGTTCGCCCGCTGCAAGCTCGATCTCGCGGGCAGGGACCGGCAGTTCGGGGCTGTGGTAGACCTTGCGCGAGTTCGGAAAGCTCTCGGCAATGGGGCGCAGCGTGGTTCCTGTCTTGTTCATCTAACCCGGTCCTCTCGTCCGTCTCTGGTCCTCTACGCAAGGATCGGCATGTCCGGTCTGCCGCGCAGGGCGGCAACTCTAGACCCCCACAGTATTCGGAGCAACGCGCGCCGGGCCAGCCTTGACTCGCGTGTGCGACAACGGGACAAACTGCGGGTCGCATTTTGGCTGCCCATAAGGTCGGGGCGCTGCGGAGTGAATGCGACCGGAGATCGAACCGAACGTGAGTGAGTCATACATGATCGAGCCGGGACAACCCGCCCCTTCTGCGACGCTCGAGTTGCCGGAGGGAGGACTGGTTTCGTTGGCGACGCTGCGAGGCGAGGGCAAGATCCTGGTGCTGTTCGTCGAAGCGGAGTGCCCGACTTCGCGGCTGGCGCTGCGCAGGCTCGGCCCGATCGTGGCGCCGCTTCTGCGCGGTGGGGTGAAACTGGTTGCCGTCCATCAGGATCCGCCGCAGGTTGCGGCGCACACGATGCGCAGTTGCGAGGCTGATTTCGAGGCGCTGAGCGAATCCGAGCCGTATCCGACATCGTCCGCTTTCGGTGTGCGAACTGTCCCCACCGCTTTCTTGATCGGCAGCGATGGCCGTATTGAAACGGTGCTCGAGGGCTGGAGCCGCGACGCATTCGCCGACATCGCGGCCGGTGCGGCAGCGATGTCTAGGGATGATGTCGATCGCCTGCTCGACCCCGACGTTCACCCGACGTTCAAGCCCGGCTGCGCGTCGAAGAACACGCTGGCTTCGGATCTTCTCGCGGCGACTCGCGCAGCCGAGGCTGCGTTCGACGAGTTCGAGGATCTCTTCGAGCGGGGCTGGACCGACGGGTTGCCGGTGGTGCCGCCCACGCGCAGCCGAGTGGCACGCATGCTCGGCGACTATTCCGGCGATGTGTCGCTGGGCATCGTTCCTCCGGGTACCGGGGAACTGACGCTTGAAAGGCTGGCGGTCTGCGCGGTGCTCGCCGGTTGTCATCCGAGCTACTTCCCGGTTGTCAAAGCGGCGGCCGAGGCCGCACTCGATCCCGCTTTCAATCTTCACGGAGTCACCAACACGACGCATTCGTGCGCCCCGGTGCTGATCGTCAACGGTCCGGTGCGGGGCCGTATCGCAATGAACGCGGGAATGAACTGTCTTGGCGGCTGGAACCGTGCCAACGCGACGATAGGCAGGGCGATCCGGCTGATGAGCGGACTGACGGGTCGCGGCACTCCGGGCCTGCTCGACCGTGCGACTCTGGGGCAGCCGGGCAAGATCGGCCTTTGTTTTGCCGAGAATCAAGAGGCCAGTCCCTGGGAATCGCTGGCGCAGGCACGCGGGTTCGAGAGCGGCGCCAGTGTGGTGACGGTTTACGCGGGTGACGGTCCGCTGACCATCTCGGATCACTATTCGCGCGATCCCGAGCAGGTGGCGCGAACCATCGCGCTGGGTGGCTCGGTCGCGTTCTCCCCACATTTTTATCCGCTGGTGACCGATACGATGTTCGTCATCTGTCCCGAACACGCCGCGATGTTTGCGGAGGCCGGGTGGAGCAAGCGAGACCTGGCCGAGCGCATCGTCGAGGGCTCGCGGCGCCGGGTCTCCGACCTGCGTACCGGTGACCAGGGCCCGTTCACGGCCTCTCTCGATGACGACGCCGAACTTACGAAGTGGCTGAGTGCCGACGAAATAGTGATCGTGGTGGCAGGGGGCAACGCAGGCAGATTTTCGGTGCTGCTTGCTCCGTGGGTCGGTTTTGGACTCGGCTCGAACATGACGAGCCGGGTGATTGATGAGGTATAGCGACATGGAAGAGTACATCAGCCCATTCGACGAACGCAGCCTGGAGGCGGTGCCGCTCGCGCCGCGTCTGATTTCCCTGTCGGGCAAGCGCATCGCGCTGCTGTCGATCCGCAAACCCAAGTCTGCCGAGTTCCTTGCCGAATTGGGCCGCATCCTGGGCGAGGAGCACGGGGCCTTGGTGTCGTATGACGAGAAGCCGACGTTCACGCGTCCGGCTCCTCCCGAGGTCCTCGAGCGCTTGCGCGTCGGCGCTGACGCGGTTGTCGAAGCGCTGGCCGATTGAGGATCCTGCGTGTCGTGCAGTGTGCACGACGTCATACGGTTGGAGAAAATGGGGATCCCCACGGCGGCGGTGGCCACCGACGCGTTCTTTGACGAAGGTGTCGAGCAGGCACGGCTGCTGGCGATGAGGGATTACGAAGTGGTATGGCTGCGGCATCCCGTGGCCATAATCGACGAAGAGGGTATCAGGCGACTTGCAAGGCAGACGGCCGCGCAGATCGTCGCGAGATTGCTCGTTTGACCAGAATCGTCTCCTGGAACGTCAATGGCGTTCGCGCCGCCTTCAAGAAGGGCCTTCTCAACTTCCTGTCACGAGAGAGTCCCGACGTGCTGTGTCTCCAGGAGATCAAGGCCACTCCGGAGCAGGTCAGCGCTCAAGATCTGGCCGCGCTCGATAAACTCGGCTACCGGGCCTACTGGCATCCCGCCAAGAAGGCTGGTTACAGCGGGGTGGCGACGCTCTGCAAGAAGGAGCCGCTGTTCGTGACGGCTGGCGTTCCGTTCGAGCGTGAAGAGGGACGCGTGCTCGCCACCGAACACGGCGACTTCACCCTCTACAACATCTACTTTCCCAATGGCCGTCAGACGGATGACGGTCCCGACCCTGACCGCCTCGCCTTCAAGCTCGAGTTCTACGAAGCCGTGCTCGAACTGGTCGAGGAGGAGAGGGCGCAGGGAAAGAACCTGATCGTAGCCGGGGACTGGAATACCGCCCTCGAAGAGGTCGATCTCGCGCGTCCAAAAGAAAACAAGGACCAGACCGGTTTTCTCCCCGTGGAGAGGCAGGCGCTCGGCGAGTACGTCAAGAAAGGCTGGGTGGACACTTTCCGTCACTTCCACCCGGCGCGTCTATACGAGGGCCGCGGAGCCGAAGAGCGGGACTATACCTGGTGGACCTACCGCGCCGGTGCTCGTCAGCGCAACATTGGCTGGAGGATCGACTACCAGTTCGTCAACAAGGAGTTCCTGCCCCAGGTCGCCGCGGCGGCGATCTGGAACGAGGTGCACGGTTCCGACCACTGCCCGGTAATTCTCGACCTCGAAAAATGAGAGGGCCCTTCGCGATCCGCGAAGGGCCCTCTGGATGTCCAAACGTTTGTTCGTATGAGTGGTCAGGCGAGTCGCCCTTTCTTCTTTTGGAACAGCAAGACCGGCGGTTTGTCCGTACTCAGCTTGGTGTCCTTGTGGGTCATCAGCGCCACGCCACACGCAACGGCGAAGACGACGAGCGAAAACGCTATTGCGGAGGCGAATATCGGGGGTAGCAACGCCAGGAAATTGCCCAGGATGAAAAGAGTCACGACCACGCTCAATATGCCGATTGCCAACATTCCGATGATCGCGAGCGCGTCGGAATGACTGTCGTTCGTCGATCCTGAAAACTGTTGTTTCGTCTGGTTCATCGCTCTCCATGAAATCGGCGTTCTGTCGGCCGAGTTCTTCCAAGTTGTCTAAAGATAGTTTAAAAATTCCCCGCTAGCCACACACCTCCGCGTTATCTGCGCAGATATCCGGCGGAATATCGTGCAATAAAGCGAGTTGTCTCCCCCGGCATACCCCATGCATAAGTGATTTTACCGTGATGAATCAGCAGGCCTCGTAATTCGCCCGAAAACA
>CAITLU010000016.1 GCA_903893315.1 uncultured bacterium
GCCTGCGCGCCGCGCAGGCGGCCCGCGGCGCGGCGGCGGCGAGCGCCTCACGCGCAAACCGCCGGTAAACTGTTGCCGCCTCACCATGAGCGTGTTAGCGTGCCGCGCACTGAGCGAATTTCGTGAGAAAATCCGCGCGTTTGTGGTCTCTGAACGTCGCTCCCCGGTAGTCACCCAGACATGAATCAGTTCTCCAGAAACCTCGCCCTTTGGCTCGTACTCGGTCTCATGGTCGTGTTGCTGTTCAACATGTTCCAGGCGCAGCAGGTGCGCGACCAGGAAATCGGCTACAGCGAATTCGTCGCCGACTTGAACGAAGGAAAGATCCAGACCGCCACGGTGCAGGGCGACATGATTCGCGGTCGCATGGAGGGAGACAAGGACTTCCGCACCGTCGGCCCTTACGAGGACGTGACCAAGCGGCTGCTCGACAAAGGCACCCGCTTCTCGGTCAAACCTGCCGCCGAAGATCCCTGGTACGTGATCATGCTGGTGCAGTGGTTCCCGATGCTCCTGCTGGTCGGCGTGTGGGTTTTCTTCATGCGTCAGATGCAGACCGGAGGCGGCAAGGCAATGTCCTTCGGCAAGAGCCGCGCCAAGCTGCTCAACGAACACGCCAACAAAGTCACCTTTGGTGATGTGGCCGGCATCGACGAAGCCAAAGAAGAACTCGAAGAAATCATCGCCTTCCTGCGCGACCCGAAAAAATTCACACGTCTGGGCGGCCGCATTCCCAAAGGCGTGCTGCTGGTGGGCGCGCCGGGTACCGGCAAGACGCTGCTGGCGCGCGCGGTGGCCGGCGAAGCGGGCGTTCCGTTCTTCTCCATATCCGGCTCCGACTTCGTCGAGATGTTCGTCGGCGTCGGCGCATCGCGCGTCCGTGACCTGTTCGTGCAAGGCAAGAAGAACGCGCCGTGCATCATCTTCATCGACGAGATTGATGCAGTCGGACGCCACCGCGGCGCCGGACTCGGTGGTGGCCACGACGAGCGCGAGCAGACCCTCAACCAGTTGTTGGTCGAGATGGACGGCTTCGAATCCAACGACGGCGTCATCTTGATGGCGGCCACCAACCGTCCGGATGTTCTCGACCCGGCGTTGCTGCGACCGGGGCGTTTCGACCGTCGCGTCGTCGTGCCGCGTCCCGACGTGCGCGGTCGCACCGGCATCCTCAAAGTCCACACTCGCAAGGTGCCGCTCGGAACCGACGTCGACCTGGAACAGATAGCCAAGGCGACTCCGGGCTTTTCGGGGGCCGACCTCGAAAATCTGGTCAACGAGGCCGCGCTCGTCGCGGCTCGCGAAGGACGCGACTCTGTGGCCCAGCCCAACTTCGAGTCGGCCAAGGACAAAGTGCTGATGGGCGCCGAGAGGCGCAGCTTGGTGTTATCGGAAGAGGAGCGCCGCAACACCGCCTACCACGAGTCGGGGCACGTGCTGGTCGCCAAGATGTTGCCCGGCACCGACCCGGTGCACAAAGTCACCATCATTCCCCGCGGCATGGCGCTCGGCGTCACCCAACAGCTTCCCGAAGAAGATCGGCATTCGTTCAACAAGACTTTCCTGCTCAACAACCTGGTCATCCTGTACGGAGGCCGGGTCGCGGAGGAGTTGGTCCTCGAGGACATCACCACCGGTGCCGGCAACGACATCGAAAGAGCAACCCAACTGGCGCGCAAGATGGTGTGCGAGTGGGGCATGAGCGACAACCTCGGCCCGGTGACATTCAAACGCCCCGGCGACGAACCGTTCCTCGGCATGGAACTGCACCAGCCGCGCGAATATTCCGACGATACCGCGCGAGTCATCGACGAGGACGTGAGACGTATCCTCGGCGCCGCCTACGAACGTGCGCGCGCTATCCTGAAAGAGAACCTCGACGCACTGCACAAGCTGGCCGCGGCCTTGCTTGAGCGCGAAGTGCTCGACTCTGGAGAGATCGACGCGATTCTCGTTTCCTGCGCTTCTCCACTGCCCGCGGGAGCGTAAGCCGTGAAGTCCCGCGAGGTGGAGAACACCGTGGCTGGCGCTGCGGCGGCCCGTCAGGCGCCCACTTCCGTGGTGAAACGACGCATGTTCGGTACCGACGGCATCCGCGGCGTTGCCAACGAAGAGCCGATGACGCCCGAGACCGTGCTGCGCCTGGGGCGCGCGGTAGGTCTGCACTTCCAGACCGAGAGCCAGCGCCGTCACAAGATCGTCATCGGGAAAGACACGCGCTTGTCGGGCTACATGTTCGAGACCGCGCTGGCGGCTGGGCTCACTTCGATGGGCGTCGACGTAGTGCTGGTCGGTCCGATGCCGACACCGGGCATCGCTTTCCTCACCCGCACACTGCGCGCCGATGCCGGCGTCGCGATCTCGGCCTCGCACAATCCCTACCACGACAACGGAATCAAATTTTTCGGACCCGACGGGTTCAAGCTGGCCGACAGCGCTGAGGCGGACATCGAAGCAGTGATGTCGGGCACCGACATCGACCGCGTGCGGCCCACCGGCGCCGGCATCGGCAAAGCCTACCGCATCGAGGACGCGGACGGCCGCTATAACGTGTTTCTCAAGGCCGTGTTGCCCCGCGAACTCACCCTCGACGGTCTGCGTATAGTTATCGACTGCGCCAACGGCGCCGCTCACCGCATCGCTCCTATCGTGCTGGCGGAGCTCGGCGCCGAAGTGATCGCGATCGGAGTCTCGCCCGACGGCATCAACATCAACGCCGGCGTCGGCGCCACCGACACCGCGCAACTGCGCGCGCGTGTGCTGGCCGAGCACGCTCACATCGGCGTAGCTCTGGACGGCGACGCTGATCGCTGCATTTTGATCGACGAACACGGAGAAGAGGTCGACGGCGACCACGCGTTGGCAGTTCTTGCCATCGCCATGCACGAGCGCGGCGAACTCGCCCACGCAACCGTGGTCGCCACCGTGATGTCGAACTTCGGCCTCGAGGTGGCGCTGCGAGAGAAGGGCATCAGCCTCGAACGCACTCCCGTCGGCGACCGCTACGTCGTCGAGCGCATGGTCGAAGGCGGCTTCGTTCTTGGCGGGGAAAAGTCGGGACACGTGGTGTGTCTCGGTCATGCCACTACCGGCGACGGCATGGTGACCGCGCTTTCGATACTGACCTGCATGAAGCTGAGCGGCCGGCCTTTGTCGGAGTTGAAGAGCGTGCTGCGCAGCTACCCTCAGCGGTTGATCAGTCTGCGCGTACGCGAGCGCCGTGATCTCGAGGACATCCCCGCGGTGGCCGCCGCGATCACACAGGCCGAGGCCGCACTCGGCGACCGCGGTCGTGTGGTGGTACGTTTCTCCGGTACCGAACCTTTGGCGCGTGTGATGGTCGAAGGCGAAGAAGAACCAGCGGTGGAGCACCACGCCCGCCGCATTGCTGCCGCCATCGAGGCTGCACTCGGCTGAGCGGAGCCTGATAAATGAAGCGCGCGATCCGCCTCGGCGTCAACGTCGATCACGTAGCAACCGTGCGCCAGGCGCGAGGTGTCGATTACCCTGACCCTCTCGAAGGCGCGCTCGCCGCCGAACGCGGCGGCGCCGGCGGCATCACCGTTCATCTGCGTGAAGACCGCCGCCACATACAGGACGACGATGTGCTGCGCATCCGCGCGCGCATCGCCACCAAGCTCAACCTGGAGATGGCCGCCACCGAAACGATGGTCGCCTTCGCTTGTAAGGTGCGACCCGCCGACGTTTGCGTGGTGCCCGAAAAGCGCGAGGAACTTACGACCGAAGGCGGACTCGCGGTAGCCGGACGCGAGCGCGTGCTGGCACCGCTCATCGCGAAGCTGCGCGATGCCGGCATCAACGTGAGCCTCTTCATCGAACCCGACGAGCGTGAGATCGACGCTGCCGCTCGGGTCGGCGCCACGGTCGTCGAACTGCACACCGGCGCTTACGCCAACGCCCGCGGCGATGTTGCCGTAGCGTCCGAGCTTGCAGTTCTGCGGCGCGGCGCCGCTCACGCCGAGAGCTGCGGACTCATCGTCAACGGCGGCCACGGCCTTACGCTTGCCAACGTCGCGCCGATCGCCGCTCTGGCCGAAATGGAAGAACTGAATATCGGTCACAGCATCGTGGCCCGTGCGCTTTTCGTCGGCATGGAAGCGGCTACCCGGGAAATGCTCGAAGCCTGCCGCCGCGCCCGGGAAACGGGACCAGCGTGGTGATTGAGAGTTCCGGCAGAGCCCGCTTGGAGTCGGCGCTGCCGTGGCCGCAGCACCGAGCGGCGAATGGAACGACTCCGCCGGCCGCCGCCAGTGTGCTCGGCCGCGACGACGTTCGCGCTCTCGACGCCGCCACCATCGCGACCGGCACGCCCGCGCTTGAGTTGATGGAACGGGCCGGCGCAGCGATTGCCCGGGAACTGGCAGGCATCGGTGGCTTGACTGCGAAGATGGACTCCCGAAGGCCGCGGCTGCTGGTGTTGGCCGGATGCGGCAACAACGGCGGCGACGGTTTCGTCGTGGCGCGCCTGCTGGCCCGGACTCACTGGCGCTGCACGGTAGCGCTGTGCGCGGGCGAACCACGCGCCGGCGGGGAAGCTGCCGTGAATCTCGACCTGTGGCGCCGAAGCGCCGGTCGCGTGATCGACATCTGCGCAGCGCGCGAAGCGATCGAGTCGGCCGAGCCGCAGTTCGACCTGATCCTGGACGCGTTGCTCGGTACCGGGCTTGACCGCCCTGTCGATGCGGCGCTCGCCGACATCATCCATCGCTTGAACTTCCGGGCCTTGAGGCCTCGACCTCCAACGGTGGTGGCAGTCGACATTCCGTCCGGGCTCTGCGCCGACAGCGGCCTGGCGCTGGGCTGCGCTGTCCGTGCTTCGGCGACCGTAGCCCTGGGCGCCTACAAGACCGGACTCTTCGTCGGTGAGGGCCCGGACTATGCCGGCCGCCTGCTTGTGGCCGACATCGGACTCTTGCCGCCCTTCGAGGCCGGCGTGAGCACCGCCGGACTTGCTCTGGATGCTTTGAGCACCGCCGGATCACTGGCCGCTCCGTCGCCGATGGCGCACAAAGGCAGTCGCGGCCATGTGCTGGTGGTGGCGGGAAGTCGCGGCAAAAGCGGAGCCGCGGTGCTGTGCGCGCGCGCCGCACTGCGGGGCGGGGCGGGACTCGTCACCGTGGCCGTACCTCAGTCACAGCAAGCGGTCGTCGCCGCGTCCATCGCCGAGGTCATGACCGCTGCTCTGCCGGAGGATGAAGCCGGCGCCTTTTCAGAGGCTTGCGCGGACAGATTAGATGCTTTGATAGAAGTCGCCGACAGCATCGTGTTCGGTCCCGGGGCGGGAACCGGGCCGGGGGCGGCGGCGCTGCTGCGCGCGATCCTGACCAAGGCACGATGTCCCGTTGTGCTCGACGCCGACGGACTCAATCTGGGCTGCCTGCTCGGCCGCGACGAACGCCGTCGACTGTCGGTCGCCAGAGCCTCGCAGGCCATGGGCCCCGTGGTGCTGACGCCTCACCCGGGTGAGATGGGCAGACTGGTCGAGGCATCCACAGCCGAAGTTCAGGCGTCACGCCTCGAATATGCGGCCAAGTTCGCGAAATCAGAAGGCTGCGTCGTAGTGCTCAAGGGCGCCGGGACGATTGTTACCGACGGCGTCAGGACGGCCTTCAATACCAGCGGTAATGCGGGCATGGCCGCGGCCGGGATGGGCGACGTGCTGGCCGGTGTGGTCGGTGCGCTGGCAGCGCGCTGCCCGGACATCGTGGACGCAGCCTGTCTGGCCGTCTATTCGCACGGCGTTGCCGGTGACTTCTGTGCTTACGGTCGAGCCGCATCCACCGGTGCGGCGCTTCGACTCGGGTTCGAGGAAGATTTTGACGTGGCGCGGAACGTTGTCGGTTCTCGCCTGCTGGCGGGCTTTCTCGCCGGTGAAGTGGCCGACGCCATTCCCGCGGCGCTGGCCGGGCTTTGCGCGTGATCGGCGCCGGCGACTTGCCCGAGACCGGACCCGCGAGGCGTTTCGAGACCGAAAGCGAAGAGGAGACCGAAGCCCTCGGGCGAGCCCTCGGCGCGGCGCTTGAGGTGGGCACCGTGGTGGCGGTGTCGGGACCGCTCGGCGCAGGCAAGACAGTGCTGGCCCGCGGCCTGGCCGCGGGGCTCGGCATCGACCCACGCGACGTCGTCAGTCCCTCCTTCGTGTATCTGGTCGAGTATCAGGAAGGCCGTCTGCCGTTCATTCACGCCGACCTCTACCGTCTCGGCAATCTCCCCGAACACGAGGCGGCGGGCGTCTACGAGAGTATCGGTCTGAGCGCTGCTATATCCGGTGATGCCGTGGTGTTCGTCGAGTGGTGGGAGCACTACGCCGGGCCACCGGCAGCCGCCGTGGTGCGCGTTGAACTGGTGCCCGGAACCGGCAACACTCGCACAATCAACGTGGAATTTTCGGGCGTCGGGCTGGAGGCCGCCAAGCGGGCCGTAGCGCTGTTGCGCGCCTGATTCAGGGTTCACATGGCAGAGAAAAAGCTACGCATCGTCCAGAAGTACGGCGGCACCTCGGTGGGCAGCCCTGATCGTATCCGCGCGGTTGCTGCGCGCATAAAGCGATCCTACGAACAGGGCCACGACATCGCAGTGGTGTCTTCGGCCATGTCGGGTGAGACCAACCGCCTGCTGGCTCTGGCCAAGGACATCTCGCCCAATCCTCTTCCCCGCGAACTCGATTCGCTGGTGAGCACCGGTGAACAGGTCGCGTGCGCACTGGTGGCGATGGCGCTTGCCGACATCGGCGTGCCGGCCGTTTCGCTGCTCGGCCATCAGATCCGCATCCAGACTGACTCTTCCTACGGCCGTGCCCGCATCCGCTCCATCGACGTGTCGCGTATCGAACAGGCCTTTGCCGAGCGCCGCGTGGCGGTAGTGGCCGGCTTCCAGGGCGTGGACGATAACCTCAACATCACGACGCTGGGCCGCGGCGGCTCCGACACATCGGGAGTCGCGTTGGCCGCAGCACTCAAGGCTGACGTCTGCGAAATCCTCACCGACGTCACCGGCGTGTTCACCACCGACCCGCGCGTTTGCCCAGACGCGCGTCAACTCGACCGCATCTCGTACGACGAGATGCTCGAGCTGGCCAGCCTCGGAGCCAAGGTCTTGCAGATCCGTTCGGTAGAGATCGCCAAGCGTTATCAGGTGCCGGTGCACGTGCGCTCGAGTTTCAATGACAGCGAAGGAACCTGGGTGGTCCCGGAGGAAAAGAAGATGGAAGAGATTCTCGTTTCGGGTGTTGCGTTCGAGCGCGATCAAGCGAAGTTGACCCTCGAAGGTGTGCCCGACAGTCCGGGCCTGGCAGCGTCTATCTTCGTGCCGCTGTCGGAGGCCGGCATTGTAATCGACATGATAGTGCAGAACGTCGGCGTCGAAGGCCGCACCGATCTCACTTTCACTGTCCCGCAGGGCGACCTCGCCGCGACCAAGACCATCTGCGAGAAGATCGCTTCCGGCATCGGCGCCCGCGGCGTCAAAGCCAGCCCCAGCGTGGCAAAGGTTTCGGTGGTCGGTCTCGGCATGCGCAACCACGCCGGTGTCGCTGCACGCATGTTCGAAGTGCTCGCCCAGGAGAGCATCAACATCAAGATGATCTCGACCTCGGAGATCAAGATTTCCGTGATCGTCGACGCCGACCAGGTCGATCGGGCGGTGCGCGCGCTGCATTCGGCGTTTCTCGGCCCCAACGCCCGGTCTCTCGAGTCACCGCAGGGCGCATGAAGAGACGTAAGGTCGAGATCTACGACACCACGCTGCGCGACGGCACGCAGGGTGAGGGCATCAACTACACGGTTCGCGACAAACTCGCGGTGGCGCAGAAGCTCGACGACCTCGGCGTCGCCGTGATCGAAGGCGGCTGGCCCGGATCCAACCCGCGCGACGCCGCGTTTTTCGAAGGCATCCGCAAAATCCGCCTGCGCAGCGCCAGGATCGCCGCATTCGGTTCCACCGTGCGCCCCGGCAAGAGCCCTTCGGCCGACGCCAACCTGCGCGCCCTGCTCGACGCCGAGACCCCCGTCGTCACCATCGTCGCCAAGACCTGGGACTTCCACGTCCGCGAAGATCTTCGCATCGAACTCGACCAGAACCTCGAACTGATTTCCAAGACCATCGCGTTCCTGAAGAAGAGAGTGGATCGCGTCATCCTGGATGCGGAACATTTCTTCGACGGTTTCGCCGCCGATTCCGATTACTCGCTGGCCTGCCTGCGCGCCGCGAGCGACGCCGGCGCCGACCTGCTGTGTCTCTGCGACACCCGCGGCGGCTCCTTACCGTCTGCAATCACCGACGCGGTGCGAGCGGCGCTCGAACTCGATACGCCGCTGGGCATCCACTGCCACGACGACTCGGGCCTTGCCGTGGCCAACTCGCTTGCCGCCGTCGAAGCCGGAGCCGCGCAGGTGCAGGGCACCATCAACGGTTTCGGTGAGCGCTGCGGCAACGCCAACCTGTGCACGCTGATCCCCGATCTACAGCTCAAGATGGGCTACCGTTGTCTCGAGCCACAGCAGCTTCAGCGCCTCACCGAGGTGTCGCGTTTCTGCGCCGAGCTGGCCAACGTGGAACTCGAGCGCCGTCTTCCCTACGTCGGACGTTCGGCGTTCGCGCACAAGGGCGGCCTGCACGTGGCCGCGGTACGCAAGAACCGCGCGACCTACGAACACATTGATCCGGCCGTGCTCGGCAACGAACAGCGAGTGCTGATCTCCGACCTCTCTGGGCGCAGCAACGTGGTTTCGAAAGCCGAGCAGTTCGGCATCGACGTCGAAGGCCGTCACGACGAGCTTGCGTCCTTGCTCACCCATCTGAAGGACCTCGAGCACTCGGGCTTCCAGTTCGAAGGAGCCGACGCGTCATTCGAATTGTTGATGCGCAAGAACCTTCATCCCTTCCAGCGGTTCTTCAAGCTCGTGGGTTTTCGCGTCATCGACGAGAAGCGCTCCGACGAAGGCGATACCGGGTGCGAAGCGACCGTGATGATCGAAGGGCCCGACGGCGTGGTCGAACACACCGCGGCGCAGGGCAACGGTCCGGTAAACGCGCTCGACCGCGCTTTGCGCAAGGCTCTGACCAAGTTCTATCCGTCGATCGAGAAGCTCCAGCTCCACGACTACAAGGTGCGAGTGCTCGACGGCCAGGCCGGAACCGAAAGCCGCGTTCGGGTGCTGATCGAATCCGGTGACGGCGACCGTCGCTGGGGCACCGTCGGTGTCTCTCACAACGTGGTCGAAGCCAGTTGGCAGGCGCTCGTTGACAGCGTCGTCTACAAGCTCCTCAAGGACGAGATGGCCGGAGCGCGAAAGCCCGGCGCCGCGCGCCGCGCCAGGCCGATACGCGCACGGCGCGGCGCGGCCTAGCACTCGATGCACGGATACTTCGATTACAACGCAACCAGTCTGCTCAGGCCCGAGGCCGCGGCGGCTCTGCGCGAGTGGATGGACCGCGGAGGCGGCAATCCGTCGAGCATGCACGCACATGGACGCCACGCGCGTCTGGCACTGGAAGATGCGCGCCGTGCGGTGGCAGACCTCGTCGGTGCGACGCCGCGCCAGGTCATCTTCACTTCCGGCGCTACCGAATCCAACAATACCGTCATGCGCGCGCTGGCCGCGGCGGCACCGCACCGCCACCTCGTGCTGTCGGGTCTCGAACATCATTCTATCGTCGCCACCGCAGACGATCTCCAAAGTGCAGGTGCCGCGGTCACCCGCCTCGGCGTAGCCCGCGACGGCAGCATCGACTGCGGGCGGCTCGCCGAGCTGACAAAGAAATCTCCGTGCCTGGTGACGCTGGGCTGGGCCAACGGCGAGACCGGTCACATCATCGACGTCGCGGAGACCATCGCGGCCTGCGCGCCGGAGACGTTTTTGCTCCTCGATGCTGCGCAAGCAGTCGGCCGCATTCCGGTAGCGCTCGGCGATGCGGTCGACGCACTGACGATGTCGGCGCATAAGTTCGGCGCGCCGCCCGGCATCGGCGCGCTGGTGCTCTCCGATCGCCTGCACGCACATCTTCGACCACTGCAGACCGGCGGTCCTCAGGAATGGGGCTTGCGCGCCGGAACTCCCAACGTACCCGGTGCGATGGCAATGGGAGCCGCGGCCGCTGCTGCGGCCGCGTGCCTGGAAAGCGAGGCCGCAAGACTCGGTCTCCTGCGCGAGCGTCTGTGGGCGTTGCTCGAAGGGGAGGGCGATGAATTGCTGCGCATCACGCCCGCTGACGGGCTGCCCAACACACTTACGCTCGCGGTGGCCGACGCTTCCTCGGATTCGTTGATAGCAGCGCTGGATCTGGCCGGGTTCTGCATTTCGGCCGGCTCTGCGTGCGCGGCTGGTTCACCCGAGCCTTCGCACGTCGCCGCATCACTCGGCATGGAGCAGCGCTATCGCCGCGGGCTTCTTCGCATCAGCATGGGCTGGGCGACCACGCCCGGCGCCGTAGATGAACTCGCAACAGCGTTGACAGCGGCGATCCGCCGCGCCAAGGCAGCCGGCGCGTGAGCGGATCCGAGTTCCAGCCTGCGCGCGGCGCCATGGTGGTGATCGCCATGAGCGGCGGCGTCGACAGCTCGGTAGCGGCAGCGATGCTGGTCGAGCAGGGGTACAACGTCGTCGGTATTTCGCTGCGTCTTACCGAAGAGCGGCCCGGCGGGGCGTCGAGCGGCTGCTGCAGCCTGGAAGATTTCCAGGACGCCGGACGTGTAGCGGCTGCGCTCGGCATTCCTCACTATGTCTTCGACATGCGCAGTGAGTTCCGCGCCGCTGTCATCGAGCCGTTCGTGGCCGAATATCTGGCGGGGCGCACGCCGAGCCCCTGCATCTTGTGCAATCGCGCCATCAAATTCGGAAGTCTTCGCCAACGCGCCGCCGAACTCGGCGCAGCGTGGGTGGCCACCGGCCACTACGCGAAACGAAGTTTCGAGGATGGGTTGGTACATCTGCATTGCGGCCGCGACACGGGCAAGGATCAATCGTACTTCCTGTTCGAACTCGGACAGCGCGGCCTTGCGCACACGCTGTTCCCGGTCGGTGATCTCACCAAGGACGAGGTGCGCGCCTACGCCGTCAGGCACGGCATCGCGACCGCCGACAAGGCCGAGAGCCAGGAGATCTGTTTCGTTCCCGACGGCCGCTATGCCGACTTCGTCGAAAACGCGGTCGGCGGACGCGTGCGAAGCGGCGCGCTGATCAACTCCGCAGGCAAGGTGCTCGGCACTCACGGCGGCGTGCAGCGTTTCACCATCGGTCAGCGCCGCGGTCTGGGACTCGCCCACAGCGAGCCGCTTTACGTCTCCGGCATCGACGAACGCAGCGGCAACGTCACGGTCGGCGTCAAGGAAGATCTGAAGAGGGTGGGGCTTATCGCCGGTAATCTCGTGTGGACCAGCGGGACTGCGCAACCCGAAGGTGCGCGTTTCCAGGCTCGCATCCGCTACCGTCATCGTGCTGTCGCTGCGACTCTGAGTTCGCTGACCGCCGCGCCGTGCGACGGCAGTGGTGTGCTCGACGCCGCGCCTGATAGCACCGGCGCCTGCCGGACAGGGCGTGCCGAAATTGTCTTCGACGAACCCCAGGAAGCGGTGGCGTCGGGACAGGCGGTGGTTTTCTATCGCGGCGACGAAGTCATCGGCGGCGGCTGGATCGAGGCCGCGTTGCCGCTTGATCACGCGGCGTTGCGGCAGGAGGTGAGCGTATGCGCGTAGCGCTGGCCACTCTGGGCTGCAAGGTCAATCAGTACGACAGCGCCGTCATCGACAGGCTGGTCGGTGAGCGGGGCTGGAGCCGTGTCGATTTCACGCAGCAGGCCGATGCCTACGTCGTCAACTCATGCACGGTGACCGACCGCGCCGACGGCGACGCCCGCCGCCTCGCCAGACGCGCGCGTCGCACCAATCCCGCGGCACGCGTCATCATGACCGGCTGTTACGCGCAGGTAAGTCCGGCAAGCATCGCCGAGTTGGACTATGTCGATTACGTGGTCGGCCTGGAACGCCTCGAAGACCTGCTGCGGGCTCTGGACGGCGAACTCGAAACCAAGACCTCAGTCTCCGACCTGCGCGCTGCTTCGGGGGTCGCGACGCTCGGCATTTCGACCTTCCCCGGGCGCACGCGCGCTTTCGTCAAGGTCCAGGAAGGCTGCGATCTGTTCTGCACCTTCTGCATCGTGCCGGTGGCCAGGGGCAGGAGCCGCAGCGTGGGCGTTGCCGCGGTCCTCGAAGAAATGCAGAAGCTGGCAGCGGCTGGGTTTCGAGAAGCGGTGCTGACCGGCGTGCATCTGGGCGGCTACGGTGCCGACTTCGAGCCGCCCTGCGACATAGCATCGCTTCTGGAACGCATCGCCGAGAGAAAGCTTGGCCTGCGCGTGCGCGTCAGCTCCATCGATCCTCCGGAACTCAGCGAACGTTTTCTCGACGTCGTCTCCGACACGTCGGTGTTCTGTCCACACTTCCACATGCCTTTTCAGTCGGGGAGCGACTCCGTACTGGCGCGCATGAAGCGCCGCTATACCAGCGACCAAGCAGCCGAGGCGGTGGCTCGTCTGCGCCGGCGTCTGCCCGACGCCTGCATCGGCACCGACCTCGTTACCGGCTTTCCTGGCGAAACCGCGGAAGAGTTCGAGCAGACAGTTGCCTTCGTTCGTGAAGTAGCCGTCTCTTACCTGCACGTATTTCCCTATTCGCAGCGCAGTTCGACCGCGGCCGCCAAGCGCTGGCAGCCGCTGCCAGACGCCCTCGTTCACGACAGGGCGCGGCGCCTGCGCGAAGTCGACAAGCAATTGCGCCGTGCCTACCGCGAGCGGTTCGTCGGCCGCACGGTGGCGGTGCTGTTCGAGCACGAGCGCGACGCCGCCAGCGGCGACCTCAAAGGCTACTCCGAACACTACTTGCCGGTGCACTGTCAGGGCGGCGACGATTGGATCGGGAGAATCGCGGAGGTGTTGATTCGCAGCGCCGGCGACAAACACTCAAGCGGCAAGATCGCGGTGGACCGGATCGACACATTACCAGACACGCCGCTGACCGTGGCTGTCGGAGCTTCAGCGTGAACGCCAAGACTCAACAAGCCGTCGATACTGGCGACCTGCGCGACCTGGAGGCTGCGCTCAGCTATCGTTTCCGCGACCGCGCACTTCTCGAGCGTGCCTTGCTGCACAGTTCGGCCGCCGGAGAACAATCGCTGCCGAGCAACCAGACCATGGAATTTCTCGGCGACGCGGTTGTGGACCTGGCTGTGTCCGACATCCTCTTTGTCATGCACCCGGACAGTGACGAAGGCGCACTTACTCGCCTTCGCGCGACACTGGTCAGCTCGCGCGGTCTCGCTCACGTCGCCCGCGGCCTCGACATCGGGCGCTGGCTGCGACTTGGCCGCGGCGAAGAACGAAGCGGCGGTCGCTCCAAGGCCAAGATTCTCGCCGACAGCTACGAAGCCATCGTTGCCGCCGTATTCCTGGATGCCGGCTACCAGGCCGCACGCAGTGTCGTCGAGCACACCTTCGGCGAGGACATAGGCCGTGCGCTTCCGGCTGGCTGCGACTACAAGACCTCGCTGCAGGAACTCACACAGGACCTTTATCGAACGACACCACGCTACACCGTAGTGTCGCTGACAGGACCCGACCACGAGCGCCGCTTTGAGGTCGAAATCAGTCTGAGCGGCAAGATCATGGCCCGGGGCGAAGGGCCAAACCGTAAGACCGCTGAACAAATGGCCGCACGCATCGCCGTTGAAGGCCTGCAAGGAAAGACCACCCTTGAGTGAACAAGAAAGCAGCACTGCTCAGTCGAGGGCAGGCTTCGTCGCCATCGCCGGAGCTCCTAACGTCGGGAAGTCGACGTTGCTCAACCACATTCTCGGCCACTCGCTGAGCATCGCCACTCCCAAACCGCAGACTACGCGCTCGCGTATCCTCGGAGTGGAGACAATTGGGAACACGCAGATAGTTTTCTGCGACACGCCCGGTATACACCACGAGAGCGGCTTGCTGCACCAGCGCATGAACGCGGAGGCGCGCAGCGGAGTGCGCGAAGCCGACGTGGTCTGCTGGCTCATAGACGCTACGCGCGGGCTGCGGCGCATCGATCGCGAAGAAGCGTCGAATCTGACCGCCGAACGCACGATAGTCGTGATCAACAAGTGCGACGTGGTCAAGAAGCCGGTGGTTCTGCCGCTGATCCAGAGCATCTCCGCGTTGTTGCCGGGAGCCGAGATCGTTCCTCTCAGCGCACTGCGCGGTGAAGGCGTAGAACATCTGGTCGCACTGTTGCTGGCGCGGATGCCCGAGGGGCCGTGGTTCTATGACGCCGATCAGGTTACAGACCAGACCGAACGCGCGCTGGTGGCCGAACTGGTGCGTGAGCAGCTTTTCCTTCAACTCGACGACGAGCTTCCCTACCGCGTGGCGGTGCTGGTCGATGAATTCCGCGATCTTGCCAACCACACGTCGATCTCAGCAACCATCTACACCGACAGCGAGTCCACCAAGCGCATAATCGTAGGCAAGGGTGGCACGCGCATAAAGAGCGTGGGGATCGCGGCGCGCCAGACCATAGAAAAGCTGCTCGATCGGCGCGTATTTCTCGAACTATTCGTCAAAGTGAAGCCAGGTTGGCAAGAGGATCCTCGCTTCCTCAAGGAGATGGGCCTGTGACCGTATCAACGCGACCCGGCAGCGGCGGCCACATCAGAGTGGCCATCGTCGGCCGCCCCAACGTCGGCAAATCAACGCTGTTCAACCGCCTGATCCGCAAGCGTCGCGCGATCACGCTCGACATTCCTGGTATCACCCGCGATCCGATCGCCGAACCCGTCACCTGGGACGGCCTCGAACTGGAACTAGTCGACACCGGCGGACTGGGTGGCGAAGCCGACATAGATCTCGCCGATCTGGTCCACCAGCACACGGTGCGGGCGATTTCCGGAAGCGACCTGCTGGTGGTTCTTTTCGACGTCAGGGCCGGCCTGAGTCCGCTCGACCGCGATACCGTCGAACTGGTTTCGCGCAGCCACGTGCCGGCTATCTACGTCTGCAACAAAGGCGAGGGACGCAGCGCTGAAGACGCGGCACTGGAATTCTGTGCTCTCGGCATCGATCCGCCGCTGGTCGTTTCGGCCGAGCACGGGCTCGGAATCACCGAACTGCACATGACGATCGTCGACGAAGTGAACCGCATTCTGGCCGCCAGACTCCCGGGCGAGGCCGACGCACTGTCTGAAACGGAAGGTTCGACGCTGAACGAAGAGTCTCCGGCCGGGTCCGAGTTCGATGGCGTGGTCGAAGGCGAGCCTGAGCGCGAATTGCCGCCGTGTCGCGTGGCCATCGTCGGCCGCCCGAACGTCGGCAAGTCTTCACTGCTCAATTGGATCGCCGGAGCCGAACTGTCGCTGGTGGATGACAAGCCGGGAACCACTCGTGATGTGGTCGATACCGAAATCGAGCGCAGAGGCCACCGTTATCTCTTACTGGACACCGCCGGAATGCGCCGTCCTTCCCGAGTCGAAGAGGGCGTCGAGCGCATCAGCGTGCGCCGCGCTCTCGAAGCGGTAGAGAGAGCCAACCTGGTCGCATTGCTGGTCGAACCGAGCGAAGGCCTCACCGATCAGGACGCCCGCATTGCCCGTCACGCCTGGAGCGAGGGCAGGGCGCTGGTGATCGTGGTGAACAAGATTGACCTGGCAACCCCGAAGCGGATGGCCGACGTCGAGCGCAACATCCGCGACACTTACGCAACGCTGGGGCCGGTGGCAATCTGTCACTTGTCGGTCAAGAAGAAGATCGGTCTCGACGATCTGTTCCGCCTGCTCGAGCGCGCTCAACGCGCCCACAACCGCCGCCTGTCCACGCCGGAGATCAACCGTATCCTCGCCGAGGCCATCAAGCGCCGCGACCCACCGGTGCTCGGACGTGCCCGCGTCAAGTTTTTCTATGGTACCCAGACCGGAATGCGGCCGCCGACCATCAACGTGTTCACCAATCGCGGTGAGGTTCCGGAAGACTATCAGCGCTTTCTCGAACGCTGCTTTCGCGAGACACTAGAACTCGAAGGAACGCCGCTGCGCCTGCGTTTCGTGCGGCGCGCATCACACGGCGACCGTACCGAAAAGCGCGAAGCGTGAGTGCGGGGCGACAACGCGGCGGCTTTCGATAGCGCGACCCGCGAACTACGCGGGGAATCCGTCAGCGTGAGCCGTCGCCGCTGGCGGGTGCTGCCATGAGTTTTCGCATGCGTTCGTCCAGACCGTTGTTGTCGAGATATTCGACTCCGTCGGCGGTGATGGCACAGCTGCCGTCGTCTCCGCGTATGAGCAGGCCACGCTCCTTCAGATACCAGTAGCTGAAGTCCAGGCGCTCGCGCGGAATCCCGAGCAGACTTTCCATGTCGCGTGGAGAAACGGTCGGCCAGACCGGATTGTTGCGGCGCTGGGTGTAGAGGACGCCGAGAATGCCGAAGCGGATCTCTTTCTCCGACTGGGCTCCACCGACCGCTTCCTTCGCGTCGAAAATGCGCCACTTGAGCGCCGTCTTCTGTTGATGCTGTACATCGAACTGCGCGCGCGTCGCCGGGTTGCCGAGAACCCTGAACGCTTGCAGCACCAGAGCGAACTTTTGCGCATCGCCGGTCTCTGTGTTGTCGGGGTGGTAGCGCTGGGCCAGTATCCTGTGCACGCGCTCGATGGTGTCGACGTGAGCGTTCGGGCTGACTTCCAGGACCTCGTAGTAGTCAGTAAAACTGTCGGGTGGATTCATTGCACTCCTTCGGCCGTATGATCCGATCAAGCCCCGGCATGGCGCCGTGCGTAGGTGACGTAGTTGCGGGCCGACTCCTGCATCCACGCAAGCTCGGCATCGGTGACTTCGCGAACTACCTTGGCCGGCGAACCCATCGCTACCATTCCCGACGGCACCTTGGTGCCCGGCGTCACCAGAGCGCCGGCGCCGACCAAAGCCCCGGCCCCTACCACCGCCCGGTCCAGAACGATGGCGCCGATACCGATCAAGGCTCCGCTCTCGATCGTACACCCGTGCAGCACTGCCCGGTGTCCCACGGTAACGTCGTCGTGCAGCACCGTCGCGTAGCGATCATGAGTGACGTGCAGGACGCAGTGGTCCTGGATGTTGGTGCGCGCGCCGATACGAATCGGGAATACATCGCCGCGCACCACGCACTGGAACCACACTGAGGAATCTTCGCCCACTTCGACGTCGCCTATCACTTCGGCGCTCGGCGCGACCCAGGCGGAAGAGGCGATGCGGGGAGTCATCTCGAGGTAAGGACGGATCATCCGAAACTTCCTGGGCACGTTTCACGACCGTGCTCGTCGGGATCGCTCACCAAGCGCCGCCGGGCTGCGCACAGGCCCAGGCACGCGGCGGCGAAGATTCTTGCAACGTCCGTAATCGGTCGCTAGAAGAGAACATGGAACACCCGGAGAATCTACGCGAGGCCCTCACCTTCGACGACGTACTTCTCGTCCCCGGGGCCTCTTCGGTGCTGCCCTCCCAGGCTGACGTTTCGACGCACCTGACGCGGGGTATCAAACTTCGCATCCCGTTATTGAGTGCCGCCATGGACACGGTCACGGAGTCGCGTATGGCGATTTCGATGGCGCGCGTCGGCGGCATCGGCTTCGTCCACCGCAATCTCGACGTGGAGGCCCAGGCGGACGAAGTCGCGCGCGTAAAGAAGAGCGAGAGCTGGATGGTCAGGGACCCGGTGACGGTCGAGCCCCAGACCGCGCTTTCCACCGCCCTCGACATCATGTCGCGCCACGGCATCTCGGGCCTGCCGGTGTGCAAAGGCGACAAACTCATCGGAATCCTGACCAACCGCGACGTGCGTTTCGAGCGCAACCTGACGCGCCCGGTCTCGGAATTGATGACGAGCGAGCATCTGGTCACGACCAGCGCCGGCATCAGCATGGAAGAAGCCACCGCGCTGTTGCACCGTAACCGCATCGAAAAGCTGCTGGTTGTCGACGACAGCGGCCGACTCCAGGGCCTCATCACCGTCAAGGACATCCAGAAAGCCATCGAGTATCCGAGCGCCTCCAAAGACGGACTCGGTCGCTTGCTGGTTGGTGCCGCGGTCGGAGTCGGGCCGGACAGCATCGATCGCGTGGCTGCGCTGGTCGAAGCCGGCGTCGATGTGGTGGCCGTCGATACCGCCCACGGTCACTCTAAGAACGTCCTGGACGCGGTGGCCGCGATCAAGAAGGCTTATCCCAGACTCGAAGTCATAGGCGGCAACGTTGCCACGCAGGATGGAGCCCAGGCCCTGATCGACGCCGGCGTCGACGGCGTCAAGGTCGGAATGGGCGTCGGATCTATCTGCACCACCCGCATCATCTCTGGCGTCGGCATCCCGCAGCTCACCGCGATCTTCGATACCCGCAAGGCAACCGACAAAGCAGGTATCCCCATCATCGCGGACGGCGGCATCCGCTTCAGCGGCGATATCACCAAGGCCCTGGCCGCGGGCGCCTCGACGGTGATGATCGGCAGCCTGCTGGCCGGAGCCGAAGAAAGCCCCGGCGAAATGGTTCTCTACCAGGGGCGCACCTACAAGGTGTACCGCGGGATGGGCTCGCTCGAAGCGATGCGCGGCGGCAAGAGCAAGGACCGCTACGCTCAGCAGAACATCGACGACATCAAGCTGGTTCCCGAAGGCGTAGAGGGGAGGGTGCCGTACAAGGGCGCCTCAGCCTCGACCATTCATCAGATGGTCGGTGGATTGAAGGCCGGGATGGGTTACATCGGCGCTACCGACCTGGACGATCTGCGGCGTCTGGCCCGCTTCATGAAGGTCTCGCTTGCTGGGCTCAGCGAAAGCCACGTACACGACGTGACCATGACAAAGGAGCCGCCCAATTATCGACACGAGTAAGACAATGTCGATGGTTCTGATCCTCGACTTCGGCAGTCAGTACACCCAGCTCATCGCGCGGCGCGTGCGCGAAGCCAAGGTGTACTGCGAAATCCATCCCTTCAGCATGACTGAAGAGGCGATTCGCGCGCTCGCTCCCGCTGCGATCATCCTGTCGGGCGGACCTTCGAGTGTCTATGAGGACGGAGCACCGTCACCGTCGCCGGCGATCTATCAACTCGGAGTACCGATCCTCGGCATCTGCTACGGCATGGGCGTTCTTGCTACGGCGTGCGGCGGCGTCGTCGCCCGCGCCGATCATCGCGAATACGGTCACGCCGAGCTTGAGATCCAGGACAGCGACGACCTTTTTGCCGGTTTTGTCAGGGGCGAAACCGCCACCGTGTGGATGAGCCACGGCGACCGTCTCGAACAGCTTCCGACGGGTTGGGAAGTGATCGCCCGCAGCGACAACTCACCGCTTGCCGCTCTGCGCAACAAGGCCGCTCGCCAGTGGGCGGTGCAGTTCCATCCCGAGGTCGTTCACAGCCCGCGCGGACGCGAGATCATTGCCAACTTTCTCTTCCGCATCTGCGGCCTCGGTGCCGATTGGAACATGGAGAGCTACGTCGATGCAGCGGTGCGCCGCATCCGCGACACGGTCGGAGACGCGCAGGTGGTGTGCGGCATCAGCGGCGGCGTCGATTCGTCGGTGACGGCGGCTCTGATCGAAAGAGCGGTGCCCGGCCAACTCACCTGCGTGTTCGTCGATAACGGACTGTTGCGTAAGGACGAAGGCGCCGAAGTGTGCCGCATTCTGGAACCCCACTTCGGCAAGGACTTCGTATTCGTCGACGCGTCGCGACGCTTCCTGGATGCGCTGGCCGGAGTCGAAGATCCGGAACAGAAGCGCAAGATCATCGGCCGCGTATTCATCGAAGTCTTCGAAGAAGAGGCGCTCAAGCCGCGGCCCGGACGCGCGGACGCCGCCTTTCTCGGTCAGGGGACTTTGTATCCCGACGTCATAGAATCCGTGTCCGTCAACGGTCCCTCCGCGACGATCAAGAGCCATCACAACGTCGGCGGCCTGCCGGAGAGGATGAAGCTGAAGCTGGTAGAACCGCTTCGCGAGTTGTTCAAGGACGAAGTACGCGCGGCCGGTGCGGTGCTGGGTCTGCCGGCGGATCTGCTCGGACGTCATCCGTTTCCAGGACCGGGGCTGGCGGTGCGCCTGCTCGGCCCCATAGACGAGCCTTCGCTCGTGCGCCTGCGAGAAGCCGACGCGATCTTCATCGACGAGATCCGGCGCGCCGGTCTGTACGACGACATCTGGCAGGCTTTTGCCGTGTTGCTGCCGATCCGAACGGTGGGAGTGCAGGGGGACGGCCGCACCTACGACCAGGTGATCGCGCTGCGCGCCATCGTCAGCGAAGACGGCATGACTGCCGATTGGTTCCGTTTTCCGCCCCAGGTGCTCGCGCGAACCGCTTCGCGCATCGCCAACGAAGTGGCCGGCGTCAACCGAGTGGTCTACGACATCTCGACCAAGCCGCCCGCAACCGTGGAGTGGGAGTAGGGTATTTGAGCTTCGTCCACCTTCACCTGCACACTCAGTACAGCCTCCTCGACGGCGCCAACAAGATCTCGGACCTGATGCCGCGGCTCCAGAAGCTCGGGCTCAGTTCCGTGGCGATGACCGACCACGGTAACATGTTCGGCACCGTCGACTTCTACAAGTCGGCCAAAGCGGCTGGTATCAAACCGATCATAGGATGCGAGGTCTACGTCGCGCCGCGCAGCCGTCTCGAGCGCGGAGCGGTGGCGAGTGCCGACTTCGAACGCTCCGGCAACAACCACCTGGTGCTGCTGGCAAGCAACGAAATCGGCTACAAAAACCTCTCGCGTCTGGTTTCGCAAAGCTACAAAGACGGGTTCTACTACAAGCCACGCATCGACAAGGAACTGCTGCGCGAGTGGAACGAGGGACTGCTGTGCCTCTCGGGCTGTCTGGCAGGTGAAGTGGCTACCGCCATCTCCGCCGACCGTCTTGAAAGAGCCCGCTCGGTCGTCGAGGAATTCGCGACGCTGTTCGGCGACCGCTACTACCTGGAAATCCAGGATAACCACCTGCCTGAGCAGCAGGCGGTGAACGAAGTGCTGATCCCGTGGTCGCGCGAGATGGGCATTCCGCTGGTAGCCACCAACGACTGCCACTACCTCGACCACGACGACCACCACGCCCACGAAGTGCTGCTGTGCGTGCAGACCGGCAAGCGTCTCGTCGACGAGGACCGTTGGCGCTTCGGCACCGACCAGCTCTACGTCAAGGGCTACGACGAGATGCTCGCGGCTTTTCCGCACGCACGCGAAGCCGTCGATGAAACCGCCGCGCTGGCCGAACGCTGCAACGTCGAACTCGAGTTCGGTCGCAACAAGTTCCCCGTCTATCAGGTGCCGCAGGGGCAAAGCCTCGACGACGTATTCGCGGCCGAAGCCCGCAAGGGCATGGACGAACGCTTTGCCGCGTGGCATGCCGCGGGCGTCACGGTGGAAGAAGCGAGGTATCGCGAGCGCCTCGAGTCCGAGATCGCGATGATCCAGCAAACCCAGTTCGCCGGCTATTTCCTGATAGTCGGCGACTTCATCAACTGGGCTAAAGGACAAGGCATTCCCGTCGGGCCGGGGCGCGGTTCGGCTGCCGGAAGCCTGGTGTCCTACGCGATGCGCATCACCGATCTCGACCCGATTCCGTACAATCTCCTGTTCGAACGCTTCATCAACCCTGAGCGCGTCTCGATGCCGGATATCGACGTCGACTTCTGCTACCAGCGCCGCGACGAAGTGCTGCAGTACGTCCGCAACAAGTACGGCGACGACAAGGTCGCGCACATCATCACGTTCGGGACCCTGAAGGGGAAAGCGGCGCTGCGCGACGTCGGCCGCGTGCTCGACTTCAGCTTCGGAGAGACCGATCGCATCTGTAAGCTCTACCCGGCCGCCAAGCAGGGCCGCGACTTTTCACTCACGGCCGCGCTGGAGATGGAACCCAAGTTGCGCGAGATACGCGATTCGGGAGATCGCGAAGCCCAACTGTTCGAGTACGCGATCAAACTCGAAGGTCTTGCCCGCCACGTCTCCAAACACGCCGCCGGCATCGTGATTTCCGACCGGCCGCTGGTGGAAGACGTGCCGCTGTTCGTCGACAAAGACGGCACCGTCATCACCCAGTTCTCCGGCCCGGACATCGAAGCTATCGGTCTGATCAAGTTCGACTTCCTGGGTCTGAAAACCCTGACCCTGATCGCGGACGCGGTGCGCCGTATCCGTGAGACCACCGGCAAGCAGATCGATATCACGACGATCGCGCTCGACGACCCGGCGCCCTATCGCTTGATGACCCGCGGCGATACCGTCGGCCTTTTTCAACTCGAGAGCGGCGGCATGCGTAAGCTGCTCACGCGCATGAAGCCGTCGTGCTTCGAGGATCTCATCGCCGCGCTGGCTTTGTACCGACCCGGTCCGCTCGATAGCGGCATGGTCGAAGAATACATCCAGCGCAAGAACGGACGCGTGCCGGTCAAGTACCCTGACCCCGCTCTCGAAAAGGTCCTGAGCGAGACTTACGGTGTCATCGTCTATCAGGAACAGGTCATGCAGATCGCCCAGATCTACGCCGGTTACTCACTCGGTCAGGCGGACTCGCTGCGCCGCGTGATGGGCAAGAAAAAGATCGAGGGGATGAAGAAGGAGAAGGACATTTTCGTCGAGAGGGCCGCGGGCGTGGGACGCAACGCCGCTCAGACCACCGCGATCTTCGAGCAGATGGAGACGTTCGCCGCCTACGGCTTCAACAAGTCGCACTCGGCGGCCTACGCGCTGGTCACCTACCAGACCGCATGGCTCAAGACCCACTATCCTCACGAGTTCCTGGCGGCGCTGCTGACGCTCGAAATGGACTCGACCGACAACACCTACAAGAACCTTGCGGACGCTCGCGAACACGGCATTCGCGTACTGCCCCCCGACGTCAATTACAGCAGCGCCGATTTCACCGTGCGTCCGGAAGGCATTCGCTTCGGCCTGCGCGCCGTCAAAGGGGTAGGGCAGAAGGCCATCGAACTTATCACCGAAGCGCGCGATGGCGGCTCCTTCGTGAGTCTAGGAGATTTTTGTCTGCGCGCGACCGGCTCGCAGATGACCAAGCGTATCCTCGAAGGTCTCGTCAAGGCCGGCGCGATGGACAGCGTTGAGACTTCGCGCGCGCGGCTGCTGGCCGGCCTCGACGCTGCGATCAACTGGGCAGAGCGGGCCCGAGAGGACCGGGCCGCCGGACAGATGGCTCTTTTCGGCGGCGGCGGTGCCACCACGCAGCCCGAACCGGCGCTGCCGCTGGTGCCAGAAATCGATTCCACGGAAAACTTGTACGCCGAGCACGAAACGGTCGGGTTTTTCATCTCGGGGCATCCCCTTGACCGCTACCCGTACGATCTCGACCTACTGCGCGTGACCAGAACCCCGGACCTGGCCGCCGCGCGCGACGGCAGCGCAATTCGCGCTGCCGGAGTCACCAACACGGTCAAGCGCAAAAACAGCAAGAAGGGTGAGCGCTATGCGACCTTCAACCTGGAAGACCGCGACGGCCTCATCGAAGTAATCGCCTGGCCCGATTGCTACGGCCGCTGTGAGAGCGCCATCATCGGCCGCGAACCGGTGCTTGTGATGGGGAAACTCGAATTCGGCGAAGCGGTGGGAGGGGCTGACCTCGGCGGCGACGAAGAAGGTGCGCCCGACTTTTCTCGCAAGGCTCAGATCATCGCCGCGGAAATCATCCCGATGCCCGAGGCACGGCGGCGCGCTGCCAAGACGATACAATTCCGTGTCGAATCGACCGGAGTCGCCTTCGGCGTGATCGCCGCACTCAAGTCGGCGCTGAAAATGAGTCCCGGCTCGTGTCGATGCTTCCTCAGCATCGAGCGAGGTGGAGAAACAGAAACCGTGATCGAACTTCCGGAGGATTTGAGCGTCGATCCGAGCGACGCATTTCTTCAGACCGCGGAGGCATTGCTCGGCGCCGGCTCGATCACGCTGACCGGCGGCATTGCCGATCCGCCACAGAAGGAGAATCGGTGGAGCTGAGATCGCAGCGCGAGAAGGCGGTTCTGGTGTGGGCCGGCCAGGACAGCCTCCACGCCGAGGAATCCCTCGACGAATTGGCCCTGCTGGCCGATACGGCGTCGATCGACGTCGTGGTCCGCATGCGCCAGGAACTTAAACGCGTGTCGTCGGCTACGCGCATCGGCAAAGGCAAAGTCGAAGAACTCGCGGCGCTCGTCAAGGAGCAGGAACTCAACGTCGTGATCTTCGACGATCCGCTCAGCCCGGCCCAGCGCCGCAATCTGGAAAAGGCGCTCGACATTAAGGTCATCGACCGCAGCCAGCTGATTCTGGACATTTTCGCGCTGCGCGCTCAGACGCGAGCCGGCAAGCTTCAGGTCGAACTCGCTCAACTGCAGTACCTGCTGCCGCGGCTGACGCGGGCCTGGACCCACCTCTCGCGAATACGCGGCGGTGTCGGCACGCGCGGCCCCGGCGAGACCCAGCTCGAGAGCGATCGACGTCAGGTTCGGACGAAGATCGAAAAGCTGCGCGAGCGCCTCTCTGAAGTAGACCGTACGCGGCGCCTCAATCGACGCGAGCGCGAAGCGGTACCGTATCCGACGGTTTCACTGGTCGGCTACACCAACGCCGGCAAGTCGTCATTGATGAACCGGCTGACCGAAGCGGGTGTCTACGTCGCCGATCAACTCTTCGCGACCTTGGACACCACCACTCGCCGCCTCGACCTGCCATCGGGACGTATCGTGATGCTGGTCGACACCGTTGGTTTCGTTTCCAAATTGCCGCACGAATTGGTCGAAGCGTTCAAGGGAACGCTCGAGCAGGTCATCGAAGCAGACCTCGTCGTGCACGTAATCGATGCCGTCGGCAGCGACCGCGAGGACCGCATCGCGGTTGTCGAATCTATTCTTGAAGAACTCGGTGCCGACTCGCGCCCCCGCCTCGACGTCTACAACAAGAGCGACCTGCCCGGAGCTGCGGCTGCACCGCCCGGAGCCCTCGCCGTATCGGCCCGCACCGGCGAAGGCTGCGACCGCCTGCTCGAAGCTTTCGATCAGGCTTTCGCGCCCGTGGAAGAAAAGCTCCTGATCCGTATTCCGCACCACGACGGCAAGACCAGAGCTTGGCTGCATCAGCACGCCCGTGTAGTAGAAGAGACCAAGGACGAAGACGGTGCCCACATCGTAGCTTGGCTGACGCCGAAAGCCGTAGGCCAGCTGACGCGGCTGATCCAGGCCGAAGGGTACGACATCCGTCACGCGTGACAGCCGGTGATACTGAACATTCCCAACGCCCTAACGCTCGCACGCATCCTGGCGGTGCCGCTGTTCTTGTCTCTGCTGGTTGAAGGCGAGTACAACTTTGCTCTCATCGTTTTCATAGCGGCCGGTGTGACCGACGCGGTGGACGGTATGATCGCGCGGCTCTGGGACATGCGCACCGAACTCGGTGCCCACATGGACCCGCTGGCCGACAAGCTGCTGGTAGTCAGTTCTTTCATCGCCCTCGGCATCGAAGGTGTCGTGCCGCGCCCGTTGATGATCATCGTCATCACTCGCGACGTGGTGATCCTCGGCGGCTTCCTGCTTACCGCGGCGTTGGTCGGCCGCTCGATGGAGATGGCGCCGTCAATATGGGGAAAGCTCACAACCTTCACGCAGTTGCTGTCGGTGACCGCCGTGCTGGTCGACGTCGCCAAGTGGTGGAACGTTCCTCACATCGCGCTGAGCGTGATCTTCGTCACGACCGGCGTGGTCAGCTTCGTTTCGGGCAGCGATTACGTGGTGCGCGGGATGAAATGGTACCAGTCGACCGAACCGGGCCCGGTGTGAGCCTGAGCGGATACCGACACGATGGATGACGAGCGTCGGCTGATCGAAAAGCTGAAGCGCATCGAGGCGCTGTTCGCACGCGCAGGGACCGAGGGCGAGCGAGCCGCGGCGGCCGGCGCTGCCGAGCGGCTGAGGAGCCGGCTTGCGGAACTCGTCGTCGAGGATCCTCCGGTCGAGATGCGCTTTACTGTTCCCGACGACTGGTCGCGCCAGTTGCTGCTCGCACTGATGCGCCGCTACGGCATCAGACCCTATCGCTATCGCTCGCAGCGACGCACCACGGTGCGCGCCCGCGTGCCGCGTCGCTTCGCCGACGAAACTCTGTGGCCAGAATACCAGGAACTTGCCGCCACGCTGCGGCGCTATCTTGCCGAGGTCACCGATCGCGTCATCGCCGAGGCTATCTCTCCCGAGAGCGGGGATGAGGAAATGCGGAGGGGGAAAGCTTCCTGAAAAGATCGCTGCATCGGGCGCCAACCCGGTCGAGGTGGGCGCCCGGTGCAGCGGTCTGGTTCGCGGCGGGCAGCCGCCGCTGCTTACAGGTCCGGACGCAGCGCGCAGTCCTTGATCGTAACGTCGCAAGAGTTCACGAGGTCGAAGGTCCCGTAGCCTCCGTAGCCGCTGTGCACCGACCCGATGGCAGTGCCGGCGACCGTATTCATGTAGGCCATGATCGTGCCGTTGGTCCCGTCGCAGTTGTACGTCGCGCCGATCTGGATCTGGTCACCGGCACTGTTCATCATCGCGGTGCCGTAGACCACGCCGCCGCCGCATGCCCTGCCGTTCAACGCGACGGCTTTCTTGGCGGTCTTCGGCAGTTTGACGGAGGTGAAGTGGAAGTAGCCGATATCACCCGACAAATCGCAGAAAGGACCGTCGAACTGGATGCACACGTCCGCTGCCGAAGCGGGAGAGGCCGCAAAAAGGCCGCATCCGAGCATCACCGTCGCTAACAAGAATCCGATTTTTCTCATGTCTTTCCCCGTAGGTCTGATGTCGTGGCAAGGCGAGGGCCGGCTTCCTCGCCTGCGGTTGGCGTCAACGTCCTCGTGTACCGGCGGCAAACTTCGTCCAGCAGAAATCCTGCAAAGACTTCCGCGCACTTCGATTATCCGCGGCGGAGACTAGACTCGCGCAAGTCCTGCTGTCAACGCCACACTGTTCACGGTGCCGAGCGCACTTCTTCGAACTTGGTCGCGCACGGGGCCCCGTCTGCGTGAAAGTAGCGGGCGTTGCCGTCAGCGGCGACGAAAATTACCGACGACGACCTGGTGCCGTAGGTCGGCGTGTGCACACACACCTGCGAGAGGGGACTGTCGACGCAGCCTGTGTGATCGCCCAGGACGCCGGCGAATTCTGGAACCAGCTTCTCGGGGGCCTCGCCCGCAACGATGCGGGGCTGGAGCCTGGCAAACAGCTTCGTGGCGCCAGCCAGCCGCGGACATCGCGGATCGTTGACGTCGAGGTTGGTCAGTACCGAGAGCCCTGCTTCCAGTTCGGTGATCCGCACGGCCGCTCCATTGTCGATGACGATCGCCCGGCCCGGTTCGGCCAGGAACAGATTGAAGCCCCCGTAGCGCGAAGCTTGCCTCGCATCCAGGGCTGCCACGAACGAGTCGATCGACGGGGCGTCCAACGCCTCCAGACACAGCAGCCCGCGGGATAGCTCACCAGGCCCCGAGCCGGGCCGCTGCGCTTCGGGCCTGCGGTTGAGAAGACCAGCGATCCGACCGACTCCGTCGACGCGGGCCCCGAGCCAGGTTCCTCCGGCTTGCAGATCGCGACCGGCCAACACACGGGGACGATCTGGGAATGGTGCGGGCGCAAGAGCCGGACGCCCGAAGAACTCGTCGCGATTGGCGGCAACGATCAAGGGATATGCGCGAGAGACTCCGAGATAGACGGCCAGAGTACACACGGGCCGACCCTAGCGAGGTCGTCGTGCCGTGTGGAACGCCGCACGAGGGCTCACTGTGACGCTTCCAATTTTTCTTTTCTGCAGGCGGCGTGTAGCGTTCGCGGGCTTTTTTGCCGCAGTTTTCTGCCGCGGATTTGGAGGATTACCTTGGTTCCTGTCGACGCCGCATATTCTTCCATCGACGAAGTCCGCAGCCGTCTGGCCGACCAGCGTTACATCTGCGACAACAACATCGCCACGGTGGTGTACCTGGCCACGCGCCTTGGCAAGCCCCTGCTGGTCGAGGGTCCCGCGGGCGTCGGCAAGACCGAACTTGCCAAGGTCATCGCCGGCAGCCTCGGCGCCGAGATGATTCGCATGCAATGCTACGAGGGCATCGACGAGGGCAAGGCCCTGTACGAGTGGGAGTACGCCAAGCAGCTCCTGTACACCCAGATCCTCAAGGAGAAGATCGGCGAGGTAACGGCAGGGGCGGCGACGCTGGCCGACGCGGTAGATCTCATCACGACGCAGGACGACGTGTTCTTCTCGAAGCGTTTCATTCTGCCGCGGCCGCTGCTGCAGGCCATCCAGTCCGAAGAGCGCAGCGTTCTGCTGATCGACGAGATCGACAAAGCCGACGCAGAGTTCGAGGCCTTCCTGCTGGAAATCCTCAGCGACTTCCAGGTGACGGTTCCCGAGATCGGCACCATCGAGGCGAAGCACATTCCGATCGTGGTGCTTACCAGCAACAATGCGCGTGAGATGTCCGACGCCCTCAAGCGCCGTTGCCTGCATCTGTACATCGACTTTCCGAGCCCCGAACTGGAACTCGAAATCATTCGCCTCAAAGTCCCCGAGGCCGAGGCCTCGCTCGCTGCCGACATCACCTCCCTGCTCTCCGGCCTTCGCAAGCTCGACCTTAAGAAACAGCCGAGCATCTCGGAGACCCTGGACTGGGCCAAGGCCCTCGTCATCATGAACGCCAGGAACATAGGCGACGCGATCGTCAAAGATACGCTTTCGACGATTGCCAAATACGAAGGCGACCTGCGCAAGGCCGAAAAGGAACTGGCGGGGTTCGTCGACAAGAAACGAAGCGCCGAAAAAGCCAAAGAAGCGACGGCAGCCGCGGCGCCGCCGGCCGATACAAAAGACCTGCTCCACTAGACCGGGACGACAAAGAGGGAAGGGCACGTGCAAGACCGCATCGTCGAGTTCGCCGGACTTCTGCGCCGCAGCGGCGTGCGCGTCTCGACGGCCGAGACCCTCGACGCGCTTCGCGCGGTGCACCTGTCGGGCCTGACCGACCGCGGCTTCTTCAAGAGTGCGCTGCGCGCCTCGATGATCAAGCGAACCACCGATCTGCCCGTGTACGAAGAGCTCTTCGATCTGTTTTTTTCCGGGGTAGGGGATCTGGTGAGGGCCAACACGGCCGCGCCGGGTGCCGGTGCTGCCGACGACCTGACCGAAGAGGAACTTCGCGCTCTGCTCGAGCGCCTCGCCGAGTTGCTTCGCAGCGGCGATCTGGACCTCTCCGACCTCGCCAAGGCGCTGGCCATGCAGGACGCCGGCGAACTCGAACGGCTTCTTCGCGAGCTGATGGAAACCGGCAAGATGCCGCGCACCGAGACCAACTACGTTCCGCCCGGCGCCAGCAAGCAGATGCTCGACATGCTGGGCGCAGCCAACGTCTCGGGAGAGTTCGAGCGCATCCTGGAACTGGCGCGCGAACAAGGCGCCGACGAAGCGGAAATGGACCGGCTCAGGCGTTACCTGGAGAAACGCGCGAAGGCTCTGGCCGAAATGCTCAAGGGACTTCTGCGATTGGACAAAGAGCAGGAGCACCGGGCCGAGGAAAGACAGAAGGATAGGGAGAGACTGCTCGAAAAAAGTTTCTACTATCTCTCACCCACCGAAATAAAATTGATGCGTGAGGCCGTGGCGGCACTGGCTCGGAAACTCAAGAACGCCATGGCGGTACGCGACAAGCACACCAAGCGCGGCCGCCTCGACGTCAAGGAAACCATCCGCCGTTCCATGGAGTTCGGCGGCGTGCCGTTTCGCATACGTTTCGAGGACAAGCGCCGCGAGAGGCCGCAGGTCATCGTCCTGTGTGACGTCTCGGATTCCGTCCGCAACGTCTCGCGCTTCATGCTGCAGTTCGT
Source organism: uncultured bacterium (assembly GCA_903893315.1). GTDB lineage: Bacteria > Desulfobacterota > Binatia > UBA1149 > CAITLU01 > CAITLU01. Next base: position 29,890 of record CAITLU010000016.1, read on the forward strand.
GCACTCGCTCCAGGACATGTATTCGCGGGTGCGTTCCTACGTGTTCGTTGCCGACATTGCTGAAGTCACCAGGCTGTTCAAGGACAACGACATCCAGAGCGCCATCCACAAAGCCATCAACGGCGACGTGGTAAACGTCTACGCACACTCGGATTTCGGCAAAGCCTTCACACAGTTCCAACGCAATCACATCGAAGCTGTCGACAGCCGCACCACCGTGATCATCCTCGGCGACGCCCGCAACAACTACAACGCCGCCCAGGAATGGACCCTGCGCGACATACGCGAGCGCGCCAAGAGGGTCATCTGGCTGAACCCCGAGAACCGTTCTACCTGGGGATTCGGTGACAGCGAGATGAACGCCTACGGCAAGCACTGCGATTTTGTCGAGGAGTGCCGCAACCTGCGCCAGCTCTACAAAGTGGTCGACATCCTGATCGCCGGCTGAAGCGGCGGCTACGGCCGCGCCAAGTTAACCGGCGTCCGGACGTGGGCCCAAAAGCGCAGAACCGCTTGTCTCAAGTTTGACCGTCCGAGAGCCGCGGGACACAATCGCCCGTGGTTGAAGACAGCAAAGACTTCGTGCGGATGACGGTCGGCGGCGTAACGCTGGACCCCTTGACCAAGACTCCGATCGTCGTGCTCAAGGACGAGAAGGACGAAATCACGCTGCCAATCTGGATCGGACTCCTGGAGGCCACTTCGATGGCCACCGAAATCGAAGGCGTCAAGATGGCACGCCCGATGACCCACGACCTGCTCAGGCAGATCGTGGAAGAACTCGGGGCCACCGTCGAACGCATCGTCGTCACCGAACTGCGCGACAACACCTTCTACGCCTCCATCGACCTCGGGATCGACGGCCGCACGCACACCCTGGACTCGCGGCCGAGTGATGCAATCTCGCTGGCGCTTCGCAGCCACTGTCCGATCTTCGTTGCCCGCACCGTGATCGAGGCCTCCAAGGCCAACGACGCGGAGGCCGAAGAGGCCCGCGAGGCTCTGCTCGAAGCCGAAAGCGACGAAGACGAAACAGCCGTGACCCACGACCTTTCCGAGGTGGCTCCGGAAGAGTGGGGCGAGATTCTCGAGAAGCTCGATCCGGGCGACTTCAAGTACAAGATGTAGACACGTTGCCAAGCTGCCGCTTGGCTTTACGCCCCGAGACATTTAAGGACGCCACCTATGGCCACCCGCGAAAAGTTCAACCGCCGCGAACTCGAACACGACCTCAAAGAGCCGGATACGTTTTTCGAAACGATCACCGAGGCCCGCGACTACTTCGAGGAGAACCGGACCCTGGTAATGGCCGCCGGCGGCGCACTGGTGGCCCTGATCGCAGTCGTCATCGGCATCAGCAGCTACTACTCGGCGACCCGCAACGCGGCTGCCACCGACTTCGCCAACGCCGTGGCCAATCTAGAGTTCGACTCGCCGACGGCCGCAGACGCCAGCCTTACCAGCCTCACGGAGCGCTCCAATACGGGCGCCTACGGAGCTCTGGGCTCGCTGTACAAGGGAAACCTGGCAGCGGAAGCCGGACGCTACGAAGAAGCCCTCGTGGCCTATGATCGGTATCTCGCAGCGGCGGCAACTCCATACCTGACCCAGGTGGCCCTGATGGGCAAAGGCTACGCCCTTGAGCGAACCGGCAAGGAAGCCGACGCGGCCACCGTCTATGACGCGGCTGCTGCGATCCAGGGACCGTACACCAAACCGGCACTGAGCGATCGTGCGCGTCTCGCAGAGAAGAGCGGCGACAAGAGCAAGGCCGTCGAGGTGCTGAAGAAGCTTCTCGAACTCGAGGGCTCGGGAGCCGGATCTGCGGCGATCGAGCAGCGCCTGCTGGCCCTCCAAGGTTCCTCCGCTTCCTGACCGGCGCAGAGCGACGTGTAAACAAACGTCCGCGCAAAACGACCGCGCGGAGAATCTGTGTGCAGGTGGGGCCGCCCGGCGCAGCGGCGGGCCTTGAGGCATCAATGACGACATGCAGACCTCGACTTCGTTGAACACCATGTTCGCGGCCGCGCTGACTCTCCTCACTGGCGGCTGCACGAACGACTGGCAGCCGGCCTTCGACGAAACCGAGCCCGAGGGGATGTTCGACAACGTGACCGTCGCCGACACCGGCGACGCGCTGACGTTCGCGCGCATCGACCGAGAAGGGGAGCGGCGCCTTCTCGCCGTCACACGCTACCACGGCGGCATCATCGAAGCGGTCGATCTCTCGGCGGCGAGCGGCCGGCCGCGAAGCGACGCGGCAGAGTTGCTCGCCGAACGCGGCTACGACGCCGTGCGCGACCTGGTGCGTGGCGCTCCCGATTCGGCGATGGTGGCGGTGCCGGCCAGCCAACTCGTGCTCCCGCTCGACACGCACGATCATCACATCGCGGCAGCAACGAACTATCCCGAGCACGCGGGCGAGGCAGGCGTCAAGAAGGGGCCGTTCCTGTTCGCAAAGCTGGTCGCGCCGACCGGGCCTTACGCTGAAGTACAGCCACACGGAGGCCTGCTCGACTACGAAGCCGAAGTCGCCTGGGTAGCGTTGGAACCGATCGCCGCAGGCGTCGGCACCGGCCTTGTCGGCCTCGTGCTCGCCAACGACTTCACCGATCGCGAGACCTTGATGCGTCACATCAACGCCTGGGACGTCGAATCCGGCGACGGTTTCACCACCGGCAAGAGCGCACCCGGCTGGCTGCCGCTCGGCAACCTGCTCGTCGTGCCGCGCGACCACCGCCGCTTCGTGCGCGATATAGAGCTTCGCCTCTACGTCAACGGTCGTCTGCGCCAGCGCTCGATGGCGAGCGCGATGATCTGGGATTTCGACGAGGTCGTCGCGCGCACGTTCGCGTGGAGGGACAAGCGCTGGGAGCACCGAGGAGAGCAGGTTTCGCTGCTCGGATCGTCGGCGGTGATCCCGGCCCGCACACTGCTACTGTCGGGAACCCCGCACGGGACAGTCTTCGCGGGGCTGCGGGCGCGCCACTTTGTCGGCGCGATTGGTAGCTGGCTGACCGGCGGTTGGCGGCGGCCCGCCATCGACTCGGTCGCGGATGCCTACGCGGCCGATGCGCGCGCCGCCGGTGCCTATCTCCAGCGCGGCGACCGTGTGGAAATCCACGTCGAGCGCCTGGGCATGCTGCGCAACACCGTCGTCGACTGAGGCAACGGCGCGCGGCCAATACATCTCCACGAGCTTCTGACAGACGGTCGGACCGAAGTCCGTGCAAGTGGTGCTCGGATCAGTTTCAGAGCGCGTTCCCGTGTGGCCCGGAACCGGACATTTCCATATGGGAGCCACAATGCAACGTCCGATAAGATGTATTATGTCAACCAAGCTGCGGGCCTGGTTTTATTGAGCGTTGCGGCCCCGGCCCCTCTTTCTTGTTAAGTGAGCAGGCGCGGCACGCCGTCTGGATCAGACCCTTTCGTTGGGATCGAAGAGTTTCGCGTATTCCTCGAACGCGAAGCGGTCCGTCATCCCGGCGATGTAGTCGGCCACCACGCGGGCCACGTCGACGCCTTCGGCGATCCGTGCGGCGATGTGCGGCGGCATCTGCCGCGGGTCGTCGATGTAGACCTCGAACAACGAGCGCATCACGCGCCCGGCCTTGGCGGCCATACGCCGCACCCTGTGGTGCTGATAGAGCCTGTCCATCAGCCTGGCCTTGAGTTCCAGGAGTCGCGGTTCCATCGCGGCGCTGGGACCGGCGATGCGCGGCATGGCCCGCCTCACGTCCTGCAGGGTCTCGATGCCGAGATCCGCAATGCGCGCCTCTATGGCTTCGATGAGATCGCGAACGAGACGGTCGATCAGCAACCGCACCGCCTGATAGCGGTGCACCGAGAAACCCGCCCCGGGACTCGACCTCATCACAGCGCCGTAAGTTTCGTCCCACAGAGACACACCCTCGAGGTCCTCTACGGTAATGAGACCCGACTGTATGCCGTCATCGATGTCGTGACCGTTGTAGGCAACCTCGTCGCACCAGTCGACGATCTGGGCTTCCAACGGCGGTGCGCTGAGCGCATCAAAATCGGCGACCCGCGGACGATCGAAGCGGCCCGAATGCTTGACGATGCCTTCGCGCACCTCGTAGCTCAGGTTCAGTCCCGGGAATTCCGGGTAGCGCTGCTCGAGCAGTTCGACGATGCGCAGGCTCTGGCTGTTGTGCTCGAATCCGCCGTGATCTTTCATCAGATCGGCGAGAACATGCTCGCCGGCGTGTCCGAACGGCGTGTGGCCCAGGTCATGGGCCAGAGCCACCGCCTCGGCGAGGTCTTGGTTGAGACCCAGGATACGTGCGACGGTGCGCGTGATCTGCGCCGTCTCCATCGTGTGCGTAAGACGCGTGCGGTAGTAGTCGCCCTCATGATTAACGAAGACCTGGGTCTTGTACTCAAGGCGACGAAAAGCGCTCGAATGAATGATCCGGTCCCGATCGCGCTGAAAGACCAACCGAAAAGCATGCTCCGGCTCGGGGTGCGCTCGCCCCATGCTCTGGCAGCAGAGCATCGCGTAACCCGCCAGGGACTCGCGTTCTTGCCTCTCGAAGAACGTGCGATCCCTCATGCTACTCCCCTCTCGAAGGCCGGCTAGTTTCTCGCGAAAAGTGCTTCGTCAACCCTGCCGCTTTCGGTTACGGCAACGTGGTCGTTGTGGTAGCCGGCAACGTGGTCGTGGTGGTCGGAGCCGTAGACGGAGCGAAGAATACGTCGCTGTAATCCGACTCCAGATCCGCAGTGTCACCGAACGTGTCGCAGTTATCGCCACTCTCGTTGCATGCGATGACGCGCTTTCCGACCGGGTCGGCAATCAGCACAGCGTTGTCCGTGTGAGCAAAAGAAGGATTGACAGCCAACGCGCTCGGGCTGCCGGCCGCGAGCATGCCACTGACGTTTCCGAAAGGACCGCAGTCGTTACCGTCGATGCCGCAGCTCACGACGCCGCCGGTGCTGTCCGCGATCAGCAAAGTCGTGGCCGGATCTCCGAGCAGATCGATGTCGATCGGTTCCGCGACCTCGCTCGCCGTCTCTCCGAGCACACCCTTGCTGCTACCGTCTGAGCCGAATACCTGAACTCCGCTGCCGGCCACGCCGTTTACAACCAGCAGATCGCCGGTCTCGGGAGCGAATGCCATCGCCGTCGGATTCGCTCCGACGTTACCGAAGTTCGACACCAGCAGGCCGCTCGTGCCATCGAAGATCAGTACGCTTCCGTCACTCTGGGCAACGTAGAGACGGCCATTGTCGCTGCGGAAGGCCAGAGCGGTCGGGTCGGTCACGAAGCGGTCGCTCTCACCGAATGAACCAAGGATGGCTCCGGTATGGAGGTCGAATACTCGCAGGGCGCCGATGGCAGCGTCGATGATCACAAGGTCGCCATTGGCGGGATTAGCCGCTCCTTTGACTGCACCTGAGGCGAACTCTGCTGCATCGGCGACCTCACCAACCGCCCCACCCTGCGTCCCGCCGAACGCGAAGAGAGAGCCGACGACGTAGAGCGAAGGATAGGTGTCGAGAATCATGGTGCCGGTCCCGTTGGACTTGGCGCCGACCGCCGTGAGCCGTACCGTGAACGGTCCCGGCACATTGGCCACCATGGTTGCCTGCGGGTTCTCGTCGCCGAGTCCGATGTTGCAGATGCCGGTGCTGCAATCCGGAGAAGAAGTCCCCTTGTTGGTCTGGCACACGCCGAACCCGCCACAGTCCGTATTGTCGTTACAGAACTTGCTGGGGTCCTGGCTGCAAGGATCGTCGCTGTTGGTGACGCAGATCTCCGCGAAGTCGTCCTTGCAGTGGTCGTCGAAACTGGTGTCCTGACCGCCGGCGATTAGGCGCCAGCGGAAAGTCAGACTGGCGGCATCGCCGTTGGGATCGGTCGACTCGCTGCCGTCGAGTTCGTAGCGCTGGCCGACATCGACGAACTGGGCGACGGCTCGGATCACCACGTCGGGCAGCGGCGGATTCTTCTGACTCCCCCCGGAACCACAGCCTCCAGCCACCAAGGCGCCGGTCACAGCCAGCGCGGCTAGAAAGGTGAAGGAAGGAAGCAAAGCTGCAAAACAAGGTGTCAGTTTTCGCACGTGTACCACGATCCCCTTAGAAGCAGGCTGGAAAACCCGAAGAACGTCGGCAACGTAGCCGCGCATCCCCCGAATTTCAAAGCCGCAACTGCGCGCAGTCGAAATGCCCCCGGTTGGACTCGAACCAACGGCCCCAGGATTAGGAATCCTGTGCTCTATCCACCTGAGCTACGGGGGCTCAAGATGAACCTAACTATAGAAAGCCCCGCGGACCGGCAACCGACGCTCCGACAAACCGCTGACATCTCAACAGACCACGGGCCTGCGATTGATCCACGGCGCGGCCTGTTCGAGTTGCGCAGAGACACGCAGCAGTTCCGCCTCACCCCATGGTTTGCCAACCAACTGCACGCCTATCGGGAGTCCGGCGGCGCTCCAGTGCATCGGCAGCGAGATTGCCGGCTGACCGCTGACGTTGAACATGGGGGTGAACGGACAGATCAAACCGGCCCGCATCATCGGCAAAGTCGGGTCGGCTTCCGCACCTTCCCACAACTCTCCTACCCGCGGCGGCTCGGTGGCAATGGTCGGAGTCAGCAGCAGATCGAAATCCCGGCCCCAACTCGCAGTCAGCTGACGGCTGATAATCTGGAGGTGCAGGAGTGCCTGCACGTAGCTCACGCTGTCCATGTTCCTGGCTTGTTCCCTCAACACGGCATTGAGGGGCTCAATCTTCGACCAGTCACTGATGTCCCAGTAAGCCGAACCGGTATTCCACACGACCATGAACGAGGGGATCAGGTCGGACTGCTCGGGCCATGTTGGCGCCCCCTCGAAAACGTCGTGACCGAGTCCCTCCAGAAGCTTGGCGGTTTTTTCGACGGCGGAGATACACTCCGGCGAAACCGGCCCGCCCGTGGGAGCAACGGTGGAGAACGCGATGCGAAGCCGCCCCGGCGCCGCGCCGACCTCCTGCAGGAACGGGCGCTGCGGCGCCGGCGCGTTGTACCAGGCGCCTTGATCGAACTGCGCGATTGCATCCAGCGCTGCGGCGGTATCCGCCACCGTTCTCGTGACGGTGCCTTCGACGCAGCCGCCGTGCATCACGTCCGAAACCAGAGGTCCCATCGGCACACGGCCTCTGCTCGGTTTGAGGCCGACCAGACCACAGCAAGAAGCCGGAATGCGGATCGATCCGCCGCCGTCGTTGGCGTGGGCGATGGACACCATCCCGGACGCCACAGCGGCCGCCGCGCCGCCGCTGGAGCCGCCCGTAGAGTGCTCCGTATTCCAAGGGTTACGGGTCGCACCGTAAGCTTCATTCTCGGTTACGCAGACGGTCCCGAACTCCGGCGTATTGGTGCGGCACAACAAAATCGCACCGGCGTCACGCAGGGCCTGGGCGACGTGTGCGGTAACCGTAGCAACGCGGCCCTTGGCGCCGCGCGAACCGAAGGTAGTGGCCCAGCCATCAACGTCGGTCAGATCCTTGATCGGAATCGGGACACCGTGAAGAGGACCCAGCGGTTCCTTGCGGGCTACCGCCTCGCGCGCGCGCCTGGCACCGGCACGCGCTTCCTCGTCGCAGCGCCAGATCACAGCGTTGAGCTTCGGGTTGAGTGAGTCGATACGCGACAAGCAAGCGTCGACCACATCGACAGGATCGAGTTCCCCACGGCGAATCGCGGCAGCTATCTCCAGACCTGAAAGAAAAGAATCCACGGCACACTCCTTCGGGAAAATTCTTACCGGGCTTGTACACCACGCGCCGACTTCGAGGAATCACCGGACCTCGGCTTCACGCTTCATGCGCCCGGCGTCTGCTCACCAGAGTTGCCATCCGGCGGTCTGACTCATATCGTCGCGCGTGCGCCGATTCAGCCCCTACGCCTCGTGCCTGTTGCTGATCGGCCTGGTGTGGAGCACGGCGGCCTCTTCACTGAATTACGAATTCGTTTACGACGACGTCGCGGTTGTCGTGGAAAGACGTCCGTTTTGGGAAGAAGGACTGAGCAACTTCTTCAGGTCGAACCATTGGGGAACCGGACGCCAGGCAACACTGGTGTCCCTGGACCTTGACAGACTGTGGAACGACACGGGAGCGCGGGCTTTTCATCGTACCAACGCAGTGCTGGCAACGCTGGTCACGCTGTTGGTCTGGTCTCTGGCAAGACGCTTTTCTCTTTCGGCGGTCGGGGCTCTCGTCACCGCAGCGTTGTTCGCGGTTCACCCGGTTCACGTCGACGCCGTGGTCGCCGTGGTAGGTCGCGCGGAGTTGCTGGCTGCGCTCGGAGTGCTGGTCGCGCTGCTGGCCAGCGTCGACGCGCCTGCCGTCATTGACGGAGCACCGGCCCGGTGCGGCGGCGCAGCGGCCCAAGCGCGACGCTTCCTGCTGGTCCTCTGCGCCTCACTGCTTGGAGTGTTCTCCAAGGAGAGCGCGGCTTGCCTCCCTATCCTGCTGCTTGCGAGCCGCTGGGCTCTTGGACGCCGTGTGAAAGTGGCTGTGCCTCTGGCCGCAATCGCCATCGCCCTCGTCTTGTGGGCCGTGTCCGCCGCACCTTCGGTAGGCAAAGGCATTACTCCTGAATTCGTTGATAACCCTCTCGTAAGTGCGCCGGCGTTCGAGCGAATTCCAAAAGCGCTCGCGGTCCTCGGAGACTACTTCAAGTTGAGCCTGTGGCCCCACCCTTTGCTGCTCGACCGTTCTTACGCGCAGACCGATCCAACTGTGGCCGGCGGCCACGCGGCGGCGCTCGGCTGGGCTGCCTACTGCGGCGTCGCGCTCGAACTGCGCCGCCGCAAAGCACGATCAGCGGCGTTGGCGCTCGCCTGGTTTCCGCTCGCCTTCGCCGTCAGCGGCAACGTCGTCCTTCCAATAGGCACCATCATGGCCGAGCGCTTGCTGTTCCTGCCTTCGCTCGGGCCTTGCCTGCTCGCCGGCGCGGCCATCGACGCAGCGCGAAGGCGGGGGCGACTTCCTTACGGCGTCGCGGCCGCCATTGCGGCGACGGGCTTAGCCGCGTTCATACCGCTATTTCTCACACGCGCTGCCGTGTGGGCATCCAACGACGTCTACTTGCCGGCCAGCGCCGCCGCCTCACCACGTTCCGCGAAGGCCTGGTACGACCTGGGACTCTGGCGCGCCACGGGTGGCGGCGGGCAGGCATCGCCGGAAGCGGCCGAAGCCGCATGGCGACGTGCCCTGGAGATCCTGCCGAACTTCCACCGTGCCAACTACGAATTGGCCGAAAGTCTCGGCCGTCGGGGTCAGCCGCTGGCGGGCGCGGAAGTCTATGAGCGATTCTTGAAAGAGGTCCCCGATGACACCGGAGCTCTCATGAACGTGACGCGGTTGCTGCTGAGCGCCAGGCAACCGCGGCGCGCAAACGCTTACGCTCAGCGCCTGCTGCAGTTGGAACCGGAAAGTGAAGCGGCGCGCGAGACGCTGCTGCTAACCGAAGCGGCCTTGAACAGATCGCAGGTACAGGCGCTGCCCGTCAGTCCTTGAAAGCGAGTTCGAGCAAAGGCAAGCGATGCCTTCGCAGCAACGTATAAACCGCCAGAGCGCCGAGTTTTCTACGCGCCTGAATCAGGCGGCGCTGGCGCCACACCTCGGGCAGGCGCACCAACGCGGCCGCGTAGGCCCGGAGCAATATGCCAAGCATCTGCGTACGCGAGTAGTCGCGGCTGAACTGCCCCGACATTCCCCGCCCCGAGGCCGCAGCGAAGCCCTGCGCGACATAGCGTGCCGCTGTCCATAGCGGACTCAGCAACAGCAGACGCAGCGGCAACAAGCGCACCGCGTTCCAGATCCGATTGCGCTCGACCAGATAGGCCTTGAGCGATGAGTGGTAACCGCTGGTCATCGACTTCTTGTGGTAGACCACGGCTTCCGGCACATAACGGCAGCGCCATCCTCTGAGTTGCCCCCTCAAGCCAAGATCAAGGTCTTCGAGATACGCGAAGTAGGCTTCGTCGAAGAAACCCACGTCATCGATCATCGCCCGCCGATACATTGCCGCACAGCCGTTGGGCGCCAGCACCTCGTCGGCTCGGTCGTACTGACCGACGTCCTTCTCCAACCAACCGCGCGAGCGGCAGATCCCGTCCGGGTAGACCAAGAGACCCGTCGAATCGAAAACCTCACGGCGGTCGAACATGCGGATGTTGGCCGCAAACATCCCGAACTCGGTCTCGAGATCAGCCGCAGACAGCATTTTTTCAACAAAGTCGGCGTGTACTTCAGCGTCGTTGTTCAGCAGAAGAATCAGATCGCCGCGAGCCTGCGTGTAGGCCACGTTGTTGCCGCCGCAAAAACCCGTGTTGGTCGCCAGTGGGAGCAGCCTGACCTCGGGGAACTCCCGTCCGACCATCTCCGCGCTGGCGTCGGCGGAGCCGTTGTCCACCACCAGCACCTCGAAGTCCTTGCAGGTCTGCTCGCGAAGCGACTGCAGGCAACCGCGCAGCAGTTCGAGGGCGTTCCAATTCAGAACGAGTATTGAAACCCGAGGCATGACAGCCGGCCCGTCAGCTCAGGCACGTCGCACGTAGCCACGGCGGTTGTCAGTTCCCACCCGGCTATCAACCAGTGCATCTGCACGGGCAAGCAACTCATCGTCTGTGCAACGCTTTTCGATCATCAGCGATAGGTCGCTCAAGTCGTGCAGAAGCATCTGCTCGGCCTGCAGCCTGACCGCCGGATCGGAAAGGGCGCAAGTCAAATCCAGCACCAGGTCCTCTAGTTCAAGGGTTTCCAGTTCGAGCGAAATCGCGAAGGCGCGCTCCAGCGGCACCACTCCCCCGGCCTCGCGGTGAAGCGCCTGGATCAAGACCGCGGCCTCGCGCGTTACTCGATCATCAACCTCAAAGTGAAGATCGTCGGCCGACTCCTCGAGCAAGGTACGAATCAGCGCCAGCGCCCCGACGTGCCCGGCCTCGTGGCGCGCCATCGACATCCAGAAGCGATGGAGCTCGCCGTCCTCCCGGAAACAGGAAGCCAGGCGCGTGTAGATCGCCATCGCGAGCGACTCGAGGCGGGAGGCCTCATCTATCAGCGACGCGACCTCCGGTGTCATGACGCCCTGCTACCAGAGAGACCGACCTGTTGCGAGCCTTGCGCGCCGCGATCGGTCAGTGCCCCGGAGGAGGAGCCGCTACGCCCGCCATCGCACCTCGTCCGCGCAGGCCGGGTGATGTTCCGAGCATCTTCTCCATCTGCTGAAGGCGACCGGAAAAGGCGGCATCACTGGTCTGCCGTTCGGCAACCGAACGCACCGCCCTCAAAATCGAGGTGTGGTTGCGGCCACCGAGGGCGTGGCCGATCTCGGGCAGCGACGCGGCAGTCAACTTGCGGCACATGTACGCGGCGATGTGCCGAGGCCACGCCACACGGCGCGAGCGATCACGCGACAGCAGTTCGTCGCGGGTCAGGCCGTGAACCCAGGCAACCGTGTCGATGACGACGTCTAGGTCGATAGGACCGCGACGCGTCAGATAGGGCGTGATCATGGTTTCGACGACACCGTCGTCCAGCGGCATGGACTGATGGCTGCTGGCCGCGCGCAGGCGCGACACCAGCCCCTCGATCTCACGCACGCTGCCCTGGAGCTGCACCGCGAGCCTCTCCAGGATGTGGTCGTCGAGATGAATACCTGCCTCGCTGAGCTTGCCCTTGAGGATACGCAGACGCAGTTCGCGGTCGAGGGGGCCAAGGTCAGCCAACAGTCCGCCGGCGAAGCGGCTCTGCAGCCCGCGCTCGAGATTCTCGAGTTCGTCCGGTGCCCGATCACTGGCGAGCGCGATCGGCTTGCCGGCTTCGTGAAGAAGATTGAAAACGTGAAACAGTTCCTGCTGCGTGCGCCGCTTTCCCGCGAGGAACTGAACGTCGTCGATCAGGAGTGCATCCGCACTGCGAAACTCGCGATGAAAGCTTTCCATTCTGCCACCTTGGAGCGCTTCAACCATGCGACGCGTGAAGTCTTCTCCCTGGTAGTAGAGCACCCGCTTGCCACTTGCCCGCAGTGCTTGTCCGACGGCCAGCAGCAGATGTGTCTTGCCGAGTCCCACACCACCGTAAAGGAACAAAGGATTGCCGCCCTCACCGGCGCTCTGCTCGGCAAGTTGCCGTGCTCCGAGATAAGCGAGGCGATTGCCCTCTCCGACGACGAAAGTCTCGAAGGTCTTCTCTCGCAGCGGCTTGGGCTTGGCCACAGGAGTCTTGGTCGCAGCCACCGGACGGTGGTTGCCACGCGCCCGGTTGGCACCCGCCGCGGCTACGAATTGCCCGACGATCACCACCACCGCGCAACGCTTCTTCGCAGAAACCGCGACCGCGTTCTCGATGATAGGCAGGAAAGACTGCTTTACCCGATCACGGAACAGCCCAAACGGCGCTTCCAAGGTGAGCGTCTCACCGTCAAACGACCTCGCGCCCAGTTCGAGGATCCAGGTCTGAAAATCTTTTTCTGAAACCTGCTCCTCGATCTGTGAGCAGGCCTGCATCCAAAGCCGTTCCGCGTCTGTGTTTCCAGTCACTATGATGTTACTCCGCGTTGCTTGGCGCCGCCGGGCGTCGCGAGCTGGTCAGTCGTGCCAAGGCGCGACGTCGGCCAGCCGATGCTGATAGTATCCTTCGGTCGTTGTCGGATGCCGCTCCCCGCCCCCACACACTCCAAACAAGTGTCATGCACATGCCTGTGCATGTCCGGTGCGTTGCGCAGCGACACTCATGTACGTTTCTGCACGCCACCTGGCAACAACAAATGACGTCGATGTGATTTTCCCACGACTTGCGTGCCGCTCGAGCAGATGCGTTCTGAATGGTGCGCCGCTAGTACGCGACTTTGCGGGACTTTTTCCTTGGCAACTTTCGTACTGTTAGCAACTCGTCAGACACGGTGATGACTCGCTGCAGCCTGTGGATAGAGGTGGACTAGTGGGTCAACTCTTCGCTAACACGACGAAAGCGTGTCGGAGGAGAACCTTCCGCCTTACGTGTCGACGCCGACACGCAGTTACTTTTTTTTTGAACTATTTTCGCTGCGCGCGGCAAACACCGCACGCGCGCGTAACATACTCAGCGCGTCACGCCGGATTCGCCGCCGACAAAGTCGTATTGCTTTCCGGAGCGGACCGCTGCGCGATGGTCTCACCGCAGGCTCCGAGTTCAGCGTGCGTGCGCGCAGTGCCAAGACTCAACTCCAAACTCAGAGCCGCAAAAACTTCGTCGACACTTTGGTAACGCGGCCCCCCGAGAGCGCCCAGGAGTTCCGCAAATGCCTGCCAGCCCGCGACAGCGGCGCCTGGTGCCGGAACGGCCGCGCCCAGCACTTGCAGCCGGCCACGACGACTTACGAAAGTCCCCGGCGCTTCGAAATGACTGGCGATCGCGATCACCGTGTCTGCATAGGCCATTGCCTTGCTGACACGGTCGTCGACGACGACGGTCGTGCGCATCCCCTCCAGCCGGGTTCCCCACGCGACTTCGTCAACACCCACCGCATCGCAGCGTGCAACTAGGACTCCATCCACATCGGCAGGAAGCACGCTGCTCTCGCGGAACCCCAAGGCAAGCAGACCAGCGCGATTGGGGTAGCGATCAGTCGAGATCAACGTGCCGTCGTCGGCAATCTCAGAGGTCGCCGGCGACAGGACGATGCAGGGCCCGGTACCGATCTTCCTGGCTATGAGCGAAACGAGATACCCTTCCTCCATTGTAAGAGAGGCGGAGGCGACGACCGCTACCTTACCGCACCCCTGCAACAGCGACGCGCTGCGCAAAACGGCATCCGAGGAATCGACCTGCACGAACTCATCGCCGCGCCGAGCGTAGCCGGCGACCAGACGATGGTCCCCGTGGTTGTCGCGCCAGGTGTGGCGTCCGGCGTCGCACATCCAATATCCGTTCACCTCGGCATTGGCGCGCGGTTTGATCCGATAGAGATTGTCGCGACGGAAATGGACATCGACATTGCAGCCGGTTGAGCACCCCGTGCAGATCGACGGTACGCTGTCCAGGTACCAAACCCGTGCCTGGAAGCGGAACTCGCGGCTGGTCAGTGCGCCCACCGGACACAGATCGACGATGTTGGTGGCGTAGGGATTGTCGACCGACTTGCCTTGGGCGAGGCTGAGTTCGCTGTGGTCACCCCTCTCCTTGATGCAGAGTTCGTTGGTGCCGGTAACTTCTTCGAGGAAACGGACGCAGCGGGTGCACAGTATGCAGCGTTCCTGGTCGAGCATGATGTCCGGTCCGACCGCAGTAGCCTTGTGTTTGTGCTGCTTCTCCGCGAGCACGAACCGGCTGTGCTGGCGCCCGTAGTCCATGTAATATTCCTGGAGCTTGCACTCGCCGGCCTGATCACAGATCGGGCAGTCGATCGGGTGGTTGATCAACAGGAATTCCAGAACCCCTCGCCGTGCTTCTTCGACGCGAGGATTGTTCGTTTCCACCACCATCCCGTCGGCCACGATGGTGTTGCAACCGATCTGCAGCTTCGGGAGCGGATTGGGCTGCTTCGCCGACATCGCTCGTATGTCGATCAGGCACATACGGCAGTTCCCCGCGACACTGAGAGCCGGGTGGTAGCAGTAATGCGGGATCTCCTGACCGGCCATCTCTGCGGCCTTGACGACGTTGATCCCCTCGGGCACCTCGACAGTCACACCGTTGACGGTCACTCTCGGCATCGCTTATCTTCCTCTTACCGTTCTCGGCGCTCTAAGCGCCGCTTCTTGCTCGTAACTATCGATACGTCTGGACCTGGCGGTCCCTGCGCCGGTCAGGCCGCCGCGGCTCCGGCTGAGCGCCGTACAGCAGCGCGGAATTCTTCGCCGAATTTGTCCAGAAAACTCCGGACCGGCATCGCCGCGGCATCCGACAATACACAGATCGTGGTGCCGAGCATGCCCTTGGCGACATTGTCGAGCTTGCGCAGGTCTTCTTCGGTACCGCGGCCTTCGTCAAGCGCGGTAACTATCTTTTCCAGCCAACCGGTTCCCTCGCGACACGGCGTACACTGCCCGCAAGATTCGTGATGGTAGAAGTGCGAGACGCGGCGCAGAGCGGCAACCATGTCGGTGGAATCATCCATCACGATGATGCCGGCGGAGCCGAGCATGGAACCCGCTTTCGCCACGGAATCGAAGTCCATTGCTATGTCGATTTCATCGGCACGCAGTATCGGCACCGAGGAACCGCCGGGAATGACGGCCTTCAGCTGTCTTCCCTCGCGCATTCCGCCGGCGTGCACTTCGATGATCTCACGCAGCGAGGTCCCCATCGGCAATTCGAAGACTCCCGGATTTCGCACGTGTCCAGACACGCCGTAGAGTTTGGGGCCCGGCCCGGTCTCGGGACCGATCGCCTTGAACCACGCTGGCCCTCTCTCGACGATGTGTTTCACGCAAGCGAGAGTCTCGACGTTGTTGACGATCGTCGGGCAACCGAACACGCCGTACACCGCCGGGAACGGCGGCTTGATCCGCGGGTGCGCCCGCTTGCCCTCCAGGGATTCGATGAGTCCGGTCTCTTCACCACAGATGTAAGCACCGGCACCGCGATGCACATGGATGTTCAACTCACGCCCCAAACCAAAGACGTCATTGCCCAGAAAGCCCTTCTCGCAGGCCTCGGCAATTGCGCGCTTGAGTACTTCGGCGCCGTAGGCGAACTCACCGCGAATGTAGATGTAGGCGTTGGTGCACCCGATCGCATGCGCGGAAATCATCATGCCTTCGAGAAGCTGGTGCGGATCGTTCTCGATGATCGCGCGGTCCTTGAAAGTGCCCGGCTCGCTCTCGTCTGCGTTGCAGAGAAGGTAGTTCGGCTTGCCGGTATTCTTGGCCAGGAAAGTCCACTTGAGACCTGTCGGAAATCCGGCCCCGCCTCTTCCGCGCAGGTTGGACTCCTTGACCATCTCGATGACTTTCTCGGGCGCTATCTCGCTGAACACCCGACGTGCCGTACTGTAGCCGCCGGACTCGATGTAGTTGTCGATCATCTTCAGATCGACGCTCAGATCCCGATAGCGAAGGAGCACCTTCTCTTGCATCGTGAGTACCTATTCTCTTGCGCAGTGGCTGCGCGGCAAAGCGGCCGCCGTTCTCTCAGTCAGTGGTCGAAGAAAAACCCGTCTTCTGCGGTTGTCCCTGGATTCTGCGCTGCAGCGCCATGATGGAGTCGAGCACGCCCTCGGGCCGCGGCGGACAGCCGGGCACATAGATGTCTACCGGGATGAGCCGATCGATGCCCGGCACCGTCGTGTAGTTGTCATAGAAGCCGCCGGTGGAAGCACACGCGCCGAAGGCCATCACCCACTTTGGTTCAGCCATCTGCGCGTAGACACGCAACAGTATCGGAGCCTGCCGTGCCGTCACGGTACCAACGACCATCAGCAGGTCTGATTGGCGCGGCGTGAAGCGCGGCAGCAATGCGCCGAAGCGATCGATGTCGTAGGGAGCCATCGACAACGACATGTACTCCATCGCGCAGCAGGCGGTCGCGAAGGGGTACGGAAAGAGCGAATACTTGCGCGCCCACGCAAGCGCCGCATCGACCCGGGTGACGACCACGCTATCCGCGATCAGTCCCGCATCTCCGCGAACATCACCGACACCAACCGACTTCTTGAGAAGACTCGCAATAGGCTTCGCCATGCGCGCACCCTAGAGCCTAAATTCCGTCTTTTCAACAGAACGTTGCAATACGGACGGGGCGGCGCTACAAGCCCGCCGCGTCCGGCAAAGCCGCCCCGATGCCATGCCCGGCGATGGCGCGGGAGACAATGGATCTGCGCGCCGCCGGCCAAGGCAATCATGCAGCTCGGGCTTCTCGCCTCAACCCACGAAGTCGGCCGCGACTACTGGCTGGGTTCCCCTTCGGGCCTCCAGCGGATCGAACTCGAGATCGGGCCGGGCGACTGCGGGTTTCTCATCCAGACCGCGCTGCGCCACCGCGAAACTCTTTACGTCGGGATCGAAATCCGCCCCTCGTCGGTAGAGAGAGTCGTCGCGCGCCCCACCCTCCCTGACAACTTCCGCCTCCTTGCCGCCGACGGACGCTGGATCGTGCTCAACCTGCTGGCTGCGGACAGTATCGACGCCTACCACATCTACTTCCCCGACCCGTGGTGGAAGAAGCGCCACCACAAGCGTCGCCTGGTCACCGACGAGTTCGCCGCCGCTGCCGCAAGCACCCTGAGGTGTGGTGGCTGCGTTCTGCTGGCCACCGACGTGGCTCCATTGTTTGAAGAAATTGCCGAAATTCTGGAACGCGCCGGTCTCGTCAAAGAACCGTGGGTGAGAGACGCGGCCGACCCAGCCTGCAGCTCCTACGAACGCAAGTACCGCCGCCAGGGCCGCAGCTTCGCGCAAGCCATTTTTCGCAAGGTAGCCGCGCAAGGGGAATGAGCCGGCGCAGAAGCCGGATCCGTCAGACTCAGACGCCGTGACGATCAGAGTCGCGGGCGATGAACTCGGCGGCGACGCGCGCAATCCCGTCGGCATCCAGACCGTGCTTGGCGAACAGTTCGACTCCGGTCCCCGACTCGCCGTAGCCGCGAACACCGTGAACGCGCACGACCACTTCCCGGCACTCGCTCAGCGCCTCTACGACCGCGCTGCCCAGACCGCCCACGATCCCGTGGTCCTCCACCGTCAGTATCCTGCGGCAGCGCGACGCCAAACGGTGAAGTAAATCCGAGTCGATAGGCTTGATGGTGTGGATGTTTACCACGGCGACCGACAATCCGCGTTTGCTCAGCAACTCGGCAGCGGCCATTGCCTCGCCGACGCAAGCACCGGAAGCGACGATGGCGAGATCGTTGCCTTCGCGCAGTTCCACTCCCTTGCCGAACTCGAAACGGTAGCCGTCCCCGTTCAGGTCAGCGACGTTCTGCCGGGTGAGCCGCAGGTAGGCAGGTCCGCCGTTGTAATCAGCGAGGAACTCCGTAGCTTTTTCCGCTTCGATCGCATCGGCCGGTTGCAGCACGACCATGTTGGGCAACGAGCGCATCAGCGCCAGGTCCTCAAGGCCCATCTGCGAATAGCCGTCTTCGCCTATGCCGATCCCGGAATGAGTGCCGACGATCCTGACGTTGGCGTTGTTGTAGCCGACGGACATACGGATCTGCTCGAAACGTCCGGTGACGAAACAAGCGAAACTGGCGATGAAAGGGGTCAGTCCGCAAAGCGCCATGCCGGCCGCGACACCGACCATGTTGCCTTCGGCAATACCTATCTGGAAAAAACGCTCAGGATACGCATCGGCGAATTTCTTCGTCTGCACCGAGCTTGCAAGATCGGCGTCGAGCACGACCACGCGCGGATGCTGCGCGCCGATTCGTGCCAACGTTTCGCCAAAGGCGGCTCGAGTCGCTTTGCCCATCGGCTCAGTCCGCCTCCAACTCGGCGATCGCGCGCTCCAGTTCTTCGGTGGTGGGAGCCTTGCCGTGCCAGGCGTGGGTGTCCTCCATGAAGGAAACTCCCTTGCCTTTTACCGTATGGGCGATGATCACCGACGGCTTTTCGGATTGAGCGGTGACCGCTTCCAGTGCCGTCAGGACCGACTCCACGCAGTGACCGTCGATCTGCTCGACATGCCATCCGAAGGCAGCAAATTTGTCCGCCAGTGGCTCCAGATCCATGATCGCCCTGACGTGACCGTCGAGTTGCACTTTGTTGTAGTCGACGATCGCGGTGAGTCGCGAAGTCTTGAACTTGCCGGCGGCCATGGCCGCCTCCCAAACCTGTCCGGCCTGCAACTCGCCGTCGCCGAGCAGGCAGTAGGTGCGATAGTCGTGCTTGACGTCAAGCCTCTCTGCCAGCGCCATTCCAAGCGCAACCGACAAGCCTTGACCGAGCGATCCGGTCGCCGCTTCGACGTAAGGCAGACGCACGTGGTCGGGATGGCCCTGAAGCCGACTGTCGATGCGACGCAGGCTCTTCAGTTCGTCCACCGGAATGCACCCGGCGCGGGCCAGTGCGGCATATACAACCGGGACGCCGTGGCCCTTCGAAATCAGGAAACGATCGCGCGAAGGATCGTCTGGACGGCCTACCGTGTAGCGCAACACGCGGAAGTACAGACACGCCACCAATTCGGCAGCCGACAGCGAACCTCCGGGGTGCCCCGAGCCGGCCGCATGGATCATGCGTAATGAATCGACACGCAACCGGCGCGCGATCTGCCTGAGTTCTTCGACGGAAGTCACAAAAGTTGCGCGAAACTGCCCGCACCTGTGCGGCGAGTCAAGGGAAAGCCTTCATGCATGTCGCGTCCAGTGCACAGGGTCCCAGGCCCGCGCCGGATCGGCGAGCATGTTGACGAACTTCACCTCTCCGCGCCCCATCGTCATCGCCACCGCACTGAGGCCGCAGTTGTCGATCCGCAGACGCCTGAACTCGGCCAACGGCATTGCCAGGAAGCTGCACAGCACACTGCGGATCAGGTCGCCGTGGGAGACGAAAAGCACACGTTCTCCAGGCCGCGCCGCTGCCAGACTCAGCAACCCGCGCCGCTGGACGTCGACCACCGTTTCGCCGCCAGGCGTCGGCTGCTCCACAGGATCTTCGACGTACTGCTTGAAGCGAGGATCGACAGTGATCTCTTCGTAGGTCTTGCCTTGCCAGTCGCCGAAGCGCACCTCGACCAACCCCTCGTCGTGCTCGATCGGCGCAGCCACAGCCTGCGCCACGATGTTCGCCGTTTCCGCCGCGCGTGAAAGCGGGCTGGTACGAATCCGGTCGATGCCGAAGCCGGCCAGCACTTCGCCTACACGGGCGCACTGCTGACGTCCCGCCTCGTTGAGCGGGACGTCAGCGGCACCCATCAGTCGACGCTCTCGGTTCCAGGCGGTTTCCCCGTGGCGCAGCAGCACCAGGGTCGAGACCGCGCCTTCACGTTCAAGCGGCATTGCGATCTTTCGGTGACGAGGACGGCCCGGCGAGTCCGCAGAATTCCTCGTAGTCGATCAATTGATGGATCGTCGGAGCATCGCCGCACATCGGGCACTTGGTATCGCGACGCAGGCGCAGGATGCGAACTTCCATGCCGAGCGTCTCGATGTGCGCGAGGCGCCCGATCAGCGGATCGCCGATCCCGAGTATGAACTTGATAGTTTCCAGCGCCTGGATCGAACCTACCAGCCCCGGCAGCACTCCGAGAACACCCGCTTCGGCACAACTCGGCGCCATGCCCGGCGGAGGAGGCTCGGGGAAAAGACAGCGATAGCACGGGCCGTTGCCGGGGCTGAAAACCGTAACCTGTCCCTCGAACTGGAATATTGAGCCGTGAACGTTGGTCTTCCCTGTCATCACGCACGCGTCGTTGACCAGATAGCGCGTAGGAAAATTGTCGCAGCCGTCGACGATGATGTCGTAATCCTTGATGATCTCCATGATGTTGGAGGAATCCAGGCGCGTACGGTGCTCGATGACGCGAACGTCCGGATTGAGCGCCCTGAGCGTCATCGCAGCGGACTCGGTCTTGAGCATGCCGACGCGATCGTTGGTGTGCAGGATCTGACGCTGGAGGTTGGAGATGTCGACGACGTCATTGTCGACTATGCCGATAGTACCGACGCCGGCCGCCGCCAGATAGAACGCAACCGGTGAACCGAGGCCGCCCGCTCCCAGACAAAGAACCTTGGCGTCGAGAAGACGCGCCTGCCCCGCCTCACCGACCTCGCCCAGCAGAAAGTGGCGACTGTAGCGACTCAGCTGGTCCTGCGTGAACTGACGGTCCTGAGCCCACGGGAAACCTCCGTTCTTCCACGCTCCGTAGCCGCCGCGCAGCGATCTGACGTCGGCGTAGCCCATCTCCTTCAGGAGACGGCCGGCGAGCAGAGAGCGCGTGCCGCTCTGACAGTAAGCGACGATCACGGACTTCTTGTCGGGAACTTTTCCTTCGACCTGGATCTCCAGAAAACCGCGAGGAAGACTCAACGCGCCCTTAAGATGGCCGTCACGAAACTCTTCCTTTTCGCGCACGTCCAGAAGCAGCGGAGGATCAGAACTCGCGCAAAGACGCTGCACTTGGTCCGCGCTGAGTTCCGGAACCTCACGGCGGGCCTCGTCGAGAATTTCCTGAAACGTCTTCGACATCGTTCGTCTCCAGCGGCGGAAGGTCCGCCTGCAACTCGAATGCTATCGCCATCAACCAGAAAGGCCGTCGAAGAGGTCGGCCCTGTAAGCCAGCCAGCCGACTACCGCGCGGGCGTACCGCGGCGATACCAGTGCCCGTGGCCAGGAGATCGCCGACACCAGCGGCTCGCGCCGCGAAAGGTAGAGGGAATTACCGGTGGCTCCGAGGAAAAACCGGATCTTCTCGGCATTCATTCGCCGCACAAGACCGGCGCGCCACAGGAACAAGAAGATCACGTCCGCGAAATTGCCTCGCCAGGCTTGGCGCGCTTGTAGGCGCCGATCATTTCTTCCATCAAAACCGCTTCGCCTTGATCGCGCATCGTACGCGACCGCCCCATCAAGAACCGCTTGTCCTCGATGAAGTCTTCGCGCGAGTATCCGGCGATGCGCGGGTGCACTGCCGTATCCATGCGGATTGCGTCGCAAGGACAGGCCTCGACGCACATGCCGCAGTAGATACAGCGAAGCGTGTCGATCTCGTAGCGGAACGGAAACTTCTCGATGCCAGCGTCGGGATGCTCTCCTGCCTCTATGTGGATGCAACGCGCCGGGCAGGCCGTCGCACACAGAAAGCAGGCAGTGCAGCGAACCGAACCGTCGTCCTTCAGCGTCAACCGGTGGCTGCCGCGATATCCGGGGCCGTAGGAAAGATACTGATCGGGATATTGCACCGTGATCGCCGCCGGCGTGTCACGAGCCAGTCCGAACACATGGGCGATGTGGAGAAAAAGGTTGCGCCAGAATCTGCCGCCAGTCACAGCAAGACCGCGCAAGACCTCCGGAACGTAGATGCGCTCGCCAAACGTCAGGTCTTCGGGTCGTCGCACTGATCGCCTCCGTGGGTTCAGGCCACCATCTTGAGCAGACTGCCGATGCTGGGCCTCGCGGTCAGTCTAGCCCGCCACGCATGGACGTTCGGGACCGACGCGTCGATCGTGATCCCGAGCCGGCCCAGATGCAGCAAAGCCGGCGCAAACGCGATGTCGGCCAGACAGAAATCCGTCGAAAGATACTCTTTCCCGGCCAGTTCACGTTCGAGCATCGCCACACACTTGGTCACCGATTCGCGGGCCGCAGCGAGCCGCGCCTCGTCCCTCTCCGGTGCTCCCAGCTCCCGCTCGATGGCCATCGCGGGAAGCGTGAAGGCTCTATCCGCGTAATCGACGAGCAGCCGGATTCTGGCTTTCTCGGCCGAGTCTTCGGGCAACAACTCCGGCGGATGAGGGTATTCGTCGTTCAGATACTCGTTGATGATCGTCGACTCGTAGACTATGCACGATTCGTCGACCAATACGGGAACCTTCCCGAATGGATTGAGTCGACGGAACTCGTCACCGCGCTGCTGGCCCTTGGCCAGGTCAACGACTTTGGTATCGAAGGACAATTCCTTCTCGGCGAGTACTATCCTCACCTTTTTTCCGAACGGGCACCCGGGATAATCGTAAAGGGTCATGTTTTCCGCCTTGTAAACCGCGCGAAACTAGTCGATGCCGCGTGCGGGTGCAATGAACGACACCAATCACTGCCGCTCAGTGTTCATGTGAAGCTGGCATCTCCAGGACGACGCCGATCAGTTCTCGAATCGCTTCGTTGGGGTGCTTGGTATGCTGTTCGACCAGGACCCGGCCACAGTCCCGACAGCCCTCGATGAGCTTCAGCGCGTTGACCGACGCGGCCGCGCCATCCTGTGGCCCCGAAGTAAGGGCGTCCTTGAGGGCCTTGCCCGCATCTTCCCCACCGATGGAGGCAAGGGCTTCGGCCGCGCTACTTGCCACGACGTCCCCTTTCATCAGCAAATTGCGCAACGGCTCGATTGCCTGAAGGTTGCCCGGCCACCCGAAGCCGACTGCCGTAGCCGTGCGCACAGCCTTCGGCTGCGCCGGATCGAGCAGCGCCACCGCACGCTCGAAGGCGGCCTTGCTGCCAGTGCGATCACCGGCCAGCCGCCCGCCACCGTAGGCACGGACCTCGTCGCTCGAAGACCTCGATAGCTCGAGCAGTCTCTCCAGCGAGGCGCCGGTACCGATCTGGTCAAGGGCAACCATGGCCGCCGCCGCAACCGGGCCTTGGCCCCCACCCAACTTGCGAAGTTCATCGCTCATTGCTGCCACCTTGGCGCGGCCCAAGGCGTCGATCAGTTGGGTTTTTCCCTCATCCGGCCCCGGTCCCTCCAGGAAGCGGCTGATCGGTGCGGCAGCGGATTCCGGGAAATCGGTTGCCAGACGGGTGCTTGTCGAAAAGTAGCTGACCGCGTCCTCGCTGAGTCTGGGCACCGACGACGACAGGGCCTGGGCGACCGCGTCGAGTTGCGCGCCCCAACGTGCCTTGCCCTTCATGTCGCCTGCTTGCAGATAGAGTCCCAGCACACGTCTGGCCTCGGGGATCTCGTCGCCCCGAAATACGTTGCGGCGTCCTCCGGCAACGCCATGGCGCGGGGTCGCCGGCAGATTGTCGCGCCAGAACGAATGCTCGGGGAGAAGTTGGATGGGCGCGAACAAAACGTCCTTGGCGTTGAAGAAAGGCTTGTCCACCTCGGCGGCAGGCACCTCGTAGACCAGCATGATGTTCCTGGGCTTGCCCTGCTTTGCCCACAGCAGATCTTCGATCTGGCCGGGAAACACCAGGACGCGCCCCTCCCGAAAAGTCATTGCGCTGCCAAGCGCTACTGTTCCGACCGCCCAGGCATTCTGGGCTCGATCAAAGACCGTCTGAGGCTCACCGGAGCCTTGCGCGAAGGCCGCGGCGGCCCAAGCCAGAACCATCACCGAAGCTGCTAGAATCCGTCGCATATGTCCCTCTCACGAAAAAGGCGGGGGCCCCTCAAGGCCCCCGCCCCTTTCTAGCAATAACGAAGTTGCGGCGCAGCCTCAGAAGCCCGGAACGCTGGTGGCCGTGTCCTGCCACATGCCGTCACCGTCGTCGAAGAAGAGCGGGTTCGAGTACGCCAGCGCCAGCGCACCCTCCTCCCCGAGGTTCCAGGGTGGCGCCGTACCACCGTCGGTCAGATCGCTGAGCGTGGCGTTGGCGGCTACGTTCAGATTCTGCGGGTTCATCGGGAACAGCGGCTTGGAGACTCCGTCGGTCCCGCGTGCCACGACCACCACCCAGGTATCGTCAGCGATGGTCACCGGGATGGTGACATCCGTGACCTGACGCTGGCCGTGCCCCGAAATGCCGGTTTCCACCGCGACACTGAAATCCGTGCCCTTGTTCAGGGTCAGGGTCGGAGTCACGTCACAAGACGAAGGGTTGACGACACCGAAGAACGTCCATTCCGACTTACAGGCCGGATCCGAGTTCATGTAGACCTCGATGCGGTCGTACTGAGCCCATGTCGGCGCTTCAATGTGGACCTTAACCTTGTCCACGCCGCCTCCCGTGAACTCGACGCTGCGCGAGTGCGCGAGTTCCTGGGAAGCCGTGCCTCCCGCGTTGTTGTCGAGCGATACCTTCATGAAGAGGCCGTTGCTGCCGATGGCACGCATCGCGTTAGTGCTAAGCGCCAACACGCTCGGATCTATCGACGCCGGATCGTCTGTCGAAGAGGCGACGTACGTCCGCGGTCCGCCCGCCTGAACGATCACGTTCTGGTGTGTGTCCGAATCCGCCACTCCGGTCTTGAAGATGCCTTGGTTGAGCAGGTTGAACCAATCGCCGAAGTTCTGTGAGCGCAGCAGGCTGGTCTGACTGCGCCCGGCTTCGATCCAAACTTCGAGAGCGGTGAAGCCGTTGTCGAACAGGTTGGTTTCAGCGGGATCCAGCCGCAGGTACTGACTGAGCGGACCCGACAGCGTGCAAGTGCCACCAGGACACGAACGGCCGAATGGATTGGCCGAAGAGCAGCTTCCGCCGCCGCTGCTGCAATCCGCGTTGCTCGTGCAGCTGCTGCCGTCGTCGTCACCACCAAGACAGATCGCGATCTGACACGGGTTGCCGTTGAAGCTCCCGCCGACGCAACGATACACACGATTGCTGCTCACCGGCGGCACGTGTCCGGTATCGATGCCGAGCATGCTGTAGTTGCCGAGCCCGCTTCCGCTGTTGAAGTGATTGATCTGGATCACCTGCGTGGTCGGATTGAAGGCTCCGAAGATATCACGCGGCGCAACGTCGTAGCTTCCATCGCTCGGGTACCCGGCACCGTTGGTCTCTCCCGCACGGCCCCAATCGAACGCACCACCGTCCACTTTCGCAGCGTTGACCGTCAACGGCCACACGTTGAAGTGACCGTAGTGACTCGTGGTGATTTCGTCGGACGGCGCACTGGCTATCAGTCCGCCCACGCCCATGCTCGAGATCTGGTCGCTGAGGCTATGGACGAAATCGTGGTCGGTACTGGAGAAATAGTCGACGCCTTCCGCCAGCATCGTCGTGATGCGGCGCTCCGGCGAGACCTCGCTGTCGGGGCTGTAGAGCATGTGAACGTGGTTGTCCATGGATACGAAGCCGCTCGTGTCGACCACCCGGTTGACGGTCGCATTGACGGTGGCGCTGCCGCCGGCAGTCAGGTTGATGACCTCGTCGTAGGCGTCGAATTCCGGGCCGTGCGAGACGACGACGTGGTAGCTGCCCGGTTCCAGTTTGAAGGCTCCCGTGCTGCCCGACGCGTCCGCAAACTCGACCGCGGGCAACCCGAAGACGTCGCCCTTTTCTTCGATGGGGAATCCGAAATAGCGTCCTGCCACAGCCAGCAGTCCGGCGGTCACCTCGGTGTTGAGGGGATCGGGGCTGGCGGGAACGCCCACTACCGAGACCTTCGCGGCAACCGGACTTCCACTCTGATCGACGACGTTCACCGTGACGGTCGCCGTCCCGGGCAGGTCAATGTTCTGTACGAGGGTCTTCTTCTTGGTGAGGAGGACCGACGTTTCGGTCGGTACGTCCAAGCTGTTCTCGTACGGCGTCCCCGTCGCGCGCGCCGCGACACGGTATTCGCCCGCTGGAACCATGAATCTGTAAAAGCCAGCTTCGTCTGTCAGCGTGCCCGAGAACACGTTGGTGCAGTTGCGACCGCTCGGGCATGAAGACTTGAAGTTCCCATTGTTGTTCAGCAGGGCAACGTGCGCGCCCTTGACCGGCGCGCCGTTGACGGTGATCGTGCCTTGCAACGCGGCCTTGTCCTGCAGGAACAGATCCGTACGCACCTCGGAGACGTCGGCAACAGTCTTGCCGATGACGAACCAACGCCGCAGCGTGTTCTCACCACCGGCCGGAATCGTGAAAGACCCGGCAGGCTTCGCGTTGGGGTCGTTGAACAGCGTGTGGAAGAGATCCTGGTTGTTCACCCACGCGAACACACCACTCTGGGCGAACGCACTGGAACTGCGAGTCGTCCACCCGACAGTCTTCGGGAAGACCAGGCCGTAGGAAACTCCGTCGGCACCGGCAACACCCTGGAACGCGAGGAAGTCCAGAGTCTGGCCTTTCGAGATCAGATCTCCGCCGTTGCGGAGCAGCGTCTCTCCAAATCCCTGGCCCGGCCCGAAGGCTTCCAGCTGACCGCTCGGGTTCACGAAGTCACCCATGTAAATCTTCAGCGCAGTGCCACCGAGGTTTTCGACCTTTGTCGCAATCTGGATCGCGTTGGAGAACGGGCTGAGGATGTAGTCCGTGGTTATCTGCAGCGGCAGGTTCACGTCGACCGCACTTTGGGGCACGGACAGCGGTGTCGACGTAAAGATCATCACGTCGGGCATGATCACGTCGAGAAGATCGTCGGGCCCGCTCGAACGAATGATGGCCGGCTTGCCGTCGCTGCCGGAACTCTCCACCACCACCGAATCGGTCCCTTGAGTGGAAGAAATGTTGACCATCGGCTGGATGCCCTGCCAACTGTCGCGATCGTCGGCCGGATTCGCCCGCGCCAGGTCGGCGTCGATGAGCTGGCCACCGTTCAGCAAACCGAACGAGTGCTCACGACCCACGCCGCGGATGACGGCGCGCACGTTGCCGTTGCGAATCATGTAATCGCCGACCCTGCCCATCGCCAGCGGTCCGCCGATCAGATCGCCGGAACTCGCGATCTGGAACGCCCTCGCCCCGGCAGCTCCGGCCGGCGCCGGCACACAAGAAAGCTTCATAAGGCCTTTGTCGTACGGCTTGCCGGCGCCGTCGAGCACCGACACACCGACCTTCACCTTGCTCTTGCTGAAGGAGGGGATGCAGTAGTCGTCGCACTCCTGGTCGCTGCTGCACGATTGACCTACGGGAGATCCGCACTTGCCGGTCTTCTTCTTGAGATCGACTTTGACGGGAAGATTCGGGCTGGTGCACGCGGTTACCGCGCTCGGCAGCAGCGAATCGAACGCGTCGGTCAGCGCGCGCCGGTTGTAGACCGCAGCCGGGGTCTTGAAAGCATTGCCTGCGTCTTTCGCCGAAGGTCCGGTCACCACAGCGGTGGCCGCCGTACCGAGGCTGCATGCGGCAACCGGAAGGTTTACGCAGGCGCCGACACGAAAGACGCATGAACCATTGACCGCACCGTCCGCATCGCAGGCCGTACCATCGACGCACTCGATCTTATTCGGATCGGCCGGCGGGGCGCCGGCGCCGTCCATGTCAACCGCGAAGCCGAGACGGCAATCAGTCGCACTCTTGTCGATGAACAAGCAGTCGCCCAATGTATCGACCGCGAGCGTGCTCGGATCTATACAGGCCGCCTGGACCCGTGAAGCTCCGCAAACAACAGAACCAAGAAAAAGCCCGCCAACCGCGAGCCCTTGCCACTTTTTCATCGCGCCCCTCCTCTGTGAGGACAAGAAAACCCCAATAATGAAAACGACGCTGCGGTGCAGCGCGCGGCACAGTACTTGCCGGTCGCTGACCAAGTCAAACCGACAGCGCCCGACTCGCTGCTGACGCACCGCGGCGCAAAAAACTCGACAGACGAGGACTAAGCTTCGCGCGGCGACCGATAGCAGGACGGCCGCACCGCCGCGGCACCGCCTGGCCCCACCGGCACTCGTTGATGCTGCCGGCGTGCGAGCCGCATAAGCACCTTGAGCGAGTTTTCGAAGTCCTCGATGGGCCTCACCTCGACCAGCCCAGCGTCGATTAGTTCCTGCATGAGAAGACGTCCGCGATCGCTGCGCGTGATGGTGATCGTCCAGTCCATGGAGCCGACTCCGCCGCAGGAAATGTCGGCCAGTTCGGCCGAAAAGTCCCCGCAGTGGTGGCACTCA
This sequence comes from uncultured bacterium, assembly GCA_903893315.1. Classification (GTDB taxonomy): domain Bacteria; phylum Desulfobacterota; class Binatia; order UBA1149; family CAITLU01; genus CAITLU01. The sequence continues at coordinate 58,244 of CAITLU010000016.1, forward strand.
GGCCGGGCGTACTGCTGGGCTTCGCGCAGATCGATCTTCGCCACATCGCCGTTGTCGCGATAGACGAGAACTTCCCCTTTCACGTTGAATTTCGTGACATCGGCCAGCGGAATACCCAGTTCGTCCTGGATCTTGCCGACCATCAGCTTCTGGAAATCGAAGACCTCCGAGCACAGCAGCCCGATTTGCAGAGCGATCGGCTCCACCGGTGCCTTGAGGCTTCGAGTTTGACGATCGATGATCTTGTCTTTCTTGGTGCCGCTGCGGATGAAAGCCGGGTCTCGCAGTGCGGCTTTGCGCACAGGCGTCACCTGACAGGGCACGCCGACGAACGCCACCTTACTGCACCCCTTATCGACCGCCTGCTGCAGAGCCAGGTCGTTAGGACAGTAGGTATACCAAGAGCCGGCGGCCGCGATGATCTCCTCAACGCTGGTCGCGCACACAGGAAGCGGAGCGCAGGGCCGGTCGCGATCAGCAGCCGCGACTATCGCGCCGTCGATCCTGCCGGTCTGCATCGCGTGGACCAGCAGCGCCGTCACCACTCCGCCGTCCTGGCATTTGGCCAGGATTCGCGGGTCGCGGGCCCTGGCGGCGAAAATTTCCTGATAGCGACCGAACCCGCCGCCGTGCATCGTCCCTTGCTGCCCCGCAAAGACCTTGTCGGTCAATTGGAACTCGCGCGGAGCCAGACGCGGACACACCTGCGCGCACACATCGCAACCGATGCCTTCACTGATGCCGCAGTAGTCGAATGGAGCGCTCTGCTTGGCAGTCTGCTTCGGCTTGCTGTCGATGTACTCGATGACGTTGTGTGGGCACACCAACACGCAGCTCCCGCACTCGCAGCAGGACCCGTAGGCGACCACATCGTTCATCATGTCCTTGAACGTAGGAGTTTCCTTGTAGAGTGATTCTTCCACTATCAGCTCCTTGGTCGATGCTCGTCCATGCCTCAGCCGTTCAGCCTTCAGCGTCGTAGCTGACAAGCGAAAAACAAGGAGTAGGCGCGAGCCTGGCCCGTCCTCCGAGAAAACCGAGTTCGATCATGAACCCGCACTCGACCACACGTCCGCCGGCAGCCGTCACCAGTTCCACCGTCGCAACCGCGGTTCCTCCGGTCGCCAGAAGATCGTCCAGCACAACCACGCGGGCACCGGGTGGGAACGTGTCACGGTGGATTTCAAGAGCATCGCTGCCGTACTCGAGTTGGTAGGTCACCGCGTGCGTGTCGTGGGGCAGCTTGCCAGGCTTGCGCACGATGCAAAGGCCCACGCCCATCGCATAGGCCACCGGCGCACCGATGAGGAATCCCCGCGACTCGACGCCGACCACAGCATCGACGCGGCCGCGATAACGTTCAGCAAGTTGCTCGACTATCCATGCAAACGCAGGCCCGTCGGCAAGCACCGGGGTGATGTCCTTGAACAGGATCCCCGGTTTCGGGAAGTCTGGAATGTCGCGGATCAAAGCGCGGATGTTCATGATCGTCGAATTGGCTCCTATGCAAAAACAGGCCGATCGCCGACCTGCACCGCAGCTACGCTGGACTTCCGAGCGCAGCCGTCGACACCGGTTACGACCACTGGATAGGAAGAGATGACAGCGATTTGAGCGATTCGTAGTTGGTAAGATCCAGGTGCAGCGGGGTAACCGAAATGCGTCCTCCGCGAATGGCGGTGAAATCGGTGCCCGGTGCGTCGTCGAAATCGAGTTCAGCCCCGCCGATCCAGTAATACTTGCGGCCGCGCGGATCGACCTTCTCGATGATCGCGTCCCCGTAGCGCCGCTTGCCCTGCCTCGTGATGGAATACCCGAGGGGCCGTGGAAGATCCGGCACGTTGACGTTCAGAAGCGTGTCCGCCGGCAGCGGCCTGTCGCGCAGCAGGCGCACCAGCATCGCCGCAAACGAACCGGCGGCGCCGTAATCGAACGCGACTCTACCGACCTGAGAGAAAGCGACCGCGGGAACTCCCAGCAATACCGCCTCCATCGCCGCCGAAACGGTCCCGGAATAGGTTATGTCGTCACCCAGATTGGCGCCGCGGTTGATGCCCGAAACGACCAGCCAGGGACGCTCGGACAGCAAACCGTTGAGCGCCAGATTGATGCAGTCGGTCGGCGTACCGTCCACCGCAAACCACCCAGGCCTGACCTCGTCAGCTCGCAGAGGCCGCTCCAGTGTCAGCGCGTGACTGACCGCCGAGCGCTCGCGATCCGGCGCCACGACGATGACGTCATCAATCTCGCGCACCGCCTCTACGAGTCGCGCGAGTCCGCTGGACTGAATTCCGTCGTCGTTGCAGGCAAGTACCATAGTGCGCGATGATTCCCTTCGAACCTCCGGAGGTCAACCGGAACGAGGACTCACCCCGGCGTTCACCGCGGCTGGCGCATCAAACAGAAGGCCGGAAGATCCGTGGATCTTCCGGCCTTCGCGATGGTCGGGGCGACTGGATTTGAACCAGCGACCACTCACACCCCAAGCGAGTGCGCTACCAGACTGCGCCACGCCCCGATTTCGGATGGCGCGACACTAGCCACACGAGGCGCTCAAGGCAACCCGAGCCCAGCCTCAAGACACACAGCCGTCACATATCGTAACCGGTCTCACCATGAGCGGTGAGGTCGAGGCCCATGCGCTCGTCCTCCTCGCCGACGCGAAGGCCGACGACCGCGTCGAGTACTCTGGCCAGGACGATCGTCACCACGAACGCATAGGCAATCGTCGCGCCCACGGCCGCGAGTTGCACGAACAATTGACCAAGGTTGCCGGCGTCAAGCACTCCGCCCGCGCCTTTGGTAAGCGACTTGATCGCAAAGATGCCCGTCGCAATCGCTCCCCAGGTGCCACCCACTCCGTGAATACCGAAAGCATCGAGAGAATCGTCATAGCCAAGGCGGGCCTTCAGCATCACACCGCCGTAGCACACCAAGGCCACCGTCACTCCGATGCCGAGAGCGCCGGGAACTCCGACAAAACCGCATGCGGGAGTGATCCCGACCAGACCCGCCACCGCACCGGACGCGAAACCAAGCGCGCTGGCCTTGCCCCGATGCAGAGCCTCTATCAGACACCAGCTGACGGCGGCCGTGGCGGCAGCGATGTGGGTGACCACGAAGGCATTGACGCCGGTGGCGTTGGCCCCGAGCGCGCTTCCTCCGTTGAACCCGAACCAACCAAACCACAGCAGCCCCGCGCCGAGCAGCGTCATTCCAAGATTGTGGGGCTTCATGGGCGAGTGCGGATAGCCAATGCGACGTCCAAGCATCAACGTGAGCGCCAGCGCTGAAACTCCCGAGCTGATGTGCACCACAGTGCCGCCTGCAAAATCGAGCGCTCCGAGCTTGTAGAGCCAGCCGTCCGACGCCCATACCCAGTGGCAGACCGGGTCGTACACCAGCGTGCCCCACAGGACTATGAACAGGCAGTAGGTTCCGAACTTCATCCGCTCGGCGATCGCACCGCTGATCAGCGCCGGAGTGATGATCGCGAACATCATCTGGAAAATCATGAAGGCGCTGTGGGGTATGGTGGTTCCCGGCCACGGAACGTCACTGGCCACTCCGTTCAGGAATGCGTAGGAGAAACCGCCCAGAAAACCTCCGCCCTCACTGAAAGACAGCGAATAACCGATCACCACCCACTGGACGGTGATCAGTCCCATCGCGACGAAGCTGTGCATCAGGGTCGACAGTACGTTCTTGGAACGCACCATCCCGCCGTAGAACAGCGCCAGGCCTGGCGTCATCAGCAGCACGAGAGCGGTAGAAACCATCACCCACGCGGTGTCGCCGGCGTTTATCGCGGCGTCCTCCGCGTAGGAAGGAACGGCAAGAACCAGACTGAGAAAAGACGCGGCGCACAAGGCAAACCGCAGGCGAACACGTTCACTCATCGGGGTCCCCTCCGATTGCTATGACGTTTTCCTCAGCGCAGTTCCGTGTCACCACGAACACGGTGCGCCGAAGTGTTAATCAGCCATTAAGCAACCGGTATGCCACGGCGGAGTGCGACAAACTCTACGGATTTTCGCCGACTGGACGACGACAGCACGCAAAAACCGCCTCTTTGTCAGGCAGTGCTCGCCGCCTGGGCAGCACAACATCTACAAGCGTCGAGTCGACGAGTGCCCGGATGCGGGCGCGAGAAGCTCAGGCCAAAGCGTCGCGAATCGAAACCAGGGCGTCGCGCACTTCCTTCAGCGCCTCGGCTCCAGCCACGGGCGAGGCCTCGGTGCTTTCGGCCGCGGCATCTTGCCGGAGCTGACGCCTGGCCCCTTCGATGGTGAAACGGCGGCCATGCAGGAGGTCCTTGATCCTGAGCAGGGTCTCGACGTCCCGGCGCCGGTATAGCCGATGCTTGGAGCGCGTCTTGCCCGGCTTGATGACGCTGAACTCCGACTCCCAGTAGCGCAGGACGTAGGGCTTCACGCCGACTATCTTGGCCACCTCACCGATCTTGAAGTAGAGCTTGTCGGCGGGAAGCGCAGGATGCGGCGGTAGCGCAGCATCCGTATCCGCTTCCTGGTCGATCTCGTCCTCTACGGTATCTTCGTTCACGCCTAGGCACCCTCGACGTTGATCGTCCGCTTGAGTACCTGGCTGGGCTTGAAACTCAGCACCCTGCGCCCGGTTATGACGATCTCGTCCCCGGTCTGCGGGTTGCGCCCCTTGCGAGGCCGCTTCTCGTTGATAACGAAATTACCGAAACCGGATACTTTGACCTTCTCGCCCTGTTCGAGTCTGGCCTTGATGACTTCGAAGATGGATTCCACCACCTCCGCCGCCTCTTTCTTGGAGAATCCGACGCGCTCGTAGATGCGCTCGACGATTTCGGCCTTGGTCATGAGCGACGCCCTTCGTATCTGCTGCCGCAGTGCAGCGCCGTCATCATCAGGCGCGCACCCGGGCTCCTAGTTGATCGGCCAATTTCCCCACCACCCGCTCGTGAAGTTCCGTGACCTCTGCCTCAGTAAGAGTACGGTCACCGGCGCGATACACGATCGTATACCCCAAGGCTTTGTCCGCTTCGTCGATCCCTGCCCCCGTATACTCATCGAACACGGAGATGCTCTCGATACAGGAATCGCCCAGCCCTTCTACAACCTCTACCGCTGCGCTCGCCGCCAGCCGGCGCGGAACGAGCAACGACACATCCCTGCTCGAACTCGGATAACGCGGAATCGGACGAAGCCCTTCGTGGCGCGGACAATACTCAACGACCAGTCGCCAGTCAACTTCAAAGAGGTAGATTTCCTCCGTGATTTCAAGCTCTTCCGCCATCGCCGGGTGGAGCCGGCCAAGGTAACCCACAGGTTCCGCCCCGGCAACGACCCTGGCGCAAGCCAGCGGGTGATACTCAGGACGCTCCGAACACGGAACAAAGGTCACGCGGCCGTACGGCGACAGCAGCGCCATGGTCGCTTCGACCAGAGCCTTGGCATCACCGAAAGCCACCGGATCCGAGCGGCCCGGCCCACGCCCGGGCCGCGGTCCGGCCAGCAATCCGGCCAGCGTTTCAATCTGACGGACGCTGCGTGCGCCAACGCCGCTCACGCCCGACAGCCCATCACCGGCGGCGCCGACGGATCCATCTGCCGGTCCTTCCCACGAAAATGTCCGGCCCAGACAAAACAGATCGATCCTGCGCTCACCGACCGCAACGTTCGACCTGTACGCTTCCACTAACGATGGAAGCGAGCTGCGCCCAAGTTCGTCCTCTCCCGCACGCAACGGATTGCGCACACGAACGCACGCGTTCGCTTCGTCATGCAGCCCACGCAGGCGCGCATTGGTCTCGGCAGACGCAAAAGCGAGACCGACGTGCTCGTAAAGCCCACGCGATGCCAGCATTCCGCGCAACTCACGCGCCGCTCGGTCAGTGTCCGACAACGCCACCGGTTGCATCTGCACGGCCGGCAGTTCCGACCCCAAAGTGTCGTACCCCCGCACCCTCGCGACTTCTTCGATCAGATCGATCTCTCGCATGAGATCGTTGCGGTGCCTTGGAACTGTCACCTCGAGTCCCGCGGAATGGGGACCCACCACCGCTCCGAGCGATACCAGGATTCCTTCGGTCTGCTGCCGAGGGATCGCCGTGCCGAGAATCTTCTCGATCCGCGAGCAACGCAGCAGGATCGGTTCGCCGACACAGGGAACCAGGCCGTCCCCGCAAAAACCCTCTTCGATACTGCCCCCAGCCACCTCGACGATCAGCCGTGCAGCACGCCACAGCGCGGCTTCGACTGCGCCTGCGTCGATTCCACGTTCGAAACGTGCCGAGGAGTCGGTCAAAATACCGAGGCGGCGGCTGCTGCGACGAACATCGGCAGGAGTGAAGGCCGCGCCCTCCAGAAAAATATCGCAGGTGCTTTGACTCACCGCCGTGGCGGCGCCGCCCATGACGCCCGCCAGCGCCACCGGTCCGTCTTTATCGGCAATCACCAGATCGCCAGTCTCGAGTTCCACCTCGCGGTTGTCGAGAGTACGCAATCGCTCGCCTGAGCGCGCGTAACGCACCTCAATCTGCGGCCCCGCGAGCAGCGCGAGATCGAAGGCGTGCAGTGGCTGCCCTGTTTCGACAAGAACGTAATTGGTCACGTCGACCACGTTGCTGATCGAACGCAGTCCCGCCGATGACAACCCGGTACGAAGCCAGGTCGGAGATGCACCGACGCTTACTCCACGGATGACGATACCGCGGTAGTGCGTGCACGCCGAGGTGGCCTCGATCAGAACCGGCGGCCGCTCGCGGCTCACATTCCAGGACGGCGACGGCAACTCGAAGTCCGGCGCGAGGCGCAGATTGCACAACGCGGCAATCTCGCGTGCGACGCCGCGCATGCTCAGACAGTCGCCGCGGTTGGGCGTGATCGAAAGCTCCATCGCCGAATCGTCGAGACCGAGCAGTGGCGCCGCCGGCGTGCCAGGGACGAACCCCTGTTCGAGAACGATGATACCCTCGCCCACCGCCGTCAGGCCGAGTTCCGCGGCCGAACAAAGCATCCCCCGCGATTCGACACCGCGCAGTTTCGCGACCTTGATGCGAACCCCACCAGGTAGCTCACACCCCGGACGCGCGAGCACGACCGTATCGCCGCGCTTCATGTTGCGGGCGCCGCAGACGATGGGAGAGATTCCCTCGCCGTCGTACACCTGGCAGAGCGAAAGCCGATCCGCCGATGGGTGCTGGCCCATGTCCTCTATGCGCGCGATCACCAGCCGATCGCCGTACTCGAGACTCGGTTTCTCTATCGCCTCAACCTCGAGGCCACCCATCGTCAGGCGTGCGGCGACTTCCTCCACCGCGGGCAGCCCGAGCACCAGTCGCGAAAGCCAGCGATAGGAAACTCGCATATAGGAATCCTAGAATTGACGCAGGAAGCGAAGGTCGCCCCCGTAGAACAGACGGATATCGTCGATGCCGTACTTGAGCATGGCGACGCGCTCGACGCCCACTCCGAAAGCGAAACCGCTGTACTCCTCCGGATCGTAGCCGACGTGGGCGAAAACCGCCGGATCGATCATTCCCGCCCCGAGGATCTCCAGCCAGCCGGTTCCCTTGCAAACGCGGCACTGGCGGCCGCTCTGTCCGCACACCACACAGCCAACGTCGACCTCGGCACTGGGCTCGGTGAAAGGGAAAAAACTGGGCCGCAGCCGCACCGAGACGTCTCGCTCGAAGACCTTCCTGAGGAAGGTCGTCAGCACGCCCTTCAAATGCGCGAAGGTAACATTGCGATCGACCATCAGGCCTTCAACCTGATGGAACATGGGCGAGTGAGTCGCGTCATCGTCGTTCCGATATACGGCCCCGGGAGCGATGATACGCAGAGGCGGAGGCTGCCGTTCCATAACGCGGATCTGAACCGGCGAAGTGTGCGTGCGAAGAACCCTGCCGTCATCGACGAAGAACGTGTCCTGCATGTCACGCGCAGGATGGTCCGCCGGCATGTTGAGCGCCTCGAAGTTGTGGTAGTCGTCTTCGACTTCCGGCCCTTCGACCACAGTGAAGCCCATGCCGCCAAGAACGTCGCAGATATCGGTGAGGGTTCGCGTCAGCGGATGCGGCCTGCCCGGCGCGGCGCCGAACCCGGGCAGCGTCACGTCGACGGCTGATCCCTGCAATGCCGCTTCGCGCTGGCGCATCCGCAGCTCCTCTCCGCGAACCGCGAGCGCCGCTTCCAGAACTTCCTTGGCGCGATTGACCCTCTGTCCGAAGACCGGACGCTCCGAAACCGCGAGCGTTCCGAGGGCTCTCAACGCACCCGTCAGGCGGCCTTTCTTGCCTAGATACTCGACCCGCAGAGCCTCGAGCGAAGCTCCGTCGGTACTCGCGCGCAACCGCACGAGCGCTTCCTCGGATATCGCTTCCGGGGATTGCGAATCTTGTGCGAAGGCGGCCACGGGCCGAAACTCAAGCGGCAATCTTGGACTTGGCCAAGGCCACCAGTTCGTTGAAAGCCGCACGCTCGTTGACCGCCATTTCAGCCAGCACCTTGCGGTCGAGTTCGATTCCAGCCTGCTTGAGCCCGTGCATGAGCAGTCCGTAGCTCAAGCCCTCGAGCCGCGCAGCGGCGTTGATTCGCACGATCCACAAACGGCGGAAATCGCGTTTACGCACCTTGCGGTCACGAAACGCGTAGGTCAGGCCCTTCTCTACTGTCTCGCGACCCTGACGGTATAGCTTGCGTCCGCCGACGTAGCCCTTAGCGATCTTGAGAATCTTCTTATGGCGACGACGGCCCTTTGTCCCTCTAGTAACTCTCGGCATGGTCCTTTCTCCTGTAGCGTCGTTGGCCGGGCGTCAGTATCCGGGCAGGATTCGCTTGATGGCCCTGACGTCCGACGGCGCCACGGTGGTGTTCTTGCACAAGTTGCGCTTCTGCTTGCGCGTCTTGCACGAAAGCTGGTGGCGATGATAGGCGCGGCTCCTCTTCACCTTGCCGCTGCCGGTTATCGAGAACCTCTTGGCGGCACCCCGCTTGGTTTTCACTTTAGGCATTGCTCGCTCCCTGGGTGGATTTGGTCGGCACCACTATGACCGACATATTACGGCCTTCGAGCCGCGGATCGCTTTCGGCCTGAGCGACGTCAGTGATGGTCGCGACGACCCTCTCCAACATCGCTCGTCCGAGGTCAGGCCTCGCGATCTCACGGCCCTTGAAAAACACGGTTACCTTGACCCGGTGACCCGCCGCCAGAAAGCGACGGATGTGGCTGGTCTTGAACTCGACATCGTGCGCTTCGGTCCGCGATCGGAGTTTGACCTCCTTCATCTGCGTCGTCGCCGTGCTCTTCTTCTTCGACTCCTGGATCTTCTTGCGTTGCTCGTAACGGAACTTGTGGAAGTCCATGATCCGCACGACCGGCGGCACCGCGGCGCCCGCCACTTCCACGAGATCCATCTGCCGCGCTTCAGCAATCTCTCGCGCGTCAGCGATCGTCATGATTCCGAGTTGTTCACCCTCGGCACCGATCAAACGAACTTCGCGTGAACGAATCTCGTTATTGATCCGAAAATCATCAGACTTGGCTATGGTACACCTCCGTTGCCGGGATGGCTGCGTTCGAGCAACCAGTCGGCAAAAGCCTCTACCGTCATCGTTTCCAGTTGCTCGCCGCCGCGTAGACGGGGCGCAACATTGCCGGCGGCGACTTCTTTGTCTCCAACCACGGCGACGACGGGAATTTTGAGGGCTTGGGCCTCACGAATCTTGAAGCCGAGTTTTTCGTTGCGAAGATCGGCCCTTGCGCGCAGACCCTTCGCGCGCAGTCTGGCCGCCACATCGGCGGCATAGTCGTTTTGACGGTCGGTCACCGTCGCGAGCGTTACCTGACACGGCGCCAACCACATCGGCAGCGCCCCTGCAGTGTGCTCCAAAAGGATTCCCATGAACCGCTCTAACGATCCGAGCACCGCGCGGTGGATCATCACAGGCCTGCGTGCCTTGCCGCCTGCGTCCACGTACTCTAGTCCAAAACGCTCGGGCAGAGAGAAATCGAGTTGCACAGTACTGAGTTGCCACTCGCGACGAACCGCGTCGAGTACGCAGAAGTCGATCTTGGGGCCGTAGAACGCGCCGTCACCGGCGTTGAGCAGAAACTCCACCCCTTCAGTCGTCAACACTTCGCGCAGCGCAGTCTCGGCCTGTTCCCACACTTCATCCGATCCGATCGACTGGGACGGCCGTGTAGAGAGATAGACGCGAGTCTCCGTGAAACCGAAGACCGCGTACGCCTCACGAATCATCCCTATCACCGCGCGGATCTCGCTCTGGATCTGCTCGGGCGCACAGAAAATGTGGGCGTCGTCCTGCGCGAACGAGCGAACGCGTGTCAGTCCGTGCATGACTCCGGAGCGCTCGAAGCGGTGCAGACGTCCGAAATCCGCGAACCGTATCGGCAGATCGCGATAAGAGCGGATTTCCTCGCCGTACATCAGGCAGTGAGTAGGACAGTTCATCGGCTTGACCGCGAACTCACGTTCTTCGATCGCCGTGAAATACATGTTCTCGCGGTAGTTGTCGTAGTGACCGGAACGGTGCCAGAGGTCGACGTCGAGAATCTGCGGCGTGATGACCTCGCTGTAGTCGTACACACGGTAGAGGCCGCGGACGTATTCGACGAGCAGGTTGTAGACCAGCGCGCCGTCGGGATGGAAGAACGGACTTCCCGGCGCTTCCTGATGAAAACTGAAAAGGTGAAGTTGCTTGCCGATGCGGCGATGGTCACGCCGCTTGGCTTCCTCCAATCGTGCGAGGTGTTCGTCGAGGCTCGCGCGATCCGCCCAGGCCGTCCCGTAGATGCGCTGCAACATCGGGTTGCGCTCATCACCGCGCCAATACGCCCCGGCGACACTCAGGAGTTTGAAAGCACCAAGGCGGCCGGTCGATGGTACGTGAGGGCCGCGACACAGGTCGACGAAATCACCCTGCCGGTAGAGCCCCACGCCGCCATCGGGAAGCCCGGCGATAATCTCAGCCTTGAAGGTCTCCCCGCAGGAAAGAAAGAACTCACTGGCCGGGTTACGGTCCCACTCTTCGCGAATGACCGCGTCATCTTCGGCAACGATCTTGGCCATCTCGGCCTCGATGCGCTCGAGATCTTCGGGCGTGAACCCGGCCGGATAATGAAAATCGTAGAAGAACCCGTCTTCGATCACCGGTCCGATCGTTACTTGCGCCCGCGGATACAGACGTTTGACGGCGTGTGCCAGAAGATGGGCCGTGGAATGGCGAAGCAGGGCCAGGCCTGCCGCAGAATCGGAACTGATAGGTTCGAGAGTGCAGTCCCGCCTCAGCGGCGTGGACAAATCGCACGGCTGGCCGTCGATGTGCACCCCGATGGTGTTGCGTGCCACTTCGCCGCCAAGAGCCTGGCCTGCGGTGGCACCGTCGGGTACCGTACGAATGCCGCCGCCCGCAAGGGTGACGGTAAGGTTTTGCGACATTCGATTTTCGACCACTTGAGCCGGACTGCATCAAACGGGAAGCGGCCTTGCGGCGGCGTTTGTTCGGGTCCCGTTGTTGCGTTCGTTCCGGCGCTGGTTGCTCTCCTTCTGTTTGAAAATGGTAGGCACGGGCGGAATTGAACCGCCGACCCCTACCGTGTCAAGGTAGTGCTCTGCCTCTGAGCTACGTGCCTATGGCGCCCTTCAAAGAGCGCAAAAGTGCGGAAGGGTTAACAATCACAGCCCGGGGAGTCAACCGGAACGAGCGTTTTCAGGAGCGCTCGACATCGCGTATCATCCTCACCAAGTTGATCCGCGACAACGTCTCTACCGCTTTCTTGCTGCTCGCCCTGCTCGGACTGGTCGTGCTTCTGGTGCGTCTCGTCGCTCCCTACGCGACGCCGCTGGCCTGGGCCTGCGTGCTGGCGGCGGTCTTTCACCCCGCCTACCGGCTGCTGCTTCGCACGGCCCCCAATCGGCCGGGGCTCTGTGCCGCCGTCATGACCGTGGCCGTCTTCGCGCTGGCTGTGGTCCCGGCACTGGTACTGTCGGGAGTCGTCGCCCAGGAGGCCATCAACGCTTACCAGAGCATGGCGGCATTCGTCACCGCCAACCGGGTCCAGGTTCTGGACGACATCAGTCACTACTGGCTCGTCCAACCAGCCTGGACCTGGGTTCAGGATCGGATGGCCGGTGGTGAGGTCGAACCTACCGCTCTCGCGCTGTCAGGCCTGCGCTGGCTGAGCGAGTTCGCCGCCGCCCACGCCGGGGACGTAGCCCGCAACGTCTTCGGTTTCTTCATCGGCATCGGCATCTTGTTGTTCGCGTTGTTTTTCGCGCTGCGGGACGGCGCGGCGTCGATCGCATACCTGGAGGAATCACTGCCGATGGCGGCTGAGGACCGTCGCCGCATCTTTGCCCGCCTGCAGACGACTTTGCTGGCCGTCGTTCAGGGTCTGGCCGCCACTGCGGTACTCCAGGCCCTGCTGGTCGGAGCTGGCCTTTGGGCCGTCGGAATCCCCTTCGCTCTGCTCCTTGGGGTTCTCACTTTCGGGCTTTCTTTCTTGCCGGTGGGCGGCGCCGCTCTGGTATGGATTCCGGCGGCAATAGGTCTCTACATAACCGGCGACTGGGTTCGCGCTACCTGCCTGCTGACTTGGGGAGGCCTGGTCGTATCATCGGTCGACAACCTGCTGCGGCCGCTCCTAATCGGCGGCCAGGCCAAGCTACCTACACCTCTTCTCTTCGTGGGAATCCTCGGCGGACTCGACACCTTCGGCCTGGTGGGACTCTTCGCCGGTCCGGCCGTTCTCGCGGCGTTCCTCTCGCTGATGACGATCTACCGCGAACGCCTCTTGTCCCTCGGAGAAACACCGCCCGGCCCCTCAACGCCCTGAGCCACACGGTGGCCAGCATCTCTGTAGCGTAGCGCCCTATGCCGAGCGCAAACGGCTCGCGCTCGTTTCACGGAGCGCTCGTCTTTCCCCGCTCAGCGTCCGGCTGCCACCAACCCTGCGATGGTGAACCAGTCCTCGTGTGCTGATTGCGGCTTGTCGAAGCCGATGTCGATGTACC